>CAZSAQ010000013.1:38008-140460 GCA_964605065.1 uncultured Chitinophagaceae bacterium
GTCAATGAGCCAATCTGCTCATCAATTGATTTTCTTTGCGCTCTTAGCGGTTCTTGGCGCTCTTTGCGTTCCCCGGGTGCGGGGAGCGGCGATAAGAATGATGGATGGAAAACGTGAAACGATGAACCTGAAACGCGAAACGCAAAAAACCGTAAACCAACCAAAAACAATAAACCAACTTGTCAGACACCACCAACATACACCTTAACACCAGGGCCAATGCCGAAAATAGTTTTGATGCTATTGTGGTCGGCAGTGGCATCAGCGGTGGGTGGGCTGCCAAGGAATTGTGCGAAAAAGGTTTGAAGACGCTTGTACTGGAGAGGGGCAGAAATGTTGAGCATCTCAAAGATTACCCCACGGCTAATTTAAATCCCTGGGAGCTACAACACAGGGGACAAATTACCCGTGACACCCGGGAGAAAAACCCTTTGATCACAAAAGCGGCTGGTTATGGAGAAGACAATAAACACTTCTTCATAGAAGATAAGGATCATCCCTATGTCCAGGAAAAACCATTCGATTGGATACGTGGCTACCAGGTAGGAGGAAAATCACTGACCTGGGGAAGAGCCTGTCAGCGATGGAGTGATTTTGAATTTACAGGTCCGCAAAGATTCGATTATGGGTTCGACTGGCCGATAAGATATGCAGACGTTGCGCCCTGGTATTCGCATGTTGAGAAATTTATTGGGGTGTGCGGGAATAAAGACGGTATTGAGGCGATGCCCGACGGAGAATTTTTACCTCCGTTTGATCTGAACTGTGTAGAGAAGCATCTGAAACAAAGTTTTTTGAAAAATTATGGAGACCGGCACCTCGTGCACGCACGATGGGCCCATCTCACGAAACCTGAGGATATACACCTGGAGCAGGGACGCGGTCAATGCCAGGCCAGGAATCTGTGCATGAGAGGATGCCCCTTTGGAGGATACTTCAGTTCCAATTCTTCCACCCTTCCCTGGGCGAAAAGAACAGGAAACCTGACGATCCGCCCGCATTCAGTAGTACATTCGGTAATTTATGATGAGAAGAAAGCAAAGGCCGTAGGAGTGCGGATCATCGATGCCCAGTCGAAACAAAGCATCGACTATTACGCAAAGGTGATCTTTATGAACGCTTCCGCGCTCAATACAAACCTGGTGCTGTTGAACTCAACCTCTTCGAGATTTCCCAATGGACTGGGTAACGACAGCGGGGTGCTCGGAAAATATGTTTGCTTTCATAATTACCGGGGTTGGATGAACGGAACCATGGAAGGCTTTGAAGACGGATACATTTATGGGCGTAACCCAACAGATGCGATCATCGCCAACTATCGAAACCTGAAAAAGAGAGATGCGGATTTTGTAGGGGGCTTCACCACTTTTGCAGGAGCTTATCGCCAGCGCGGAAATGAAGAGGGATGCCCGGAAGCATTAGGCACCGAATATAAGAAAGCCATGAGCGAAGCCGGTCCCTGGCACGTTTATGCTTATGTTCAGGGCGAAACCATACCAAAAGAATCGAATCATGTGCGGCTGAGTACCGATCAGAAAGATCAATGGGGAATTCCGCAACTGGTTACTTCTGTAGGATATGATGACAACGACGAAAAACTGTTAAAGGATTTCTTTACCCAAACAGAGGAAATGTTGAGTAAGGCCGGCGTAAAGAATATCGAACATGCAGATAGCAAACAGGCCCCGGGTCTGGATATTCACGAAATGGGCGGTTGCCGGATGGGCGCAGATCCTAAAAAATCTATGCTCAACAAATGGAACCAGGTACACGCCTGCCCAAATGTATTTGTGACCGATGGCGCCTGCATGACAAGCACAGGTAACCAAAGTCCGTCCATTCTCTACATGACACTGACTGCCCGCGCAGCCAACCATGCAGTGGAAGAACTGAAAAAAGGAAACCTGTGAAGCAATGGGCCAATGGGCTAATTGGTCAATGAGCCAAGCTAATGACGAATTACGAATGACGAATGACGAATGAAGATCCAATTTGCCAATGTGATAATTAGTCAATGAGCCAAGCTAATGACGAATTGCGAATGGCGAATGCAATAGAATTGCGGAAAGAGAAAGAGAAAGAATACGGGAGCGATAAAGTGATTTTCTTTGCGTGCTTTGCGGTCCTTGGCGCACTTTGCGTCCAGGCCTTCCGGGGAGAGTGAGCGGAGAAGACAGAAAGAGAAGGGGAAAGAGAAAGAATACGGGAGCGATAATGGGATTTTCTTTGCGTGCTTTGCGGTCCTTGGCGCACTTTGCGTCCAGGCCTTCCGGGGAGAGTGAGCGGAGAAGACAGAAAGAGAAGGGGAAAGAGAAAGAATACGGGAGCGATAATGGGATTTTCTTTGCGTGCTTTGCGGTTCTTGGCGCACTTTGCGTCCAGGCTTTCTGAGGAGCGGAAGAGTGAGCGGAGAATCAGAACAGCAAACCGCAAACCTGCATTCGTGTAATTCGCTTAATTCGTGTAATTCGTGTAAAACTAAAACTCACACAATATGAACAGACGCGATGCCCTTTCGAGAGTGGCACTATTGGTCGGCGGAACTGTTGTAGGCGGAGAGTTCTTCCTGTCTGGCTGTAAGGCTTCAGACAAACAGATAACGGGTCTTCCGTTATCAAAAGAGGATATTGCCTACCTCGATGAAATAGCCGAAACGATTATTCCCGCGACAGACACTCCGGGAGCAAAAGCCGCAAAAGTGGGCGACTTTATGAACATCATGGTAACGGATTGTTACGATGAGAAAGACCAGAAATCCTTTATTGACGGCATGAATAAGATCAATGAAGAGTGCAAAAAAGCGCATGGTCATGCTTTCATGAGCGCCACACCCGAACAGCGGAAGGAACTGCTCACCAAACTCGATAAGGAAGCCAAAGAGTATGGCAAGAGTAAGAAGCCGGAAGATCCCAATCACTATTTCGGCCTCATGAAGCAGCTTACCCTGTTGGGATTCTTTACTTCAGAAACAGGAGCCACCCAGACACTCCGCTACAAACAGGTGCCTGGAAAATACGAAGGATGTATTCCTTATAAAAAAGGAGACAAAGCCTGGGCAACCTGATCTGTTGAAGGAAAAAAATGGCAAATTTCCCGGCTGTACGGTCGGGGAAAGGATATTTACATAAGTATCATCAGTCAAAAACATTAAATATGACCAATCGCAGAGACTTTCTGAAGCGCTCCGGATTGTTTGCATCCGCATTCGCCTTCGGATCACTGGTTTCCTGTAATAACGAAACAACAAAGGAAGAAGTCAAAGGAGATACCACAGCCAAAGCAGAACCGCCAGTCACCAAACGACCATTGGGAGATTTTGGTCTGCAGCTATATACACTCAGAGACGATCTTCCCAAAAATCCGAAAGACATTCTCAAGCAGGTTGCCGGGTTTGGATACAAACAAGTGGAAGGTTTCGAAGGAGAAAAAGGACTATGGTGGGGTTTGGGAGCGGTTGAGTTTAAAAAGTATATCGACTCATTGGGAATTTCCATGGTGAGCAGCCATTGCGACTGGTCAAAGGATTTTGATAAAAAAGCAGCCGAGGCGGCGCAGGTCGGATTGAAATACCTGATCGCCCCCTACGTGGGCAAGCAAAAAACGTTGGACGACTATAAGAAAATTGCAGAAGGATTCAATAAGGCTGCCGAAACCTGTAAGAAAAACGGCATCCGATTCGCTTATCATAACCACGACTACAGTTTTGTTCAGCAAGACGGGCAATATCCCCAGGATATTTTCATGCAGAACACAGATGCTGCGAATATGGACTTTGAAATGGATATCTACTGGGTAGTAACTGCCGGCGCCGATCCCGAAGCCTGGATGAAGAAATATTCAGGACGATTCAAACTTTGCCATATCAAGGATCGCTCCAAAACAGCCAAGCCCGAAGATCATGATGCATCCGTAGACCTTGGCACGGGCAGCATCGATTTTTCTAAAGTATTAAAGACTGCTTCCGATAACGGAATGCAATACTTCATTGTTGAACAGGAGCGCTACGATAACAGCACTCCGCTGAAAAGCGCTGAAACCGACGCAGCCTACCTGAAAAATCTGACTATCTGATTTTTCAGTAAGCTCAGGAGCCGATCATTCAATCAGATCCCGGTTTTATTCCGTGGAGAACAATTGACTGACCGGCTCTTTGCTTTCGTGTAATTTTCCGACAGCCATTAACTTTTGTTAACCCTTTCATGATTGCCAATACTCGGCCTGTAACTTTTCGCTTTGCATCCCATTGAATACGGGAGACCTTTGTGATCGTAAAGCCAAAGTATAGACCATGAAATATTTTACAGCCCTCCTGGCGCTGGCATGCTCCCTTACGGCATTCAGCCAGGAAGAAAGAGGAAAGATCGTAGTAACCATAGAAACCTCCTCGCAGACTCCGCTGGAAAACGCCACTGTTGAGCTCAGAAGAGTGAATGACTCCGGGCTCGTCAAAACTGCCATTACAGACAAGACCGGTTTGGCGGAATTCGAGAATATCCGTTTTGGAAAGTATTTTATCCGAGCTGGTATGATCAATCATACCGCTCAGAACAGTGTTGCTCTGGAACTGACTGCCTCGCAACCCTTCCTGAACGCGGGGAAAGTCAGCCTCTCACCGTCAGGCTCGCAACTGAGTGCGGTAACCGTATCCGCGCGAAAGCCGTTTATTCAGAAACTCACAGACCGCATCGTCGTAAACGTAGAGAATAGTATCGTCAATGCAGGGAGCTCGGCAATGGAAGTGCTGGAACGGGCTCCGGGAGTCAATATCGATCAGAATGATGTGATCAGCCTCCGGGGCCGGTCGGGAGTAATTGTGATGATAGACGGAAAGCCTACGCCGATGTCGGGCGCCGATCTGGCCAATTATCTCAGAGGGCTACCTTCTTCCGCCATTGAAAGGATAGACATTATCACAAACCCTTCCTCGAAATATGATGCTGCCGGCAACTCAGGCATTATAGACATCCGTTTGAAAAAAGATCAGCGCATGGGAACGAACGGCACCCTGACTGCCGGCTACGGACAGGGAGTATACCCGAAGACCAACGCAGGCTTTACGCTCAACTATCGCAACAAGAAGATGAATGTGTTCGGAAACTATAACTATGCCTATCGCGTGGGACTGAATCACCTCATACTCGACCGTAATTTCTATGAGGACGGAGTATACAATGGCGGCGACCTGAAAGACAATTTTGGGAAGATGCCCTTCAATACCAATGCCGCCCGATTCGGAATCGATTTCTTTCCTTCGAAAAAAACAATCATAGGCTTTGTGCTCAACGGGAATTTCAATGCGTTCAAACGAAATGGCGACAATAGTTCCATCGTGATAGACCCGCAACATCAGCCCTCCAGTACTTTCAAATCACTCGCCACCAATAACGATCATGCCAACAACGGTCTGATCAATGTTAACCTGAAACACAGTATTGATTCAACGGGTAAGGAGATAACTGTCGATGTAGACTTTGGAAAGTACAAATCATCCTCACTTACACGGAATGCCACCACCTATTTTAAGCTGAACGGAGATAAACTTCAGCCAGACTATATCCTGGATGGAGATCAGGACGGAACGCTCAGCATCAAAACAGCCAAATTCGACTATGTTCATCCTTTCCAAAAAGGCGCACGCCTGGAGGCCGGAGCCAAAACGAGTTTTGTGTCGTCCGACAATGATGCAAAATTCTTCGACATGAGTAGCGGAACGCCCGTGAATGATGCTAATAAAACGAATCACTTCCTGTATCATGAAAACAATCACGCTGCCTATATCAACTTCAACAAACAATTCCAAAAATTTGATCTGCAGATCGGGCTGCGCGGGGAGCAAACGAATATCAGGACCGAACAGAAGATGGGTAATGTAAAATTCGATTCCAGTTATTTCCAGCTGTTCCCAACTGCTTTTTTCAATTACAAGATAAAAGAAGATCAAACGCTTGGAGTGTCGGTAAGCCGCAGGATCGACCGACCCGGCTATAACCAGCTGAACCCGTTCCTCTTCCTGATCGATGTAACAACTTATGCCACGGGTAAGCCAGGATTGCTTCCGCAACTTACCTGGTCGTACGAATTGAGTTATACGGTTAAAAGTATCAGCTTTACCGCGGGGTATAGCCATACCAGGGACAATCAGAATATAGCCATTGCAAAATTCAAGGATGTATTCCCCAATATTCCTTCCGCCGAAAATGTTACCGTACAGATTCCTATCAATCTGAGGTCTTCCGATTATTATGGAATCAGCATTGCCGCGCCGGTAAGAGTTAACAAATGGTGGAATATGATGAACAATGCAAACTTCTCGTACAATCATTTTAACGGTCAATTAGGATCCACCACACTAAGCAACGGCAAGCCGGTACTCGACATCAGGACGAACAACACCTTCAGTTTTACAAAAGGATGGGTAGCCGAGGTAGGGGGAAGTTATAATACCGGCGGTCAATATGGGTTTATGGTGCTGGATCCTCAATGGGCCTTGAATGCAGGTATACAGAAGTCGGTGATGAAAGGCAAAGGAACGGTTCGATTCAATATCACCGATATTTTCTGGACCAACCTTCCCAAGGCGGTGATAACCTATAATAATTACATTGAAAAATGGCATGCATATCGGGAGACCAGGGTAGCTAACCTGAGTTTCACCTACAGGTTTGGAAACAATAAGGTTCAGGCTGCCCGCAGAAGAGCAACAGCTTCTGAAGAGGAAAGACAAAGAGCTCAATGATCGGTAGAGCTTCCTGTCCTTTGTTTCTTGTGAAGTTTCTGCAGAAGTTCGAGGTGAGCATCGATTTTGTGTAGCGTGTCCTTCTGCAGGAACTTTCGCAAATGCTTATAGAAATGACTATGATCGTAATAGCCGTAAGTTGAATAGTGGAATGTTTCAGGGTTATTGGCCAGGTGATCGGTAGCCTTCCGGATGCGCAGAATTTGCAGGGCTTTTTTACTGCTGATTCCGGTAGTCGCCTCAAAGTAGCGATGCAGCGAACGGGATGAAATTCCATACTGGGTAGCGAACTCTTCGACAGTCGTTGTAAAATCGTTCTTTTTCTCGCAGTGGTCCAGGATGGCGCTAACAATATCAATGGCTTCTTTTGACCCGGAAAAGGTTTTTACGATTCTTTGAAAATAATTGACCAGTAACTCTACCCGGCTTTCAAAATCCCTGGCTTTTTTCACGGCATCGATCACTGACTGTTCCATCAGGTAGCTTAAAGGGAAAATATAGCCGCGGTATTCTGAGAAATTAACCGGCGTGGTAAACAGTACAGGAGAAATCCTGAATTTAATTCCGAAAAGCTGGTTCCCTTTGCTGTGATGGCATTCAATGGCATGCGGCCGGGGCAGGTAACCATCGCTGCGCATGGTAAACTTTTGCTCATCCACCTGCATGACGAACGGAGTACCCAGATTGATCAGGTAAGTATACCCCACATTCGGAAAGAGGGCATCCGAAAAGCCTGATGGATGATCTTTCCAGAGAAGATCGAATTTTGTTTCCCAAAAAAAATCAATGAATTGCGACAGCACACGGGGAGGTGCTACCCGGTGGTAGTTTTGTTCGAAATGGGTTTTATGGAAGAATTCGATATGCTGGTTCACGAATTACGCGAATTATACGAATGACTGTTTGCAGTTTACGGTTTGAGGTTTACCGTTGCGACAAGTTCGCTCCCGTTCCCGCTCTCGCTCCCGCTCCCGTTCACGGTATTAGCATTTTACGGAACTCAGTCGAGTCGCCATTGAATACGTTGAAATCGACTCTCGAATATATTCCATTCACCCGACCTGTTTCACTATGCTGCCAGAAACTCCATGGCCGGTGAATACGTGGTCTTTCTTTTTGCAGGTAATGGGCCACCCATAGCGGATATTCGTCGAAATCGTCTTTGAGATACTGTTTGTAAAAATCCACATTGGTATAGATGATCGGGCGAATTCCGTAGTGGTTTTCGACAATGCTAAGGAATTCCTTTACTCTTTCTCTCAGTTTGGCTTCTCCCACGCCATAGGTTTGTTCTATATCTATTACAGGCGGCAGGTCGCCGGCTTCCAGTTCTACGTTTTCAATGAAGTTCTCTGCCTGTTGTCTGCCGTTTTTGGTGGCCAGGAAGAAATGGTAGGCACCCCTGATCACTCCATTGTCTTTGGCTTTTTTCCAGTTGCGGACAAACATCCGGTCCCTGTTACCCAGCCCTTCAGTGGCTTTTATGAACGCGAACCCCAGCCGGATTCCCTCTACATCCATCGATTGTACACTACCCCAGTCAATGATATCCTGGTATTTGGATACGTCAATGCCATGGATGGAGTAGTTACTGGGAATTTCGATGCCAAAGGCATCATACCTGATGAATTTCGCCCTTCTTTGCAGCCACCATTCATACCCGAAGCGCCCAAGCATGATCGCCATGCTGGCAATTAGCAGCCCCAGCAGGATCTTCCAGCCGATATTCTTCTGTTTGGTCTTCTTCATGTTGCCGTTTGCAAATATAATAGCTGCTGGCAATTGACTGGTTTCAGCTCCTCAAAGGAATTGATAAAGTTGACGGCTCAGCTGCTATGGTCGGCCACAATGACCCATTGCCCCCGGATTCGCCGGAAAAGAAGCGTATAATGACCTCCTACATCCCCCACCGATCTCTTAAGAAACCATTTGCCAACAACAAACCAGGCATCATCGGAAATCTGTTTGACCTGAAGAATGTCGAACTTGAGTTTCCCCATCTGAGCAGTATCGCTATACCCTTTTTTGTAGTTGCGCAGGGTGTTCTGGTAGCCATACGTTATGCCGCTCTTGCCGATGAACATCAGTGAATCACTTTCCCAGTAACCGATCATGAACTCATCGATGTTTCCTCTGTTCCAGGCGTCAACCTGCCTGGCGAGAATATCCCGGATATGCTTTTCGTCTTCCGATTGCGAATACACTTTCACAGATAAAAGCAGCAGGCAGAACAAGAGTATCTTTTTCGGCATGTGGGGTGATTTGTGGGGTGACAATTTATTTTATGTAATTTAAAGGAAGCCGAACAATCGGGCTTGAGTGGGGGTTACTATTTTTGCTGTCCGGGCCCTGCCCGGGGGCCAAAGACCTCAAAAAGCACTAACCATGAGTAAAATGGAACCGGAAGCAGCCGAATTTCTGAAGCGGATCGTATGGTCCATGTCTTCCGGAATGGTATGGCTTTTCTTCAATATCGGCTTCGGCATCTACAAAGGCTGGATGGTTCCTGATCACGGGCTTCAGTGGTCGAATATCATTTTCTATATATGGCTGGTCATCAGCCTGGGCTTGCTGATATGGATCAACTACCGGATCTGGAAAAAGAGATTCCCGCACGGCTGAAGCCCGCCATCGTTACCGGATGATCTTTTTCACCATCTTTATTGATTTCTCACCGCGAATATGCAGGAGATAAGTTCCCCTGGCCAGCGTGGCGGAAGGAATGTTGATGATTTCATTGTTGCCCGGCAGGTCGCGATCTTCTTTCCAAACCAATTGTCCGAGCGTGTTATACAATCTCAGGTACAGTTTTTTATCGGTTGGGTTGTTGATCGATATATATAATTGACCGGCGGAAGGATTGGGATATACTTTAACCTCGTTGGCTGTAGTACTGCTATTTTTTTTGGTGGAAGTTCTGACCAGCGAAAGAATATCAAAATTGGGATCGATAATAACCGTATCTACGGCAAATCCGGGATTGAATGAGTATTCCTGTCCGCTGTAATAGTGTTCCACTTTATAACTTGTTCCCTGCGATGCGCCTCGTAACAACAGGGTTACCGGCATGTCGAAAAATGTAACAGATGGGTTTGTAGTGCTCTGTTGCAGCTTAACGGTTACCCAGTTGTTGCTATTCTGGCTCCATTCTGCGTGGTAGTTGGGTGTTCCTTCCCCGTAGATCCATTTCTGAAAAAACGTAGTGAGGTTTCTTCCGCTTTCCAGTTCCATATTTCTTTTCAGGTCGTCGGTAAAGGCAAATCCAAGTTTGACAGCAGGGTCGGCCAGATATCTTCTCACGCCTCTGGCGAATGTGGAATCGCCCACAATTTTCCTGAGCATGTGCAATACCATGGCTCCTTTGTTATAGGAAAGCCTGTTTGAAAATATCCTGTTTACATCGCTGGTATCGGGAACGAATACCGAGCCGGTAGAATCGTAAGCGGCACTGTAAAATGTTTGACCAAAAGTAGAGCCGTACGAATTTGGATAGCCAAACTCCAGGAACATGAGTGTAAGATAGGTTGCGAAGCCTTCATTTAACCAGATATGCTGCCAGGAGCCGGTAGTAACATAATCACCGAACCACTGATGAGCCAGCTCATGGGCCGATAGGTTGGGGGTCGGATAGTTCACAAAACTGTTTGTCTGATGTTCCATTCCTCCATTCCAGGCCCACTGTGTATGCCCATATTTTTCTGCAGCAAATGGGTATAATCCAAACCATTTTGAGAATGTGCGGAAAGCGCTCCGGTGATAGGAAATGAAGCCGTTGAATCCACCTCCGCCTTCAGGGTAATAAAAATTCTGAACATCAATAACGGCATTTCCCACTCTTACGGTGTCGGTATAGGAAGTATAGTTGGTAACTGCTATGGCAACGAGGTAGGTGGCAATGGGGAAACGATGTTTGAAATGAGTGGTGCGGACCGATCCATTTACGCTATTGCTAATGATCAGCCCGTTGGAAGAAGGCTGGTATTGCTGATCGCAAATAACATACACGTCGAGAGAATCGAATTTGTCCTTCAGGTTGTTTTTGCAGGGCCACCACTCGCGTGCGCCGTAAGGCTCGGAGAGTGTCCAGATGACCGGAACACCGGCATGGGCTCCCTTATAAAAAGAACCAAACCCCGATCCTCCGGGTACACCCTGGTAAAAAATGGTGACCGAATCTTTGGTTCTGGAAGTAATTGCGGCCGGAAAATTTACAACCACTCCATCATTGGGCAATCGCTGAAAGGTAACGGGGCTGCCATGATACCATACACTGTCTACCACGAGTTGATTGAGCAGGTCAAAAGTGATGGAGCCGGAAGTCTGAACCATGGAAAAATCAAAAGTGATCTTGCCGGTTATGTAAAAGATATTCGGGTCTATATTCCATTCTGCGCGTACATGATGAACGTCGAAGTTGTCGCTGGCCACTGTAAAGCCATTGGTGCCGGAAGGTCCGTCGGGGCTCAGTTTTTTAAAAGAACGCATTTCGCCGGCCCTGATACTTTCAAGGTCACGGAAAAAAGCTTTGTCGGTCAATAAAGTGTCCTGCCCAAACAGCCGGTTCACAAACAGCAGGGTTAACAGCAATGTTTTTTTCATAGATATTATTAGTCAGACGATATGATATAAACGTAAAAATCAACCACCCGGTTGGAGCCAGGGCCTTGAAAATTAACGTCATTCGGCTCAAAACATTGTCTGTTAGCCGACTAGCCTTAATTTTACAGGCAATGCCACAGTTCAACTACCATGATACACTTAGGCTCGCCTCCCGCCTGAGCCTTCGCAAGGCTATTAACGGCCTGAAGGTCATATCCAGTTACTACTGGAGCAAGTGGACGGGCCGGCCTGTTCAGTGGGGTTTGCCGCTGTCTGTAGCGCTGGAACCCACTACCTCCTGTAACCTTCGCTGTCCCGAATGCCCGAGCGGACTGCGTGCCTTCACCCGCCCTACCGGCATGCTTCAAAGCAATTTTTTCAGAGACACCATCGATCAGCTGCACAAAGACGTGTTTTACCTGATATTTTATTTCCAGGGTGAACCCTACCTGAATCCGGAATTCCTGGATATGGTAAAATATGCTTCTTCCAAAAGAATGTATACGGCCACCTCCACCAACGCTCACTATCTCACAGATGCCAATGCCCGGCGCACGGTAGAGAGCGGATTGGATCGCCTGATCATTTCGATTGACGGCACCACTCAGGAGGTCTACGAACAATACCGGGTGGGAGGCAAACTGGACAAGGTGCTGGAAGGAGCCCGCAATATTGTAAAGTGGAAAAAGGAATTGAAGAGCCGCACCCCGTTTGTGATCTTCCAGTTCCTGGTAGTCAGACCCAATGAACACCAGCTGGAAGAAGTGAAAAATCTGGCAAAGGAGGTTGGGGTAGACCAGGTGCGCTTAAAAACAGCACAGGTTTACGATTATGAAAACGATCCGCATTCATTGATCCCTACCATCTCAAAATACAGCCGGTACCGCAAAGACAAGGCCGGCAAGACAGTGGTAAAAAATAACCTGGACAATCATTGCTGGCGTTTATGGCATGCCCCCGTGATCACCTGGGATGGGTTGGTAGTTCCCTGCTGTTTTGATAAAGACGCTGACCACCGCATGGGCGATCTCAAATCCAGACCCTTCCGGGAGGTATGGCAGGACCCGTCTTACAAACAATTCAGAAAAGAAATATTACAAGGACGCGGTAATATAGATATTTGTGCAAATTGCAGTGAAGGAACGGCCGTTTGGCGCGACTGATTTTTCCAGCACCCGATGATTAAGAAACTCTGAAAGTAGTGACCCCGCTCACTAAAGAAAAAACCATTCATATGGGAATTGACAAGGACATCAGGACTGCGAACTTCAGAAACGAGTACCACAAGGCGATTGTAAATATCATCTTCACCAACAACTGGATCATGGAACGGAACAAGATGATATTCGAAAGAGGGGACATCACCCCACAGCAATATAACATCCTGCGCATACTGCGCGGAGCCAAACAGCCGCTCAGCACACTGCAGATCCGCCAGCGAATGCTGGACAAAATGAGCGATACGAGCCGGATTGTTGACAGGCTCCTGAAAAAAGGATTTGTGCAAAAGGTGATCTGCTCAACCGATAAGCGCCTGGTAGATGTTACCATCACCGAACAGGGCATGGAATTGCTGGAAAAGCTGGATGGCTTTAATGATGAAATGGACAATGTGCTTAGCAATATCAACGACGAAGAAGTAAAGATTTTAAACTCCCTGCTCGACAAGATCCGTCAGGCAGGTTAACCCACAGTGATTAATCATGATGAACCGAAAAGCGTTGTTTCTGGCTCTGGCCCTGGTGTTAACGGTAAGTTCTTATGCCCAGGTGAAACCCGAGTTCAGGGCAGTATGGATTGCTACGGTCGACAATATCGACTGGCCTACCAAAGGAAACTACAACAGCGACAGCCAGCGGGCAGAATTCATTCGTATCCTCGATTTTCACAAAGCCAATGGCATGAACGCGATCATCGCCCAGATCCGGCCTGCTACCGATGCTTTCTATCCTTCACCTTACGAACCCTGGAGCGAATGGCTGACTGGTAAACAGGGAACACCCCCCTATCCGTATTATGATCCGCTTCAGTTCATGATCGAGGAAACCCATAAACGAGGTATGGAGTTTCATGCCTGGTGCAACCCTTACAGGGCAGTTTTCCAGTTGAACAAATCTTCCATCGCCCCTACACACATCACCCGCATTCACCCGGAATGGTTCCTGGACTATGGCGATAGACGTTATTTCGATCCGGGTAACAAAGACGCGCAACAATTTGTGGTGAATGTGATACGCGATATCGTAAGCAGGTATAATGTGGATGCCATTCATTTCGACGATTATTTCTATCCCTACCGCATTACAGGCAAAGAATTTCCTGATGGCAATTCCTTTGCGCAGTTCAGCAACGGGCTGTCAAAAGATGACTGGCGAAGAAGCAATGTTGATTCCATCATCGTCATGCTTAACCGGGCCATCAAGGAAATCAATCCCAAATGCCAGTTCGGAATCTCTCCGTTCGGAATATGGAGAAACCAAAGCCAGGATCCGGAAGGAAGCGCCACACAGGGCGGACAAACCAACTACGATGACCTTTATGCCGATATCGTTCTCTGGCTGAAACAGGGCTGGATAGATTATGTGGCACCACAGATCTATTTTGAGTTCGGACATCCCCGGGCTGCCTATGAAGTGCTGCTCGACTGGTGGAGCAAACATTCCTACGGTCGTCACTGCTATATCGGCCTGGGTATTTATAAAGCAGGTACCAGCCCGGCCTGGAGAGATAAGACACAATTACCCAGGCAGATCGAAGCGATCAGAAAAACAGATAATGTACAAGGGATGATCTTTTTCAGCAGCAAATCATTTAATACCAATCCCAATGGCTGGACAGACAGTCTTCGCCTGAATTATTTCCGCGAACCCGCACCGCTGCCTGTCATGGACTGGCTTGCTACCGGGAAGACAGGGAAACAAGATCCAGCTTCCAGTACCGCAACAACCGCACAACCTGCGGCCGTTCAAAAGGTTGAAGAGGTAAAACCCGCGACCGGCACTTCTAAAAACAAGTAGGACAGTGATACGTACAATTGGGCTAATTTCACCCTTGAATTATTTTATCTAAAAAAGAAGAATCATGCCTGGTTATGAAACTTGGGGCGCTGAAGAGCGCAAAGAACTGATGGACGTCCTCGACAACGGGATACTGATGAGATATGGCTTTGACGGCCCCCGAAAAGGAATCTGGAAATCAAAAGACCTGGAACAAGCGATCTGTGAAAAATTCGGTTGCCGCTATTCTCAGCTCGTGAGCAGCGGAACTGCTGCCCTGACAACAGCGTTCAGCGCATTGGGCATCGGATACGGCGACGAAGTGATCATGCCTTCCTTCACTTTTGTTGCCAGCTTTGAAGCGGTGTTGAGTGTCGGCGCTGTTCCGGTATTGGTTGATATCGACGATACGCTGACCCTGAGCCCTTCGGCCGTGCGCGAAGCCATCACCCCAAAAACCAAATGCGTGATGCCGGTTCATATGTGCGGAAGCATGGCCGACCTCGATGCATTGCAGGCTATTTGTAAAGAACACAATCTCCTGCTGCTGGAAGATGCCTGCCAGAGCATCGGTGGTACCTATCACGGTCGCCAGCTCGGCTCCATCGGCGATGCCGGCACCTTTTCTTTTGACTTTGTAAAAACAATGACCTGCGGCGAAGGGGGAGTGGTGATGACCAACCGCGAAGATGTGTTTGTGAAAAGCGACGGCTACAGTGATCATGGCCACGATCACAAAGGAGTAGACCGTGGGGCCGACCTGCATCCGTTTATCGGGTACAATTTCCGGATCTCCGAACTGCATGCTGCAGTGGGCCTGGCACAGATCAAAAAGCTCGATCAGTTCCTTGCCACACAGAAAGCCAATCATGGTCAGTTGAAAGCTATCCTTTCACAAGTACCCGAAGTTGGTTTTCGCCGAATTCCCGATCCGCAGGGCGATAGCTGCACTTTCATGAGCTGGTTTCTTCCAACAGAAGAGATCACCCGCGCGGTAGTAACTGAAATGAAAGCACAAGGCATACTGGCCGGCAATTTCTACTGGTACGACAATAACTGGCACTATATCCGTAAATGGGATCATCTTAAAAATGGAACTACCCTGAATGGACTGCACCCTGAATACAAGGCAGCCGTGATGAAACAGGCCAACAAAGATTTCAGCGCCAGTGACGCCATCATGGCAAGATGTATTTCATCCAGCATCAGTCTTACCTGGACTCCCGCCCAGATCAGAGAGAAAGGTGAAAAAATGGTGGCCGTCATTCAATCGGTGCTCAAAGCACAAAAAGTGAATTCCTGATTTATTGGCACCTTATTAATATAGTTCTCACAATACCGATTAACCGGTCTGCAGCGCAGACCGGTTTTTTATTAGATGTTTTCTGTAGCAACTTTACGAGTATGCCCTAAGAGGGAACCTTTATACTTATCCGTGTTAATTCTTATCTCCGCAAGAATTGCCCTTAGTACTATATAGTTAAGGGAACCCGATCCGTTTTCTTCCACACAGTAACACAGCCGGTAATAAATATAAATACCTGCCGGTAAATACATCATAAGATCCAGCATCCTATGTTATGAGCAACAGCCTGTTCAAACATATCAATATCTACCTCTCCGTAAATGAGAGAAGCTTTGAAGAATTCTTCAATCAGCACGATCCGGCATCGGCCTACAAGCGCCAGCTAAGCCCCGAATTCGAGGAGTATATCATGAACTATGTGATCGCCGCCAAGCGATACACTACGCTCCAGTATAAATTCACCTGTAACAAAGAGGATGACAAGCAATATACCGAACCGCTTACGCATGCCATCCGACGCCATTTCTCCATTCGCAAAACACTAAAGGAAGCCGAATTCAAAAGATTCAAGAAGCGATCCTTCATCCTGCTCGCCTTCGCATTCGCGATCGGGTTAATGTGCCACTGGCTGCTACCGATGCTTTTGCCGGAGGGAGAAACACATGGATTTATGTCTGCCGTTAGCAACAGCCTGGAAGTGTTCAGCTGGGTGACCTTATGGCGACCGATCGATAAGCTGGTATTTCAATGGAATCCTTATCTGAAGGAGATCCTGTTATACGATAAACTGACCAATGCAGAAGTAGTGGTAATAGATAATGTGAAAAAACTGACCGTAGAAAATGCTGCATAAACATGCGCTATCTCTACTTATCGATATTAATCCTGCTGCCCTTTCAGGCTCTCCTTGCCCAGTCGGAAGGAGGAATTGAACAATATCACTACATAGGAAATCACGCCAATGCCGCCATTGTTCCGGTAGTACACCTGCAAAGCCGTAAAGGCTGGTACGGAGAAGCGCGCTATAATTACGACGAACAAAACACCTTTTCCTTTCTCGCCGGAAAATCATTCACCCACCGTCGACATGTTGAATATACCTGGACTCCCATGATCGGCGTAGCAATGGGCGATTTGTATGGATTCACCGGCGCTTTGAATTTTTCATTGTCTTACGACAGATTCTTCATTAATACACAGTCGCAGTATACCCTTTCGCGTGTGGCGCAGTACGACAATTTCTTCTTCAATTGGTGGGAGATGGGTTATCAGCCACTCGGATGGTTATACGCTGGCGTGAGCTTTCAGCACACAAAAGTGAAAAATGAAAACAACCTGTTCGAGCCCGGGTTGATGGCCGGGCTTGAGTTTAAGAAAGTATCGTTTCCTGTTTACGTATTCAATGCATTTGATGCAAAGCGGTTTGTTGTACTAGGGGTAAACTGGGAGTGGCATAAATAAAATCGCCACAAGCCTATTGTCTTATATGCCAATTAAAAAATTGCCCTCTATCTCTCGGTAACGGTAATCACTTATCACCCTCTAAGAATAGTACTGTGTTTCAGTTATTAGGATTCATAGTGCGAAATGATCGAATCTACCTACCGTTTTAATTCAAATCTAATTCCTGGCTCAATTCAATATCTATGAAAAGATTAATTGCTTCGTCGCTATTTGCCTTCCTCTGCGCTTCGGGTATGGCGCAGGTGGGAGTGGGAACTACCTCGCCTCATTCTACCCTGGATGTTCGCGGATCGATGTCTTCCGCTTATCGTTCTTTTACCAGTAATACCACCGCGGCTATTTCCGATAACATGCTGGTGTTTACAGGTTCTTCAGCCACTACGCTAACACTACCTACCGCTGCCTCCGTGCAGGGCAGGTATTACTGGATCAAGAACGCCACCAGTAATACTTCTGTACTCACGATCGCTACTACCTCTTCACAAACCATTGATGGAGCCTCCAGCTGGTCGCTCGATCCCAATGAAGGTTTGCGGGTGGTCAGCAACGGAACAAACTGGTATGTAGTATCAGAAACGATGCCGGGCAGTTCCGGACAGGACTGGGTGTATAACGGCAATGCGGTCCCTTCCCTCAAAAAACTGGGAACTACCAGTAACTACGATCTTCCTTTTATTACCAATAATGTGGAGCGGATGCGTATCTCCAACGCAGGCAATGTGGCCGTAGGAACCAGTTCCTTTAACGGCACTTACCCCGAAAAATTCCTGGTAGATGCCGGCACCACCACTTCCTATAACGTGATCAGTGGAAAGGGAACGATCGACAACTATCTTCAATTGAACATTCAGAACAACAGCAGCGGTACGGCTGCCAGCTCTGACGTGGTGGCCACGGCCGACAACGGAAATGAAACGACCAACTTCGTTGACATGGGAATTAACTCCAGCAATTATTCAAGCACCGGTATATTGGGTGGCATCAATACCGCCTACCTGTATTCAACAGGACGTGACTTTAGCATCGGCAACGCCAGCGCCAGCCGTAACCTGCTTTTCTTTACCGGGGGTACCGCTACTACCAATGAGAGAATGAGGATTACTTCTGCCGGTAACGTGGGTATCAATACTACTTCGCCTACAGAAAAATTGCAGGTTGAAGGCAACCTTCGATTTTCGGGATATAATCGCGCTATTTTCTTTGATGCGGATACCGATCCTTATGCCGGCATCAAAGCGGTTTCCCGCACCGGCGAGATCAACGAACTGATGCTGTTTTCAGGTAATGATGTGACTGGCTCTTACGGACCAGACCGTATCAGGCTGGCTACACAGGAAATACACTTCGCTACTTCGTCCGGCACCGGTTCTGTCAATACAGGAGATCCCACTTCCTACTATGAGTCAACAACGAATGTACCTACTCGTCTGCTGATCAATGAAGACGGAAATGTATCTATCGGTAGCACCGCCGCTTTTAACAGTACTAACCCCGAACAACTATTGGTGGATGCTGGTACTACCTCTTCTTTCAACGTCATCAGCGGAAAGGGAAGTATCAACAACTACCTCCAGCTGAATATCCAGAATAACAGCACGGGCGGTTCCGCCAGCTCAGATGTGGTAGCTACAGCCGACAATGGCACCGAGAGCGTCAACTTCGTAGACATGGGCATTAACTCCAGCAACTATTCATCCAGCGGTGTTTTAGGCGGCGCCAATAATGCCTACCTCTACGCCACCGGAAATAATTTCATTATTGGGAATGCTTCCTCTGGCAAAGATGTACTTTTCTTTACGGGTGGTACCAATACCAGCAACGAAAAAATGAGAATTACTACCACTGCGATCCAGCCAGGAACCGATAACTCTGTATCAATGGGAACCTCCTCCAAAAGATGGAGCGTGGTGTATGCTGCGAATGGTACTATCCAGACCTCCGATGTTCGACTGAAGAAAAACATCCTTCCCCTTTCCTACGGGCTTGCCGAAGTGATGAAGCTGCAGCCGGTGAGCTACGACTGGAAAGATGACAGCGGGCATAAGATTGGTCTGATTGCCCAGGAAGTGAAGAAAGTGATCCCTGAAGTAGTTGTGGGCGATGAATCAAAGGAAAATCTCGGTATGAACTATGCCGAACTCGTGCCCGTGCTGGTCAATGCGATAAAAGAAATGAAGAACGAACTGCAACAGGCAAAGAAAGAGATTGAGCAGTTAAAGAAGCAAATCAATAAATAACCAACCATCCAAATCCAATAGCTATGACAGCCAAATCAGGCCTGGCCTTACTGCTCGCGTTCGGCATCTTCCATGCCGGCAAGGGACAAGTGGGTATCGGAACCACCAGCCCCACTTCCATGCTGGATTTACGCGGTTCTTTTGCCGCGAATTTCAAAACAGTATCGGCCACTTCTTACACCGTACTGGCAACAGACAATACCATTGTGTATACAGGTAACAACAACACCAGTTTTACTTTACCCTCCGCGATAGGCATCGCGGGTCGCGTGTACTGGATAAAAAATGCCAGCCCCAATGCCACTACGCCAACCCTGACGGTTGGTACGTCGTTGAGCCAGACCATTGATGGCAACAGCAGCTGGACCCTCGATGAGCCCAACGAAACAATCAGACTGGTGAGCGATGGGGCAAACTGGTATGTGCTTAGCCAGGATGTAATTGCGCCAAAGACCAGTACCTCCGGCGGAGCCTGGCTGCAAGGCGGAAACCGTGTGACCAGCATCAAATCACTGGGCACCATCACCAACTATAACCTGCCCTTTATTACCAATAACATTGAACGCATGAGGCTGACTACCGCAGGATGGCTCGGACTGAATACCACCAGCCCTGCAGGAAGATTTCATTCGGTAAACGAAACAGGCGAAACTGGAAACGATTACATATTTGACGACTATGGAGCGGGCACTACCCAGGGCTTCTACTTTACCAAATCAAGAGGCACCATCGCTTCCCCTGCCAACCTCGCCAACAACGACCAGATCGGGTGGATACGTTTTATTCCCCGTTACAACGGATCGCTTACCATGACCTCAGGACTATCGTCGCTGGAAGCATATTACAAAGGCGATGGAACGACCGCGCTGACAGACTTCCGATTGTATACCAGCGGAACCGAGCGTGTTCGCTTCTCCGAATCCGGTAATGTAGGCATCGGCAGCGCAACCTTCGATGGTACCAATCCCGAAAAACTGCTGGTGGATGCCGGTACTACCGGATCGTACAACGTGATCAGCGGACGTGGCAATATCAACAACTATCTCCAGCTGAATATCCAAAACCGGAACAGCGGCACCTCCGCCAGCTCGGATGTAGTAGCCACGGCCAACAACGGTAACGAATCAACCAACTATATCGACATGGGCATTAACTCAAGCGGGTACAGCAATACCGGCTTGCCTATTCTTGACGGTGTAAATACGGCATATCTCTACGCAACAGGCCGGAACTTTTATATCGGAAACGGCAGCTCCGGCCGCGACCTGGCTTTTTTTACCAACGGATTCAATACCACTGATGAAAAGATGCGCATCCTCAGCGGAGGCAATGTCGGCATCGGTACGGCTTCGCCAACAGACAAGCTTACCGTTGCGGGTATCATTGCGCCTTCGGCCGATAACACCTATACACTCGGTAAAAGCGCCCTGCGCTGGAGCGCGGTATGGTCCGCCAATGGAACCATTCAAACCTCTGATATCCGATTGAAGAAAAATATACAGTCCCTCGAATACGGACTAAAGGAAGTAATGCAGCTGCACCCCATCCGCTACAACTGGATCAGCGGATCTGAAGAAGAGAAGATCGGACTGATTGCACAGGAAGTTCAGCAGATCATACCCGAAGTAGTGATCGGAGAAGCATCGAAAGAAACACTCGGCATGAATTACGCCGAACTGGTTCCGGTATTGATCAATGCAGTGAAAGAGCAGCAGGAACAGATCGAACTGATGGAGGCGAAGGTCAAAAGACTGGCTTCCCGGAAAAATAGCAATAAGCATTAACAGACTTCATAACCAGCATACATGAAAAGAACATTTTTTCAATGCATCGTTTTCCTGGCGATTGGAAGTGAAGTGACTGCTCAGATCGGAGTGGGCACCGCTACTGCGCATTCGGACCTGCATGTAAACGGAGCAGTGGCAATGGCCGTGCGGTCAGTTACCTCCAATTCTACCATCGGATTTTCGGATGAAGTGATTTTCTTTACGGGTACCAGTGCCGCCACCGTAACACTTCCCGATGCCGGCACCGCTACAGGCCGGATATACTGGATAAAAAATGCCAGCACGCTGTTGCCTGTACCCACACTCACCATCGCCACCACTTCTTCCCAGTCTATTGACGGAGTGACCACCTGGGCGCTCGACGAACCCAATGAAGTGATTCGCGTTGTAAGCGATGGCACCGGCTGGCAGGTGTTGAATCAGAACGTAACGGTCCGTAAAACGACCGTAGTGGGTACGCCCTGGTTACAGGGAGGAAATAACCTCAAATCCATCAAGGCCGTTGGGGCGATTGAAAATTACGGAATCAATATCCTCACGAATAATACCGTCAGGCTTCACCTTACCAATGCCGGTTTCCTGGGGCTCGGAACCACCAGCCCCGAAGGCCGCATTCACAGCGTAACTGATAATGACGACAGCGACAATGACTACTACCTGCAGGATCACGGCACATCGATCACGCAGGGATTTTTTATCAGGAAGGCAAGAGGAACCGTTGCTATTCCCGCAGATTTGCAGAACGGTGACCTCATTTCGCAGTTCCGCTTTTCCGCACGTTACAATGGCACCCTGACACGTAATAGCGGGTCCGGAATGGACGCCTACTACACCGGAAACGGAACGAGCGCCAGCACCGATCTTCGTTTTTTTGCAAGCAATAATGAAGTGATGCGCGTGCACCAAACAGGGTATGTTGGAGTAGGCACTTCCACATTCGATGCCACCAACCCGGAGAAACTGATCGTAGATGCCGGTGCCACCACTTCCTACAATGTAATCAGCGGCCGGGGAGACATCAACAACTACCTGCAATTGAACATCAAGAACACCAATTCCGGTAATACCGCCAGCTCGGATATTGTCGCTTCGGCCGATAATGGTTCCGAATCGGGCAATTATATCGACATGGGCATTAACTCAAACGGCTACAGCAATTCAACACTGCCCATACTGGACGGAGTAAACACCGCCTACGTGTATGGGTTGGGTGCTGATATGAAAGTTGGAAATGCCGTAGCCTATGACGTCGCTTTTTTCACCGGTGGTTATGCGCTGACCAATGAAAGGTTGCGAATAGCCAATGGCGGAAATATTGGTATCGGCGTAACGGCCCCTTCGGAAAAACTAACCGTTGCCGGAATCGTTACCCCCGGTACCGACAACACTTATACCATCGGTAAAAACGGAGCCCGCTGGAGCGCCGTATACTCAGCCAATGGTACCATTCAAACATCAGACATCCGGACGAAGAAAAACATACAGCCCCTGGAAACAGGGCTGCCTGTATTGCTGAAAATGCGCCCGGTAAAATATCAGTGGAAGGATGACAGCGACAGGCGGCAACATGTTGGACTGATAGCGCAGGAAGTCAGGAAGCTGGTTCCCGAAGTGGTATCCGGCAATGAAGCAACGGAAAAGCTGGGAATGAACTATGCGGAACTGGTGCCTGTATTGATCCGCTCTCTTCAGCAACAGCAACAGAAGCTGAAAGAATTGAATGAACAAATGGAAGCACTCAGTAAAAGAAAATAATTCAAGAAGTTTAAATATCCTGATATGAAAAA
The DNA here is from genome assembly GCA_964605065.1 of uncultured Chitinophagaceae bacterium. Lineage (GTDB taxonomy): Bacteria > Bacteroidota > Bacteroidia > Chitinophagales > Chitinophagaceae > Endoryza. Next base: position 60,921 of record CAZSAQ010000013.1, read on the forward strand.
ACCAATGGCATCCTTGTTGGCCCTGCTGATTTCGGGTAGCTCCCTGTTGGCACAAACAGATGTAACGAATACCGGTACTTTGTACGTCACCGGCGGTTCGGATATCCTGTATATTACCGGTTCTTTTACCAACAACAATACGTCAGCGCTCACAAATAACGGCAATCTTTATATCCGCCAGAACCTGACCAATAACCAGGCTTCAGTGGCTGTCGGAACCGGAACCTTATACCTGAATGGTACTACTGCTCAAACCATAGGAGGATCCCAGCCATTTAATACGTTCAACCTGGTAACGGATAATACCGCGGGGTTTACATTAAATGCGGACCTGAGAGTAAGTGGTGTACACACCTATACCAATGGAGTGATCGCTACTTCGGCAACGCCTAACTATCTGACTTACCAGGCTGGATCTTCCTATACCGGCGCAGCCGATGGCAGTCATGTGAACGGCTGGGTAAAAAAATTCGGAAGCACCAACTTCGATTTCCCCGTGGGTACCGGTACTTACCTCAGATCGGTCAGCCTGCAGGGACTGTCGGCCTCCTCCGAATTCAATGCCCGCTGGCTGTCACCCACACCCAACCCCACCAATGTGGCGGCACCCATCCTGCTCGTAGACAACAACGAGTACTGGAACATTGTAAAAGTAAGCGGAGGAAATGCGCAGGTTTACCTGAACTGGGATAACAGCAAAGTCACATTCCCTCCTTTCCCATTGGCACAGATCCGCGTGGTGAACTTTACCGGCGGTTTGTGGACCAGTGTGGGCGGGTCTGCTACGGGAAATATCGCCACTACCGGAAACATCAATTCCAATACGGTCAGCAGCTTCGGGCTCTTTACTTTCGGCAGCATCGACTGGTTTGTTCCTATCCGGTTCCTGCAATTCACCGCTATTCGCAAAACCGGATATTCACAACTCGATTGGGCAACAGCCAAAGAGATCAGCGCCGATCATTTTGAAGTGGAAAGAAGTGAGGATGGTTTGAACTTCCGCCGCATCGGTATCGTTTCTGCTAACGGTAACATAAATGCGAACACTTATCAGTACCAGGATCGCCTTTCTCTCAATGGAACAGCCTGGTATCGCATTCGCAGTGTAGATAAAAACAACAGGGTAAATTATTCTTCTATCGCAGTTGTCGCCGAACGCAATACAAGTGCCGGTTTGTATGTTATTAATAATCCAGTGTACCAGAATATTTATATCTCGGCTACGGGTAACTATAGTGGTAAATATGAATATTCCATTTATAACAATGCCGGACAAGTGGTACAAAAAGGTAACCTGAATGCTGTTACCGGCGGAGTGTTTACGATACCCCTGACCTCGGCGCTTGCGCAGGGTGTGTACGTGCTCGATGTCAGAAATGCAACGAATCGTTTAACACAAAAAATAGTTGTCCGGTAAATGAATTGAAACCCCGAAAACATGAAAGGCCTGATTTTTCAATGCCTGCTGGCATTGACAGTTTGCACCGGTATTAAAGCGCAGGTGGGCATCGGAACCACTACTCCCAATTCCACATTGGATGTACGCGGTGCGCTTTCACTGAACTATCGGGCTTTCAACGGAAACACCCAGATCGGCAACAATGATCATACAGTTGTATATACAGGCGACTCCGGCGCAGTGGCCGTATTACCGGATGCAACCCTTTGCCCGGGCCGGATCTATTATATCAAAAATGCCAGCACCGCTTCTGTAACGCCTGTATTAACGCTTGCGGCCCAGGCTGGTCAGTCGATCGATGGCTGCCACCAATGGCTGCTGAGTAATCCCAACGAAGTGGTGGCCATTTTAAGTAATGGCTCCGGTTGGTATGTTTCCTCCCAGGCACGCTCCGCTTCGGCCTCCGCCGGATGGCAGCTGGATGGAAACACCCTGAGTGCCGAGAAGAAATTCGGAACCATTTCCAACACGGCTCTTCCCTTCATTACCGGCAATACCGAAAGAATGCGCCTTACCACTGCTGGCAGACTAGGTATTGGAACGATCAATCCGGCTACAGAAGCACATATCGTGGCACCTGGATTTACCTCCAATATTGCGACCTCTTATATCAAAGGGCTCACCATCACTTCTATGGGTTCTGCCGGTTTCGGCGGTCCGGGATTCTATCTGGAGAACCTGGAGAACCCGTCAGGAAAAAAGCTGTTCAAGATCAATTTTACCGCCAATGGCGGCGCAGACAGTTACATCAATTTCCAGTCGGTCAGTGACAACGGCTCTTCCAATGTAAATGCCAATGTACTTTCGGTGATGCACAGTGGTCGCGTGGGAGTCGGTACTGCCACATTCAACACCGCTTCCCCCGAGAAACTGCTGGTGGAAGCCGGGTATACCAGTTCGGTGTTTGCCATGGGTGTGCGCGGGTCTATCAACGATGGATTACATTCCTATATCCAGAACACCAACCCCGGTTCGGAGGCATATTCTTCCTTTTTGGCCGTTGCCGATAACGGAAATGATGAGATCAATCACCTCAGGATGGGTATCAACTCGGCAGGCAATTCAAAGGGTGGAATACTGGGAGGCGCTAATCGTGCCTTCTTATATACTACGGGTAATGACCTGGCCATCGGCAATGCCTCTGCCGGCAGAGAGATCATTTTTTTTGCCGGCGGTACTGCCGCTTCCAGCGAGATTCTCCGCATAACACAAGATGGAATGAAACCGGCAACTGATAATACATTCTCTCTCGGTCAATCCAATTATCGCTGGAACGAAGTATGGTCTTCCAACGGCATCATACAAACTTCCGACGCGCGCCTCAAAACCGATATACATTCTCTTCCCTACGGACTCAACGAACTGATGCAGCTTCGGCCTGTTGTATATAAATGGAAAAGCGATCCTTCGCGTACAAAGGTCGGACTGATTGCACAGGAAGTGCAACAGATCATCCCCGAAGTAGTGGTAGGCAATGCAACCAGCGACACGCTCGGAATGAACTATGCCGAACTCGTTCCCCTGCTGATCAATGCTGTGAAAGAATTAAAACAACAGGTGGATGAATTGAAGAAGCAGCTGGAGAAGAAATGATGCTGCGAGGTTTGCGGTTTGCTGTTTGAGGTTTTCTTCCCTCATCCCCGACCTCTCTCCCAAGGGCGAAGGGAGCGGCGATATGAGCGGGTGTGGGAGCGAGAGCGTGCACCAATCCCTGCAAAAAGCAAAGAATCACGCACTATAGTTTTCAATTCGCAATTCGTAATCCGTAATTGCATTTGTATTGGCCCATTCACCAATTGGCCCATTGGCAAATTGTCCTCCTCATTCGTCATTCGTAATTCGTAATCCGTCATTCGTAATTGAATTGGCTCATTCACCAATTGGCCCATTGGCAAATTGTATTTCTCATTCGTCATTGCATTGGCTTCCTGCTCCCCGCACCCGGGGAACGCAAAGGGCACCAAGAATCGCAAAGAGCGCCAAGAAAAACAGCAAATGAGCGAACCGGTCAATTGGCAAATTGTTTTCCTCATTCGTCATTCGTAATCCGTCATTCGTAATCCGTAATTCGTAATTCGTAATTGCATTTGCATTGGCCCATTGGCAAATTGTATTTCTCATTCGCCATTCGTCATTCGGAATTCGTAATTGCATTTGCATTGGCTCATTTACCAATTGTCACATTGGCAAATTACATTCCCAGGCTTTCCTTCATTCTTCCGAAGAATCCTTTTTTGGTGGGTTGGTGCTGGATGCCTTTTTCGGTGAGGATGCGATCGATGGTAGACTTTAATGTTTCGGGAGTGATCTTGGATTTGACGATATAATCGAAGGCGCCGTATTTCAGGGCGTCCACCGCCACTTCTACGTTTTCCTGTCCGGAGATAAATACTACTGAAATGTTCTTGTCAAATACCTTGATGGCCTGCAGCACGGAAATTCCGTTGAGCCCTTCCATGTTGTAGTCGAGAAAGATGATATCGGGGTGAACGTTCAGACTGTCCAGGCAATCCTGTCCGCCGCTGAAGCAGCTGATATCTTCATACCCAAGCTTATTGAGAAATTGCTGGTAGAGGTTCAGGCAGAAGACATCGTCATCTACCAGGAAGAGTTTTAAATTGTTACGGACGGACATAGGTTGTTGTTTGTGAGCTCGGGCCTCGGTATCTCTATCCAACGGAGTTCAATCGCCGGATATTGCTTGTATACAATCATTAAAACATATAAGTAATAGGATACTCTTATTGTCGTATCGGGCATTTATTTTGTTTTTCCTTCCAGGCGATCGGTGTATTCCTGGCTGCCCAGGCGAAACCGCAGCGGTACACCCGTTTTTTTCTCCAGTTTGTATTCTGCCTGACACATCACCCCAAAATGCCGTACATAATAGTCGGGATTGACCGGCTGAAGGGTTGGCAGGGCGCCCAAAACAGCCTTTGGAGCGGCTGAAAAAGCCCGTTGACTGATGTCAGCCAACCCCAGCCGCAAAGGAGACGGCTGGACCTTTTTCCCGTTTATTGAAAATATTGGCTGAACCGCCAACGGAAGCGACTGGCCATATATCTTGCTGACATTCATGAATAAAAACACAACAAGAAATTTATAAAATCGTTGCATGGCGTTAGTTGTAATTCTCCTTAAATTTACGGCCTGATTTTTGTGGTTCTGCGACCCCCTTGCCGAAACCTGGGCTGGCCGTAGATAAAACCCCTCCAAATGTATGGCACTTAGTCAAGGTTTACAGCAAAGGCTTTTACAAAAACTGTCTCCCCAGCAGATTCAGTTGATGAAGCTATTGCAGGTGCCCACGGCCAACCTGGAGGAGCGCATCAAAGAGGAAATGGAAGAAAATCCCGCCCTCGAACTCTCCGAAGAAAGCCATGATGATGAATATAACACAGAATTGAAAGATGAGTTCGAAAGCGGGGAGAATGAAGATGCGGAAAAAGACGGAAGCGAAGATGAATACGAAAACCTCGACATCAGCGAGTATGTGAGCGAAGGAGATGATGATATCGCAGATTACAAACTGCGCGACGATAACTATCCAGAATCAGACGAAGGCAAAGTGAGTCCTCACCGGATGGAAACTTCTTTCCATGAATACCTGCTCGAACAACTAGGTTTAATGAAGCTCGACGAACGGCAGCGCCGCATAGCCGAACAAATTGTGGGAAGCATTGATGACGATGGCTACCTGCGCCGCGAAACATCCGCCATCGTTGACGACCTGGCCTTTCGCCAGAACATCGACAGTGGCGAGGAAGAAGTAGAAGCAATCATCAGGATCATTCAGCAGTTTGACCCGCCCGGCGTAGCCGCGCGCACCCTGCAGGAATGCCTGCTGTTGCAGCTCAGGCACCTCAAGGCTCACGGGAAAGACGTAGACATGGCCATCCAGGCCATCGAACAATATTTCGAAGAATTTACCAAGAAGCATTACGAAAAAATACAGCGCGGACTGGGCATCGATGATGAAGGCCTGAAGGACGTGATCAGCCAGATCATTAAGCTCAATCCCAAGCCTGGCGGCAATCATGCCGACGTAAACAAGGCGGAGAGCTATGTGGTACCGGATTTTTTCGTTTACAACAATGCCGGCAAACTGGAGCTTACCCTCAATTCGCGCAATGCCCCCGATCTCCGCATCAGCGGCGGTTATCGCGACATGCTGAGGGAATACGATCGCGGCAGCAAGAAAGACAAACGCCAGAAAGAAGCGGTTCTCTTCATCAAACAAAAGATCGACGCGGCCAAATGGTTCATTGACGCCATCAAACAGCGACAGCATACGCTCACGGTGGTGATGGAAACCATCATGGATTACCAGCGTGAATTCTTCCTTACGGGCGATGAAACCACCATGCGCCCCATGATCCTGAAAGATATCGCCGAAAGAACCAATCTCGACATCTCCACGGTAAGCCGGGTTGCCAACAGTAAATTTGTACAGACCGAATTCGGCACCTATCGCCTCAAATTTTTCTTCAGCGAATCTCTCAGCACCGAAAGCGGCGAAGAAGTTTCGACCCGGGAAGTAAAAAAGATCCTCAGCGACCTTATAGAATCCGAAAGCAAGCGCAAACCCCTCAGCGATGAACGCCTGACTGAACTATTACAGGAAAAAGGTTATAATATTGCGCGTCGGACGGTAGCCAAATACCGGGAGCAACTGAATATTCCTGTTGCCCGCCTCCGCAAAGAACTTTAAGAGTATGGAAGAAGCAGTTTCTGTCAACGAACCGGTCCGGGAAGTAATTCCCCAGCCGCCGGTAGCGCGTTTTTTCGGGCACCTGATCTCCGTGATCTTTCACCCCCTGTTTATAGCGACCTATGTAACAGCTTACCTGCTGTTCATTCATCCATATGCGTTCGCGGGTATGGAGCGTCTTCCCAAACTCATGAAACTTATCTTCGTGGTACTGAATACCCTGCTGATGCCCGGTGCGTCGGTATTGTTAATGTGGCGATTGAAACTGATTCCCTCCCTCCAGATGAAGACTTCACGCGACCGCCTGATTCCTTATGTCGCCGCGATCATCTTTTATTTCTGGCCCTGGTATGTAGCCAGCCGTCAGCCGGAAAATCCCGAAATATTTGTCAACTTCCTCCAGGGCGCTTTTTTTGGAGTCTGTGCCGCCTGGATGATCAACATCAATAGTAAGGTTAGCATGCATACCACCGCCGCCGGCGGGCTGGTAGCATTCATGATCCTGTTTTCTTTCCATGATGAAAATGCCAGCGGTCTCTTCCTGTCTGCCGCCCTGCTCATCGCCGGACTGATCGGAACTGCCCGTTTCCTCGTCTCCGATCACAGCAACCGCGAAATCATCCAGGGATACATAATAGGAGCATTGGCAATGGTAGTAGCCTGGACGATATGAGGAGCAATTTGCCAATTCGTTAATTTGTCAATGAGCCAATGGGAGGACTAATTTCGAATGACGGATTACGGATGACGAATGAGAAATACAATTGGCCAATGGGCCAATTCGTAAATGTGACAATGCGGTGAATGGCGAATAAACGACTGGCTAATTCTGACTGTTCGTTGCCCTCTGCGTCTTCAGCGTCCTCAGCGTCTTCAGCGTCCTCTGCGTAAAAAAAGAAAAGCCCAATCATAGGGTACGAACCTATATTGAGCATTTTCGCCTTCAAACCATCTGAAGTTTTACGTCCAACCTAGTCGTTTAATATCTTCGATTTTTCTAAGTAATTTTTGGTAGGATGATAGATAAACAGACAGGATCCACCTTTTATTGTGTTGATCACCCGCTGAGTTTCTTTTGCCGGAACAGCAGGACAACCATAACTTCTTCCATTGAATTTATTCCAACGAAGAAAGTTTGAGCCAACGTATTCTGATCCGTGAATAACAATATTTCTTTCATCAGCTTTATCATTGATCCCTTTCTCTATTCCCTGAATGTTCAATGCAAGACCATGACTTCCGTAATAGGTATTACGGGTAACGTAAAAGCCAAGACTGCTTTTGTGCGATTCGGGATTGTTGGAGAAAGATTTGGCGTACTCTCCACCGGATTTGCGGCCATGAGCCACATAGGTATTCACCAGCACTTTCTTGTCTTCAATATCCAGAATGTACAGGCGCTTGCGGCGCGATGATTGACTGAAATCACAGATGGAGAGCACACTCTTTCGATAGATCCTTCCGGTTTCTTCCAATTGTTTATAGCCGTACCAGGCGTATTCAAAGGCTTTACGGCTGAGGCCGAATCTTTGCAGTTTCATGGAATCATACAAAGACTTTGCTTCATCATGTACGAGCTCTTTTTCCGATTTAACGGAAGCATCAAAACTTTTAATAGGAGGTAAGGTTGCTGAGGAATTTTCCGAAGACCGGGTTCCGGAAATCAGCAGTGGCGATACCAGGAGCAAAAACAACAGGCTCGCCGAGGATACGGATTTAAACGGGCGCTTCATGGAGAACATAGGGTTTTTCGGATCTATCGAACGGATTTTAAACGGTAACTGTCCGAAAAATATTATCAAAATGGTAATTATACAAGCGCAATATCCCCGTTTTTTTTATTGTGCCTGGGCGCTAAATAAAATGAGATTGAGTAATAGTCCTTAGTAAAATTACAGGGCTTTCTGAAATGGCTTATTTTACGTATTTCGCGAAGTTTTCTGGCTGAATTCATTAGCATAGATGCGTATCAGCAGCATAAACAGAGAGATCAGAATTGGCCCGAAGATCAACCCGATAAACCCAAACAGGTTGATCCCGATGATCACGCCAAATCCGGTAATTAAAGGATGTACATCTCCTATCTTCTTTTGCAGCCAGAAGCGAAACAGGTTGTCTACCGTGCCTATCACCAGTATACCGAACAGCAATACCGCGATTCCTTTGGTGTTATCGCCATTGGCGAAGAGCAGGAGCGACAGGGGTACATAAGCCAATGCCGCGCCCAGTATGGGAAGCATGGAAGCAAAGGAGGTAAGAACAAACCAGAATATGGGTTCCTTCACACCGATCACGAGGTAGCCAGCCAATCCTACCACGCCCTGCAATAAGGCAATCAACGGAATGCCGATGGCATTGGAATACACCAGTGAATTCATTTCCTTTCTCAGCAGCAACACGTTTTCATCTTTGAGGGGCACCACATGGTAAAAGCCGGCTTCCATCTTGCGCCCCTCGGTAAGCATGAAATACAAAACAAAATACATGATCACGATGGTGGTTGTAGTACTTACCGTGGCGCCCAGTATCGAGGGCAGGGAATTGGCTACCCAGGCAGAGATCTTGGTAATATTTTCATCGCTCAGCAATTCAAAATTGTAGTTGACCTCATACTTGTGAATGAACTGGCGGATAGACGTGAGCACATCCGATGAATGCTGTACCACAAATCCCATCTTCGAATACATCATGTTGATCAATACAAATATGGGAAGCAGGATTACAATAAAGGAAATGAGCATCAGCAAACCGGCTGCCAGGCCTTTCTTCCAGCGAAAACGCCCTTCCAGGATAAACTGGTACTTGCGGAGCAATACATATAATGTATAGGCGCCCAGCAAGGCCGGCAGAAATGATTTCAATTCTATAAACAGCACAATCCCCAGCAACACAATGAAACAAAGAAAAAGAACCTGCCGGATAGCATTATTTGAGATTTGGGACATGGTTCGAAAATTACGAATTACGAATGTCGAATGTCAAATGTCGAATGTCGAATGTCGAATGTCGAATGTCGAATGTCGAATGTCGAATGTCGGATTCTTGTTACTCGACAAGGTATGTAAATTTTACCGTTATTGACCCGCGTCGTAGAATCATAAAGCCTGTACTATTACATGAGCCCTTCATCCGTCATTCGTCATTCGACATTCGTAATGCCAGAAAACATCGCCCCCCTGCTAATAACCGCTTACACTTTCACCAGCTTCCAGCTTCCTTTTTTGAAGATGATATAGGCCCAGATGGCGATGACAGTTTCGGCAGCCGGAATGGCAATAAATGCCCCTGTGGGTCCCATTCCCAATGGCTTGGAAAGAACATAAGCCAGTGGTATCTGGAAAAGCCAGAAGCAGACAAAGTTGATCCAGGTGGGGCGTTTGGTATCGCCGGAACCGTTCAGTGCCTGTATCATCACCATGCCGATACCGTAAAACACATATCCTGCTCCGATGATACGCAAGGCGAGCGCGCCTACATGCTGCATCTCGGCATCTTTGGTAAAGATCCGTATGATCGGTTCGGCAAAGATGACAAACAGCAACATCACAAAGGCCATGAAGACGGCATTGTAACGGGCAGTAAGCAACACGCTCTTCTCCGCGCGACCGGGTTCTTTGGCTCCCAGGTTTTGCCCCACGAGTGTGGCGGCGGCATTGCTCAAACCCCAGGCAGGGAGAATGAAGAATACCACATTACGAATGGCTACCTGGTAACCGGCAGAAGCAGCCTTGCCACCACTGTGTGCGATGATCCAGGTAAGTACGATCCAGCTTCCGGACTGTATCAGGAATTGCAACGTAGCCGGTGCGGAGATGCCAATCAGAGAACGAATGATATCCCATTTCGCCCTTAGGTGCGATAATTTGAAATGGATCACGCCTTTGCCTTTAAAAAGATGATAACACTGATAGATCACGCCGGTACCCCTGCCGATCGTTGTGGCAATGGCGGCGCCTTTCAATCCTAATCCGTTCCAGCTTCCGATACCATAGATCATGATCGGGCAGAGAATGATGTTGATGATGCTGGCGATCCATAAACTCCGCATCGCCATCGCGGCATCACCGGCCCCGCGGAAAATACCATTGATCAGGAAGATCAGGATGATCACCACACTTCCACCCAGCATGATGCGGGTGAATGATGCTCCATCTGCAATTACATCCGGCTGCGCCCCCATGAGGCGCAAGATGTCTTCGGCGAAGATCACCCCGGGGATACTGATCAACAGGGTTACCACCAGCGAAATGATGAGCGATTGCATGCCCGCATTGGCAGCGGCATCAGGATTTTTTTCACCAATACGCCGGGCAACCATTGCAGTGGCAGCCGTACTCAACCCGATAGCGATGGAATAGACAATCGATATTACCGCTTCGGTAAGCCCTACGGTTTGCGCGGCGTTCTGGCTGTTGGGCAAATGACCCACGAAATACATATCCACCACGGCAAACACACTCTCCAGGCTTAATTCCAAAATCATTGGAATAGCCAGCAATACAATGGCCCTCCGGATGCTTCCGCTGGTATAGTCGTGCTCGCCACCTTTAAAAGCCTGTTTAAAGATGGTCAGATAATCTGAGAAAGTATATTTTGAATTCGGCATATAGTGATTTTAAGAATGTTTTTTAAAGACCGGAAAACCCCGGAAATAACAATGACAACAATTGATGGTATCAGCGTTGCTGATAAGACAATCATGACAGAAATAATTTAGAAATCCTGAATAAAGGTGAATGAAATTTGCGGGAATACCGCCAGTCTTGAGAGGTGAACCTACAATGGGAAGGTTCTTAACAGATGTTCATATTCTTTCGTTGAGAGATGCAAAGGTTGGGAAAATTATTTTAAACAGAGAAATTTTTTTGAGCCATTCCCCTTTTTTCCGAGTCAACGGCGTTTTTATTCCGGCGGATGGCAACTCACACCCCGGTCACAAATGAGCGATTTTTGTTTGAAATACCGCAGGTTACCGGGGAATGAGCTTTTTTAGATTTATCCGGTAACCAGCGGTTGGTGTCGGCCCTTTCTTTGGCAGTTCATCCTGAATATCTGCCAACTCATGCCTGTTGAACTTCTTTTCCGAAACGCAGCCCCGCAAATTTGTGCATAAACCTTTTCCATGAAGCCTATTTACACTTTTATCCTTTGCCTGCTGGGTATGCAGGCCTTTGCCACCGCCCCCACCACTCCGGCAAGCAATCTATCCTTTAATCAAATCGATGGAGGATTTTTCAATATCGGCTGGACGCCCGGCAATGGCACCCGTCGTATCATGGTAGCGAAAGCAGGATCGGCAGTTACTTTCCGTCCGCAAAATGGTATCGACTACACAGAGAATACCAGCTTTGGCAGTGGTCAGCAGGTAGCGCCGGGTGAGTTTGTGGTATATGATAACGCCTTTACCAGTTTCTTCCTTACCAACCTGCAACCAGGCACCCAATATTTCTTTGCGATTTTTGAATACAACGGTACCGGCGCGGCAACGGAATACCTGACAAGCAGTTTTCTGGCGGGCAATTCTTTCACCTCCGGTACGCCAACCCTTCAAACCAGCAATGCTTCGTTTACCAATATCACCACCAATTCCGTGGTAGTGAACTGGACCAAAGGAAACGGACAACGAACCCTGATCGTGGTAAGAGAAGGCGCGGCAGTCAATGCAGACCCGGTAAACAACACAGCGTACAGTGTCAACAACTCATTTGGCGCAGGCGCTGCCATCGGCACGGGCAATTTCACTGTATACAACAGTTCGAGCGCAGGTACCTCTGTCACGAACCTGAAACCGGGCACCCAGTATTTCTTCGCCTTTTACGAATTCAATGGTTCGGCCCAGCCTCAATACCTGGTTCCCTCCTATACTGCAAATGTCACTACGCGCAGCATACCCACTATAGCTTCCTCGAATGTGGTAGTTTCCAAACGAGACGGAAAAGAGCTCACGCTCAGCTGGACCAATGGTAATGGTCAGCGCCGCATCGTCGTAGCCAAACAGGGTTCCGACATCACAGGCACACCCGTCAATGGCACCGACTATGCAGCAAACGCTGTATTCGGTTCGGGTCCGGTTCTCGCAGCAGGCGAATATGTGGTGTATGATGATAATTTCAATTCGGCAGTGATCAGCGGACTCAACCCCAACACGAATTATTTTTTCCGGATCTATGAATACGATGGAACCGGTACCGGTACTACCTATCTTACCAGTTCATCTGGTTCGGTATCGGGCCTCACGGCGGCTACCCCAACCATTCAAACATCCAATATAACTGTCGCCAATATCACTTCCAGTTCCCTGTTACTGCAGTTTACCGCAGGCAATGGAAGATCGAGACTGGTGATCGCGCACAAAGGTTCAGCAGTCAATGCCGCGCCCGTCAACTTTACTGCCTATGCGCTCAATGCCGATCTGGGCAATGGTAATTTCGTGGCAGCCTTGTCTACCGATGGCAATGCCAGCATTGGCTCGCTGCAGGCGGGTTCTGTGTATCATTTTGCCATTTATGAGTTCAATGGTTTCAACCAGCCCTTGTATCTCAGCCCTGCTGCAACAGTCAACGCTGCTACTTCGGGTTCCTTACCTGTCAAGCTTACCGACTGGAATGCGCAGTATTCAAATGGCAAAGTAACCCTGAATTGGGGAACGGCGCAGGAGATCAATTCCAGCCATTTCCTGGTTGAGCGAAGCGTAGATGGAATCAATTTTCAACCGGTGGCAAGGATAGAAGCAAAAGGCAACAGCAGCGTACCATCCTTCTACCAGGCGGAGGATCAATCGCCATTCAACGGAAGAACTTTTTACCGGCTGAAGATGGTCGACCTGGATGGAACCTTCTCTCTTTCTGCTATCAAAACAATTGTCATCAGCGAATCCAGGTCTTCGGTCATCCGGAATACCCTGGTACAGCAAGCCATTTTTCTCCGGAATACGCCGGAAAAGGAGGTCAGCTGGACAATCATCAACAGCGCAGGTCAGGTAATAAAGCAGGGCTTGATCAGCAAAGGGCAAAACAGTATTGATGCCGGGTTCCTGCAAACCGGAAAATACTGGATTCGCTTCGGCGACCATCACAACCAGGTGACCGAATCTTTTTTAAAGCAATAAGCAGCGCTATAAATTTTGAGGGAAAGCAAGGGTGATCCGGTTGAATATTTTATTATATTCATGGATCATCCCTTTTTTATGATTTGTTTTGCCAGACAACTTGCCATCGGCTGTTTTACCGTAATTATTCTTTCCTGTAACAATCAATCTGCTTCTGAAACAAAAACACCCACCGCGACGCTGATTGCTTCCGACACGTTTTATTTTAAATCGTTTGTGGATTGCAATATGGCGGAGGCCTGGATCGGCGATACATTGCGCATCTTCCCGGGCAAATACGGGGAAGATCCCGTTTGGGGCAATGCCGAGGAGCTGGAATATGCTGATGGACGCAACGCCGATGAAGTGTTCCGGCGAAAGTTTGAAGAGTTTACCGATCCTGTTCTTCCTCCCAATGCCAAACCCGGCAGTCCGGGATTACATGGCGCCATCTGGTTTGAAACGGTGTATCAGTCTGCCGACGACAAAACAGGCAAGACATTATATGCAGTTTATCACAATGAAAACTATCCAGCCACTTTGCCTTATGATAGCGTTACCGGCATCGGATACATCAATAAGAAATGGCCTACCGGCCTGACCGACTCCACCTCTGCCGCCGCGGTATGTCGTATCGGCATCATGAAATCAACCGATGGCGGACACAGCTGGGCGGACCGCGGAATATTTATTGAAGACCTGCAACCACGCATGATATTGAAGCCTCACAATAATTCACTCACGTTTGCCGGTGGAGTGGGAGATCCATCTGCCGTGGCCAGTGGCGAATACCTGTACCTGTTTTATGGCGAATATGGATACCCGGGAGTGTATGATTCGGTGAGCTACGATCCGGTGAAAGAAGCTGCCGGACAATGCATCAGCATCGCAAGAATCAAACTCAGTGATCTCGACAATCCTGCAGGAAAAGCGAAGAGGTGGGATGGAAAGGGATTCAATGCTTCCAGTGATGGCATCGGGGCTCCGGTGGCTTCCCTGCAGATACCGGCCTCGCAAGGCGGGGGGCCCGCTTCCGGCTCGAAAGCCGGCTTTTACTGGGGTCCTTCTGTCAGTTGGAATACCTATCTCAATCAATGGGTGATGTTGATGGCCGAGTCGAAAGGTCCCAAATGGACCGGCAGCCGGATATTCATCTCTTTCAATCCAAATAAAGATCTTGGCGAAGGCAACAATTCACAGCAATGGAGTAAGCCACAATTGCTGCTCGATCGACCGGGCCATACCATCTGGTACCCATCGTTGCAACCAATGAATAAGAAAGAAGACATTGACAATAGATATACCTGCCTTCGCCTCGGCCAGGAAGCAAGATTGTTTTTCAAAGACAACAGGAAAGACACGGCGGTGTATGTGTCGGAATACAGGGTGAAGTTTGAGAAGTAATTTGCCAATGAGCCAATTGGTAAATGAGCCAATACAAATGCAATTACGAATTACGGATTAAGAATTCCGAATGACGAATGACGGATGCAATCTGCCAATGAGCCAATTGGTAAATGGGCCAATACAATTACGAATGGCGAATGGCGAATCACGAATGAGCTACAAACAGCAAACAGCAAACCAACGTGAAACGATAAACCCGAAACGATAAACGCATCTTGTACTCTCAACACCTAATCAACTTCTACCTTTCCCTGAAGGCGCCCAAGGTGCCTCGGGGATTTGCTGTTTTGCATCCGCATCCGGATAAGGAAGTCGTGTCTGTGGTGAAGCAGTTTTTTGAAAAGTTTTATCAAGATAATCACCCCCGGAAATTAATGCTGGGCATCAATCCTGGCAGATTTGGCGCCGGCATTACCGGGATTAATTTTACTGCCCCCCGTCAGTTGAAAGAGAATTGCGGCATCGATCATCCCTGGAAGAACAGTTCAGAATTGAGCGCCGAGTTCATTTATAAAATGATAGATGCTTATGGCGGTCCGAAGGCTTTTTACCACGATTTTTTCATTGGCGCGGTTTCGCCCCTCGGCTACACAAAGGGAGGAATCAATGTTAATTACTACGATGACAAAAAGCTTTCTGCCGCTGTTAAGCCATTTATTGTTGATACCATTCAGCAGCAATTGAAAATGGGTTTCTCACGGGAAGTGTGTTTTTGTATTGGCGGAGAAAAGAATTTCAAATACCTCGACGCACTCAACAAAGAATATCATTTTTTCAAAAAAATTATACCCCTCCCTCATCCGAGGTTTATCATGCAATACAGGAGGAGGAAGTTGGGGGAGTATGTGAGCAGCTATATTTCATTATTGAAAAATGGCGAATGAAGAATGACGAATGACGAATTGCGAATGCAGGTTATCTATATCCAGCTAATAAATGTGCCTATAAAATTCTGAGTAACAGATATAGAAATTATTTCACCCCTGATACTTGATCCATCATTCGTCATCCGTCATTCGCCATTAGTAATTTTGTTCAAATTGTTTTCTCCAACTCCATCATTATCCTCGCCAGGCTCAGTTTTATTTTTTTGAAATCGCTGCTGTTCGCCTGTACGGCTATTACCAGTTGTTTGGAAGGGAAGTAAAACATTTCCGTCAGGTATCCCGGGAAGAAACCGCTGTGACCGTAGGCAGGACCATTGGGTGTTTCGCGGATAATCACCCCCAATGCGTATTTCGAGTTCTTGCCCAGTTTGGCATTGGCCGCATGGGAGAAGAGTAGGCTCGTGTCCACTACTTTGTTCGTGTAGAGCAGCCAGCCCCAGTTAGCCAGATCGGTGGTGGTGGAATACATGCCTCCGCCGGTCCATTCAAATTGCGGGTTGATGATGAATAACCCGTTTTCATCGATCACTTTGTCTTTGTGGCCAAACTCATTGGCATCACCGGCATAACCCTGAACCAGTCCCGGCAGTTTCATTTGGTTGGTGGGACGGGTGTTTTTCAAGTTGAATCGATCCAGCAGGTCTTTTTGCGCCAGGTCATAAAATTTCTTACCGGTTATCTGTTCGATGATCATGCCCAGAAGGATGTAATTGGTATCGGAATACTCCCATCCTTCGCCTGCCGCGAAACTGGCTTTTTCGTCGAGGATGTAACTCAGCAGTTCCTCGGGTTTCCAGGATTTGGCGGGGTTGTTAGTGAGATCGGTCGTAAAGGCAGGTTTGAATTCATAACGCATTACTCCCGAAGTATGGTTCATGATCTGGGCGATGGTGATCGTTTCGGCATTCGGTATTCTTTTGTACCAGGCGAGATGCCCCAGGTATTTCGAGACTTTATCATCCAGGTTTAATTTTTTCTGCCGGATCAGTTTGACTGCGATTGCCGAAACATAGGTTTTGCCCACACTTCCCTGCATGAACATATCGGACGGCTTGAGTGGTGTTTGCAGATCGCGGTCGGAGTAGCCCGACTGTACGGTATAGGCCTGTTGATTCCTGTCTACAATGCAGACACTGATACCCGGGTAACCTCCTGCTATGCGCAGGGAATCCAGTTTTTGCTGCAAGAGCGATACGTTGACCTGGGCATTCAGCAGGGAAGAGGAGAGTAGAAGCAACAGGAATAACTTTCCGCGCATAGGTAGGTGTTTGAGTCGCAAAAATGTAGATTCTCTTCCGAAGTGTTCCTGCTTTTATATGGAGTTAGCCTGGGTACGGATTAGCGGGAGGTAACCCGGTGGAAACGGTAATTTGTTGTTACACCCCATTGAAGGGAAAAGGATGGTCAGAATAGGCCGGATGTTTCCAGTTTATTTCGCACTCAAACGCTGGCAGTGTTTTATTGTAGAGATTGAAAACACCATACTATGAAAAAGATCATGATGATGTTCTTCGCAGCCGGTTTATTTGCCGCCTGCACCAATCATTCTACCGGAAACGATCAGGACAGGGATACGATCCAGCGCGATCAGAACATGCCTCCCGATACCGGTAACAGGGGTGATACCAGTTCTTATGAAAGAATGCCCACAAAGCCCGACAGTACCGGGAAATAACAGGTTGACGAGTATGTAAAGAGAAAGAGGCTGGACCTTTTCAGGATCCGGCCTCTACTTTTCATAGCTATACGAAGAGGTGATTATTTTTTGATCGCCGCTACCGCGTTGGAGTTTTGAATAGCCAGGATCAAGCGGCCTTCCGGAATTTCTTTGGAGGTGTAGTATAAATGGACTACCTCATTGTTCTTTTTCACACCGCGCAGCTCCTGTACCGTGCAATTCATATCAGTGTTTTCTCTGGTAGCGTCACCATATCGAACTGTTTTGATGACCTCGTTACGGCCGTTTTTAAAAGTGATGGTCCTGGATTTGTCGAGGTTGCCGCAATTGTAATAGCGGATGGTTACCTGTGCGTCCGCCGGGTATTGGTCGAGGGTAAGTGTTTGCAGCGTCTTCATGTCTTTTCCGTAGCGTTCCAATACTACTTTGTTGTTGACCAGCACCACATATCCTTCGCCGCCGAAGGGTTTAAAAGAAAAGAGGTCGAGCTGAAGGCAACGATCACTAGCAGGAATAGTGACCGGAAAGGTATCTGTTTCATAAAAGAAGTGTTAAGTGAAGAATGTAAATGACAACCCAAAAGAAAGAATTGCCGGAGCGGGTGAAAAATGTACTTGATGAGAAGCAGGGTAGACTTGATGTAATGCGTGTTTTTGAATTTTTTTGAAGATTTGCGACCTCGAATCGCTCGTATCAACTCATCATAGGTTCGATATTTTCTGAGAAATTGATTTTGAAAATGATTCATATCGAACCACAGTAATCAACAAGGTGTTTTCTTTACATCGGAGTCTGGTTGCTGGTTCTGGAAAAAAGAATATCGGCATTATTGCCGACCTGTCTAGTTTTGCTCCCCCTTCATAACTTGAACCACCAACTCCCTGGATAGTGGTACAGATCTCATCTTACTTCGGCATGGGCCAGAACTCGGGAAGATTTATTATACCGTTCGGTATATATTATGTAGTTTTGACCTTATGACGCAGCAATCAGCTTCAAAAGCCGAAAGAACCAGGCAGTTTATCATTGAG
The DNA here is from genome assembly GCA_964605065.1 of uncultured Chitinophagaceae bacterium. GTDB lineage: Bacteria > Bacteroidota > Bacteroidia > Chitinophagales > Chitinophagaceae > Endoryza. Next base: position 79,181 of record CAZSAQ010000013.1, read on the forward strand.
AAGACAGCCCCTATTTTTAATGCCAAAGGTTTTTCTGGAACTTCCCTTACTGATTTGACCTCAGCGACGGGTTTGACCAAGGGGAGCATATATGGAAATTTTGAAAACAAAGATGCAGTCGCTCTTGCAGCATTTGATTTCAATTTCGAACGCGTTAATGATTACATCAAGTCAAAGATCCTGCTGCATGAGAATGCCATAGACCGGCTTTTGGTATACCCGAAAGTTTATAGAAACTTCCTGAAAATCCCTTTTTTGCAGGCAGGCTGCCCGATCCTGAACACTGCCACCGAAGCGGACGACACCCATCCTGCACTCAAAAACAAAGCAAAAGAAGCGCTTGCTTACTGGAAACGATCAATCGAGAACCAGGTGAAGCGTGGTATTGACAGGAAGGAAATCAAACCGGCAACGAACCCTGCTTCCATTGCCATAGTAACTATGTCGCTGGTGGAAGGAGCCATCATGCAGGCAAAAGTCACCGGTCATTCAAAAGACCTTGGCCTGGCCATGGACTTCCTGGAACAGGTAATCTCCCATATCAAAGCATAAATTTTTTTTATACTAAAATATACCAATCGGTATAATAAATAATGAACATGGAACTGAAAAAGGTATTGGAAAGCAAAGTTAAAATCAGGTTTCACGACTGTGACCCGTACAATCATCTGAACAACTCGCGCTATATCGACTATTTCATTTCAACCAGGGAGGATCAGCTGATCGAAAATTATGGTTTGGATATTTATGACATAGTTCGGCGGGAAGGGCTCGGATGGGTTTCGGCCGAAACAAATATATCGTACCTCTACCCGGCAGGCTTGATGGAGGAAGTACTCATAGAAACGCAGTTATTAAGTTTCAGCGAAAAAAGCCTTCAGGTGGAGGGTATCATGTGGGATAAGCATCGGCAACACGTAAAAGCGGTGATGTGGACGAAGCTGGTACACTATAACCTGCAAAAACAGGCCAGCGAAAAGCACTCTCCTGAGTTGATGGAACTCTTCCGGTCGGTAGCGACACTCGTAAACCAGGAAGTTAATTTTCATCAACGGATTCAATCACTTCGAAATAGTTCCTGATTCAGGAATAAAACAGTTAAGCTATGTTAACAGCCGATACAGCCAGCCGATTTGCCCGCGAATGGATAGCAGCCTGGAACAATCATCAGCCCGATGAAATATTGGCGCATTACGAAGACGACCTGGAATTCCACTCGCCCCTGGTGATTGCACTGAAATTTAATAGTGAAGGGGTAATCAGAAACAAAGCGGAGCTGAGAAAATACTTTGAGATCGGATTGCAGGCCTTTCCAGATCTGCATTTTGAGTTGCGCCATTGCTTTGCGGGAATCAATTCCCTGGTTATATACTACCTGTCTGTCAACCGAAAACTGGCAGCTGAAGTCTTTGAATTAAGCAACAATAGAAAAGCAAGGCGCGTACTTTGCCTTTATGGGATTTAAAAAACGACCCTGCACATGAGCCACTCAATACAAAATGCTACCACCCATGACCTTCCGGCGATCTATTGCCTCTTTGAAGAGGCTATTCAATTTCAGAAAGATAATAACTATATCGGCTGGGCCAGTTACGACAAAGATTACATACAGGCTGATATCAGGAATGGATTGTTGTTGAAAATAATGGATGAAAGGGAAATCTTTTGCATTTTCAGTATATGCTATAAAGACGAGCATATCTGGCGGGAAAGGGAAAATGGCGATGCGCTTTATATTCATCGCATAGTGGTCAATAGGAAGCTGAGGAAGCCGCAGGCATTTTCGTTCGTGCTTGATTGGGCAGTGGCTCACGCCAGGCAACACCAATTAAAATACATTCGTATGGATACCTGGGCCGATAATGCGAAAATTATAGGGTACTATCAGAAATTCGGGTTTCGGTTTGTTGAGAATTACACTACACCAGACATCGACCAACTACCCGTTCAACACCGCCATCTCCATCTCGCGTTATTGGAACGATCGGTTTGAGTTGAGCTGTTTGCAGTAAGGCACTGCATGTTCTGACGATTGGCTTTTCATGTTTCTTGTATGCCCGTTTTAAATTTTGACTTTTAAATCTTCACTTATGGATAAAGTTAATATCACCGAAGCCTTTTCCCGGATTACTCATTACTGGAATCAGACAATCATTGGTCAGTCGAATGGTCAATTGATCAAGCTGGCCAAAGGCAAGGGTGAGCTCAACTGGCACAAGCATGATGATCAGGACGAATTGTTTATTCTATACAAAGGTCATTTGACCATACAACTGAGAGACAGGAATATCGAGCTCTTTACGAATGACCTCTTCATTGTTCCAAAGGGAGTGGAGCATTGTCCTATTGCCCACGAAGAAGTGGAGATACTTGTGATGGGGTTAAACATTACTTCCAATACCGCCGGTGGCCGTCCGGATACTTGGAGCGAAGAAAATTCGAGGGTAGCAGCGGGTTGCGAAGGAGAAAGAATTGCTGGATAGAAGTAACCTGACAGAAATCCTTGCTACTTCTGCCTGGTAGATTCTAGTGCTTCCGTCATCTCCCAAACAGGAATAGCGCTTATGTCCCTTGATCTTGCGAATCGTTCCGTGCCGGATTAAAAAATAGACTTATGTGTAGCCTCACGATGCTCGCAACCTGAATGAAAGCCTTTTCGAACCGACGGGCTTAGGGAATGCTTTATTTCGATAGCAAATTTTGTGATGACATTTTTTTCCACGATGAGGTTAATTAACACCCAATATCAGGTTTGCAAGCATGCAATTGGAATGAAATGTAACTTTATGATTTTCAGATAATAAAATATCCTGGATTTTACTAAAAACCGTCAACAGTTTTCTATCAGAAATCTATTCGCTGAATTACCCCTTCTTGACTTTTGAATGAACAATTCCTCATAAAATTGGCTTACTTGCAAATTGGCACATTGCCTCATTCGCTAATTTTATCTCATGCACACTAACCTCCTACTCATTCTTTTCCTGCTCGTGGTGACTTTTTTTCTGGTGATGCTCGGGCAGAAGTTGAAGATTGCCTATCCTATTTTCCTGGTGCTGGCCGGCCTCGCTATTAGTTTTGTTCCGGGTATTCCGCGGGTTGCCATTGAGCCGGAGATGATTTTTATGATCTTTTTACCTCCGTTGTTATATGAGGCCGCCTGGTATACCTCCTGGAATGAGTTTGCCCGATGGAGCCGCGTGATCAGTATGCTTGCTTTTGGGTTGGTCTTTGTCACTTCCATTATCATCGCCTATGTTTCTCATGCCATGATTCCCGGTTTTACGCTGGCCTTAGGGTTTTTGTTAGGGGGGATTGTATCGCCGCCAGATGCTGTGGCCGCCGCTTCCGTATTGAAGTTTGTGAAAGTGCCCGCGCGTATTACCAGTATTCTCGAAGGGGAGAGCCTGATCAATGATGCCAGCAGTTTGATTGTATTTCGTTTTGCCTTGCTGGCTATTTTGACCAGCCAGTTTTCGCTGGGTGCAGCCGTGGGTCAGTTTTTTATCAGTGCCGGGGCCGGTATCGCCATCGGTATCGCCATTGCGCTCATCATGTATGCCATTCACCGCTATTTGCCTACAACCCCCAATATTGATTCTGCCCTGACCCTGCTCACTCCTTATTTTATGTACCTGGCTGCAGAGCATTTTCATTTCAGCGGGGTATTGGCCGTGGTTTCCGGGGGGTTGTTTCTTTCCTACCGGTCGCACGAGATCTTATCCAACAGCGACTCCAGGATGGTAGCCTGGGGGCTTTGGTCGACCGTGATTTTTGTATTGAACGCATTAGTGTTCATCCTGATTGGCCTCCAGCTTCCGGTGATAGTGGACGATCTCGGTGATTATTCTATTGGGGCGGCTATAGGGTATGGGGTAGCTATCAGCCTGGTGGCCATGGTAATACGCTTGATTTGGGTGTTTCCAATTGCTTATGTGCCCAAATGGCTCGGGCAGACCGTTCGGATGGATCATGTCAACCCCACCTGGAAGGGCCCGTTGATTATCGGTTGGGCAGGGATGCGGGGCGTGGTATCGCTCGCTTCGGCTTTATCGATACCGTTGCTGCTCAATAACGGACAGCCCTTTCCCCACCGGAACCTGATTTTATTCATCACGTTTATAGTGATTCTCGCCACCCTGGTCTTCCAGGGGCTGACCCTGCCATTGGTCATCAAATGGACCGATATGAAGGATATTTCCGATTATCCTCCCGCCGAGGAGCAGGAGGCGGCCATTCGTATCAGGCTGATGAATGTGGCCATTCAGCGACTCGACGAGAAATATGGCGACGATCTGCAGGCCAATGAACTCGTGCAGATCTACCGCCGCAAGCTTACGGAAGATGTGGAGGAGACGCGGCAGTTGCTGAATTCCCTCGAATGTGCCGAGATGGCCAGGGAGGAAGTAGACCGGTATAACCAGGTCATGCTCGACCTCTTCGACCAGCAGAGAAAAGAGTTGTTCCGTATACGAAAAGAGAAAAAATACAGTGATGAGGAGATCCGCAAGCAGGAGGATCTGATCGATTATGAGGAGGGCAAGATCACCGAGCAGCCCGGCCCGGCTTTATAGGGTGAAGGGGTCAGAAAATACTTTTATATTTTCTTTTTTAGGAACCTAAAATGCGTATTTTTGCTGCCCCAAAAGGTATTCCTCCTTAGCTCATTTGCCTGCCTGCCGGCAGGCAGGGTTAGAGCCCCGCCTTGGCGGGATTAATGGGAGGGGCAGGGAAGCAAAAAAAGAATAAAAATATTCCTCCTTAGCTCAGTTGGTTAGAGCATCTGACTGTTAATCAGAGGGTCTCAGGTTCAAGTCCTGAAGGGGGAGCCCAATTTGACATCCCGTCTTTTAGACGGGATTTTTTTATGCCCTCACCTTCAAATTGCTTTGATAGATAATCAGTTAGATAAAGAAAACTGTTAGTTCGCTTGGTTAGATATTGATGATTTTTGACATCGTATAAAATGCCGTCGGGAAACAGAGTTTTTTGAATGCGCCTGCGCATCTCCAAACTGCTGGAACTCCATACCAGTGCGAGTTTCGACACCTTCTCAAGCGCTGATGAGATCAGCTTATCAAGGTTAGATATTTTAGGTGCAAGGGTATTCAATTCCCTAGCCGTTTCACTGATCTGTTTATTTAGGTGCGAGGCCGTAAGATCAAAGGTTTCCTTATCAATATCGCCCAGGCCATACCGAACCTTTAGGTCTTTCATCTTCTTTTCCAACGCCTCCATCTGAGATTTTAGCAATGCCTCGTTTGTCGAGCTACCTTCGTTATAATGATTGAATATCTTGGTGAGTTGTACCTGAACCAGTGGGATAATCTTCTCAGGGATTGAATACTTATTTAGAAAATCAACAAACAGATCGTTTGCTCCCTTGCGCAGCGCCCTTACGGTCGTAAATGCATTCACGCTAACCCCGTTGCATTTGAGGCAACGATAATAGTGCAAGTTCTTTTGATTGTTCTTATAGCCCACCATGTAACAACCGCAATCATTACATTTCAGCAATCTTGTTAATGGCCTGGCTTCTTCATCTTTATTATGTTGGAAGCCGGAGGGGTTGTTCTCTAAAATCTGTTGAACCTTTACGAAGTCTTCGCGGCTTACAAGCGGCTCCCATTTGCCCGTTACTGGCTCGTCAAGCAATCTGTTGATGATAATGCCGCAATAAAATGGATTGCGCCACATTTGGCTCATCTTCTGCTTACTGATCTTCAATCCCCTTGCAGACAGCATAGAAATGATTTGGGCATCACTATACATGCCGGATACTTTCCATTTCCATGCTTCGCGCAGCAATTCACCATCCTTGTTAATCTCGAGGCGTTGTTTAAAGGCGAAGAACTTTTCATTCGTCACTTTACGGCCATATTGATCATAACCTGTTGGGCATGGCCCTATCCATGTACCAGCCTTAAGTGAGGCGATCATACTGGGTATGACAATCTCTTTCTTCTCAAGGTTTTCTTTATGTGCATGGAACAAGCTTTCATATATATTGATCTTGCCGCGTTCCGTCATTGTTGTATGACCGCTGCATACTTCGATCAAGTGTACACCTAAATCTTCAACAAGCGTATTGACAAGACCTATTGCCCCTCCTCCGGTACGGGAGAAACGACTCATCTTGTAAACGAGAATGGCAAGCGGCTTTGTCCTGCTAGACCTGACTTTATCAATCAAGCGTGTAAATTCTTTACGGGTAAAATCTGATTTGCCGCTTTCATATGTACCGCCAAATTCTTCTGTGATTTGATAGTTGTTCTGCAATGCATACTCAATGCTCGCTTCCATCTGCCTATCGACGCTTGAGTTCTTGTCATACTGATCTTTGGAACTGACACGGGTGTATGACCAAACGGATAGATTAGGTTTTATCTTTTCATCATCCTTCTTAACAATAAACTTGTTGAAATACCTGAGATCATTCATCGTCCACAGAATTAAGGTTATACAATGCGATTGACAATTCGTAGACCAATAAAGATAACTCAATTTTTTCGCTTGATGACAACTCGCTGACCCAAGGAACCGTTGCCAGTTCCTCGTCGGTCAACATCAGATGTCTAGTCATCTCGCTCACGATCCTTTGATTTTGTTTTATTGTTTTCTCTGTATTTTCTTAATTGCTCAAGAATCCTGTTCTTTGTTTGCATCCTCAAGGCATCACGCTCATTCTTTTGAAGGGTTAAGAGATAGCGTGCTTTATATCCGTTATCCTCCCAGGCGTCCCGCCATTCCTTTCGGTCTCGCTCCACCCGCTCATGCACACTCATCGGCACCTTGGCTTCCCGATCACCGAAGGCTGCATACATTGCCTTACGGTCATTATCGATCTTGAGCCATGCAGCAGCTTTAAGCTCCTCAAATTTTTCCCATTCCTCCTTATGCTTTTGTTCGAGTTCTTCCCAATTCATTTGTTGTAATTTTTTATTGTTAATGATATTATTTATGTATGACTGTGATCCGTATCGCCGCCAATAATGACAACCAATGGGTCAAACGTTTTTTTCGTTATCGCAACGAAGAACACGGTGATCAACTTGATGCGATGAGGCATATCGAACAAGCAAAGCATTTGATCAAGACATACTCGACGAAAACCTATAGGCATTCTACGGATGATCCCGACTATGTATTCCTGGAGTTCCAGATTTGCACGATCTTGAATCTTCCCTCCATATCGCCCGCCCAGCGCACATTCATGCTGAATGACCTTGCATGGCTTTTGGAAGTAAGCCCTATCAAACTGATGGATGAGCCGTCCTTATCATTCAATGCTACAGATCTCGCTCGTTTTCCCTGAACTCACGAGCCTTCTGTAAACGCTCACGTTTCAGCTTGTTCAGCATTTGCTTTTTCCTTACTTCTTTACTGTCCATTTCCTCGACAATTGATGGCAACCTATCTTTCTGGTCCATCTGGCTAGATTGAATCGTAAACGACACGCTCATTGCCATGTCTTTCTTAGTAGCCTTCTTCATCGGAGGCGACTTTCTGTAGCTTGCAATCGCTTCTTTTTCTTTCACAAGCTTTGTTGTCTTAAACCGTTCCCGTACATCTTTTGTCCTGACACCTTTAAGCTGTCGCACGAGATCGAATGAACGTCCTGTTTCATCAATCACCATGTAAGGCCGTTGTGTTCCTGCCGCGACCGTATATCCTTTCTCACCAATTGCTGCCAAAAACATCTCCGCATTCTCTGACTGGTTCCATATATCCGTCAGGTATTGTTTCATCTCAGGCTGATGCGCGTTGCGTTCCGGTGTCCTTGCATGCCCGAATTCCTTTTCCATTATTTGCCGCGCCCTATCCTGGGCAAGCCGGGAAAACTTATTCGGCTTCATAATGCCTTTGTCATGATCGTAACGCTCCCACACGACATGGGCATGAACTTTTCCATTCTTGTCATGCAGCACGATGGCGCGTTTCTGATCCTGATAACCCGCCTCCTGTTCCAGTATATCCGCCGCCCTCACCCAATCCTCATCCGTCATGCCCTTGTCCTCACCATAGGCGGGGCATATCTGGACGTGGTATAAACCTTTATCGGATTTTGTGAGCTCGCTGGTGAGAGACATCTCCACCAGGGATTGGCGCAGGTCGGTTTCCCGACCCGTGCCTCTAATCCCCAATAGCCTCACATTGTCATTATCCGCCTTCTTCAGAAGGTAACTCGCCAACTGGCTGCCGTTCCCCCTCAGTTTGCCCCGTAATACCATAGTTGATCTGTTTATAAATATTAGAGGTTACCGTCTGCACGGTGGCAAGAACCCCTCTAATGATATCCTCGCGAACACTAACCGTGTAGAACGTTTTCTTTTCCGTGTTCATCACTTTGGCGATTTGATTGACGTTCGACCCTATCCTACCCAGTTCAGCCAAAAGCTTAATCAATATCTCCCTGTCGAAAGTTGCTACACGGGTTTTAGGTGCGTATTGAAAAATTCGTGATTTTATAAAATCGGTCATATTCATGCCCGCTTCTTTCGCCAGGTCGGTCAAAGTCTTTTTATCTTCTTCAGTGGTGCGCAATTGAATAAGCACACGCTTTTTCGTTGTTGTCGTATTATTGATTTCTTGTGTCATGCTCCTTTAATTTTTAGGATGGGGGTCAAGCGGGGAAGGATATCATCCTTCCCCTTGCAAGACGGTTTGTGATGACAAACCACGTCTTGCGCTGCGCCTAACCCAATAGATTACTTCTCGTATTCATCATTAGAGTTGCCTAATTGTTGAATCTTCTTCGCTTCTTCCAGTTCCTTTTGCTGCCGCTCAATCATCTCTTTTTTCGCCCTTTCAAAACGCTTGTTATGCTCATCCCTTTCGTGCGAAAACCGCTCGGCCATGCCAACAACATTATCGTTCTCCAATAATTGTTTATTCTGATTTTTTAATAGCTCCTTCCACTCATCCTTCTGCTGGACTTTCAGAGCCAGCGACTCTTTAGAGTGCTTGAGCATGATATTGTTTTTCGCCATCGTCATATAATTTTTTATTGTTTATAATATGGGTTGTCATCAAACTTTCCTTTCAATGTCGGCATCTCGTAATAAGGAATCTTGTCGAACACTGCGACGGGCTGTTGCTCGATGAGTGCGAATACGCGATCTGCTGATGCACGTCTGATTTCATCGGGAGTTACGAGAGGCCTGGCCGTGGCTTGCGCCTTCGCCTTGGGATCATTGCTGTCAATACTAACCGCTGTCGTTGTTCCCATCAGCTTCGATAGATATTCCAATGAGAACACATCGGATACGGATAGAAACTGACGCACGGCTGTGTTACTGATAAAGGTTTCCCATGATTGGCCATACAAAGTCTGCAACTGACCCAAATCCTGCACAATAGGCCACATAGTGATATTGTATCCTGCATATGTACTCAATGCAGTCTTTACCTCTGGCAAGTAGCCAAGTGCCGCAAACTCATCGAGAAGGAATGTGATCTTCTTGTCCCTGTTGCGTACCGCACTGCGCAATGACGTTGTCATGACAAGGCGAAGCCATTGAAAATGTGAATCGAGCTTATCGGGCGGAATAATGACATACAGCGTCGTCTTTCCGTTAGTGATATTCTTGATATCAAAGCTTGAGCTTGCCAGTGATTTTTGTAATGCAGGAGATTTTAAGAAATCCGTCTTCTCCTGTGCAGCAGCCATGATCGACTGAAACATCTTGGATGCGGTGTGCATGATGCTGATGTACTCATTCGCCGTCGCCCTTACCACGGCACTATCGCTGATCGCCATATCGCTTAAGAGTTCTTCGAGCGCCTCTTCGGATAAGCGCAGCCATTCCCATACCTTACCAAGAGTGATCGTTTTCTTATCGCCTGTCATGATCAGGTGCAGGATCAACCCCGCGATCAATGAGCGTGCCTTGTTGTTCCAAAACTGATCGCCTTGTTTTTCCTTGGGAACGATCATTTCGGCAATGATGCTGATATCATCAATAAGGCTATCGGGGTTTGATTGCGCCACCACGAGATCAAGGGGATTATAGGTAACGCTGTTGGCACCATTGATACCCCAGGGATCGAGGATCAAAACATCCTGACCACTCTCGCGCTGATAGCGGGCACTGATTGCCGCGAGTTCTCCCTTCACGTCAATAATGAACCAGGAGCCGCTGTACCCGCTCAGGCCGAGGAGATTGGGAAGAATGACGTTCACTCCTTTACCGCCCCGTGTGCCCCCCATCGTCAGGATATGGCCTTGCTTGGCATAGCCGTAGTAGCCGCCGCCTATATAAAGGCCTGGCTTACGCTCGAAAGGAGCCAAGTCCTTCTCAGTGGCCCAGCGAGCCGAGCCGAACCGGCTGGATTCTGCCACATAGCCGCCAACGGCGCTTTGCCAGTTCCTGAAGTACCGAAACAGCACCACACTTACAGCCACATTGAACACCATGAAGATCAATACGGCTTGCATCCCGATACCGCTGCCGAGGAATGACCCGGCTACGGCGGACACGATAATTAATAAAATGATCAACAATGCCCAAGTGACGATGACTCCGAGGATCATACCAATCCACATGATAGGTGTAAGGTTCGTCAGGGACGGCTTACGGCCTTCAGGTAAGCCAAACCGGCCATATGCCCGTTTGAAGCCCATCAGTGCCCCGAACAGAGTAACGGGAGTCAGTACGATACCAATGAGATAGAGAAGCCCTTTTACCCGGGATTCCGAGGGTTGAACGCCTTTGAACAGGTCAAAGACTTGCCCGAGGCTCACCGGAGGCGAACCCGCAGACCTATTAATATTCTGCATAGTAATTATCTATTTATGTAGTGAAACGAATTGCCTAAAACAGGCAGTGAAAAAATAACCCGCGGCACGGCCGTGCTAGTGATCAGCGCGGGTTATTGGTGGATGACGATCTTATTTGTTATCGTCACCGTTGATCTTCTTCTTCGCGTAATAGGAGTCAGTATATTTAGTACCGTTCACATATACACTGCCGCCACTTTGAGAGAATTTGATTTCCAGTTCTCTTTTCTCTCTTGCCTCCTTTGCCGCTTTTTCGATTTCCTCGCGATCATTTTTATTTAGTGCCATAATTGAATTAGGTTTTTTAAAGTTGACGAATCTTGTTGTCTCAACTTAGTGGCCACTAAGTGCAAATCGAAGTGAGAATTCGTATCGTAGCTACTTAAATCATCGAACTGTCATCTTTGCGATCTGCATTACAAAAGTAGTGTCGCGTCTAGTGAATGACGAATAAGGAAGGGTGTAAGAATTCTCAGAATTTGAGGAATGTTCAAGAATTATTCTTGAACCATGTAAGAATGTTCTTAGGTAGTAGCGAATGCATTAATCATCTATTTGAAATCTCAATACTGTCAATCATCCATTTATTATTGATGAGCCTGCACCCAATTTTATAGTCGTGACTGAAGAGCTGATCCATTTTCGTCTCGCTTTGATTGAAAAAATGGCGTCGTAATGAGTTAGTGTAATAACTTCTTCCTTCTTTATCTGCCAATTCCAAATAACTAATCAGGATGGTTTTTTGCAGCAACAAATCTGAAAAATCATTGGATGATAGTTGCGCCAAGTTGTCATTGTGTATTGACCACTTGAACTTTCCACTGTTCTTTACTTTGTCGCTATTCATTTTGAAGTTTAATTTCGCTTCAACAAGTTTCCTCAAAAGATTTGTCTTTTCTCTTTTTCTCAAAATCCCTTTTTTCAATAAGTCAAATATTCCTTCGAGGTTAACAAGACTGGCCATCCCATATGGATTAGCATGACATGTTACACTGCCGTATTCGTATGTAAATCTATCAATCCAAACAGGCTCGCTTAGCGAGACTATTAGCGATGTCGCGGCTTCATATAAAAAATAGTCACCATCCCATACACTATTTTTCTGAAGATCTGGTGAAAGTATATTCCAAGCAAGATGGTAGTTTTTATTACGTATTGAATCGAAATATTCGCTTATGAGCGTTTTGATTGTGTCTGCTTCAAATACATCTTGGCGGGTTGTAACAACATGCAAAAAGACTTTTTGCAAATCCTCATACTTAATGCCTATTCCGATCTTTTTTAAACTATGTTGTTTTTCAAATTGGTCTAATAATTCATTGGCATGTTTTTCCCACTCTAGTCCCGGATATCTTTTATCCTCTTCAACATTACTGACAAACTCAATAGCCTTGACAAGTTTCATTGGATCAACTGAAACATTATTTCCAGCACGAGCAGCAGTCCTAATATTATAAAAATAGTCAAATGAAGAATTTATATAATGCTGGCAAATATTCACTTTTTTTGAGCCAGACTTAATGGTTACTGTTGCAGCCTTAATCTGTTTAATCGGAACAGATTCTGTCGCATCGGGATATGCAACCTCTACGATGCGATTATAAATCATCTCATATAACTGCAAGTACGTATCAGGCGAGACGGTCATCTTGAGTATTAGTTTTTCTCAAGATACCGAAAACCTTTATTTATACTTTCGGACGATCTTCATTAGACGGCTGGGTAGTTTTTTGCTGACATTTCTCAAAGTCTGCTTTTGCCAGATTGAATATATTATCTGTGAATTGATGCAAATATGAAACTTTGCGTACCAATATGGTTCCGTCATTCGGCCATATGGTTACACCGCCCATTGCATTTCTATATGTTTGACGTGTGTAAACTTCTTCTATAGCTTTATTAAACATTTCTAGCGCGTCATAGAATCCTTGTGCACGCTCCATTCCATGAAGCTTGATATAGTCTTCAAACGTATCTGTCTTTAGCAGCTTACGTTGGAATTCGGCTTGTTGTTCCAAGAACTGTTCGTCAGTTAATTCTTTTGATTTGCCCATGACGTATACCTCTTGCCCGGCTTTTACCATAATACAAGGCTGCCTACAAGACTAAAATGGTTAATAATACTAACAAGGCGCATTACCAGCCCCGACATTCGTGCCGTCTTTAGCCTTCAGACGTCCGACGAATAGCCGTTAGGCTACCCGCACTTATTTGGACTGGCCGCGCCGTTTTGATAGATATTTCAAGAGGTTTTTATATCGGTTATAACCTGGACGCTTCCTTTCCAGGATATTTTCCACCCTCTTACAAACCGATGATATGGTTGTCGTAGATAAGCCGAATACCACAGCAATATCCTTGAAGGTTTTTCCCTGTTTCCATTGGCGAAATATCTTCCGGTTCCTCGGCACTAGGTCCACCTTTGGAGCGTCGGGATCGACGCCCGCTTCTATCAATGTCCTTCTGAGCCTATCAATCTCTTTACGCAGTAACCTTTGCTTATACCTCGCTTGTTCCAGTTTGCGCTTCGCCTCTTGTATTTCTAGTCGTGTCATACAAGGTTATTTTTGTTAATTTTCTCCTTTGGGTTTCGTTTTGATTAGTTCCTCCTGCCTTTTCAGAAGAGCATGGACGGTACTGTTATGCCATCGGCTACCTGGCCTGTAGGTCGGTACGCCCCTGCGGTTTAACTCATTCGTAATAGCCTGGATGGTTATAAAACCTTCCAACTTGATTGTACTGATGGCCGATGCACAGGCTCTGGAAAAACTCTCCGACATCTGCCGATTATGAGCGGCCAAGGCTTTACCATTTACACCGAGTTTGACACCCCTGCGCTTTGCTGCCTGTAAGGCATCTTTTGTACGCTGGCTGATCTGTTCTCTCTCATATTCCGCGAACGCTGCCATGATATGCAGCACGAGATGATTGGCCTCGGGATTGTCAACGGCAATAAACCGAACCTTACTTTCCATCAATGCCGAGATGAATGCCACGTTTCTTCCTAATCGATCCAGTTTAGCAATCAATAAAATATCATTATGACCCGCACAGTATGAAAGCGCTCTTTTAAGAATAGGACGCCGATTGTTCTTGCCGCTCTCCACTTCGATGAATTCCTGCACTAGCTTTATTTTTTTGTAGCGGGCGAATAAATGAACTGCTTCCTGCTGGGCTTCCAGCCCCAGCCCACTGTCTCCCTGCCTTTCCGTAGAGACTCGATAATATGCTACGCCTTGTTTCATGATTCATAGCTTACCTGTTCAGATATAAACCAACAATTATTTTTGAATGAATTTTGGAATTATAAGCCATTCTCCCACTTACTAATTCATTGAAGTATAAAGGACTACTTCGGCAATTTTGCTCATAAAAGTCTCGTTTTCATTCGTATATGAAGGTTGGTTTACTCCTGAACAAATAATTTCGTTGGCTTGCTTCTCTGCAATCATCATCATTTAAACCATCCATATATGAGTACAAAAACAGCCGCCTATTCATTCGACGTAAGCAACAATGGAGGTGAAAAAACCTTCACGTATAGAAAAGCCAAACTTGGGATAAAAACCTATGTCCCGATGCTATGGCCGGGGCTGATCCTCGGTATCTTTTTGTCCTATCAAAAAGTGTCAGGTCGCTATGACTTGCAGACACCGACCGAAAAGTTATCGATGGGGATATTCTATGCAATCATCTTTACACTCGTCATTCCGGCTGTCGTCATACTGGTCATGAACTTACTGCGCCGTCCAGGCTCCTTCACACTTAAAAAAGATGGCGTCTCATTGGGTGGATCGGTTTATCCTTATGTAGACATACCGAGCCTTTACATTAAGTCGCCGCGAGGCCAGATATCCAATCAGATCAATTCCAAGTCGGGATATGTGTTCGCATTCAGCAGCGATCCTGTTCAAAACACGGGTTATGGCGCAGCGTCAGCCCTTGCCACCACTGCGGGAAATGTCGTGGGAGTGGCTACGCAAATAAGCGGCGCGGCCGGCAAGGGTATCGCCAATAGCATTCGGGCGAAAAGCTTCAAAATTTGTTTTCTGTTCGGCAACAAGGAAGTGACATTGGCCAGCGGTATGACGGAAAACCAAAGCATCCAACTGCTCAGAGCCATTACCAATCATTCATCAAACTAAACCTATCGCATATGAAGCCAATTAAATTACTGTATCTGCTTACAATCATCTTATCGACAACAACCTTCCTGTCATGCAAGAAGTCAACTTCTGATCCTGACCCGATAGCGATAACGGTCACACCCGAACACATGGAAATACTGTTCAGGGTTAATGAGGGTTTCGATGAAATGATGTTGCGTTTTCAATATAACGGCAAGAACTATGTCGCTCATATCCGATATACTACCAGTGCGGCTAGTGCGAATGTGGAAACAACCGTCAGCAATACACAATTCGTTCCTACCAATGCTGTGTTGTCAGACTATGGCGCGTCGGTTGCGCCCGACGGGAAACCGAATATCCTCAAATCGGATAAGTTGAACACCGCCACCGCTTTCAAAATCACTTTTAAAAGCTTTCGTGAAGCCAGTGCTTATGTCGGAAGCGTGAAGTTCTTTAAGGAAATTAACTTCTCCGTGGGTGCGCAGACTAAGGTTCCATTTCATGGACCCACCAGCGCTTTGTATACCCGCTACATTAATGACCCTGTGGCATTCAGCGGCATGGTTCAAAGTATGCTTAATACGTTTAATGATAATGACGCTGCAACATCCGGCAATCAGCCGATGTATATGGATGGTTGGGTCGAAGAAATCTAATAGGTTTGTTATCCTGAAACATAAAAAATGCCCGATGATCTCGGGCATTTTCATTATTAATGATGATTTCAGAAAAGGCAGAGTTGCTGACGCTTTGCTTGGGATGTCTTCCAATCGGGTTTTTGAGCCTCCTCCTCAAGCCAGGCCTTAACGAACTCCAAGGCTCCGCCATAAGCCATCAAAGCATCATTAGCGATGTAGTGTGACCGATAGCCCGTCTCGGTGATTGGAAGCGGCTGCTCGCAATCGACTTCGATGTGGCTTAGCGGTGTACCGTAATTGCGCTCATAAACCTCGAACGTCTTAGGCTTATACTTGATGACGACATCAACATCGTTCCATTTAAAGCGATAGATAATAGGCATGTGTGACCTCCTTAGGGTTAATGATCGAGGGTTCATCGACCAAGATTAAAGCGAATGAGCCACCAAGAATTTTGGTCGGGCGGGGAATCGGTACGAGGCGAAAATTATTGATTGGCGTAATGAGCGGTCTTGGTATGACAAGCCGAGAATAATAAAACCCCTGAGAGGTCTGTTCATATGCCTAAGCTATGCTTAGGGAAGATGTCTGATGCGTGTTCTTTATCTGGGTTTTCGGGGTTTACGGATGGGTTTGACGGCATAGCGCACCTCAGGCACAAGGTCGAAGTCCTCCCCGAATTTTAAGAAATGGAAGCCAACAGTCCTTGATCCCACACCAGTTACCCTTATGAGAGTCATGCCATTCTTGAGGCATTCATAACAATCTTGACTGGACACTTTTAGCTTCTGCCAAGCCAAATCATTACCTACTGTACCCTTAACCTCGTACCTATCAGTTTTGCCACGATACGACACCTCCAAGTCCGCCCCATTTTTGGCCACAGCGAATGTTGCATCGGAGTATTGTGAAAGGAAATATAGTTTTACAAGTGCAACGGCAACATTCCCAACATGGCTATTCTTACCCATGTTATCGTTATCCTTGAGTACCGCTTGCAACTCATCATCCGTAATATCAAGATAAAAAGACTGCATAGATATTAGTTGTAAAGAAACAGAAAGAGCCCGTCTTTGTATTCTTTACCCACCTGCCTAAACCCAAACTCATTGAGAAGCTTCATCATCTCAGGCTTACGGGTCGTTGCGAACAAACAGCGACCTTTGACTTCATTCATGATGTGGAACATAACAGCCTTACAGTGGCCCTTTCTGCGATAGGATTCATCTGTAACAACATACCCTAATTCAAATGAATATTTAGAATACTCTTCACTTACTCCTGCTTCGCCGAAAACGCGTTTACGATAACTGTCACGAGAAACCTTTATTGTGGCCGTTGAAATTATAGTATCATTACAGGGAACGATAACAGTCATAAGAGCATTAGGCAGCAAGGCTTCTATATGCCGCCTTTCAACTTCTCCGCCTTTCTCAATCAAGTCGATTAAGCTGACAAGCTTCTCCTTACCCAATTCCAATGGAACTATTGTGGTTGGTTTACATTCAGACATGATTGAAGATACAAAAGCTTAAAGCACCTTACAAGGTAAAAAGCCCTGACTCACGCCAGGGCTTCGGATAAATTCGTTAGGCTGGTTGTAGGGTGTGTAGATATTCGGTTGCTTTCGACGCTTCGCTGGCCGCCGCAAGGACGGCGTATTTGTTCTCACGAAGAACATCCAACCAATGGGCGATATAGGAGGCATGGTTTTCCTTTTGCGGTCGGGAGATACCGAATTGGGTTGTCGAGAACGCGGCACCAAGTTCGGCGACCAGTTCTTCGACGGCATAGTTGCGGTCACCGAAGCGTTTTCCAAAGGTCCTATTGAGACGCGTGGGATGACCTGTCCAGTGCGTCAATTCGTGTAAAAGGGTCGCATAATAGCCTTCTGTCGCCGAGCAGTTATTCGTATCGATGAAGGCTGAACGATCCGGCATGGATATCTTATCGGTCGCACGATTGTAGCATGCTTTGGGATAAGGCTGTTCAACTATCGCCCGGGTATTGAATACGAAGTTTTCGATATCATCGATGCGTTCGGCAAGCGCCTTTTTCGGGACAATATCCTTTTCTTCCGGTTTGTAGTCGACCAGTTGGGTCTTGTTGAAGACAACCGACTGTTTCAGGAAGGGGATTTTTTGAATCTCGCCTTTTTCATCTTCCTTTTGGAAAGTGTCATAATAGACAATCATGGTGCCCTTCTCGCCCTTGCGGACGGCCTGATCTTGGGACTGCCATTGCTTGTAGCTGGCCCATTCCGGCGAAGCGAAATTGTTCTTATAGGCAGATGCCCATAACAGCACGATATTGATGCCGCGATAGCACTTGCCCGTTGAATTGTTTTTCGGGATATCGAATGAGACATTGCTTTCGTCATCCCAGGGTTTGAGCCAAGGCACGGTGCCTTTTTCAAGTTGTTCGATAATCGTGTTGGTTACTTCCTGGTGAATGTCCCGGTGGATGCGTTTTGCTGCAGAAGCGGTTTCATGATGAGCGGTTGAAGTCATGATTGATCCTTTCGTGTTGCGTGTTGGTCGTGAGGTGTCGAAAACCAAAGGATAAGCGAACAAGCCAACTTGAATTTTGGTGCGGCGTGGAATCGCGAAGCGAGGGGAAAATTATGGTTGGCGGCGTGAGCGCCTTTGGTAACACCGTGCATGACCAATCATGCAGATTCATCACGAAAGGAGTGGAATGATCATGCTGCGATAATGACAAGTAAGACGCGATAATTCAAAACGGATACCGGCAAGCGTTCGCCCGGATAAACACCAAAGCATTAGCGTCATGCTCCGTTACCGCACCTTAACCGCAGACGGAATTTCTGACGAAGATATCGGGGACGGCTATACACACGGGCATGATACGCATGATTCAAAGCATCTCCGCGCGGCAGGCGAAGAAATACTTCACTGAAGCCCTGGGGCAATCCGACTACTATGTGAATGCGCAGGAATTCCCCGGCCATATCAGGGGCAGATTAGCGGCGCGATTGGGGATTGACGGTATGGCGACCAAATCCATCTTTGAGTCTCTAGCTGAAAACACTCACCCTCAAAACGGGCAGAAGCTGACGCCCCGACAATCGGAGCGGCGGACAGTTGGGTATGACATTAATTTCCATTGCCCGAAATCCGTTTCGATCCTGCACGCTCTTTCAACAGACAATCATATCCTGGACGCCTTTCAGCATTCGGTGACGGAGATCATGGCCGACATCGAGCATGACAGTAAGACCCGCAAACGGAAAGCGGGTCATGACGAGGATATAAGCACGGGCGAACTGGTGTGGGCTGACTTTATCCATCAAACCGCCCGTCCCGTCGATGGCGCCGCTCCCGACCCTCACTTGCACAGCCATTGTTTCACCTTCAACATGACGTGGGATGACAGCGAAAAACGGTATAAGGCGGCTCAGTTCCGCGACATCAAGCGCGACATGCCGTACTATCAGGCAAAGTTTCACAAAGTTCTGTCAGACCGATTATACACCTTGGGTTATACCATACGGAAGACTGACGCGGCATTTGAAATCGACGGCGTTCCGCAAGAGGTCATCGACCGCTTTTCAAAACGCACCGATGAAATCGGGCAAGCAGCCCAGGCCAGCGGTATTACGGACGCGAAGGAACTGGATAAGCTTGGAGGGCGCACCCGGGCCCGCAAGCAAAAGGGCATGACGATGGATGACCTTAAAAAGGACTGGCGTCGTCAAATCCGCTCCTTGGGCTTGAACCAGGCACAATCCCGCAAATTGATACGGAAACCTGTCGATCAGCCCCCGACCGCCAGCGATGCGACCCAATGCCTTGACCATGCCATCGATCACTGCTTCGAGCGGGCATCGGTTGTGCAAGATCGGCGTCTTCTTGCCAAAGCTTTTCAGTTTTCCATTGGTAACCCTGTAACGAGCCCTGCGGCCATACAGGTGCTGTTTGATAGTCATGCTGGCCTATACAAGGGTCAGGAAGGCGCCAAGAGCCTCTGTACGACCTGGGACATCATCCGGGAGGAACGGGACATGATCAGTCTCGCCCAGGCTGGCGTGAACGGCTCCAAGCCGTTCTATGAGACCCTTCCCGCTATCCCACTCGATGGCGAACAAGGTTCGGCCATTGCCGACCTTCTCAGCCGTCAGGATCGGGTCATGATCGTGGAAGGCCGGGCGGGAACGGGCAAAACCACACTTATGAAAACAGCCATCAGCCTGATCGAGCAATCCGGCAAGACCGTGTTCGTCGCCGCCCCCAGTTCTGAAGCCTCACGGGGCGTTCTCCGGGAGGAAGGGTTCGCAGCAGCTGAGACCGTCGCAAAGCTGTTAACCGATAGGGAACTACAGGACGGGCTGAAGGATCAAGTGCTTTGGGTGGATGAAGCGGGTCTGTTAGGGGTGAAAGACATGACGGCCCTCCTCGCCCTGGCGTACCGGCTCGGGGCCAGGCTTATTCTGTCGGGAGATACGCGCCAGCATTCTTCCGTCGCTAGGGGAGATGCCCTGCGGGTTCTAAAAGACCTTGGAGGCGTATGGACGACATCCCTGACCGATATACGCCGTCAGAAGCATGCGGGCTACAAAAAGGCGGTTCAGGCTATTTCTAAGGGCGATGTGGCCGAAGGGTTTGACGTCCTAGATACGCTCGGCTTCATACAATCAGTCGAGCCCGGCGAACAGGCAAAAACGATGGCACATTCCTACGTGCAGACGATTAAGACGGGTAAATCAGCCCTGATCGTCTCGCCGACCCATAAACAGGGATTGGAAGTGACGGAGGCCGTGCGGGAAGCCCTCAAGCGTTCAAATAAAATCGGAAAGACCGATCATACGGTGATGCGGCTTATTCCGTCGAACATGACGGAGGCCGACAGATCAGACCCGCGTAATTACAAGAAAGGTCATGTGATAAGAATAAACCAGAACAAGCCCGGGATGTCGCGCGGCAGTACCTGGTTCGTCCGTGATATCGAAGGCCGTTTCTTACGCCTTATGGATGAACAAGGCAGAGAAGCGGGTTTTGCGGTTGAAACAGAAAAGGACTTCGAGGTGTATCAGCAAGCTGATATACCGCTTGCCAAGGGTGATAGCATCAGGATTACCCGCAATGGCTTTGATGACAATAAACAGCGCCTGAATAACGGCCAAGCGTTGAAGATCGTATCGATCAATAAAAAAGGCAACATTGTCGCCCAACATCCTACCAGTAAAAAGCTATACCAACTGCCTCGGACGTTTGGCCATATCGATTATGGGTATTGCCTCACCTCTCATGCATCACAAGGAAAGACCGTCGACGAGATATTCATCTACCAACCAGCGTCAACATTTCCGGCAACAGACCTGAAACAGTTCTATGTGTCAGTCTCACGAGGCCGCGATAAAGTACATCTTTATACCGATGATAAAGAGACCCTGATCGGCCACGCATCTAACATGCGCAGCCGTCAGTCCGGGTTGGAATTAGTTGGATTGAAGGAAGCGTTCAAGGACATAGCCGCTAAGAAAGATGCCTACCCTTTAACTCGCCAAAGCCGACCACTTCACACCCTTAGCTTTTAGACCATTCTCCATAAACGAATGATAATCGTACCTGGAAATAATCAGGTGATCCGTAATATACATGCCCAAAAGCTTTGCTCCTTGCGTCAGGGTTTGTGTCATCTCGATATCCATATCACTCGGCTTGACATATCCTGAAGGGTGATTGTGTGCGAGGATGATTCCCGAAGCCTGTGCTTTCAAGGCCGTAGCAAAAATCACTTTAGGCTCTACGATACAGGCCGATGTGCTGCCCGTAGATAACTTCGATACCCCGATGCAGCGGCATTGACGGTCAAGCAACATGATCGCGAATTGTTCGACAAGCTCGATCTTGTTTATATCCCAAATACTGAGGAATACATCATAAGCAGATTGCGAGCTCTTGATCTGCAACCTGTCTTTAGGATGTACTTTATTGTGGTAGAGTAATTCGATTTCGCTTACCGAGAATAGATTCTTTTGTTCTGCTTTCATCGGCCTAGTCCTTCAAACCGAGTTTGGACATGTGCCATGCATTGACATCCTTATGAGGCGCATATAATTCGTTCATGGGGATGCATTCCAAATCCTTTTGGGTTTTGAAAAACTCGGCGAGTGCCTGGTCGGCTTTCGCCCCCGCCTCGTCATTATCCATCCAGGTATAAGCA
Source organism: uncultured Chitinophagaceae bacterium (assembly GCA_964605065.1). Taxonomy (GTDB): domain Bacteria; phylum Bacteroidota; class Bacteroidia; order Chitinophagales; family Chitinophagaceae; genus Endoryza. The sequence continues at coordinate 100,915 of CAZSAQ010000013.1, forward strand.
ACCTTGTAACCGTAATTGTTTATATACGGGGATGCCTTTTTGAGGCATGACAGTGAATTCAGGATGATCGTATCATCCATGAACTTCTTCCCGCGCTGGCAGGCTATGATCGACAAATAATCCATCATGCCTTCAAACAGGTTTATCCCGGTTGGCTTCGGCTTCGTACCACGAACAAACGTAATGGACTTCCTGCCAACACATGCTTTGAAGAATGGGTTGCGGGTTTCATATCCAGTGTCCTCGTTCCGTACACCAAGGGTAAAGAATGTCTTTTTGGTTTCCGCATTGTACACGCGCAACTCGCTGAGGAGGTCGCGGCCGATATCCAAAGGAATGCCGCGACTTTCTAGGTACTGAATGAGGGCCGGATGCTCAATCGGCTTCTTATGCCTTAAGATCAGTTTTGCGTCGACGGGTGCATAGTTGACTGTCGCGACGTTCGCGATCATGGGCGTATATCCCGTCATGTTCTTGATCCAGCGAAGTGCGTCTGACGGTGTATGGTTCTCGTTGACGCTTTTCAGATAGTTACAGACAAGATCGAGACTATTGCCGCCCGTGCCTATACCGTGGTCAAACCATACATTGCGGTGTTTATTGACATGGAAGCTCGGTGTTTTCTCGAGCCGCAGGGGCGAGATATACCATGCATCTGCTGGGGTGTCCTTTGAAGGGCGGCAATTCATCTTGTCGAGAATTACGCAAAGTGGTACTTTCTTAGCCTGTTCAATGTTCATTCTATCTCTCCTTGGAGATGGTTACATGTTGAGCAATCGGAGGCGGGAAAGGAGGATCGCGAAATCATATCCTTTCCTGCCTTTTTTATTTTTCGAGTTGAGACCGAAGAAACCTGTCGAGGTCGGAGCGTCGGTAACGCACTGATCGTCCTACTTTGATCGGGTTCAGATTGTAGCGTTTGGTACAATCCCATACGGCCAACGTGCCGGGATTGAGAGGCTTATTACCTCCCAGGTATTTGGCTGCGGCCTTCCGGTCTAATAACTCATCTGCGGTTTTTGAAAGAGGCATGTTTGGTTTCTCCATCATAGAATTGTTTCTATCGAAAATCGTATGCAACGAATCTTAAAATAAAATTCCGTTCACATAATGATCATCAAGAAATACTATGAGTGGATAAGAATGATCAATCCAAAGGCTTTTCATTAAACATCAGTAATGTCGATGCAAAAAAATTAAATCAGAAATGAATGCAAGATTAATTCGGTCGAATACATGCGCATGAAAAAAGCGGCCCCGGTTGAGGCCGCTTTCATCTTAAACATACGGATGTATTACGCTGCGATCAGATTATTGTTGAGCAGCAATGTGTCGACATCACTATTAGAAGCTAGTGGCCACATTGATGTCTGTTAAGCGGCATCTACCTTCCCCTCAACGAATGATTCAAACATACTTTAAGTACTGCATAAACAGCATTTGTCATTTATGAATTGACGGAAATTGAATGATTGCTACACTATATGTTATCCCGCAGTATTCAGAAGTGGGGGACAAAAAGGGGATACAAGATGAGTTTTAATCGTAAACTTTTTAATGAAAGTAAGCAGTTAGGTAAGGTTGTTTTGATCCTGCCCAGGGAGCCATTACAACCTTATCTTGATTTATTTGTCGTTATTAAAACAGGAAAAATGGACATTTTTCCTTGCACTTGTGCGTATTCTTTCCTTTTCGCCATTACTCACATTCATCTGGTATTAAGCGAAAGTGGGGGACAAGATGGGGGACATAATTTCCCGCATACACCTATCTTTCTTCGAGAATCGACTATTAAGCAAGGGAGACGGTAAATGCCATTATCTGACAAACAATGTCATGCGGCCAAACCTAAAATTAAGCCTTATAAACTTGCTGACTTTGAAGGTCTCTATTTGGAAATATGGCCTTCTGGCGCTAAATACTGGCGACTTAAATACCGTCTACATGGAAAAGAAAAACGCATATCACTAGGTATTTACCCGACAGTTTCATTGCACGAGGCTAGACAGAAAAAACTGGCTGTAAAAAATGAAATTAAAACGGGAGTAAATCCTGTACTGTCAAGACTTGAACATAAGCAAATACAAGCCTTTGTCTCCGCACAGACTTTCGAGGAAGTCGCCCGTGAATGGCATACTAAACAAATAGAGATTTGGGAACCTAAACACGGTCAAACAGTTTTGCATCGCCTTGAGAAATATTTATTCCCGCACCTCGGCAATTATCCTGCTAAGGCAATAAAGTCTATAACAATTCTAAGCTGCTTACAGAAAATTGAAAAAACCGCCCCCGAAATGGCAAGGCGATTGAAGCAATATTGTCATCACATTTTCACATACGCAATTGTTACTGGAAGAGTTGACAATGATCCCACCTATGGTCTTGGACACGCCTTAAAGAAATACAAAAAGAAGCATTTTGCTTCACTCGATATAGATAGGCTTCCAACATTTCTTAAAGACTTGACAAGCTATTCCAGTCATTTGAGACGACAAACTTATTTGGCCATCAAAATCATGATGCTAACTTTTCTTCGTACAGCGGAATTAATCGGTGGTAAATGGGATGAGATTGATTTTGAAAAATCCCTTTGGATTATCCCGGCTCAACGTATGAAAATGAAAAGACCTCATGTGGTGCCACTTTCTAAACAGGCAGTTGACATTCTTCTTGAACTAAAAGAGATGAACATCAATGGGGATTATATATTCCCAAGTGTGAAAGCAAAGCGAAGACAAACCATGAGTAAAGGTACAATACTGGTTGCCCTTAAAAGAATGGGATATAATGGTCAAATGACAGGGCATGGATTTCGTGCATTGGCAATGGGTATCTTGAAGGAAAAGCTGGGATACCAGCATGATGTTGTTGACCGACAATTGGCTCATGCGCCTAAATCAGGTAATGATCGTGCTTATGACCGATCAACTTTTCTACCCCAGAGGATTGAAATGATGCAGCGATTTGCAGACTATATAGATAGTATCGATTCTACTCAGTAGCAGTCCTTCTTATTTCCATCAAGCTTAAGAGCGAATTATAAATATCGTCTCGCGAAATAGACAGACCGAATGCGTCGATAATGGCGTCGTCGAATGCAATCCGGTCGGCCTGCTCAAGCTCGTCAGCGACAGTCAAAATATCACGTTGCATTAATGGGAGAAATGCCGTCTTAATTTTAATAATTCCATCATCATCTAGGCGACTAGCATCAAGCATGTGCATGTAATCCTCGATGCGATCTTTATTCATGTCCAATGCGCCAAGCCCCCTTCCAAATCCTATCCCTTCGATAATAAACATTGAGATCGCACTATTCAAAAGGGCATGATGAAGTTCAAGGTCGATATCTACTTTTGGCTTCATCGGCACAAGCCTTTGATCTGCGAATGATGGAGGATTGACCCGTCCTACGAAAAGACGATCCCCATAATTGATGAACATTGCGAGATCGGCAAAAGTGTCGGTTTTCATTTCGTACCAACGCAAATTAGCTTTAGAAAGCTTTTTTATGTTCGCCGGAGTGCTAAATCGATTTATCCAGTTTAACGCTCCGTTGTGTCCAAGCGCCTTTAATTCATCTTCCGATCGTGAACATGAAAACGCCTCCTTGGTTGGAGACATGGAAAGTTTCTTAAATTCGGAAGGACTTTTCGCCAATGGCTTTATATATTCCCCTTCTATGCCATGTCCGGGTGCTGGATAGAATAGCGCATTGAGCCCTCTGCGCTCCCCTCTACTGATTTCAAAAATATTTTTCAAAGGAACAAGGGGAATATCCAGTATCCAGTCACAGTTAACGAACTGCGCGTTCCCCCCTAAGCCGAATGCTCTAAACCTCTCCATCATCACAGGGCTGACTTCTCTGATTGTCATCGTATCGTTTTGAGTCTGACCCATCTCGATTTGAGCGGCAGCTATCCGAACAGTCTCGTCATCCGATAATTCTTCAAGAGGCCTGGTCAACACGATAAATTTGATATTTCCGCTCGGCTGCTCTTCATTGGCCTTCTTATCCATGATTAGAATGTTGGTTACCACTTCACTATTCTTAAACCATCGACCTGCCCCTGAAGTGATGACGCATTTCAAATCATAGTATTTGGAAAGCTGGTTATAAAAATCATCCCCCCAATCGGTACCGAGCCATGCATTCGTAATGATTATCCCGAGGCGTCCTCCTTCTTCCAATAATGGATGCAAAGCAAACGGCAAATAAGCCGCAACATCGGCTCGGCCTGTAAAATCCTTTCCGGCAAACATTTTCGTAAAAACGTTCTGCAAGGCGTTTCCGTATTGCTTCCGGCCGTCTTGCGCAACGAATGGGAAGTTGCTTGTGATAGCTTGGAACGTTCCCAACTCCTCTGTGAATAAAGTACCATTTGATGGATTTCTAAATTCTACAGTGGTATTTGGAGACAGTGTGAACGCGTCTTGTTGAAATATCCGAAGCGGCGTATGCATGAGGTTCGGATTGGCCAAAGCAAAGGTTGCGATCTGAATAGCCTGTGGGTCTTGGTCGGAGGCGTAAACTGTCGAAGATGCTTTTTCCCCATCTATACCTGCTGCTAATTTCTGTTCCATTGCGGCGCGTACAATAGTGCCGCTTCCGCAACACGGGTCTAATAACTTATCATTCTCGATATCGCGAATACATATATTAACTAACAAACGAGCCAGCTCAATAGGTGTTGGGTATTGGCCTCGCAGCTTACGTGTCGCAACCTCAACTGTTGCTTCTAAGATGCCCGAAAGCTGTGCCTGGTCAACGGAACCGACCCGTAAGTCCGATAGTAGATGGTTAAATTGTTTAAGTTGATCCCATGCCCTGGGAGGAACAAATCTTAAACCGATACTGTCTGAGAAGATCGTCCAAAAATTACAATCTTCAGATAATTGCCTAAATATCTCCAATGCTTGGTCAGGCGTCGTCTCATCGCCGATAGTAGACACACGTTGTGCCCTTATATCGGTTTCACGTAAAATATGCGCAAATAGAATCTTGCCGATCCAGTTTGATATAATAGCTTGAGCAAGTGCTTGCTCCATTGTGCTGGAACCATACTCTGCGCCATATCGATCCCACCACAAAATCGACTCAGCCCTTAATCGAGAGTCTTGTCTGATCGCAGTGGTGAGAGCATCCTGAACATCGCCTGCATTTTCCATGATGAGTGCGGTAACTCCACCACTCCTATATGCATCGATAAATTGTCTGCCTTCTAACGCGCCTCTGTCGAAAAGATCATTCAAATAATTAATGATCTGCGCCGCTAAGGTCTCCCATCTATGTCGGTTGGAAACAACAGCAGTTCTCGTTGTAATATCAGCAAGATCATTCCATTCTTTTACACACAAAAAAGTATCGGAACTTGAATCTCGAGTATATAGATGTGCTTTAGAAACGTTCCAGAGAATGAAACTGTCGAGACCAAGAGCACGAGCCTTAACTTCCGCATTACTCCGAAATTCGTAATCGTGAATATCGGTATCTGGCATCTTTAATTCCCACCCCTGTAAGATTCGGGCGGTTGAACGATCTCCAAATAACAGTACATCGGGGAAAAGACTACTTCCGTCGTTTCTTATTGTTTGTTCGCCTCCGGCATCTTTGATCGATCTATTGTTTTGTGAAACGATACCTTTTATATGACCGATAAGATCAATAGCCCACGATCTCTCATTATATGCTGGAAGGCTTTTTCTCATATTGCTACTTGAATATCAGAGGGAATTAATGAATTGACATCCACCATTCCTTTTCGATTTAAGGGCCCTACTTTAGTTGATGGCTGTAATTCTGAAAAAAGTGCTGGCGGGGTTTGTTTATTCTTGAATGCCTGTTCAACTTCTGCGAGTCTTTGTTTAGCAATCTTGATATAATCGATTTGTTGTTCTTTAAACAAATGTACTTCTTCGTTTTTTTCTATGCCAATGAACTTTCTTTGTTCGAGAGCTGCTGCGACTAAAAAACTGCCACTTCCAAATGCATTATCTAAAACAGTATCGCCCTCTTTTGTAAACATTCTGATTAGATATCGACCTAAAGCAACCGGCTTTTGTGTGGGATGCCAAACTCTCCCACCGGCTTCGCTCTCTGCGGTTTTGCAATAGAGGGTATCAGTAGGAAATCGTTCTCCATCACTCTTGACCTGAACAGGCTTAAAGTCTCCATAACTACCCGTGTATTGCGCCTTTCTAACACCTTTATTATAAGGTTCTCCAGGTGACATCACGGGACTATAGTCGGGCTGTCTGCCGTAGAAAATACAAATATCCTCATGCTGGCGAAGAGGCTGCTTTCTCGCATTCAAAAAATTAGTAGGCTTGCTTTTAACCCAGACAAACTTGTACTTAAACCAAGGTTCATTGCTTAAGATAAGACGAGCTGTAAAAATCCCCTGAGAGGATAGGGCAATAACGCCATTGGGCTTAATAACACGTTGATACTGTTTCCATAATTCATCAAGCGGGATTACACTATCCCATTTGTTTTGTGTTGTACCATATGGCAAATCACACAAAATCATATCAACGGATTGATCTTCAATCCGTTTCATGACTTTTAAGCAGTCTCCTTCATATATTTTGCCACCTAAGTATTTCATATATATCTCAATGGGAGTGTAATTACAGTGGCGATCACCGACGGTCTCCCAAATTAAAACATTAAGAAAAGAAATTGCAAGGATTATATTCACAAAAATACAAAACTAGCAAACATTTACTAAATAATTTAGTTTTTTTGATTTCCGTTTATCATTACCATACAAATATAAGATAGGGTTTGATACTCAGTGAGATTTGCGTGATCAATAAATCGATTTTAATAAATTTGCATGAATAAACGGGTCGAAAGACCGGACGGCAATGATACCAAACAACGAAGCACACGTCAAAACAAGCGTCACGTTAAAGATGCTATTAGATGCAGGAATTTTAACCCCTGGGTTAGAGTTGCATTGTCGCATGCAAGATGCCCGTGGTATTCTTAATGCAGATGGGTCAATTACGGTGCATTTGAATGGAAAGGAAAAAGTTTGCGAGTATCTAAGTGGGGCGGCACGGTATGTTGCCAAAATTAGCTTGAATGGATGGACTTATTGGTCAATAAAAATTAATGACGAGCCACGTCTTCTAGATAGTTTTAGAGAGCAATATCTAAACCTAGAGATCAAATCCAACACAGATTAGCGTCGTTGAAGATTAAGCAACCGTTCAGCTGACACAACTATTTAGATATAAAACTATCTATTAAAATAATCCCGGCCGTAACGATTCCAAGTTTTTCCACTATATCTTCCTCTGTAATCATTAGTTCACTAATCCGGGGGTCGTCTGCCACCAAGAACCATTGACCCTCTCGCTTAACCAGCCGACGAATGATCTCATCACCATTGAACCTTACATGAACGATCTGACCCTCTCGTGTCGATTTTCCTCGATCTACAACGGCGATACCTCCTTGATGAAGCCCGCTAGGCCGCATAGCGTTTGTCATTACTCTGACAAGCCGTACATGCACTGAATTATCTGTAAGCAAGGCATGCAAATCAACTCCATCCCCACTTTCACGGCGCAGGCCCAAATCCCCGCCATCAACTAAGTTTCGAGGCTCAATCCTTCTGATACGTGACAAGTAGTGAGGTTGATTGCTGCGCATAAAACAGGGCTACAAGAATCGTCGTATAATGTCAATATATTCCTATGTACTTTTTTAGAAGGGTGATACTCCCAAAACCTCCATTTGGGTAAACGCTTGTAAATCAACAGTAATTTGGTTCAAGGAAAGTCCAGCAGGGGGAGCAAAAAAACCTCAGAATTAGTTCTGAGGTTTTTTTATTTTATCATTTACTCCAGGGAGTTAGCTCAGTTGCCTGCCTGCCGGCAGGCAGGGTTAGAGTCCGCCGCGGCGGATTAATCAGAGGGTCGCTGGTTCAAGTCCTGAAGGGGGAGCCCAATTTGACATCCCGTCTTTTAGACGGGATTTTTTTATGCCCTCACCTTCAAATTGCTTTGATAGATAATCAGTTAGATAAAGAAAACTGTTAGTTCGCTTGGTTAGATATTGATGATTTTTGACATCGTATAAAATGCCGTCGGGAAACAGAGTTTTTTGAATGCGCCTGCGCATCTCCAAACTGCTGGAACTCCATACCAGTGCGAGTTTCGACACCTTCTCAAGCGCTGATGAGATCAGCTTATCAAGGTTAGATATTTTAGGTGCAAGGGTATTCAATTCCCTAGCCGTTTCACTGATCTGTTTATTTAGGTGCGAGGCCGTAAGATCAAAGGTTTCCTTATCAATATCGCCCAGGCCATACCGAACCTTTAGGTCTTTCATCTTCTTTTCCAACGCCTCCATCTGAGATTTTAGCAATGCCTCGTTTGTCGAGCTACCTTCGTTATAATGATTGAATATCTTGGTGAGTTGTACCTGAACCAGTGGGATAATCTTCTCAGGGATTGAATACTTATTTAGAAAATCAACAAACAGATCGTTTGCTCCCTTGCGCAGCGCCCTTACGGTCGTAAATGCATTCACGCTAACCCCGTTGCATTTGAGGCAACGATAATAGTGCAAGTTCTTTTGATTGTTCTTATAGCCCACCATGTAACAACCGCAATCATTACATTTCAGCAATCTTGTTAATGGCCTGGCTTCTTCATCTTTATTATGTTGGAAGCCGGAGGGGTTGTTCTCTAAAATCTGTTGAACCTTTACGAAGTCTTCGCGGCTTACAAGCGGCTCCCATTTGCCCGTTACTGGCTCGTCAAGCAATCTGTTGATGATAATGCCGCAATAAAATGGATTGCGCCACATTTGGCTCATCTTCTGCTTACTGATCTTCAATCCCCTTGCAGACAGCATAGAAATGATTTGGGCATCACTATACATGCCGGATACTTTCCATTTCCATGCTTCGCGCAGCAATTCACCATCCTTGTTAATCTCGAGGCGTTGTTTAAAGGCGAAGAACTTTTCATTCGTCACTTTACGGCCATATTGATCATAACCTGTTGGGCATGGCCCTATCCATGTACCAGCCTTAAGTGAGGCGATCATACTGGGTATGACAATCTCTTTCTTCTCAAGGTTTTCTTTATGTGCATGGAACAAGCTTTCATATATATTGATCTTGCCGCGTTCCGTCATTGTTGTATGACCGCTGCATACTTCGATCAAGTGTACACCTAAATCTTCAACAAGCGTATTGACAAGACCTATTGCCCCTCCTCCGGTACGGGAGAAACGACTCATCTTGTAAACGAGAATGGCAAGCGGCTTTGTCCTGCTAGACCTGACTTTATCAATCAAGCGTGTAAATTCTTTACGGGTAAAATCTGATTTGCCGCTTTCATATGTACCGCCAAATTCTTCTGTGATTTGATAGTTGTTCTGCAATGCATACTCAATGCTCGCTTCCATCTGCCTATCGACGCTTGAGTTCTTGTCATACTGATCTTTGGAACTGACACGGGTGTATGACCAAACGGATAGATTAGGTTTTATCTTTTCATCATCCTTCTTAACAATAAACTTGTTGAAATACCTGAGATCATTCATCGTCCACAGAATTAAGGTTATACAATGCGATTGACAATTCGTAGACCAATAAAGATAACTCAATTTTTTCGCTTGATGACAACTCGCTGACCCAAGGAACCGTTGCCAGTTCCTCGTCGGTCAACATCAGATGTCTAGTCATCTCGCTCACGATCCTTTGATTTTGTTTTATTGTTTTCTCTGTATTTTCTTAATTGCTCAAGAATCCTGTTCTTTGTTTGCATCCTCAAGGCATCACGCTCATTCTTTTGAAGGGTTAAGAGATAGCGTGCTTTATATCCGTTATCCTCCCAGGCGTCCCGCCATTCCTTTCGGTCTCGCTCCACCCGCTCATGCACACTCATCGGCACCTTGGCTTCCCGATCACCGAAGGCTGCATACATTGCCTTACGGTCATTATCGATCTTGAGCCATGCAGCAGCTTTAAGCTCCTCAAATTTTTCCCATTCCTCCTTATGCTTTTGTTCGAGTTCTTCCCAATTCATTTGTTGTAATTTTTTATTGTTAATGATATTATTTATGTATGACTGTGATCCGTATCGCCGCCAATAATGACAACCAATGGGTCAAACGTTTTTTTCGTTATCGCAACGAAGAACACGGTGATCAACTTGATGCGATGAGGCATATCGAACAAGCAAAGCATTTGATCAAGACATACTCGACGAAAACCTATAGGCATTCTACGGATGATCCCGACTATGTATTCCTGGAGTTCCAGATTTGCACGATCTTGAATCTTCCCTCCATATCGCCCGCCCAGCGCACATTCATGCTGAATGACCTTGCATGGCTTTTGGAAGTAAGCCCTATCAAACTGATGGATGAGCCGTCCTTATCATTCAATGCTACAGATCTCGCTCGTTTTCCCTGAACTCACGAGCCTTCTGTAAACGCTCACGTTTCAGCTTGTTCAGCATTTGCTTTTTCCTTACTTCTTTACTGTCCATTTCCTCGACAATTGATGGCAACCTATCTTTCTGGTCCATCTGGCTAGATTGAATCGTAAACGACACGCTCATTGCCATGTCTTTCTTAGTAGCCTTCTTCATCGGAGGCGACTTTCTGTAGCTTGCAATCGCTTCTTTTTCTTTCACAAGCTTTGTTGTCTTAAACCGTTCCCGTACATCTTTTGTCCTGACACCTTTAAGCTGTCGCACGAGATCGAATGAACGTCCTGTTTCATCAATCACCATGTAAGGCCGTTGTGTTCCTGCCGCGACCGTATATCCTTTCTCACCAATTGCTGCCAAAAACATCTCCGCATTCTCTGACTGGTTCCATATATCCGTCAGGTATTGTTTCATCTCAGGCTGATGCGCGTTGCGTTCCGGTGTCCTTGCATGCCCGAATTCCTTTTCCATTATTTGCCGCGCCCTATCCTGGGCAAGCCGGGAAAACTTATTCGGCTTCATAATGCCTTTGTCATGATCGTAACGCTCCCACACGACATGGGCATGAACTTTTCCATTCTTGTCATGCAGCACGATGGCGCGTTTCTGATCCTGATAACCCGCCTCCTGTTCCAGTATATCCGCCGCCCTCACCCAATCCTCATCCGTCATGCCCTTGTCCTCACCATAGGCGGGGCATATCTGGACGTGGTATAAACCTTTATCGGATTTTGTGAGCTCGCTGGTGAGAGACATCTCCACCAGGGATTGGCGCAGGTCGGTTTCCCGACCCGTGCCTCTAATCCCCAATAGCCTCACATTGTCATTATCCGCCTTCTTCAGAAGGTAACTCGCCAACTGGCTGCCGTTCCCCCTCAGTTTGCCCCGTAATACCATAGTTGATCTGTTTATAAATATTAGAGGTTACCGTCTGCACGGTGGCAAGAACCCCTCTAATGATATCCTCGCGAACACTAACCGTGTAGAACGTTTTCTTTTCCGTGTTCATCACTTTGGCGATTTGATTGACGTTCGACCCTATCCTACCCAGTTCAGCCAAAAGCTTAATCAATATCTCCCTGTCGAAAGTTGCTACACGGGTTTTAGGTGCGTATTGAAAAATTCGTGATTTTATAAAATCGGTCATATTCATGCCCGCTTCTTTCGCCAGGTCGGTCAAAGTCTTTTTATCTTCTTCAGTGGTGCGCAATTGAATAAGCACACGCTTTTTCGTTGTTGTCGTATTATTGATTTCTTGTGTCATGCTCCTTTAATTTTTAGGATGGGGGTCAAGCGGGGAAGGATATCATCCTTCCCCTTGCAAGACGGTTTGTGATGACAAACCACGTCTTGCGCTGCGCCTAACCCAATAGATTACTTCTCGTATTCATCATTAGAGTTGCCTAATTGTTGAATCTTCTTCGCTTCTTCCAGTTCCTTTTGCTGCCGCTCAATCATCTCTTTTTTCGCCCTTTCAAAACGCTTGTTATGCTCATCCCTTTCGTGCGAAAACCGCTCGGCCATGCCAACAACATTATCGTTCTCCAATAATTGTTTATTCTGATTTTTTAATAGCTCCTTCCACTCATCCTTCTGCTGGACTTTCAGAGCCAGCGACTCTTTAGAGTGCTTGAGCATGATATTGTTTTTCGCCATCGTCATATAATTTTTTATTGTTTATAATATGGGTTGTCATCAAACTTTCCTTTCAATGTCGGCATCTCGTAATAAGGAATCTTGTCGAACACTGCGACGGGCTGTTGCTCGATGAGTGCGAATACGCGATCTGCTGATGCACGTCTGATTTCATCGGGAGTTACGAGAGGCCTGGCCGTGGCTTGCGCCTTCGCCTTGGGATCATTGCTGTCAATACTAACCGCTGTCGTTGTTCCCATCAGCTTCGATAGATATTCCAATGAGAACACATCGGATACGGATAGAAACTGACGCACGGCTGTGTTACTGATAAAGGTTTCCCATGATTGGCCATACAAAGTCTGCAACTGACCCAAATCCTGCACAATAGGCCACATAGTGATATTGTATCCTGCATATGTACTCAATGCAGTCTTTACCTCTGGCAAGTAGCCAAGTGCCGCAAACTCATCGAGAAGGAATGTGATCTTCTTGTCCCTGTTGCGTACCGCACTGCGCAATGACGTTGTCATGACAAGGCGAAGCCATTGAAAATGTGAATCGAGCTTATCGGGCGGAATAATGACATACAGCGTCGTCTTTCCGTTAGTGATATTCTTGATATCAAAGCTTGAGCTTGCCAGTGATTTTTGTAATGCAGGAGATTTTAAGAAATCCGTCTTCTCCTGTGCAGCAGCCATGATCGACTGAAACATCTTGGATGCGGTGTGCATGATGCTGATGTACTCATTCGCCGTCGCCCTTACCACGGCACTATCGCTGATCGCCATATCGCTTAAGAGTTCTTCGAGCGCCTCTTCGGATAAGCGCAGCCATTCCCATACCTTACCAAGAGTGATCGTTTTCTTATCGCCTGTCATGATCAGGTGCAGGATCAACCCCGCGATCAATGAGCGTGCCTTGTTGTTCCAAAACTGATCGCCTTGTTTTTCCTTGGGAACGATCATTTCGGCAATGATGCTGATATCATCAATAAGGCTATCGGGGTTTGATTGCGCCACCACGAGATCAAGGGGATTATAGGTAACGCTGTTGGCACCATTGATACCCCAGGGATCGAGGATCAAAACATCCTGACCACTCTCGCGCTGATAGCGGGCACTGATTGCCGCGAGTTCTCCCTTCACGTCAATAATGAACCAGGAGCCGCTGTACCCGCTCAGGCCGAGGAGATTGGGAAGAATGACGTTCACTCCTTTACCGCCCCGTGTGCCCCCCATCGTCAGGATATGGCCTTGCTTGGCATAGCCGTAGTAGCCGCCGCCTATATAAAGGCCTGGCTTACGCTCGAAAGGAGCCAAGTCCTTCTCAGTGGCCCAGCGAGCCGAGCCGAACCGGCTGGATTCTGCCACATAGCCGCCAACGGCGCTTTGCCAGTTCCTGAAGTACCGAAACAGCACCACACTTACAGCCACATTGAACACCATGAAGATCAATACGGCTTGCATCCCGATACCGCTGCCGAGGAATGACCCGGCTACGGCGGACACGATAATTAATAAAATGATCAACAATGCCCAAGTGACGATGACTCCGAGGATCATACCAATCCACATGATAGGTGTAAGGTTCGTCAGGGACGGCTTACGGCCTTCAGGTAAGCCAAACCGGCCATATGCCCGTTTGAAGCCCATCAGTGCCCCGAACAGAGTAACGGGAGTCAGTACGATACCAATGAGATAGAGAAGCCCTTTTACCCGGGATTCCGAGGGTTGAACGCCTTTGAACAGGTCAAAGACTTGCCCGAGGCTCACCGGAGGCGAACCCGCAGACCTATTAATATTCTGCATAGTAATTATCTATTTATGTAGTGAAACGAATTGCCTAAAACAGGCAGTGAAAAAATAACCCGCGGCACGGCCGTGCTAGTGATCAGCGCGGGTTATTGGTGGATGACGATCTTATTTGTTATCGTCACCGTTGATCTTCTTCTTCGCGTAATAGGAGTCAGTATATTTAGTACCGTTCACATATACACTGCCGCCACTTTGAGAGAATTTGATTTCCAGTTCTCTTTTCTCTCTTGCCTCCTTTGCCGCTTTTTCGATTTCCTCGCGATCATTTTTATTTAGTGCCATAATTGAATTAGGTTTTTTAAAGTTGACGAATCTTGTTGTCTCAACTTAGTGGCCACTAAGTGCAAATCGAAGTGAGAATTCGTATCGTAGCTACTTAAATCATCGAACTGTCATCTTTGCGATCTGCATTACAAAAGTAGTGTCGCGTCTAGTGAATGACGAATAAGGAAGGGTGTAAGAATTCTCAGAATTTGAGGAATGTTCAAGAATTATTCTTGAACCATGTAAGAATGTTCTTAGGTAGTAGCGAATGCATTAATCATCTATTTGAAATCTCAATACTGTCAATCATCCATTTATTATTGATGAGCCTGCACCCAATTTTATAGTCGTGACTGAAGAGCTGATCCATTTTCGTCTCGCTTTGATTGAAAAAATGGCGTCGTAATGAGTTAGTGTAATAACTTCTTCCTTCTTTATCTGCCAATTCCAAATAACTAATCAGGATGGTTTTTTGCAGCAACAAATCTGAAAAATCATTGGATGATAGTTGCGCCAAGTTGTCATTGTGTATTGACCACTTGAACTTTCCACTGTTCTTTACTTTGTCGCTATTCATTTTGAAGTTTAATTTCGCTTCAACAAGTTTCCTCAAAAGATTTGTCTTTTCTCTTTTTCTCAAAATCCCTTTTTTCAATAAGTCAAATATTCCTTCGAGGTTAACAAGACTGGCCATCCCATATGGATTAGCATGACATGTTACACTGCCGTATTCGTATGTAAATCTATCAATCCAAACAGGCTCGCTTAGCGAGACTATTAGCGATGTCGCGGCTTCATATAAAAAATAGTCACCATCCCATACACTATTTTTCTGAAGATCTGGTGAAAGTATATTCCAAGCAAGATGGTAGTTTTTATTACGTATTGAATCGAAATATTCGCTTATGAGCGTTTTGATTGTGTCTGCTTCAAATACATCTTGGCGGGTTGTAACAACATGCAAAAAGACTTTTTGCAAATCCTCATACTTAATGCCTATTCCGATCTTTTTTAAACTATGTTGTTTTTCAAATTGGTCTAATAATTCATTGGCATGTTTTTCCCACTCTAGTCCCGGATATCTTTTATCCTCTTCAACATTACTGACAAACTCAATAGCCTTGACAAGTTTCATTGGATCAACTGAAACATTATTTCCAGCACGAGCAGCAGTCCTAATATTATAAAAATAGTCAAATGAAGAATTTATATAATGCTGGCAAATATTCACTTTTTTTGAGCCAGACTTAATGGTTACTGTTGCAGCCTTAATCTGTTTAATCGGAACAGATTCTGTCGCATCGGGATATGCAACCTCTACGATGCGATTATAAATCATCTCATATAACTGCAAGTACGTATCAGGCGAGACGGTCATCTTGAGTATTAGTTTTTCTCAAGATACCGAAAACCTTTATTTATACTTTCGGACGATCTTCATTAGACGGCTGGGTAGTTTTTTGCTGACATTTCTCAAAGTCTGCTTTTGCCAGATTGAATATATTATCTGTGAATTGATGCAAATATGAAACTTTGCGTACCAATATGGTTCCGTCATTCGGCCATATGGTTACACCGCCCATTGCATTTCTATATGTTTGACGTGTGTAAACTTCTTCTATAGCTTTATTAAACATTTCTAGCGCGTCATAGAATCCTTGTGCACGCTCCATTCCATGAAGCTTGATATAGTCTTCAAACGTATCTGTCTTTAGCAGCTTACGTTGGAATTCGGCTTGTTGTTCCAAGAACTGTTCGTCAGTTAATTCTTTTGATTTGCCCATGACGTATACCTCTTGCCCGGCTTTTACCATAATACAAGGCTGCCTACAAGACTAAAATGGTTAATAATACTAACAAGGCGCATTACCAGCCCCGACATTCGTGCCGTCTTTAGCCTTCAGACGTCCGACGAATAGCCGTTAGGCTACCCGCACTTATTTGGACTGGCCGCGCCGTTTTGATAGATATTTCAAGAGGTTTTTATATCGGTTATAACCTGGACGCTTCCTTTCCAGGATATTTTCCACCCTCTTACAAACCGATGATATGGTTGTCGTAGATAAGCCGAATACCACAGCAATATCCTTGAAGGTTTTTCCCTGTTTCCATTGGCGAAATATCTTCCGGTTCCTCGGCACTAGGTCCACCTTTGGAGCGTCGGGATCGACGCCCGCTTCTATCAATGTCCTTCTGAGCCTATCAATCTCTTTACGCAGTAACCTTTGCTTATACCTCGCTTGTTCCAGTTTGCGCTTCGCCTCTTGTATTTCTAGTCGTGTCATACAAGGTTATTTTTGTTAATTTTCTCCTTTGGGTTTCGTTTTGATTAGTTCCTCCTGCCTTTTCAGAAGAGCATGGACGGTACTGTTATGCCATCGGCTACCTGGCCTGTAGGTCGGTACGCCCCTGCGGTTTAACTCATTCGTAATAGCCTGGATGGTTATAAAACCTTCCAACTTGATTGTACTGATGGCCGATGCACAGGCTCTGGAAAAACTCTCCGACATCTGCCGATTATGAGCGGCCAAGGCTTTACCATTTACACCGAGTTTGACACCCCTGCGCTTTGCTGCCTGTAAGGCATCTTTTGTACGCTGGCTGATCTGTTCTCTCTCATATTCCGCGAACGCTGCCATGATATGCAGCACGAGATGATTGGCCTCGGGATTGTCAACGGCAATAAACCGAACCTTACTTTCCATCAATGCCGAGATGAATGCCACGTTTCTTCCTAATCGATCCAGTTTAGCAATCAATAAAATATCATTATGACCCGCACAGTATGAAAGCGCTCTTTTAAGAATAGGACGCCGATTGTTCTTGCCGCTCTCCACTTCGATGAATTCCTGCACTAGCTTTATTTTTTTGTAGCGGGCGAATAAATGAACTGCTTCCTGCTGGGCTTCCAGCCCCAGCCCACTGTCTCCCTGCCTTTCCGTAGAGACTCGATAATATGCTACGCCTTGTTTCATGATTCATAGCTTACCTGTTCAGATATAAACCAACAATTATTTTTGAATGAATTTTGGAATTATAAGCCATTCTCCCACTTACTAATTCATTGAAGTATAAAGGACTACTTCGGCAATTTTGCTCATAAAAGTCTCGTTTTCATTCGTATATGAAGGTTGGTTTACTCCTGAACAAATAATTTCGTTGGCTTGCTTCTCTGCAATCATCATCATTTAAACCATCCATATATGAGTACAAAAACAGCCGCCTATTCATTCGACGTAAGCAACAATGGAGGTGAAAAAACCTTCACGTATAGAAAAGCCAAACTTGGGATAAAAACCTATGTCCCGATGCTATGGCCGGGGCTGATCCTCGGTATCTTTTTGTCCTATCAAAAAGTGTCAGGTCGCTATGACTTGCAGACACCGACCGAAAAGTTATCGATGGGGATATTCTATGCAATCATCTTTACACTCGTCATTCCGGCTGTCGTCATACTGGTCATGAACTTACTGCGCCGTCCAGGCTCCTTCACACTTAAAAAAGATGGCGTCTCATTGGGTGGATCGGTTTATCCTTATGTAGACATACCGAGCCTTTACATTAAGTCGCCGCGAGGCCAGATATCCAATCAGATCAATTCCAAGTCGGGATATGTGTTCGCATTCAGCAGCGATCCTGTTCAAAACACGGGTTATGGCGCAGCGTCAGCCCTTGCCACCACTGCGGGAAATGTCGTGGGAGTGGCTACGCAAATAAGCGGCGCGGCCGGCAAGGGTATCGCCAATAGCATTCGGGCGAAAAGCTTCAAAATTTGTTTTCTGTTCGGCAACAAGGAAGTGACATTGGCCAGCGGTATGACGGAAAACCAAAGCATCCAACTGCTCAGAGCCATTACCAATCATTCATCAAACTAAACCTATCGCATATGAAGCCAATTAAATTACTGTATCTGCTTACAATCATCTTATCGACAACAACCTTCCTGTCATGCAAGAAGTCAACTTCTGATCCTGACCCGATAGCGATAACGGTCACACCCGAACACATGGAAATACTGTTCAGGGTTAATGAGGGTTTCGATGAAATGATGTTGCGTTTTCAATATAACGGCAAGAACTATGTCGCTCATATCCGATATACTACCAGTGCGGCTAGTGCGAATGTGGAAACAACCGTCAGCAATACACAATTCGTTCCTACCAATGCTGTGTTGTCAGACTATGGCGCGTCGGTTGCGCCCGACGGGAAACCGAATATCCTCAAATCGGATAAGTTGAACACCGCCACCGCTTTCAAAATCACTTTTAAAAGCTTTCGTGAAGCCAGTGCTTATGTCGGAAGCGTGAAGTTCTTTAAGGAAATTAACTTCTCCGTGGGTGCGCAGACTAAGGTTCCATTTCATGGACCCACCAGCGCTTTGTATACCCGCTACATTAATGACCCTGTGGCATTCAGCGGCATGGTTCAAAGTATGCTTAATACGTTTAATGATAATGACGCTGCAACATCCGGCAATCAGCCGATGTATATGGATGGTTGGGTCGAAGAAATCTAATAGGTTTGTTATCCTGAAACATAAAAAATGCCCGATGATCTCGGGCATTTTCATTATTAATGATGATTTCAGAAAAGGCAGAGTTGCTGACGCTTTGCTTGGGATGTCTTCCAATCGGGTTTTTGAGCCTCCTCCTCAAGCCAGGCCTTAACGAACTCCAAGGCTCCGCCATAAGCCATCAAAGCATCATTAGCGATGTAGTGTGACCGATAGCCCGTCTCGGTGATTGGAAGCGGCTGCTCGCAATCGACTTCGATGTGGCTTAGCGGTGTACCGTAATTGCGCTCATAAACCTCGAACGTCTTAGGCTTATACTTGATGACGACATCAACATCGTTCCATTTAAAGCGATAGATAATAGGCATGTGTGACCTCCTTAGGGTTAATGATCGAGGGTTCATCGACCAAGATTAAAGCGAATGAGCCACCAAGAATTTTGGTCGGGCGGGGAATCGGTACGAGGCGAAAATTATTGATTGGCGTAATGAGCGGTCTTGGTATGACAAGCCGAGAATAATAAAACCCCTGAGAGGTCTGTTCATATGCCTAAGCTATGCTTAGGGAAGATGTCTGATGCGTGTTCTTTATCTGGGTTTTCGGGGTTTACGGATGGGTTTGACGGCATAGCGCACCTCAGGCACAAGGTCGAAGTCCTCCCCGAATTTTAAGAAATGGAAGCCAACAGTCCTTGATCCCACACCAGTTACCCTTATGAGAGTCATGCCATTCTTGAGGCATTCATAACAATCTTGACTGGACACTTTTAGCTTCTGCCAAGCCAAATCATTACCTACTGTACCCTTAACCTCGTACCTATCAGTTTTGCCACGATACGACACCTCCAAGTCCGCCCCATTTTTGGCCACAGCGAATGTTGCATCGGAGTATTGTGAAAGGAAATATAGTTTTACAAGTGCAACGGCAACATTCCCAACATGGCTATTCTTACCCATGTTATCGTTATCCTTGAGTACCGCTTGCAACTCATCATCCGTAATATCAAGATAAAAAGACTGCATAGATATTAGTTGTAAAGAAACAGAAAGAGCCCGTCTTTGTATTCTTTACCCACCTGCCTAAACCCAAACTCATTGAGAAGCTTCATCATCTCAGGCTTACGGGTCGTTGCGAACAAACAGCGACCTTTGACTTCATTCATGATGTGGAACATAACAGCCTTACAGTGGCCCTTTCTGCGATAGGATTCATCTGTAACAACATACCCTAATTCAAATGAATATTTAGAATACTCTTCACTTACTCCTGCTTCGCCGAAAACGCGTTTACGATAACTGTCACGAGAAACCTTTATTGTGGCCGTTGAAATTATAGTATCATTACAGGGAACGATAACAGTCATAAGAGCATTAGGCAGCAAGGCTTCTATATGCCGCCTTTCAACTTCTCCGCCTTTCTCAATCAAGTCGATTAAGCTGACAAGCTTCTCCTTACCCAATTCCAATGGAACTATTGTGGTTGGTTTACATTCAGACATGATTGAAGATACAAAAGCTTAAAGCACCTTACAAGGTAAAAAGCCCTGACTCACGCCAGGGCTTCGGATAAATTCGTTAGGCTGGTTGTAGGGTGTGTAGATATTCGGTTGCTTTCGACGCTTCGCTGGCCGCCGCAAGGACGGCGTATTTGTTCTCACGAAGAACATCCAACCAATGGGCGATATAGGAGGCATGGTTTTCCTTTTGCGGTCGGGAGATACCGAATTGGGTTGTCGAGAACGCGGCACCAAGTTCGGCGACCAGTTCTTCGACGGCATAGTTGCGGTCACCGAAGCGTTTTCCAAAGGTCCTATTGAGACGCGTGGGATGACCTGTCCAGTGCGTCAATTCGTGTAAAAGGGTCGCATAATAGCCTTCTGTCGCCGAGCAGTTATTCGTATCGATGAAGGCTGAACGATCCGGCATGGATATCTTATCGGTCGCACGATTGTAGCATGCTTTGGGATAAGGCTGTTCAACTATCGCCCGGGTATTGAATACGAAGTTTTCGATATCATCGATGCGTTCGGCAAGCGCCTTTTTCGGGACAATATCCTTTTCTTCCGGTTTGTAGTCGACCAGTTGGGTCTTGTTGAAGACAACCGACTGTTTCAGGAAGGGGATTTTTTGAATCTCGCCTTTTTCATCTTCCTTTTGGAAAGTGTCATAATAGACAATCATGGTGCCCTTCTCGCCCTTGCGGACGGCCTGATCTTGGGACTGCCATTGCTTGTAGCTGGCCCATTCCGGCGAAGCGAAATTGTTCTTATAGGCAGATGCCCATAACAGCACGATATTGATGCCGCGATAGCACTTGCCCGTTGAATTGTTTTTCGGGATATCGAATGAGACATTGCTTTCGTCATCCCAGGGTTTGAGCCAAGGCACGGTGCCTTTTTCAAGTTGTTCGATAATCGTGTTGGTTACTTCCTGGTGAATGTCCCGGTGGATGCGTTTTGCTGCAGAAGCGGTTTCATGATGAGCGGTTGAAGTCATGATTGATCCTTTCGTGTTGCGTGTTGGTCGTGAGGTGTCGAAAACCAAAGGATAAGCGAACAAGCCAACTTGAATTTTGGTGCGGCGTGGAATCGCGAAGCGAGGGGAAAATTATGGTTGGCGGCGTGAGCGCCTTTGGTAACACCGTGCATGACCAATCATGCAGATTCATCACGAAAGGAG
This sequence comes from uncultured Chitinophagaceae bacterium, assembly GCA_964605065.1. GTDB lineage: Bacteria > Bacteroidota > Bacteroidia > Chitinophagales > Chitinophagaceae > Endoryza. The sequence continues at coordinate 122,283 of CAZSAQ010000013.1, forward strand.
TGGAATGATCATGCTGCGATAATGACAAGTAAGACGCGATAATTCAAAACGGATACCGGCAAGCGTTCGCCCGGATAAACACCAAAGCATTAGCGTCATGCTCCGTTACCGCACCTTAACCGCAGACGGAATTTCTGACGAAGATATCGGGGACGGCTATACACACGGGCATGATACGCATGATTCAAAGCATCTCCGCGCGGCAGGCGAAGAAATACTTCACTGAAGCCCTGGGGCAATCCGACTACTATGTGAATGCGCAGGAATTCCCCGGCCATATCAGGGGCAGATTAGCGGCGCGATTGGGGATTGACGGTATGGCGACCAAATCCATCTTTGAGTCTCTAGCTGAAAACACTCACCCTCAAAACGGGCAGAAGCTGACGCCCCGACAATCGGAGCGGCGGACAGTTGGGTATGACATTAATTTCCATTGCCCGAAATCCGTTTCGATCCTGCACGCTCTTTCAACAGACAATCATATCCTGGACGCCTTTCAGCATTCGGTGACGGAGATCATGGCCGACATCGAGCATGACAGTAAGACCCGCAAACGGAAAGCGGGTCATGACGAGGATATAAGCACGGGCGAACTGGTGTGGGCTGACTTTATCCATCAAACCGCCCGTCCCGTCGATGGCGCCGCTCCCGACCCTCACTTGCACAGCCATTGTTTCACCTTCAACATGACGTGGGATGACAGCGAAAAACGGTATAAGGCGGCTCAGTTCCGCGACATCAAGCGCGACATGCCGTACTATCAGGCAAAGTTTCACAAAGTTCTGTCAGACCGATTATACACCTTGGGTTATACCATACGGAAGACTGACGCGGCATTTGAAATCGACGGCGTTCCGCAAGAGGTCATCGACCGCTTTTCAAAACGCACCGATGAAATCGGGCAAGCAGCCCAGGCCAGCGGTATTACGGACGCGAAGGAACTGGATAAGCTTGGAGGGCGCACCCGGGCCCGCAAGCAAAAGGGCATGACGATGGATGACCTTAAAAAGGACTGGCGTCGTCAAATCCGCTCCTTGGGCTTGAACCAGGCACAATCCCGCAAATTGATACGGAAACCTGTCGATCAGCCCCCGACCGCCAGCGATGCGACCCAATGCCTTGACCATGCCATCGATCACTGCTTCGAGCGGGCATCGGTTGTGCAAGATCGGCGTCTTCTTGCCAAAGCTTTTCAGTTTTCCATTGGTAACCCTGTAACGAGCCCTGCGGCCATACAGGTGCTGTTTGATAGTCATGCTGGCCTATACAAGGGTCAGGAAGGCGCCAAGAGCCTCTGTACGACCTGGGACATCATCCGGGAGGAACGGGACATGATCAGTCTCGCCCAGGCTGGCGTGAACGGCTCCAAGCCGTTCTATGAGACCCTTCCCGCTATCCCACTCGATGGCGAACAAGGTTCGGCCATTGCCGACCTTCTCAGCCGTCAGGATCGGGTCATGATCGTGGAAGGCCGGGCGGGAACGGGCAAAACCACACTTATGAAAACAGCCATCAGCCTGATCGAGCAATCCGGCAAGACCGTGTTCGTCGCCGCCCCCAGTTCTGAAGCCTCACGGGGCGTTCTCCGGGAGGAAGGGTTCGCAGCAGCTGAGACCGTCGCAAAGCTGTTAACCGATAGGGAACTACAGGACGGGCTGAAGGATCAAGTGCTTTGGGTGGATGAAGCGGGTCTGTTAGGGGTGAAAGACATGACGGCCCTCCTCGCCCTGGCGTACCGGCTCGGGGCCAGGCTTATTCTGTCGGGAGATACGCGCCAGCATTCTTCCGTCGCTAGGGGAGATGCCCTGCGGGTTCTAAAAGACCTTGGAGGCGTATGGACGACATCCCTGACCGATATACGCCGTCAGAAGCATGCGGGCTACAAAAAGGCGGTTCAGGCTATTTCTAAGGGCGATGTGGCCGAAGGGTTTGACGTCCTAGATACGCTCGGCTTCATACAATCAGTCGAGCCCGGCGAACAGGCAAAAACGATGGCACATTCCTACGTGCAGACGATTAAGACGGGTAAATCAGCCCTGATCGTCTCGCCGACCCATAAACAGGGATTGGAAGTGACGGAGGCCGTGCGGGAAGCCCTCAAGCGTTCAAATAAAATCGGAAAGACCGATCATACGGTGATGCGGCTTATTCCGTCGAACATGACGGAGGCCGACAGATCAGACCCGCGTAATTACAAGAAAGGTCATGTGATAAGAATAAACCAGAACAAGCCCGGGATGTCGCGCGGCAGTACCTGGTTCGTCCGTGATATCGAAGGCCGTTTCTTACGCCTTATGGATGAACAAGGCAGAGAAGCGGGTTTTGCGGTTGAAACAGAAAAGGACTTCGAGGTGTATCAGCAAGCTGATATACCGCTTGCCAAGGGTGATAGCATCAGGATTACCCGCAATGGCTTTGATGACAATAAACAGCGCCTGAATAACGGCCAAGCGTTGAAGATCGTATCGATCAATAAAAAAGGCAACATTGTCGCCCAACATCCTACCAGTAAAAAGCTATACCAACTGCCTCGGACGTTTGGCCATATCGATTATGGGTATTGCCTCACCTCTCATGCATCACAAGGAAAGACCGTCGACGAGATATTCATCTACCAACCAGCGTCAACATTTCCGGCAACAGACCTGAAACAGTTCTATGTGTCAGTCTCACGAGGCCGCGATAAAGTACATCTTTATACCGATGATAAAGAGACCCTGATCGGCCACGCATCTAACATGCGCAGCCGTCAGTCCGGGTTGGAATTAGTTGGATTGAAGGAAGCGTTCAAGGACATAGCCGCTAAGAAAGATGCCTACCCTTTAACTCGCCAAAGCCGACCACTTCACACCCTTAGCTTTTAGACCATTCTCCATAAACGAATGATAATCGTACCTGGAAATAATCAGGTGATCCGTAATATACATGCCCAAAAGCTTTGCTCCTTGCGTCAGGGTTTGTGTCATCTCGATATCCATATCACTCGGCTTGACATATCCTGAAGGGTGATTGTGTGCGAGGATGATTCCCGAAGCCTGTGCTTTCAAGGCCGTAGCAAAAATCACTTTAGGCTCTACGATACAGGCCGATGTGCTGCCCGTAGATAACTTCGATACCCCGATGCAGCGGCATTGACGGTCAAGCAACATGATCGCGAATTGTTCGACAAGCTCGATCTTGTTTATATCCCAAATACTGAGGAATACATCATAAGCAGATTGCGAGCTCTTGATCTGCAACCTGTCTTTAGGATGTACTTTATTGTGGTAGAGTAATTCGATTTCGCTTACCGAGAATAGATTCTTTTGTTCTGCTTTCATCGGCCTAGTCCTTCAAACCGAGTTTGGACATGTGCCATGCATTGACATCCTTATGAGGCGCATATAATTCGTTCATGGGGATGCATTCCAAATCCTTTTGGGTTTTGAAAAACTCGGCGAGTGCCTGGTCGGCTTTCGCCCCCGCCTCGTCATTATCCATCCAGGTATAAGCAACCTTGTAACCGTAATTGTTTATATACGGGGATGCCTTTTTGAGGCATGACAGTGAATTCAGGATGATCGTATCATCCATGAACTTCTTCCCGCGCTGGCAGGCTATGATCGACAAATAATCCATCATGCCTTCAAACAGGTTTATCCCGGTTGGCTTCGGCTTCGTACCACGAACAAACGTAATGGACTTCCTGCCAACACATGCTTTGAAGAATGGGTTGCGGGTTTCATATCCAGTGTCCTCGTTCCGTACACCAAGGGTAAAGAATGTCTTTTTGGTTTCCGCATTGTACACGCGCAACTCGCTGAGGAGGTCGCGGCCGATATCCAAAGGAATGCCGCGACTTTCTAGGTACTGAATGAGGGCCGGATGCTCAATCGGCTTCTTATGCCTTAAGATCAGTTTTGCGTCGACGGGTGCATAGTTGACTGTCGCGACGTTCGCGATCATGGGCGTATATCCCGTCATGTTCTTGATCCAGCGAAGTGCGTCTGACGGTGTATGGTTCTCGTTGACGCTTTTCAGATAGTTACAGACAAGATCGAGACTATTGCCGCCCGTGCCTATACCGTGGTCAAACCATACATTGCGGTGTTTATTGACATGGAAGCTCGGTGTTTTCTCGAGCCGCAGGGGCGAGATATACCATGCATCTGCTGGGGTGTCCTTTGAAGGGCGGCAATTCATCTTGTCGAGAATTACGCAAAGTGGTACTTTCTTAGCCTGTTCAATGTTCATTCTATCTCTCCTTGGAGATGGTTACATGTTGAGCAATCGGAGGCGGGAAAGGAGGATCGCGAAATCATATCCTTTCCTGCCTTTTTTATTTTTCGAGTTGAGACCGAAGAAACCTGTCGAGGTCGGAGCGTCGGTAACGCACTGATCGTCCTACTTTGATCGGGTTCAGATTGTAGCGTTTGGTACAATCCCATACGGCCAACGTGCCGGGATTGAGAGGCTTATTACCTCCCAGGTATTTGGCTGCGGCCTTCCGGTCTAATAACTCATCTGCGGTTTTTGAAAGAGGCATGTTTGGTTTCTCCATCATAGAATTGTTTCTATCGAAAATCGTATGCAACGAATCTTAAAATAAAATTCCGTTCACATAATGATCATCAAGAAATACTATGAGTGGATAAGAATGATCAATCCAAAGGCTTTTCATTAAACATCAGTAATGTCGATGCAAAAAAATTAAATCAGAAATGAATGCAAGATTAATTCGGTCGAATACATGCGCATGAAAAAAGCGGCCCCGGTTGAGGCCGCTTTCATCTTAAACATACGGATGTATTACGCTGCGATCAGATTATTGTTGAGCAGCAATGTGTCGACATCACTATTAGAAGCTAGTGGCCACATTGATGTCTGTTAAGCGGCATCTACCTTCCCCTCAACGAATGATTCAAACATACTTTAAGTACTGCATAAACAGCATTTGTCATTTATGAATTGACGGAAATTGAATGATTGCTACACTATATGTTATCCCGCAGTATTCAGAAGTGGGGGACAAAAAGGGGATACAAGATGAGTTTTAATCGTAAACTTTTTAATGAAAGTAAGCAGTTAGGTAAGGTTGTTTTGATCCTGCCCAGGGAGCCATTACAACCTTATCTTGATTTATTTGTCGTTATTAAAACAGGAAAAATGGACATTTTTCCTTGCACTTGTGCGTATTCTTTCCTTTTCGCCATTACTCACATTCATCTGGTATTAAGCGAAAGTGGGGGACAAGATGGGGGACATAATTTCCCGCATACACCTATCTTTCTTCGAGAATCGACTATTAAGCAAGGGAGACGGTAAATGCCATTATCTGACAAACAATGTCATGCGGCCAAACCTAAAATTAAGCCTTATAAACTTGCTGACTTTGAAGGTCTCTATTTGGAAATATGGCCTTCTGGCGCTAAATACTGGCGACTTAAATACCGTCTACATGGAAAAGAAAAACGCATATCACTAGGTATTTACCCGACAGTTTCATTGCACGAGGCTAGACAGAAAAAACTGGCTGTAAAAAATGAAATTAAAACGGGAGTAAATCCTGTACTGTCAAGACTTGAACATAAGCAAATACAAGCCTTTGTCTCCGCACAGACTTTCGAGGAAGTCGCCCGTGAATGGCATACTAAACAAATAGAGATTTGGGAACCTAAACACGGTCAAACAGTTTTGCATCGCCTTGAGAAATATTTATTCCCGCACCTCGGCAATTATCCTGCTAAGGCAATAAAGTCTATAACAATTCTAAGCTGCTTACAGAAAATTGAAAAAACCGCCCCCGAAATGGCAAGGCGATTGAAGCAATATTGTCATCACATTTTCACATACGCAATTGTTACTGGAAGAGTTGACAATGATCCCACCTATGGTCTTGGACACGCCTTAAAGAAATACAAAAAGAAGCATTTTGCTTCACTCGATATAGATAGGCTTCCAACATTTCTTAAAGACTTGACAAGCTATTCCAGTCATTTGAGACGACAAACTTATTTGGCCATCAAAATCATGATGCTAACTTTTCTTCGTACAGCGGAATTAATCGGTGGTAAATGGGATGAGATTGATTTTGAAAAATCCCTTTGGATTATCCCGGCTCAACGTATGAAAATGAAAAGACCTCATGTGGTGCCACTTTCTAAACAGGCAGTTGACATTCTTCTTGAACTAAAAGAGATGAACATCAATGGGGATTATATATTCCCAAGTGTGAAAGCAAAGCGAAGACAAACCATGAGTAAAGGTACAATACTGGTTGCCCTTAAAAGAATGGGATATAATGGTCAAATGACAGGGCATGGATTTCGTGCATTGGCAATGGGTATCTTGAAGGAAAAGCTGGGATACCAGCATGATGTTGTTGACCGACAATTGGCTCATGCGCCTAAATCAGGTAATGATCGTGCTTATGACCGATCAACTTTTCTACCCCAGAGGATTGAAATGATGCAGCGATTTGCAGACTATATAGATAGTATCGATTCTACTCAGTAGCAGTCCTTCTTATTTCCATCAAGCTTAAGAGCGAATTATAAATATCGTCTCGCGAAATAGACAGACCGAATGCGTCGATAATGGCGTCGTCGAATGCAATCCGGTCGGCCTGCTCAAGCTCGTCAGCGACAGTCAAAATATCACGTTGCATTAATGGGAGAAATGCCGTCTTAATTTTAATAATTCCATCATCATCTAGGCGACTAGCATCAAGCATGTGCATGTAATCCTCGATGCGATCTTTATTCATGTCCAATGCGCCAAGCCCCCTTCCAAATCCTATCCCTTCGATAATAAACATTGAGATCGCACTATTCAAAAGGGCATGATGAAGTTCAAGGTCGATATCTACTTTTGGCTTCATCGGCACAAGCCTTTGATCTGCGAATGATGGAGGATTGACCCGTCCTACGAAAAGACGATCCCCATAATTGATGAACATTGCGAGATCGGCAAAAGTGTCGGTTTTCATTTCGTACCAACGCAAATTAGCTTTAGAAAGCTTTTTTATGTTCGCCGGAGTGCTAAATCGATTTATCCAGTTTAACGCTCCGTTGTGTCCAAGCGCCTTTAATTCATCTTCCGATCGTGAACATGAAAACGCCTCCTTGGTTGGAGACATGGAAAGTTTCTTAAATTCGGAAGGACTTTTCGCCAATGGCTTTATATATTCCCCTTCTATGCCATGTCCGGGTGCTGGATAGAATAGCGCATTGAGCCCTCTGCGCTCCCCTCTACTGATTTCAAAAATATTTTTCAAAGGAACAAGGGGAATATCCAGTATCCAGTCACAGTTAACGAACTGCGCGTTCCCCCCTAAGCCGAATGCTCTAAACCTCTCCATCATCACAGGGCTGACTTCTCTGATTGTCATCGTATCGTTTTGAGTCTGACCCATCTCGATTTGAGCGGCAGCTATCCGAACAGTCTCGTCATCCGATAATTCTTCAAGAGGCCTGGTCAACACGATAAATTTGATATTTCCGCTCGGCTGCTCTTCATTGGCCTTCTTATCCATGATTAGAATGTTGGTTACCACTTCACTATTCTTAAACCATCGACCTGCCCCTGAAGTGATGACGCATTTCAAATCATAGTATTTGGAAAGCTGGTTATAAAAATCATCCCCCCAATCGGTACCGAGCCATGCATTCGTAATGATTATCCCGAGGCGTCCTCCTTCTTCCAATAATGGATGCAAAGCAAACGGCAAATAAGCCGCAACATCGGCTCGGCCTGTAAAATCCTTTCCGGCAAACATTTTCGTAAAAACGTTCTGCAAGGCGTTTCCGTATTGCTTCCGGCCGTCTTGCGCAACGAATGGGAAGTTGCTTGTGATAGCTTGGAACGTTCCCAACTCCTCTGTGAATAAAGTACCATTTGATGGATTTCTAAATTCTACAGTGGTATTTGGAGACAGTGTGAACGCGTCTTGTTGAAATATCCGAAGCGGCGTATGCATGAGGTTCGGATTGGCCAAAGCAAAGGTTGCGATCTGAATAGCCTGTGGGTCTTGGTCGGAGGCGTAAACTGTCGAAGATGCTTTTTCCCCATCTATACCTGCTGCTAATTTCTGTTCCATTGCGGCGCGTACAATAGTGCCGCTTCCGCAACACGGGTCTAATAACTTATCATTCTCGATATCGCGAATACATATATTAACTAACAAACGAGCCAGCTCAATAGGTGTTGGGTATTGGCCTCGCAGCTTACGTGTCGCAACCTCAACTGTTGCTTCTAAGATGCCCGAAAGCTGTGCCTGGTCAACGGAACCGACCCGTAAGTCCGATAGTAGATGGTTAAATTGTTTAAGTTGATCCCATGCCCTGGGAGGAACAAATCTTAAACCGATACTGTCTGAGAAGATCGTCCAAAAATTACAATCTTCAGATAATTGCCTAAATATCTCCAATGCTTGGTCAGGCGTCGTCTCATCGCCGATAGTAGACACACGTTGTGCCCTTATATCGGTTTCACGTAAAATATGCGCAAATAGAATCTTGCCGATCCAGTTTGATATAATAGCTTGAGCAAGTGCTTGCTCCATTGTGCTGGAACCATACTCTGCGCCATATCGATCCCACCACAAAATCGACTCAGCCCTTAATCGAGAGTCTTGTCTGATCGCAGTGGTGAGAGCATCCTGAACATCGCCTGCATTTTCCATGATGAGTGCGGTAACTCCACCACTCCTATATGCATCGATAAATTGTCTGCCTTCTAACGCGCCTCTGTCGAAAAGATCATTCAAATAATTAATGATCTGCGCCGCTAAGGTCTCCCATCTATGTCGGTTGGAAACAACAGCAGTTCTCGTTGTAATATCAGCAAGATCATTCCATTCTTTTACACACAAAAAAGTATCGGAACTTGAATCTCGAGTATATAGATGTGCTTTAGAAACGTTCCAGAGAATGAAACTGTCGAGACCAAGAGCACGAGCCTTAACTTCCGCATTACTCCGAAATTCGTAATCGTGAATATCGGTATCTGGCATCTTTAATTCCCACCCCTGTAAGATTCGGGCGGTTGAACGATCTCCAAATAACAGTACATCGGGGAAAAGACTACTTCCGTCGTTTCTTATTGTTTGTTCGCCTCCGGCATCTTTGATCGATCTATTGTTTTGTGAAACGATACCTTTTATATGACCGATAAGATCAATAGCCCACGATCTCTCATTATATGCTGGAAGGCTTTTTCTCATATTGCTACTTGAATATCAGAGGGAATTAATGAATTGACATCCACCATTCCTTTTCGATTTAAGGGCCCTACTTTAGTTGATGGCTGTAATTCTGAAAAAAGTGCTGGCGGGGTTTGTTTATTCTTGAATGCCTGTTCAACTTCTGCGAGTCTTTGTTTAGCAATCTTGATATAATCGATTTGTTGTTCTTTAAACAAATGTACTTCTTCGTTTTTTTCTATGCCAATGAACTTTCTTTGTTCGAGAGCTGCTGCGACTAAAAAACTGCCACTTCCAAATGCATTATCTAAAACAGTATCGCCCTCTTTTGTAAACATTCTGATTAGATATCGACCTAAAGCAACCGGCTTTTGTGTGGGATGCCAAACTCTCCCACCGGCTTCGCTCTCTGCGGTTTTGCAATAGAGGGTATCAGTAGGAAATCGTTCTCCATCACTCTTGACCTGAACAGGCTTAAAGTCTCCATAACTACCCGTGTATTGCGCCTTTCTAACACCTTTATTATAAGGTTCTCCAGGTGACATCACGGGACTATAGTCGGGCTGTCTGCCGTAGAAAATACAAATATCCTCATGCTGGCGAAGAGGCTGCTTTCTCGCATTCAAAAAATTAGTAGGCTTGCTTTTAACCCAGACAAACTTGTACTTAAACCAAGGTTCATTGCTTAAGATAAGACGAGCTGTAAAAATCCCCTGAGAGGATAGGGCAATAACGCCATTGGGCTTAATAACACGTTGATACTGTTTCCATAATTCATCAAGCGGGATTACACTATCCCATTTGTTTTGTGTTGTACCATATGGCAAATCACACAAAATCATATCAACGGATTGATCTTCAATCCGTTTCATGACTTTTAAGCAGTCTCCTTCATATATTTTGCCACCTAAGTATTTCATATATATCTCAATGGGAGTGTAATTACAGTGGCGATCACCGACGGTCTCCCAAATTAAAACATTAAGAAAAGAAATTGCAAGGATTATATTCACAAAAATACAAAACTAGCAAACATTTACTAAATAATTTAGTTTTTTTGATTTCCGTTTATCATTACCATACAAATATAAGATAGGGTTTGATACTCAGTGAGATTTGCGTGATCAATAAATCGATTTTAATAAATTTGCATGAATAAACGGGTCGAAAGACCGGACGGCAATGATACCAAACAACGAAGCACACGTCAAAACAAGCGTCACGTTAAAGATGCTATTAGATGCAGGAATTTTAACCCCTGGGTTAGAGTTGCATTGTCGCATGCAAGATGCCCGTGGTATTCTTAATGCAGATGGGTCAATTACGGTGCATTTGAATGGAAAGGAAAAAGTTTGCGAGTATCTAAGTGGGGCGGCACGGTATGTTGCCAAAATTAGCTTGAATGGATGGACTTATTGGTCAATAAAAATTAATGACGAGCCACGTCTTCTAGATAGTTTTAGAGAGCAATATCTAAACCTAGAGATCAAATCCAACACAGATTAGCGTCGTTGAAGATTAAGCAACCGTTCAGCTGACACAACTATTTAGATATAAAACTATCTATTAAAATAATCCCGGCCGTAACGATTCCAAGTTTTTCCACTATATCTTCCTCTGTAATCATTAGTTCACTAATCCGGGGGTCGTCTGCCACCAAGAACCATTGACCCTCTCGCTTAACCAGCCGACGAATGATCTCATCACCATTGAACCTTACATGAACGATCTGACCCTCTCGTGTCGATTTTCCTCGATCTACAACGGCGATACCTCCTTGATGAAGCCCGCTAGGCCGCATAGCGTTTGTCATTACTCTGACAAGCCGTACATGCACTGAATTATCTGTAAGCAAGGCATGCAAATCAACTCCATCCCCACTTTCACGGCGCAGGCCCAAATCCCCGCCATCAACTAAGTTTCGAGGCTCAATCCTTCTGATACGTGACAAGTAGTGAGGTTGATTGCTGCGCATAAAACAGGGCTACAAGAATCGTCGTATAATGTCAATATATTCCTATGTACTTTTTTAGAAGGGTGATACTCCCAAAACCTCCATTTGGGTAAACGCTTGTAAATCAACAGTAATTTGGTTCAAGGAAAGTCCAGCAGGGGGAGCGATATAAATGTAAAAGGGTTATACTTTGATAAGTGTAACCCTTTTTTTAATTCTTGGTCTTACTTTAAATTTAAGGTAAGTTATAAACTCGGGTATTTGGTTTTCAGTTTCAAAATGTACTTCAATGGCAAAAATGAGTTTTACCGAAAGTGATCTTGTAGAGTCTTTCTTGGGAATGGGCGGAGGGTATGTTTTGGAGTTTTCCGATAGGACCTTCAGAGATTGTATTGGTAAAACAGTTGGTCTTGATATCAATGATTTAAAATATAGTGAAAACGGAACATCCAAGGCTAGACGGCTTAGAAAGTTCATAGAGTTGGAACCAGATAATTTGGTTGGAAAACTTTTCAAACAATTCCATGAAACTAAACTAGCCGATGATCAGCGAAAAGGGAAAAAAACAAATGCAAGCGAAGCAGAAAGATTCTGGAAATTAGCTGAAAGACTGAGTGAAGGCAAAATCATTGAGCATATTGATGCAATTCAGGCAAGTAACTCAGATAAGGACTTTCATCAATTAGCTAAGCTCATTCAAGAAAGTATCGAACAAAACGAGCCTGAGGCTGCTTTGGATAGACTGCATACTTATTTGATAAAATTCTTAAAAGAACTTTGCGATAGCCACGGAGTTCCGTATACAAAAGAAGAAACTGTGAATGCTCTATATGGCAAATATTTTAAGGGGATTAATTCAAAAGGATTAATTGAGTCCGAAATGTCAAAGAAAATATTACAATTTTCTTTTCAGGTAATGGATGCTTTTAATGATGTCAGGAATAATAAGAGCTTCGCTCACGATAATCCGGTTTTGAATTATGATGAAAGTGTTTTAATATTTAGAAATGTGACTGCGACAATCAAGTTTATCCAATCCATTGAAACGAAACATAAAAATAAGGCTGCAGAAGATGCTGATATGACATGGAAAGATTTATTTTAGTAATCTTTCGGTAACTGATTTTTTTATGACTAATATCGACATCAAAAGGGTTTGTATTCACGAATGTTGTCACGTTATTGTTGCGCGACTATTTCGCCAAAGAATTACGATGGAGGCACTTGTTGTGAGTACAGACTTAGTTAAAAAAGGTCAGGATCTTGGAAATCTGCATATTAGGCAATATGGATTAAATGATGTACAAAATTACACAGCGTTAGCGATAACCTTACTTGCAGGAGTTGTAGGTGAAAACATTTATTTGCTGGGTCCAGAAGTGATAAAACAAAAAAAGGAGGAGGTAGTAGCTAATGATAGGATTTTGGATTGGTTATCTGGAGGTGGCGATATTCCTTCATTCGAGTACAATGCTTTTGCTTTTAGAATTGAATATTGCATTGATGAAAAAAAACTAAAAGAATTCTGTCTTCGATTTTTAATTGATTTTTTCAGCGATAAAGACATTTGGAATTTAGTTGAAAAATTGTGTGATGAAGTGCTAAAGAAGGATGACTTGAAGTTATCCGAAGAAGAATTGGAGTCAGTGTTTGAACAAATTGGCTCGGATTATCTGTTTGACAAGAAAAGAGATGAATACCTAGTGGAATTCAATGAAGTTCTCTTTCTCATTCAGTAAAATAAAAAGTTGGCTATAAATTCAAAGTATCAGGATCAATCTCATAAATTTAAATTTTTCGCTGTAATTGTTAAATACTAAGCCTCCGTGGAGAAATCAAAGAGGATCAGTAGTTACTCCCTTGAAACCCTAAATGATAGTTTCGCCAAAGAGCTACCAATCAAAGATTTAAATTTACAGGCTTAATTTTCACAGGCCACTTATACTGAAACTGGGGAATGCCGCCAGTTTTATTTTTTATCATAATACTTCGTGTAATTTTGAATGAACTATAGTTTTTAATGCCACACATATTTTTACAATGTCCTCATTTTAATGGCGATAACAGGTTTCAAACACATTCTGCAATATTGGATGTAACTCCGTACAAACCACAGGTACTAATTGTGGGTACATACAATGACGGGAATAATGTGGGGAATAATGCTGATTTCTTTTATGGTCGTAACTATTTCTGGCCAGTAATTTCAAATCTTTCAAATAATGCCAACATTCTAACTCAAAGAAGAGACACAGTTGGGCTTCCGCCAGGTAATCCAGTTTTGGCTCAGATATTGAATTTGTCAGCACAATTCAAACTAACCTTCGCCGACATTATATCTGATGTAACAATACCCTTACCAAATCATAATGACAATCATCTTAATTCTGCTTTGGAAAACAACAATGCTATATCAAATCATCAATCAATTATTGAGTATATAAATAGAACACCATCAATAACTCATGTTTATGGTACTACTAAGTTTAATGGTCAATTTCACCTTAATAACAGATGGGAACAGATTGTAAACGGTGTAAGGCCAAATGTAACATTTGCAAAAATCCTTACTCCCAGCGGAATGGGAGGAATACCAAACTTTGTAGGGTTAAACAGGGCAGCAACTATTGCCAGATATTGGGTTTGGGTAAATCACATTGCCAACCCTCATGGCCAGTTTAAAAATCAAAATGGGTATACTCATTTTGATCATACTTGGTTGACTAATTGCGGGGTTATCATTAATAATTTCTAACTTTCATTTATGAGTAAATTAGAGCTTAAAAGTATTAAGGACTTAGACTTTGATGAAGTAGAAATTTCCTTATACCATTTACAGTTTTTAGGAAACATAATAGAAGCAAACATAAAAGCTTTTGAAAATATTACAGGAAAAGTTGGGGATAAAGACGAATTGCCTATATGGGTCTCAATATGTTCTATTACTATTATTCAGACCATTTCCTTTTTAGACGAGTATAATAATTTTGTAAAATCAAAAGATCCAGATTTAGATGCAACAATAAAAGCTATTAAGAAAACTGTTAAACCAGCATTAAAGAAAATCTCAGAGTGGAGAGATTTAAGAAAATTTAGAAATAACGTGCTCGCTCATAATTTACGTAGTCAAGAAAGGGAGGCCTCCGTTTTTACTTTTGGCTTAAATTCATATGATATACCTAAAACAGGAGCAGATTTTGTTGTTTTATATAATTGTATTTCTATGATTAAAGATGTATTTAAATCAGCCTTCAAAGTAAAAATAGAAAAAACACAAAAGAGGATAGACCAATTTACACACTCTCATATACAAGCTCATTATAAAAATGGTGCTGAAGCGAAAGAAGTAGTAGAGAAAATCCGGACAGAAATTAACTTAAACATCACAAATCTGAAAAAGGAAACTGGAGTTTAAAACACAGATGTGTAACCTCCTTCAAATTTGAATGATGATTATTTAAACCCAATCTCATTTTATTAAATGGATACAACATCTTCTTAATTCTTCATTTATCGGTTTATATAGCTTTATCGTAAGTTACCTTTGTATAAAATAATTTACAATGCCATACGGTAGTTATCTGACTTCCTTTTTAAGGATATACATAAACACTGATCAGGATCTTGGACAGTTAGACAGTGATAAATTGGGTGATCATGAAAAGGGTATGTTCGTACATGAGTACACACATTTTTTACAGAATATCACTAGCTCGTTTGGACAAATGCATATTTGGAGTACTTATGACCGTCTACGTCAATTTATAGCGAACATTCAAAAGAATGGTGAAAATGAATTAAAACTTCCGTTGAATGGGGCTATCGCTGATGAGCAAAGAAATTTATTAATTGTTCGCAAAACTATGCAAGGCGATGATCGTTTGAACCAACTTATGGATGACAGCAATACGATTGTATTGGGTCATCAGTTTGTTAAGGACGACTTATATTCCAAAATCTACCCTGATCGCCCTACTCTGAATCATTTGGAATTGGATTTGAAAGATAAAAAGGGGATTCCAATGAAATATATCTTTGGCGAAACAGCTGTTTCAGAAACCATGGCATATCTTATGGAATTGAAACATTACAAAGGAGTACCAGCGTCAGAATATCCATATCGCGTTTGTCAACATCTCGGTCAATATATGGGTACAAATTTGTTGGAAAACGATGAACTACTTTTTGCACTTTGTGATGTATCTCTATTGTCAGGTTTCCCCGGTACAACATTTTTTGGCATCTTAGAAGACTTAATCAGAAATAATACAGTTCCAGAGTCTGCAGAAGCTATGTTTGACTATGGCGTTAATTATATGTATGCAAAAGGAGTACAGGTATTTGAGCAATATGAGGAGAATATGACTGCTGCCACTTATGTGTTGAGCCAATTGTTACCTCACCCAGATATGCAGCCCACTGTTGAATGGATCAAATATCTTCTACGTGTTGGTTTTAAAGTACGAAAAGAAACCCCCTATTTAATGATAAATCTTTATCGGGAACCAAAATTATTTCAAGGATATTGGAATAAAATAATAATTCAGTTTGGAAACCCTTCTTTGCATAATAATACACCTAAGCGTTATTTCAAAGCACCATATGACTTAGCTGAAATTGAAGAAAAGATTGATCCAATTCATTTGCTAGCAGTTCAAGAGGTGTTGTTGACTTTGATACAAAAGAATAAAACAGCTTGTAGTCTGTACAAATATTGCGAACAAAACACTAACGGATTGAAAGTTGATGAGCGTTGTTTAAATTCGCCGTGGGAACGATCCAGAGATGAAAAGACTTGTGGATTTGGAGCGCTTTGGTCACTATATGGGTTGAAAGATAAAATGATTGAGATCAGAGAATAGAAATTACTAAGTCTTTGATTTATATAAAATTGTGATCTCCCAGAGTTCAGAAAAGCTGCATCTTTCGTCAATAAGGGGAGCAAAAACCTCAGAATTAGTTCTGTGGTTTTTTTATTGTATCATTTATTCTAGGGAGTTAGCTCCAGCAGGCAGGGTTAGGGCTCCGCTTCCCTCACTCACGGGACAAGGGAACGGGAAATCAATAATAATACAGGTGGCGTCAGCTGCGGGTATGTTTCTCGCATAAAAAGAAAAGAAAGCCAGGGGGTCTTCAAAATGGCTGCCCCTTTTTTGCCACCTCTCTTTGTATAAACGAACACCCGTTGCGGGGCCTTACTCAATACGGACTCACAATCATGATACCCGCAAGGAAAAAATTATCTCTGAATTTTATTTTATAAGCAAATATTCCGAAGTCGAGATTATCAGTTCGAATCGTATACTGCTGCAAGGTGGTGGTGATGCCTCCCGAATTGGTCTTCGGTTCGCTAAGCCCCCCTTTTTGCAGCGTGCCGTATTTGAATATCTTGAGGGTATCGAGTATGTTCCTGGCCCTGGTGAAAGCTCCTTCCGCATCGCTTTCGTTCTCAAGAATGCCGTCGCTGAAGTAATAGACTTTCTCGTTATCGGAGATCAGTGGCAAACGATAGTCGTTTGTAGTGAAAGTGCCCAACCCGCCAAATCCATGCAACACTGTGTAGCGGCCTGATAGAGGGCGCAACCAGGCGCCAAAGCCTGTTTTGCATTGACGAATAGCCCTCGCCAGCACATAGCTCATGTTGTCGCCAAACGGAATATCACCTGCCGTTCCCAATTCGGCTATATAATAACAATCACGCCAGTTGGTGCTGCCGCGGTATAACAGCAGCTCTTTGTTGTTTTTGAATACATCGTCGTTTTCTTCGAATGGAATCTGGATAACCTCATACGCCTTACCGCTTTCATCTCTAAATTCGGCAACAGAAAAGGCGGTCAGTTTGTACATACTCCAGTAAGCGCTGGCATCTTTGTACAGCAACACATAACTGTCGCTGTTTGGCCGGTAGCCGTGTATGTTTTCGGGACTGCTCATTTCTTTTATCTCCGCAAACAGGTCATCGTTTCCCAATGCCTGGTGTAAATTTTCCAGGGCGGCCGGAGAGAAACTCCTGATCTCTCTTATTTTCAGATTTGCCATATTAAGATAACGCTGGTCATTTTTGAAAGGACGGCGAGACGCCATGATATGTATTTGCGGCACTTCATTGTTCCGCGCTTCGCTTTTGGTGAGCGATTTGTCGTAATACCAGTAACATTCGAGGGCGTCTATCGGGGCGATAAAGAACTCATCCGATTCCGGGACAAGCCTCAAATCGGTTTTTCCCCGGTGGTCGGACATCCATTGGCCATATTCAACCACGATCAACGCCAGCCAGCCTTTCCCGTATTTCTTGTTCTTAAACCAGCGCCGAACCCGTACGGTGATACCCTTCCACTCATCCTTCATTGTGGCCGTATAGGCTTCCGGGTCGAGAAATGCCGCCCCCCGGTTGTTGAACCGCAGTTTGCGTAGTAGATAGTCCCGCTGTTCCTGGCTGACTTTGCGACTGTATATATTTTCTTCAAACCAGGTATTCATGTCGGATTCATCGGGCTTGTAGTCTGTGATCAGCATCTCGGGATGGACCACCTTGCAGGTTATACTCTGTAAATGACCGGAAGCTTTCAATCCGGCAAGAATCATCAGGAGAAAAAGAAGGGGCCGCATATGGGTCTGGGGGTTTATAGTGAATCGAAAATTCTTAATGGAACTAATTCTGCCTGACCTTTTCAAAATGGAAAAACCGGCCTTGGTACAACAGGGTAGTACGCTCAAAGCCTCACCACCGCTCAGTATTTCAATCTGATTTCAAAAAGCCAGGGTACAACAAATTTATTGGTATATACATACTCATGAAATACCCAATAGCACGGAGATGAAATGGGTAGCGGGAGCGAGTCGAGAATGGCGAATTACGAATGACGAATTACGAATGGCGAATGAAAATGAAAAATGATCGTTGAATTGGCAATTCCTTTACACGCTCTGTGGTTCTTTGTGCACTCTGCGTCCAGGCTTTATTGGGAGCGGGAGCGAGTCGAGAATCGCGAATTCCGAATGACGAATTCCGAATGAAAATGAAATATGATCATTGATTTGCC
>CAZSAQ010000014.1:0-126161 GCA_964605065.1 uncultured Chitinophagaceae bacterium
AACCAACGACCTACTGATTACAAATCAGTTGCTCTACCAGCTGAGCTAAAGTGGCGATTTTTTTCATCAACAACCCATCCTCACTCACCTTATTTGTTGGCTCCGGCCGGTTGAACTGTCGCTGAAACTCGCTTCATTCCATCCCTCCCGAAAGGGTCAGACGGATTCAAAAGCAAAGAACTACCCCTTTTTTTGGGAAGGCAAAGGTAAAGGAATTTGAGAAATACAAAAATTTTGCCTTGGTTTTTTTTACTTGTTTTCAGTGTGTTGCAACCCGACAGGCAATTATTTTTCCCCCATTGCTCATACCGGCGCGAAAATAACGGGTTCCGATTGCTTTTCCCTCTCTTCGGCACAAAAAAAAACGGTCCCGCCGGGAGGGGCGGAACCGTTCAACTATTTTTTTTACTACGCTGCCAGCTTTTCTTTTTTCCTTTTGATTTGATTGATCAGCGATCCAAGGGCACTGTCGAATGACTCTTCAAACGATTTGGAACTTGCTTTTACAAAGAACTCATGGCGCGGAACCTGAACCTTAATTTCTGCGATCTTATCTTTTATAGCATGTACTACATTATCCAATTTTAGGTACACATCTACTTTGATAATGCGGTCGTGAAATGTATCAAGTTTGGAAAGTTTGCGGTTTACGTATTCAACGAGTTTGACATCGGCGCTGAATCGCACAGTTTGAATGTTTACGTTCATAACAATCGCATTTTTTATCAGTGAAACAATAAATGAAAGAGCTTGCTGGTACAGGTAAATTCTTTCTGATCTTACCTACTCGTAAGTTAATTACACAGGCGTTTTTTTCCAAATAAAACTGCCCTAAATTTTATTGCAAGACTGTCCAAAAAAATCAACTTCCCTGTTCGCGGGGATGTGCATTCTTATACACCTCCTTCAGCTTCTCGATGGTCGTATGAGTATATACCTGGGTGGAGGCAAGGCTCGCATGCCCGAGCAGCTCTTTAACTGCATTCAGACTGGCGCCATGATTGGTAAGATGTGTGGCAAAACTGTGCCGCAATACGTGCGGACTTTTCTTCTCGAGTGTCTTGATATCGGCGAGATATTGCTTTACAAGCAGATAGGCATATTTGGGATACATTTTCCTGCCCTTTTCGGTCACCAGCAGGGTTTCGGCAGATCCGTCATAGAGGGCCTTTTTTTCGCTTTCGTACATCCCGATCAGGGTAATCAGCTCGGGCGAAACAGGTACGATCCTTTCCTTGTTTCCCTTTCCGAGGATCTTGATCACCTCTTTGGAGGTGTCGACCTGCTGCGGTTTGAGCTGGATCAATTCACTCAGGCGCATGCCGGTGCAGTAAAACATAGTGATGAGCATCCGGGCATTCAGCCCTTTCCAGTCTTCCGGAAACCGCAGGGCCTGGAGCAACTGGCCCAGGTCGTCCTCCTTCACAAAAGAAGGAAGCCTTTTGCCGGATTTGGGTGAAATAATATTGGTCATGGGCGTCTGCAGGAGGCGCCCGGTACGCAACTGGTATTTAAAAAAGGATTTAAGAGTGGAGATTTTCCTGTTGATAGTGCGGGGGGAGATATCCTTTTCCCGCAGGGAAGCCAGCCAGCTTCTGATCAGGGAGGCATTGACCTCCTCGATGGCCTGAATCGAGAACTGGTCCAGCAGGTACCCGGTAAACTGGCCAAGATCATCCTGGTAGGAACGGACCGTATGAGCAGAATATCGCTTTTCAAAACGGAGGTAATCAATAAAGGACTGAACCGGCTCGAGCATATAATAAAATAGCTGCAAAGCTATTGAAACTTTGCAGCTATAAATATATTTCAGCCTGGCGGAGGGGATTAAGCCTCGATCTTTCCGCTGGCGATCTGTTGCTTGTAAACAGCTTTCAACACCTGTCCCCTGCGCCTTACTGAAGGCTTGGTGAAAGACTGACGCTCACGCAACTGAAGCAAAATCTTTGCTTTCTCAAACTTCTTCTTGTACTTCTTAAGCGCCTTGTCGATGTTTTCGCAATCTTTTGAATCGATGATCAGCATATTATGATACCTCCTTTGAGTATTTAAGGGACGCAAATATAGACCCTAAAATTGAAAAACCGAAATTGAAGGGCAAATTTCCGAATTTTGCAGCATGTTTACGGGAATTATCGAAGCCACAGGCACGATCCGCGAAATCAGGGAATCGGGCTCCAATCGCCAGTTTATCATCGAATCTCCGCTGGGGCCAGCCTTGAAAATTGACCAGAGCCTGTCGCACAATGGAGTATGCCTCACTGTCGAAACTATTGATAATCAACTTCACCAGGTAACCGCGATCGAAGAAACCCTGAAAAAAACCAACCTGGGTCAATGGAAACCCGGGCAACTGGTAAACCTCGAACGCTGTCTGCAATGGAATGGGCGGCTGGACGGACATATTGTACAGGGGCATGTAGACAGTACCGGCACCTGCATCGACGCCCGGCAACTAGATGGCTCCTGGGAGTATACTATTGAATTTCCGGAACAGTTTGCGTCACTGGTCATTGAAAAAGGCTCCATCAGCCTGAATGGGATCAGCCTGACCATTTTTAATGTAACCCGAAACCGCTTCATGGTAGCCATCATTCCCTACACTTTTCATCATACCAATATCAGCGAACTGAAAGCGGGCGACCTGGTAAACCTCGAATTCGATATGGTGGGCAAATACGTAAACCGCCATCTGCAATTGACATCCTGAAAAAATCGATCTTCTCAAAACGAATAAAAAAAACCCCGCCATAGCGGGGTTTTGTATTCAATAGGTAATTACTTGTTACCACACATGCTCGAGACTGTCCTTGTTGTAAAGGAAATTCCTGGTCTTGTAATAGCTCTCTCCTCCCTTTGTCATTTTCACGCTTCCTTTGCCAAACGCGCGAACGAGCAACGCGATGGGAAGAAGGAACACAAAGAAAACGATGGTGAGTATGACCTTGCTCATCACCCATCCCATGACATGGGCCAGTTTCATCCAGGCCCAGTGAATTTTTTCTGCCAGAAAAGGAATGAATAACCCGATCAATCCCAGGATCAGGGCTGCCAGTAGCAGGTACTTGGCCCTTTCCGGGTTTTTTTCGTGACCAAACCAGTAAAATACTCCCAATGCCAACACCAGGACGAGGATGGTTTCCAGATTTTTTTGCCTGTTCATAGAGTTTTAGAATAGAGTATAAATGAATGGAGCAATGGCTGAACTACCGCCCAATACGATAAGAACGCCGATCAATAACAATACAATGATCAATGGTGCCAGCCACCATTTTTTCCTGGCTTTCAGGAATTGCCATAAGTCTTTTAAAAAGTCCATAAAATTGGTTTTAATAAGTTTAAAAAAGGTTTTTGTACAATTCCTTTCTATTAATCAAGTACAAATTCTGTTTTCCAATCGTCTTTTTCGAGCCATTCGGGTTGCTTTTTCTTATCGAAGATAAAGTTGCCCACAACCAGGTAGTCCATATCGGTTCTCATAAAACACCGGTATGAATCTTCGGGCGTGTTTACGATAGGTTCGCCGCGAACGTTGAAACTGGTATTCACGAGTACCGGGTAGCCGGTCTTGCTCTTGAAAGCCTGCAGCAGTTTGTGCAATCTTTCATTGGTTTCCTTGTGGATGGTTTGCAAACGTGCGGAATAGTCCACGTGTGTAATGGCCGGCATATCGCTACGGAGGAAATATAATTTCTCCAGGATTTCCTTCCCTTTGAAATCGGCAGGGTAAGGATGCTGCCTGCTTTTTTTCACGGGCTTTACGATAAGCATGTAAGGAGAAATATCCGTATGCTCAAAATAGTTGGATACTTCTTCTGCCAGTACAATCGGTGCAAAAGGACGGAAGCCCTCGCGGTATTTGATTTTCAGGTTCAGTTTTTTCTGCATCTCCGGGTTACGCGCGTCGGCAATGATGCTGCGTGCGCCGAGGGCTCTCGGTCCAAATTCCATGCGGCCCTGGTGCCATCCGATCACATGACCGGTAGCCAGCAATTCTGCCACTTTCTCTGCAAGTGTATTTTCATCTTCCACAAATTCGAAGGGCGCATTGTATTTACGGGCCACGGTACGTATTTCACTCTCCACTGTTTCTGTGCCGAGATAAGATCCGTGAAGGGCGTCCATTTTATTGGGATCCACTTTTCTTTCCTTGCCAAAATAAATATAGTGAGCGGCATAGGCTGCACCCAGGGCTCCACCGGCATCACCGGCTGCGGGCTGGATGAATACCTGCTTGAAGATTTTTGCATCGTCGAGCTTTCCGTTGGCAACGCAGTTCAGCGCCACACCACCTGCCATACACAGGTAATCGGCCCCCGTAAGTTTCTTGGCCTCACGTGCCATCGCCAGCACGGCTTCTTCGGTTACGAGCTGGATAGCGAGCGCAAGGTCGCAATGACGCTGGTCGAGCATCGACTCTCCCGCTCTTTTGGGAAATCCAAACAGTGCTTCCCATTTATCATCATAAACCATCTTCAATCCTGTTGCATAATTGAAGTATTCCTGGTTCAGAAAAACAGAACCATCTTCCTTCAAATCGATCAGTTTGGATTTGATGATATCCACATACCTGGCCACATCAGGCGATTCATGATTGCCATAAGGTGCCAGGCCCATGAGTTTGTATTCGCCGGAGTTCACTTTAAATCCGCAGAAATAAGTAAAGGCAGAATATAACAATCCCAGCGAATGCGGGAAATCAAGCTCTTTCAGAATAGTAATATTGTTTCCTTCTCCCAGGCAAATCGAAGCGGTAGCCCATTCTCCCACACCATCGATGGTAAGGATAGCCGCTTTTTCGTAGCGGGAAGGATAGAATGCGCTGGCCGCATGCGAAAGGTGGTGTTCGGGAAAAAGCAGTTTTGCTTTTTTCTTATCAACCGGCCCGATCTCATTCAGTGATTCGTAAATCAGCTTTTTGAGAAAGAGTTTTTCTTTCAGCCAAACGGGCATAGACATCATGAATGAACGAATACCTTTGGGAGCGTACGCATAGTACGTTTCCAGCAAACGCTCGAACTTGAGCAAAGGCTTATCGTAAAAAACGATAGCATCTACATCATTGATGGTACAGCCGGCATACTGAAGGCAAAAACGGGCAGCATTAACAGGAAATCCCGGATCGTGTTTCTTTCGGGTGAATCTTTCTTCCTGTGCAGCAGCTAATACTTCACCATCGCGGATGATAGCAGCTGCGGAATCGTGATAAAACGCAGAAATGCCTAGAATAGTCATCTGTTTTCTTTTGTGGTTTGAGGTTAACCTATTGCTTCTAAATAAGTTAGATAACGGCTTTCAGGGAGGAAAATTGTTTGGCAACTCGTAAAAATACGTTACCAGATTTTGGAGCCGCTAATTTAAACTTTTTTATTGGGGCTTGCAATACCATGAAAATGGAAATTACAGAATACCCCAGATGCCCTGATTTGCTCTTTAGCACAAGCGCTGTTGCACCACCAATACCATCTTAAAAACACCAAAATTGCTGGCTCACAAATGATAATAATAGTTTTTATTTGCTTCCGGCATGATCACCACACTGCTTATTCAGGTATTTATTTCCACAGTTTGCCTGCTTACCGGCTTCCTGGTATATGAAGTGGCTGACAGGGAAGAAAAAAATCGTCCCTGGCTGGTTTACCTGCTTACCGGTCTTTTGACCATCGCGTGTTTTTCACAGTTGCTGTCGCTTTTTGTACCAGTGAATGGTACTTCAACCATTTCCACCCTGACCGGCATTGTTCTGCTGGCCATCTTCAGGCGAAAAACACTGGTTCCTACCATTCGCAAAGTATTTCGCATCCCGGGGCCCCTCTCCTTCTGGCCTTCGCTGATGGCTGCGGCGGCCTGGCTGCTGATCCTGGTGCTGAATAGTGGTCCGGTTACGATGGACGATACTCATAGCTACCATATCCAGATGGTACGCTGGGTTCACGAATACGGTACGGTTCCGGGCATCGCCAATCTTCATGAAAGATTCGGATTTAATTCTTCCTGGTTTACAGCCATCAGTTTTTTCCTCTTTCCAACCGGATCCGGAGACCATTTCACGGCACTGAACGGCTGCCTCTCCTTCTGGTTTTTGCTTTTTTGCCTGCAGCAGTCTACCAGGATCCATTCCCTTTCCCTCCACCGGACAGGATGGTTGTTGCTGATAGCTTTGATCTTGTTCTGCTGGCCCATGATCAGGGGCAGTGCCACCAATACCAACTACGATTTCATTACAGCCGTTTGTGTTTTTACTCTGTTTGCTTGGACCTGTTCTGAAAAAGCCACTCCCCGCTTCGAATGGCTGTACTGGCCGGTGATGCTTTTTACCGTCAGGATCATCAACTACCCGCTTTTGCTTTGTTCTGCTTGGGTGCTCGCCGGATTGATCCGACAGAAAAAATGGAAACCCCTGCTGGCATTTCCGTTTGTGGCCTGCCTGATACTGGGTGCCTTTTTCGCAAGAAACATTCTTCTTTCCGGCTATCCGTTTTACCCGTCTGCCGCCTTCGACTGGTTTAAACCCGACTGGAAAGTTGACAGGGCCATAATTACACAACTGCAGGACTTCATCAAATATTTCAACCGGGTTAACGTAATGCACATGAATCTTGAGGAAACCAGGCAACTGGCCTTTCCCCAATGGACTGTCAAATGGTTTCAATACCTCTTTAAATATGACAAACCTCTGGTACTCGCCTCCGCGGCAGGGCTGATTGTTTATTGGCTGCAATGGAAAAAGCGAGTGCGGGATGCTTCGCCGGCTGTTCACTTTTTTATCGGCGTTATGTTGTTACAACTGGCTTCCTGGTTTTTTATCGCGCCCGATCCTCGGTTTGCATACGGCAGTTTGCTGGTGCTGGTATTGGTGCTGTTGCAATCGGCAGAGCCGCTTTTCCGTTTAACCGAAAAAATTCCTGTCAGGTATTTTCCGCCAAGCCTCTTTGCAGTGCTGCTGCTTTTTTCCGTGCAGAAATGGCGCGATCCTGTTTATCGCAATACGGTGAATCCGGCAACATTGCCAACACCGCCGGTTTCAACCATACGAATTGGTAATATCAACATGCATATTCCGGAAAAGATACTCGACAACTGGAATCCCCGTTGTTATGATACCGAATTGCCCTGTCTTTATATTGTCGACCCCCGGCTGGAATGTCGCGGGCAGCGGATAGATGACGGTTTCAGACTGGCTAAATAAGTGAGGTTCATTATCTTCATGCAATAATTGGTGACTTGGAAAAACTAAGCATAATCATCCCCTGCTATAATGAGGCAAAGAGCCTTTTACAGGTTCTTGACAAGGTATCTTCCACTTCGCTTCCACTGCATGTGGAGAGGGAGATCATACTGGTTGATGATCGTTCTACAGATGGTACGGCAGCGATCGCAGCAAACTATGCGGCCGGGAAAAAGGGTATTACTTTTCACCAGCATGAACACAATCAGGGCAAAGGTGCCTGCATCCATACGGCACTGAAAATATGTACCGGAAGCATCGTGGTGATCCAGGATGCTGACCTGGAATACGATCCAAAAGATTACACGCTGCTCCTGCAACCGATACTGGATGGCCATGCAGACGTGGTATTTGGCTCCCGTTTTCGCGGATCAGGACCACACCGGGTGTTGTTTTTCTTTCATACCATCGGAAACAAGCTTCTCACTTTCCTGAGCAATCTTTTTACCCAACTGAATCTGACGGATATGGAAACGGGTTATAAGATGTTCAGAAAAGAGGTTCTTGATCAGATTCAACTAAAAGAGAAAAGATTTGGATTTGAGCCCGAAGTAACGGCCAAGATCAGCAGGGTATCTCGCGTGAGGATCTATGAAGTAGGGGTGTCTTATTATGGCCGCACTTATGAAGAGGGTAAGAAGATCACCTGGCGGGATGGATTCAAAACGATCTACTGCATTTTCAAATACAACCTGTTTGCCCGAAAATGAGCAGCCAAGCAAAAGATCCGGTAGGGGCACAGACGCTTGAAATCATTTCAGGGGCCCACCGCTTCAATGAATGGATGTATAAAACCATCCATCCCTGGCTGAAGGGAGACATCCTGGAGATCGGAAGCGGCATCGGCAATATCTCCCGGTTTGTTTTGCGTGACTTTGATTCCGTGTATCTGTCAGACTACGATGCTGCTTACATTTCTTCTTTGAAAGATCAGTTCGGACAACTCCCCGCTGCCAGGGGCTTTTACTCCATTGACCTTCAGCACCCCGATTTCCAGGAAACATACCGTGAACATCAGCAACGCTACGATACTGTTTTTTTATTGAATGTGATCGAGCACCTGGCCAACGATCAGCTGGCAGCAGCGAATTGTGCCTGGATGCTGAAGCCCGGAGGCCGACTGCTGCTGCTCGCTCCCTCCTATTCCTGGTTATATTGCAGGATGGATAAGGAACTGGGGCATTACAGGCGATATACTACATCTACCCTTGCTTCGGTAATGATGGCTACCGGGCAATTCGATATCGCCCACAAAACATATTTCAATGCCGCCGGCATAGCGGGATGGCTGGTGATGGGAAAATGGATGGGGCAGTCTGCCCTGCATAAATCCGAGATGACTGCCTTCAACCAGATCGTTCCATTGGCCAGGATAGCCGATACACTCCTATTCAGGTCCATCGGACTTTCCTCCATAGTAATTGGAACAAAAAAATAATATGCTTTTGCTATTCCTCACCATACTGATCAATTCACTGGCCTGTTGGAACTGGGGAAATATTTTACTGGAAAAAATTACCCGTCATCAGCTAAAGGAAGACAGCCTGATCATTCACGGCGTAATGGGGATGATACTGCTCACAACATTCGCTGGCTTGACTGGCCTGATGGGCTCTTCCAATATTATTTTTGAGGGCCTTCTGCCGTTTAGTTCCCTGGTGCTGTTTACTCGAAAAGAAACGAGGGTAGCGCTACGGGAACAATGGCGTCTTTTAAATATCGCTGGATTTTCTTCGATAGCATTCCTGGCAATATCGCTGTTCGTATTGTTGTTGATGGGGTCTGCTTCGATTTATCATCCCGATACGCTCGCCTATCATGCACCCGTCATCAATTGGATCAAGAATTACCAGGCAGTACCGGGAATTGTGCATCTCAACAACCGGTATGGTATCCAGAGCTCCTGGTTTGTTACGGCAGCTCTCAGTTCGCCCAAGTTTTTATTGGGCGGATTGTCGGGGTACAATGCAGCAAACCTGACACTGTTAAGTTGGTTCATCCTGTTCCTCACTTCCAAAATTTCGGGAATCAGGTTCGCCACTAATAAACTTTCTTCTGTAGCCTGGTTGTTTATTCTGGTATCAGGCTGGTTTTGTTTTACACAGATACGGCTGACGGCCATTTCTGCAAGTCCTGATTTTCCTGCTGCTATTTTCAGCCTGGGAGGTATTTATTTTTTATGCAAAGAGCAGCACTCCGATGCCGGCCATTGGCTGATCGCCTTCCTGTTTTTCGCGATGGCTATCAGTATCAAACTTTTCTGCATTCCGTTTATTATTCCTGCTGTCCTTTGCAAAATTCAATGGTGGAAGAAGAAAGGATTCTGGTCTACGGTTGCCTTGGGAATGGCCGGACTGATCATCTATTTACCGGTTGCCCTGAGATCGGTTATTGCCAGCGGCTATCTGTTCTATCCTTCTGCGTGGGGCAGAATTTCTTCACTGGATTGGGCCTATGATTCCTCACTGGCTGCCTTGCAGGAAAAATACATCACGGCTTACGCACGGGTCGGCGACATCAACTACGAACAGGTTGACTCTATACTGGCAATGCCCTATTCCAAATGGGTTCCTTCCTGGTGGTCGCACCTGCATGGATCGGATCAGATTTCAATCGTGCTGGCAATGGTATCGCTGCTGATCGTCCTGCTGAACAGTAAAAAACTTTTTACTTTGTCTCAGGCCTGGAAAATCACCGTGCTAACCTCGGTGGTCGGTTTGTTGTTGTGGTTTTTGCGCGCACCCGATCCGCGGTTTGCCTGGGCTTACCTGCTGTTGTTACCCGTAGTAGCATTCAGATTGTTGCAGGCATCGCTTCCCGATAAATTATCCGTACTTAACCCCGCCATTTTAATGAATGCATTCACCTTTGGGCTGCTGGGATTTGCCGCATATAAAGCCAGCCGGGAAGAAAATATCATCAGCCAGCTTTTATCACCGGCTTCCATTCAATCCTACGACATATCACGTGAACACTGTAAAGGTATCCTCATCGGCTTTCCGAAAGCGGACGCGCCCTGCAGTGGAATGGGTCAACCCTGTTCCATCGTTCCCTGCGACCAGCTTCAACCAAGGGGAGAATCTGTAGAAGACGGCTTTCGCGCTGTTAAATAGGCTTGTTGATGTTCTTTCCGGCCATTGCAGCAGATATGGCTGAATCCATTACCCTTTCAGCATACGGCCTGGATATTTCATTGAGCTTTTCTGCCTGCGCCTGAATGGCGTCTTTATCTGAGGAATTCAACAGGTTTTTCAGTTGAAGGATAGCCGTCCGGGTTTGGGATACTTCGGTATCGGTAAGGAGGGGTTGATGTTTCTCAATAAATTTTTCGGTTGTTTCAATCAATTGACCGGCCTCTGTTTTTGCTTCGGTCAGGGCCCTGATGGCTATATCTTCTTTTGCATGTGTAATGGAATCCAGCAGCATTTTTTCCACTTCGGCATCTGTAAGGCCGTATTGCGGTTTCACTTCGATGGTTTGCTGAACACCACTGCGCAGTTCAACGGCCTTTACCAGAAGAATACCGTCTGCGTTGATCAGAAATGAAACTTCCACCTTGGGCAAGCCGGCAGGCATGGCCGGGATACCGGTGAGGTTGAATTCGGCCAGTTTGCGATTGTCTTTCACCAGGTCTCTTTCGCCCTGGTAAACAGAAATACGCATCCCGGATTGACCGTCCTTTTGAGTAGTATATTGTCGCCCCGCCTTCGACGGAATTTTTGAATTGCGGGGAATGAGCACATCCATGAGTCCTCCCATGGTTTCAATGCCGAGTGAAAGAGGTGTAATATCCAGCAGCAGGAAATCTTTGTTGTTTCCGGCCAGGATATCTGCCTGAACGGCCGCGCCCAGTGCCACTACTTCATCGGGATTGACGGAATCATTCAATTCCCTTACAAAAAATTCCCTGACAAGCTGTTTTACCAGGGGCACGCGTACCGAACCGCCTACCATCACCACTTCTTCTATGTCCGAGCTGTTCAGTTTGGCATCTTTTAGCGCATTCCGGCAACAATCAATGGTTCGCATGACTACCGGTTGAATAAGCGATTCAAATTCCTGCCGGCTGACGGAGAAGACGGAGCCATTGAGCCCGATCTCTGCAGTTTCCTGTCCGCTCAGTGATTTTTTGGTTGATTCGGCCAGCGTACGGATACGGGCAGATAGTGATTTGTCTTCATGGATCCTGGCCTTGTCCAAACCCGCCTTCTGAGCGATCAACTCGCCGAGCAGCAAATCGAAGTCATCGCCTCCGAGATAGGTATCGCCGTTAGTGGACAATACTTCAAAAACCCCGTTGGTAATGGAAAGGATGGAGATATCGAAAGTACCTCCGCCCAGGTCATAGATCGCCACTGTTTTGGCATCATCAGTTTTCAGCCCGAGTCCATAAGCAAGGCTGGCTGCGGTAGGTTCATTCACAATCCTTAATACATCCAGCCCGGCCAGTTTTCCGGCATCCCTGGTTGCCTGGCGCTGTGCATCATTGAAATAAGCGGGAACGGTGATCACCGCTTTGGAGACCGGGGTTTTCAGGATGTGTTCGGCGCGCGATTTCAGCTCTTTTAAAATAAAAGACGAAAGCTCGATGGGCGAATAGAACTTGTTTCCTGCCTGCACTTTTACCAGCCTGTCGTCATTATCATCAATAATTTTATAAGTGAAGGCCGGGGCGCGATCCCTGATATCATTGTAGGATTTCCCCATGAGGCGCTTTACCGAAAAAATGGTGTTCTGAGGGTCCGATACCATGTACTCCCGGGCCCTATCGCCCACGGTAATTTCATTGGCATCGCCCAGGTGCACCACGGAGGGAACCAGGCTTGAGCTGTCATGCTCCTTCAGTACAACGGGCATCCTGGATTCGGGGTGTATGATAGCCACCAGGCTATTGGTGGTTCCCAGGTCAATGCCCACGATCATTTCCTGCTGCTGCAAACTTCCTGTTGCTATGTTGATACCAATTTTTGCCATAGTTCTTGCGATAAAACAAGTCGCAAAAATAACGAAAATAAAAAAGGCCCCGCCGTAGCGGGGCCTTTTCCTATTACGAGATAAGGAATTATCGCATCAAATACATTTTTCCGTAGCCGTTGTTGAAATACTTGTCGGTATTGTCGCCTTCCGCCTTGTACTTGTCCATTTGCTTGCCGTTGAGCGTGGTTACCACCCGGTAGAGGTAAACACCATTGGCAACTTTCTGCCCGTACTGGTCAGTACCATCCCATTTGAAGTCGGTGATGTTTCTTCCGATATGGATTGGGCCCAGTTCGTTCATGGTGATCTCGCGAACGATCTTGCCGGTTACCGTCAGGATCTGGATCTTCATGTTCTGCGGCAGCTCGCTGCCGGTGATGGTGAACACGAAGGCTGTTGACGTGCTGAACGGGTTGGGGTAGTTCAGCAGGTTTGAGATCATCGGCTTGGAGATCACTTTGAATGTGACCCGGTATTCTATCTGACCGGCTTTGTTTCCGCTCTTGTCTTTTCCTTTCACGATCAGTTCGTATTCATCTCCATCCGGGCTGAACTGCTTCAGGAACTGAGGATAGAAATCTATTGTAGCGGTATTGTCTGCGCCATTGGATGCAGGAATAAAGCGCAGGGTATCGTTGTCGAAATTGAAATTGTGCAGAGAACCGTCGGGATACCTGATCTGCACGGTACTGAGCGCGGTATCGTTCAGCAGCAGGTATTTCGCGTCATCTTTCAGTTTGATCATGATATGCGGCTTCGCTGATACCAGGTCGCGATTGAGAATGTGCACGCCATCGAAAGTAACATCCAGTAATGGATTGGTTTTATCGGGGCGAACATAGAAATTCTTGTACAGGAAGTTGTTGAAATGGTATTGCTCTGGCTGATCATTGTCAGGATTCAGGTCCACATACATGATGTTATTCATCGGGAAATCCTTCGTATCCAGGTCAAATCTCAGCGTAAGGGTATCGCCCGACTGCACCGGTTTCTGCTTGGGTAATTGTATCAGGTGCTGCTGGTTGCTGTTGTCAATGATCATCAGCTTGGCAGCTACACTGTCAAATGGCAGGGCACTGATATTTTTGAAGGCCACCGCAAACTTGAGCGGTTCGCCGATCTCGAATGTATCCTTGCAGGAGAAATAGACATTGGGAGCCAGTGTGCCTTCCGGCGAGCCATCATAGTACAACCTCCAGTACTTTAACTGGTAAGGTGTCAGCTTCGTCGAGTCGAGGTTCATCATCCGCAATTTGAGGAACGGATAAGTGGAAGCCGGGATCAGCGAAATATCAAAATCATGATTGCTCTGATCTACCTGGAACAGTACCGTTTCGGTGCCTGACTGATCTATACCGATCACATCAATGACCGGTCTGTCGTCAGTCGGATCTTCCTGGCTGCTGCCACCCCATTGCAGTTTCTTCCACTGCTTGGCCGGTCCGAATTTGGGCGAAGTGATATAACCCAGTGTATCGGGCGTGTTACAAATGGCAGGCAGCGTGATCTTGTCAAAGATACTGTCCGAAAACTGTGATACAGGGGCGAAAGTCGGATCTCCTTTTCTGTACAGGAAAGAGAAAGTTCTTGGTTTATTATAATTGTCCAGATCGGTAAATCCGGCATACAGCAGCTTATGGTAAAGGGAATTGTTGGACCCATAGCGGGTAGTATCATCTTTCCATTTGTTTACAAACACACTACCTCCAACTGTCGGACTGGCGTTTGCTCTCACCACCACATAGGCGCCGTTGGGAATAGCGTCCATGAAGTCCATTGCCTTTCTGCGGCTGGCGCTGTCTGAGAAAAGATACTGGAAATTATATTCCCGCTGGCTTCCGCAGGTAGCGCGTAAACTGTTATATAAGCCTGTTGGACCGGAGAAGTCGTTTTTCCAGGGCTTGAAAGTAAGCGGATCAAAAACGTTAAAGATAAGTTCGTTGTAGTTACATCCCGGGCCGATGATGGTCTGATCGTTTACGGTGATCACAAAAGCACTTTGCTGATCCGAACCGGTCGGATAAACCGTATTGTGAATAAACAGGCTGTTTGTATTATTTCCATACTTCCACTGGCGGCTTGCGGGATCCAACGATACACGCAAGGCATCAGACTCGAGATGCTGGAAGAAATGTGACTGGTTAAACCCGGTTTCGGTACCTGGGATATAAACGAATGAGGAACTGTTCCAATGATAGTCGCCTCCTGCCGAAGGCACCAGGGACACTCTCCAGTAGTAAACCACGCTGTCGGCGTAATTGATACCGGGTACAAATTCCATGACACCGCCTACTGTGCTCACTGTTTTAGTAACCTTCAGGGGTGAATTGAAATTCTGCGTGGTATCCATTTCCATCACATAGCTCTTCGTGCCTGCAAACGGATTGGCAGTAGAAGCATACACTTTCTGTCCCTGTGTATTTACGATCGAAAACGCATAGGGATAGATCGGCCTGGCTTCATCTTCATAAATGAAGAGTTCTTTGGTGGCCGAGTTATTGTCTTCCGCCATCTCATCGATCTTTGAATCAGAATCGATAGTGGCAGTGATCTTGTTGTTTCCTTTGTCGCGCGTGGCTACGATCGGGATATTAAGGGCGATGGAGTCAGAATAGCGTATGCCAGGCAGCTTGGTAGTATAAATGATCTTGCTGGTTCCATCCGGGAAGGTACGCCTTACCTGGAGCGTAACCGAATCCGACACTGCCTTACCCAGGTTCACAACTTTCACTGACAACAGGAAACTGTCTTCTGCAATGGAGATAAACGCCGGATTTACTTTGATCAGTTTTTCTTCAATCACATAATCCGGTTTCGGCTGCACATTCAGTTTCAGGGCAGGGTCGCCGTGCAGGGTAATCTCTTCGGCATGCATCCTGGCATAGAAATCAAAAGGCCCGGTAGCGTCGATCAGCGCCTGCAGCGACATCTGGTTGATCTCACCCAGTGAATGGGCATAATCTTTTTTACCAATGACGTTATATAAGTTATTCAGATAGATATTCAGGTAATTGACGATACCAAAGTGGGTACTGGCCATAAAGGCCACACTTCCCCGCTGTTTGGCCAATACATATTTTTCCGAAAGCGTTTCATTAACGAGGAATCGCTGAGGATAATATGTAAAGAAGTTACCGGCATTACAACCGTTTACAAAAAACACAGGATACTTTCCCGGGTTATTATAAGATTGCGGGTTATCCAAGTTGAACTCCAGGGTAGTGGCCGAGGAGTGACCGAAATAAGTCAGGATGCTCACTCCCTCTTCAAAAAGATCCCTGATGTGATCGGTGGTTAACTGTTCCACCGGGTTGGTAGAGGTCTTACAGAAAGTTGACACTTTACCGCCGAAAAGGGTGTCTTCAATCATTTGCTTGTATACACTCATGTAGTTACACAGTACCACACCAAGATAAGGATCGCTGGCACCGGTTACGTGAATAACGTTCTTCATCCAGTCGCGGCCGGCCAGTGTATTGGGCGCCGTTTTCTGAACATATTCATATTCCTTCAGCTTTTCCAGGTAGTCTTCTATTTCGGATCCCCGAACAACAGACAGGCGGCCGATAGGGGTTGCCGGTACCGGGTTGGTTACATCCTGCGCGCTCAGCAGGTTATCCGATGCAGGTGTTCCGAAGGTGGGCACCACGTTCAATTGTTCGATCTGCGGATCGTTCTGGTTGGCCCGGAATTCGTTGTAAGCCATACCACGGCCAATCAGGAAAATATATTTTAAGGGCTGCGAAAAATTAGCACGGGCAAAACGGATGAAATTGCGGACAGACAGCGGGTGTTTGCGGATACCAAATGCGAACTGATCGACCAGGTCATCCACATCAATGAAACGGGTATTGAATGATCCTCCGTCGGGAGAGCTGCGGTAAGCCAGGTATTCGTCAATAGGTTTTCTTCCACCCGTACCAATGTTCAGGGCCGGATGTGAGATCATGAGGTAATTGCCCTGGTTGGCAACAGTCTTGTAGTTGATGAAATTTCTTTGTGTGAGGCTGCTCACAGTACGAACATTGGATGCATCCTCACTCACCATTACGTATTTTGTTTCGGATGTGGATGCCGGCAATACGAAGCGGGCAGTGCCCCCGCTCATGTCGGCCACGTACCGGGTACCGAAAGTAAGATCATACAAAACCGGCGCGGTGGATCCGCCGTTAAAATTGGTGATCTCCAGGTAGTAGCCGTCATTGTCTGCCGGCAGCTTGAACTCAAAATTCGAAGCACCGTCAAAATCAAAAGTGCGCGGATAAGTGAGATCATAGTAAGACACCACATAACGATCGCTACCCACGGTAGATGTATTGACAAATTTGACCGAAGCCGAATTGGATGCAATGGAAGAGGTAGGAATGTCAACCGCCGTATGAACGTCGTTGAAATAGTCCATTACCGTATCCTTGACAAGCGTATTGTTCAGGGATACCTGAACATTCCGTGGATTCAGTGCCAGGCCCGAAGCCCCGAAACTCAGGGTAGACGTTGCCGGGCCACTGGCATATACATGAAGATTATTAAGAGAAGTAGTCAGGCCTGCCCCCGGAAAAATGTTGTTACTGCTCCAGTATTCTCCCTTGTCATAAGAAGAGGAATATACATACTCCACTACCACAGCCGCAATTCCCAGGTTCTGTTTCAGTTTGAAATAATTGCCCGCGGTGTGCATGAAATAAGGTTCTACCGGAAGCGAATTGGAAGAAACGTCGTTGGAACCATCAAATATCATGAAGCCGGACTGATTCGTATTAACGCTCAGGAAATAAACCGCGGTATCCGATACCAGGCTGTTTACGGTGGTATGCTGATAAGCCGTATCGCGATACATCGCCCTGTCGGGTTTACCATCATTGGGAATACCGTAGAATTCGAGGTATCCGTTACCCGGCAACACACCGGAGTTTACAGAAGGATAAAACGGAACCTGCTCCCCATTACGCCAGAGTTCGAAAAACTGAACCTGTGTATTGCCAATTCCTGCCGCATCCAGCACAGATTTAGGGATGCGATAAAGACCCGCAGACCCTACTTTGAATTTGTAGTATGTCTGGCTATGACGTATCCATTCATTATTATACTGCTGAGCCCCTGCAGAGAAAGCCACAAGGATCAGAAACAGTGTAAAGATTTTTTTCATAGCAAAGTTTTGAAACATTCTCATAGGGGTGATTATTTTTTGTCTTTCTTCTTCAAATCAATCTTCAGAGAAAAGACATGGGTATACAGGGGATTCGACTGGTTAGCCAGGTTGGTAAAGGCGTAATCGATCTGCACATTATTGATTCGGAAACCGGCGCCCACACTTGGCTGATAGATCCAGACTTTTTTGGTGTTGGTGATATCTTTATCATCCAGTGCACGCTGGAAATTATTGATACCTGCACGAATGAACAATACATCTTTCCAGGAAGCCTCAAGACCCAGTTTGGGATCGATGCTCGCGATATCAGAAGCGATTACTGTATTGCGGCGGCCATCGAATGTGAAATCGAGGTTTAATTCGGCCAGCAGGTTCATATTTTTACCCAGTCTGAAATTATACGCGCCGCCGGCGATCAGCCTGGGAGCTGTCAGCTCCGTAGATTTTACCGGGATATCGTTTTGTGTTACGTAAAATACTTCGCGCATTTTATCGGTCAGGCTGAAAGACCATGCATTGAAAGTTGTGGTCACATCGCGTGCTACCAGGCCCAGTCTCCATTTTTTTGAGGTGATCTGAACTCCTGCATCGAAACCAAAACCCCAGGCCTTGGCGAAGCTGCCGGCCTGGCGATGTATGATCTTTGCGTTGATCCCTCCGCTGATGGTGTTACCGCTCTTCAGTTTTTTTTGCTGAGCCAGTGACACCAGGAATGCATAATCGGCAGAGGAAAAAGTTTGGATATTGCTGAAGTTGATGGTTCCATCCGGTTCCACCAGAAAGATGGTATTGGGAATATCGTCTACGGCAAACCTGAGCAGGGAGAGTCCCAGCACTCTTTTATTATCTTTCAGCGGTAAAGCCAGGCTGCCGTAGTCGTATTTGCCGATACCGGCGAAATACTCAGCATGCATCAGGTTTACCTGCGGGTTGTCTTTTACGTTTGCCAGGCCGGCCGGATTCCAATACCCGGCAGTACCATCGGAAACTGTAGCTACCTGCGACCCACCCATGGCAAGGCCACGAGCTCCCGCGCCAATGTTGAGGAATTCGTTGGAATATTTTCTAAACTGTGCCAGGACAGTTTGAGACAGCACGATCAACGTAAGGGTTAACAGGAGTTGGATTCTTTTCATTGAACCAATTTTCGGAATAAGCAATTTCATGTCAAATACGGTTTCAAGGGATAAGGAATGCCATTTTTCAAAAAAAGCGTGCCGTAACTGAAAATGAACAACTTCGACACTTCTGGCACAACAATATCGAACGAAAATCAAAACAAAATATTGCACAGACAAAGTAAACCAACGTGTTATTCTTACTTTTGCACAATTCGTTGATTTACCATGCCCTTAGGCTGTATCCACAGTTATACATTTACGTAATCCGGAGAGGCAAAGTTGGGATGTTTTTTTCAGCAAATCAAGGTATCCACTTAACCGTTTAATAGTCAATATAAGACATGAATCTGATCGAAGAATTACGATGGAGAGGAATGATACAGGACATTATGCCCGGAACTGAAGAGCAGCTCCTGAAAGAAATGACCACAGCCTATATCGGGTTTGACCCGACCGCCGACAGCCTGCATGTGGGCAGCCTGGTACCGATCCTGCTGCTGGTACATCTCCAGAAAGCCGGCCATAAGCCGATTGCGCTGGTAGGCGGTGCCACCGGGATGGTGGGCGACCCCAGCGGAAAAAGCCAGGAAAGAAACCTGCTCGATGAAACGACACTGGCCAGGAACGTGGCCGGCGTAAGAGCCCAACTGGAAAAGTTCCTCGATTTTGATCCTTCCAAAGCGAATGCGGCAGAAATGGCCAATAATTACGACTGGTTCAAAACAATCTCATTCATTGAATTTCTCCGGGATACCGGCAAGCATATTACGATCAATTATATGATGTCGAAAGACAGTGTAAGAAAAAGGATCGATAGCGAAGTGGGGCTTAGCTATACTGAATTTGCCTATCAGCTGATGCAGGGTTTTGACTTTTACTGGCTGTACCAGCATAAAAACTGTAAACTGCAAATGGGTGGCAGCGACCAGTGGGGAAATATCACAACCGGAACGGAACTCATTCGCCGGAAGGCAGGCGGCGAAGCTTTTGCCTTTACCTGTCCGCTGATCACAAAGGCCGACGGACAAAAATTCGGAAAAACCGAAAGCGGAAACGTTTGGCTCGATCCGGTTAGAACCACGCCCTATCAATTTTATCAGTTCTGGCTCAATGCCACCGACGCGGATGCCGAAAAATGGATCCGCATCTTCACTTTCCTGGGCTTCGAAGAAATAGAATCCTTGTCGCAGCAACATGCGGCCGATCCTTCCAAAAGAATACTTCAAAAAAACCTGGCCGAACAGATCACTCTTTTTGTGCACGGAAATGACGAGCTGGAAAAAGCAATTGAAACAACAAGAAAACTATTTGCCAATCAAAGCGCGCCCGCAGAATCGCTCAGCGTGGAAGATCTCGAAGCGATGGAAGGTGTGGTGAAGGTGGATTTCCCGATGGCCAGTCTGCAAACAGGAGTAGATATCGTTAGTTTTCTGGCAGATACCAAAATATTCCCCAGTAAAGGCGAAGCCCGAAAAATGGTGCAGGGCGGAGGAGTCAGTATCAACAGAAAAAAACTCGACAACCCTCAGTCGTCCCTCGACAGCAGCTTCCTGCTTCACAACAAATATTTACTGATCCAGAAAGGAAAGAAGAATTATTATCTGGTGAGTGTGGGGTAAAGGGAGAAAGGTTTACGGTTTATTGTTTGAAGTTTACGGTTTGCTTTCTGTTCTGACACGGGTCGAGGGCCATTCCAACAGCAAACAGTAAACTGCAAACCTTAAATTAATAATCTCATTCTACATCCACCTGCTTGGGGATGAGGGCGCCATCGCTGGCTTCACTCAGGAATTTTCTTTCGTTGACCAGGTAGCCATTCCCTTTTTCACAGAAATGGACTTTGAGATTCTCTATACTGATGGGATTTCCATCGGGGATGTCGGCAATATTGCTATGAAGAATATCGTGTCCGTCAACAATTACCACCAATCCACTGCCGATCGCTTCGAGTTTATTTCCTTCTGTAATCAATACGCCGGTGTCTTCTCCCAGCCCAATTCCGATGCAGCTGGGATTGGTAGCCACCGCCTGCGCCAGTCTGCCAAAGCGTCCGCGTTTCTCGAAATGAGAGTCGATGATCAATGAGGTAACAAAACCAAGGCCGGTAGTCATTTTCACTTCCCCTTTCAGATG
Source organism: uncultured Chitinophagaceae bacterium (assembly GCA_964605065.1). Classification (GTDB taxonomy): domain Bacteria; phylum Bacteroidota; class Bacteroidia; order Chitinophagales; family Chitinophagaceae; genus Endoryza. The sequence continues at coordinate 20,609 of CAZSAQ010000014.1, forward strand.
GGCCCTCGTGGCGTTGCCTTCATAGATCATGGTTTGCCCCATCGCCATCGCTCCGGCACTCGTACCGGCGATGACAAAATTTTCTTCCTGGTATCTTTTTTTGAGGATCGACAGAAATTCAGTTCCACCATCGGTTACACTCAGGCGGAGCTGGTTACCGCCCGAAAACATCACCGCATCGCAGGTTTCGATACGTGAGATATAATCTGGAATGAGAGTATCCTGACGGTTGCGGATATGCAGCAGGCCGATATCTGTACAACCAATTTTACCGAAGGCATTCAGGTAGATATCCCCCACCTCGTAGGGGATGGTGGATGCCGTTGTGATGACTTCAATACGGGCGTCTTTCCCGCCGGCTTCCTCCACCACACGCCGCAAGATGCCCAATTCAAAAAAATTGAGATTGCTCCGATGAATCTCACCTGTTTCCAGGTCGGTTCCTTTGTCTTCCGCGCCACCTATGGCGATCAGTTTTCCCCGAGGTATCAACATCAATGACAGTCGTTGGGTTAGTGCTGCAAAAATAACGGAATTGCGGTCATTCTATTGCCGGAACTTCCCGGTACCCGGACATACAGATTTTGCCGGCAGAATCATCCGCCCGCTACCGGGATTGCAAAATAATGAATGGTTACACTTACGGCTATACAATAACGGTACTCATTACGCTTCCATATCCAATAAATTTTGCTTTATTTGCCGGAACAAAACCCAACCTAATGAACCAGGTATTTTTGCTCACCAATGAGAAAAGCTGGAAATCGCTGTTGGTAGAAGACGACCGGTTACTGCTTATCTCCAGCAGCTATTCTACCCCTGCCGAATTTCTGGAGGGCTATCATGATGAAGGAATAAAACGTTTGCTGAAAACTAAAAAGGAAATTCTTATTGGAGGCATTTCAGGAATGAAACATCCGCAGGAAGGAAACACGCTGCATCTTTTCGGATTGAGTGAGGAAACGCTGGAGTTCTCGAACGAACAGGAGATGGAGGCTGTGGCGCAATACCTCTCCAAAAAACGCGGATTTCAATCGCAAACGGAAAGCATGAGCTTTTGGAATTCGATCAAATCACCGGCGATCGGATTGGTGCTCATCTTTATTTTCGGCTTTGTGCTGTATATGGATGCCAAAAAATTGGAAGGCGGGGGAACTGTGGATACAGGCGGAAGAAGAGCCTGGGTCAAACAGATCATTGCAAGTGTGGCTGGATTTTTGGGTGTAACCGGATCCATACTGGTTACCGTTGCGGCGGCCCTCGTTTGCTTTTACCTGATATGGAGAAGAATTAAAACTCCGCCGAATGAGGTAGTATATAACTAAAAAAAGGGCCGTTTCATTGGAGAAACGGCCCTTTTCTTTTTGCCTTTGTATTTAATTAAAAGGCTGATGCCTTTACAAATTTTTCAATCCCTTCAACCAGTACGTCCAGGTTTTTGGTAGTAGTATACACATTGGGTGTAACCCTGACGCCTTTTATGTTTTCCCATTCGATCGAAACTGTATGAATCTTGTACTTGTCGAACAGGAAAGATTCAAGCTCGGAAGGTTTTTTACCTTCAACACCTACCAGGCCAATGGCACATCCAAACCCGGGCTTCAGTGAAGTGCCGATCTTTACCTTCGGCAAATCCTTCACTTTGCTCATCCAATAGTTTTTCAGGTACAGAAGACGTTGTTCTTTTCTTTCCGAGCCGATCATTTCATGAAACTCGATGGCTTTCCCAATGGCCTGTTCAATGAAGAATGGCCGGGTGCCCAGGTTTTCGAATTTCCTGATGTCGGGACTCTTGGGATCTCCTCCCGCGAAGAAAGGATACAGGTTTTTTATCTTGTCTTTCTTCACATATAACATGCCGCTGCCAATACAGGCGCTCAACCATTTGTGAAGACTGGTACCGAAATAATCTGCGCCGAGCTCAGGAATGGTAAACTGGAAATGAGCAAAACTATGTGCCCCATCCACCAGTACATCAATACCACGGGCATGCGCCGCATCGGCAATCTTTCTTACCGGTACTATCTGCCCGTTCCAGTTGATGATATGAGTAACATGCACCACCTTTGTTTTGGAAGTGAAGGCTTTTATGTATTCGTTGGCGATATAGTTTTCGTCTTCACTGGGGAGTTCCAGGTTGATCCAGACCAATTTGATCTTGTCGCGCATTTCCCGCTGCTTCCAGGCATTGATCATATTGGGATAGTCCTGTTTGGTCAGCACCACTTCATCTCCCGCTTTGAGGTCAAGACCAAATATCACGGCTTCCAATGCTTCGGAAGCGTTGCGTTGAATGGCGATTTCTTCGGGGTCGGCCCCGGCCAGTTTTGCCAGGTTTCTGCGAAGCGGCTCACGGCCGGTATCGAGAATGCGCCACATATAGTAGCTCGGCGCTTCATTGCTCAGATCGTGGTATCTCTTCATCGCCTCCTGTACTGATTTGGGAGAAGGCGCCACTCCCCCATTGTTCAGATTGATCAGGGAAGACGAAACAGTGTAGGATTGCTGAACATAATACCAGAATTCTTCATCTGTTGCCAGTTCTCCCGGAGGAATGGCGGATGCATGATCCAGTGCACGGTGAAGGTTACGGCTCCAGGCAGGCTGAACCAATGAAGCAAGCATGGCAGTGGCGGAAAAAGTTCCGACCTTATTTAGAAAAGACCGACGATTGACAGACATAAAGTAGATTGAGGTGGAAGATGACTACAAGTTACGGTATGTATTGCTTATTGAGACAGTGATCCTCGTCAAGATTTTAGTACAACCTGTATCCCGAAAAGGAACTGTTGTTGACTTTTACCGTCTGATCGGCCCCTGATGTCTGTTTCACATACACTTTCACCACATCGAGCGCATTCAGCTTGAGCACCGATCCAAATGAAAGGGTCCTGGTTTCCGGATTGGTGCCGGCAGTGAGGGTTTCATTGATCCTGTCTTCACTGGTTCCATTGATATCGAGGTATACCGAGAAAGTGCCCGTAGTACCGGCTGCCACTTCCCATTCAATCTTCACGTTGAAAGAATATACTCCTGCTACCGGTGCGGTATAAAAGCCATTACTGGAATTATATCCACCAGCATCATTGAACCGGCTGCCCAGGGAAATATTGTCAAAAACGATGACCCGGTCGGTAACATCCGGAATGGTTTGATCACCGGAAGTAAGGCTGACGTTAAACCCGGTATTTCGTCCCGGCATATCCTTCCACGAAGCCGTGCCATCGGAGGAAGATGTCAATATCTTCCCATCGCCTTCTGTGCCGTCTGTAATGCGCACATCTCCGTTAACTTCCAGGAATGCGGTAGGTGATCTGTTGATATTAATACCGACCTTTCCTGCCATGCTCGGATAGGCCGTACCGGAAAATTTAAAAAGGAATTCACCGGCCGAAAATTCAAGCCGGTCATCGGCTCCGGCCTCTCCAATGGTGACATAATTGCCATCGCCGAATTTCAGGAAGCGATCGAACAATGGAGAAGATCTCGCATTGACACCGATGCGGATGTTTGAGTCCACATGGAGTCGCTCGAGGGGGGTGGAAATACCGATCCCTACCCTTTGAGCTGATAGGGTAGTCACGGTCAGGAAGAGGATAAGGGTTAAAGTCAGTTTCATAAGCCGTCCATTTGGCGAAAGATACATATTTCCCTTCGGAATTGTGGTTTCCCGACACCCGCGGCAAGAGCCTTTTTTTGATATTCCAAAATCAGGAATTCCAGGGCGATTTGGGCCATTGCAGACCAGACAAAAAAACTTAAATTGATCGTCCAAGTAACAAAAACTGAACTGATGAAGATTCTTGAAATCAAAGTATTGAAGGGACCCAATTACTGGAGTGTCCGCCGACCGAAACTTATTCAGATGAAGCTCGATCTGGAGGAAATGGAACAGCGACCCTCCAATACGATCGAGGGTTTCCGGCAGCGCCTGGAAGAGGTTTTTCCCAGCATGATCGAACACCGCTGCAGCGTGGGGGCCAGAGGAGGCTTTTTCCAGCGCGTAGAAGAAGGCACCTGGATGGGGCACGTTATAGAACACGTGGCACTCGAGCTCCAAACCCTGGCCGGGATGGACACAGGCTTCGGTCGCACCAGGGGGGCCGGCGAAGACGGGGTCTATTATGTAGTATTCAGCTATATGGAAGAAGAAGCGGGTGTGTATGCCGCCAGGGCTTCTGTACGGATCGTTCAATCGATCATTGATGGCAAACCGTATGATCTCTCGGAGGATATTCAGCAATTAAGGGAGATCAGGGAAGACACGCGCCTGGGTCCTTCTACCGGTTGTATTGTGGAAGAAGCCGCCCGAAGGGGAATTCCCTATATACGCCTGAACAAACACAGCCTGGTACAACTGGGATATGGCGTCAATCAGAAACGCATTAGGGCTACCATCGCCAGCACCACCGGAAACATTGCCGTGGACATCGCCTGCGACAAAGAAGAAACAAAAGCGTTGCTGGAAGCGGCGGAAATTCCCGTGCCCCGGGGAACCGTGATCAGATCTGAAGAGGGGTTGAGAGATGCCGTTGAAAAATATGGATACCCGCTCGTCATCAAACCCATTGACGGCAATCATGGCAAGGGCAATACCACCAACATCACCACCTGGGAGCAGGCAATGAAGGCACTGGAAGCTGCCAAACAGTACAGCCGCTCGGTAATCGTTGAGAAGTTCATTACAGGGTTTGATTTTCGTATCCTGGTGATCAATTATAAATTTATATGCGCCGCTCTACGCACACCGGCTTCGGTAAAAGGCGATGGAGAGCATACCATTCAATGGCTGATTGATGAAACCAATAAGGATCCTCGCAGAGGTTATGGTCATGAAAAGGTACTTACCCAGATCACCATTGATCAGTTCACACAGAAAATGCTCGATGAAAAAGGATACACCCTCGATACCATCCCACCAAAGGGAGAATTAGTATTATTAAAGCCTACTGCCAACCTGTCTACCGGTGGCACTTCAACCGACGTGACCGATGAGGTGCATCCCGCTAATATTTTCATGTGTGAGAGAATTGCCCGTATCATCGGACTGGATATTTGCGGGATCGACATAATGGCCAAAGACCTCCGGACTCCTGTTTCCGAAAATGGCGGAGCAATCTTGGAAGTGAATGCCGCCCCCGGCTTCAGAATGCATATTGAACCATCAGAAGGCCTCGCCCGCAATGTGGCTGAACCCGTAGTGGATATGCTTTTCCCCAGGGGAAGCGCCGGCAGAATCCCCATCATTGCCATTACCGGCACCAATGGAAAAACAACTACTACCCGACTTACCGCCCATATTGCAAAAATCTCTGGTAAAAAAGTAGGATACACTACTTCCGATGGTGTGTATATTCAGAATCAACTTATGATGAAGGGCGATTGCACCGGGCCTATCTCCTCTCAGTTTGTATTGAAAGATCCCACGGTTGACTTTGCTGTTCTGGAAGTAGCCCGGGGAGGTATTTTGAAAAGTGGCCTGGCCTTCCAGAACTGTGACGTAGCCGTAGTGACCAATGTAGCCGCCGATCATATCGGACTAGGGGGCATCAATACCGTTGAACAGATGGCCAAAGTGAAAGCAGTGGTTCCCGAGACCGTATTTCCCCATGGTTATGCCGTTCTCAATGCCGATGACGACCTGGTATATGCCATGAAAGAAAATCTCGAATGCAATGTGGCTTTGTTCAGCATGGATGAGAACAATCCGCGCATCAAAGAACATAGCCAGGCTGGCGGACTATCGGCCGTTTTCGAAAATGGTTATGTTAGTATTCTCAAAGGAACCTGGAAGATCAGGGTTGCCCATGTGAAAGATATTCCCTTGACTTACGAGGGTAAGGCCGTGCATAATATCAATAACTGCCTGCCTGCGGTATTATCGACCTACCTGTATCGCGATATCAGCATAGAAGACATCCGGTCCGGGCTGACCTCGTTTGTTCCTTCTTCCACACAAACACCGGGAAGATTGAATTTCTTCCAGTTCAAGCATTTCACCATGCTGGCCGATTTTGCGCACAATCCACATGGATTAAAGTTGCTTTGCGATTTTGTGAGCAAGCTGGATTATCCGTCCCGGATCGGTGTAATTTCCGGAACCGGGGACCGGCGGGATGAGGATATCCGCGAACTGGGTGAGATTTCTGCACGTCATTTTGATGAGATCATCATACGGTGCGACAAAAACCTCAGAGGTCGGTCGGCCGAGGAGATCATCGGGTTGTTGAAAGAGGGAATAGATTCTGTGAATCCGGATATCCCCACCACCATTATTGCCAACGAAAACGAGGCGCTGGAGTACATTTATGCCAATCCCAGGCAGGGGGCATTGTATACGATCATGTGCGATGTGGTAGCCGGGGCGCTGGACAAGATCAGGGAATTGAAAAGCAGGGAGGAAACCAGCCTCGGGCCGGTACCCCTTGTAAGTTTCTGAGCCTAAAATTTATAGAGCCGGGGTACCAAAAACATTTGGGGGAAAATCCATCATCCCTTATTTTTGCACCCCCATCAGGAAACTGGTGGACAGGCTGCCCGATAGTATAATGGTAGTACGACAGATTTTGGTTCTGTTTGTCTTGGTTCGAATCCAGGTCGGGCAACGAAAAGAGGAAAGTTGAATCAACTTTCCTCTTTCACTTTTTAGATTTCCCCGATTGTCAAATAATTATAGCCACTTCTGTTTTAGTTAATTCGTACTAACAGTCTATTAAGGAAATCGTATAGGAAACTCCAGTCACACTCATCCAAGCCCCAAACTCTTGGAATTTTGCATTAGAATGTTTGCATAGGCTGCACGCATCTCCTCGTTCAAAAACGATTTTTTGATCAAGCCATCGGCCTCGATTATTTTTCGGGTAAACTTTTCATATACATTTTCGGAAGCCCGGACGGTTATCTTTAAACCCTCTGCCAGCTTATCGAAATCCTTTTTCGTGATCTTACGTCGTTTTGCGTTCAACGTTAATGCCATCTCCTCTTTGTCATCAGGAATGGCCAGCCTGGTGTTTACCAGGTCGTAAGCAGGAGCAAACAAGATGTCTTTCTCACGGGTGGTTAGCAACGAAAAATTTTTCAGATGCATGTCAGCATTCCCTGTAAGGAAACAGAACAATGAAAGTTCAAAAAACTGCAGGGCAGCAAGGCCGGGAATGGTCGCGTACTGGTGGATGATTCGCCCTATTTTTTCCATGGAGCCACGATATTTTTCACTGGTGAGCGTACCAGTGAGCTGGCACATATCTTCCAAGGCCAGTTTTTCATTGTCTACACGATCGAAGCGCTTCGTTATATAAGCCAGTTCGCCAGACTGCAGCCTGATCAGGCTATGATCTGCCGTAATGATTCCAAAATGCGAGGCGAGGTGCATGGTCAGGTCTTCATTCTCCGGCAGCCAGGGAAACTCCGCAACAGGCGGCTTCAGGATGAAATTACCCCATAAGCCTACTATTGTAAGACGAGATTTTTTTGGGTCGCCCGGGGTCTTTTCAAGAGAGAGAGACAACTTGGGCTGCACGCCGGTCACAGCAATACTTCGCTGCACGATATCCTTTGCCATGTCCCGCATCTGCTCACTTGATAGTTCAAGTATAGGGAGCGTTTCTGTACCGAAAAAATTTTTCGAACAGGCGGAATGGTAGCCGGTCGTGCGGTCGGGCAATGGCTCATAACAATAAAGGCACCGCTCTTCACTCATACTTTGTATTTATTGTCTGATTCAATGCTAACTGCACCAAGACAGTCTTTACAGATTGTTAGCAGTAATTGCATGCGGTCGTTGGGATTCAGCTTCCAGTTTTTAACGGCAATGTCCAATAGCCAACCTTCGGGAATCAGCCCGTCAAAGAATGGCAGCATGGTATGACTGTGATAGGGTTGTTTCTGAAATGGCAGCGTCAGGCTTACCGGCTGGTTACCACTATGCCGGAATTGTTCATCATACTCAAACCAATATCCATTTTCATCCTGCCAGATCATTCCGGCTTTTATTCCTTTATATAATACTGTTCCTTCACGCCTCATCGCTTAACATTATTATTGTCTGGTTGTAAACATTGCCTGGCTATGTGTAACGGGGCTTTGCCTGGCAAATTCCATTACAGCTACCTGCCCGGAAAATTGAAAATTTTCCGGAGAGAAATCCTTAAGGCTGTACCAATTCCACATTTACCAGGTCTTCATCACTGATAATCCGCTCCAGCGCTTTATCCTTCGTCCGCTGGTGTTCCCGCGCGTCGTTATTGGAAACAAATGTCCAGCTTGTAACACGCTGCGCCTCCATTTCAAATCGAATGAGAAAACCCACGAGCACCGCACCATCTTCAAGATACACATGAACGTTACGGTCTAATTTGTTCATGATGATTTCCCATTGGTCTTTCTCCCGTATGTTTATAGGTCTTGCTTCGTAACCGAATAAAGCCAATACCTGGTTCACCTTGTCCATTCGCAACGATTCCTTGCCTTGCTCCAGGTCGCGGATGAAACGCAAGCCAACCCCTGCCTTTTCTGCAAGGTCTTCCTGGGTCAGACGTAGTTTACGCCGACTGAACTTTACAAAGTAAGCGATGTGGTTTAGCTGGTCCATATCATACCCGATTGGGTATAAATTTACGGCAATTTTCCATTATTATACCCAAAAAGGTATATTTTTTATCTTATTTAAAAAATTATACCCTATCGGGTATATACATTATTATTAACCCGATCAAGCTGCCAAAACGCTCATTCTAAACGGGTTTACTAAACCCTAAAACAAAAAGGAAAGTTGAATCAACTTTCCTTTTTGTTCTAGCCTCGCTTATTCTTGTTGCCGATCCTAATCAAAGCCTTCCTTATTTTCTTTTAATCCAATCTTCTTCTGTTTTTTGCTACGGGCTTCACTTAAACCCGCTTTCTTTGAGCCACGACATACACCATCCCACCCATTCATCTTTTCGGGTGTCGTGATCAACCCCAAAACCATGACCGCCTTCCGGAATTAAATGCAACTCCGCCCTCACTCCCGCATTGAACATCGCCTGATAAAATACCCAACTGTTTTGTGGCAACACTCTTTTATCGTCTGATGCATGCAACAGGAACGTAACGGGCGTTTCGGCGGTTACATTCTTCTCGCAACTGAAATAGTCCATCACCGCCTGTGTCGGCTCGGTGCCCAGCAGATTATTTTTGGTTCTTGGCGGACTATACTGGCCAAAAGTGATCACCGGATAAATCAACACCAGGAAATCGGGTCTGAGGGATGTTTTGCCGGGATTGGCAATCAAGGGTTCCCTGAAATGAGTACCCAACGAGGCCGCGAGATGGCCGCCGGCAGACAATCCCACCACTCCAATCTTGCCGGGATCCAGCTTCCATTCAGCAGCGCGCTCCCGCACTATTTTGATGGCCATCTGTGCATCCTGCAAGGGGCCGGTGGTTTTGTTTTCCATAATGGAATCATTGGGGAGACGGTACTTCAAAACAAAGGCGGTAATACCCTGTTCGTTAAACGCCTTTGCCACATCGGCTCCTTCGTAAGAAGCGACTACCAATTGATATCCTCCACCCGGGCATATGATGACTGCCGTACCATTCTTCTTTGGTTTTGACGGGAAATAGGCGATCAGTTCGGGCTCGGAAACTCTTCTGAAATATCCGTTGCTATCCACCCATTCCTTATAGTCGGCCGGGACGGGCTTTGCACCCGGTATGGCATCTCTATACAGCTTAATTCTTTGCTGTGCAAACCCTGCCTGACAAATCATGAGTATAACCGCTGCCAATAAACCTGTCTTGGACATTTTCTTCAGTTTTGGGCAAATTATCGCTATCTGCTCTTTCCGGCTATGCCAAAATGCTCAAAAAACAATCCCTCTCCTACCGTCCAAAGAATTTTGTTAAAACAATCTGCCTCTCCTTGAAGAGCAGCCGGGTTTTAATTTACTTTAGGGCCTGCAACCAAGAAGTGCATCGAAAATGTATTTTACCAGTTTACCCAATCATACCTCTCCGGATTTTGATGAGCCTGCCCATTTTGGAAGATTCGGCAAAGACAACATCATCTTTCACGACAAGGTCAAACAAAGCTTTTGTGCCAAACATGTTGGATGTCTGTCTGTGAAGTTTGTGTTCTCCGGCCGGGAATGGTACGGTTTCGAGGGGCGGCAAACTTCTGTGGAACCGGGCCAATTTCTGATCCTCAACAACGAACAGACCTATTCGTGCGAAGTGGATAGCGAGGAAGAAACGGAAGTGTTTTCCATATTCTTCCAATCATCACTGGCAGCCGAAGTATTCAGAAATTGGGAGGTCACAGAAGAAGAGATGCTCGATATTCCTTTCGGAGGCGCGGGGCAACTGCCGGAATTCTTTCAAACGTTGTACCGGGTGGACAGTACTTTGGAGCACATACTCTCCCGGTTGATATACCAGGTCAAATTAAAGCAAGACTGCTCAAATGAAATCATCATAGAGGTACTGGAGCATATGATGTACCTGCGGCAGGGCAAAATGAAACAGGTAATGAAAGTAGAAGCACTGAAGCCCTCTACCCGTGTTGAAATATTCAAGCGGGTTAGCATTGCCCGTGAGGTGCTGCTTTCCCAAACCCGCGAAAACCTCGACCTCCAGCAGTTAAGCAAGGCATCGTGCCTGTCGATACCACAGTTGGTTCGCCAGTTCAGAGCAGTGTATGGAAAAACGCCTTATCAATACCTGGTGAACGAACGACTGAAAAGATCGGCGCAACTGTTGAGCGATACCAGGATCCATGTAAATGAAATAGCCAACCTCTGCGGGTTTGAAGATGCCAGTGCTTTCAGCAGAGCTTTTAAAAAATACTACCGGCGGCAACCTACCTCCTACCGGCAACAAAACAGAATAGGCCTTCCTGATCAACATGATACTAACTAGTCCTTTATTACCCTCCGTGCTGCCAGCATCGGTTGTTTGAACGGGCCTTTCGCGAACATCTTCTTCCCTTTTTGGTAATTGCGGTGCACTGTCCGCTTTCAGAAGTCTGCGAGGGGCTGACCGAATAGGGAGAGGGTTGATTTCCGAAGCAATACCCACAGGGTTTTCTTTTCATCGCCTGCGCTCTGGTCAGGGCCACTCTTTTTACTTCAGCGCGACACTGTTTGAGACCCTGGCAATAATCAAGGTGATAGGCATAGCTTGTCTTCCCTTCGCAAATCAGTACAGAATCGCCTGGAGAAAGGGCATAGGCAGGTCTTTCCACGGGCGGAGCGGCCGTCGATGCAGGATCAGATGAACAGGCGGCCTGCAGACAGAGAACAACCAGGATAAAATATGCCATTCGGGCTTTCATGAATGGAATTTGAAAGTGCCGGTAATTGTCCCGTTAAATGATCCCCATGTCTTTACAAAAAGCTACCAATTGCTCATTCTTGGTAAACTCCAATACTTCCCTGAGATGATTCAGTCTTTTTTCCACGCTGCTGATGCCGGAGGGCCGGATATTATTCTTCTGGAGATATTCGGGAATATCTTTTTGCCGATGCCCCTGTGCCAGCAGGGAAATGATGGTAATGTCAAACTCCGAAAACTGGTAGGCATTCTTCTGTTTAACCAATTGAAGCAGGTGGCGCGGATAATAACGATTGTTCTCAGTTATGCTCCTGATGGCCTGTGCCAGTTCTTTGGCATCATTCCTGGCTTTTCTTACGTACCCATCAATCATCCATTTATTGAATAAGGATTCGATCACGCCTGCCCTGCTTTCGGCGGAGAACACCAGTATCTTCAGATCAGGTTGCACCCGTCTTGCGGCTTCTATTAATGCGAATCCCCCCTCGAGTTGCTGTTTGTTCTGATCTTCTTCAAAATAGAGATCGGTAATCAGCAGATCGAAGGGTTCTCCTTTTTCCCTGGCAACACATATCCTCTGATAGGCATCATCACAATAATACACATACTCCGTTTGCGAAATACCGAGTTCTTCCAGAGTTTTCTGAACAGAAATATTTGCGCTTTGATGATCCTCGGCGATCAGAACCTTTTCCTTCATTTTTTCTTTTCGATTGGGAGTGAAACAGAGATCATAACACCACGGGTATGACCATTCTCAAATTTAACATTCCCACCCAGCCTGGAAATACGGTTTTCCGTATTCGTTAACCCATTACCGGGTTTAAATCCGGCAGGCCAGCCGATCCCGTCATCTGAATATTGAATATGAATTATCCTGTCTTGCCGCTCAAACTTCAACAATACATTCGATGCGCCGCTGTGTTTTTTCATATTAACCATCAATTCCTGCATTACCTTCTCCAGTTCTCTCACGGCAGGGCCGGGCACATCTTCCCATACTTCCCTGGAATTGCCGACCGTCAGCACCCTGGTTTGCGGTCCCGCAAATGAATAAAGCAGGCTGTCGATAGCCTCGCGGGGCTTCAGGTCTTCGCTGATATCTTTATCGTAAGAAATATCTCTTGACTGCTCATACAGGCTTTCAATCTGATCCAGCAGTTGTTCCTTTTCAATCGAAGAGTTGTGTTCGATCCCCGACATCACCCGATACAGACCATTGGCTACCACATCGTGTACTTTCTGAGAGGTTTTCAGGCGCTCCTCCCTGATCATAGTTTGTGATTCTGTAACAATTTTCTGCCGGCGTCGCTTGTTCAGGAAATAACCGACAATGACTACCAGCGAAAAGAGTGCTACGCCAATAATAATCATTATCCTTTGTTTCAGAATCTGAACTCCCTTCTCGGTATTCTCCTGATAAAGGTTCATGTTTTCCAGCTTCCTTTTATCGGCTTCGTAACGGATAAGGGCCAGCTGATTTTTGGCACCATTTCTTTTGATTTGAATACTATCATTCAAGATCCGGTAGCGGGAAAAATAAATTCTGGCGGAATCTTCAGGGCCATTTTCAATCAGTTTTTGCAAGGCCTCCAGTTCATCATCGGGGCTGTTTATCAACCGGGCTGTCCGGTACATCCATTTGGCGTAGTAATAGGCTGAATCTCTGTTTGTCTTGCCATAATACTCTGCCAGGTGGCCGTAGCTGGTGCTTAATCCGTTCTCGTCACCTATCGCTTCCCGTATTTTCCTGGCCAGCTGCAATAGCGGCAATGCCGGATATCCGGGATCGTTCCGCCATTTCACTTTGGCCAGATTGGACATCACTCTTGCATACTCGCCGCTGTCCTGTTTGCTGGCGTCAAGAATAGTTTGAAGAATATTCATGGCCGACTGGTAATCTCCCATCCTCTGCAGGGTTACCGCTTTAGTATTCAGGGCGATCGCCTTCACGGCACTGTCATACGCCAGGGCAATGGATTTATCTGAATATTCGATTGCCTTTGTATAGTTTTTTAAATTCAAATTAGCAACCGCCAGCTCGTGGTAATTGGAAGAAATATAAAACCGCTGATAGGCATCCTTATCAACCAGGTAAGAAAGCGACTCGAGTGAATATTCCTGTGCGTTGAAATAATCGCCGGCGTCATTGAGAATAAAGGCCATGAGGCCATATGCCCGAGCCAGTTGCAGACTGTCCTTCTCGCTGGATACCACTTTATTAAGATAAAAGAAAGCCGAATCGTTCTGTTTGTACAAAAAAGATTCCCCCTTTTTCAAGTTGTCTGAAGACTCCAGTACCAGCTCCGGTGTTTTCTGTTCCCTGCATCCGAAAAGAACAATGATAAGCGTAAGTGTTAGCGTTAGTCTGGTTCCCAAGAAAGGCAATTTGCCCTAAAAATAAAAAATTGATACCTTTCTCGCGGTTTAATATTTCAGCTCAATGAACGGCAACAAACAACCGACCGATTGCCATAAACAAAAAGGCTGCCCAGTAACGGGGCAGCCTTTCGCTGGGTGAACTTAGGGCTTCGGTGGCGGCGGAGGCGGAGGTGTAGGGGGAAAATGACCCGTTTCTCCTCCGGTGTCGTCATCCATGGTAGACACCTGCGACCCGTTGTTGATTGATGTATTTGACTTAGTATGGCCGGCTGACACCAATGCCAGCAATGCCGCTAAAAGTAAGTGGAGCATTTGTGATGATTTAAAGTTTAGAAATAGCCATCCCGGTGAACTTGCCATTACCGGCTGGCCATGGAATACTGGCAGGAAGGATTCCTGCGATTTTGGGAAGTAGGGATTCTGATCGCGATGTCGGCTGCCGCTTCCCAAGCCGGTCAGTCTCTATCGTTTTCAAAATCCCGTGAAATCAACCCTGTACAGAGGGCCTTCCAGCTAAGAAGAGCCCGATTGATTTCGACATCAAACCTAATGTGGCAAAAGGCCTTGACGTATAAAGTATTCCGATGTTTCCAATAATTCCGGTGAGATTCCGGTTATGCCGGTTGAATTCCGGTCTTAAGCAAACTCTAAATCTAAAATGCTATGCTGTTCGGAGATTATTCAGATCTGGTGTTAAAGAATTATGATGATCTTAAGGCAGCAAATCAACTGCCGCGAAGCCTGTTGCATCCCAGCCCCGCCAGGCTGAAAAAAGAATGTATGCTCATTTGTGAGAGTCAGCATTCCAGGAAAGACGAAAGAGTATTGAGGGATTTTTTTGGAACGGGTGCTGACAAAGCCGCTACTTTGGATGCCATAAAACATTGCGATGCGGACAAATTCAGACCTTTGGTTAATTTCATCAACCGGGTCACTACCACTCCTGATCCCAAGATCATCGAATTACTGGCCTGGATGATCGATTTTCAGCCTCGTCCATTTGACTACCAATCGCTGCAGCCAGACATAAAAAAAGAAGAAGTGGCCAGCCCGCCAATTACAGACACCCTCAGCAGTAAACAACCGGTGAGGGATGCCGGGCCGGACCCGGTCGATTCTTCATTCGCTTCTCCTGATTACATCCCGATCATGCCACCGGGACTTACTTCAACAAAAAAGAAAGGGAGCATCTCACGCCTGAAAAAATCTTTGCTGGCTCTACTTCTGCTGCTGCTTATATCGTCAACGATCTATTTGAGCCTGAAAAAGAACAACCAGTCAGGGAACCGGCAATGCATGTATTGGTCAAACGACCGATATGAACCTATTGACTGCAGTCAAAAAAAAGAGCAGGTGCTCCTATTGGCGCTCGACACTGTAAAGACTAAATATTTTCGAAGAGTAACCCGGCCGGACACCATTACCTATGCTGCCATCGGCTACTTATGGTATGCGAAGATGAGCAACGACAGCATCGAATTTTACACATTACCGGGTGTACATCCCCTCGACCTTCAAAAAAAGCTGAGACCGATTACGGCTTATATAATCGATAAATATGTACTGAAAATATCTCCTCATCCCTGATGGACACTCAATCGCCGGCTGGTTTACGGGAAACCGTAAGGTTATTGTCTTAATTGAACGGAGTTTAGCTGTCAATACTAAACACCTACACTTTCCATGTTAACCAGTTCCAAAAAAGCCAAACTGCACGCTTCCGTAAGGAATTATAAAAAAAGATACCTGGATCGCAACCTGACCGACCTCGACGAATCCGGAACCCGCCTGATGATCAATAGTTTTCTTTCTGACGTACTGGGGTATCTGCCTATCGAAGAGATTAAGACAGAATACATGATCAAAGGAACTTATGCAGACTATGTCATTCAATTGCAGGGCGCGCGACACTTCCTGGTAGAGGTGAAAGCGCTTTCCTTCGATCTTTCCGAAAAGCACCTGAGGCAGACCATCAACTACGGAGCCAATGAGGGAATTGAATGGGCCCTTCTCACCAATGGAAAACAGTTCGATTTCTATAAAATCATCTTCAATCAGCCGATCGAGTCCAGGAAGATCTTTTCTATTGACCTTTCGGAAGTCACTTCTTTTAGCGAAGTCACCGAACACCTCCAGTTTCTGCACAAAGAATCTGTATCAAAGAAAGGCTTTAAGTTATTATGGAATCGCTTCGAGGCTTTGTTCCCCGAAAACGTAGCGGGCATGCTTTACTCGCAAGAAGTATTGAACGCTGTGCGCCGGCTGATCAAAAAGAAATATGGAGAACGTGTTGACCTGGCAGAAATCACAAATACACTGACACGGATCGTGTGCGAAAAGCTTGATCCGGGTTTAATAAAGCCTTACCGCAGTAGCCGGGTAAAAAAATCCAATCCTTCTAAAAAGAAGGAAACAGCTACGGAGGTAATAACCAGTTTTGAAACAACCGATCTGGCAGCTTCCCCCATCCAGGATTGATTGGTTGGTACCTGCAGAAATGGAAATCCGGGCAGACCGGGTTCCTACTAAACATCACCGAATGAAATAAGAGCATGCTCCCTGTATGATCGGCCCACTGGCAGCCTGAGTTCTCCAATCTCTACCTCTGAAGAAGAAAATGCGGTGATGCGTTGCTTGTTGACCATAAACGAACGATGAATCCGTACAAACCTGTCACGGGGAAGTTCGTTCTCGAGATTGCTGATGGGAAATTTGGTGAGATAGGAAGTTTGTCCTACAAAGATCCGGACATATTCTTTCCGGCTTTCCACATATAAGATTTCATCGAGCTTTATTTTTACCCGCTTCTTGTTTACATTGATCAAAATACTTTCCGTTTCTGCTGCTTCATTTATAGCAGGCGAAGCCAACGGCACCAATTGACGGAGTTTATTGACTGCGGTCAGAAAACGCTGGAACTGGATGGGCTTTACCAGGTAATCGAGTACATTGAGGTCAAATCCTTCCACTGCATACTCACGGTAGGCAGTTGTAATGATCACCTGGGGTGGAGAGGACAGGGTTTTCAAGAAATCAAGCCCCTTTATTTTTGGCAGATGAATATCCAGAAACAGCAGGTCGATGTTTTCATTCTGCAAAACACTGGAGGCGTAAATTGCATCGCGGCAAACGCCCTTGCATTCCAAAAAAGGAATTTCCCTGATAAAATCCTGCAATACATCAGCAGCCAGGGGTTCATCCTCAACGATCAGGCATTTATACTTTTCCATAACTATTCAGGTTTATAGTAAGTTCGGCTTTATGAGAATCGGCAAGCATCCGGCATTCCAGGCTGTGTTCGGGATAGATCAGCGCCAGTTGCTTTTCCAGGTTGGCCAGGCCAATCCCTTGTTTGTTATTCACATATTCTTTTACTTCAGCGCTGTTTTCCACTTCAAAAGACAATTGTCCTTTGTTCACTGACAGACGAATGAATATGTAAGTATCGTGATGGTTTTCGCCGGCGCCATGTTTAAAGGCGTTTTCGACGAGCGGCAGCAATAACAAGGGATGAATAAGAATTTCGGGATTGTCTACATATTGATCTACCCGAAGGGTAAGACGTTCATCATAACGCAGGCTTTGCAAACTCAGGTAGTCTTCCAAAAAACTGATCTCTTTGCGGAGGCTTATCCGGTCTTGCCCGGCTTCGTACAGCATAAAGCTGAGCATGTCCGACAATTTGACAATCGCATCCGGAGCCCGATCGCTCTTCTTTCTTGCGAGTGAATAAATATTATTCAGGGTATTGAACAGAAAATGCGGCTGAATCTGGTTTTTCAACAGTTGCATTTCTGCCAGGTGCTTTTCTTTCAGGAGTTCGTTTTCCCGTTCGCGCGACTGCAGCTGGCTCTCCACGTACCTGATGGCAATCAGCAAACCGGCCGGAAAGGAAGCTTCCACAAAAATGCCCATGATCTTTTGCTGGTCAACCAAAAACAGTCCGCGTGTTTTTACCACACCGTCATACACCCAGGGCAACACAATCAGCCTGGCAATAATGATCACAAGCAGGATCACCAGGAAATAAGGAATGACGACAATGAGCCAACGGGCGATAGGGTTCTTCTTCCGATCGATCCAATAGGGTATGGCATAATACGCCAGAAAATAAGCGAAAGAGATGTAGGGAATGATATAAAAAGCCGCTCCCATGCAGGCTTTCATCAATTTATAGGAAGGAGGCCAGGAACTGGCGTAAATACCCATCCACAGGTATTCCAGGTATACCGTGAGCAACCAATAGAGAATCCAAAAGAGCCAATGCTTCCAAAGCTTCCTCATCCCGGCAAAAATCACGAAAAAGTCAACGATCTCCAATGCCCACGCCAAACAACTGAAATCTCGGTACGAAAGGCCGTTTTGACTCCCTTAATCCCGGGTGGCCGGTTCCATGGGCATCCATTGCCTGCCATACGAACGGCATCACGGTACAGGCTGATTTTCCGGCCGTATGGCTTCAGTTTAGTTTTGAGCAGTCATATTTCAATCACTTGTAATCCACAGCATATGAAATCAAAAAAGCCATGGTTCGTTTTTTTTGTCGTATCCCTATTCGCACTGCCGCTGGTAACATCCTGCGGCAAGAGTTCTTCCTCTTCCGGCTATCCGGCCAATGTGAGTATCGAGTACCGGGTTACCTGTACACAGGGAGGGGTTACCAAATCAGACGCGATCTCCTATGTCAATGAAACTGGAGGAATATCGAACATGTCGAATGTGAGCCTGCCCCTTTCCAAGAAAATCAGCAGAACCGTTAACGTCGGCGATCTGGCACAGATAGCTTTCCTACACAACAATTCAGGCAGCGCTGTTAACTACACTGTCAAACTGGAAATACTGGTAAACAATCAGGTAGTGAAAACCCAGAGTTTCCCAGGCACAGGGGCTTTATCGGGAGCGCTTTCACACGCTTTCACCAATTAATTTATTCTGCAAGCTTATACCTTGTTAAAACATCCTGTTTCATACAAAACTCTCTCTCTGCACCTGTTGCGGATATCGCTCGCGATCGTATTTCTGGCACATGCCCTGACAAGAATATTCCTGGCGGGAGCTTTTGAGAGTTTTGCAAATTTCTTCGAGATGAAAGGTTGGCCCCAGGGGAAAATATGGGTAACGGCAATAACCGCTTTTGAAATTATCGGATCGGTTTTATTGATAGGCGGGATTTGGACCCGGTGGATCGCGTCGGGTCTTATTATCATATTGCTCATGGGAATTGTCCTTATTCATTTTTCCCTCGGCTGGTTTGTGGGTGAACATGGTACTGGCGGTTGTGAATACAGCTTTATGCTGATCATAGCCCTGCTGGTGGTAATGGCACATGAACCGGCACAAAAACAAAAAGGCTGAGGTATCTACCCCGGCCTTTTCATTCATTCTTTTCCGAATGAGTTACATTTTTGGTATCTTCTTTTCTGTCTTCTCCGGCTGTTGTGCAGGAGCGTCTACTTCAGGTCTGTCATCACGTCTGTCGCTGCTGCCGTTGGAATCATCGCCCATCGGCATCTTCTCATTTTTTTGATTTTTCGCGGGCATATCCTTGTTAGTAACCCGGTTGTCCTCGTTGGTTACCTTTCCGGAGTCCGGCTGGTGTTGTCCGGACGGTTGGGGTTTCTGAGTTTGACTATTTGCCGGCTGCTGCTGCTTATCCTGCCTGTTTTGTGTGTCATTATCACCCATGCCCTGCCTGAACGCATTTTGCCCGTCGTTTCTTTGTTGCTGATCCGCGGGTCTTTCACTGCTGGTGTTTTTTGATTTGTTTGTCATGATAAAATGAATTTTTAATTAGGGAATCATTCATCTTACCAGGCAACAAAATGGTGCCAGCGGATTTTTCAATGGGTTAAGCCCTGTTCAATCGCACCACTTCAGTATTCTGGGGCAGCGTTTGCCCAATTCTGCCAGAATGAGGTTGAGTCTATTTATCAGTCTTGTAAATAACACCGTCTTTCATTATGAATACCACGTTTTTCATTACGGTAATATCTTTAGACGGGTCACCATTCACGGCTATGATATCGGCCAGTTTTCCTGCCTCAATGCTTCCGAGTGTTTTGTCAATACCCAATAGTTGTGAGGCGTTAAGGGTGGCACATTTAATTGTTTCCAGCGGAGGCATTCCGCCTTCTACCATATACTGAAACTCGAGATAATTCTTGCCATGCACATATACTCCTGCATCCGTTCCGAAGGCTATTTTCACACCTGCTTTATAAGCTTTGGTAAAAGTGGCCGCCAGTTTTGTTCCAATTTCAAGCGCCTTGCCGGTAACTACGGGAGGATAGTAACCGGGTATCCGGGCCGAATCAGCCGCTGACCTTCCGGCTATCATGGTAGGCACATACCAGGTGCCGTATTTAATGAAAAGAGAAATGGCTTCATCGTCCATGAGCGTACCGTGTTCGATGGAAGTGACTCCCGCACGGATGGCTCTTTTCATTCCCTCGGCACCATGCGCATGTGCGGCCACTGTAAATCCGTAATCTTTTGCGGTTTCTACGATCGCCCTCATTTCGTCTTCGGTAAACTGCGGATTCTGACCGCTTTTGGCCAGGCTCAATACGCCGCCGGTGGCAGTGATCTTGATTACATCTGCTCCGTCTTTATAGCGTTGACGAACGGCTTTTCTGGCATCCTCTATTCCATTGACCACTCCTTCTCTCGGTCCGGGATCATCCATCAGGTCGCGCCGGTACCCATTGGTAGGATCGGCATGTCCGCCGGTACTGGCAATGGCTTTACCGGCAGTATAAATGCGTGGCCCTTTAGCCAAGCCGCCGTCAATAGCATTTCTCAGCGCAATATTCACTCCGGTGCCGCCCAGGTCGCGGACAGTAGTAAATCCGGTCATCAGGGTTGTTTCAGCATACTTTGCAGATTCAAAGGCGATGTCTTCGGGGTTACGGGTGAACCTGTCGGCAGTGCTGCCCCTTCTCGTCTGTTGTTCAAGATGAACATGCATATCCATGAGGCCGGGCATTACCGTATAGGCAGATAAATCTACCAGTTTGTCGGCTGCCCCGCCTTTTTCAAAACCATTTCTGACTGAAACGATCTTGTTGCCTTCCACAACGATGGTCATTTTTTCCAAGACCTTCATTTGTGCTACATCGATCATTCTTCCACAATGAATATAGGTTTTCTGAGCCCGGGCATTGAGCGATGCAATGCCGGTGAGCAAAACAAGCAGTAATCTCGAAAGCATGGTGTTGGTTTTACTCCAAATTTATTGGGAAGATTGTAACTTCCCCAAAACTTATTGCTTTCCGCTCCAGGCCTGATGAAAAAAATTGAACTGGCATATACCAACTCTCAAGGCCATTACCCGGCGCTGGACGGGCTGCGCGGAACTGCTATCCTGGGAGTATTGGCCTTTCATGTATTGGAAATGCCCGCCGGATGGATGGGAGTCGATCTGTTTTTTGTGATCTCGGGGTTCCTGATAAGTTCCATTCTTATCGATACACGTGCCGACAAATATTACTTCCGCAACTTCTATATTAAAAGAACTTTCCGCATCTTCCCCTTGTATTACACCTCCCTGATTCTGATCACCGTGCTGTTTGCCTGCTTCGGAATTTCCCTGGGAAAATATGGCTGGACCTACTTTTTATACTTGCAGAATTTTCCGGCGGCTTTTGCACATTTTTGGCCCGATGGCTGGAACGCCTCCCTGAATCATTTCTGGTCGCTGGCCATCGAAGAGCAGTTTTATCTGGCATTTCCCTTGTTTATCTACTTGATCAGGCCCCGGCTCTTACCCTGGATCTGCCTGGGAGGAATCATAGCAAGCCTGGCTTTCCGCTTCTATTTTTATCAGCATCACAACCAGTTGGCCACATACGTTTTCACCTTATCGAGAATGGATAGTTTGCTTTTCGGTTCCCTGGCCGCCTGGTTCGCCAGACATTATAAACGAATAGGAACAGCGCTGATATGGATACCGCTGCTAATGCTGGTATTTCTTCTGTTCGTCTCAACAGACCTGAGGCATCCGGTTTATCAAACGGCGGGGTTTACAGTAACCGCTTTCTTTTTTTCAGTGGTGATACTGGTTGCCCTTTCTCCGCAGTATTTATTTTCCCGAATTCTGCAATGGGAGCCCTTAAGAAAGGTGGGCAAAATCTCCTACGGCCTCTATATTTTTCACTACCCGCTGCTGATCATTTTTCAGCATCTATTCCAGGCGTCTCCCCATCAAAAAATATGGATAGTGACAGCTACTCTGCCAACCAGCTTTCTACTGGCGTTCCTTTCATTTTACTATTTCGAAAAAAGATGGATGGAATGGAGAAAGAGTTTCCTTCGCTAGCGGGCAGGCTCGGCTAAAATAATTTCCCAGAATCTTTCCACCCGTGCTGTCCAGGTATTTTGTTCGGCCACTTTTATCCTGGCCAGCCGTTTCTCCTGGTTATCTTCCCTGATGGCCCTGTCGATGGTTTGTAAAAACTCTTCATGGCTGTCAACCACGTAGGCCACCTCGTGAAATGAATAGATATCTTCAGAAAAATGAGTAGCTATGACCGGACGCCCGGCGGCGAGGTATTCATTTATCTTGAGCGGATAGATACTTTTGGTTAAGGTGTTCTTCCGGAAGGGAATCAATACACAATCGAAATACTGCAAATAGTTGGCCAGTTCGGTGATATGTTTAGGACCGACAAATACGACATTCGGCATCTTGTCTAAACCCACTTCTTTGTGTTCTTCGGTTTGAACCGGACCAACGAATACCAGCGTTTTATCTTTATGGAAGTCTGCCACCTTTTTTAATAACTCAAAATCGGATCGATATTCAATACTCCCGGTAAATCCGATGATCGGTGTGTAAATATCCCTGAGCTCGGCAGGTTTGGGCAACACTTCCGTAAATGCCTTCTTGAATATTGCAGTATCAGCCGCATTGGGGTGAAAGTATACGTTCTTTGAAAACGCCGATTTCAGTCGGGTCAGTTCCCGGGAAGTACACAAGGTATAATCGAAATTGCTCACTATTTCTTCTTCGAGTCTTGTTCCGTGACGGTTCGAATAGGCTACCTGAGAAATATCATCCATGGACTGATAAACAGACCGGAAAGGCTTGATATCTGCAGGTAGCTTCCTGACAAAATACGGGTCAAAAAAATTGATATAGACAAAGTCTTTCAGCCTGAAATCATGAATGACCGAACGGATTGTTTTCAGAATCACCCGGTCATTCCTCCTCGAAAGCATGTCATAAAAAAAACCGGGAGGAAGGAAGTTGATGGGTAATGTTAAACCCGGCGTTACAATAGTCAGATTGGCCGGCAGGTGAGACGGGTTGGAATATATATTTCTTTGCTTCAGCAGGGCTTCTTTCCTCCAAAGCGTTTTGGGTTCGTTTTTCTCTTTGAAGTAATCCTTCCAGGAATAAGGATGGTCGATGTAGAATACCCGGTGATTGCGGGCAAATTCCTTGGCGAGTGACAATGCCGGAGACGAAATAGCAGAGTCTGATCTCGACAAGGAAAAACAGATAATATCGTAGTTAGGCGTCATCCTTTAACCTTTAATTGAGCCAGGCAGCGTTGCAGACTGCTTCTCCATTCAGGAATCTCCACTGCAAATGTCTGCCGGAATTTATGGGTATCCAGCAGGGAGAAAGAGGGTCTTTTTGCCGGAGTAGGAAACTGAGAAGAAGGAATGGGGTTCACCTGGCATCCTGCTCCGGTTTCTTCACGTATGGCAGTTGCAAAATCAAACCAGCTGATTCTTCCCTGGTTGCTGTAATGAAAAATACCCGGCACCCATTTACGGCTATCGAAAATCTGCAGGATTGCACCGGCCAGGTCTGCTGCGTAGGTGGGCGCGCCCACCTGGTCGTTTACCACATTAAGACTTTCCCGTTCTTTCATCAGGCGAATCATGGTCTTCACAAAATTATTTCCAAACTCTGAATATACCCACGCGGTGCGAATGATCATCGCCTGGTGATTCTTTTGAAGACACAGCTTCTCTCCTTCGAGCTTGGACGCCCCATAGCAGTTGACAGGGTTGGTTTCATCGCTCTCTTTATAAGGGACCGGCGAACGGCCGTCGAATACATAGTCGGTTGAAATATGCACCAGCCGGGCACCTGCACTGGCACAAACCGATGCCAGCATCCCCACCGCCACTGCATTGGTACGATACGCTCCTTCTTTATCCTGTTCAGCCTTATCCACTGCAGTATAAGCGGCGCAGTTTACGCAATAGGCCGGTTGATGCTCCCTGAAATAATCTTCCAACTGCTGCTCGTCCTCGATTGGCAGTTCGGCTCTTCCGGCAAACAGAAAATCGAAGGCAGGATAATTCACCGACAACCGGTGGAATTCCTGGCCCAATTGCCCATTGGCACCGGTAATCAGAATAACAGGCTTCGCCATGCGGCAGAATTATTATTTAGGAGAAATGATTGATGTGTTCATTAAATCCGGGAAGATTCAAATCCTTTTCCGAAACAAGTTCCGACCCTTTGTCAATCTTCCAGTCAATATTCAGCACATTGTCATTGAAACGGATACCGCCTTCGCTTTGCTTGTTATAAAAGTTGTCACACTTATACAATATCTCGGCAGTTTCACTCAACACCGAAAAGCCGTGCGCGAATCCTTTTGGAATATACAATTGCTTTTTATTCTGTGCGGAGAGTTCAATGGAGAACACTTTGCTGTAAGTGGGTGAGTTTTGACGGATATCCACCACCACATCGAGAATTGCGCCAGACAATACCCGTATCAATTTACTCTGTGCATAGGGAGGATGCTGGTAATGGAGGCCACGGATCGTTCCGCGAGTGGAATACGATTGATTATCCTGAACAAACCGTTCCATTATTCCCTGGTTCCTGAAAGTGTTTTCATTGAAGGACTCAAAGAAATAACCGCGGCTGTCGTTGAAGACGGCCGGTTCAAATACATAAAGTCCATCGATTCCGGTTTCAGCAAATGGCATTTCGAATGTTTTATTACGGGTGCGGAATTATCTTTTGTTATACTGATCCAGGTAATACTTCTGGTATTCGCCACTGGCAACATGGTTGATCCAGTCCTGGTTGTTCAGGTACCAGTCAACTGTTTTTTCCAGGCCTTCTTCAAACTGCAGGGATGGTTTCCAGCCCAGCTCTTTGTTCAATTTCGTGGCATCGATAGCATAGCGAAGGTCATGACCCGCCCTGTCTTTTACGAAATTGATCAGACCGGCAGAAGTGCCTTCCGCTCTTCCGAGTTTCCGGTCCATGATTTTGCAGAGAAGATGAACGAGATCGATGTTTTTCCATTCATTGAATCCACCCACATTATAACTCTCGCCAATTTTTCCTTTATGGTAGATGGTATCGATGGCACGGGCATGATCTTCCACGTACAGCCAGTCGCGTACGTTCTCCCCTTTTCCATATACCGGCAGCGGCTTATTGTTCTTGATGTTATAGATCATCAGTGGAATGAGTTTTTCCGGAAAATGGTGCGAGCCATAATTGTTGGAACAGTTGCTCATCACCACGGGAATACCATAAGTATCATGGTAAGCCATCACAAAATGGTCGGAAGCCGCTTTGGAAGCCGAATAGGGAGAATGCGGGTCGTAGGGAGTTTCTTCTGTAAAGAATCCTTCGCTGCCCAGCGAACCATATACCTCATCGGTGGAAACATGATAGAACAGCTTCCCTTCCATATTATCCTTCCAGGCTTTGCGGCAGGTATTGAGCAGGATCGCGGTTCCGAGCACGTTTGTTTTAACAAACGCCAGAGGATCCATGATGGATCGGTCGACATGGCTTTCGGCAGCCAGGTGAATCACACCATCGAAATGATACTGGCCGAACAACTCTTCCATTCTTTTCTCATCGGTAATATCCGCGCGCTCGAAAGCATAGTTTGGCGCATTCTGAATGTCTTTCAGGTTCTCGAGGTTGCCGGCATAAGTGAGGGCGTCAACGTTCACGATACGGTAATCGGGATATTTGTTGACAAATAATCTCACGACGTGTGAACCGATAAAACCAGCTCCGCCGGTGACCATGATGGTTTTTGTGTAAGCTGCCATTATAAACTTGCGTATTTTCTTTTTGTAATCTTGTTACGGTATATCCCCTTCAGGTCATATACCAGGGCGTGGTCTTTTGTAATGCCGGCAAAGTAGGCCTCATCAAGCGTGAGGTATTCTTTGTGCGGCACCGTGATGATTACCGCGTCATAATCACGACCTACCGAAGACACCAGCTTCAATCCATACTCTTCATGCACTTCATCCGACTCGGCGTGCGGGTCTTCCACATCCACCCTGATATTGTACAACAGCAATTCCTTTACCGTATCAACGATCTTGGAATTGCGGATATCGCTTACATTTTCCTTGAATGTAACTCCTTTCACCAGCACCCTCGGTTCATTGGAGTTTCTGAGCACGTGGGTAATCACTTTGCGGGCTACATACTTTGCCATATCATCGTTAATGTAGCGGCAGGAGGAGATTACCTTCGAATCAAACCCCAGGGCAGCCGCCTTATAGGTAAGGTAGTAAGGGTCCACTCCTACGCAATGGCCCCCCACCAGGCCCGGTTGAAACTTGAGGAAGTTCCATTTGGTACTGGCGGCATCCAGCACATCATATGTATTGATGCCCATCTTGTCGAACATGATCGACAACTCGTTCATCAGTCCGATATTGAGATCGCGCTGGGTATTTTCAATGATCTTGGCCGCTTCGGCAACTTTTATGGAAGGCGCCCTGTGTACGCCCACAGACACCACCAGTTCGTAGGTCTTGGCGATTTCTTCCAGTGATTCAGCATCGCAGCCCGACACCACTTTCACAATATTGGAAAGGGTATGAACTTTATCGCCCGGATTGATTCTTTCAGGTGAATACCCGAGCTTGAAATCTTTGCCTGCTTTCAAGCCGCTTTGCTCGATAATCGGAAGACAATCCTCTTCGGTACACCCCGGATACACTGTTGATTCAAACACCACATAATCTCCTTTTTTTACCACTTTGGCGATCGTTGCTGAGGCACCGGTCACCGGCTTAAGATCGGGTACATTATGCTGATCAACCGGTGTCGGAACGGCTACTATAAAAAAGCTAGCCTCTCTGAGCACATCGATTGAATCGGTGAAAACGATATCTGTTCCTTTAAAATGCTCGGGACCCAACTCATTGCTGGGGTCAACCTGGTTGCGCATCATTTCGACCCGCCTGCTGTTGATATCGAAACCTATCACGGAAATTTTCTTCGCAAATTCCAGCGCAATCGGGAGACCAACATAACCCAGGCCAATAACAGCCAGTTTGGTTTTCTTCTCTAGGAGTTCTTTGTACATCTTACCTGAATAGTGATGAATATAAATCAGGGACGGACTAATTGTATTATTTACTGCTTACAAATTCTTTCGGCTGCTTCATCCATTCTTCCGGTGGAAGCGCCTTGAAATAATCGTAAGTAATTTTCAAACCCTCTTTCCGGTTAACCGTGGGCGACCATCCAAGGATGCTTTTCGCCCTGGTAATATCCGGTCTGCGTTGTTTGGGGTCATCCACAGGCAGGGGTTTATAAACTATCTTCTGTTTGGTACCGGTCAGTGCAATTACTTCTTCGGCGAAATCTTTCAAGGATATTTCATCGGGGTTTCCCACATTCACGGGCATGTGATAATCGCTCAATAACAAACGATAAATGCCTTCCACCAGGTCGTCGACATAACAGAAAGACCGTGTCTGGCTTCCATCTCCGAAAACCGTAAGGTCTTCTCCCCTGAGCGCCTGTCCGATAAAAGCCGGCAGGGCTCTTCCGTCGTTCAATCGCATACGCGGACCGTAGGTATTGAATATCCTGACGATCCTCGTTTCCACGCCATGAAAGGTATGATAGGCCATGGTAATCGCCTCCTGGAAACGCTTGGCTTCATCATAAACGCCGCGCGGACCGATGGGATTCACATTTCCCCAATAATCTTCATTTTGGGGATGCACCAGCGGATCACCGTATACTTCAGAAGTAGAGGCAACCAGGATGCGGGCCTTTTTAGCCTTCGCCAGTCCGAGACAATTATGCGTGCCCAGCGAACCCACCTTCAGGGTCTGAATGGGGATTTTAAGATAATCGATCGGGCTGGCCGGAGAAGCGAAGTGAAGAATATACTTCAGTTCGCCGGGAATATGAATGAATTTCGAAACGTCGTGATGATAAAACTCGAACTGCTCGAGTTTGAAAAGATGTTCTATGTTTTTCAGATCGCCGGTAATGAGATTGTCCATGCCAATGACATGATACCCCTCTTTGATAAACCGGTCGCATAAATGAGACCCCAGGAAACCGGCTGCACCGGTTACGAGCACTCTTTCTTTAGCCATTCTTTTTTGCTATTGGTGAAATGAAGATGATTCCGATACTGTTCCGTTATTTGTGATGCGTTCCATTGGTCGGGATAGCCGTTGCCCGGCCCACACTTTCGTAATAGAATCCCAGCTCCCTGATGGCGTCCGTATCGAAGAGGTTGCGGCCATCGAAAATGACCTTATTCTTCATCAGCTTCACGATCTTCAGGAAATCGGGTGTACGGAATTCATTCCATTCAGTGGCGATCACCAGCGCATCGGCGCCGTTCAGGCAATCGTACTGGGTTTCAGAAAATTCAATTTTATCGCCCACCAGTTTTTTCACATTCCCCATGGCCTCGGGGTCGTAGGCACATACGGTTGCTCCTGCTTCTACGAGCGCGTCGATCATGTATAAGGCGGGCGCCTCCCGGATGTCGTCTGTATTGGGTTTAAAGGCAAGACCCCAGAGGGCGAATTTCTTTCCCTTGATATTGTTTCCAAAATACTTCCTGATTTTGGGCATGAGATGAAGTTTCATTTTTTCATTCACGTCCATCACCGCATTCAGTATCTTGAATTCGTAGTTTACTTCAGTAGAGGATTTGGCCAGCGCCTGTACATCTTTGGGGAAACAGCTTCCACCATACCCGATACCCGGAAACAGGAATCGTTTTCCAATCCGGTCATCACTTCCTACTCCGCGGCGCACCATATCTACATCGGCTCCCAGTCTTTCGCAAAGCTGGGCAATTTCGTTCATGAAGGTGATCTTGGTAGCAAGGAATGAATTGGCGGCATATTTGGTTAGCTCGGCAGAGCGTACATCCATGTAAAGGATCGGGTTTCCGGAACGCACAAAGGGTGCGTAAAGATCGCCCATCACTTTTTTTGCTTTCTCGGAAGCGGCACCGATCACCACGCGATCCGGTTTCAGGAAATCATCTACCGCCACTCCTTCCCTAAGGAATTCGGGGTTAGATACCACATCGAAATCACCCTTGAAATTTTTGGCGATGGCGGCGTGCACTTTCTCTGCTGTTCCTACGGGAACCGTGCTCTTGTCAACAATCACTTTATAATCATCCAGCAGGTTACCCAGGTCGTTGGCAACACCCAGGATGTATTTCAGATCTGCAGATCCGTCTTCACCGGGCGGTGTGGGCAATGCCAGGAAAATGATGCGGGCGTCTTTGATCCCTTCTGCGAGGCTGGTAGTGAAAAACAGGCGTTCCTCCCGCTGGTTACGGATAAATAATTTCTCCAAACCAGGTTCGTAAATAGTGATCTGACCGGAGTTGAGCTTATCGATCTTCGCTTTGTCGATATCAATGCACGTCACGGTATTTCCGGTTTCAGCAAAGCAGGTTCCGGTAACGAGTCCAACATAACCTGTTCCTACAACAGCAATTTTCATCTTATTATAGTTTTAATTAGGGTTTGGGCTTTCCCAGGGGTTGATATGAATAATTAAGGTTTAACGGTTGACGTACTCCACAACCTTACCCGCGATGAAATTCAATTGCTCCGTATCCAATTCTGTGTGCATAGGTAAGGAAATCACTCTCTCGGTTAACCAGTCAGTAGTTTTCAGGACATAATTGCCTCCGCCAAATGCTTCGAACATTTTCTGGCGATGAGCAGGTACAGGATAATAAATCATGGAGGGAATCTTGTGATCAGCCAGGAACTGGTTAAGACCATTTCTGTCAACTCCTTCCAGGATCAATGTGTATTGGTGAAAAACATGGGTGCTGTAAGACGCTCTTTGGGGCGTGCTGATTTTAGGATGATTGGCAAAGGCCTTGTCATAAAAATCCGCTGCCTTTTGTCTTGCTGCTATATAAGCATCCAGGCTTTTCAGCTTCACATTCAGAACGGCCGCCTGGAGGGTATCCAACCGGCTATTGCAACCTACCAGGTCGTGGTAATAACGCTGACTTTGACCATGGTTTGCAATCATTCTTAACCGGTTAGCTAACGAATCATCATCTGTGAATATTGCCCCGCCATCTCCGTAACCACCCAAATTTTTGGAAGGAAAGAAGGAAGTGGTGCCGATAGTTCCAATCGTTCCGGCTTTACGACTACTTCCATCGCTGAAACGGATGGAAGAACCTATCGCCTGGGCATTGTCTTCCACAACATACAGGTTGTGTTTACGGGCAATCGCCATGATGGATTCCATATCGGCCGACTGCCCATAAAGATGAACAGGAACGATGGCCTTCGTTTTGGGGGTGATGGCTTTTTCAATGGCGGCCGGATCGATACAAAAAGTATCCGGAAGCACATCTACAAATACCGGAGTCAATCGCAGAAGCGCGATCACTTCGGTGGTTGCGATATAAGTAAATGAGGGGGTAATCACTTCATCACCGGGCTGCAGGCCAAGCGCCATCATGGCGATCTGCAAGGCATCGGTTCCATTGGCGCAGGGAATCACATGCCTGGCGCCCATATATTTTCCAAGGCTGGCGGCAAAATCGCCCACCGCTTTTCCATTGATAAATCCGGCACTGTCCAGTACTTCATGAATTGCCGAATCCACTTCTGACTTTATTTTTGCATATTGCTTCTTTAAATCAACCATTTGTATGGGATCCATGCGATTCTGTTTTTAAGCTGAAACAGGCGCAAAACTAATCCGAAAATGTGGTTTTTGCAATCCCAATATGTGGTATTTCCTATGTTAGAACAGCGATAGGCCGATTTATTCACTATTAATTCATACAGGTGCATCTATTCCTCTACAATATTTTTCTGCTTTTTTACACCCTCGGCATCCGTATTGCGTCAATATGGAACCCAAAAGCCCGGAAATGGCGGGAGGGCCGCCAGGACATCTTCGGCAGATTGTCTGCCGCTGTCCTGACCTCGCAGGCTCCCCTAATCTGGATGCACTGTTCGTCGCTCGGTGAATTTGAACAGGGCAGGCCGGTCCTGGAAAAATTGAAGTCACTTTACCCTGGGTACCGTATCCTGCTCACCTTTTTTTCGCCATCGGGTTATGAAGTGAGAAAAAATTATCAGGGAGCTGACTATGTTTTTTACCTGCCAATCGATTCGAAAAAAAATGCCCGGCAGTTCCTGGACATCACACGCCCATCGCTGGTGCTTTGGGTTAAATATGATTACTGGTATTATTTTCTTTCCGAGATCAAGAAAAGAAAAATAACATTATTGCTGGTGTCGGGCGTTTTCAGGCCAGGCCAGGCATTCTTCAAATGGTATGGCCGCCTCCATCGCTATATGCTGGATTGCTTTACACAACTGTTTGTGCAAACGCAAGCGTCGGTTGAGCTGCTAAAAAATATCGGTCTAAAAAAACAGGTAGTGCTGGCCGGCGATACCCGATTCGACCGGGTAGCGGACATCGCCGGTGCTTTTTCGCCGGTGGAACACATCGACCGGTTTATTGGTAACCGCCGGGCAATTGTTGCCGGCAGCACCTGGATCGAAGACGAAGAAGAACTCGACCACTTTGCCAATGCCCATCCCGATCTGGCATTCATCATCGCTCCGCATGAAATCGAAGAAGAAAGATTGCGGGATGCCGAAAAATTATTCAAAAATTCTGTCCGGTATTCTTCTGTTCTGTCATCCGGTCGTATACCGGATCACTGTAACGTGCTGCTGATGGACAACATAGGAATGTTATCGCGCCTGTATGCGTACGGATTTATCACTTATGTGGGAGGAGGTTTTGGCAGCGATGGCGTACACAATGTGCTGGAAGCGGCCGTATATGGAAAACCCGTGTTGTTTGGTCCGGTTTATGAAAAATATATCGAGGCTATTGAATTGGTGGAATGCGGCGCCGGGATACCGATCGACAATGCACTTGAGCTGGAGCAGGAAATAAACCTGTTGATGAACGATGCTGCCGGCTACGAGGAAGCCTGCCTGGCGGCGAAGAATTATGTGTTGGGTAAAAAGGGAGCAACAGAAAAAATAACCCGCTACATTCAGGAAAATCGCCTCTTGATCAATTGATAGAAATGCCTGGTCGCTTCTTTCGAATCATCCCATCCGAGTTTCACCTTGAGTTCTCTTTCGATCCAGTATTCCGCCTCGGGAAATATCCGGAAGCCATTGATGGTTTTGATGCTCCTTTCATACATCGTTTCATCACCCCTGAATAGTTCATTGATGAATACAAAACGATCATTGATGCCGATCGCTCTTTTGAGATCACGGACAGGCGAATCATTCAGCAGGTGACCCACTTCCACTACATCGGCTTTTAACTTATCATTAAGTGAAGATTGTTCGGAAGCCATCATTTCGTTCAGTTCCCGGCTGTCTTTCTGATGAGAAAGTGTAGGAATTTCGGTCATGGGATCATAATTCCACCCGTTTTTGTCTTTTTGCCTGGGTAGTGATTCCTGTAATTGAACCGCTACAGGTTCTTCTAAAATTTCTTCTTCCACAGGTACTTCAGGAGGCATGAACCGTTGATGAGCCGCCGGTGCGGATGGCATGACCACCACAACCTTGGCTGTGCCCAAAGTCTTGCCTGGAGCGGATATCAGGCGATTCAACTCAGATTCTATTAACCTGTTGGTCATCAATAATTGAGCTGGATCCGCTTTTTGTGCAAATTGTTCATTTAATTTGCTGATTAGCTCCGTTAAACGATCCATATCATTGCAGGGCTTTGATGAAGTTTTTATTGATCACTAAAATTAATCAATTTTCATTCCGTTTTTGATTCATGTTTATTGAACCGAACATATCAGGCGAGCGAAGAGGCTGGATTGAAGTGGTCTGCGGATCGATGTTCAGCGGAAAAACCGAGGAACTCATACGCCGCCTGAAAAGAGCCAAGATTGCCAATCTGCGGGTCGAGATTTTCAAACCCAAGATAGATACCCGGTACGACGAGCAAAACATCGTTTCTCACGACGAAAACGCCATCGTATCGACTCCCATTGATAATTCCCAAACCATTCTGCTGCTGGCCAGTGAAGTGGATGTTGTTGGTATCGATGAAGCCCAGTTTTTTGATGACCAGCTTCCGGAAGTCTGTGAACAACTTGCTTCCAGGGGGATCAGGGTGATTGTTGCCGGGCTCGATATGGACTATCTCCGCAAGCCATTTGGCCAGATGCCGCATTTGCTGGCGAAGGCCGACTATATTACCAAGCTGCACGCTATCTGCGTGAAATGCGGCAATATTGCCAACTATTCGTATCGTAAAACAGCGCAGGACGGACAAGTAGTGCTGGGTGAAAAGGATATCTATGAACCCCGTTGCCGCCACTGCTATTATTTAAAGGATTAAGATTTGAGCAATACCCGACATATTATGGCACTCGTTAAAAAGGATCTTCTGCTGGAGGTGAGGCAGAAGTTCAGTTTTTACGGGATTGTATTGTACGTGGCCTCCACCATTTTTGTCCTCCACCTCGCCATGGGCGATCCGGACAATGAAAAGGTCTGGAATGGCCTGTTCTGGATGATCCAGCTTTTTATTGTAGTGAATGCCGTTGCCAAGAGTTTTCTGCAGGAAAGTCATGGGCGCATGCTGTATTATTATTCCATTTCGGGGGCGCGCGATTTTGTGGTAGCCAAACTGCTTTTCAATGCTGTGCTGATGGTCCTGATGAGCATCATCAGCCTGCTGTTATTTCGTCTTCTTTTCAGCGATCCGGTCACCCATGGCTGGTTGTTCCTGGCTATTGTATGCCTGGGAGGGTTCAGCCTGAGCCTGGTATTTACCTTTCTGGCCGCCATTGCCGCCCGCGCCCAGCAAAATTCGGCGTTGATGGCCATCATGGGCTTTCCGTTGGTGATACCCCAGATCCTGCTGATGATGAAAATTTCCAATATTGCCTTTTCCGATGTGATTCAGTCAGGATTGGGCCAGATGATCGCTCTTTTGATCGGGCTCGATATCCTGGTGGTGGTTCTGGCAGTAATCCTTTTTCCTTTTTTATGGAAAGACTAGTTTGCCCGGCTTTGGGAAGCGGTGTCAACCGGGAATGGCAAGGGAATGAAAAACCAAAATCGACAAATCAAGACCGGTAAATCCCCTAATTTTGCCGCACCTGTTTACAGTTACTTTCATGTAAACCCCCTTTCTATATGCGCCAATACTGGTGGAAAATATTGTGTGTAGTATTTCTGCTCTACTTATTTATCGGCGGCTTCCTGGTTAAACTACCCCGTGGTGTTGCCTACGATTCCAGTAACATGTATGAGAGCATGCGCAACTTCTTTTTTCACGTTCCCATGTGGTTCAGCCAGATGGCCATTATTACGGTTTCGCTGATCTATTCCATACGCTACCTGCGCAATCCGCTGGCGAAGTACGACTGGTATGCGGCTGAGTTTGCCCGCACCGGAACCATTTTCGGTTCACTCGGGCTCATCACCGGCGCCATCTGGGCAAACTATACCTGGGGATCACCCTGGAACAACGACCCCAAACAATTGGGTGCAGCCATTGCCCTGCTGGTTTACCTGGCCTATTTTGTATTGAGGAATTCCATGACTGATATTGATAAACGTGGCCGGGTGGCGGCCGTTTATAACATATTCGCCTATTTCATTTATGTACCCATGGTGATGATACTTCCCCGTATGGTAGAATCGTTACACCCCGGTGGTAAGGAAGGAGCAGTCGGCGGGGGTAACCCTGGTCTGGGAGGCGGCAGTCTCGATCCTGCCATGAGAGCCATTTTCTGGCCTGGCGTGATCGGCTGGATACTGCTCGGTGTTTGGATCACTACCCTGCTTGTAAGAATCAGGGCGCTCGACGAAAAAAAACAGACAATCGCTTAAGATATGAAAAGACTTATCTATACACTTTGCCTGATGATGTTGACGTTTATGGCCCAGGCACAGGGCGATCCTACCGTCAGCCAGGCACAGCAGGCCACCGGTCTGCGGGCCGACAATAAAATCTGGGTAGTTATGGTAGTTTGCCTCACCATCCTTGCAGGATTGATCCTGTATGTGATTTCGGTAGACCGTAAACTGTCCAGGCTCGAAAAGAAATAAAGTGGCAATGTTCCTGGCATACCAGGAAAGTTTCAATCTCTACCGGCTTGTTATTATTAGAAAAATAAAATTTACTTAGTCATGTCAGAGTACAGTTTTTTTGGCGCGGTTGAAAGGAGTTTCGACAAAGCGGCCAAGTTCACGAAATGGGACCTCGGAACGCTCGAGCAGATCAAACAATGTAATGCGGTATACCGGATGCACTTTCCGGTGAAGATTGGTGATAAGATAGAAGTCATCAAAGCCTACCGGGTTCAGCACTCTCATCACAAACTTCCCTGTAAAGGCGGTATCCGTTTCGCTACCAGTGTAAACCTCGATGAGGTGATGGCACTGGCCGCGCTGATGACATACAAATGCGCCATTGTAAACGTACCTTTTGCAGGCGCCAAGGGTGGTATCAGTATCGACCCCAAGAAATATACCCCGTACGAACTCGAAAAAATCACCCGTCGTTACACCTCGGAGCTGATCAAGAAAAATTTTATCGGGCCCGGCATCGACGTACCGGCTCCTGACTACGGAACCGGTGAAAGAGAAATGGCCTGGATCGTGGATACTTATGTAAGTATGCGACCCGGCGAAATAGACGCATTGGGTTGTGTTACCGGCAAGCCGGTTACACAGGGTGGCGTTCGCGGCCGTCGCGAAGCAACCGGCCTGGGTGTGTTCTACGGACTTCGTGAAGTATTGTCTATGCCCGATGTTATGCAAAAACTCGGTCTGACAACCGGCGTAACCGGCAAAACAGTTGTAGTGCAAGGCCTCGGTAATGTGGGTTATCACAGTGCAAAATTCTTCCAGGAGGCTGGCGCAAAGATCATCGGACTGGCTGAATATGAGGGGGCGATCTACAACACCAACGGATTGGACGTTGATGCCGTATTCAATCACCGCAAATCAACAGGCTCTATTCTCAACTTCCCGGGAGCTACCAATTTTGCAAAAAGTGCAGAAGCCCTCGAAATGGAATGTGATATTCTCATACCCGCCGCCCTGGAAAATGTGATCAATGGAGAGAATGCTCCCCGTGTGAAAGCAAAAATCATCGGCGAGGCTGCCAATGGACCTTTGACCCCGGAAGCGGATGAAGTTTTCAGCAAGAAAGGCATTCTTGTGGTACCCGATATGTATCTGAATGCAGGTGGTGTAACCGTTAGTTACTTCGAATGGTTGAAAAACCTCAGTCACGTTCGCTATGGCCGTATGGAAAAAAGATTTACTGAAAACCAGAACCGCCAAATGCTCGAACTGACCGAAGAATTTACCGGCAAGAAAGTAAGCGAAAGGGTAAGAGACGAAATTGTTCATGGCCCGGAAGAAGTGGACCTGGTAAGAAGCGGACTGGAAGAAACCATGATCACCGCTACCCGCGAAATCATGGACGCCTGGAAAGCAAATCCGGAGATCCCCGATATGCGTACCGCCGCTTATGTAGTTGCTATCAATAAAGTGGGTGTGAGCTATGCCGAACTGGGCATTTTCCCATAAGAAATAATTACCGGCCTTTAAAACCCTTCCCTAAAAGGAAGGGTTTTTTTTGCCTCATTTTAGAAAAGTATTGATTAATCCAAAGCAAGGTCTGTAACGGGCTTCTGACCGGGCTTTGGGCAGGTCGATTTCAGGCCATCAATATGCTCAATCAATGAGTCGTCAATAGGATTCCACATAGGATCCAAGATAAAGTCAACCCCCTCTCTTCTGGCTAATTTTGATGCAGGCACAAAATCCGCATCACCGGAAATAAGAACTATTTGACTCACAAACTTCTTAAGGGCCAAAGACGCAATGTCCACCCCAATTTTCATATCGATGCCTTTTTGTCTTAAATCGTAACTAATATCTGATTCCTGAATATCGGAAATCATCAGTTTCCCTGCTAATAGCTCTTTTGTTAATCCTGGACGAAACGACCAGTTGTGAGAATCTTTCAAAGTCCCCAGCCTCAATGCAATCTTTCTCTTCTTTTTCAACTCCTCAAACAACTCCATTCTAAACGAATATTGCTCTGTCTTTTTAAAATCAATTACCTTTTTTGTTATTGGATTGTGAATCTTTTTTTCGAAGGGAATACAGTCGTAATAAAATATTCGGTATAAATGATTTCCTTCTCCGACATGTCGGAGTGCAAAAGTATATAACTGGTCTGCTACTTGTTTAGCAGTATGACTCTTTGAGATCAACGACCTGTACCTTTTAATAAAAAATCCACCATCAATTAAAACAGCTACCGATTCCTTGTGGTGATACATTTTCCAAATTTGATAAGATTAAAAAAAAGCCCCTGGGATAGGCATTCTCGCTATAGATTGTCGTAAGGAATTAAGAATGCGTTCGCCAGGAGCACAATAAGATGATACAAATCTAGAAAACATATTTGGTTAATGACAAAAACATGTCTGTGTTTTTGTTCATCAACCTTTGTCAGGCAATCCACAGTTTTTTCTTACAGGTACTTACCCGGAGAAATTCATATAAAAATTGAGTCTTGGAGCTATCGAATTAAAAAACAAATGACTGCCGAAGCTAAAAGACTATGCCTTGCATTTTTAGTTGCCTTTTTAATAGTCAGTACTAGAAAATTTTCTATTTCTGACGGGGCGAAACTTGTCAGGAAAACCCATTTATTACTCAGTTGTAATCCAATATCCTCCGGTAAACCTGCTCACTTTTCGCCACTATACTGTCGTACTTTTGCATGAATCATCTACAACATGGAGCTAGGCATATATACTTTTGGCGATCGAACTATTGATCCGGAAACAGGCAAATACCTGAGTAATGAGCAACGGATGAAAAACCTGCTAGAAGAAATCGAACTGACCGAACAGGTTGGTCTCGAAGTATTCGGCCTGGGCGAGCATCACCGTGCAGATTACCTGGTGTCTGCGCCGGCTGTTGTACTGGCTGCTGCGGCCTCGAAAACCAAATCGATCAAACTGGCCAGTGCGGTAACGGTACTGAGTTCGGACGATCCGGTCAGAGTATTTCAGCAATTTGCCACCCTCGATTTGTTATCAGGCGGGCGGGCGGAGATCATGGCGGGTCGCGGATCCTTCATCGAATCATTTCCGCTATTTGGATACGACCTGAACGATTATGATGAACTCTTCGAAGAAAAACTGGAACTACTGTTAGACCTCAATCAGTCTGAAACCATTAATTGGAAAGGCAAACACCGCGCTCCCATCCGAAATCTGGGAGTCTATCCGCAACCCGAAAGAAAACTGCCGGTATGGATAGCCGTTGGCGGCACCCCGGCCTCTGCGATACGCGCAGGCAAACTGGGGCTTCCCCTGGCACTGGCAATCATTGGCGGAATGCCCGAGCAGTTTGCTTCTTTCATTCAACTCTATCGAAACACCGCCAAACAGGCCGGCAACGAAAACAAAATCAAGGTAGGCATCAACTCTCACGTATATATAGCCGAAGATTCACAACAAGCCTCAGATGAATTCTATCCTTCCTATTCTGAAGTGATGAACCGTATCGGCCGCGAAAGAGGATGGCCTCCGGGATCGCGCCAGCAATTCGAAGCCTCCCGTTCTCCCCGCGGTGCAGTCATGGTGGGTAGTCCGCAACAGGTTATTGACAAAATCATGTTCGAACATGAACTGTTCGGTCACGATCGCTTCCTGGCACAAATGGGCGTGGGCCCGCTGTCACATAAAAAATTATTGAAATCAATTGAATTGTTTGGCACCAGGGTGGCGCCGGTAATCAGAAAATCCCTTGGCAAATAATCAGGAATTCAGTTCACGTAACAACCGCAGGAAGAGAGTCAACCCTTTCCTCTTTTCATTGGTTAGTTCGTAACTGATGTTGCGTGAAAAATAGCTGAGGCTGTCGTAGTGGCTGAACGGATTGGCTGCTGCCACCTCCGCAATATGATCAATGCCCGACTTGTTGGCTGCATTGAAACGACTGATAAAATCTGCCGGCAGAGGTTTATTGCTGATCCATGCGGCAAATACAAAAGGAAGTCCGGTAAAAGACATCCATGCTTCTGCCAGGTCATAGGCGTATGTCACCTGGTGACGGTATTCCAGGCAACGATCGCCGATTACCAGTCCGGCTGTTTGCCCGGTAATCTGGTGCCGGAAATCAGATTGGGTGTCTATCAGTTCCACCTCCAGTTTCCAATAATTTTTGATCAGGATTTTTACCAGGTTGGCGGAAGTGCGGCTCTGGTAGTCGATCAGCACCCTCCTGATCTGGTTAAGCGGAACATCGCTCAGCAAGCAAACTGACGCTACCGGTCCCTCGGCACCGATGCAGTAATCGGTAATGATATAAGATTCTTTCAACCGCGGAATCACGGCCACTGGTACCAGTCCGGCATCTATCTTGTCGTCTATCAGCAGGGAAGCAATATTGGCAGGATAATCCGGCACCAGCTCGATGCTGTCCATCACAGGCGAATGTTCGATCCCAAACAACAGGGGTTTCGTGTTGAGATAGTTGACAATTCCAATCTTAATCTTACTCAATTAGGTTATTTTTGCGGGGCAAAGTTAAGGGGTGACGCGCTATTTACGCATTGAGGAAGGATAAGGAATTCGGGCAGCGAAACCCCCAAAACCCAATCATTATGCAACTTCAATCTCTGACAGCTATTTCTCCTATCGACGGACGTTATCGGTCCAAAGTGCAGCACCTGGACGAATATTTCTCGGAATTTGCCCTCATCAGGTACCGTGTGCTGGTAGAGATTGAATATTTCCAGTTCCTGGCCGGCAAAAAATTTTTCCGGCTGTCTCCCAAACTGAAAACCACTCTTCGAGAAATCCTGGAGAATTTCTCTTTGGAAGACGCCCAAAAAATCAAAGACACGGAAAAAATCACCAACCACGATGTAAAGGCCGTTGAATATTTCATCAAAGAAAAATTGTCGGCTGCCGGAGCGCCAGACCTGCTGGAATGGGTGCATTTCGGATTGACTTCCCAGGACATCAACAATACCTCCGTACCCCTGCTCTGGAAACATTCGCTCGAGTTCGAATACCTGCCGGGTCTGCTGAATCTCAATCGACAGCTAAGCATACTGGCTTCCGACTGGGCCGATATCCCCATGCTGGCCAGAACTCACGGACAGCCGGCCAGCCCAACCCGCCTGGGCAAAGAGATCATGGTATTTGTAGAAAGGATCAACAACCAGGTGGAGCAATTGATCCAAAGCCCGGTCAGCGCCAAGTTTGGAGGAGCAACAGGTAATTTCAACGCCCACCATATTGCCTTCCCCAAAAAGAACTGGGTGGCGCTCGGTAACGAGTTTGTAGAAGAAATTCTGGGGCTTCAACGCCAGCAATTCACCACCCAGATCGAACATTATGACAACCTGGCCTCTCATTTCGATACCATGAAAAGGATCAATACCATTCTGGTTGATTTTTGCAGGGACATCTGGACGTATGTATCGATGGATTATTTCAAACAGCAAACAAAAAAAGGAGAAGTGGGCTCCTCGGCGATGCCGCATAAAGTGAATCCGATCGACTTTGAAAATGCCGAAGGCAACCTGGGGATAGCCAATGCCCTGTTCGAACACCTCGCCGCGAAATTACCCATCAGCCGATTGCAGCGTGATCTTACCGACTCAACCGTATTACGCAATATCGGTGTTCCCTTCGCGCATACGATCCTTGCTTTAAAATCAATAGAAACAGGCCTGGGTAAACTGGTTCTGAATGATGAAAAGATTTACAGCGATCTCGATAACAACTGGGCCGTGGTGTCTGAAGCCATTCAAACCGTTCTGCGTCGCGAAAACTATCCGCAACCTTATGAAGCGCTGAAAGAATTAACGCGGGGCAAGGAAGGGATCAATAAAAAAACGCTGCACCAGTTTATCGACAAGCTGAAAGTGTCCGCTGCCATAAAAGCGGAACTAAAAAAAATCAGCCCGCATAATTATGTTGGGGTCAACCCCGCTTGAAAACAAATCTTGTAAGTGGTTTTCCCGCTTCCTGAAAGAGATAATCTGTACGAAAACCCACCTTCGTCAGCACTTTCTGTGACGCAACGTTCGCATCTTCGGCAATGGCATAAATAACTTCCAATGGCGTTTTGGTAAAGGCATAGATCAGCCCTGCTGCTGTCAATTCCGAAGCATACCCTTTTCCCCAATTTTTTTTAAGCAGGGAGTACCCCAGTTGCATATGGGGCGAATCATTAATGGGAATGATTACGAACGAGCCGATCACTTCATGAGTGAGCTTGTCTTCCGCCAGCCATCGTCCGAAAGGAAACAAGGACTGGTTCCATTCAATATGTTCCCGAAGCAATTGCTCACACTCCTGGCGCGATTTGGCCGGGCGGATGTATTTCATGATCTCCGGATCGCCATGAAGCTGAAAGTAAACATCCGCATCTTCCGGCGTCAGCGTCCGAACAATTAACCGGTCGGTTTCAAAAATCATTATACCGTTTCTTTGTGTATCTCTGATGTAAAATGAAATTCGATGGCGGGGTTATTGGTACGTTCCGTGTTCAGGAACCATTCGCTCTGCGCCAGGTAAACCAGGTGCCCGTCTTTATCAATAGCGATATTGTTGGATTTGAAGCGGGTGAACTCTTCCAGTTTCTTTGGATCCTCACTGGTGATCCAGCAGGCTTTATAGTATTGCTGTGCCCTGAATTCCACCGAAGCACCATATTCCTGCAACAGGCGATACTGGATCACTTCAAACTGGAGTTCGCCCACACAACCAATGATCTTCTTGTTACCACCAAACTGAGTAAACAGCTGCGCCACACCCTCATCCGTTAACTGGAGCAATCCTTTTTCCAGCTGCTTGGTCTTCATCGGATCCTTGTTGATCACTTCCTTGAAAATTTCGGGAGAAAATGCCGGTATACCGGTAAAATAGAAATCTTCTCCCTCGGTAAGTGTATCGCCAATCTTGAAGTTGCCGGTATCAAAAAGGCCCACCACATCGCCCGGGTAGGCTTCCTCGATCACGTCCTTGTCGCGGGCCAGGAAGGTATACGGGTTACTGAAACGAACCTCTTTATCCAGGCGCACATGATGGAAATATTTGTTCCGCTCGAATTTGCCACTGCAAACGCGGAGGAAGGCAATACGGTCGCGGTGTTTGGGATCGAGATTCGCGTGAATCTTGAAAATGAACCCGCTGAATTTATCTTCATTCACATCCACCATCCTGGCTGTAGTTTCGCGGCTCCGGGGAGTGGGTGCGATACGAATAAAAGTATCGAGCATTTCTTTTACGCCGAAGTTGTTGACGGCACTGC
Organism: uncultured Chitinophagaceae bacterium; assembly: GCA_964605065.1. Classification (GTDB taxonomy): domain Bacteria; phylum Bacteroidota; class Bacteroidia; order Chitinophagales; family Chitinophagaceae; genus Endoryza. The sequence goes on from CAZSAQ010000014.1 coordinate 62,888, forward strand.
CAAAGAATACCGGCGCTACTTTGCCTGCCAGGTATTCATCCGCATTCAATTCGCCATGAACGCCATCTACGAGTTCGACATCCTCTCTCAAATGATTGGCATCCCGCTCTCCGAGTTTATCATCCAGCAAGGGTACCGACAGGTCTGTGATCTGAACCACATCTTCATCGGCTGCTTTGGTATTTGCGGTAAACAATACCAGGTCCTTGTCATGCAGGTTATAGACACCCTTGAACTCCTTTCCGCTGTTGATCGGCCAGGTCATGGGATGTAAATGAATATTCAATTCTTTCTCGATCTCTTCCAACAGGTCGAATCGGTTCTTTCCGTCGCGGTCCATCTTATTGATGAAAACGATTACCGGTGTATCACGCATGCGGCAGACTTCCATCAGGCGACGGGTCTGCTCTTCTACCCCGTTTACACTATCTACCACCAGGATAACACTGTCTACCGCGGTCAGCGTGCGATAGGTATCTTCTGCAAAATCCTTGTGACCGGGAGTATCCAGCAGGTTGATCAGGATGTTCTGGTATTCAAAACTCATTACCGAGGTGGCCACCGAAATACCTCTCTGCCTTTCGATCTCCATGAAATCGCTTGTAGCGTGCTTCTTGATCTTGTTGCTTTTTACAGCGCCTGCGGTCTGGATCGCGCCACCGAACAACAGCAATTTTTCGGTAAGGGTGGTCTTACCCGCATCGGGGTGACTGATAATAGCGAATGTGCGTCGTTTGTTGATCTCGTTAATGTACTTCATCATAATTCAAAGTCAGCCCTGAACGGTTATAGCCGTACGGGATTGAAACGCGCAAAGATACAGCATCGGGCCCACTTATCCCCTCCCGCGCAAAAGCAGCACAGGCCTGCATTTCAGGGAATTAGGATATAATTAGCTTTGGCCGGATGCTCTGGTGTTCTGCGAGGCATTTCGTAATTTGCGACCAATGAATCCTCAATTCCAGCAAGTAGTTATACAGTCTGCCGCACAGAACACGACTCCGGGTCAGTCTCCTGATCCGGATACAAAGAAGTTCAATAAGGCAAAGGCCCGGTATCGCTTTCGCAAGATGATGAGGCAAAACCTGAAAAGCGGGTTATTCATTGTCATCGGCATTTTATCGGCCGGATTCGGATTGGAAAGTTTTATCCTGCCCAGCAATTTCATTGATGGTGGCGCCACTGGTATTTCGCTGCTGGCTTCCGAAGTCTTCAAACAACCACTTTCCATTGTGCTGATATTGGTCAATATTCCGTTTATCATCATCGCCTATCGCCAGATGGGACAGTCATTTGCCATCCGGACGGTTTTCGCCATTCTCGGACTGGCATTGGCCATTGTAGTGGTTCCTTACCAGCCCATCACCAACGACAAGCTGCTGGTCTCCGTTTTTGGCGGTTTTTTTCTGGGCGCAGGTATTGGCTTTGCCATTCGCGGAGGCGCGGTACTGGATGGAACGGAAGTGCTGGCGATTTTCCTGAGCAGAAAAAGCAGTGCGTCGATCGGCGACGTCATCATGATGATCAATATCGTCATCTTTTCAGTTGCCGCCTATTTGTTAGGCATTGAAACGGCTTTGTACTCTATGCTTACCTACCTGGCAGCTTCTAAAACCGTCGATTTCCTGATCGAGGGCATCGAAGAATATACCGGCGTAACGATCATATCTCCCAAGAGCGCGGAGATAAGTAATATGATCGTTGAAAAACTGGGCCGCGGCATCACTGTTTACACCGGTAAAGGGGGCTATGGCAAAAGGGGCTATACTTCCAACTCCAATATGAACATCATCTTTACGGTCATCACCCGGCTGGAGATCACCAAACTGCAAACCGAACTGGACCTGATCGACCCCAACGCCTTTGTGGTGATGCACAGCATCAAAGACACCAAAGGGGGAATGATCAAAAAACGCCCGCTCGATCATTGATAAAGATAATAAATTGGCGAATGTGCCAATGGGATACAATAACGAATGGCGAATGACGGATGACGGATGACGAATGACGAATGAATCTAAGATCATTAATAAAACTGAAACGTTAACCCTGAAACGATAAACGCTCTCGCTCTCGCTCCCGCTCCCACTCCGTTAATGGGGACTTACTTTTAAAAATGATGGAAAAACAGGAAGTGGCCAGCGTAAAATGGGAAACCAACCGACTTTAATAGGACAACTGTGATTTGCCAATGAGCCAGTACAATAACATCTGATTAAAAAGTTCAGCGTTTCAACAACTTATTCTGCAACAATTTTTCCATCACCGATTCCTTCTCCGTTCGGCTGATGGGAATATGGTGAGCGCCAATCCTGATTTCATTGCCTTCGATGCTTTCAATCTTATCCATTGCCACAATGTAAGACTTATGTGTTTTCACAAATTTCGAAACGGGCAGGTGCTCCTCAATGCTATGGAAGGTGAGATAGGTGATGTATTTCTTCGTAGTGGTATGAATGGCCACATAGTTTTGCAGCGCCTCTGCAAAAAGCATGTCCTGGTAATTTATTTTCACCAGCTTGTTATCGCTCTTGACATAAAAATAATCCGCTTCTGCAGTCTGTCCTCCCTTACTGGTACTAGCAGCCTGTGCGCGCGCCTTGTTTACCGCCTTCCAGAACCGGTCGAACGAAAAAGGCTTCAGCAGGTAGTCGACCGCATTGAGTTCGAAACCCTCTACTGCATATTGAGGATAGGCTGTGGTAAAAATTACCAGGGGCGGATGAGGAAGGCTGCGTATCAACTCAAGGCCGGTCATTTTAGGCATTTGAATGTCAAGAAAGATCAGATCGATCTCTTCCTTCACCAAAAGGTCCATGGCCTTGATGGGGTTGTCAAACTCTCCGCTCAACTGCAGGAAACCCGCGTCGCCAATATATTCTTTCAGTCCCTTGCGGGCAATCGGCTCGTCGTCGATAATGATACATTTCAGCATGACCAGACAATTAAATAAATGAATTCAGTCAGACTTTCAACTCCAGTATTACTTCATACGTTGATTCGGTATTCCGGATATCCAGCCTGTGGCGGTTTGGGTACAACAGGTCCAGTCTCCTTTTCACATTGCTCAGACCGATTCCTCCGCGCGGCTCTGTTGATCTCTCTTTATCGTCCTTGGAATTCTTCACTGAAAAGGTAAACTGGCCGTTAAGCCTGTTCATCTCCACTGTTACATAGTTGCTTTCCTGGTGATGATGGGAAATATGTTTAAATGCGTTCTCCACAAATGGTATCAGCAGCAGCGGAGGAAGTGAGAATCCTTTTATATCGGGAGGGATCGACAAATTAATTTTATACTGCTTGTCTCTTCTCAATTCCTGCAGATGAATATAGTCCCGCAGGAACTCCACTTCCTTTTCAATGCCAATTGTATTTTCATTGCATTCGTATAGCTGGTAGCGAAGCAAATCCGCAAAACGCAGCAGGGTATTTCTGGCCTCAATATTTTCCTTGTCGATCAGGAAATAAATCGAATTGAGGGAATTGAAGAGGAAATGCGGATTGATCTGTGACTTCAGAAAATTCAATTCGGCATCCGATTTTTCACGCGCCAGCTCTGCCATCCGCTTCTGTGACCGAATCTGGTCCAGCAGCAGTTTAAAAGCAGCACCGGTACTCACCAGCAGGATATGCGGCAGTACGTTATCATAAATTCTTCCTTTCAGGTTGCTGCTGAGATCAAAAGCACGCGGGTTATTCAACAGGCGGCCCAGTATATACATTTTCGTCACGCTGCTGATGATTATCAGCGCCAGGAAGGAAATTCCAAAAATCCAGTAATGCTTGCGGTATAGCAGCCGCGGTATCAGCAGGTAATTGGTAATATATACCAGCAAGGCCAGATCGGTCACTTTTACCAGGCTTATCCACACAGCGCTTTGCCTGGGGTAATCCTGGTAGCGAAAGAAATGCCATCCCGCAAAAAAGAGGATCCAGAAAAGGAAATGATATAGGAGATGCCTTTGTTTCACGAGCGTTAATGCTGATACGAAGTAAGGTATTTGTTTCGAGGCTGAAGAACGGAACGTAAAGGATTTCCGGCATTTCGTGTAAAATCCCTTCGCCAAACCCTCCAACCATTAGAAATTTAAGAAAAATCCCCGCCATGAAGCCTTTGATACTTTTATTGCTCTCCCTCTTTCATTTACTGCCAGCCTGTGCTCAAAACTCCCCGGTCAACCAAAGAGTCGCCGGAGATATCGGCGCTCCCTGCGAAGGGTGCGAAGCCATTTATGAATGCCCCATTGCTTTCGCAAAACTGGAAAATATGGTCTGGCTTCCTGATTGGAATGAAAAAGGCACACGCCTGGCGGTTAATGGAATCGTGTACCAGGCAGATGGAAAAACACCGGCTGCCAATGTAATCCTGTACCTATACCACACCAACCAGGCTGGCGTTTATCCGAAAAAAGGGGATGAGCAGGGATGGGCCAAACGTCACGGATACCTGCGCGGCTGGCTTAAAACAAACGACAAGGGCGAATACAAATTCTTCACACTCCGGCCGGCCTCTTACCCTAATACGGCTGCTCCGGCACACATACACATAACCATAAAAGAGCCCGGAAAAAATGAATACTATATTGATGAGTTCCTGTTTGATGACGATCCTCTGCTAACGAGCGAGGAAAGAAAACTTCAACCCGGTCGCGGCGGTTCGGGCATAGTAAACATTAAAGAAGTGGAACCCCATTTTCAAAAGGCAAGCAGAGATATCATTCTCGGCAAGAATATCCCGAATTACCGATAGCCCATTTACAACTTGAAGAACGGGTCCATCACCTTGTCGAGTACACGTAAATGTTTTTTCATTCGCCAGCCCGGGCTAAATCTTCTGGCAACCGTCAGCCGGTAATGCCCGGAATTTACGTTGTACCCGGCGTTGTTGAATTGCCCCTTCAAGGAGGTTCTCGACATCACCCAGGCGAAATTGGTATTCCACTGGCGGCTGTTGTAACCCATTCCAATCCTGAACAGAATATTGGGCGAAACATTTACAGACACTTTGCTGCCGGCAGAAGTATACTCCCTTACAAAACCCAGATCGGGGCTCAGGGTAAGCGAGGATGTTGCATAGAGATGTTCGCGGTAAACAAAGGTATACGCATAACCGGCACCGGGACCGAACTCGAGATATCTCAATCGCCTGACCTCCTTTTGCTGATAAAATGCAGATAAAGCGGACGGAATAAAGGCACTGTCGCTGAAAATATTTCCCAGCACCACATGGCCTCCCAGTAAAAACGAACCGGCCGATTTTTTCTGCCACTCACTTTCCAGGAAAGCAGCCCGGTAAGAAAATCTTTTATTGTTGTAAATATGATAAGCGTTGAGGCCGATTTCACGAACGTGCAGATCCGGCCGCTGGTAAAAAAGGTACCCGTCTGAAGCGCCGTATCCCCGGGGATAAATGAAATAGCCCCGGTAAAACTGGCCGAAAAGATCATAGGCCCATTTGGCGCCATACAGATGCGTTTGCAGGTCCAGATAGCGGGTATTGCCTTTGCTGTCTTCGTTGTTGGGCAAACCCATGGCAAGGTTTACCGTCAGGGCACGGTAAGTAGCGCCTACGCCGATGTTCAATTTGGTATTGGGGCGATATTGAATCTGCCGGTAATTATCCGACCCTTCCACTCCGAATATGGTGTACTTGCGGGAGAGAAATACCCGGGTGGTGATCTGCCGGTTGTAGGGGTCAACATAACTGCTGTCGCGCAATTGCCCTACAGATTCAACGGATGCTGACAACACACATAAAAAGAGAAACCACCGGGTGATGCTCAAAATAGTTGGTTTAAAAAATATAAAATCCTTACTGAACCGGCCTGTTGCGTTCCCCGAACAAAAGGCTGCCGATCCGTACCAGCGTACTGCCTTCTTCCACCGCCAACCGGTAATCGGCACTCATGCCCATTGATAATATCGAAAAGTGAGCCTGTTCTTTCCATCGATCGAACAGCTGCTTCAACAGGCGAAATTCCTTTCTCACTTTTTCTCTGTCATCTGAAAAAGAGGCCATGCCCATCAATCCTTTAACCCTGACTGCAGAAAACCGATCGGGATTTGCCCTGATATCCTGAAGCACTGCCTCGAGTTCCTGTTCGTCGAGGCCAAACTTGGTTTCCTCTTCAGCAATGTGTACCTGCAACAATACATCAATAACGCGGCCATTTCTGGCAGCCTGCCTGTTGATCTCCTGTAAAAGTTTAAGGCTGTCTACCCCATGGATCAGATGAACGAAGGGAGCTATGTATTTGACTTTATTGGATTGCAGATGCCCGATAAAATGCCAGCGTACATCACCGGGTAAACGGGCAGATTTATCTACCAGTTCCTGAACGTAGTTTTCTCCAAAATCTTTCTGTCCCAGCTCAAAGAGCTGCTGTATGTCTTCTGCGGGTTTCGTTTTGGAAACAGCTACCAGGGTGGTATTTGTCTTCTCCAGTTGGGTAATAAGTTCCCGGTAGGCTTCGGTATTGATCGCCATGGCGCGAAGATACTAACATCCGCTCAGGGAAGAATGGTTCTATTTCAGAATGGAACGACTGATAACGATGCGTTGCACCTCGCTGGTTCCTTCATATATCTGGGTGATCTTCGCATCACGCATCAGGCGCTCTACATGGAATTCTTTTACGTAACCGTATCCTCCATGCACCTGTACGGCTTCGGTGGCAGTCCACATGGCTGTTTCGGACGCATACACTTTGGCTATTGAACTGGCCAGGGTGTAATCCATATGCTGGTCTTTCAGCCAGGCAGCTTTCAGGCAGAGCAGGCGGGCGGCTTCGATACGGGTGGCCATATCTGCCAGCTTGAACTGAATGGCCTGGTGGTGCATGATCTCCTTGCCAAAGGCTTTTCTTTCTTTTGAATATTTCAAAGCCAGCTCAAAAGCGCCACTGGCGATACCCAACGCCTGTGAGGCAATGCCGATCCTTCCGCCACCCAAGGTTTTCATGGCGAAAGTGAAGCCAAAACCATCATCGCCAATCCGGTTAGCCTTGGGCACTTTGACGTCGCTGAAGGAAATGCTGTGCGTATCGCTTCCGCGTATACCCAACTTGTTTTCCTTTGCCCCAACCGATACACCAGGCCAGTTTTTCTCTACGATAAATGCATTGATGCCTTTGCTGCCCTTGGCAGCGTCGGTCTGCGCCATTACCAGGTACACCGAAGCTGAATTTCCATTGGTGATCCAGTTCTTGATTCCGTTCAGCACATAGTGATCTCCTTTATCAATAGCGGTTGTTCGTTGGGAAGTGGCGTCGCTACCAGCTTCCGGTTCACTCAGCAAAAAGGCACCGATATATAATTCTCCATCTTTTTTTCCCTGGGCCAGCGGAGTTAAATATTGCTGTTTCTGTTCTTCGCTTCCAAAAGTTTCGAGACCCCAGCATACCAGGCTGTTGTTTACACTCATGCAAACACTCACGCTCGCATCTACTTTGCTGATCTCTTCCATCGCCAGCACATAGCTGATCGTGTCCATTCCGGCTCCTCCGTATTTCGGATCAACCATCATACCCATAAATCCCAGATCGGCCAGTTTGGATACCTGTTCCCTGGGAAATTTTTGCAACTCGTCGCGCTCAATTACGCCGGGTAAACATTCATTTTGGGCAAAATCGCGGGCAGCCCGCTGTATCATCAACTGCTCTTCTGAAAATTGAAAATCCATACTGATTTAAGGTTGAGGCGCAAAAATAACAGAAATCAACTAAAAAACTAACAGATGTTTGGATATTTTGCCCGATTATTACCCTGCTTTCCGGCAGGAGGTGTTTATTTTGACAATAAATAGTTTGAATGAAAACTGCCTGGTTGCTGACTGTGGCCATTTTGCTGGGTTTAAGTAGTGCCGCCCAGTATTCCGAATATGGCTTTCTGCCTGGAAAGAAGTTTCCCTTTTACAAATCCATCGGGACTCATGATCTGCAAAGTAAAAGGATCCGTATCCAGGTAAAGGATGAGAGAAAGGCACTCGGCCTGGAATCCATCAGCTGTTCGGAGATTCCTTTGCGGAATCAAACAGAGTTCAAAGGTGAGTATGGAGAAGAAGTGATACGTCAATATTTAACCCGGTTGCTTGCGGACGCACACGCGATCTCCGATTCATTGGCAGACGAAATACTAGAAATAGAAATACAGGCCCTGGATGCAAGGCTGGTTGGTTTTGGCAGCATAACCGCCCATGGTTTGTGCCAGCTTAAAATTTCTTACCAGGGAGAGAGCCTTGTGATGTGCACCGACCTCACCGATAAAGATCCGCATTCTCCCATTAGTTCAAAAGCGTGGGTCACCCGGAAAACAGCCACCCGGGTCATCCTTTCGGCCGCCATCAGAGAAACGGTAGAAAAAATAATCAGCATGATGGAAAGGGATAGAAATTAATTTTCCCATTCCGTGGAACTATCTACCCAAAAAAATTGCTGATCATTTTTTTTCATCATATTGTCGAATAATTACGACAGTAAAACAGGCTAATACTTTAACTTAGATGAATGAAGGCATTAACCATCTTTTATGCAGACGATGACCAGGATGACAGGGAGTATTTTGAAACCGTTATTGAATCACTCAGCAATGAAGTGGAGCTCCATACTCATGAAGGAGGCGATAGCCTGATACATGCGCTCAACAACCCTCCGCCGAACCCGCATGTATTATTCCTGGACCTCAACATGCCCGGCGTAAACGGGTTTGAAGTACTGGAATATGTCCGCTCTTCAGAGAAACACCGCAAACTTCCCATCATCATATTTTCCACCTCCACCGACGAAAAACTGATCGAAAAAACGAGGTCAATGGGCGCCAGCTATTATCTGCCTAAATCAAACAACTACTCCTCTCTCAAAAAATCATTGGAATACATTTTGAAAATGGATTGGGAGAATTTTGAACCTGGTTCAGATAATTTTCTTTACCGAAACAATTAAGCATGACCACAGTCAGCCAGGGAGCTCCTGCCGCTACCACCAGCAGCGAGGGTTTCCTTTTGAAGCTTCGTGAACGAACCGGCCCCCTTCATCGTTCCCTGGAGGAGTTGCCACTGTCGAGATCCCTGACAGACCCGGCCATTACAAGGGAGCAATATGGACAATATCTCCTGGCCCTCCGGCCCGTAGTGGAGCAGGTGGAAACAGGCTTGTATCCCATACTGTCCCATCTGTTGCCCGATATGGACCGGAGAAAAAAGCTTCCCCTGCTCGATTCGGATTTGACTTATCTGCAAATACCAATCAATCAGGCAGGTTCTGCACCGGCAGATGGGTGGCTGCAAACGCCCACCCTTTCACATGCCATCGGCATAGTTTATGTGATGGAAGGATCAACCCTTGGCGGCCGGATGATCATAAAGAATATCCAGTCGAGCCTGGGCTTTCTTAAAAATCAGGGAGCCTCTTATTTTACCGGTTACGGAGACCAGACCGGTCCGTTATGGAAGTCGTTCCTGGATGCCCTCACCCGATATGAATACCTTTCCGGCAATGGAAACGACATCATCGATGGGGCTATTCATGCATTCCAGGTGATCAGGCAGCAGATAAGCAAGCCCCGCGAGTTGTAAACCATGAACATTAAAGACATCGTTAATCGCGACCTGGTCAACCTCCAGAATTGCGAACAGGAACCCATTCACATCCCCGGCAGTATTCAGCCGCATGGAGCGCTGCTGGCGCTGGCAGCCGATACCTGGCTGATCAATTTTGTTAGCGAAAACAGCGAACAATTTTTCGGATATCATTACCGCGAACTTCTCGGAAAGAGTTTTCAGCAGGTATTCGGTGATCATGCCGCGCGCGACCTCGGGCAACTCATCCACGAAAAAAAATTCGGCTCTCTTTACAGGCTTGCCTGCAACAACAGGATATTCCTTTGCCTCGTTCATCACAGCAACAACACGATCATTATAGAAGCCGAGCCTTCGGCCGGCGAAAGCAGCAATCTGCACGACATCTATGCGCAAACACGACAGTTCCTGTCGTACATGGAAGCCAACAGCACCCTGCAGCAGTTGTGCCAGCGGGTGGCCGAAAATACCCGGGAGATCACGGGCTATGACCGGGTAATGATCTATCGGTTCGATGAAGATTACAACGGCGAGATTTTCGCTGAAAGCCGCCGCGATGATCTCGAACCATTCCTGGGGCTTCACTACCCGCATACCGATATTCCGGCACAGGCGAGAGAGCTTTATCTCAGAAACCTGGTGAGGCTGATCGTAGACGTCAACTACCAGCCCGTACCGCTGTTCACCATCGATGATTCGCCAGGCAAAAACCTGGACCTCAGCTTATCGGTGCTTCGCAGTGTATCTCCCATACACATCCAATACCTTCAGAATATGGGAGTCGGCGCCACCCTTACCATCTCCCTGCTGCATAAAAACAGGTTGTGGGGTTTGATTGCCTGTCACCACTATTCCGCCAAAAACATCTCTCCCGAGATAAAATTAGCGGCGCAGCTGCAAGGGCATTTCATCACTTCGCAGATCGATACCCGCCAGTTAAACGAGGAATACGAAGCCTCGCAGAAAATCAATGACGCGCTCGAAGGGTTGCTCTCGGAAGACTACCCGCTCGAACACGACTCTTTTGTAACGATGGCCGGAGACCCGAGACTGCTGCAAATCTGCAACGCAGGCGGTGTGGCCATCCTGGTCGACAAAAAACTATATACAGGAGGTGTTGTACCCGGGCAGGAATTGATACATGACATCATCGATTGCCTGCGGAAAAAGGAGATCAAAAACGGGTTCATCACTACCGACCTCAGCCAGGTGCTCGGCAATAATACCGGGACCTGCGAAAATGCGGCCGGCGCCATTTACTATACCCTGATACCGGAAGACTCTACCGGAATCGTCTGGTTCCGCCCCGAAACAGTGAAGGAAGTGAACTGGGCCGGAGACCCCGCCAAAGCCATCATCAAAGATGAGAAAGGCTTATCGCCCCGCAATTCATTTGCGATGTGGAAAGAGATCGTCAAATGCCGGAGCAAACCCTGGCGCCAGTCGGAAATGAACGCCGCCTCGCAGTTTGCCAATGCCCTGCAAAAACACGTGAATCATCTGATGATTGCGGAGGAAGAAAAGAGGTACAGAGAGCTGTCGGAACTCCTCCGGCAAACCAACGCCGAACTCGAAAACATCAACTGGATCAGCACACATGATTTGCAGGAACCCCTGCGCAAGATCCAGCTGTTTGCCTCCCACCTGCTCGAAGCAGAAAATGAAGAACAAACCAGCCGCCAGCTGGTACAAAAGATCAATCATTCGGCGGCGCGTATGCAGGTACTGCTGAAAGACATTTTAAAGTACACCCGTGTAAAAAATACGGAGGCCGTAATAGAGAACATTTCGCTCGACGAACTTATCCGTAAGCAGGTACTTCCCGAACTGGAAGAACAGATACAGCGGAAAAAGGCAATGGTAGAAGTGGGTTCACTTCCCGATGTAAAGGGCGTCCCCTTTCTATTGAGACAAGTTTTCTCCAACCTGATCCTGAATTCGCTGAAGTTTTCGGGGAAAGACCGGTTACCTCATATACGTATTGTTGACAAAGGTTTTCAATCTTACGAGCTCGCTCCCGACCGGTTATTCCAGGTGATAGAAGTGAGCGATAACGGAATCGGCTTTGAACAGAAGTATGCCGAAAACATCTTCAACGTGTTTACACGTTTGCATTCCCAGAAAGACTATGAGGGTTCCGGCATCGGGCTGGCCCTGTGCAAGAAGATCATGGAATCGCATCATGGGCATATCAGCGCAATAGGAAAGCCGGGCGAGGGAGCAGCGTTTTTATTGTATTTCCCGGTCGCCTAGAAGCGAATTCACATCTTCTTTCGTCAACACCTCATCATTTATACAGGCGAGTCACTATATTCTGCTATCAGATTGGTTAACTATCCATTTTAGTAACGGTTTCAAATAAGTGTTTTTGTTTATTCGCATAGTCCTTTACTTTATTTCCTGATATTTTTCCCCAAACTTCACCTTTCTAACCTGCTTGGAACTAGGTAATTATGCCTTTGCTCCGGCATCCCAAGAAAAAAACACCAAAAAAAGGTTGTTTTTCACATGGCTTCCGTGACTCTATTATTGAAAATTACGATTAGAATGGAAACCGTATTATACTACTTTCAACACTACTATTACTCTAGTCTCTTACTATACCTCGCTACTAGTATTGCTTTACTTTACACGTACAAATTCAGATTTAAAATTCCAGATTTTCCATATTTTTATTTTTTTCCGCTACTAAGTTTAATTCAGCAGACCATCAGTATTGGTAGCCCACTTCTACCACTAGCATATTCAAAAATTATAGTAATATTCAATAACTCGCTCATAAACTTTTTCGTAGGCTTCGAGACAATTTTTTTAATGATTTTCTACTCGGCATACTTCCGAAAGCAAAAAAATATTTCAAAAGTAATTTACTTTCAAATTTTTACATTCTTACCGATCTTCTTTACAACTGAGTTAATCAGCAACTATTCATTCAACAATAAATACATCTATTCGTTCGGGTCAGTTACCTTAATACTTTCTTCGCTTCGCTATTTCTACTACATTCTAAAAAATCCGACTGTAAATGATTTGTTGAAACGACCGGTGTTCTGGATATCGTGCGCTATTTTAGTAACATATGGATGCTTAGCTCCTATCACAATCGTACTAGAAGAGCTTTCAACCGATGAAAGCAAGCCCTACGATTCACGCATTTACAGCATAATTTATATTCTATACACCATTCTATTTACATTTATCTCAAAAGCATACTCATGTCCGAAAACCGACAAACTTTGATGCTATTGGTATGGTTATCTACCTTTCTTATCTTACTATTTGTATCATTTATAGTAATGATTATCCTTTTGTATCAAAACAAACACACTAAGCACAAACAGCAGATACAAGAAATTAAATCTTCGTTCGAAAACACCCTTTTAAGTTCTCAAATAGAAATTCAGGAAATGACTTTCCAGAACATATCAAGAGAAATTCATGACAATATTGGGCTTTCACTCACATTGTCAAAATTGAATCTCACAATATTGTCTCAAAAAGACATAGATGAAACAATTAGGCAAAAGATTAATAGCTCTATAAATTTTATTAGTACCGCCATTGAAGATCTCAGAAACATTTCGAGGAGCTTAAATTCTGATTCAATAACAAGGGATGGCTTGTTACAAGCTCTTGAAGAGGAAATATCCACAATTAATAAAATGGGGATAACCTTCGTTTGTCTGGAAGTTATAGGGCCTGAAAAGTACTTTGCTGGGAAAACCGAACTCGTACTGTTTCGCATAATACAAGAAGCCGTCAGCAACGCACTGAAGCACTCTGGCGCTAATGAAATTAAAATCACAATTCAATTCTATGATCCTAGGGTTGAGATAACAATAAAAGATAACGGATCTGGTTTCAAAAAAGAAAACATTATGTCCACTAAAGGGTCAGGACTCTTTAACATGTCTGCTCGAACAAAATTAATCAACGGCTCATTCAATATTCTAAGTGACACAAACGGCACAAAAATTTCAATAACCATCCCAATTTAACTCAATGACTGAAGAAAAAGACATTACAATCGCCCTTGCAGACGATCATATACTTCTAAGAAACGCCCTGGGTGATCTCATCAATACATTTGATGGTTTCAAAGTAATATTCCTTGCTGGCAATGGCAATGAATTAATTGACTTTACCGTCAAGTCCCAAACGCCGGACATCGTCTTGCTTGACCTCAGCATGCCTGAAAAAGACGGTTATGAAACGGCAGTCTGGTTTAAAGATAATTTACCGGATGTGCATGTGTTGATGCTTACCATGTACAATACCGAAGCCACCCTGATCCGTTTGTTACAGGCGGGGGTAAAAGGATTTCTGAAAAAGGACGTTCATCCGGCAGAATTGAAATTTGCGTTGCAATCGTTGAAGCAGAGCGGATATTATTACTCGCATAATACTACCGGCAAACTGGTTAATCTTTTTCGAAACAGCAACGAAACAGAGATTCAGAAAAAAATCCTCACCGAACAGGAGGTCAATTTTCTGAGAATGGCCGCCTCCGATTTAACCTATAAGGAAATTGCTCTTGAAATTGGACTCAATCCAAGGGCGGTCGACAACATGCGGGATCATCTTTTTGAAAAACTGGATGTCAAGAGCAGGGTGGGGTTGGCAATGTTTGCCATCCGACACGGGCTTGTCAGGCTTTAATCAATCAACTTGTTCCGCATGCCATACATGATCAGTCCGGCGATGGTTTTTGCGCCTACTTTGGTCTTCATGTTCTGACGAATCGTTTCTATCGTCCTCGGGCTGAGAAATACTTCCTTGGAGATCTCTTCTGTGGTTTTGTCTTCGGCCAGGAGTTTTAGAATTCGCAATTCTTTCTCCGAAAATTTTACCGGGTTGGGATAGAACTGGCGTACCTGCTTCTTGGTTTGCAGTTTGCTTAATACCGCTTTATTAACCAGGTCATTGAAGTAGAAGTCATCGTTCATGCAGGTAAGAATGGCCTGGTATATCTCTTCCGGGTCGGAGGTTTTGGTTAGATAGGCATTGGCCCCGAGTTCGAGCATCTTGCTGATCATTTCCTGGTCGTCGTACATGGTCAGCACAATGATCTTGATATCGTCGTACTCTTTGCGCAGCAGCCCGATCGCGTTGACGCCATCGATCTCGGGCATACGGATATCCATCAGTAATACGTCGGGCTTTTTCAACTGGATCTTGTGCATCAGGTCTTTGCCATCTTCGGCTTCCCAGAGCAGTTTCAGGTATTCCTTGTTTTTTAAAGCCATCTTGATTCCATCGCGGAAGATCTTATGATCGTCTGCAAGCGCTACTTTGATAACCAATTCAGTACTCATAGTGGTCAGGTTTGGCCATTTATTGGGTTAGTCAGGTTAATATCGGTCTGGGATATTTCCGCAGGGTGCGATTGAAATTTTACGATCATACCCGGGTTTACCACATATTCAAAATCGGGCGGTTCTGCTCTTGTCCTGCCCTTCTCTCAGTATTATTTTTGAAGGGAAGTTGATTGATCAGGAAAAGCAACCTCCGCTACCATTCCAATATCCTGATTACCGTCCAGTAAAAAATTTCCAAGCATCTTATGAAAAGCCAGCGTGAGATCCAGTATCAGTCAACTTCTTCTTTTCCCCGTTTTTAAGTCTGGTATCCGCTCCTTTCCAGGGTTTTGTTTAACGTTCGTCCGCACCCCTTCATTGCCATTACCCCGTTTTAAAATCCTCCGTCTCCGGCCCAGGTTATCCACATTTCGGGCAGTTTTGTGCACAACTTTATTCTTTTTAGGTAGAAATCCGTCGTAAACTTCCGCCCTGGATCATAGTAAAAATACTATCTAAGAATCGGGAAACCACGCAATTTTTCGTCGTAACACTACTAGAAAAATCCTCGGAAATGCACGACTGGCCTAAGTCAGAGGCAAATTAAGCTTTTTGGGGCGAGTTCTACCCATTGGCCAACCTTTTTTTTTAGAGGTCTTTTATGATTCCAAAAACTAACAACAAACCTCTAAAAAGCATTACTATGCAAACAAAACTCACTACCAAAGCCATTGCACAAATTGGAGAGGAAATTGGAGTTGAGTTGGGTACCCAAATGGTTAAGGGCTATCAACAGGCAAATCCATCTGATGTACACAGCTACCTGATCGGACGCAACATTATTGACCAGATCCTGGCTCAACCTGGCTGCGTTGGCATCAAGTTTTACAACGCTTACAATGAAATCGGCGAAAAAACACTCGTTTATGTGGGTGTTGACGCAAATGGCACAGCCATCATGAGCTATTCTGTTGTAACCGAATTCGGACAACTGGAAGATCAGAAAGGCATCGTTGCTGATCGAGTTAGAACTGGCGGTCCAGTTTCTCGTCCTTCGACTTCAATTACTGAAGATCAGGACTGGTATCAGGTTGATTAATATATCGAAAATAGTTTTAGATAACTTTGATCTTTAACTATTTGTAAAGATGTATTATATTTGGTTTAAATAGCCAAATCTGATAGTTGACAGTTTAGAAAATATTAGCGTTTATTCCGCTTTAATACCCCTAATTGTCGGTTTAGTTTATTTCAAAAGAAATCTAAATCTGCAATTCGGGGTTTTATTTTTATATACTTTTTGTTCCTTTTCCAACGATCAGTTAATAATTTATTTTTCTGATCATGGTAATGATAAAGCAGTTTTCTATGCTCTTAGTATTTTTACTGTAGTTGAATTTTTACTCTTTTCTTTTTTCCTATACTTAGTTATCAATAAAAGAGTATTTAAGATCCTAATATTTGTATCTCTCCCTGTTTTCCTTGGCATTTCTTTCTATTCTTTTTATACAGCTAACCCTCTCAATGGCTTTGACTCTATTGCAACAACGGTCGAAATAATATTTGTTTTAGCTTTTTGTGTGTTTTTCTTGTTTCAAGAACTAAATAATCCGCATACGTTATTTATCTATCAAAACTCAAACTTTTGGTTTGTTTTTGGTATTCTAATGTATTTGGCAGGGAATTTCTTTTTGTTTTTGCAAGCATCGAATGTTTCAGCAGAGGATAGGGATGCTTATTGGTCTATTAATTTCATTTGTAACATTTTAAAAAATCTACTTTTTGCACTTGCGTTTTATCTGCCCAAAAACGGCCACAAACAGTCTGGCTTTGGTCATCATGAAGAGTTTGGATCGGGCAGCCTGAACGCATTTTAATAAAAGCCCTAACCCTAATAACACCTAACCCATGTTTTTCTTACAGGCTACGACAACCAATGGCTCGTTCAACCTGGTTCTGCTATTCGGAACCATCGGCATGCTCGTGCTCACCATCGGCCTGATCGTTTTCATCATCTTCCACCAGCGAAAGGTTATCCGGTACCAGCTGCAATTGCAGAAAATGGAACAGGACCAGCAGAAAGTATTGCTGAACGCCTCAATACGCCTGCAGGAAGAAGAAAGATCACGCATCGCGGCCGACCTGCACGATGATGCCGGTCCGCTCCTGGCAACCGCCCGACTTTACCTGAACGAGAACCTGGTCAACCTCGATAAAACCACCCAGCTGCAAAGTATCTACAATGCCAAGCAGATCATCGACGATACAATTCAATTGATCCGAAACATCTCTCACAGCCTGATGCCGCCCACCCTGAAAAATTTCGGTCTGGAAAGCGCTGTTAACGATCTCTTCCAGAAAATCAGCAGTTCGGGCAGCATGAACGCAAGTTGTCGCTTTCACGATTACCGCAACCGCATGGATCCGGAAAACGAGCTGATCATCTTCCGCGTGATACAGGAACTGGTGAACAACATTCTCAAACACAGTAACGCAAGCTTTATCCACCTCACCCAGAATCTCAGTGGTGACAAACTCTACATCCGCCTCCACCACGATGGACGCGGCCTCACGCAAGCTGATTTTGAAAAACTGAACAAGAGCGCATCGGGACTGGGTCTTAAAAATATCCAGAGCCGATTGAAACTGTTACATGGAAAGATTTTCTTCGAAAAGGATATGTCCCAGACTTATTTCAAAGTAACCATCGAAGTTCCAAGGGCAGAAGAAGGAATCGCTGTCAAATAAAAGGGTGACAAAGTGATATAAGCGGGAATATTTCCTAATTTTAGAATGCCAATATCATAAAAACAATGGGACCCATTAAAGTTGCGATCGCTGACGACCACAAAATATTCAGGAAAGGAGTTATCCTGTCGCTTCGTCCTTATACCAACCTGAAATTTGTCCTGGAAGCCGAAAATGGCCAGGAACTCATTGATCAGCTGGCTACGATGCCCGAAGAGGAAAAACCCGAGGTCATCCTCATGGACCTGCGAATGCCCCAAAAAGACGGAATTGAAACTACTAAATACGTCGCCAAGCAATACCCTTCCATTCATATCATCGCGCTGACGATGTACGAAGATGAACGATTTGTGAGTCATATGATGGAGATCGGCGCCAATGGCTACCTGCTCAAAAGTGCCGACCCGGGCGAAATCAAAAAGGCCATCCTCGAAGTAAAAGCCAAGGGATATTACCTCAATAATTTCGTAAACCGCATCCTTCTCAAAAAATCGCATGCCCGCCAGAAAGTGGTACCCAGCCTGAGCAACGAAGTAACCCTTTCCGACCGCGAACGCGATGTGATCAAATACATCTGCATGGAGTTCACCGCCCAGGAGATCGCCCAGAAACTGGAAGTAAGCCCCCGCACGGTAGAAGCGATCAAAGACCGGCTGATGGAAAGATTCGGCGCCAAGAATACGGCCGGACTGGTTTTTTACGCGGTGAAGAACAATTTAATTGACTAATTTTAGCCGCCCCATATCCCCTGTGAAAGACCGGTGAACCAACTAACCTTCTATGCTGGCTACCGGTATCATACTGTATGTCCCTGCCATCCTGCTGCCCTTTGTAGCAGCCATTGTATTGTTTGCCCGCCGGCAATTCAGATCAGAAACCTTCACCCTCCTTTTACTGCTCAGCTGCCTGCTCTTCACCCGTTATCTGTTCGCTGCTTTTATCGAAGAGAAGATCAACTCTTCCAGCATTGCCGATGTGTATTTCAATCTGGGTGAATGGATACTGCTGCTGTTGCTCTATAAAACAGCCGCTCCCTCTTCTGTAAAACCCTTGTTCAATTATTTACTAATTGCAGCAGTCTCCTCCGCATTCACCGTCAGCATGATCCTGCCTGTATCCCATTATTTTTTTACATTCAGGATCATTCATGCGGCATTGCTGGTGTTGGTATCCTTGTATTGTCTTTTTATCCTCATTCGCAACCGCTTTCAGTTCCTCTTCCAGAGCCCTTTGTTCTGGATTGCCGGCGGCTCCTGGTTTTATTACAGCATGGTGATCGTGAGCGAGTGGCTGCAGAAACACGCTTTTATTAGCAGTGATTCTTCTCTCACCAGACCGGGTGAAAAAGAAGTATTACTCGGAGTATTTCTTACCGTCAGGTTGGTATTCTATGGCATCGCTTCCTTTATGAAAGAGCCGCTTCACTATGAAGAAGAATGGAAAAATCTTAAAGAGTCATCTCGGGAATTTCTCCCCTGATCAGCAGCTTGCCGGCAGTTTTCTGTTTTATCTCCTCCACACTCACCCCCGGCGCCCTTTCCAGCAACTGAAATCCGCCTTCGGGCAGCACATCCAGTACCGCCAGGTCGGATACAATTCGTTTTACACATCCCACACCGGTTAACGGGAGCGTACAGGAAGGAAGCAGTTTGGATTCGCCCTTGGGATTGGTATGCATCATGGCGACTATAATATTGCGCGCGCTGGCAACAAGGTCCATGGCACCTCCCATTCCCTTCACCATTTTTCCGGGTATCTTCCAGTTGGCGATATCCCCGTTCTCTGAAACTTCCATCGCCCCCAAAACCGTAAGATCTACCTTGCCCGCCCGGATCATGCCGAAGCTCTCTGCACTGTCGAAGAACACGCCTCCCGGCAAAACGGTCACCGTTTCCTTACCGGCATTGATCAGATCGGCATCAATATCTTCTTCTGAAGGATAGGGCCCCATTCCCAGCATGCCATTTTCCGATTGCAGCATGATCGACATGCCCGGAGGGATATAATTGGCTACCAGGGTTGGAATACCGATGCCAAGATTGACATACATCCCGTCCTTCAGTTCGCGGGCTATTCGCTGGGCTATTTGAAATTTGTTGAGCATTTGATTGTAGAATTGCGTGAGTACACGAATGTTCCTGGTTACTTTGTTATCTGAACAGTCCGGCGTTCGATCCTCTTTTCATAGCCAGATCCCTGGAAGATCCGGTGCACATAAATACCGGCCACATGTATGGAGTCTGGATCGAGCTCACCGGGGGCAACCAGTTCTTCCACTTCCGCGATGGTAATATTTCCGGCCTTGGCCATCGACGTGGAGAAATTGCGGGTAGTCTTGCGAAATACCAGGTTGCCCATGGTATCCCCTTTCCAGGCCTTTACGATGGCAAAATCAGCATGAAGGGCCATTTCCATCAGGTGGGGCTTGCCGTCAAATACCCTGGTTTCCTTTCCCTCGGCGATCTCGGTACCATACCCTGCCGGCGTGAAAAAAGCAGGAATGCCCATACCGGCCATCTGTATGCGTGTGGCCAGCGTTCCCTGGGGAATGAGGTCTACCTCCAGCTCCCCGCTCAACAACTGGCGCTCGAATTCCTGGTTCTCTCCCACATAGGAACTCATCATTTTCCGGATCTGGCGGGTCTTTAGTAAAAGCCCCAGGCCAAAATCATCTACCCCGGCATTATTCGAAATGCAGGTCAGATTCCGGATCCCCTTTCTGACCAGGGCGGCAATGCTGCTCTCCGGTATCCCGCAAAGACCGAAGCCACCTAACATAATGGTGGCTCCATCCGGAATATCGTGAATGGCTGCATCGGCCCCCGCTACAACTTTATTCATAACAAGCGATTGAGCTGTAAAAATACAGGCAAAAAATCAAACACGAACGAACATTTGTCATTCAGGGTTATTCTTGAAAAGAGATTTCCGCTCGCGATTGGCCCGCACGGAAATGGAGTCGAACATCAGCTTCAGTTCACGGGGGTGATTGAGGTAATATTTGTAGCTGCTGACGAATTGATCATGGTTCACCTTATTGACGGCAAACACTTCTTCATACAATTTGAAAGTCTCGGTTTTAACGTCCACCTTAAGTGAATCCTTCAACAGAAACTGGTTGGAAAACCGGTCTGCGAGCACCATGTCCCACAAAACTTTTTCCATTTTTTCTTTGGGAATAAGGTCTGCAGGTTTGCTCTCCTTGGACGAACAGGCTGCGATTGCCACGCAAAAAAACACTGCAAAAAATATGATCCTCATCTGAGTTCCTGTTTGTACATATTGGCATTGGTGATATCAACTTTGGCCAGGATTTCACGTGCTCGGTTCTTGGTGTCGGGGTCGGCCTTCTTAAACGCTTTCACGATCTCACTGGCTTTTCCCTGGAAGAAAAAAGGAATGATCATCGTGTTGGGAATATCGTTGTTAAGCGTATTGATGATATTGAGGGTATTCATCATGGCGCTTCGGCTTTCATCTTCATTTTCATACATGTGATCAAGCCCCATCCGGTAATAACTGTAAATAGCATCATGGATCAGTGTATAGCGGGCATTGGTCAGGTTTTCCATCAGCCAATAGCGGTTTCTCAAACCGTCGAAAGCACGCCAGCCTTCAATATTTCTTCCCTCGGGTGCATTGTTGACAATCTGCTGCGCCTTTTGAAAAAAAGGATCTCCTCCTTTCAACGCGAAGGAATCAAAATCGAGACCGAGTATCATGTATACATAATAGGCAATCGTTGCGGAGAGGTTTGATACCATCGGGTCGGATCCACTGACGCGATTTTCGTTGAATTCGATCGGCTGGTACTCCACATACTTAAAAGTAAAATTCTCGTCCTGGAAATTGATCAGGGGCGACTGGTAGGCGGTGTTATACACCGGCCGGGCAGCCTGTATCGCGATAGTAGCCTTGAAGGTATTATCAGGTAGTGTTTCCCGAATGGTGATCAGGAAGTTACAAACGATCTTTTCGTTCTGCTGAAATGGCTCGCTTGTCCATTTACGGTTATTAAGAAAATTGGTGAGGGCATTCTGCAGGGTCTGGAATACCTTTTTGTCAATATTGCTGGAAACCTTGGCTGAATTAACCGAGATCCTGGCCTGCAGCTCCTGGGCCTGCGCCAACTTTGCAGTGAGCGCCAGAAAACAAATTACCAGGATCCGCTTTGACTTAGCTTTAAGCATAGAGCATATTTACTATTCTATCAACGATATCCCGGGCCACTTGTTGTTTGGGCTTTCGTTCATAGGGCCATTCGGCTCCTCCTTTTCCGAAAATCGTCACCTTATTGGTGTCATGGCCAAATCCGGCACCCTCGTCATTGAGAGAATTAAGTACAATCATATCCGCGTTCTTCTTGGAGAGTTTATCAAGGGCGTATTGGCGCTCATTGGCAGTTTCCAGGGCAAACCCTACCAGCAACTGCCCATTGTGCTTTTTTTCGCCGAGGCTCTTCAGGATATCCTTTGTCTTTTTCAGTTCGATGGTAAACTCGTCACTGGATTTTTTTATTTTCTCACCGGCAACCACCGAAGGGGTATAATCGGCCACTGCGGCCGACATCACCGCAATATCCGACTGGTCGAAGCGCCTGAGACATTCCTGGTACATCTGCTCGGCAGTTTGTACTTTATGCACAGTGATCAGGGGGTGATTTGTCTGTAAACTGGTAGGGCCGATTACCAAATCCACATGGGCGCCGCGGAGGGCCAATTCTTCACAAAGGGCGATCCCCATTTTTCCGGATGAATGGTTGCCGATAAAACGCACGGGATCGATGGGTTCGTAGGTGGGACCTGCCGTTACCAACACCCTTTTACCAGCCAGATCTTTCGCTAAAAAAAAATGTTCGCCGATAAACTTAAGGATCTCTTCGGGCTCGGCCATGCGGCCATCTCCAAACAGGCCGCTCGCCAGTTCGCCCCTGGAAACGGGTATCACCTTATTTCCGAATGATTCGAGTGTTTTGAGGTTCCGGGCTGTAGAGGGATGATGCCACATATCCTCATCCATGCCAGGAGCCACGCAAACAGGACAGGTAGCCGACAGATAGGTTGCCAGCAGCAGATTATCGCATTGCCCATTGGCCATTTTTGCGAGCGTGTTGCAGCTCAGCGGTGCCACCAGCATCACATCGGCCCAGCGACCAAGCATGACATGGTTAGACCAGGAATTGTCGCTGAATAATTCCGACAAAACTGGGTTTTTGGATAAGGTAGACAAGGTCAGGGGCGATACAAAATCCCTGGCAGCCTGGGTCATCACGATTTTAACCTCGGCCCCTTCTTTTACCAGCATACGAACGAGAAGTATGATCTTGTATGCAGCAATGCTCCCGGTGATGCCAATGAGTATCTTTTTGTCCTTGAACATGCCGATAAAATTAGTCCTTTTAAGTCATTTGTCTTACCGCAAAAATAAAAGCGACAGGCTTTTAACACTGTCGCTTAAATTACGTAGATAATGTGTTTGCGGATTAGCTGAACAGATCCGTATCGTTCTTACGATAGTAAATCTTGTCTTCCAGGAATTCCTGGGTTGCCAGCAATGCCGGGTTGGGCATACGCTCATAAGCCCTGGATATCTCGATCTGCTCTTTGTTCTCGTGAATTTCTTCCAGGCTGTCGGTATGGCTGGCAAATTCTTCGAGTTTGTTATGCAGCTCTTCTTTCAGGGTGATATTGATCTGATTGGCTCTCTTGGCAACGATAGAGATAGACTCATAAACATTGCCTGTTTTACCCTTGATCACGTTGAGATCTTTGGTTTCTGCAACGCTGGAGGTGTTAGAGCTAATCTGCCTTCTTAGTTTGCTCATTTTGTAAAGCTTTAATATTATTATTTGTCAAATTCTGGTAGCGTTCCACATCTTTGAGCAATTTGCTCTCGGGAAAGCGATCCAGAAAATCATTGCACTCGGTAATTACCTGCTGGTATCGTTCCAGTCTTTTTTCATCGATACTATTTTCCGCGAAGAGAAAATAGGATTTGATGACCTGCAGTTTGTAGGCTTCGCTCTTTTCAGAGTCCGGGAAATTATTCATCAGGCTGGTGAACGCGATGGCCGAAGCCCGATACTGCCCGATATTATAATACAATTCGGCGCTCTTGTATTCTTTGAGTTCCAGTTTTACGCGGCACTGATCGATGATCTGGGTGGCCTCCTTGTTTCGGGGCGAACCCGGGTGCGAATTGATAAAGGTTTGCATAAACCCGATCGTTTTCCGGGTATTGGCCTGATCGAGCTCAGGTTTGGGCGATTGCCGGTAGAACGTATAAGCCCTCATGTACTCCATCTCCTCCGCGCGGGCAGAGGTTGGAAATACCTCGGTAAACTGTTTAAAGAGGTTCTCGGCTTCCAGCCAGTCTTTCAGATTGTACGAACAGTATGCAAACTTGTAAAATACGTCTTCAAACTGCGGTTGACCTTTCAATAAAGGAAAGAGCTCTTCATACAGCTGTTTGGCATAATTGTACTTTTTTGCCACATAGTACTTATCAGCCATCCTCAACTTATAGTCGTAATCGGTGCTTTTCTGCACTTTACTGAATTCTGAACAGGAAGCCAGTCCGGCTACGGCGATAAGAAGTAGGACAAATGAGCGCATAAAGGTCGGCAAAGTTAAGGTATTAGCTGCAAAAATGAAAGTATCAATTATTTCGCCCAAAACCCTGTAGTTAATATAAATATAAAACCTCTCCACCTTGGAGCGGAGAGGTTTTACTATTCAGGGGGCAAAAAGTATTAGCCTTTGCGACGGAGGTTGGGGTGAGGAGCAGGAACGGTGGTAGGACCTTCGTTTCCTGTACCATCCTGGAGATCAACTGTGTTGCAGTCGCCACCAGTTTCACCATATTTGAAGATAAAGCGGCTGTCGCTGATGCCTTCTTTATCGATCAGGTAGTTGATGATGGCGTTTACGCGATCCCAGCTGAGCTGTTGTTCAGCCTTGCTGGAAGAGCAGTAACCGATCACCGCTACTTTACAATCAGCATTGTCTTTCATTTTCTGAGCAACGCTGGCCAGGAGGGCTTTAGCGTCTTTGCTCAAGGTTACAGACTTGCCTTTGAAGTTGATGCTGGGCAAAGAACCGATGTTGCACTTAGCTTTCGGCTGCCAATCTTCCATCATCTTTTTGATCTCTGCGCAGCAGGCAGGCTCTGGGCATTTACCTACGCCATCAGCGTCAACAGGCTGGCACTGAGTGGGAGTGATCAGTTCCTTGTCTTTGTAGTCAGGAACACCGTCACCGTCTGTATCGCGGCTTACACCGTGAGAATCAACAGGAGCACCGGCCGGAGTGTTAGGCTCCATATCGAACTGGTCGGTTACACCATCGCCGTCTGCGTCATCCAGAACCGGCTTAGGCAGCTTCATGTGAGAAGGCTTGTTGATTTCATTGTATGCGTAATCCAGCGGATTGATCCACCAGAGAGGCTCAACAGATTTAGCACCCAGTGAAATGTTCAGGCCAACTGTCAGGAAGTTAGTCATGTCATAGTCACGGCTCTGTGCAGTTGCGTTGGGAACGAGGTTAGCATCGTTCTCCTGCCATTGCTGTCCGTCGATCAGGTCAGACTTCATAATGATCAGCCTGTCTTCGATACCGAGGCTCAGGCGCTTGTTGAGCTTGAACTGAACACCGACACCACCTGTAAGGGTTGGGCGGAAAGGTCTGTCGAACAAAGTAGCCTGACCGGGGTCTTGCTGTGCTTTGGTCTCGTAGCTTCCGTCAAACAGATTTTTCAGGTCTTTTTTGATGTCCTTTCTGTCTTTGTACTGGTAGTTGGTAGGACCGTACTTGGCGATGATATTTGAGAAATTATAGTTGGCGGTACCGTTAAGGGCGTCAACTTTTGTATCATAAATCATACCGCCTATACCAGCGAATGTGTATGCGCTGAATCCGGTCTTGGACTTATGAAAACGAATGTTATTGAGAGCAACAACGGCCTGCAGATTCAGGTCGAAAGTGTTGGTTTTGAAGTTATAGAACACAGGTCCGCTCGGTTGGCGGCCACCGGGAGTATTCAATACGTATGAATCCCAGGCTGTGTTTTTGGTATAGTTCTGAGAAGGCTGGAAGTTCAGACCTTTGGTTGTTCCGTAGGCGAGTTCACCACGGAGAGAGAATACATAGCCCAGGGCCTTACGCACGTGAACAGCCGCTCCGAAACCGGGGATACGGTTACGAACGTCACCGAATACCTGGAAGCTACCGGCCTTAATACCCAATTCCCATTGATTGCGGGGTTTCGCCGGATAAGGATAAGTGTTGGCCATGAATTCTGAATGCTGCGGTAATTTCTTGGCTGGTATTACAGAGGAATCCTTGATATCATAGCTGCTACCACTCAACTGAGCGTAGGACCCTGATACCAGAAGGCATAGTAAGACAATAAAACCTACATACTTTTTGCTTGCCATAACTGATTTTTAATGTGAAGGATTAAGAATACGAAAAACCTGAATTTGTGCAAAAATATTGATTGATTGGTAATTAACAAATTTTTTTAACTCTCATAAGGTTAATTACTCACTTGTTGTTCATACGGTTAAGACAAGTTTGCCCGGCCCGAAGTTGCTCGGCCGATTAAAAATCAAAATAGTAATTTCCCGCTTTGATTCATTCATGAAATTATCCCAGGCAATACTTCAGGAAGAACTGGCTCTATTCGACAAAAAGTTTAAGGAAGCCGTAAAAAGCCAGGTGCCCCTTATAGACAGGATCATGCGGTTTATCGTCAACCGCAAAGGCAAGCAGATGCGCCCCATGTTCGTGCTGCTGAGTGCCCGTCTTTGCGGGGAAATCACCGAATCCACCTATCGTGCCGCCTCTATGGTAGAACTGCTGCATACGGCCAGTCTGGTACACGATGATGTGGTAGACGAGTCAATGGAAAGACGAAATTTCTTCTCCACCTATGCACTTTGGAAAACGAAAATTTCCGTGCTGGTAGGCGATTATCTGCTGGCAAAAGGGATGTTGCTGTCTCTGGACAATGATGAATTCCGGATTTTGCAGATCCTCTCCGATGCCATCCGTCAAATGAGCGAGGGAGAACTGCTTCAATTGGAAAAAACCAGAGGACTCAATCTCAAGGAAGAAAATTACTACGACATCATCAGAGCGAAAACCGCTTCCCTGCTGGCTTCCGCCTGTGCAGTGGGTGCCTATTCCTCCAGCCAGAGCGAAGAGTTAACCGAAAAATTGCGCCTTTTCGGGGAAAAAACCGGCATGGCTTTCCAAATAAAAGACGACCTTTTCGATTATGGCGATGAGCAGGTGGGAAAACCAACCGGCAATGATATCAAAGAAAAAAAACTGACGCTTCCCTTAATTTATACTTTAAATAAAGTGGATTCTTCCACCAGGAGAAAACTGATCTACATTGTCAAAAATCAGAATAAAGACAAAGACAAGGTCAGAGAAGCCATTAATATCGTCAAAGAATCAGGCGGCATCGAATATGCTCAGCAAAAAATGATCGCATACCGCGATGAAGCGCTGAGTATCCTTACTGATTTCTCCAATGAACAGGTTAAACAGGCATTAGAAGAACTTGTGCGATTTACCACTGACCGCAAATACTGAAGAGGCTTTCGATCATGCAGAAAAGATGGAAAATATTGCCCGCTGATGAAGCGGCGGTACAGGACCTGCACCGCTCCCTTCGCATACACCCCGTGCTTTGCCGGCTCCTGGTGCAGCGTGGCCTGGGCTCTTTTGAGAAATCAAAGGCTTTCTTTCGTCCGCAACTGTCCGATTTGCATGATCCCTGGCTCATGAAAGACATGCTGCGGGCTGTTAAGAGAATACAGAAAGCCATAGAAGAAAATGAAAAAATACTGGTATTTGGCGACTACGATGTGGATGGCACCACCTCGGTTGCCAGCATGTACCAGTTTCTTTGTAAAATATACGATCCCGAAAGACTGGATTTTTACATCCCCCATCGTTACAGAGAAGGATATGGTATTTCGAAAATGGGGATCGACTATGCCAGAGAGAACGATTATACACTTATCATCTCCCTGGATTGCGGGATCAAATCAGTTGAGCTGATCACCTACGCCAAAGAAAAAGGCATTGATTTTGTTGTGTGCGATCACCATCTGCCCGACAAAACACTGCCACCTGCCGAAGCCATACTCAATCCCAAACAACCCGAATGCGATTATCCTTACAAGGAATTGTGCGGGTGTGGCGTAGGCTTTAAACTCATTTGCGCCCTCTGCGACGAATTGCAACTTCCCATGGAAATGGCCTATGAGTATCTCGATCTTACGGCCACGGCCATCGCAGCTGACATTGTTCCGATGACCGGCGAAAATCGCATACTCGCCTACTTTGGATTGAAAAAAGCCAATGAAAACCCCAATCCGGGCATCCGGGCTCTGAAAGACCTCAGTGGCCTGGTAAAAGAACTTCATATCACCAACCTGGTATTTATGATAGCCCCCCGCGTAAATGCAGCGGGAAGAATGGATGATGCCCGCAAAGCGGTACAGATGTTCATCGCCCCCGACGAACAGGTGGCTAAACAATACGCTGAAATGCTTCACTCCGATAACAGCGAACGCAAGGAAGCTGATAAAAGTATCACCGAAGAAGCACTCCAGGTTATCGAAAGCCATTCGCACTGGGTTAACCGCAAATCAACTGTGGTGTACCAGCCTCACTGGCACAAAGGAGTGGTTGGCATTGTTGCCTCCCGTCTTATCGAACATTATTATCGCCCCACAATTGTATTGACCCAATCCGGCGATTACGCGGCCGGAAGCGCCCGCAGTGTTCCCGGCTTCAACCTGTATGAAGCCATTCACGCCTGCCGCGAACACCTCCTGGGATATGGCGGGCATTTTGCAGCAGCCGGCATGACCCTTGAAATCGATCAGGTGGATGCCTTTCGCGAAAAATTTGAAGAGGTCGTATCTGCCACCATTACCCGGGAACTGCTGATACCTGAACTGATCATTGATGCAGAATTGCATTTTAAGGATATCTCTCCTACATTTTACAAGATCATCAGCCAGATGGAACCCTTCGGCCCCGAAAACCTCCGGCCCCTCTTCATCACCAGGAATGTTACCGACACCGGCTACTCCAGGATCGTTAAAGAACAACACTTGAAATTCTCGGTTCGACAGGAAGGATACGTTCTTTCCGGCATCGGGTTTGGCCTGGCCGACAAATTCTCCCTGCTCGAAAACCAGCAGCCGGTAGACCTGGTTTACACACTCGATGAAAACGAATGGAACGGAAACAAATCCATTCAGATGAAAGTGGTGGATCTGATCAGGCACGTACCTTAGTGTAGACACGTATTGAGCGAATTACATGAATAAAGCCATGATTTAAACTTTTGTGAAAAGGGATAGTCAGATAACCCGACAAACCATTTTTTATGAAAGCAATATTCAGCTACCTATTGGCTTTTAGTGTCCTTGGCGGCACCGCGAACGCTCAGTCAGATACCGATTCCACCGGCCTACCGGGCGATGATTTCAGCCTCGAGGGAGCCCTTAACCTTTTCAAAAAATCAGCTTCCCCGGAAGAATTCGAAAAATTACTGAATTCCGAATCAAACCATGTCAATAACCTGGATCTGGACGGCGATGGAAATACCGATTATGTTCGGGTTGTATCCAAAAAAGATGGCAATGCCCATATTTTCATTCTGCAGGTGCCGGTCAACGAAAAAGAAAGCCAGGATATCGCCGTGATTGAACTGGAAAAAACGGGATCTGAAAGAGCCACCCTTCAGATCATTGGTGATGAAGAAATTTTTGGGGAGGAAACAATTGTTGAGCCTGGTGGAGACGATGTTTCCATGATCCAGTCTGAACCATCGCACAAAGGGCCTTATATCGAAAGCCCGGATGAAACCGATGGCATTGTCGTAAATGTGTGGTTCTGGCCTTGCGTACGCTTTGTTTACGCTCCTTCCTATACGATATGGGTATCACCCTGGAGATGGCATTATTACCCTGCCTGGTGGAGGCCCTGGCGGCCGCTGGGATGGCATGTGTACCACCCCTACCGGGTTCGCTACCGCGCAGGATTTGTAGTAGTTCCCACCCGCCGTGTGGTATACGCGCATCGTCTGTATGTTCCTGTTCGCAGCAGCTCCGTCACCGTCAGAACAAGAACAACCATTGCCAGAAATAATTATAAGGTTACAAGAAGCCGCACCACGGTAACCGGTCCGCGTGGAAATTCCGTGACCCGCCAGCACACTACGGTGCAGGGAAGAAATGGTCGGGTAAAAGCCTCGAAAACTACGGTTAAAAGGAGAAGACATTGACAAACGCCCCCCGGTTAAACCGGGGGGCGTTTATAGTTGCGGTTTGAAGTTTGCTGTTTGGGGTTTGTAAAAGTCGGGGACATTACGGCAAACCTCAAACAGTAAACATCAAACAGTAAACATCAAACCGTAAACCTCAAACCCCAAACATCAAACCCCAAACATCAAATCGTAAACCTCAAACACCAAACCCAAAATCTCATTCTCAATCCAACACGATCAGCTTCGATTTCCCTTCCATCAGTTCCACACTCCGGCTGATGAAATTGGTAAGATCCCCGCCTTTCAGCAACCCCTGTGATAGTAAAGCCAGGTCGGCCAGGTTGCGAATAGATTTTTCCTGCACCTGCTGATTTTCCTCTTTCAGCAATTTTTGAAAAATAGGATGATTGCCATTAACGGTCAGCGTAACCTCATCGGGCATATTCGCATAGAAACTTCCCATCGGACCGCTGAGCGCTGCCATATCTTTCATCCGCCGCATAAACTCCGGGCGTGTAGCTACCACAGGAGGCGCCTCTTTACTAAGACCTTTTACTTCCACTCCCACCTGGAGAGATGGGGCATTGATCGTAAACAGTTCTTTTAATCTGGATTCCTCTTCCTGGGTGAGGATAGAGGCTGCCGGTTCCTGTTTGTCTACCAGGTTGTCGGCGATGTCGGCATCCACGCGCGTAAAATGAACATCGCTCCATTTCATCTCCATCTGGTTGATGAAAGAAGCGTCAATCAGTGTATTCAACTGTACAACTACATAACCTTTTTCACGTGCCGCCTTTATATAGGCATCCTGCTGAACCATGTCTGTAGTATAGAGTATAACCAGTTTGCCTTCTTTATTTTTCTGGCTGGCTTCAGTAGCTTCCCGGTACTCGGCAAGAGTATAGAATTTCTTATCCGTGGCGTCTTCGAATAAATGGAATTTGTTGGCTTTCTCGAGAAACTTCTCGTCTGTCATCATTCCATATTTTACAAATAGACCGAGGCTCTCCCATTTTCCTTCAAACTCCGTTCTTTCCTTGTTGAATATCTCTTCGAGTTTATCCGCGACTTTCTTTGTGATGTGATTGTTGATCTTCCTGACGTTGGGATCGCCCTGCAGGTAGCTTCGACTTACGTTCAGTGGAATATCCGGACTGTCAATTACACCCTGCAGCAGCATCAGGAATTCGGGGACGATATCCTTGACCTCATCGGTTACAAAAACCTGGTTACTGTACAACTGGATCTTGTCTTTCTGGATTTCGTATGACTGTTTTATTTTGGGGAAATACAGAATACCGGTCAGGTTGAAAGGATAGTCAACATTCAGGTGAATCCAGAACAAGGGCGCTTCGTTATAAGGATAAAGCACCTTGTAAAAATCCTGATAGTCCTGGCTGCTGAGTTCAGACGGCTTCCTGGTCCAGGCCGGCTGGGTGGTATTGATCTGTTCGTCTTCAAATTTAATGGGAACCGGCAGGAACCGGCAGAACTTGGTGAGTATCGACTGAATGCGGGTGGCGTCCAGGAATTCTTCACTGTCTGCATTGATGTGCAGAACGATATCGGTGCCGCGAAATTCCCTGGTGGTTTCTTCGAGGGTATATTCGGGGCTTCCATCACATTCCCAGCGAACCGGAACAGCCCCTTCTTTAAAGCTTTTGGTGATTACTTCTACTTTGTCGCTTACCATGAAAGAGGAATAAAAACCCAAACCGAATTTACCGATGATGGCGTTTTCGTTCTGTCCCTGGTATTTTTTCACAAACTCTTCCGCCCCACTGAATGCCACCTGGTTGATGTATTTTTCCACTTCTTCACCGGTCATTCCGATGCCGCGATCGGAGATGGTGATGGTCTTATTGGTGGTATCCAGTTTGATTTCTACAAAAAGATCTCCCAATTCACCCTTTGCTTCCCCGATTGAGGACAGGGTTTTTAATTTCTGCGTCGCATCCACGGCATTGCTTACCAGCTCGCGCAGGAATATTTCGTGATCGCTGTAGAGAAATTTTTTAATGATTGGAAAGATATTCTCCGTTTGAACCCGGATCGTCCCCTTTTGCATGGTTGTTGATTTTAAAGTTTTTTACTCTTTGATGGGCCTCCCCTTCTCACCCTGATCATCAGGCTGCCTTTTTTGACCGGTAATCCACTAAACAAACCCGGTGCCGGATGGGCGGAAAAGGAAAAATTGTCAGCCCGATTCTCTTTTTCAATCAAAGAGAATGAAAAAATGGGAGCACCGGATAAACCGGGCGAAAAAATGACGGCCGCGCTTATTTTTTTCTCTTTTTCTGTTTTTGATTTTCCTTCAGCACCACGTATCGGATATTTCTGCGGTCGTAGGTGTAGGTAATATGGATATAGCCGTCCCTGGATTGAATGATGGCAGGATAGCTGAATTCTTCTGTTGTTCCGTTTTCCAGTTCGTAAATATCCTGCCAGTCTGTTCCATTTGATGAAATGGCCAGCCTCAACTTCGACCGGCCGTTATACCATTCCTTTCCGGGCAGGTCGGGATTATACACCAGGAGATGGCGGCCATCTCTGAGGGTCACGGCATCAATACCCGAATTGGGGTTTGGCAATGTTGTGGCACTCAGGGCCGACCAACTGGATCCATTGTCGGATGAAAACGACTGGACCACAGCGCCCTGCCTGCTCCGGCAAAGAATGCGCAGCACTCCGTTTGGAAGGCAGAGGATGGCGGGCTGTATCACATCAAAGCCGCTGGAGCTGTCTACGGCAACCACCTGCCATCCGGCAAGGGCAGTGTCGGCCAATTCCATCTGTACTTTCCATCGGCCATCGGGAAGTTCCATACTGGAGGGGCATAACAGTTTTCCATTCGACAACAACACCGGCTTATTTCTGACGGGTCCGAGAACATTTTTGGGAAGATTGCTGGCGGCCGACCAGGTTTTTCCGTTATCGGCCGATGATTTGTATACTCCCCACCACTCTCTTGGATTGGGCCCTATTTTATAAAACAGGTATAACTTTTTGTTCATTTCATACAGCACCGGATTCCAACAGGGAAACCGGGTTGAGTCGTTGATAATGCCCGTGGCTGCAACCGACGGATCGATCTTTCCCCTGTTATTGATTTTACCGTACACTATATTAACCTCCCGGTTGCCTTCGTAAGGACCCGCGAAGCAGGCCGCCGCGAAAACGCCCGGTGACAACTCCACAATGGTGGAAGCATGAAAGGATTTATACGAAGTCTGATCAAAAAGCAGGGTACTTCTGACTTTCACCCATCCGGTTTGCGACCGGGTGGTACAGGAAAGAATGATCCCTAAGAAGATTAGCCAGTGCCTTTTTTGCATGAAATAAAAATACTTGTCTTTTGGTGAAAGGAGCCGCCCCTTACACCGATAGCGGCCCTCCGGATAAAGTGGGCGGATGATGACCAGTAGGTTGAAGGCCATGAAAGGGTGCCGTTAAATAGCTCATTATCAATCATATATTGGAGTGCCGGCAGGGCAAAAAAAACATTCTACCGCTTTCTCAAATCCACCTGAAAGGCTGTATCTTTGCCGCCCGTTGTAAAAAACAGTTTTACAGCGGATTATTTATTCATTTTTAACCAATTTAAACAGGGATCATGAACAATTACGAATTGATGGTGATTTTTACCCCTGTGCTGTCTGAAGATGACTTCAAAGCATCTCAGAAAAAGTATACTTCCTTCATCAAAGAACATGGCGGAAGTATCGTGCACGAAAATCCCTGGGGATTGAAATCACTGGCGTACCCCATCGCCAAGAAGACCACTGGTCTTTACTGGGTGCTGGAATACAGTGCGCCATCCAACCTCAATGAGCAGCTGAAAATTCAGATGCTTCGTGACGAGAACATTCTCCGTCACATGTTCACTGTGCTCGATAAATACGCCGTCGAGTACAATGCAAAAAAGAGAAGTGGTGTTAAAACAGGAACCGAAAAATTACAGGAGGCTTAATTATGGCAAAAGCAAATGAAATTAAGTACCTGACCGCGATTAAAACCGAGAAGCCCCGCAAAAAATATTGCCGCTTCAAGAAGTTGGGTATTCGTTACATCGATTACAAAGACGCGGAGTTCCTGAAGAAATTCCTGAACGAACAAGGTAAACTGCTGCCCCGTCGTATTACTGGTAACTCACTGAAATACCAGCGTAAAGTATCACAGGCAGTGAAAAAAGCCCGTCAGATGGCGCTGTTGCCTTATGTAACAGATCTTTTAAAGTAAACCTCATCTAACCCCGGTTATTCACCGGGAGACAGTTCCGGTCTATTGCCGGAGTTGGTAATGGTGAACAAAAGACAAAACAATGGACATTATTCTCATTAAAGACGTAGATAACCTGGGCGGCGCCAATGAAGTGGTAAAAGTTCGCAACGGTTATGCCCGCAACTACCTGATTCCGCAAAAGTTTGCTGTAGAAGCTTCTCCCGCAAACCTGAAGCAACTGGAAGAAAAAAGAAAGCAACTGAAGAAGAAAGAAGACCTGATGCTGGCGGCAATCAACGAAGTTATCGGCAAACTGAAAGACGGAGCCCTGAAACTGGGAGCGAAAACCGGTACCAGCGGCAAAATCTTCGGAAGCATTACACCGCTGCAGATCAGCCGTGCGATCCGCGAACAGAAAGGTTATGAAATTGACCGTCGTAAGATCTCTATCGCTGATGAAGTGAAAGAGCTGGGAGCTTATAAAGCAACTATTGATTTCGGCAACGGAAAATCTACAGAAGTAGATTTCGAAGTTGTGGCTGAATAATTGGTTGTTCAGAATTTTTGTAAACCCTCCGCCACGCGGAGGGTTTTTTATTTTCATTAAATTGATGGCATGAAACCTTGCACCTTATCCCTTCCTGTTTTTCTGTTCTTGCTATTACTATCGGCCTGTGGCGAAAAATCTCCACATACGCCGGAACCCGTTACCATGCCTTCCGGTGATACCTCCCTTCAACCGGAAATAAACAATCTAGCAGGTGGTTTCAGCGATCAGAAGACATTTCATTTCGACAGCAGTGCACTTGAACGGTTTCTGGAGAAGTATCCGGATTTCAGACCGTTCCGGTCTGATCTTGATAATTTCTACCGGCAAAGAAATTTCGCCTATGCCTGGTATGACGGACGAGGGCTGATCGAACAGGCCGATGCCCTTTTCAACAGGTTTATTCAAACCGAGAAAGACGGTTTAACACATTCTTTCATCTATGCCAACCGATTTCATTCCCTGATGGATGATAACGACAGCTCTTTGCTTCGGGAGCCTATGAATCCGGAGGCAGAACTGATGCTAACTTCTCAGTATTTTAATTACGCACACAGGGCCTGGCAGGGATTGCCCGATAATGATATCCGAAAATTGCAATGGTACGTACCACGAAAAAAACTCAATCTGCCGCAACTGATGGACAGCCTGTTGGTCGATTCCCGGCAATTGCAGGACAAGGAGCCTGTCTATCGCCAATACGGGCTACTGCGTCAGCAATTGGAAAAATATCGCGCCATAGAAAGTAAAGGGGGCTGGCCAATTATGAAAATTCCGGCAAAATCCCTGAAGCTGAAAGACTCCGGGCTGGCAGTCCGTCAACTGGCCGTACGGTTGTGGATTACCGGCGATTTTACCGGCGATACCAGTTTGGCGGTTTTCGATGAACCCCTCCAGGAATCCGTGAAAGCATATCAATTACGCAATGGGCTAACCGAAGATGGCGTTGCCGGCCCGGCTCTCATCCGGGATCTTAACCTGCCCTGCTCCTCCATAATTGAAAAGATCCTGGTGAATATGGAACGATGCCGATGGCTTCCTTCAGAGCCTGGCGAAGAATATTTTGTGGTGAACATCCCCGCCTACAAACTGTATTTATTCGATAAGGACAGTTTGCAATGGGACATGAATGTAGTTACCGGCGCCCCTCTCCACAAAACCACCGTGTTCAGCGGTCGTTTAAACCAGGTGGTATTTAGCCCTTACTGGAATGTGCCCAGCAGCATTTACAAAAACGAAATCGTTCCAGGCATGCGCCGTGACCCCGATTACCTGAAGAAACACAATATGGAAAAGATCGGTCAGTTAGTTCGCCAGAAACCCGGTGCCAACAATTCGCTGGGACTGGTGAAATTTCTTTTCCCCAACAGCTACAGTATATATTTTCATGATACTCCTTCCAAGAGTTTGTTCAACGAAACCGATCGCGCTTTCAGTCATGGTTGTATCCGGCTGTCGGAGCCGAAGAAGATGGCGCAATACCTGCTGAGAGACCAGCCGCAGTGGAATGATGAAAAAATTGACAAGGCTATGCACGCCGGCAAAGAACAGTTTGTAGCAGTTAAAAAACCGGTGCCCGTTTTTATTGTTTATCTGACGGCCTGGTCTGACAGGCAGGGAAGGCTCAACCTGAGAAAAGACATTTACGGACGCGATAGTCGTTTGTCTTCGATGTTACTGTCTGGAAAGTGAAAGCAACCTTTTGATAATAGTTGCTGTCTTTAGTGCCTTTGACGGAATTCATGTTTCGCAAAACTTTTCCCGCTTAATTTTGTAACAAGAAAAAAACAGAGTATGAAAAAAATATTAGTTGCCTGCTTGCTGTTAACCGCTATGGTAACCGTTAAGCAATCTTATGGCCAGGGCCTGCTGGATAAAGCCAAGAAAGCTGCCGGATTGAATGTGTTGCCTATATCCGATGTATCAGGAACTGCGAACAGCATCCTGGGTGTGCTGAAACCCAAACTGGCCTTATCGGATGGTCAGCTTCCCAAGATTACCCCCCTGCTGACCGAATTTTTGACCTCCAAATCGGGTATTTTGGGGCTGGCGAAGAGCAATCCGAGCGATTATACCAGTAAATTTAGCGGCATAAAAACCAAGTTATTTAATGGACTAAAGACTGCCCTGACCGCCGCTCAGTACTCTAAACTGTTGGGTTTGAAGCCAAAAGCCTCGGATGCCGGCAATGTACTCAGCCACCTGTTCTTTTAACCCCCGGGTAGGCCCGGCGCTTAATTCCGCCCTGAATTTATTGTTTTGAAGATATAATTCCCCTATCTTCACGATTGATATTGTACTTAGTTCTCGTGTTCTGAAGTGTCTTACCCTTATTTGGTTCCTCAGTTCATGTCAGTAACTATCGTCATTATCGGTTTTTCAGAACATTTAAATTATTTATTGACAATGAACATCTATGTAGGGAACCTCTCCTGGCAAATGTCCGATGAGGATCTGAGAACCCTGTTTGAGCAGTATGGTTCTGTAACTTCTGCCAAAATCGTTAAAGACAAGGCTAGCGGACGCAGCAAAGGCTTCGGCTTTGTAGAAATGCCCGAAGACGCTGAAGCGCAAAACGCCCTTAGCAGCCTTTACGAACAGGAAGTAATGGGTCGCAAAATCATCGTGAACGAAGCACAACCGAAACCTCAGGGTGGCGGCGGCGGCGGCTTCAAGAAAAGAAGCTTCGGCGGCGGCGGCGGTGGCGGCTATCGCAAAGGCGGTGGCGGCGGCGGCTTCAACCGTGATCGCGGTGATCGTGGCGGATATAACAGAGATTTCTAATCATCCCAGATATAGCGACTTTGAAATCCTTCCTTCGGGAAGGATTTTTTATTTATAGTTTGCTGGTTGAGGTTCACGGTTTGAGGTTTGAAGTTTACGGTTAAGTCAAATCATCAGGAGATTATATAGAAAACATCAAACAGCAAACCGTAAACAGCAAACCGTAAACAGTTCATAATAACCTGCAAACTCAATAAGGGTCTCATGAGAATCATCTTCCTTTTCATTGTCCTCGCCTTCTTCTCCTGCCAATCTCCATCCGGTAAAGCAGATAAAATTTATTTCAATGCGATCATTTGGACGGGCAACCCCGATCAGCCACGCGCCACCGCCATGGCCATCAAAGACAGCCTGATCGTTTTTGTGGGTGATCATTACAAGGACTTCCAGGACGATCATACAGAACTGATCGATTGCAAAGGGCAGATGATCACTCCGGGCTTTATCGATAACCATACTCACTTCCTCAGCGGCGGGTACAACCTGGCCAGCATTGATCTTCGAAAAGCAAAAACTAAAAAAGAATTTATACAGATCATCAAAGAATATTGCGAGCAGCATCCCGACACCCGCTGGATACAGGGTGGCGATTGGGACCATGAGGCCTGGGGAGGAGAACTTCCGCAAAGAGAATGGATCGATTCTGTAAGCCGTAATCATCCATTATTTG
Organism: uncultured Chitinophagaceae bacterium; assembly: GCA_964605065.1. Lineage (GTDB taxonomy): Bacteria > Bacteroidota > Bacteroidia > Chitinophagales > Chitinophagaceae > Endoryza. The sequence goes on from CAZSAQ010000014.1 coordinate 101,026, forward strand.
TCAGCCGATACGATGGCCATATGGCATTTGCCAACTCCAGTGCGCTTTCCCTGGCCGGCATCGATCGGAATACCCCCACTCCTGCCGGCGGGCAGATCATCAAAAATGCTGCGGGTGAACCCACAGGCGTTTTCAAGGACGAGGCCATGAACCTGCTCTGGAAAATAATTCCGGCCCCCAGCGAAGCGGAAATGCAGGAATACCTGCAACGGGCATCCCGCCATGCTTTTGAACAGGGTGTTACCCAGGTGCATGATATGAGCAGCTATGGCGGCTGGGCAGATCTGCAGACCTATCGCACAGCCCAGGAGCACGGATCGCTCTCGCTGCGTATTTATTCCTTCGTTCCCCTCTCCTCCTGGAAAATGCTGGACAGTTTTTGCCGCAGCAAAGGAAAAGGAGATGATCTTCTGCGGTGGGGCGGGTTGAAAGGCTTTGTAGATGGCTCTCTCGGCTCTACCACCGCCTGGTTCTATCAGCCTTACCTGGATGCACCCGGCAATACCGGCTTAACCATTACCGACACCGTTGACCTGCACAACTGGGTCATAAAAGCAGATAAGGCAGGTTTGCAGGTAGCGGTTCATGCTATCGGCGACAGGGCCAATGATTTTATATTAAACGTTTTTGAAGAAGCCGTAAAAACAAACGGTGAGCGTGACCGGCGGTTCAGGATAGAACACGCCCAACACCTAACGCCCAGTGCTATACGCCGGTTCAGCCTCCAGCAGGTAATTCCCTCCATGCAACCATACCATGCCATTGACGACGGCAAATGGGCATTCAAACGACTCGACAGCGCCCGGCTGCAGGGAACCTATGCCTTTAACAGCCTGCTGCAAAATGGAGCCCGGTTAACGTTCGGGTCAGACTGGACCGTGGCCCCTCTGGTGCCCCTCGAAGGAATGTATGCAGCAGTTACCCGCCAGACCCTCGATGGTAAAAACCCGGAGGGATGGTTTCCCCGGGAGAAAATTACAGTCGAGCAGGCTCTCAGCTGCTATACCGTCAGTAACGCCTATGCCGGATTCCAGGAAAATAAACTCGGTAAAATAAAAAAAGGATTTCTCGCCGACTTCGTCATATTGAATCAAAACATACTATCCATTCCCGCAGACAGCCTGCCCAAGGTACAGGTGATGAACACCGTAATCAATGGAAAAGAAGTATTTAAGAGGTGAACACATGGTTTAATAGTATCCTAATATTGTTTTAAGCCACAGTTTATATTCCACGATTAATTTACCATCGCGCCGGGGAATTCTTTCCACACCTGAATAAGTAATACAGCGCAACAGGTGATAGGCACAGCTTTTGAAATGAATGGTAGGGCTGAGCAAGGTTCCCCTTGATTTCTACATCATTAAACAAAGGAGGGACGATGGTATCTGTAATTATTCCAGCATTAAATGAAGAAAAAACCATCCAGTCGGTTGTAAAATTCTGTTATCAAAATCCATTGGTAACAGAGGTGATAGTGGTGGATGACAAATCGGAAGATGAAACGGCGCTACTTGCCGCAGGAGCCGGTGCCCGTGTAGTTATCAGCCAGCAGCGAGGCAAGGGAATCTCTATGAAAGATGGCATCGATCATGCCTCCAATGAAATCATTATTTTCCTGGATGCGGATATAGATCCCTATCCCGCAGAAACCATTACGCAGCTGGCAGAGCCGCTGCTATTGAAAGAAGCAGATTTTGTAAAGGGAGCTTTTGCCCGTAATGCAGGCCGCGTAACGGAGCTCGTGGCGAAGCCTTTGCTGAAAATATTCTTCCCCGGTATTGCTCATTTTATCCAGCCCTTAAGCGGAATGATCGCGGGTAAAAAAAGTATGTTCGGGCAGATCAAATTCTTCAACGACTACGGCGTCGATATCGGCATCCTGCTCGATATGTACCTGATGCAGGCGAAAATCAGGGAAGTTAACATCGGATATATTGAAAATAAAAGCAAGCCCTGGGAGGCGCTGGGGAAAATGAGCAGCGAAGTATCGAGAGCGATCATCGCCAAAGCCAGGATATCCAATCCGCATGAAGTAACTGAAGATGAAATCAATTCGCTCGAGGCCATCAACCGGGAAATGAACAAAACGCTTCGGGAGCAACTATCCGGCTTTCACAGGATGATCATCTTTGATATGGATGATACGCTCTGGAACGGCCGCTTTATTGACAGCTGTGCCCGGCAATTCGGGTTTACGGCGCAACTGGATGACCTGCGCTATGCCGAAAAAGATCCCATCATTCTCAGCAAGCGGATTGCCCTGTTGTTAAAAGGAAAAACAATTGACGAACTTCTGCACGTGGCAAGACATATTGAGATCATCCCGGATGCGAAAGAGGTGATTCAGCTGCTGAAGCAAAAAGGCTACCTGGTTGGCATCATCAGCTATAGTTACACGCTGGTCACCAATTACCTTCGGCAGCATATCGGTGCCGATTTCTCGATAGCCAATCAGCTGGAGTTTGTAGAAGGCAAGGCTACCGGCGAAGTCAATATGCCTTCCTGCTTTTTTGCGCCGCAAGACAGTATCTGCGGCCATGCTTATTGTAAAACCAATGCGTTTCAATTTGCCTGTGAAAAATACAATGTGCGAATGGGCAATACGATTGTGGTGGGCGATAGCAAGGACGACCGGTGCATGGTGGGACATGGCGGAAAAGGCGTCAGTTTCTGTTCGAAAGACGAGTTGCTCAAGACCATTGCTACCAAAAAAATTGAATCACCCAGTTTCAGGGAAATACTAGCCCTGGCTTAACTATAAATCCAACCTGTCATCACTTAAAATCATTTGATTATGCCAAACACTCTTTACAATATCCTCGTTCCGGTGCAGTTCAGCGCGCGTGATAAATGGGCAATCGCCAAGGCGATCGAGCTGGCCAATACATTTCAGTGTAATATTCATCTGGTGCATGTGGTGAGCTCACCATTGCGTTCGCTGAAGTCGCTCATGAATTACTTCCTCTACGAGGATACCGTTCATATGACCAACGCAAGGAAACAACTTGAGAAGCTCCGCGACGATTTTCGTCACCATTTGTGCGGATCAGGCAATATGGAGATCAGCCTGCTCAGGGGTAATCCCTCCGAAGAGCTGGTAGATTATATTAACCGTTTCGAAATGGACCTGGTGGTGATGGGTCTCTCCCGCTTTTCTTTGCTGCATCGCATTCTGTCTTCTGTATCCATCTCAAGGCTGGCGCGAAAAACAGCAGTACCCGTACTGGCCATCCGGGCGAGCGGGCTGGTCAGTCATTTCAAGAAAATTGTATTACCTGTTACGGGTGAAATTCCGCTGCGCCGGTTAAAAATGGCAACCATGCTCGCGCGCTCCTTCAAATCTACGGTGTACCTGGTAGGACTGAGAGAACAGGAAGGACTGGCCGCTCAAATTCTGAATGAAACACTGGATGTGTTGCAAAGCATTTCAACCATACCGGTGCAATGTTTCTGGCTAGAAGGAAAAAATCTGGCGAAGAGTACCCTGGAGTTTTCCAAAAGAATCAATGCCGACCTGATCATGGCCAACCCGCTGCACGAATTTCACCTGCCGGGCTGGTGGAGCCGTGTTACCAGGCGATTGATCTCTTACGGATCGAGGATCCCGGTCATTACCGTTGATAAAAACACCGATCAAACAGGGCAGGTTTCGCTGCCCTCCTGATCCTATTCTTCCTCTGATATCATTCCTTATCAATGAAGGGTGGAAAGTGTTGGCTGGCTATTCCGGCAATACTTCCATCCTTTTTTTTGTAGATAAAATAAGCGGATATTCCGGGGTGCGATGCGCAGAAGGCGAGAGCTTTTTTCAATCCCATCGCCATTAACGCATTGTCATAGGCATCGGCTGTTAACGCATCTTTGGCCCATACCGTAACGCTGATCAGTTCGTTGACGGCTGGCCGGCCAGTACGGGCGTCGAGAATATGGGATACTTTCTTTCCGCCGCTCTCCCGGAATTTGCGATAGCTGCCGCTGCTGGTTATGCCGCCTGCCGGTGGGGCAATGATTTTTTGATCGTGGGATACTTCCCAGGGATCTTCGCCGGGTGTTTCAATGGCAATCCGGAGAGGTTGCTTGCCGGGTCTTGTGCCCTTCATCCGCATTTCGCCCCCGATCTCCACTATATAATCATTCACACGGTTTGATTCGAGGAATCCGGCGATAACGTCACAACTGTATCCCTGTGCGATGCCATTGAGGTCGAGTGAAACGCAGGGGTATTTCTTCAGCAGCCGGTTTCCCTGGCGGCTCAGGTATTGACTGCCCACACATTTCATTCTCCCGGCTATTTGCGTGGATGAAGGAAGAGCCGTTGTTCGCGTCAAGCCAAATCCCCATATATCTGTAATGGGATAGATCGTTATATCAAATACTCCTTTTGTTTCCACGAAAGCTTCCAGCCCTTTGTTCACCACTTTCTCAAGATGCCTATCCATTTCAATTCCCTCCGAAGATCTATTGAAACGGCTCACTGTTGACCAGGGTTTATAAATCGATAGCGAACTGTCGAGCGATATGAAAATACTGTCGATCTGTGAGGCTGTAACGTTGCTGTCTTTGGCGAAATAAGTAATGTGATAGGTGGTGCCCTGGGCCCGGCCCGGGAGCGATATTTTACGTGCCGCAGTATCCTGGGCACGAGATACAATAGCAACTTCGGCCATCAATAGCAAACAAAAAAACACCTTACGCATGATCCGAAGATAACTCAAACAGGCTACGTACTGCCGATAAAAAAAACAGGCGGCCTCATTGCCGCCTGACACCTATTCAGCCACAGTTCTATTGCTTTTTTAATTTGTACACATCGACCCATCCGTTAGGATAGCTCTTGGCAAATTCCAGGCTATCTCCATTAGAATTAACCTCGAAATAGTTGCCATTCAATATCAGAGACCAGTCAAAATCGGCTGTAAATATGGACTGATTGGAAAAATGAAGGTTGGCTTCATCGTCTGCATAGTAAGTACCCTGTCCGATTGCCGGATATTTGGGAATATCACTCGATCCGGAATAATTCGGATAGTCGAGAACAAGCGTAACGTTCGCTGTTTGTGATCCATCCAGGTGATACCGTTTGAAAGTACCTTTGTAAGTTCCTTTCGCGTTGCCGGGCTGATTGTCCGAATCCTTTCTGCATGCCGTTGCCAGGCTGATCAATGCCATTGCTAATACCAGGTATTTCATAAATGTGCTTTTGCTCTACCTGACAACAAATATGTCTCCCGGCGTTGGCTGGAAATGTTAAAATTTTCGAATAGGCCCCTCCGGCTCTACAACTGCTTTTGAATCATCCAGCAGTGACCAAAAGGATCCTTGAAGCGGGCCTGGCGGTAGCCATAGTCGTAGTCCTGCGCGGGCGATAACAGCGTGGCTCCGCCAGCAATGGCCCTTGCCACCACCAAATCAACATCCTGCACAAACAACCCTATCAATACGGTGGTACCGGAATGCGCTGACGGAGTAAAAAAAGCAGGATCCCGTGTTACTTCATGCAGATGAAAAAGATTTCCGTCAATTGATAATTCTGAAACATGGATCGACCCGTCATCATTGCTGAAGCGGCGAACCTCGGTGGCATCGAAGGCCTGCAGGTAGAAATCAACCTGACGAACGCCGTTCGGAATAAACAATTCGGGGGCGAATGAAGGAACATGCCTCATGATGAATAAATTAAGGTGAATGATTATTGAGGATAGTGAAAACAGAGCCGGTATCCATCGGGATCCGTCAGGTATAACGCCTGCCAGCCGTACCCCGTGGTCGCGGGCGGATCGGGTGTGAGCCCCTTGCCCAGCATCCAATGATAGGCTGCTAAAGTATCCGGACAACCGAAATAGATCGTGGTGTCTTCGTGTGCCTTTGTTCTTTGCGGGTCGGGCTGTTCCGGACGGTACGCCTTTTCATAGGCGGTATTAAGCATTAATTCAATACCGCTATGGGCCAGCAATATCCAATCTACCTCATCGCCATCGCCGGAAGACATCTTTACCTCGAAACCCAGCTGATCGCGGTAAAAAGCAAGCGAAGCAGACATGTCAAATACCTGGAGCAAGGGAGCCATCCCCTCCAGTTTTAGGACTCCGCTATTTGCCGGTTTGGTTGACATAGTGCTTAATTTATTTTAAACGTTTACTGTTTTTTTCTATGACCAGAAAAGAAGTAACAGACCGGATCACCGAGGAGCCGGCACTCCTGAACCGGTAAATCTCGCAAAAGGAATAGATCTGTCCGCCTTTTGCCTGTAGCCTTCCCTGAATGGCAGCCTCCTTGCCGTGGGTGATCATCGAATGGATCCAAATGGCAGCCGCGTTAGCGCCCGGGTGCGACAAGATCATGGGTAGCGCCTGATCCACACCAACCGCTTTGCTGCTTCCGGCAAACTCCACTTCTGTAGTGTCATCCAATGATTGCCTGATAAAACCTGATCGCCCCTTCAACACTGCATTCCAGTATTTAGCGAGCCAGCTTTTCCTTGGAGCATTGCCGCAATCCGGATTTATATAAAGCTTAGACATATTCAACGATTTTGACTTACCGGTATCTTTTCCGAACTCCCAGCCTGTTCCATTCCAGATTTCTGCGATAAATCAGGATCACATTCAAAACCGCCATTACCAGGGTACTAAGGAACCAAAGCCAGTAGCCCGTTTCAATTGACCCAATGGGCTGCTTTCCTCCATTCTCATTGGTAACAACCTGGTCGAACAAGAGAAAAGATAATGCCATCAGCATCGCCCCAAGGCTAACAAACAGGGAGGCATTGTTTACTCTTTTCGTAATCATCCACGATGCGATCAGCAACGGATTGGCCAGCCAGGCAATAGCAGCGCCTCCGTTCAACATGCCGAATCCTCCCAGGGCCAAAGCCATAAACGAGTGTGTGCAGCTATCGCCGGCGCAATAGCACTTAAACGGCAGGGAAAGCAGAAATAAACCCACACTGACAAACATGACTTTCTTTTCCTTTGCTGTGTACAAATGAGAAGAGCTTCCGGGTGCAGGTGGTGCAGGTGGTACAGGCATGGTTATTTAGATTGCTTTTTTACCGTATCCTTGATCATAGCCTCAAGAACTTTCAGGTCAACGTCGCCCAGTTTATTGATGTACAGGCAACCACCTCCTATCTTATGCTTTCCCAGCTTTTTTAAGGCTTCCTTCTGACTGGCTATGTTTCCGGGCATATAGATGGTCAGGTTGGATTTGCGCGGCGCGAAACCTATCACAAACCAGGCAACTTCTCTTCCGGTACCCGGGCTTTTAAAGATGACATTGCCAAAACCGATGATCGAGCTTCCCCAGACGGCCGGTTTTAACTTTGAAACTTTACTGATTAACTTAACGAGGGATTCGCAATCTTTCCTTTTGGTTTCATCGGCTATCTGTGCAATGAAATCCGCCACCGAAACATCGGTTGGCTTTGTCTTGATCTCGGCAAGTTTAGATTTCGCCATATACTTGGCTTTTTTGATGATGATAATGGTACTACTAACAGGCACGGGCATAGTAACGGGCGACAGCCCGGTTGGCAAGAACCTATTTTATGAAGGTAGTAAAAACAGGGCTCAGCCGGCATTGTCGCGACCCAGTTTTCTGCGGAGCTGAATCAGGCGAAACTTGATGCTGTCGTAAATCAACCCGAATGCAAGGGCTCCGGCGGCTATATAAAGTACCCATAGTTGCATTCGCCCATAAAAAACACCTCCCACTACGCCCCCAATAAAAAAGAAACTGATGATGGTAAGCCGCAGCCGTATGGAAGACGACAGCCGGCTCTTCTGCTCAGTCGTTTTATAGAAAAACAATTGAGAGAGTTCGATGCCCAGATCGGTGAACAAGCCGGTCAGGTGCGTGGTGCGTACCACAGAACTGGAAATACTCGTTACCAGCGAATTCTGCAAACCCATAGCGAACAAAAGTGAGCAGGCCAAAATATTCGGGTCGTTCTGAATAAAATAGCTCCCGAAAAATGGCAGCGTGGCCAGGATCAGCAACTCGATCACCGCCGGCACTACATAGATGTTTCGCTCACTTCTGCGGGATACGATTTCGACAATCAGGTTGGAAAAGAAAGAACCCAGGAAAAAGAAAAGTATGTAAAGGAAAAAAATGATAGCCCCAATAAAATTCAATTTGAATACTTCATCAACCAGGAAGGCAAAATGACCGGTTACATTGGTGGTAAGCCGTTGTACCGACAGAAATCCGGCGACGTTTACGATGCCCGCCACAAAAGAAAGCAGGGATGCAATTTTGATATTGTGAGAAAGTGTTCTCGTTTTGCCCTGGTGCCTGAACATGGTTACACACGAATTACACGAATTATGCGAATTACACGAATATGGCACAATTTAACTATAATACAGGAACGACGGGCCTTTGACCTGTTTTTCAAGACTCGGATAATTGCCTGACCAGGGCAAGGGCCCTGGGAAAGGTTTCACTGAAATATTTCTCCCATTCTTCGCTGGCATCCAGAACAACCTTCAATCGGGTTTTATCGTTCTCTTTGGTCAGAAAATATCTTTCCTGCGGGCTACCCCATGGCTGAGGTACTTCCTTTCCGTCTTTTATCTCCCCCTGGTGCTCGAAACTCATTTCCGTATTGTCGATCTTACGCTTGATGATTCCATACATTCCCTTGCCTCCGGGAGTCAAAAATTTAATCCTGCTTCCTTCTTTCCAATCACTTTCGGCGTAAGATCCTTCCATAAATACGGAAGTCCATTTTCGGTAATAGGCGTCCTGCCACAATACTTCCCAGATTTTCTCAGGACTTGCATTGATATCCGTGATAAATTCCAGCTTTTTCATGTTACTCGGTTTTTGATTCTCAAAACTAAGCAGGACAACAGCCACTTGCGGGCGTGGATAGCGACATTCCTGATGGGTGACTGCGTCAGCAGGGGCTTATTGCAGCTGCCAATCTACCAGTCGCTGCCACACGCCACCGTTGTGTTGTTCGATCAGGGTTATACGATCAAAACGGATTTGGCCGGGTAGCTTGTATTGGAGAATTAAGTCAAATGCCTCCTGTGTGCAGGTCCCGTTCCTGGGATGAATAAGAGTGATGTGTGGCTGATGTAACCGGGGTGTTTCTGCAAACTTCTGTAAGATCGCCGATCTCAAATGGTGAAAATCATTATTGGCTCCGGTTGCGGGAAGGAGCAGGCCTTTGCCATGATCGAATTTCTCCGGCGACCCAAATTCTATCCTGATGGCCTTGTGGCTGCTGTTATCAAGATGTTGCTGCAAAACCGCCACTGCCGGCAGTTCCCCTTCGCGGCAAAGGGTTACATGTGCCGCGATGAGGCCATATTGAACCGGGTTGTATTTTCTTCTGATCTCTTCAATTATTTCCGAGTCGCGTGGGTTTACAAACAAGGTCAGCTGGCGTCTAATAACCACCGGGTTTTCTGAATCCGTCATAACGACAAAGTAATCTTTTTAAGTTTCTCCCCAAACTGAGACCGGGAATATTGAATGAATTTCCAATTCGTCCGTTACCCCGCCTGTTTACAAAAGGAAATGATCAGACGACAATGTGTCAATGAAGAAAGCCGCCGCTACAGTCGCCAGCCTTTCTTAATCAGGAGTTTTCTACAATCTTCACAGAAAGCCGTCTCTTCTTTCAATGGATACCCTCCTTCGGCATCCCTCATAAAACAGGATTTAACCCTGCAATGCGATAGTCCGTTGGCATGACCCAGTTCATGAACAACTACTTTGAAAAGATCCGCCGCATGGGCATTTTTCATTAGTCGAAAGTTTGAAACTATCGAGGCTTTGCCAGGACAGTAACTGAGCCCCATCACTCCCCAGTCTTTGATGTTGCCCTTAGACGTGCTAATATCCTGGTCTGTTAATCCCAGGTATATTGCGCCATCGGAATGACTTTTAAGAAACAACAATAAACTGTCTGCCTTATACCGATTTCTTGGTTGATAAAAGGCAGCCGAAGGAAGTTTCACAGTTTCGGCTACCCGCACGTCCACAAGAATCTTTTCAAGCAAAGGCAGGAGTTTATTCACTTCCTGTTGTGGGAACCCGTGAAAAGGCTGGAGTACTACTCTTTCGGCGTGCTGAACGGCTGAAATTTCCCTTCGGTTTTCGCAGGAAAAATACAACACACAAAACAGCAAGGCGATCAGAGATCGATTCATAAGCGCATTATCATATCCTGATAAATATAAGAAAAGGCAAGGTCAATGGATCGGCCCAGGCAGGTCTTTATTATTGGCCCCCTTTTATTTCCGCACCGGCACCTTCCTTTTTGGCAGGTCGCGACTGATCCATTCGATCCACTCCTGTTGCGGTAGTTGCATCAATACATCCGGAGTAAACCCGGTTAAATCGATGGGGTTTTTATCGGTCCATGAAGATTTCACTGTCGGAATGGTCACAATATAACGATCGAACGGCAAGGGTGTGGGGGTAGACATGCCCTCATAATCCATCATCCCAACCGTATTCAAACCATAGGTAATTGTTTTTTTACTTTGCCGGGACAGAAAGAAAAAATACTCTGTGGAACTGCCGCATAGGTCATCCACAATCACTGCTATTTTCTCAGGCATTTTCATCAATGAATCGAGTGGAAAATTGACTCCGGGAACCGGGTAAAACTGCTTGTCAGTGACCGGTAATTCTTTATAAGCCTGTTTGTATTTAGCCAAAACACTATCCGGAAAATACTTTTTGTATTCATCCGGAATAGGATTCGATACGAAGGGTTCGATATCGGCCATTTTAAGGGGTATATTGTCTGGGGTAACCCGTACATAGGAAGCCGCCTGGGTGATGGGGTTGGTCATGAAATAAGGCAGGAAACTTACCCAGCCACTGTTGCCTCCCCCGTTTCCGGTAAGATCCACAATGAGGTATTTGGTATGGCGGATGGTGGAGTCGGCAGCAGCCACCAGTTGCTGGATATTCTGATCGTTGTTAAAGAAGGTCGGAATACGCAGGTAACTGATATCCTTCTGCAATTTCCGGAATGCGAGTCCCTGGTTCCCATTTTTCCAGGTGGCCAGTTCTTCCAACTCGGCGGGGCTCATTGCTACAGGCGATATCCGCCCCCAGGCCGCGTGATTCCACAAAAACAACAGATTGCCTTTCAGCTTTACAGGCGTTTCGGTACTAACGAAGGAATCGAATTCTTTTACATACCAGCGATTGCCTTTGAGATAAAGGGTGAAATAAACAAACCCGCGGGGATAAGGATCCGCATTGCCTTCCAGCTTGATGGCCTGGTACCCTCCCTTTCCATCGGCCTGTATGGCGATGGTTTTATTTCCCGCCTCGTTTGTCCAGTGACCTTCAAACGACTGACGATTATTCGAAATGAATGAGCGTGCTGCAATCGGCACCACCGTACTGTCAATATCCTGGTCGGCCCGGTACGACAGAATAAAATGTTTGTCGCGGAAAAATTTTACATACTGACGCAAGATATAGTAACAATTCTTGGGATTGATTTCGCTGCTGGCCTTTTTCTTCAATTGTTTTACCAACTGCCGGTATGATTGCTGCGTAACCGCGTTCACTTTTGCCGGATAGCCCGCATAGTTGGCCTCTGTTTTTTCAATGAGTTTGTCGAGGTTCTCGCCACAGCGGCAAGTGGCATTCTGGGAATAAGAAGGAAAATAAAAAGCGATTGCCAATAATAGGAAAGCAAGTCTGATCATGGTAGGTCCTGGTTTATGGTTATACGCCCATTCAGTTTGAAAGTTACAGCAAGATGAGGGGAGAAAACAGATTTTACCCAATGACCCTATTTCTAAAAACCAGATGCAACAAATCGGCCGGCGTATTGTCCTTTGACAATTTTCCAAGCCACTTCATAGTACCCGGCTCCGTCTCCATTGGCGGAGGTTAGATAGATCGTATCGTTGGACTGATCGTAGTACGCTTTCATATCGGCCAGGTTGGGCTCGTATAGCTGTGCAACGGAAGAGAACGGTAAAATGCGTGATACGGTGCCCATCCTGATAACAATCATAGAAAACTCCCAGGTAGGTAATTCCCCGTCTCTTCCCCAAAAGGGCTTTCCGTCAATCAGCTCGATTATTTTTGGGGAATCTTTGTAATAGGTAAGCCGGTGTTTTGACCGGTCGAAGGGCCTTTTCGTGACCTGAATGCCTATCTGTGAAAAACGAAACCTGACGGTGGAAGGACCAGCATTCTGTATCATCGGTATTTCCGTGAAATCCTCTACTAACTTCAGCCGATCCTTTATAATAAAGGCTGTCTTGTCCTCTCCCTTATGCTGGTACATTACCTCCAGCCACCCTGCTCCCGATCCGGTAATGTAAATAAGGTGCCCATTGCGTAAGGTATCCGTGACGCGAGAGCTGGAGGATTTATCGGTGCGGCAACTGGTAAAGCCTTCCTTATCCTGTATAATGGCAAATTGCGCCCGGGAGGGAATAGATCCCAACAAAATAAAAAAATAGAATATGGCTCTGCCAGACATGATCGCTTCTTTCTTTGAATTGCTAAAACTTCACTTCAATAATTTTAACGCCCTCAGCGCCCGTGAAGATACTTATACCCCCGGCGAAATTCCTGTTAAATTACAGCGAACGTACCGGGGTTACGAGGTGGTTATTTTTTTATGGTTGTATCAGCATGATCCGCGGATTTGATCTTCGAAATCCTGATCAGCATGAGGATGGTTGGAGCAGTGGTTCCGATAATGGCAAATGGCAGAAACCATTTCCCGATACCCTGCATTTCTCCCCGAGCTGTCTGGATCGTGGAATAAATAATAATTCCGAAGATTATGGGAATGAATAATGCTATATACCGAATGGCACGACTCCCCGTCTTGTATAACTTTCTTGCATTCTCAGGAGTGACAGAAACGGGATAATTGTACAGGCGGGGTTTTCGTGATAACAGCAGCAACCCGGCAAACAAAACTGTTGCCAGTACCGGCAAAATCAACAAGGTAGGTTTACTTCCAAAACCATCCACTTCTCCAATGGCATTGTAATGTGTAGGGATGGTATCGGGAAGAGTGGGATAGCAATAAATAACCCATGCCCAGGTGAGTACCACCAATGCGAACCCCGCCCATTCCATGGCGTGGTCAATGCCTTCCAGCTCGATGTCAATCTTAGGGCGATTTTTCATCATAGTTAATTACGTCTCAATGAAAGGTGGACCTCCGGAACGCAGCTATTGCCGTATCCAGTTTCTCATTGTCCACTGCTACACAGTTAAATGAAAACTCCTTTTGCCCAAAAAGACGGCTGAACATAACCATGTGGAGGTATTTTCCCGGTTTCATTTCCACTTTTAAAGTGAACACATTAAACGTCAAGCCGTCTATGGGCTCTTTGTGATAAGCTGTGTCAATAGTGGCATTGCCCACCTGGCTTTTCATAGCGTTATAAACGGCATCGCCTACAAGCCTGTTTATGCTCTCCATATCCTTGGTATCTTCTTTACTCAAGGCTTGCCAGTTGGCATCGATTGAGTGCATGGCATCGAGTCTGTATACAAACAAGGTTACAGCATGGTTTTCCACTTCAATGTTGTTGGCCTTTTCCAATGCCGCTTCGCCCCTTTTCTGCATTTTACCCCACTCTTCCTCTCCCATTGGTTTATACCCCGCCGGAATCACCATTTTCCACTTAAACTCTTTGCTGAAAAAGATCGCGCCGCTGGAATCGGACTGGCCGCTGGCCGATAAAATAGCCGACAGGCATAGAAAAGTCGACAAAATTGAGATTCTCATGCCTGCAACATATTAGAAATTTGCGTGAACAGCAAATGGAATTGACTTTTACTGTTGTTCGGTTAAAGTGCGTTTGTCTCCAATTTTACGCTGACAACAGTGATATATTAATCAAAAAGTTACTCATTCAACCAGGACTACCCGAAATCCAACTCCTTAAAAGTTTGTCAGGATCAGTTGCAAAAATGCAGTATACATAAGTCAAACAGTTAACCGTGAGTCGCTTTGCTGATAAATGCCGATACAAAATCTTCAAATGCCTTCCTGGTTTCAGGATGAATGATTTCTCCGGTAGCATTCAGTTTCCCTTTTATTCCATTGATCAGCAAAGTGGTTGACGGGCTAAAGTCGGCCATCACGGTCTTCATGATCAGTTGCAACTCTTCATGCCCCTTTCGTCCATCCGCCGAAGCGGTTATGATTCCGAGCGGTTTTTCTGTAAAAACCGTTGTGGCCACACACCATTCAATAGCATTCTTCAACCCGCTGGGGATGCTGAAAATATACTCGGGAGTGCTGATCAGAATAGCATCCGCTTCTGAAATATCCTTCCGAAAGGTCACAATGGCGGCAGGCGGGTTGTTAATGGCTTTCTCCGTATCGAAATGGGGCAGCACACTCAGGTCATCATATATTTTGAAGTCGAATAGTTCCCGGGTCATTTCACGGAACTGTTCAACCAGCTTTTCATTGGAAGATTTTCTGCTGGCGCTTCCAATGATCACGAGGATTTGCTTTTTTGGAGAAGTCACTTTTCTGTTATTGGAATTTGAATCGCTGCATGAGGAAGATTCTATTTAACCCTTCCGTACTTCCGGAGTATTTCGAGGGTACGTTTATGAGGCAGGGCATAGGCTTTATTTCCATTGACTCCTTCCATTGTTTCGGCGCCCACCATGGCATTGATGATGGCTTCTTCTGTTGCCTGCACGGTCCCTTCGAAAACAGGGTTGATCAAATCGTTGGGAAGCAGTTCCACCTCAGTAAATCCATTTCGGTTGAAAGCTGCCGGGTTAGCGGTGGAGAAAGCCAGGAAAATATCTCCGGAGCTGTTCTCTCCCCTCCCGCCTACTATGCCAACGCCCAGTGGTACCCTTGCTGCAACCCTTTTTAACTGGTGCGGCAACAGGGGTGCGTCGGTGGCTACGATCACTATAATAGAACCATCGCCATCCTGGCGATAGGAAGGCGGCGCCTTGAAGTCATAATTGAGCGTATCGGCCAGTTCACGCCCAACCGGAACACCCGCAATGGTAAGGTTGTGTTTAGCCCCGAAATTGGCCTGAACGAACACCCCAACCGTATAGGTTGAATCTTTTATTTTGATCACCCGGGAAGCGGTTCCCGATCCTCCTTTAAACCCTAAACACATCATACCGGTTCCGCCGCCCACATTCCCTTCAGCCAGCATGCCCGAACGAGCATTGTCGAGTGCTTCATAGGCATTCGACTCTTTTACATGAAAACCGTATATGTCATTCAAAAACCCGTCGTAGGTTTCCGCCACTACCGGGTAAGTATACCAGAAGTCCTCTTTATACCAGCCGGTTTTCACAAACCATTTCAACACCGCGTCCCGCACCACCCCAACACTATTGGTATTGGTGATCATCACGGGTGTTTCGAGGAAACCCGATTCCGTGATCCAGGTAGTACCCGTCATTTCTCCATTGCCATTGAGCGTATACCAATTTGCAAAAACCGGGTTGTTGTTTCTCCCGCGCGGAAGAATGGCGGTTACGCCGGTGCGCACCGGACCTTTTCCCCTTATATTTTTTCCTTCCCCCTGAATGATGGTACTATACCCCACCAGCACTCCCGGCACATCGGTAATCGCATTGAATTTACCTGGCTTCCCATAAAAAGGAATGCCGATATCGCGGGCACGAGGGCGCTGAGCGGAGAGAGGCAAAGAGATAAAAAGAGAAAGAGAAATGGAAAAAGAAAAAGATAGTAAGGAGCCAGAGCGTATGCGGGTCAATAAGCTAGCCATGCCTGGAGTTTTGTTTCCCAAGATTAGGGTAATTTTCTGATTTCTGCCGGCGAAGCCCCTGCTTATTTAAACGAATCCTTATGGGCATCCTGGTTCAGGAACTCCCTCACTTTTGGATGACGCAAAAGAAGCCAAATCGTTAATATTCCCCCTGCCATCTTCAGCACGGTACCCGCCAGCAGGGTTTCATCGGCCAAAGCCTGGTGAGTGATCTTCATAAACGACCCTACGAAATCCAACAGGAACCCTGCAACAAGTATCCAGATGGCAGTTTTGATTTTCATCGCAGTTATTTTTCAGAAATTTAAGCGTTTTGGGATTTACAACAAAGGGCTCAACCCATCCCAGGCATACCGGCAGATCAGTTTCGGTGTTCCCTCCTCGTTGGGTTTCTCGATTGTCTCAACCAGTTGCGCCCCCAGCCGTTCGTAGGCTGCCCGCGCATTCTGGTTGGAGTCGTACACCCATAGATACATCTTCCTGGCATTGGCCTCCGACTGTACAATGGCAGCGGCCTTTCGCAACAGTATGCCACCGACTCCTTTTCCACGGCTACTATTCGCTACATGCAGATTGTCGATCAGGGTCCCGAAATCAGGATCCTCATCAACCTGCAAACAGCAAAATCCGATCAGCTGTCCGTCGGCCTCGGCCAGCAGAATATGCTGACCGGGTATGGGATGGGTGAGTCTTTCCTGCCAGGTATCAAGCCTGTCCTGATCCACCAGGTGATCGAGGTAATGATCGCCCATAATTCCCCGGTAGGTGTCTCGCCAGTTGCTGGCGTGCAGGGCTGCAATGGAAATATGGTCGTTCCACTCAGCCGGCCTGATTGCGATTTGATCTTTGAGGGTCATTTTCTAGATAGGTAAAAATTCATAGGTCAATATTACCAGCCCGCTGTCATACACCTGTTCTTTGAGAAGCTTCAACTTTGTTCTCTCCCTTACTTCCCGGAACAAAGGCTTGCCTCAGCCCAATAATATCGGATGAACGGCCAGGAACATTTCATCGATCAACCCTGCTTTCATGAGCGCGGTGGTCAGGCTGGCACCTCCAAACATCCAGATATCCTTCCCTTCTTCCTGCATGATGGCTTTCACTTTGGCCTCGATATCTCCCGACACAATGACCGACCTGTCATCAACTGACTGCAGTGTATTGGAGAATACATACTGTTTAAAGGGCGGAATTCCTGTTTCAGTTCCCATGGATTGCAACAGTTCATAGGTTTTTCGCCCCATGAACAGGGAGTCTATTCGCTTATAAAATTCCGACATGCCATAGTCCTGGTCGGTAAAACACCAATCATATTCTCCATTGGGTCCTTCTATGAAGCCATCAAGGCTGATAGCAAGCCCTAGTATTACTTTTCTTTTATTCACAGATCGCAGATTTTTTTGGACGCTGAGTACGCAGAGTACGCAGAATTCGCTGATGAAGGTAAAACCCGGTAGCGGAAAATTTATCAAAATAAGTTTAACTGGTGAAAAGTATGGATAGACTGTTGAAATCGTATCCCCGGGCTTTATAAAAAAGTCACATTATTACAGTAACCGGATTCTCGACTGAACACGAAAATAGATGGCGAGCATCAGCATCGCCAGTGGCGCGGTGATGGCCCACACATATCCGATCCGGAGCAACTGGAAGGAATATACGGGATAAAAATAAACGATGGCGATCAATGGAGTGACAATAGCATTGGCCAGCAGGCTCAGTCTAACCCTTCGCTGAAACCCGTTTCTTTCGAGCGCCAATGAGGCCATGAGCATGGAAAGTCCCATGAAAATATATCCGAGCGCATCGAAATCCCAGAACAACGAGTGCGGAGTCTGGTCCAGCCATTTTACTGAATCATACTCGTCATCCAGTTTGGCGGGTATCACGGTAGCCAGCTGCACCACATAGTTGGTAATTACAAAAAAACAATACAGAGTGGCAAACAACAAGGCTGCATGTGTCCATATCCGGTGACGAGCGCTCACTGTATAGTGCAGGCTCAATATCTCCAGTAAATAGGGAAGGGAGATGGCAAGCGATAAGGAATAGATGGCGATGTCATCGGCCGGGAATTCTATCCACCCCCCGACCTGCAGGAGTTGAACGATGCAGTAAGCAACGGTAGCCGTAAACGCGATCAGCCCGGACCAAAAGCCCAGTTTACATACCTGGTTCATGACAACAAATTAGTGACCCAACCCTGAAAAGTCTATGACAGAAGCTATCTCGCAGACTGAGAAAAATCAAATGGTACCAACGGCTCGCTAATACGAAACAATTCACTTGATCGATTTGCGTGGAAACGATGGTTAACGGGTCAGCTGGTTTAGTTGAATTTTACCTGGAAACGATCAGAGATTTAATCCTGTAAAAGCATCACCCGTCTCTACTTTATTAAGATTTTCTTCGGTACCTCGCAGGTTTCGAAAGGCAATCAAACGAAACTTTGAGTATTTCTTTAAAGAGTGTTTTGGAAACTTTCCTGACTTCCACCAGGGTCCAGCCCTGTACTCCCCATTTATTCGGAACCGGGTAAATTATTCCCGGCGAGGCTTTGGTGTAAACAGACTGGAGTTCGATCGGCAATTTAAAGCAGGCCCTGTTTTGCTGATGATCGAAGGTGAACAGGATCCTACCCTTGTATCGGAAAGAAGATTTATCAAAATGCGGCGCTTCCGAAATATCGGGGAGCGCCAATGCCAGTTTCCTTATTTGATCAAAATCGAGCATGTTGCCACAACAGAATATTCAATAGATTTTGGAAGGACATTGAAAGCTTATTTTTTACAAAAGCAGCGGTGTTCGAACCTCTTTGATCACCGTTTATTGATCAAACAAGAAAATCTCTTCATTGATCGCCTTCTGAATTTTATCTGCCGTCATCAAATGATACGCTGTAGTACCTGCGATGATTATTACTCCCAAAACAAGCCTTCCCCTATTCAGTGAAGTCCTTACAATCAACCAATCGAATACGATAAAAAATAATAAAATCGCCACCGCAATAAAAATAAACGGTGGCGAGATGGTCCTTTTATGGATAGGCTCCTGTTCACTCTTCTCCCTGAAAGTAACCCGTACTGCTGTTCGATAATGATTGGAGAGCCCCAGCGGAATAAAAGGCTTTTTCAGAAAAAAATCATAAGTGAGCGGGTTTCGACTGACCAATACCGCAACCAGGTAATCCGACGGATTTGTTTTTCCAATCGCTTCGATCCGCTTAACATATTCTTCTACGGTTGCCAATTTTCAGGTTATTTAGAACAGTCAAATTAATTCATTCAATTTTACCGGTCAAAAATATTGGCTGACTGTTCTTCACATCCATCAGGGTTGTTTCCTTTTGAACTCCTGCTGCCAAATCAGTTTCCCTTTGTTGTCAAAGAATTTTACACCGGTGAAGGCTGCCTTGTTTTGAAACCACTGCCCGTTTTTGGGCGACATACCAATCATCAGGCGGCCATTTTCCCCTCCGATTATCATTCCTTTTGTTCCGTCTTCCAGCGCTACCAGGTGTACCGCCTCACCGTCCTTGTCATCCAACCCCACCACGCTGCGCGACTGGCCATCTTCCGTAGTATTGACGCCGGCGCCTCCTCTTTCCCATCCCTCCTTATCGTTCCAAAGCATTCCTGCCGGCTCAAACATTCTCTTGCCGATATTGGGATCCGCGAGCTTGTCTCCCAAGAGTACCCGGTCGAAACCGCTTTCGTTCATGATCACGATTCCTTCGGCACTATGCCGGTAACCTGCATACCATTTCATGTATTGATCGCCATTACCAAAGTTCTTTGACCAGTGCTTTCTAACCAGGGCGGTATCCGTTCTGACCCGGTCTTTAGAAAACGGGATTGGGGCTCCTATGAGAATACGATCGCGCCCAAGACTATCCTCTATGATAATGCCTTTGGCACGAATAATTCCGAAGGATTCCGTTACCCGGAAACTGAAAGCCATCCCCGATACAACGAACAATGCCAGCACAAAGCCAAACATTCGTTTTAAACGGAGGTATCGGAACTCCATTTTTTCAATTCTTTCCAATAATTGCTTTTCCATGTCTAATTGTTTGAAGAAATACGAATGAAAAAGCAAAATGTTACAGGGGGGCCGGTAAAGACGGGGGTGTTTATGAATGGTTTGAGGTTTACTGTTTGCTGTTTACAGTGTAGGATTTTTCCATTTACCTTGATAACCGGCGAACTGACTGATATGTACGCGGGCCAACCTTACCTCTCCAGCTTGAATCATGCCTGCTTTTTCGAGTGTTTTTTTTGAAGCCAAGTTATCGGGGTTACAACGGGCGGCGGGTATTCTTCCTTCGACGAAGCATGCATTTTTTATTTCCTGAATGAGGTAACTACCCAATCCTCGCTTTCGCCAGCCCGGGCTCACTTCCATGAACAGGTCTGCGAAGGGAAAATTATAATGGGTGAGAAATCCGCCCGTAGCCACTATTTCACTATTGTTCTCCAGCACATATTTTCCCACCGGTTCGCTGGTATGATCAAAAATAAGATCGCCGTCTTTCCTCTCGCGAAAAATGGTACCATTCGAAGGAAGTGTTGTTTCGACGCCTGCGCCAAACAACAATGCCTCTGCTTGCTGAGCTGTTGAGTACAGCGTGGCCGGTTGGTGTATAGAATCATCGTTTGTCTGCCACTGTAAATACCTTGCATTACATGAAACAAGCAGGTCTTTGAATATATCCTCAGCCCTGTTTTTATAGGTGGGCAATAGGAAAAATTCAAACAACCGGTCGCGGGGATCTCCCGGCGAATCGCCTTTGAGGGCTCCATACCCGATGGCAGTATTATTGCAAGAAATCAGGTAATAATCGGCCCAGCCTCTTTCATGATTGGCATTGAACCTTACCTGGAAATTTCTTTCCTGCAGAAACAGATCCCGGAACGCCCGGATTTGGGGGTAGTTTGCCTTCGAGAAGTGGATGGTCATGCCCAAAAATACAGTTTACGGCATGACCATCATCCGGGTATTGTTATCTTACTTTCCTATTGCCGCGACAGGGCCTGGTCCAGGCTCCATCTGCCGGCGCCCAGCAAAATAAGCGCGATGCACAAACCCATCACTATCAAATGATATTCATAGCCCTCTCCCTGCTGGTTATTAAACCAATTCATAAAGAAGCCGTTGCTGTGATGGGTGGTAACAACAGCAGCGATCATAATCAGTAAAAAGCAAATTGCCCATACCTGCGTGCCCAAACCGACGGCCAGTCCAACCGGACCCAGAAACTCGATTAGAATAACCAGCAAAGAGATCAGCCAGGGTAGTTTCATGTTTTCCATGAAGAATTTCATGGTAGCCTGGTATCCATACCCCCCAAAGATGCCTAATAGCTTCTGAGCGCCATGTGGAAACATAGCTATCGCAAGGGTCCAACGCAATACCAGGGCGGTTAGATCGTAACCGGAAGAAAATAAAATCGCTCTCATTTTTTAAGGGCAAAAAGACACCCGTCCGAGAGAATTCTTCTTAAACAACTTTAAGAAAACCGGGAAGCCCATTTTTTTCGGAGCATACTTAAAAATTCGGGGGTGATGCCAAGATAGGCCGCAATGAGTTTTTGGGGGATTCGCTGGTCCAGACCCGGGTATTTTTGCAGGAAATGCTCAAATCGTTCTTCGGCAGTCATGGACTGAGATTGTAGTATTCTTTGCTGAAGTGCAATAAAGCCATTTTGCCAGCGCTGGTGAGAGAATTTTTGAAAGGCAGGGATTTCCTCATGCAGGCGGTGATAATTGGTGCGGCTGAGTTGAAACAACTCGCAATCTTCCAATGCCTGGATATAATAAAATGAAGGTTTTGCATGAAGGAAACTGTCGATGTCTACCACCCACCAGTTTTCAGGAGCAAATTTGATTATTTTCTCCACCCCTTTCTCGTCGTTATAGCACACTTTCATGCATCCTTTCAGCACAAAATGATCGTATCTGCAGATTTCACCGATACGAAGAAGATAATCGCGTTTCTGCAGTTGCCTGTGTTCAAGCAGGGACATAAAAAGCGATCTTTCCTTTTGAGAAAGAAAAAAATTGCGCTCCAGGCTGTCCAGAATTTGCTGCTCGTACATTTATATATTTTATCAAAAACCCGATTCTAAAATTACAGAATGTTCCTTACTTGCCGGTGGTTTCAGCTATGATCACACCGAAGTTTCCTCCAAGCTGGTACCAGTCGACAGAAGGCAGGTAGACCCTGGAAACAAAGCCATCCAGGTATAACGCATTCTTACAGCCCCTGGATTGAAAATACCTGGCAAAATCGAAAAAATTGATGGCTACTTTTGACATCACGAACATGACATGTCCGTCCGGGAGGATACCAACGCCGTTTCTGATATTGACGTTCGTTGAATGCGCGGTAAATGAAGGATGGATTTTCCCGTCGATCAGCAACATCGGGCCTGACTGCGTGGCGAATCGAATGTTCTTCTCCAATCTAAAGGCGGTTGTTTCCTGTATTCCTGCTTGTTTCTTACTGGTAATAAAAAAAATGCCATTGGGTTTCAAATAGAAATTTCCCGAAGCCGAGGCTTTGTTGATTTTTCTTTTTACTTCGAACTCCTGGACAAACAATCCAACCGGCGAACGGTCTTCCTGGTACATGCCACCGTTCATGGCAAAGATCAGGCGTTTTTGTTTAGTATCGAGCCAATCCCTCAGGCGCTGGAAACTTCCCAATACCTGCCCCTTATCATCTTTCCAATACAGGGTCAGGTCCTGCCTGAGCGGATCTACCACATAGGTAATAAAGTCTTTGTCTTCCGTTTGGGACCATGCCTTACAGATAAAAATAAAACTGAAGACAAACCAGGCGATGCCATTTTTTATCATACTCATGAAAAGAAAGGAGCACTGATTGATTTTTGACATACTGAATAAATTGATTTGTTCATCTCTGGCGTGCCGCTGACGGGACTTTTTTTGTTTCGCCAAAAAAAGTCCCACAAAAAAAGGCGAACGGAAACCGATGTCCAGCCCGGTTTCCGTCACCTATCGCCCAGCTTCGGTTCTTCGGTGGTGAGCAGCTACAGAATAAAGCCGAGCAACGATACTCCAATACCAACAGTTTTCACATTCAGAGTTCGTAATTCGTAGTTACATTGGTAAAATAAAGTGAACAGGTTTTGCCGGGATGTCAATGCTTCTAATACAAATCAAATTTTTCCTTCTGCTCACATGGTTTGAGATATCTTCAAAATTATCATCCGTCACTGGTTTTCACCGGTTGTTACGTGTTCTGTCCACCCATATTGCCAGGAAAACAAACAGCCATTGCAGTTGACCTGCCCATGCGATTGCCGATACTTCAGGAGGGGGAGGTCCAAAGATATTTGTGATCTGGACAGTGAGCAACAACAGGGTCAATATGCCCAAGCTGATATTTCCCCATTTGTTTTTAGCGATGGTCGACTTCAAATAAAGCATTAAACCCAGGAAGAAGATCGCCAGCTCGATGATCAGTTCCAGCATTTTGTAGTTCCATAGACTGAAACCTAATAAAGGAGAATTACCCGGATAAAGCGGAAGGTCGGGCATGTGTACCAGCAGATCTAAAAACCAATGGCTCACCACACAAAGAGCGATCACCAGGGCCGAGCGAATATCCTTTTTGAGAAGCCAATACAGCAATCCGAACAATCCCGCCCACAGCGTAACCATCGCCAGGCTATGTGAAACCGGATAGTCGGTAAATTCCAATGGCTGTGCATGACCTGAGCCCGGTTTGATGATGACATGCTCAACATCCATCAAGAGCAGGGTTGGCCAAAGAAGATCAAGAAACTGTACGGCTATGAACAATATAGACAAGGGAATGCGAGGTGCGAGTTTCTTAGCCGCCATCCCGGCACCAAAATGACCGATAAACATAGCAGATGATTTGGGGTTCTCGAATGTGAATACCAGCTGATCGTTACAGGAGTAAGGCTCAATAAATTTATCGAAAATTCCTGTGTCGTGTATATGGGAAAAAAACAGGTGCAATACCTTAGTCAAGCTTTTGGTATTAATCAGTTTCCGGTTTACAGTTTACTGTTTACTGTTTGAGGTTTTGGGTTTACTGTTTGCAGTTCTGCGTAATCTGCGTTTTTCCACGTCTTCTGCGTTAATCTGTGTCCCTCTGCGCGCATTGCGGTTCTTAGCTTTGCGTTCCAAAAGAAATCTTGCAATGGCAGCTTGCTTTTATTGAATACAGGTTTTTAAAAAATTACTTTTTACTTTTTAAGGTACGGGCATAAAAAAACCCTGAATCAAATGAATGACTCAGGGTTCAAAGAATATGGCAGCTACCTACTCTCCCGCATTGTGGTGCAGTACCATCGGCCATAAGGGGCTTAACTTCTCTGTTCGGTATGGGAAGAGGTGAACACCCTTGGAAAAACCACCATAAGATCTTGATCCGCTTTCGTTGAGCTACAGCGGATGAAATAAGGTGACATATTGGTTGTTGTAAATGCGATTAACGTAACAATACAAGTTATTTGAAATAAAATTGTATAAAAAAAATTAAAGCGTACGGGTAATTAGTACTACTCGGCTTTAGTGTTACCACTTTTACACCTGTAGCCTATCAACGTCATAGTCTTTGACGACCCTTAAAAGAATACTCATCTTGTGGAAGGTTTCACGCTTAGATGCTTTCAGCGTTTATCCTGGCCGGACGTAGCTACTCTGCACTGCACCTGGCGGCACAACAGATACACCAGCGGTCCGTACGACCCGGTCCTCTCGTACTAAGGTCATGTCCACGCAATATTCTAACGCCCATCACAGATAGGGACCGAACTGTCTTGCGACGTTCTGAACCCAGTTCACGTGCCACTTTAATCGGCGAACAGCCGAACCCTTGGGACCTTCTCCAGCCCCAGGATGTGACGAACCGACATCGAGGTGCCAAACCTCCCCGTCGATATGAGCTCTTGGGGGAGATCAGCCTGTTATCCCCGGAGTACCTTTTATCCTTTGAGCGATGGCCCTTCCATGCAGAACCACCGGATCACTTCAGCCGACTTTCGTCCCTGCTCGACTTGTCTGTCTCACAGTCAAGCTCCCTTATACTGATGCGCTCTACGTACGATTACCAACCGTACTGAGGGAACCTTTGCAAGCCTCCGTTACTTTTTAGGAGGCGACCACCCCAGTCAAACTACCCACCATGCACTGTTTCCCGCAAGGGATTAGACTCTAAACAAACAAAGGTTGGTATTTCAACGACCGCTCCACAATGGCTAGCGCCACTGCTTCAAAGCGTCCCAACTATTCTACACATCGGTTGTTCAAAATCAATGCAAAGTTGTAGTGAAGGTTCACGGGGTCTTTCCGTCCCGTGACGGGTAACCGGCATCTTCACCGATACTACAATTTC
>CAZSAQ010000015.1:0-105144 GCA_964605065.1 uncultured Chitinophagaceae bacterium
GGCAATTACGAATGACGAATTACGAATTTCGAATGCTCTTAGCGCGCTTTGCGGTACTTAGCGATCTTTGCGTTCCCCGGTCGGGGATCAAGAACAATCAGCCAATACTTTATTTTTTTCAATGGCCCAATACGCCAATGCAATTACGAATGATGAGTGGCGCATTATTCGGAGATGTCAAATCAAGTCAAACGAAAATAAATTCACTAAATTACAAATCGACAAAGTGATACAATTCACCCCATCGCCATGCATCGCAAGAACCTCGAAGCAGTTGTCCTTTTTTTCGTACGAAAAATGGAAGACATTCAGCAGGATCTGTTGAGCGGATTTGGCGTTGAAGAAATTCACCAATACAGATTGCAGATAAAAAAACTCAGGGCCTTTCTTCGACTGTGTATTACGCAAGGCGCTCCATTGGGAGATGTTTTTCCCTCCGCACTCGGAAATTATTATCGCCACCTCGGCCAGATACGTACCATACAACTCACCAGGGAAAAGCTGAAGTTACTGGAGCACGATACCAATGCCCTCGGGGTGATGATCACCCGGCTGGCCGATGAAGAGGAAGACCTTCGGCAATCGGCTCCCGCGCTATCTTCTGAAGTAGACATGCAAAGGCATGTCCTCACCTGGACAAGCTGGCTGCCAGAATATCTCACAGATAAAAAGATCAACCGTTTCGTGCAATACAAGCTGGCCAGCATCCGGTTATGTCTTTTAGATAGGTATAACGATGAAAACCTGCACCAGGTGCGAAAGGAATTGAAGGATTTGCAGTATGTAGAAAAAATCTTCAGCAACCACTGGGGCATCTCATTCCCGGTTAACTGGCCGGTTGATCAAACATCGATGACACGGATCTCGGATAGCCTGGGCCAATACAATGATTACCGCTCACTGCAAACACTTCTTTCCACGCACGAGCAGTTTCTGCCGACACTGGAAAACCAGTTGGTGAAACATCTTTTACAACAATGGGAAATAGAGAAGGCCGATCTCTTCAAGGCTTTATTGCCAGACCTGGAATGGATGGCACATCATTTTCGGAAATATTAGGAGAGAACTTTTTCCATTTGCATGCTCCTCGATCCTTTCACCAGAATTGCCTTGTTCTGAAAATGCTGGTTTCTGAACCACTGAGCGGCTTCATCGGCGTTGGCAAAGCCAAGAAAAGGATGCCGGATCTTTTGGAAATCGCCCCCCACCAATGCTACCTGTTCCCACGGATATTTTTTAATGAGCGTTATCAATGATTCATGTTCTTTGATACTGTCGGCACCCAGTTCGGCCATAGCGCCGAGCAGGAGGATCTTGGAGGGATAGGGGAGCCTCGCAAAATTTTCAATGGCAGCTTTCATACTGCTTGGGTTGGCATTATAGGCGTCGAGTATAACCTGGTTACCATCTTTTTCCACCATTTGTGAGCGGCTGTTGGAAGGAACATAATTTTCGATGGCCTTTTTGATCTTGCCAAACGGAATATGGAAGAACAATCCCGACGCCACCGCTACCAGTACATTGGGAAAATTATAGTCGCCCACCAGGTTGGTCTGGATATTGCCCTGCCCCTCAATACTAACTTCGAGAAAGGGTTCACTTTTAACGATGCTTCCGATCAGGTCGGCATCGTGGCTGCCATACCGGTAAACGTGGTGGATACCCTGGCTCATCTCGCGCAGGTAATCATAGTCAGACATGATGAAAACAGTACCGTCACTCGCCCGGATATAGTCAAATAGTTCGCCCTTGCCTTTTCGCACTCCTTCTTCGCCGCCAAATCCCTCGAGGTGTGCTTTGCCTACATTGGTGATGATGCCATGAGTGGGAAGCGTATAACGGCAATAGGACTCGATTTCTTTTTGGTGATTGGCACCCATTTCAATGACAGCAAATTCCGCATCGGGTTTCACGGATAGCAAAGTGAGCGGAATACCGATATGGTTATTGAGGTTACCCTGCGTGGTATAGGTGATGTATTGCGAAGACAATACCGCATGCACGAGCTCTTTGGTTGTGGTTTTGCCGTTGCTACCGGTAATGGCGATAAAAGGAGTATTCGCAAAACTGAGCCGATGGTAACGCGCCAGTTGCTGCAAGGTGTCCAGCACATCATTCACCAGGATGCACCGGGAGTTTGTAGCAAAGGCGGTTTCATCAATAATGGCGTAAGCCGCCCCGGATTCCAATGCCTGTGCGGCAAAGCTGTTGCCATTAAAGCTGGGCCCTTTCAGTGCGAAAAAGAGATCGCCCGGTTTCAGCTTCCGGGTGTCTGTCTGAATGGAAGGATGTTGCCGGTAAATTTGATAGAGATCTACGATGGTCATATCGCAAAAATAAAAGAAAAAGCCACCTCTTATCAGGAGGTGGCCTTTATAAAAAAGTGAACCAAACTTATCTTTTTCTCGAATTCTGTCTGCGGGTAGAATAGTTGATACCGGTTTTTCTGCCGTTACCTTCGGGGCTACCTACGCGATCCATGGCGCAACGGAAACCAACGGTACTGCTGGCCTGGTCTTCTTCCATGAAGCGGCGGGTACCGGGTGACAACCAGTAAGGACGATCGTTCCAGCTACCACCTTTAATTACTCTTGACTTATCGCTGATCAGGGTAGATACACCATATCCGCGACCTTCACGTCTGTTCTTATCGAGATCATCGGTGCTTCCGTAAGATACACCTGTGATCAGGGAGTCACCATCGATGTAGTTGATTACATTACCTTTCTGGTAGTTGCGGCGATTCTTGCTTTCTTCATCGGTAACATAGGCTCTCTTCACACGGCCGAGGCTGTCTTTTTCAAACTCGCCGTCTTTGTTTTTCACGTCTTTCTGGAAATAGTTACCACGGAAAGGAGCTACATCATCATTATCTGTCACAGACAGGGGACGATAGATATCGGCTACCCATTCGTTCACGTTACCAGACATGTTATAGATACCAAATGAGTTCGGGAAGAAGGAATTTACAGGGGCTGTATAAACCGCACGGTCGTTCAAACCACCGGCAACACCCATGTTATCACCGTTTCCTCTTTTGAAGTTGGCGAGGAAGGTACCCTGCCAGCTGCCACGACGGCTGTCACGCAGACCGTTCACATTCTGGCTCCAGGAATAAACCTGTTTGTTGGTCAGCAATTCCTCACCACGCTGCTTTTCTTTCTTGCTGGGTTTGGGGTTTTGACCAATCAGGGCCAGGGCGGCATATTCCCACTCGGCTTCTGTTGGCAGGCGATAAGCGGGCAACAGGATACCGTCTTCAAAAGTTACCTGGGTACGCGGAGTACCGTTAGGGTTTTTGAGCGGGTTCTTCTTGGAACGTACACCAGGTCCGGGGGTCGGTGTAGTAAGGCCAAGCAGGTAAGACTTGGTGTTGAAAGATTCAGCACCTTGTCCCTGGATATTTTTCAGGCTGTTTTTGTTGATGAAACCTTTTTCGATCAGCGCCAGTTCGTTTACACGATCAGAACGCCAGAGACAGAAATCATAGGCCTGTCTCCAGGTTACACCCACAACCGGATAATAGTTATAGGAAGGATGGCGGAAATAATACTCCACCAGCGGCTCGTTATAAGCCAGCTCGCTTCGCCATACCAGGGTATCCGGTAAAGCGCCGTCGCGAACCGCTTTGTATTCGTCGCCATCGAATACATTGTTGATCCAGTAGAGATATTCACGGTAGTGAATATTCGCTACTTCGGTCTGGTCAATATAAAATGAGTTGACTGTTTTACGGGAAGGAATGTTGTTCCAATCGCCCATTACATCTTCTTCGGTTGCACCCATGGTGAAGGTACCACCCTGTACGAAAACAAGACCGGGACCGGTACGCTGTTCCTTTTCTTTGGATACCTGGTATCCTCCCATGTTCTTGTCGTTGTAATTCCAGCCAGTTACGTCGGATTTCTCTTTCTTGTTCTTGCCAAACAGGCCGTTCTTACAGGAGGATACGGATGCGGCGCAAACAGCGAGAATGAATAGGTTTTTCAGGTTCATTTTGATAGCTTTTGCCTTTGGTTCAATTTGAATAAACGGTATTTCGTATCAATTATTGCACAGATTTTTATGTGTTTATCCACAGGGAAGGGGAGGGGCTGCGAATATAGGTAGTTTCTGGAAAACAACAGATTAGCCGGCACGGGCGTTCAGTTAAAAATGCTCTATTTTTGACAAAATGACCCTCTGTCCACCCAGGCTGGGCCTCCTGGCCATCCTCCTGATATTGATTGTCAGTCCCGGCCGTAGCCAGCGGACCTACGCCGATCATTCGGTACTGGCGTCGGGCAACTGGTACAGGATCGGGGTTAGCGAACCCGGAGTGTACAAAATCGACCTGGCCCTTCTCTCCAAACTGGGCATCAACACCGCTAGCCTTCCTTCCTCTGCCATCAAACTATACGGAAACGGCGGAAATATGTTGCCCGAATCCAATAAAGCCTTTCGCCGGGACGACCTGACCGAAAACGCCCTCTGGATCGAAGATGGGGGCGATGGAGTACTCAACGGATCGGATTACCTCCTATTTTATGCCGACGGGCCGGACAAATGGCTCGCTGATACTGCCCACCACAGTTTCACTTTTCAGAAAAACCTGTTTGCCACCCAGGCCATTTATTTTCTTACCGTAGCAAACAATGGTAAACGAATCAGCACTCAGGCCGCTGTTCCTGTTTACAACATCACCGTCAATACTTTTAACGGTCGGTATCATTATGAGAAAGACAGTTTTAATTTCCTCAGCAGTGGCAAACAATGGTTCGGCGAAGAATTTTCCAATCTTCCGGGCCAGTCGCTCACAAAATCTTTCACGGTCAACATACCAAACCTGTCGGCCCAGCCGGCCAGCGTCATCGTCAATGCCATCGCCCGCTCCTTCGGAACCTCGAGCCGGCTGGGTGTAAACATTAGCGGCCAGGGAGTAATGGAGATAGACATACCCCCTGTGGCCAACAGCGCCCTGGATCTGTTTGCACAAACCCGCCAGCAGGTTTCCCTGTTCAATGCTGCTTCCGGACCGCTGCCGGTCCAGTTCAATTATTCGCAGGGAAGTTTTGGCTCGCAGGCCTGGCTCGACTGGTTCGAGATCCATAGCCGCAATAACCTCGATATGGCCGGGATGGATCAATTGCTTTTTCGCGACTGGAATTCGGTAGCGCTGAATAATAAAGCGAGGTTTCAGATAACCCGCGCCACCGCCAATACCCAGGTTTGGGATATCAGCGATCCGCTCAATCCGGTTAAGATGAATGGTACGATCAACGGATCCCTTTTTGAATTTGTGAACGAGGCCGGCAGCCTGCATGAATACGTATCCTTCAACCCTTCCAACTTTCTTTTGCCGGAAGCGCTCGGAAAAGTTCCAAACCAGGATCTGCATGGCCAGAGCGCCGCCGGAATGCTGATCATCACTCACCCTTCCCTGCTGGCCCAGGCCCAACGACTGGCACAATACCATTTGCAGCGGGACACGATCAGTTCAGTAGTAACTACGGCCGAACAGGTCTTCAATGAATTTTCATCGGGAAATCCCGATCCCTCAGCCCTCCGCGACTATGTAAAGATGTTCTATGATCGTGCCGGGTCGGATACTACCCGTCGCCCCCGTTACCTGCTGCTGTTAGGTGATGCTTCATTCGATTATCGAAACAAACTCGGAAGGCAGGGCAATCTCGTTCCTGCTTACGAAAGCGTGAACTCACTCGACCCGCTGGCGACATATACCTCCGATGATTTTTTTGGCTACCTCAACGACGACGAAGACATCAATGCTCCCGGTAGTCCGCTGCTGGATATCGGAATCGGAAGGATTCCTGCTTCAACGGAAGCAGAAGCCAAATCGATTGTCGATAAGATCCTTACCTATCACAGTCCCTCTTCCCTCGGGCCCTGGCGAAATGAATTCACTTTTGTAGCCGATGACGAAGACAATAACCTTCACCTGCAGGATGCTGAAACCATCACCGCATCCGTGCAGGCTACCAGTGCTTTGTTCGATATCGACAAGATCTACCTGGATGCATTCCGACAGGAATCGGGTGCGGGCGGAAGCCGTTATCCCGAAGTGAACAACGCGATCAGCAGTCGCCTGTTCACCGGCAACCTGATATGGAATTACAGCGGTCATGGCGGATACAAACGGCTGGCCGAAGAAGTAGTACTGGACCAGGACATCATTAACCAGTTCAATAACGCCGGCAAACTTCCCCTGTTTATCACCGCCACCTGCGACGTGGCTCCGTACGACAATCCCCTGGTCAGTTCAATAGGGGAGAACCTGTTGCTTCGCCCCAAAACCGGAGCGATCGCCCTGATGACGACTACCCGACTGGTGTTCGCTTTCAGCAACCGGGTGATGAATAAGAACTACCTGGACATCGCCCTGTCGCGCCGCAGCGACGGTACTTACTGGTCGCTCGGTGATGCGGTAAAACTGGCCAAGAATTATACCTATACCTTTTCGGGTGATGTGGTAAACAACCGCAAATTCACCCTGCTGGGTGATCCGGCCTTGACAATCGCCTTTCCGGTGAAACAGGTACAAACCACTTCGGTCAATACCAAACCCATTGGCGCCATACCCGATACCCTGAGGGCGATGGACACCTATACCATTACCGGGGAGGTAACGGATGCGGGAGGAGCGGTACTAAGTAATTTCAACGGCACGGTTTATCCGGTTGTTTATGATAAACCCAGGCACCAAACCACCCTTGCCAATGATCCCGGAAGCAGCCAGGTCAATTTTACCGTTCAGAATAATGTGATCTTTCGGGGAAAGGCGCAGGTGGAGGCCGGAAAATTCAGCTTTCGCTTCGTGGTGCCCCGCGATATCGACTATCGTTTCGGCAATGGCCGCATCATATACTACTCGGATAATGGCGTAATAGATGGCAACGGAGTTCTATCTAATATTATAGTCGGAGGAACGGGCACCGGCAATGGCGACAACCAGGGTCCCGAAGTGAAAGGCTACCTGAACGATGAAAAATTTGTGAATGGAAGCGTTACCAACCCATCACCCGTATTGATCGTGAAGCTGCTTGATTCTTCCGGAATAAACATATTAGGCAACGGCATTGGGCACGACCTGGTTGCCATCCTCGATAATGAAGACAGCAAACCCTTTGTTTTGAATGACGCCTACCAGGCCGATGTCAATGATTTCCGGAAAGGCACGGTCCGGTTTCAACTGCCCGTCCTGGAGCCCGGCCCGCACACCCTCCGCATCAAAGCCTGGGATGTAATGAACAATTCAACCGAAAAAATCCTCGAATTCAGGGTAGAGCAGACCGAAAACCTGGTGTTGGAACATGTTCTGAATTATCCCAACCCATTTACTACCCAAACCTCGTTCTGGTTTGAGCACAACCACCCCGGAGAAGAATTACAGGTGTTCGTACAAGTGTATACCGTGTCCGGGAAACTGGTAAAAACCCTCAGAGAGACAATATTTTCCACCGGCAACCGTTCGAGTGAAGTGAATTGGAATGGCCGGGATGAATATGGAGACAGGCTCGGCAGAGGCGTCTACATTTACCGGCTGAAAGTGCGGACTGCCAACGGAAAGTCAGCTGAGAAATGGGAAAAATTATACATATTGTAACGTTATTAGTTGAAAATCCCTATTTTAGCCACTCTTATTGACAGTCTATAGAATACAACATTACCCTTTAATAATTACTGCTGGCTCATAAGCCTTCCACGCTAACAGTGAATGCTGGTCCGTCTGTCCGGCCTTCATAGGGAGATATTAGAGTGCAGCATGTTAAAAGTCAAAATCTCAAGTATGAAAAGGAAGACCTTAAAACTGACTGTCACTCTCCTCGTATTTATTGGATTCAGTACAGCGCAGGCGCAGGATACGATCAATGTGGTAACGACTGCGGTACCATTCCTCCGGATTTCGCCGGATGCGAGAGCAGGTGGCATGGGCGACCTGGGTGTAGCTACTTCACCGGACGCGAATTCCGGCTTCTACAACCTGGCCAAAACTCCCTTTGCCAAGAACAACGCCAGTTTCGGACTTACTTATACTCCCTGGCTGAAAGACCTCGGTCTGAATGATGTGTACCTCCTTTCTTTCGGAGGGTATTATAAACTGGACGAGCTCCAGGCTATTTCTGCCGGTGTTCGTTATTTCTCATTGGGAAATATTCAATTTACCGATATCAGCGGGGTTGATTTTGGCGAAGGCCGTCCGCGTGAATTCGGAATTGACTTCGGATATTCCCGCAAGCTGAGCGACAAGATCGGATTGGGCATCGCCCTTCGCTATATTTATTCCAACCTTGCCGCCGGCCAGGTTATCGGAAGTACAACCTATAAGGCGGGTAACGCCGTTGCCGGTGATATCTCTTTCTTCTACACAGGAGCAAAAGATGATGGTGGCGGCTGGAATTTCGGTGCGGCAATCACCAACCTCGGTTCAAAGATCGGGTATACCAATGATGCCACTCAAAAGGATTATATCCCCACCAACCTCTCGCTGGGTACTACCTATACAAAAGTGTTCGATGAGAATAATAAAATCACTTTCGGACTGGATATGCACAAGCTGATGGTGCCGACTCCGCCTAAATTTACCGGTGATTATTCCACCGATTCTGCTGCGATCTCTTCTTACCGCACAAAAGGGGTGGTAGGCAGTTGGTTCAGCTCTTTCGGAGACGCACCCGGCGGTTTTGGAGAAGAAATGAGGGAATTCACCCTTTCATTGGGAGCTGAATATGCCTACAATGATCAGTTCTTCCTTCGCACCGGCTATTTTTACGAAGACAAAACAAAAGGCAACCGTAAATTTTTCACCGTGGGCCTCGGTATCAAGTACAACGTGTTCGGAATTAATTTTTCTTACCTCGTTCCTTCCGGCCAGGGTGTTAACAGGAACCCGCTTTCCAATACGCTTCGCTTCGGTCTGATCTTCGACATCGATAACGACAGCAAGTAATCAGGCTTAAATGAAATATATTTGAAGCGCCCGGACCACCGGGCGCTTCATCTTTTAATACCTGTACATGTCGTACCGAATTGGCTTTGGCATCGATTTTCACCGGCTCGTTGAAGACCGCGATCTCTGGATCGGAGGCATAAAGATCCCTCATCACAAGGGCGCACTGGGTCATAGTGACGCGGATGTGTTGCTGCACGCCATCTGTGATGCCATGCTCGGTGCCCTGGCGCTGGGAGATATCGGTATGCATTTTCCGGATACCGATACGGCATACAAAAATATCGACAGCAAGATCCTGCTCAGGCAAACTTTTGATCTCGTGCAATCCAAAGGATATCACCTCGTCAATATAGATGCGTCTGTGTGCCTGGAAGCTCCCAAGATCAAGAAATACTCCCCCGATATGAGAGAGACGATCGCGTCCATTGTAAACCTGTCCGTCGACGACGTCTCCATCAAGGCTACCACCGCCGAAAAAATGGGATTCATAGGCAGAGAAGAAGGACTGGTTGCCTATGCCAACGTTTTGTTGCAGAAATCAACCCGATAATAAGTTCGGTTCGCCTGATATTAACCAATTCTACGCACCTGTTTTTATATTAACCATTATTTTTGCCAAATGCCGGAAACAGTAGTAAAGATCATCAACAAATCAGGTAATCCATTGCCTGAATATGCCACCACTGGCTCCGCCGGTATGGATATCAGAGCCTCCCTCGAAGAAAAC
Source organism: uncultured Chitinophagaceae bacterium (assembly GCA_964605065.1). GTDB lineage: Bacteria > Bacteroidota > Bacteroidia > Chitinophagales > Chitinophagaceae > Endoryza. Next base: position 9,678 of record CAZSAQ010000015.1, read on the forward strand.
CTGGTGCTTCAACCCATGGAACGTTATTTGGTGCCTACCGGTTTGTTCATCGAATTGCCGGAAGGGTATGAAGCCCAGGTACGACCCAGGAGCGGACTGGCCATCAAACAGGGATTGACCTGCCTTAACTCACCCGGAACCATCGACGCCGATTACCGTGGGGAGATCAAAGTGATCCTTGTCAATTTATCGGGCGAAGAACAAACCATCAAAAGCGGCGACCGGATCGCCCAGATGGTCATCAGCCCCGTAAAGCAGATCCAATGGCAGGAAGTCGATTCGATCAGCGTAACCGCCCGGAACGAAGGCGGCTTTGGCCACACCGGAAAAAATTAGATTATGAAGATGTTATTCAGATGTATAGCAGCCCTCACCCTGTTTATGTCTTTTTATAGCTGCAGAAGCACTAAAAAGATCCAGACTGCAATTACCAAAATCGATACAACACGCATCCCGCCGCCGCGTACAGAAGACCCCAATGCGAAGGCCGATTCAATGAAGTTCATCAGCGATACCTACACTTCCATTCAAAAAAACCTCATTGATTTCAGGACATTTTCCGCCAAGATCAAGGTGAACTTTGAAGATAAGGATGGAAAAAAGAATGATTTCACGGCTTTCATCCGGCTTCGCAAAGACAGTACTCTGTGGATATCTATCAATGCCATTTTTGGGGTGGAAGCTTTTCGTGTTCTCATTACTCCCGACAGCATCAAGATCCTCAACAAGCTCGACAAAAAATACCAGGCAAACTCGGTCAGTTCACTGCAGGAAATCGCCAATGTACCCTTTACATTCAAAGAACTGCAGAATATCCTGGTCGGCAATCCCATCTACCTCGACAGCAACATCATTGCCTACATCAGGAACGACAAAGGCATTTCGCTGATCAGCATCGGGCAGGTCTTCAAACACCTGCTCACCGTCAACAAAGACGACTATACGCTGCAAAACAGCAAGATTGATGATATTGATGTGAACCGGGCACGAACCTGCCAGATCATCTATGGTGATTATGATAAAAAAGCTGATATGTCTTTCTCGAAATTCAGGAAGATCATCGTGAGTGAAAAGACCAAACTCGATATCGAGATGGACTACAAGCAATATGGTTTTAACGAAGAATTAAACTATCCGTTTACTATCCCCAAGAATTTTAAGAGACAATAAGACGTTATCAACGATCTTTGTGCAATGGCGGAAAAACCGCATCTGTTATATTGTTCAGAATCGAGTATTTAAATCAGTCCAGCTATGCTTAAATCCCTGATCTTTTTCCTGGCATGCCTGTTAGCCGGTGGCAACCTGCTGGCTCAGACGAGCGATGAACTGCGGCGTCAGCAGGCAGAAATCCAAAAAGAGATCAATGAGCTCAAGCAATCACTGGAAGCTACGCGTAAAAACAAGAAGGTTGGCCTCGGACAGCTCGCCCTTGTTCAGAAAAAAATCAGGCTTCGCGAAGATGCCATCAACAATATCAGCAGCCAGATAAACGCGATACAGGGCACCATCAACCAGTCCAGAGACGATATCAGCCGTCTGAAAAAGGAACTGGATACCCTCAGGGCCCAATACGAAAAGAGCGTGGTATATGCCTATCAGAACCGCAGCAATTACGACTTTCTTAATTTCGTGTTCTCCTCTTCCAGTTTCAATGACGCCCTCAAACGCATCGAATACCTGAAAACTTATCGCACCTATCGTCAGCAGCAGGCCGAAACCATCCGGATGACCCAGACCGAGCTCACCCAGAAAATATCCAATCTCGAATTGACGCGTAAGGAGAAGGACAATGTGCTGCAGAAGCAGGAAAAGGAGAAACTCGTACTGATCGAGGAGAGGAAAGAAAAAGACGAAGTGGTCACCAAGCTGAAAGCCCGCGAAAAGGAGATCAACAAAGAACTGGTGGCGAAGGCCAGGGCCGATAAAAAACTGAAAGACGGTATCGCCGCAGCCGTAAGACGGGAAATGGATAAAGCAAGGGCCGCCGCCGCAGCCGCCGCCAAAAAAGAAGAGACCGCCGCTAAAAACAATAACTCTTCCGGTTCAACTGCTTCAAAGCCTGTTAAAGCAAAGAGTGTATTGGAGGCCACTCCCGAAGGAGCGATCATTTCCGCCGATTTTGAAAAAAACAAAGGCCGGCTACCCTGGCCTCTTGACAAAGCCAATATCAAAATCCATTTCGGAAATTATTCCATCGAAGGAACAACCGTTAAAGGAAACAATCCAGGGCTTACCTTCGAAACAGATCCCGGCGCCATTGTAAAATCGATTTTCGAAGGAGAGGTCAGCTCTGTTTTTGACGTGGACGGCACCACTACCGTATTGATCAAACACGGCAAATACTTCACAGCGTATGGCAACCTCTCTTCCACCAGCGTCAGCAAAGGCCAGAAGATCAATGCCGGCCAGGCCATCGGACGCGCTTCCACCAATGATGATGGTGATGGGGAAATCGAGTTCGTACTTATGCAGGAAAATCGCAATTTGAACCCGGAACCCTGGATTAAAAGACGCTGATAACCACAGTTTCACAACTCCTTATTTATTCGTGGCACTTTAACATTTTTATGCCTCCGCGACATACTTATATCGCCGATCGGCCGTTATAACCTTTCGTGCCCTTTCCCGCACGGTTATTATTAAAACCAATCAAATATGCTGAAATTTCTTTTTGCCGTTTTGGCCACTGGTTTCCTTTCAGTAGGAGCTTCTGCCCGTTCTGTGAACGATTATTCCGTTCAAACCCAGCAGAAAAAGAAAGTGGTTACCAGGGTGGTGAAGGCGAAAAAGAAAACAGCTGCGAAAAAGGCCGTTGCCGGGAAAAAAACTTCTTCCAAAAAACTGGTTTCCTCCCGCAAGGCGAAGGCTGTGAAAGGGAAGAAGGAACTGGTTAAAAAAGATGAGTTCGACCTCAACAAAGGCTCCTTTCTGATGCCCCTGGAAGAAGGGACGATCAAGACTGCTTACGGTCCTTACCGGGTGGGTCTCGGCAATATTGTCAATGTCAATCCCGGCATCACCCTCGAAGGAAATAAAGGCTCACTGGTTAAATCGGTGTTTGACGGCGTCGTTACCATGCTGTTCACTATCGAAGGCAACCTCGGGGTAATCGTCCGCCATGGCAACTATCTCAGCGTGTACAGCAATCTTTCTTCAGTAAATGTATCCAAGGACGATCGAATCGCTTCAGGAGATATCATTGGGAAAGCGGCCAGCAACGACCAGGGCAATGCCGAACTGGAGTTCATGCTGATGAAGAAAAACAAGAACATCGATCCCGCACCGTGGATTAAGAAATAAAATGCAAAACACCCAGATTTTCCTTTTATCACCAATCAGGGTAAGGATTTAAAATACTTCAGTTTTTTTTGTACTTCTCTTTCCACCTGTTCAAAATCCGGTAGGTTTCTTATCTGTTCTTTCAAAGAACTTTCCCAACGGGCTTTATACAAAGGCAATCTTTCAGATAATTTCCGAGAGAAATCGAGATGACTCAACCCCTTGCTCGCACACTTCATTGCAAATTCTTTCATGTGAAAGGAAGCCTCCATGTCATGTTGCTCCAATAGGTACCAGATATCATAAAAATCTCTTGCCTGCATACGTTGCAAAACTGAGCGCAACTTTTCGACCAGTACTTCTTCAAGGGGGTAACAAAGCAATTCATGGTCATCTATGTCCGAATAAGTGATGATGGCCGGCATCAACACCGGGTTGTATGCCAGTTGCTCACTTCTTGAAATATCAACCTTTACTGATTTATTGCTGCCCAATCCGCCTAAGGGGCCGGTGTAGCGGATGTGGAAATTAATTCCGCCACCTCCGTGCTCATTATAATCAATAATTGCCAGCGGGATATTTGCTTCCTTTTTTACATATTCGAAAGCTTCTTTGAACCAGCTCAGTATCTGGTCTGTGTCGCTGTCGTTGTCCAGTTGGGTAAAATCCAGGTCTTCCGAAAAGCGGTAATCTATAAAATAAAATTTCTTCAAAACGGTGCCTCCTTTGAAAACAATTTTTTTTGACAAGGCGCCGTGTTGGGAAATGCCTCTTAATATCCAGGAAAGCACATAGTCTTTTTCTATCTGCTGATCGCGGACGCCTGTTTCCCGGGCTTTTTTTTGTATTTCTCCTGGCTTTATCATGTGCTGATACTGGAAATTATCGTATCTGTGTCTATGTTTTGTTGAATGCTCCAACGGCTGATTCTCTTCCCTCTTTTGGGCAATTCCGTGTCAGCAATTACATAAGAAGTGGTTTTGAGCTTGTGTAGTTTGCCTGTAATGTTGTTACTGATGTCCATTGTTTCCAGCAGAAAGCCAGTCCGTTTAATAACAGCTTGTGAATCAAACCTTTTAATATACTCAAGAAGTGTATCGAACCTGATTGTATCTTTTGAAAGATAAATAGCTTTCGCTATTTCAACCAGCCCTCCGGCATACTCGGGTTTGAACAGGCAATCAACAATTGTTTTTTCAAGGTCAGAACAAAGCACTTTATTGAAATTGTCGATCCAGATCTTCCTGGCGCCAAAAAAATGTTTTTCGTTATGATAGATGAATTGAAAAGGCACATTTTTTATTGTCATTTCCGAAGGCCGAATTTGCCTCGCCACAACGATTTGCTCTTTAAGGGAAGGTTGTGTAATCAGGTTGTGAATTTGCAACGCAGAATAGTAACCGATATAGTGATCCGTTTTCGTTACCAGATGTTCCGCAACCAAATGCCAGTCAGGCATAAACGTTTCCGCATCCTCCTCGTATGGGATAATATAATAAATACCTTCTCTAAGGCGCATTAAAAGCCCACGGCTAGTCATGTCACTGAGCAGTTGAAGAATTGCGCCTTTTTTAATGTTCGGAAACGCTGCCAATACTTCCCGGTAATTGAAACAATACTGTCCCATTTCATTGAAATGAGACAGTATTTGACCAGACCTGTGAGAGATATTTTTAGGTTTCATATCACAATAATCAGTTTTGAACTGGCTACAATGATACAAAACAATAAAATATTTTCATTTTTTCCAGAGTAATTATTATTTGTAGGTGATTAGTCAGCTTTGCACTGACATTGCAACTACAGGATAATTATTGTTCAAGAAGTTGAAAATTAATGAGTTGTTCAGAAAAAAATACCTGAGATCAATTAAAGAATGTAAATGGGAATTTCGCAAGGCCTGTGTTAAATGGCTTTGGTGATCTTGCTGCCTTGGTTTGAAAATTTCTGGAACAAATACCTGAATTCGATTCTGGTTTGGTTTAAACAGGTGTACGTTGCAGGAAGCGGTTATAGAGCGCTTCATATTCAGGAATCACAGTGTCTATATCAAATGACTTGGCATGTTCCAGCGCGTTTTGCTTGAATTTCGCCAGCAGATGGTCGTCCGACAATAATTTGATCGCATAGTTACTCATCGCCTCCACATCTCCAACATTTCCCAGGTAACCCGTTTTTCCATGCACATTGATCTCGGGCAATCCGCCGGCATTGGTGGAAATAACCGGAACTCCTGCGGCCATCGCTTCGAGCGCAGCCAGTCCGAAGCTTTCATATTCTGAAGTGAGCAGGAAGAGATCGGCAATCACCAGGATGTCTTCCATCTGTTCCTGGCGACCTACGAAACGCATATGGTCCGACAGATCCAGGTCGCGGCACATGCTTTCGGCCAGCTGACGTTCTGGTCCATCGCCCACCAGCAATAATTTGCTGGGTACTTTCTTATTCAGTTCGTAAAAGATCTTTACCACATCCTGAATTCTTTTCACTTTCCTGAAATTGGAAGCGTGCAGGATGATCTTTTCGCCGTTGGGCGCAATCACTTTCTTGAAGGCGTCAAGCGGTTTTCTGTTGAAACGCTGTACATCAACAAAGTTCTTGATGACCCGTATTTCCTTTTCGATGTTGAAATTCTTATAAGTTTCATCTCTCAGGTTCTCCGACACGGCGGTGATGGCATCGCTCTCGTTGATGGAGAAGGCAACCACAGGCGCGAAAGTCTTATCCTTTCCCACCAGGGTAATGTCTGTTCCATGAAGTGTAGTGATGATAGGGATGTACCTGCCCTGTTTCTGCACGATCTGCCTGGCCATATAGGCTGCCGAGGCATGCGGGATGGCATAATGAACATGCAGTAGATCGAGATTGTTGTTGACGATCACATTTACCATGGTACTGGCGAGTGCCGTTTCGTAGGGAGGGTAATCGAAGAGCGGATACGTGGGTACCAGCACCTCATGGTAAAATATATTTGCATTGAATTCACTCAGTCGCACAGGCTGCTGGTAGGTGATAAAATGCACCTGGTGCCCTTTATCGGCCAACGCTTTTCCTAATTCAGTTGCCAGCACGCCGCTTCCGCCAAAAGTGGGGTAACAAACAATTCCGATGCGCATACTATTGTAGAGATTGAGGGATTTTTTAATGATTGAGGGATCGAAGGTAGCAGAATTTTTTAATGCGGTCGGTTCGCTCATACTATCCTTACATCCAATTCCATAACTTTAGCCAAAATTAACATTCATGATCCGCAAATTGTTTACTGCCTTTTTTCTGCTACTGGCCGCAACGGCCTTTTCTCAAAAGGAAGATTCGCTGATGATCCGCAAAATAGCCGATGAAGTGCTGGAAAACGGTAAGGCGTACGACAATTTGCGTATTCTCTGTAAAACAGTAGGCGGACGGGTTGCCGGTTCACCGCAGATGCTGAAAGCAGAATCATGGGGCGTTAAAACACTACAGCAATCGGGTGCCGATAAAGTATGGCTGCAGGAATGCAAAGTGCCTCATTGGGTACGGGGAGCCAAAGAAGAAGCTTATTTTATGGTGGCCGGAAAAAAGATCACCCTCGACGTATTGGCCCTGGGAAATTCAATGGGCTCCGGCGCCAAAGGGGTAACGGCTCCGGTAATTCTCATCAATGACTTCGATGAACTGGAGCGCAGAAAAGACGAGATCAAAGGGAAGATCGTATTCTACAATTACAAGTTCAACAATAAATTCGTAAAAACATTTCAGTCTTACGGCGATGCAGGCAGGTACCGCGGTCAGGGACCCAGCCGGGCCGCTAAATACGGCGCAGTGGCGGTACTGGTAAGATCCATGAGCCATGCGGCCGACAACAACCCGCATACGGGTGCCATGAATTACGACACGGCCTATGCAAAAATACCCGCTGCGGCAGTAGGCCTGAAAGATGCAGACCGGCTGGCCGAAGCAATCAGCAGCCAAAAACCGGTCACTGTTTTTCTCAAAACAAATGCGCAGATGCTTCCCGATGTAACCGGGCATAATGTAATTGGTGAATGGATCGGCTCCGAATTCCCCGATCAGATCATCACTATCGGAGGTCACCTGGATTCATGGGACCCCGCAGAAGGCGCTCATGATGATGGCGCAGGATGCGTTCATTCCATTGAAGTGCTCCGTGCGCTTAAAGCAATCGGTTATAAACCCCGCCATACCATACGGATCGTTTTATTTGCCAACGAAGAAAACGGATTGCGCGGAGGAACCCGCTATGCGGAAGAAGCAAAGGAAAAAGGGGAGAAACATATTTTCGCACTCGAAAGCGATGCGGGCGGTTTCACTCCCCGCGGATTTGGCATCTCCGCCAAGCCCGAACAGTTTGAAAAGATCCGCCAATGGGCAGAACTGTTCGAACCCTATGGCGTTTTTGAATGGACCGCCAGTGGCGGAGGAGCCGATATCGGTCCGCTGGGACGAACCTTCGGAACCACCATGGCCGGATTCGTACCCGACTCACAACGGTATTTTGATATTCATCACGCGCGCAGCGACGTGTTTGAAAATGTAAATAAACGGGAGCTGGAGCTGGGTGCCGTAAACATGGCGGCGCTGATTTACCTGGTAGACAAATACGGCCTCTGATCCAACAAAAACCAAACCCGCTTCCATGAGAAAAATATTAACCTATCTGGCTGTTATCCTGGTGCTGACTGTCGTCATCTTTTTTTACTTCCGGTACAGCTTTGTTTTTGGCGAAGGCACCAAGGCAGGCGAACTGAATCTCTTCGTCAGAAAAGGGTATGTCTGGAAAACATATGAGGGACGTCTCATCCAGACGGGCTACAAATCAAAGGTGCCCGGCAGTATCCAGTCGAACGAATTTGATTTCTCCGTGGTAGATGAAAAAGTGGCAAACATACTGATGTCGAACAGCGGCGCTATTGTTGAATTGCGGTATAAAGAGTACCTCGGTGCATTGCCCTGGAGAGGCATGAGCAAGTATGTAGTGGATAGTGTGATCTCCATCACCAAGGCTTCCGCCATCAAGGGACTTCAATAGGAAAGGCGGAATGCTCAGGCGTGCAATACAAACATCACCGGTTTTTTATGCAGATCGGGCAATGATTTCTTCCAGGCTTCTATTGTTTTTGTGTGGATGAATTCAGCAGGCCCGGTAATTTCGGCTGCGATACACAAACGCGTTGCCGGCTGACAGCTTTTGATCAGCGTTTCCAGCAGCTGGTTGTTCCGGTAAGGCGTTTCCATGAATATCTGTGTACAGTCTCTTTTCTGTGATTCTATTTCCATTTCCCGGATTGCCCGGATTCTTTGCTGGCTATCGATCGGCAGGTAACCCAGAAAGCGGAATTGCTGACCATTCATGCCACTGGCCATTAAAGCCAGCAGGATAGAGGAAGGCCCCACAATGGGTTTTACTGTTGCTCCCAGTTTATGGGCGAGGGCTATCAGCGGCTGTCCGGGATCGGCCACACCGGGTACACCTGCCTCACTGATGATCCCAATGTTCCGTGCCGATTGCACCGATTGCCGGAAGGCTTGCATTAATCCGGGAGTTTCGATCGTGCTCTTGTCGGCGAGGTACCATTCGTACGAATCAATGACGATTTCCTTCCAGATCTGCTTCAGAAATCTGCGCGCACTTCTTTCATTCTCCACGAAAAATACCTGGCAGTCTTTCACGGCTGTCAGTACTTCTGCAGGCAAAACCTGCGGAGTGTCTTCGTGAAGCAAAGAAGGAATAAGATAAACAGTGCTCAATCGGAAATGATTTGCGGCAAGTTCCTCCTTTTTGACCGATCGGCAAAAGGGCTTATTGATCCTGGTGATAGAGACTGATGGTAGCAGCTACCACCGCATAGGCTGGCGCCAGTATCCATCCTACCAGGGGCAGCAGGTGCATTAGATAAAAAACCATTCCGTTGCCAACGGCCAGCCCCCGGTGCTTACCAATATATTCAATGCTTTTGGAGGCGCTTAATTTATGCCGCTCGCAGCTGTAATCGAGCATTGAAAAGCCGTAGTAGTAACATTCTACAAAAAGAATGATTACCGGGGTGATCCAGCCGATCACCGGGAAAAAGGAAAGCAATAAAAGGGATAAAACATACACCGTTTGCCAGAGTGTATTTCGGAGAGCCAGCCTGATTCCTCTCACCATGTCCTTGATAAGCTGTTCCCAGCTGAAGGCAAATTCCTTTCCTTCAATAATGGCTTCCGTCCGTTCACTCAGATAGGCAAACAGCGGCGAACCAATGATCAGGAAAATATATTTGAACAGGGAAAAGTAGAAGAAAACGAGGAGCAGCCGCACCATGATCTCACCCATAACAAAAAGAAAATTCAGGAAAGCGTTCTGCTGCTTGTGCAGCCACTTGTCGATCCCGATCAATCTCGAGAGATAGGAAACCGCTTCGTCGCTAGACATCCAGAAATAGTACATGCCCACGGTAAACAATATCATGTACAATATGCCTGGTATCAGGATCCACTTCCACAACCGGTGCTTGGAGATAAACTGGTGTGCCCTTGAAAAAGACTGAATAGCTATGACGATTTCTTTAAGCAATCGGGATATTGTTTGAGTTTTATGAAACTGGCCGGCCGCCTGTTGTCATGAGAATGCAAAGATATTTACGGAACTTTGCGGCTGCCAAACCATAGGATAAGTTGGTCACTCAAACTTAACCAAATATTCTTTCAGTGCAAAGATTTCAAAAACTGGCGCACAGCTTCTATAACAGGCCCGATGTTGTCGGGATCGCCCGGGAACTCATCGGGAAAATACTGGTCACACGATTGGATGGCAGGCTTACTGCCGGCAAGATCGTGGAAACGGAAGCCTATGCCGGTGAAACGGACATGGCTTCCCATGCGCGCAATGGACGGCGAACAGCGAGAACGGAAGTGATGTACGGTCCGGCCGCAGTGTCTTATGTTTATCTCTGCTATGGAATACACCAGATGTTCAATGTGGTTACCAACAGCAAAGACATTCCCCATGCCATTCTCATCAGGGCACTGGAACCGCTGGAAGGCATCAACTGGATGCTTGAACGCACAGGAAAGGCAAAGCCCGATCATACCCTCACCCGCGGACCTGGTAATGTAGCCAGGGCCATGGGCCTGCATACCGGTCATACCGGCACAAGCCTGCTCGGCAACCGGATTTTCATTGCCGGAAATAGCAGCCCGGTAGCCACAAAAGATATCATCGCCACTCCCCGCATCGGGGTAGACTATGCCGGCGAAGATGCGAGTCTTCTGTACCGGTTTATACTGAAGAATAATCCTTATGTTAGTGGTCCAAAAAAATCATCCAAAACCACTGCCGGTTGAAACTTGCTTCTAAATCCGTAAGAGAATGGATGGCGCTGGCTCTCGGCGTCCTGTTATTTCTATTTTTTCTTTTAATCAATCCTTTTGGTCTCGAAGGCAAGGCGGTGAAGGTGCTGGCCGTAGCCGCATTGATGATCACCTGGTGGGTAACCGAGGCGCTGCCCATGCCCGCTGTGGCATTGTTACCGCTGGTCATCTTTCCCTTGATGAATGTGGCGCCCATCAAAGAAGTAGCTGTGGCCTACGGTGATTCCGTTTTATTCCTCTTCATGGGAGGGTTCATGATCGGGCTGGCCATCGAAAAATGGAATCTTCATAAACGAATCGCCCTGTCGATAGTAAATCTGACTGGCACCTCCGGCGACCGGATCGTGCTGGGCTTTACCCTTTCAACCGGTTTTATCAGCATGTGGCTGAGCAATACCGCCACTACCATGATGATGTACCCGATCGCCGCCTCGGTGATTCATGTGGTTAACCAGAATCACAAAGGCAATGCCCATCTCGGAAATTTTGCCATGGCCATCATGCTCGCCATCGCTTATGCCTCCAATTTCGGAGGCGTTGCCACCATCATCGGCACCCCGCCCAATTTCGCCTTTGTAAGTTTTATCAAGGAAAAATATCATTATTCTGTTCAGTTTGTCGATTGGGTGATCATCTGCATGCCCATTGCCATCCTGCTAATGATTTCTTTTTACCTGGTTACTACCAAGCTGCGTTATCCAAACAGGCTGGCGTCCGACAAGGCCACTCATGATCATATCCGGGACGAATTGAAAAACCTGGGACCGCTGAGCGGCGCGGAACGCAGGGTACTCGTCATTTTCGCATGTACGGCCCTGTTATGGATATTCCAGGGGCTGATCAACAAGGCGCTGGCAACAGAGGCTTCTATACGGTTGCTGGGCGCCATTAAACTGGACGATACCATTATTGCGCTGCTGGGAGCGCTCGCGTTGTTTATTTGCCCTTCGGGCGTTTCCAAAAATCAGCCGGCCGGCGCGCCTGCCTCCCAAAAAATCCTGGAGTGGAGCGATACTACAAAAATGGCCTGGGGAATTTTGCTGCTGTTTGGCGGGGGCATTGCCCTGGCCTCTGCTCTGGAAAAGGCAGGTCTGATCCAGCAGTTGGGCAAATGGGTGGCTTCGTTTTCCGGAAGCGGCGGACTGTTGCTCGTTTTGGTCATTGTTACCATTTCCATTTTCATCAGCGAAGTGATGAGCAATATCGCGCAGGTCATTGTTTTCTCGCCTGTCATTGCCGGTATTGCCGATGCGTTGGGGATGAATCCCTTGCTGCTCGGTATTCCGATGACGCTCGCAGCCAGCTGCGCGAGCATGATGCCGATGGGCACGCCTCCCAATGCCATTGTTTTCGCCAGCGGGCATATCCGGCTGAAACAGATGGTGAAAACAGGATTTGTCATGAATATCATCGCCATCGTGCTGATAACACTTTTTTGCTGGTTTTTCCTTCCACTTTTAATCCCTTCCCTCAAATAAGCACGTATTAAATTCCCTTCACATACAAGCGTCCTACACGAACCAATCGCCTGTTTTCGTGTATCGCTGTTCGTTTCCCGTATAAATAGCCGGTTACCTGCCAGACAAGCGCGTAAAACATTGGATAATTCTTTAATATAAAAATCATATAATGATTATTTCTTTCCTGTTGATTGAGAGGCTAAAATCAAGCGTTTATCACCTGTTTTTTACCATTCAACCGATTCAAACTGCTGTTCGTGTTATATAATGCTTTAATTAGCAGCATTTTTACTAGTTGGGATGTCTTGTATGTTGTAGGGACTAACTAACTTTCATTCAATAACCAAATCTATTAACGCATGAAAAACGTGTATGGACTATGCGTCGCACTGTTGCTGCTCTGTTCGCAGGCAGTGTGGGCTCAGAACAAAGAGGTTACCGGAAAGGTGACGGATGCCAAGGACGGTTCTCCGTTGCCAGGGGTAACAGTGAAACAAAAAGGGGGTACTGCCAATACAGTGACCCTTGCGGACGGTACATTCAAGATTTCAGTTTCGGCTAATGCTACCGCGCTGGTATTTTCTTTTGTGGGTTACACAGAAACTGAAGTGCCGATCAGCAGTGTGATGAGTGTGAACCTGGCGCCTTCCAACAAAAGCCTGTCGGAAGTAGTGGTAGTGGGTTATGGTACCCGTATCAAGCGGGAAGTGACCACATCAATTGCGAAAGTGAGTTCAAAAGATTTCCAAAACCTTCCTCTTCCTTCGTTTGAGAGCGCCTTGCAGGGACGTGCGGCGGGTGTATTTATCAACCAGGGAAGTGGTAAGCTGGGTCAGGGATTGAATATCCGCGTACGCGGTATTTCTTCGATCTCTGCCAATCAGCAGCCTTTTATCGTTATCGATGGAGTACCGGTGGTATCACAATCACTCGGTAGCGCTACTGAGAACGATAACCCGCTGGCTACTTTGAACCCTGACGATATTGAATCAATCGAAGTATTGAAAGATGCTGCTTCGGCTGCCATTTACGGTGCCCGAGCTTCCAATGGAGTATTGCTGATCACTACCAAGTCCGGTAAAGTGGGTAAAACCAAAGTGAATATCGGATACTTCACCGGTTGGAGCAGACCCACCAAAAAGCAGAAATTCCTCAATTCCACCCAATACAAGGAACTGTTTGGAGTAGCAGCCGAGAATTCGGGTCTGGTAGGCGCCGATGAATTTGAAGGCGAAACCGGAACCACCGACTGGAACAGCAACAACAACACCGACTGGGCCAATGCGGCTTTCCAGAAAGGATCTATTTCTCAATACACCGTTTCTATCAGCGGTGGTGATGCGAAAACAAAATTCCTGCTGAGCGGATCATGGAACGATCAGAAGGGTATCCTCCTGGGCAACCGCCTGGATCGTGGAAACCTTCGTCTCAATCTCGATCACCAGGTGATCTCCAGACTGAAAGTAGGGGTGAACTTATCTATCGCCAAGAGCCGTAACTATCGTGTTCCCAGCGACAATGCCTTTACCAACCCGCTTCAGCTCAACGCGCTTCCGCCATTGCATCCTATGTACCTGCCGGATGGCGAACCCAACCCGAATACACTTTACTACAATAACCTGATCGACCAGAAGCATGCTTCAGATCTGTCTACCACTTACCGCTCTATCAGCAGCGGATATGCGGAACTGACGATCACTCCCGATCTGTTCTTCCGTAGCCAGGTGGGTGTTGACTGGAACAACCTCCAGGAAGACCAGTACCTCGGTAAGGAAACACTTGATGGAGGCCCTACCGGTCAGGCATTCAACAACCAGGTAACTTCCACTGTACTGACTACTTCCAATACGCTGAACTATCGCAAGCAGTTCAACGATAACCATTCGTTCGATGCCTTGCTGGGTACAGAATACCAGGTGGGTAAAACCACGGCGGTTTCTGCTACCGGTATTGGTTTCCCGAGCGACCGGTTTACCAAGATCGCCAGTGCAGCTATTATCCAGGGTGGTTCTTCCACAGAAACCAACTACTCTTTCCTTTCTTATTTTGCGAAAGCCAACTATAAATTCAAGGATCGTTATCTGCTGGGAGCCAGCTTCCGCGTGGATGGTTCAAGCCGTTTCGGTAAAGACAACCGCTATGGTACTTTCCCCGCCGCTTCTATCGGCTGGATCATCACTGAAGAAGATTTCCTGAAGAATAGTAACCTGGTGAGCTTCCTGAAACTGAGAAGCAGCTACGGACGTACCGGTAATGCGGAGATCGGAAACTTCAGTTCACTCTCCCTGTACAGTGCATCCGCTTATGCCGATATCGCAGGTTTGATCGCCTCTCAGATCGGTGATCCCGGTCTGAAATGGGAAAAAACCAACCAGTTTGATGTGGGTCTTGATTTCGGATTCTGGAACAATCGTATCACCGGTGAGATCGATTACTTCTCCAAGAAAACGAACGATCTTTTGCTGAACGTTCCGCTTCCTTCTGCCAATGGTTTCACCTCTATCACCAAGAACATCGGTGACATGGAGAACAAAGGTTGGGAGTTTGTACTGAACGCAAATGTGCTGACCGGCGATTTCAAATGGACCGTGTCTGGTAACATTTCTACCTACCGCAACAAGGTTACCAAGCTGGTTGTTCCGGTTCCTCCCGGTACCAGAACGCTGGGTCGCCTGGCTGTAGGTCAGCCTTTTGGTCAGTTCTACGGACTGATGTATGCAGGAGTGGATCCTGACAATGGCGATGCGTTGTACTATACCGCCAACAAGCAAAAGACAGCGGATATCAGCGAAGCAGTAGACACCATTGTTGGTAACCCGAACCCTGATTTCTACGGTGGTATCAACAACCATTTCTCCTATAAAGGGTTTGATCTCGATGTACAGTGCCAGTTCGTAAAAGGCGGAGACCTCTATAACATGGCAGGTTTCTTCCAAAGCGTAAATGGTGACTATTTCGACAACCAGACTGTTGACCAGATGAACTACTGGAAAACACCCGGTCAGATCACGAACATTCCTCAGCCCCGTCTTTACCAGGGCAATGGAGCGATCAAATCTTCACGCTGGGTACAGGATGGTTCTTATTTCCGTGTGAAATCTGTTAACCTCGGCTACAACTTCCCGCGCAAGATGCTGAATCCATTCAAACTGGAATCTGTTCGCGTGTATGTTGCTGCCAACAACCTGTTCACCTTTACGAAGTATGACGGATATGATCCGGAAGTGAATTCCGGTTTCGTTGGAAACCTTAACCTGGGTCACGATTTCTATACACCGCCCCAGATTAAAACCATTACCGTGGGTATCAATGTCGGTTTCTAACATTCAATTAAACTCTTACAATTATGAAACTTAACAATATTTCAAAATTGATCGTGTGTACAGCCCTGGTTGCAGGACTGGCCACCTCCTGCGATAAAAAACTGGACGTTGTTCCGCGTCAGAGCATTGATGCGGTAGACGCTATTGAGAATGCCACTGACCTGGAAGCTGCCGTTGTAGGTATGTATTCTGTAATGGGTGGTGGAGCTTTGTACGGAACCAACCTGCTGATGGTTCCGGAAACCCAGGCTTCCTGGTACCCGGACGCTACTGAAAGATGGGTATCCTGGAGAGGAACCTTTACCGGACAACAGCAGATCGCCCGCAAAACCATGAACCGTAACAACGGTGAAGCATCCCGTATGTGGACGGCCGGTTACCTGGCGATCAATACTGCCAACATCGTATTGTCGAAACTGGATGTGGTAGATGATCCGGATGTAAAGAATCAGCTGGAAGGGGAAGCCCTTTTCGTACGCGGTATCATGCATTTCGAACTGGTACGTTATTTCGGATTGCCCTGGGATCCTTCCACCTCCAACAACACTCCCGGTATTGTAATCAAAACAACCGCAGCGCTGACAGAGGCGCAGGCCGGTGAAAAACTGGCCCGCGGCACAGTTGCCCAGGCTTATGCCCAGGCGATCAGCGACCTCACTGCCGCTTATAACAAACTGCCCGACGACAATGGAACAAGGGCAGACAAATACACCGCGATGGCTTTCCTGGCCAAGATATATCTCCAGCAAAGCGATTGGGCCAAAGCTCGCGACGCAGCGGATATCGTGATCGGAAGCGGCAAGTATGAAATGAACGCTTCTGTTCGTGCGGTATTTGACAACAAAAACACCGACGAATCAGTGTTCGAGATCCAGCAAAACGACCAGAACAATGCCGGTACTGCCAATGATGGTATGGCTACCTTCTGGGCCAGTATTCCGGGTGTAGGTCGCGCAGACGTACGCGTAAGCTCTACCCTGCGGAACTCTTACGATCCGAACGATCTTCGCAGACTGCAATGGTATTATGTTGGCTACGGCGCACGCCCGGGCAACCTCTATTGCAGCAAATGGAAAACATTTTCCCAAAACCTGCCGATCGTACGTATCGCCGAAATGTACCTGATCCGTGCAGAAGCCAATCTTCGTTTGAGCACTTCCGTTGGGGACACTCCGGAAAATGACCTGGCACAGGTTCGCAACCCGATCCGCACCAACCTGGCAGTGATCGCTAACCCCACGGTTGACGATGTACTGCGCGAACGCGGATTTGAACTGGCCTGCGAAGGTTTCAAGATCCACGAGATCAAAAGGCTGAAACAGGGATTCTCCGTAAATGGCGGCTATACATTCAATGATCCCCGCCTGGTATTCCCGATTCCTCAGATTGAAATTGATGCTACCGAGGGTATTCTGACACAGAACCCCGGCTACTAATAGTATGTAAAGATTGTTTTTCTCGTTGGTTTGGTGAATCACGCTCCGGTCGAAAGGCCGGAGCTTTTTTTTTTACACGAATTACGCGAATTACAACACGAATTACACGAATTACACGAATTATGCGAATTACACGAATTACACGAATTATACGAATTACACGAATTGAGTCATGCGCAGGCATTGCCTTCTGACTGCCGGAAGCATCCATCACGAACTCCCGTCTATACATCCATGAAGTTGTATCAATCAATAACCAAACCTGTCAGTAAATTCACGACGCTGCCTGTATAAATAGCAAACACCCATGAATAAATTCACGATGCCACAAGCATGAATGACAATCACCGGTCAATAGGTTCACGACGCTGCCATAAGTACCATTCGCGTAATTCGCTTAATTCGTGTAATTCGTGTTGTAATTCGTGTTGTAATTCGTGTCCGTAATTCGTGTATAATACTCAAAACCTCGGGCAGGGCACTCCTTTTGATCCGGGAGGACGCTTGATATAGATAAGGGAGATTTCCAATCCGCCGCGGCTTTGGGAAGCGGTTTTGAGAGAGGAAATATTAACGTCATAAGAAGCTCCCAGGCGGAAGCCGTTGAACTCCAGGCCTACATAGGGAATGATGGCATCATTCACGTTGTTGAAACGGGTAAACAACCCGCCATAGAAGTTGGATGGATTGTCAGGATCATCATTGAGAGCGATACCATAGGCGCCACCCACTACAAAATTGTTCGCGCCTGCCTGGTGACTGTAAAGCGAACTCAGGTAAATAGTACGGGTAGCATCGCCCAGGGGAATAGCCCCGCCGGCATGTATCGTATAACGTTGGTTGAGGGTATAGAATACATCGCCCGTAAAAGATTCTTTGGGCTTGTTCAGGTGATAGGCCGATGCGCCAAAATAAAAGTTGTTATAACCGTCGGTCGAGCCATTATACAACACACCGGCGCTGACATCAAAATAATTCAGGTTCAGTGTTTGATTGTTGATGATCTCGCCGCTGGGGATGGTCCATCCGCCAAACTGGTCGAGCTCATCCTCAAAATTCAGTTTGGTGCCGTCGAGTCGCTTGGTATTGTAGGTAGCCTGGAAGCCGACTCCTATCTGGTGAAGGCCATCTTCATCCAACCCCTTATGATAGGCAGTTGTAATGGAGAGCAGATTGGTGGAAAGGATACCGTTGGCGGTCTTATCGGTCATCGCCAGCACGCCAATGCCCCAGGTGTCCAGGTCTGACAAGGAGCCGCGTAAAACAGGGAAGTCGAGAGAGACGGTGGAAGTAATGAACGCCTTGCTGATAGAAGGCCATTGATCGCGGTAATTGCCTGCTAATCTGAAATCTCCATTGAATTTTCCGGTCAGCGCTGGGTTAAGGGTGAGCGGAGAAACGAAAAATTGGGAGAAATTAGGGTCCTGGGCTTTTACGAAACCTACGGCCAGGCAAAAAGCAACAAATAAGCTAAATTTTCTCATCCACGTTTTTTGGTACTTATATGACAAGCAAAATACAAAAAATGCTGAACCGGCATAGGAATAAATCCCTAAATGTCGTGAAATAACGACCGTTATGAAAGATTACGAACGGGGCAGGGGGGCCGTTGCTTACATCTGGATTTTGGTACCATAGGCCAGGTCGCCGGCATCTCCCAGTCCCGGAACAATGTACCCTTTGGCAGTCAGTTCTTCATCGATGGCGCCGCACCAGATGGTGGCATGTGGCTCCTCTCTTTTAACGTATTCAATTCCAACGGTGCAGGCGATTGCCGCTACCACATGAATATGCGAAGGTCGCCCTTCTTCCCTCAGATAATGGATTGTCTTGACCAGCGAAGAGCCAGTAGCGAGCATGGGGTCAGACAGGATGATCACCCTGTTTTCCAGATCGGGACAGGAAACATAATCGAGCGATATTTCAAAGGAACCGTCGCGGTTGTGTTTGCGGTAGGCCGAAATAAATGCATTGTCAGCCTTATCGAAATAATTCAGCAATCCCTGGTGAAGGGGGAGACCGGCTCTTAAAATAGTGGCCAATACCGGCTGGTTCTTCAGCACTTTCGAATTGGAGATACCCAGCGGAGTCGGGATGTCCCGGTTTTCGTATTCCAGTTTTTTGCTGATTTCATAAGCGGCAATCTCACCGACGCGTTCCAGGTTTCTGCGAAAACGCATCCTGTCGGTCTGCACCTCTACATTTCTCATTTCCGCGATCCAGTCGCTTAACAGGGAATAATTCTCACTAAGATTGATGACCATAAGAGCTATTTTGGTTTTTGGGAAGCAAACAGGAACTTTGGCAGCAAATCTATACCCTACAATTTGTAATCAGAAATAAAATAGCATGGTTTATCGGGTGTTGGGCATCATGAGCGGAAGTTCTCTGGACGGACTGGATCTGGCCTTTGTTGAATTCCAGGAAAGCTCGGGAAAATGGTCATTCGAGATCAGGCATTCGGCCTGTTATGCGTATCCGGATGAATGGGTAAAAAAATTACAACAGGCTACTCAGCTAAGCGCCAGGGAATACCAGTTACTGCATACCGCCTATGGACGGTATATCGGTGAGCAGGTAAACCGTTTTGTAGAAGAATACCAGCTGCATTACCAGGTTCAGCTGATCAGCTCCCACGGTCATACCAGTTTTCATTTACCGGCCGAACATACAACCGCTCAATTGGGCGATGGAGCCAGCATTGCGGCAATCACCGGGATCAATGTGGTCAGCGATCTCCGGTCTATGGATGTTGCCCTGGGAGGACAAGGGGCACCGATCGTGCCCATCGGCGAAAAATTGCTGCTGCCTCAATACGAATGGCTGCTGAACCTGGGCGGAATCGCCAACCTCTCCCACCAACATGATTCTTCCTGTATCGCCTTTGATGTATGTCCTGCCAACAGGGTCCTGAACCTGCTGGCGGCCAGGCTAAACAAGCCTTATGACGACCGCGGCCAGATGGCTGCCTCCGGATCGATCCATCAACCGCTGCTCGACCAATTGAACAGCTTCGACTATTACTCCCGCAGCTACCCCAAATCATTGCCAAACGAATTTGGAACGGAAGAAGTCTTCGGTTTGATCAGCCAGCACAACCTGGAGATTTCCGATGCTCTTCATACCTGTGTTGAACATATCGCAACACAGATAGGAAACAGTGTAAAACAGGTATCGGGTCATTCCAGCCTTCCGGCGAAGATGCTTGTAACAGGGGGAGGTGCTCATAACGATTACCTGCTTGCGCGGATACAATCGCATTTAACTGACCGGCAGATTGAACTGGTGAAGCCCGATGATCAATTGATTGATTATAAGGAGGCACTGGTGATGGCATTGATCGGCATACTTCGCTGGCGCGAAAACAACAACACGCTCGCTTCGGTAACCGGCGCCGGCAGAAACAGCATCGGCGGAGCAGTATGGATTGGGCAGGAAGGATGAGGGAATACAATGTGCCAATGAGCCAATTGGTAAATGGGCCAATGCAATGACGAATTACGAATGACGAATGCAATTTGCCAATGAGCCAATGCAATGACGAATTACGAATGACGAATTTCGAATGCTCTTAGCGCGCTTTGCGGTACTTAGCGATCTTTGCGTTCCCCGGTCGGGGATCAAGAACAATCAGCCAATACTTTATTTTTTTCAATGGCCCAATGCGCCTATGCGATTACGAATGGCGAATTTCGAATGAACCGCGAACCTCAAACAGTAAACTTCAAACCTCTGAGCCAATTGGTAAATGGGCCAATGTAAATACCAATGCAATGACGAATGACGAATTACGAATGACGAATTTCGAATGAACCGCGAACCTCAAACAGTAAACTTCAAACCTCTGAACCAATTGGTGAATAGGTAATTCACCTCTCATTCACTCCTCTTTCTCTTTCTCTTTCCCTTTCTCTTTCTCCTTTCCCGCTCCCAACTTGGGGTAATTTTTATTGTTTGGGAACCGGTGGCGGTCCATCCGGCAAGATCGCTTTCCATTCTTCCTTTCCTTTTCTTTTTTCGAATTCCGTCCGGATGTCTTTCCTGAGTTTTTCATTCTCGAAGAGGTCGACCATTGTAGTAGCCAGGCATTTGGCGGCGAACAGCATCCCTTTATGACCGATGCTCATTCCGCCGCAGGCGGTTACCACCCATGAATGCCAGGGGGCATTAACGGGAGCGGTAACGGCTCCCAGGGTAATTTCGGGTACGATATAACTCACATCTCCCACATCGGTGGAGCCATTGTCGGGATCTTGCCTTGTTACTTCGAGGGGTTTGATCGATCCATCGATACCTGCGGGAACGCTTCCGAAAGATTTCATGATATCGTTGGCGAATTTTATTTCTTCGGCGGTATATTGAATAGGCCCTACCAGTTCCATATTTGCCTGCAGTACTTTGGCGCCGGTTTCATTTATCAGCAATTCGTATAATCCGTTATTCAGTTTAATATCGAATTGAACACCGGCCATCAGCGCAGCTCCTTTTGCGATGTCTTTCATTCTTTCTTCTACCTCCAGTACTCCGTTTCTTTTTGAGTCGCGTATCCAGATCCAGACGCTGGCCTCTTCCGGAATAACATTGGGGATCTCGCCGGCCTGCTTGTAAACATAATGAACGCGAACGCTGGGTTTGAGATGTTCTCTCAGGAAATTGATACCGGTAGTGAAGAGTTCTGCCGCATCAAGCGCACTGCGGCCGTTCCAGGGATCGGAAGCAGCATGAGCGCTTTTACCTTTGAAGTGAACGAGGTAGTCCACCACGGCCTGCGAGCTTTGCATATTGGCCAGGTTTTCAAAATCAGGATGCCAGTCCAGGCATACATCCAGGTCATTAAACACTCCTGCACGGGCCATATAAACCTTGCCCGCCAGGTCTTCTTCGGCGGGCGTACCGTAAAACCGGATGGTTCCTTTCAGTTTGCCCGACTGTATCAGTTCCTTGATGGCAACGGCTGCACCGAGGCTGCCGGCGCCAAACATATTATGTCCGCATCCATGACCGGCGGCGCCGGCTTCCAGCGGTTCACGGGTAGTTTGTGCTTTTTGCGACAAGCCGGGGAGGGCGTCGAATTCGCCCAATATCCCGATAATGGGTTTGCCACTCCCATACTCTGCAATGAACGCCGTGGGTATATCTGCCACATTGCGCTGAATGCGAAAGCCCTGCTTCTCGGCATAGTCCATCAGCACCTTCGAAGACCTGGTCTCTTTCATCGCGGTTTCGGCATACTGCCATACACGATCGCTCAGGTCTACCAGCTCCGACTCATGTTTGTTAACTGATTGAAGCGCCTGTTGTTTGTTGGGGGCAGGCCTGGACTGTGAAGCAGCCCGGATGCAGATTAATGACAGGCCGGCAAAAAGCATCCATTTTCTCATGTGGCACCTAGTTTGGGTCAAAATAAGCAAAATGCGGAGGACTAAAAATAAAATCAGTTGAGAGTCTGAGATTGCTCATTCAGCCCGCAGCCGGATTGGTGTACTTTCAATTTTCATCCGAATGGAAAAAGCCAGTAACCATCCGCCTGCTATTGCCCATCACAAAAGACTCTCCCCGGTAAAGGAAGAGAAGGAAGTATTGGCATCTTTTGAGAGGCTGCAAAAAGAGTTTGCCGAAGAATACGCAGGGTTGTTTTCGAACCGGCTGGCCAATAAAGCGGTGGTTATTATTCCCAGCCTTACGATGGATGAAAAAATACTTTCGCGCATAGATGGGATCATTCACTATGAAGAACGATTGCTATGCATGCTGCTGCTCCTCAGAATGCCCAATACCCACCTCGTATATGTTACCAGCACCCCCATCGACCCGGTGATTGTAGACTATTACCTGCACCTGCTGCCGGGTGTTTCTTCCTATCATTCCCGGCAGCGATTGACACTGTTATGCTGCTATGATCACTCCTCCTGCTCACTCACGCAAAAAATTCTTGACAGGCCCCGCCTGATGGAAAGGATCCGGCAAAGCATACCGGAGGGATATAAA
The DNA here is from genome assembly GCA_964605065.1 of uncultured Chitinophagaceae bacterium. GTDB lineage: Bacteria > Bacteroidota > Bacteroidia > Chitinophagales > Chitinophagaceae > Endoryza. Next base: position 32,520 of record CAZSAQ010000015.1, read on the forward strand.
ACTCACCTTTCTTGTTTTATTGTAACGGAGCTGGAGCGAAAGCTGGCAGTGGCATTGGGTATACCCGTTTTCGGATGCGACCCATCACTGGCTGTGCTGGGCAACAAGAGTAACAGCCGCCGCCTGTTTCGGGAAGTGGGATTGAAAGTCCCTGCTGGCTATGAAGACATACGTACGGAAGAGCAGATTTGCCAGGCGCTGATCGATCTGAAACTTTCCAACCCGGCTTTGAACAAAGCAGTTATTAAAATGAACGACGGATTTTCGGGGGATGGCAACGCCGTATATACCTACGAGGAAGCAGCGGAGGAGCAATCTTTGAAAAATAACATCCGACAACGCTGGAAGCAACAGTTAAAAATGGTTGCCCGCGACCTGGATGCTGGTTCTTTCCTGGAGAAGTTCGAAAGAATGTCAGGTGTTGTGGAAGAATTTATCGAGGGAAATCAGGTAATGTCCCCTTCGGTGCAATGCCGGATCGATCCCTTGGGAAGCTGTCATATCCTGTCGACACACGACCAGGTACTGTCGGGTGAAAGCGGGCAGGTATACCAGGGAGCCAGTTTTCCGGCCAAACAGAACTATGCGCCTGACATTGCCGGCATGGCCCGCCCGGTTGCCAAAGAATTGCAGAAAAAAGGAGTGATTGGACGGTTTGGGGTTGATTTCCTCTCCGTAAAAAACGGGCACCACTGGGATCATTATGCCATCGAGATCAATCTCCGCAAGGGAGGAACCACCCATCCCTACCTGATGCTTGAATTTCTTACAGACGGCCACTATGAAGCCGATGAAGGCATTTATTATACCGCCAGCGGACAACCGAGATTTTACTATTCCACCGATAACCTGCAGCGTGAACAATACAAGGGTCTGACTCCACACGACCTGATCGACATTGCCGCCCATCACAATCTGATGTACAACGGCGCCACCCAGCAGGGTGTGATGTTTCATCTGATCGGGGCTTTGTCTGAGTATGGCAAATTGGGGCTAACCTGCATTGGCGACAGTCCTGCCCAGGCGTTGAATTTTTATCATCACACCATACAGGTGCTGGACCAGGAATGCCACCGGTGGTAGCGAACGCTGAAACAATGATCAGATGCCCAGCACTTCTTTCAGGCGGGCATAACCCGATTTGCTTACCTGTATCACGGCCCCGTTTTTCAGCACTGCCGAGTGCGAGTCCTTTTCATAGGCATCAATGCGGGTGATCTGCTGAATATTGACAATATAGGAACGATGGGTGCGCACAAAAAGATTCTTATCGAGAGTGGATTCAAAATGCCCCATGGTTTTGTTCTTCAGAAATGCGCCGTCTTTGGTGTGGATCTTTACATAGTCGTCAGCCGCTTCAATAAAGTGAATGTCATCGACCGGGATGATCTTGATCTTGCTTCCCGTTTTAACAACGATACGCTGACTCTGTGAAGGAGATTGAGCGGCAGTGTCCAGCAGGGGCTGACTGATCCTGACAATTCCACTGGTCTTCTTCTGCTCCATAAATTTCTGAACGGCCTTGTCGAACCTTTCCTGGCTGAATGGTTTTAACAGGTAGTCGATGGCATGGCTTTCGAATGCCTTGATGGCATATTCATCGAAGGCTGTGGTGAAGATCACCGCCGGAGGCTGTTCGATCAGTTCCAGCATTTCGAAGCCATTGATCTTGGGCATCTGGATATCGAGGAATACGAGATCCGGCTGGTGTTGCTGGATCGCTTTCAATCCTTCAAAACCATCGTTGCATTCCTGTAGCAACTGGATATCGGGATAAGTGGCGAGATATTCTTTCACAATCATTCTTGCCAAGGGTTCATCGTCTATGATCAGTGCCTTTATCATGGCTGCGGAATTTTTAAGGTAGTAGTAAATAAGTTGTTTTTGGCCGTAGTTTCCAGCAAATCATTGCGTGCATACAGCAGGTAAAGCCGGCGCCGTACCGAACTCAGGCCAAATCCTGTACCCTGCCCGGGTTTGGATGTTTCTTCGTCGAAAGGATTTTCCACGATCACTTTCAGGTAATTGTTCTCTGTTTTCGCCAGTATCCGTATGGTAATGGCTTCCGTGGTGTCATAGAGCCCGAACTTGATGGCGTTTTCTACCAGTGGTTGCAGCAGCATTGCCGGCAATACTTTATCATCGGCCGATTCGTCGGACTCAACAACGGTAGACAACCGGTGACCGAATCGCACTTTTTCTATCTCAAGATACAGGTTCAGGTATTGCAATTCTTCTTTTAGCGGTATTTGCTGCAGGTCTTCTTTTTTCAAAGTACCTCTCAGGAAATCCGACAACTGCTGAATCATTTTACGGGCCTGCTGGGGTTGGGTAGCCGCCAGCGCGCTGATGGAGTTCAGGCTGTTGAATAGAAAATGCGGCTGCAGCTGCTGACGCAGCTTGTACAACTCCGCTTCCCTTGCCAGCTTTTCAGCATCTATTTTGCGTTGTTCATTCTCTTTTTGTTCTTCCTGCGAAAACCAAACGGTACTGATCAAAGAACAGCAACCGGTAATCAACAGCGCCATATCAAAACGCAGGGGCATCGAACGTTCCAGGAAGCTGTCGTAGGAAGCCTCACCGGTTAGCAGGAGCGTAAGACCGAGTTTTACCAATCCGGTCCAAAGTCCGCTCACGGCCAGGCAAAGCACCAGCAGATGAACAAACTTTCCTTTCCTGGGATTGTAAAAACGCAGGTTGGTCATGATCAATAAACAGGTAGTGATCAGCAGACCATTGGTGAGGAGCGTGTCGGTTAGCGCGAACACCCAATTGATCTCCCAGTCTACATGCAGCATCTTGAAGTACATAAGGCTCCAGATCAGCCAGCTGATCGCGAAAAGGAACCTGTTTTTAATGCTGGTTAATGGTGAACTCCCCACGGAAAAATATTAAATGAGCTGTAACAGTTGATGAGTGGTTTTTTCGCGGATATGGGCCGCCTTCCGGTGAACGGTGTCAGTATAATGATCGGCATTGTCCGTTTCACGTATGGTGGAGTACAGTTCCGCGCCATCGATCAGTTCAGACAAACGATAAAGTTCGGCCACATTGATGAACTGCCAGCTCACCTGCTGACGACGGGTATTCTGGAAGCAGTCTTCCTCCTCTCTTCCGATATGCTGAGCTTTAAGGAAGGCTTCTTCTTCATGAGTAGCGGCGATCAGTCTCAATTGCTCATCGAACTGTGGAGTATGATCTCCTTCCCCGCAGATAATCCTGTAAACGATCTTGGCCAGGTACCAGTTCATAATAGTTTGGTTTAATGGAATGATATTATTGGTATGGAATGGTTGTAATAAGGCTAGTAACTCTTGATCTCGATTCCACCGAACATCACGAATCCTTTCAGCACCAGAATCTTTTCAGGAGCGGTCAGTGAGGCCGGCTGCGGACGCTTGTCTTCAATTCCCCCGAAAATCGCCACGGCCTCATTGTGGATCACCCAATCGGCAGGGATCACCAGCTTGGCGCCGCCAAATACCTGTACCGATTCTATAACAATCTGTTGTTGAAAATCTGCCTGTGTAAGATTGATTTCCGCGCCGCCGAATACACTGACTATTTCGCCTCCCTTGAATTTTTTGGAATAGATATTTTTTCTGACAGCCGCAAAAACGGCCACTACTTCCAACACCTCTTCATCGGCATTCTGCGTAACGGGACTAACCGGAATGGACTGAGGTTCGCGGGAGCCTTCAAAAGGCTGCGGTTCGCGTTTGCCGTCAAAACATCCATCGCCTTTCCAGAATTCATCCATTCTCTTGGGGCGAAGGATCAGGAAACCGCCCAGCAGGATCAGCAAGGAGGGCCAGATCAGCCTTTTGGTGGATACGTCGAGCCGGAAATAATGATCAAGAAGAAAATATCCACCCACCAGGATCATTACCAGCCAGCTGCCGCCTCTGAATCCGCTCTTCAGGCCGATAAATACGCCGAGGGCTATCAGTAACATTTGCCAGGAAAATATCCAGTCCAGCCCGAACACATAACTCTTCACCAGCGCGGCCACCCCTACCAGGATGATAAAAGCGCCAGCCCATATATGTCCTTTCGGATCTCTCTCTCTCCTCCTCATTCTCCTTTGAAATCTTCTTGATTCGTTCATGTGCTTCAATTTTAACCAAAACTAAGCCCTGCCGGCATGGCAGACAATAGCCATGGGGTAACAGGAGCCCCTTTGTCGGTAAAAGGACTGAAATAGACGGTGAAAATTCTGGCCGATCAGAGGCGGTGGTGGGAAAGCCGGCTGCGGATGCGGCTGAGGGTTTCCAGGGTCATGCCCAGGTAGGAAGCGATGAACTTCAACGGTATCCGGTTCAGCAGCTGGCTCTTGGTACTGATGAACCGGTTGTACTTGGCAGTGGCATCTGTGAGTCGACAGATATAGGCCCGCTCTTCGGCATCCTGGTAGTATTTCTCCAGAACGATGCGAACGAGGGTATTCACCTCCGGAAAATGTTGGTACAGGTAGTTCATATCATCGCGATGAATGGACACCAGGATACAATCTTCCAGCGGTTCGATATTTTCAATACTGGGTATTTGCTTGTAGTACGAAGAGATAGAGGTAACCAGTTCGCCTTCGGCAGTGATCCAGGTAGTAATGTCTTTGTTGTCCTGCTTAACATATCCGCGCAGGATGCCCCGGCTTACAAAATACAAATGGTCGCAATGATCGCCGCTGGCTACCAGCAGTGAACCTTTTGAAATCTGGACCAGGTTCAGCTTTTCCCTGACATACTCAAGGGCACCCTCCGAAACGGGATATACGCTGTGGATGAGATGGACAAACGATTGAACTGATTCTGTGAACTGGTTGGTCAACTGATTCATGTGAAAGATATTCGAGCCTTGCACAAATATATACTTTCCCGGTTTGTCATAAAAGTTATCAAATAAATTTAAACTGGTCGCCGTCGAAGAGCCCTTTATCGCTTAGTTTCAGATGGGGTATCACCAGCAGGGCCATAAAAGACAATGTCATGAATGGCGCTTTCAGGGAAGACCCGAGTGATTTGGCCATTGAATCCACCGCGGTATAGGCTTCCGCTATTTCATATCCATTCTCTTCGCTCATCAGTCCGGCTACCGGGAGGGGGAGAACGATATCGGCATCCGGCGATGCGCAGCTCACTCCGCCTCTTTCAGCGATCACCAGGTTCACCGCCCGGCAGATAGAATCATCGTCGACGCCCACCGCCACAATGTTGTGACTGTCGTGGGCTACGGAAGAAGCGATGGCTCCCTTGCGTAAACCGATATTTTTGATAAAGGCTTTGGCCACAGGTGCATCGAAGTACCGGTTCACCACCACTATTTTTAAGACATCCTGGTCTGTATTGGACGACAGAATATGATCGCCTTCCTCAATGGCCGCCTTGAGTTGCCGGGTGATCAGCTGGCCATCGAGGGCCTCTATAACGTATATAAAACGCCCGTCTTCATCCTGCCTGCCCAGCTCTGCCGAGGTGAATACAAAATCTTCCGGCTTTTTGGGATTGCACTGAAACCGATTGATGGGGGTTGAATCATTTTTTCGATCATAGCTGATCAGCGATTTCCCATTCTCCGCCACCTTTATGCCATCGATATAAGTTGCCAGCACTTTAAAATGGGTAAGATCTTCCAGTAATACAAAATCGGCAGGGTCGCCGGACCGTAATAATCCTACCGGCATGCGGTAATGTAATACAGGGTTAATGCAGGCCGCTTTCAGAATATTGAAAACAGGAATTCCCTTGGCTGCAGCCCGTGCGCACAACTGGTTGATGTGACCGGCTACCAGGCTGTCGGGGTGCTTGTCGTCGCTGCAAAACATCATTTCATCGGGATGGTCGTTCAGCAAGGGGATCAGGGCCTCGAAATTTTTTGCGGCGCTGCCTTCCCGAACCAGGATCTTCATACCGAAAGAAAGCTTTTCCTGCGCTTCTTCCAGGGTAAAGCATTCATGATCGGTTGAGATGCCGGCCCCGATATACTCGCGTGCCATTTCGCCCCGTAGCCCCGGCGCATGACCATCTACCGGTTTGTCCAGTTCAATCGCTGACCGGATCTTTTGCATCACTTCCGGATCTTTGTGGAGCACACCCGGGAAATTCATCATTTCGCTGAGGTAGCGGATCTCAGGTCGTTTCAACAATTGTTCCACCTCCGCAGCATCCAGGCTGGCACCGGCGGTTTCGAAAACGGTGGCGGGCACACAACTTGGCGCGCCAAAACTGAACTTGAAAGGAGTCTGATTGCCATTGCGGATCATATAGTCGACCCCCTCCAGCCCGCAGACGTTGGCAATTTCATGGGGGTCGCTAACGGTAGCCACCGTACCATGAACGACTGCCAGCCGGGCAAATTCGGCCGGGCAAAGCATCGAGCTTTCCACATGCACATGGGCATCCACAAAACCCGGAACGGCAAAGGGTAAGCTGCCGCCGTCCACCCCGTCCGGAAGCGGGTCAACCCCGGCAATCCTGCCGGACCGAATTTTAATTGACGCCGGGTAAACCTTTTTTTCAAAAATATCGACTACGTTAGCGGTAATATTGAGATCTTTCATGCGACCAAGTGTATGAGTGGGTCCGGTCCGGACGAATAAAATAACATTAAAGATAAAACTAAGGAAGCGAACGAAACAGCTTCCTATTTTTGACAGCACAAATATTAAAAATGAAAAAACTGTTTTCTCTTTTTCTCCTCACGACTGCATTCATGGCCAGCCGGGCCCAAACGGCCGACGACATCATCGGCAAGTATGTAGATGCCCTCGGCGGTGCCGATAAACTGAAATCCCTTCAATCCGTTTACTCCGAAACGGTGGCTGTAATGCAAAACGGATTTGAGATCAATACCAAAGTGTATAAGGTGCAGGGTAAGCTTTTCCGTACAGAAGTGGATTTTGGCCGGGGCTCCATGACCATGATCGTTACAGATAAAGAAGGTTGGTTTACCAATCCCCGCAATGACGGAGCCTTTGAGGCATTGCCCGCGGAAGCGGTTGCCGGCCAGCAGAAGGAAATGGATCTGCTGCCCTTGTTTGACTATGCAGCCAAGGGATCACAGGCCGAACTGGTAGGGAAAGAAACCATCAATGGCGTGGAAGCCTATAATATCAAACTGACCAGCAAATCCGGCAAATCAGTTAATTATTTTATTGATAACAAAAACTGGTATGTTATCCGCACCATCGAAAAAGGTACGATGGGTGCTGGCATGTTCGGAGGCGGAGGAGGTGGTGGCAACCGTCGCCCCGAAGAAGTGGAAATCAAAGTAGACTATTCTGATTTCAAAAAGACACCCGACGGTTATGTCTTCCCAAGGGCGATCAGCCGCCCGGGAATGGGAGGTGCCGTAGTAACAACCAATGTCGAAAAAATTGAAGTCAACAAACCGGTTGATCCCAAACTGTTCAAGCCAGAATAATAAAAAGAGCACTTAATCAAAAAATAAAAATCAAATTCATAAAATCTTCCATCATGAAACATCTGCGTATTGCCTTATTTACGGTTACCTCTCTATTCGCACTGAGCGCAAGCGCTCAAACAGTTGATGAAATTGTTGACAAACACGTCGAAGCAATGGGAGGAAAAGATAAACTGACTTCGCTGAAATCCGTGCGTACGGAAGCTACCATGTCTGTACAGGGAATGGAAATTCCCATCATCACCACCCGCGTACAGAATGTAGGGCAGCGGGTAGACATTTCTGCCATGGGCCAGGAAGGATTTGTGATTACAACTCCTACAGCAGGCTGGGTGTTCTTCCCTTTTATGGGACAGTCAGCCGCCGAAGCCATGCCGGCAGAACAATTGAAAGCCGCCCAGGATGAACTGGATATTGCCGGTTTGCTGTTCAACTACAAAGACAAAGGATACAAAGCCGAATTACTTGGCAAGGAAACCATTGATGGTTCTGAGGCATTTAAGATCAAAGTAACCACAGGTTCCGGTTTTGAAAGAACCTTCTTCATCGATGGTAAAACTTACTATATCTCCAAAACAACCGCCAAAGGATTTGTAATGGGTCAGGAAACGGAAGTAGTGGCTACCTTCAGCAACTACAAGAAAACGGACGAAGGGTTTGTATTTCCCTATTCCATCGGTGGCGCTTTCGGACAGGGCGACCTCACCGTTACCAAAATTGAAGTGAACAAGCCTATCGACGAAAAGATCTTCAAGGTAGGAAACTAAGAAACCATTCATCAAGCTGATTGCATAAAGGAATGCCCCCGCTGGTTGCGGGGGCATTTATGTTTTCAAGGGAATAAATAGTATAGTTTATTGGGTGAGTGCACTACGACAACGAGCTGCTCCAGGTAACTTCGTAACTTCCGTTGATCCCTTTGATGCAGGAGAAAAGAAAACTGCCATCGAAGGCCAGTTTGATCTTGTTACCCTCTTCGTCGTCAATGGAGAGGGAGCCACATACGTAGGCCTCTGTAGAAGAAATATCAAGCGCTTCATGATCGGTGCGCTTCGGAGTATTGTTTTTTTCATTGTGCCTGATCACCAGCTTTTCCACCATGTCTTTGAGCAATTCCGGTTTGTCGAAATCGGCTTCAATATGTAAATTCTGTTTCATGTTCGTATCATTTGCTGTTTACCCTTCCCGTCTTTCGTCCTGTCGCTACTAACTATTAGATTCAAAAACGGACCTGCGGGTTACCAATAAAATGTGAAAATGTGAATCCAATTAGGGGGCCATTTCCCAAGGCGGTAAAAAACAACCGGCAACTGGCGAAAACAAGTGTTGGCCGGCGGAGCCAAAACAGCCATTTTGTTTGTAATTTTCATTCTAAATCTTCGGTTTATGAAAAAAGCACTGCTTGTGATGTTACTGTCGGCTACTTTCCTGGGGGCAGCAGCACAAAAGAAAAATATTGCCCAATCTGCCCCATCCAATGCAGATGATGTATTGTTAAAGAAAGTAGAATACCGCCTGGTTGGCCCATGGAGAGGCGGAAGGAGTGGTGCGGTAACCGGCAGCTATCGTAATAAAAATACCTTCTATTTTGGAGCCACCGGCGGGGGTGTCTGGAAAACAATGGATGGCGGCAGTAACTGGAAGAACATATCAGACAAATATTTCGGCAGCAGTATCGGAGCAGTAGCGGTGGCTCCTTCCGACGACAATATCATATATGTGGGGGAAGGAGAAAACACCATGCGGGGTAATGTGAGTGAAGGCCTCGGCGGAATGTGGCGCAGCGACGATGCCGGCAAAACCTGGAAGAATCTCGGGTTGAAAGATACCCGCCACATCATTCGGATCATCATCCATCCGCGCGATCCCAACACGGTATGGATCGCCGCCATGGGGCATCTCTTCGGTCCAAATGAGGAAAGGGGAATATTCAAAACTACCGATGGCGGGAAAACCTGGCGAAAAACACTGTTCATCAATAATCAGACAGGCATCTCCGACCTGGTGATGGATCCCGGTAACCCCTCCGTTTTTTACGCCGGTTCCTGGCGGTTGATACGCACACCCTATTCACTGGAAAGCGGGGGAGAGGGCAGCGGTTTGTGGAGAAGCACCGATGGCGGCGACACCTGGACCAATATCAGTAATAAGAAGGGTCTTCCCAAAGGGGTGTGGGGCATCGTTGGAGTAGCCATCGCCCCATCCAATACCGATAAGATATATACGCTGATCGAAAACAAGGAAGGAGGACTCTTCGTCAGCAGCAACGGAGGCGAAACCTGGACACTCGCGAGCAGCAACAACGATATCCGCCAGCGCGCCTGGTATTATACGAAGGTATTTGTAAGCCCGCAGGACGAAAACACGGTATATTGTCCCAATGTGGGCTTCATGGTAAGCCGCGATGGCGGAAAAAATTTCAGATTCGTTAATACGCCGCACGGCGACCATCACGACCTGTGGATCGACCCTGCCGACGGACAAAGAATGATTGTGGCGGACGACGGAGGTGCGCAGATCAGTTTCGATGGCGGGAACAATTGGAGCACTTATGAAAATCAGCCGACCTCGCAGATCTACCGCGTATCGACCGACAATGCTTTCCCGTATCGCATCCTCGGAGCGCAACAGGATAATTCAACTATACGCATACGTTATAGAACCTATGGCTCCTCGATCGGACAGAACGATTGGGAGCCAACCGCCGGTGCGGAGAGTGGATATGTTGTGGCAGATCCATTAAACCCTGAAGTAGTATACGGCGGCAACTATGGCGGTTATCTCTCCCGTCTGGATCATAAAACCGGTGAGAACCGGGCCATCAGTGTATGGCCCGACAACCCCATGGGCGCAGGCGCCGATGTACAGAAATTCCGCTTTCAGTGGAACTTCCCCATATTTTTCTCCCCGCATAATCCTAAACGATTGTACTGCGCAGGCAATGCCCTTTTCGTAACCGAAAACGAAGGCGCCAGCTGGGAGCAGATTTCACCAGATCTGACTACCAACGACAAGAGCCGCCAGGCTTCCAGCGGCGGACCGATCACACAGGACAATACCTCCGTAGAATATTATTGCACCATCTTTACCGCAACAGAAAGCTGGATTGAAAAAGACCTGTTGTGGACAGGCAGCGACGACGGAATTATCTCCGTAAGCCGGGACGCGGGTAAGAACTGGGAGAATGTAACTCCGAAAGATTGTCCCAAATGGATGATGTGGAACTGCATTGAGGTGGATCCGTTCCGGAAAGGGGCGGCTTATATTGTTGGCACCCGCTACAAGAGCGATGATTTCAGCCCCTACATTTACAAGACCGAAGATTATGGCAGAAGCTGGAAACTGATCACCAATGGAATTCCCAGGCTGCATTTTACCCGTGCCCTCCGCGCCGATCACAAGAGACCAGGGCTGTTGTATGCCGGAACCGAATTCGGCATGTACATCAGTTATGATGATGGAGCGAACTGGAGATCGTTCCAGTTAAACCTTCCCATTGTGCCGATCACCGATCTCGCCATCAAGAACAACGACCTGATCGTGGCTACCCAGGGAAGGGCCTTCTGGGTAATTGACGACCTTACCATGGTGCAGAAAAATGACGCTTCACTCGCCAGCAAAAATCTGTACCTCTATCCATCCAATGATGCTTTCAGAATACCGGGTCCCGATCCGCGATTTGCGGCCTTTCAGCGGTCGCCTGTCAATGCAGGCGCTAATCCCCCCAATGGCGCCGTCATCAATTTCTACTGCCGGGAAGTTACCGACAGTACAAAGGCTTCCATTTCCCTATACGACCGCCATCACAAACTGATAAAGACCTATTCAACCGATTCAAAGGAAAATCCACTGGAGATCGGCAAAGGGGTTAACCGGTTTGTCTGGAACCTTCGCTATCCCGACGCGGAAAGGATAGAGGGCATGATACTCTGGAACGGGGTGCCCTCAGGTATCATCGCGCCTCCGGGTGATTACTATTTCACCGTTCGGGTGGATAAAGATTCTGCGGAAGACAAATTCGTATTGCTGGGCGATCCCAATTACAAGTGCACCCAGCCGGAATACGAAGCACAGTTTGATTTCCTGCAGGAAGTGCTGGGTACGTTCAATGAAGTGCAGAAAGCCATCAAAGATATCCGCACGCTTCGTGGACAGATCAACGATTTCGTTTCGCGCCAGGGTAAGGAATGCCCCAAAGAAATAAAGCAGCTGGCAGACTCGATCAATAAGAAACTGGGAACCATTGAAGAAACACTTTATCAAACCAAAGCACGCAGCGGTCAGGACGTACTGAACTACCCCATACGCTTAAACGATAAACTGGCAGGAGTGTTCGACGCGGCCAACAGCGGAAACATGCCCCCCAGCAAGCAGGCCCGGGACGTATATGCAGCGCTGTCTGCCCAATGTAACCAGCAACTCGGACAACTGAAGGCAATCAAAGAACAGGAGATCGCGGATTTCAACAAGCTGATCCGTGAGAAATCGCTTCCTGTAATCGGACTTTCACGCTGAAATAAAAATCATCCGGAAAAGATAGCTGTCTGCCTTTGGGCGGTCAGCTATCTTTTCATTTATTGCGCAGGGGTAGGAGTTTAATTTCGGAAATCCGGTCCTGCAAAAGGTATATTTACGATTCCCGAAGAAGCTGTTTGGCACTATTTTAGTCATATCAATTGATCCGTTTCCAAAAAATCCAGTCTATGAAAAGGACCATCGCTGCCAATTTTTTTATCAACCTCTTACTGATCCTCTTTTTCTTCTGGCTATTGGTTTTCATCACTTCCTGTAAAAAAGGAAGCAATGATAAGGGGGGAACTACACCCGGCACACCCGAGCAGCCTGCCACTCCGGGATGTACTGCCACCCGTGCCGAAGCCGAAAATATTTCCACGTTCCCTGCCAGCAATTCCTGGAACCAGGATATTTCCCAATCAGCCATCCACCCCAATAATGCCGGGATCATTGCGCAGTTTTCCACCACGGGACTGCATCCTGATTTTGGAAGCGGCTTGTGGGAGGGGGCTCCGATCGGTATTCCTTATGTAGCCGTATGCGGAAGCCAGCAAAAAGTAAATGTGGTGTACCGTGGTAATGGATATGATGATAACTATGGTGATGAAAGTGACGCCGGTCCTTTTCCAATTCCGCTGAATGCTCCTATCGAAGGAAATGGATCCGGCGATGCGCATGTCATTGCAGTGGATGTACAAAACAAGAAACTGTACGAACTATACAATGCCAGTGTAAACGGCGATCATTGGGAGGCTTCCTCGGGAGCCGTGTTTGATCTGCAATCCAACAATCTGCGTACAGAAGGTTGGACCTCGGCCGATGCGGCAGGACTTCCTATTTGGGCAGGTCTGGTTCGTTATGAAGAAGTAGCCAAAGGAGTGATCGATCATGCCGTCCGCTTTACGCTTGCCAAGAGCCTGATCAAGCCTTCGTACATTTATCCTGCCCGCCATAAGGTAAATGGAACCGGTGGCACATACGGATTGCCGTTCGGAGCCAGGCTGCGGTTAAGTAAAGACTTTGATATCAGCACTTATCCTGCCAGCGTGAAAGTGATCCTGACAGCTATGAAAAAATATGGGATCATCCTGGCGGATGTTGGCAGCAACCTGTACATCAGCGGCGCACCCGACGACCGCTGGAACAACGATGACCTCCGCACACTAAGGAATGTGAAAGGAAGTGATTTTGAAGTGGTGGCTTATTAGTTTATTAGAATGGTTTGCTGTTTGCAGTTTACCGTTTACCGTTTGTTCAGGTAAAACAACATTAACGTAAGGTTTTATTTACATCTATAAAGTCAGTTCTAAAAAACTGTAAACCGCAAACTGTAAACAGCAAACCTCTTGGCTCAATTCTTCCTTACACCCGTTGTGCCGCCTCCATTTAATGTAAGATCATGAGGTTTGTTGGTTTTCCAGGCTCCTCTGGTGAAATCGGGCACATCCACGGTTTTTGATTTGTTGTCTACCGATTGTTGAGTCAGTGGAATGATGCTGCTCCAGGAGGCTGCATCATAAACATCCTGGTCCAGTGGCAGCCCGTTACGCAGACAGTCGATCAGCCGCCAGTCCATGATGAAGTCCATACCACCATGGCCACCGACCTCCTTGGCGATTTGACCAATATGGTTGACGATCGGGGGAGAATATTTATCGTACAGGGATTTCAGTTCTTCCGGTTTGGCCCAGCTGTGTCCGAAGCCGATCCTTTCGGGACCAGGCCATTTTTGTGCCACTGCCTTGGTGCCGCTCAACAGGTGAATGCGGGAGTAAGGCCGTGGTGTAGACACGTCATGCTGCAGCATCATCGTTTTTCCCTTGTTGGTTCTGATGATGGTGGTATTCATATTCCCTCTGTAATGTTTACCGACAAATTCATTGAAGAAGCCATCTTTGTCGGCCATTTCTTTTGCCAGAGGAGCGAGGCTGAAATCATTGGTGCTCATGGAAACGAGGTGATCCATTTTATCGCCCCGGTTGATGTTCATGCATTGGGCGATAGGTCCCAATCCGTGAGTGGGATACAGGTTGCCATTTCGTTTGGCGTTTTCTCTTAGCCGCCACATATCCGCATAAGCCTTCTTATTGAAGAGATAGTCGCGGCTCAGGTCGTGGATATACGCCCCTTCCGCATGCACCAGCTCGCCGAACAGCCCGTTTCTAACCATATTCAGTGTCAGCAATTCGAAGAAATCGTAGCAACAGTTTTCCAGCATCATGCAATGACGCTTTGTTTTTTCCGACGTTTCAACCAGCTCCCAGCACTGATCGATCGACAGCCCCGCATTTACTTCAGTGGCCGCATGTTTGCCGTTTTTCATGGCACGTAGTGCCACCGGCGCATGCAGTTCCCAGGGAGTGGGTGTATATACGAGGTCTACATCTTTGCTTTCGCAAAGAGCTTTCCATCCATCGTTGCCACTGTATTCTTTTGCTTTCGGTCTTCCTTTCTTCTCCAGCGTTTTCTGCGCAGCGCTCACCCGGTCGGGATATTTGTCGCAAAGAGCGGTGATCTCTACTCCTTCAATATAACTCAGCCGGTCTACCGCATCGCTTCCCCGCATGCCCAGGCCCACGATACCGATTCTGACAACATCCAGTTTAGGAGCCGCATATCCGCACATGTTGAAGGTTTGTGGACCCGCCTGGTGCCCATCGGCAACCAGCCTGTCGGCCTGGTCTTTTTTAACTTTGGCCAGTACCGGAAGGGTGCCCAGCAGCGCGCTGGCTCCAACGGTTAACTTCTGTAGAAAATGGCGGCGGTTAGATGTCATACGCTTTGATTGAGGTATGCAATATCCTTAATAAATATGCAGGAAGCGCAATCAACCGAAATTTGGGGCAAACGATTGCAATACGCTTATCTTTGAAACTCATAAAGATTACATGTCCTTTTTTTCCTCCCTTACCAGATGGATACGGGTACAAAACCCCAAGTTTCATTTTTTGCAGGTGCATTTCGGGAATCGTCCGTTCACTTTACTGGACATCGGAGCCGGCAACAATTCAGCAAGCAAGACTTTGTCACTCTTCCCTTCCTGTGAATACCATGGACTGGACCTCAATAAAGAGTATAACAACGATGAGCAGGAGTTTGCGAAGATGAAGGCATTCTACGAAATGGATCTTACAAAGCTGGCGTTCGATGATATTCCTGATGGTTATTTTGATGCCATCCTGGTAGTCCATGTTATCGAACACCTGTTCAATGGCGATCTTGTATTGCTGGGACTGATGAAGAAACTGAAGCCGGGGGGGATATTGTATGTGGAGTATCCCGGACAAAAAAGCACCACCCTTCCCTCCATGAAAGGAACACTGAACTATCACGATGATCCAACCCATGTAAGGATATATTCTTTTGATGAGCTCGCAGGGTTATTCACCCAAAATGGCTACCAGGTGATCAGGAAGGGGATGCGCAGAAGCTGGTTTTATGTAGTTGTATTTCCTGCCCGAATTGTATTGCGATGGCTGCGTGGGAAAGCCGTTACGGGAAATATCTTCTGGGATCTGCTGGGCTTCGCCGAATTTGTGGAAGTGCGCGCTTAGTTTATCGTTTCACGTTTATTGTTTCAAGTTTATCGTATTGCTTGCTATCTTTTGTTGCCAGGAACATAAACCTGAAACGTGAAACGAGAAACTATAAACTTACTGTTCTCCTCTTAGGATATCCGGTCTTCTGCTGACTGTTCTCTGAATGCTTTGTTCATGGCGCCAGTCTTCAATTTTTTTTAGGTCCCCGCTTAGGAGGATATCCGGAACTTTCCATCCTTTGAAATCAGCGGGTCGGGTATACACAGGGGGCGCGAGCAGGTTATCCTGGAAAGAATCGAATAGCGCCGAAGTTTCGTTATTAAGCACGCCCGGCAGCAAACGCCCGATTGCGTCTACAACAACGGCCGCGGCGAGTTCTCCACCGCTGAGCACATAGTCTCCAATGGAAATTTCTTTGGTAACATAATGTTCGCGGATCCGCTCGTCGATCCCTTTATAATGGCCGCAAATAATCAAAAGATTATTTTTCATGGATAGCTGGTTGGCTGTTGACTGATCGAAGCGAGGACCATCCGGAGTCATGTAAATGATCTCATCGAATGTTCTTTCCCTGGACAGGGATTCAATAGCGTTTGCGAGTGGCTCGCACATCATCACCATTCCGGCGCCGCCACCGTATTGATAGTCATCAACCGTACCGTATTCATTAACGGCCCATTGGCGCAGATGATGCGTTCTTACCGTGAGCAAACCTTTGTCCTGCGCACGTTTCATGATGGAATGCTGCAAAGGGCTTTCCAGCAATTCTGGCAAAACAGTAATGATATCGATATGCATGGAACAAAGATAGTCAGGAAAATGAGCCAATGCGACAATTCGTAAAAGGGCCAAGACAAATGCAATTACGAATGACGGATTACGAATAGCGAATGAAAAACGTGAAACGTTAAACCCGAAACGATAAACGTCTCAAACCTCAAACCTATGACCCCGTAAAATCCTCCAGATCTCTTCTTTGCTTTTTGGTGGGGCGACCGATCTTGCTGGGTCTTTTCCCGGTATGGAAACTGGCGGCCTGGAATTGAATTCTTTCGATCTCTTCAGCAGGAGTAATGTCCAGATAGTATTTGATGGCTTCGCTGTATTGTACACGGTTATGTAACAGGCCTGTCACCTTTATCCTCCATCGCTTGGCTTCCGTCTTGACTTCATATTCGTCATTGACAGACACCGTTTTCGACGCTTTGGCGGCATCGCCATTGTATTTAACCCTGCCCTTATCGCAGGCTTCTGCGGCCTGGCTGCGCGTTTTAAACAGCCTGATAGACCATAAATATTTGTCCAGCCTCAGTTTTTCTTTTGCCTCTGACATAGTACGCAAGTTAAATCATTGCAGACTTTTTCTGAATTTGTTCAGCTGATCCGGATTGATAGATCCTGCGCGCAAACTGACAAACTGAAATTCGCGGGTGCGCGAACCGGGCCCCATCAGGAAATGACTGGGATAACTACTGAACCCGAACACATTGTTCATCAGACGGGCTTCGTTATCGGTGAGATTCACAAACGTAGCACGGTCGCCCATCATTTTACGGGCCTTGTCCACCTCGGCTTCTGGTGTCGATACCGACAGGAAAAGGAATCGGATGGGTGAGTTTCTCAGCGAGTCCATCAGTTTGGGATAATGCGGCAGTTCCATCATACACGGGCCGCACCAACTTCCCCAGAAATCAATCAGTACGTTTTGATCGGACAGCGATTCAAATACAGACAGCAGCCTGGTTTTGATGGAACTGTCAACAGCGGCGGCCCTGATCTTTGCAGGGATGTCGGCAGGCGTAAATGGAATTTTTGCGGCTTCCCTCGATTGTTTTAGTTTCAATGCGAGCACCTCATCACGGATCGTATCGCGAAAGTTATTCCAGTACGGCTCGGAAAACTTTGGATGAATGGATTGGTAGGCATTCAGATAGATCAGCTCGCGTACGAGCCCGCTTGAGTATTTATCATACAGGGACAGATAAATAGGCACGCTGTTCTTCCCATAGCTGGTTTTTAAACTGTCGTAGGTTTTGTTAATATTTACAATGATCTGCAGATCGGAGGTCAGTAATGAAAGAAATTGATAGTAATCCGCATTTTTCAGAGCCGATTCGTTATTCAATGGAAAGTACTTCAGGTAACTCATCAGCAGGCTGTCGGTGGTATAATCATTTCGCTTGCCGGCGAAACAATAAAAGGCGCAGTCGTGCCCAGCCTGGTACATAAGTGAATTGCGGGCCCAGTCGTAAAAACCTTTGGGAAGAGGTTTGCCCTGGCAAAACTTCTTCAGCGTGGCGATTTCTTCCGTCATCTGTTTTTTTCGCTGGCGGATAAATGTTGAATCCGCAGGTTTCCTGTCTCCTTCCCCCCAATCGGCCTGGGTGGCTGATGAATGCGCTCTCTTGTAATTGATCCATTCATTAATGGCCTTTGTGAAAGCTGCCTGTTTTCCGGTGACTGTATAGGCTTGTGAAACATCATCGGGCTTCCATTTTTTTTCATCGATGTTCAGTCCGATCTGATCGCCATCTACCGCCATCAGCGTCAGGAATTCTCCCTTGTAAGAAACAGAGAACTCTCCAGCAAACGGCTGGCTGAGCGCTATTTTGAAAGTGCCGTCGGCGCCAATGGCGATGGCAGTATCCCTGGATCTTCCGTTAAGGCCATAGGTGCGAAAGGTGATAAAGCCATTGTCGTTTCCTTTTTTATATCCGGTTATTTTTCCGACAACTTTCACTTTCATCGGCTGCACTTTCAGGGTGGGATGCGAAACGAAAGAGGAACCGGCGACTGCCACTAATAAAAACAGGAATAACCGCATTCTTTTTCTTAAAAATAAGAATTCCCGGTTATTCCTGCGCGTGTATTTGCGAACTCAGCTCAGCTCAGCGAAGTACTGGTGAAAGTAGGGGATGGTCTCGATGCCCTTGTAGAAATTGGCGATGTCAAATTTTTCGTTCGGGCTGTGCAGGTTGTCACTATCCAGGCCAAAGCCCATGAACACGATCTTGACGCCCAGTTCTTTTTCAAACAAAGAGCAGATGGGAATGCTTCCCCCACCTCTTACCGGGATGGGTTTTTTTCCGAATGTGGCTTCAATCGCTTTGGAGGCAGCCTGGTATGCGATTGAATCGATCGGTGTCATATAGGGTTCGCCGCCATGGTGTTCTTCTGCTTTTACGGTTACACCGGCCGGCGCGATGCTTTTAAAATAGGTCAACAGTTTTTCGGTGATTTTTGGGGACGACTGATTGGGTACCAGCCTGGCGGATATCTTGGCAAATGCCTTGGAAGGAAGAACGGTTTTTGCGCCTTCCCCGGTATATCCTCCCCAGATCCCATTAAGCTCGAGGGTGGGCCGGATGCCGGTTCTTTCATTGGTGGTGAATCCTTTTTCGCCCCAGAGAGCGGTTACGCCCAGGTCCTTTTTATATTCCTCTTCATCATAGGGCGCTTCGGCCATCAGCTTTCGCTCTTGCGGAGTGGCTTCCACCACGTCATCATAAAAACCTGGAATGGTGATGTGGTTGTTTTCGTCATGACAGCTGGCAATCATTTTGGCGAGTATGGTAACGGGGTTGGCTACCGCGCCTCCGTAAACACCGCTGTGCAGATCGCGGTTAGGACCTGTTACTTCCACTTCAATATAGCTGAGTCCGCGAACACCAATATCGATCGAAGGATGCTCGAGGCTGATCATGGCGGTATCGCTGATCAGGATCACATCGGCCTTCAGGAGATCTTTGTGTGAGGATACGAATTTGGCGAGGTTGGGAGAGCCCACTTCTTCTTCGCCCTCGATACAGAACTTGATATTTGTTTTAAGCGAATTGGTGCTGATCAGTATTTCAAGCGCCTTCACGTGCATGTAAAACTGTCCTTTGTCGTCGCAGGATCCTCTGGCAAATATTTTCCCATCGCGGATGGTGGGTTCAAACGGTGGAGTGGTCCAGAGGTTCAATGGATCGGCAGGCTGCACATCATAGTGACCGTACACCAGTACGGTTGGCGCCGAAGGATCGATCATCTTTTCTCCGTAAACGATGGGATGGCCTTCCGTTTCATAGATTGACGCTTTATCAGCGCCCGCTTTCAACAGGCTGTCTTTTACCGCCTCAGCGCAGCGAATCAGGTCTGGCTTGTGTTCGCTTCTTGCACTTACACTGGGAATTTTCAATAACTCCAGCAGTTCATTCAAAAATCTCTCTTTGTTCTTTTCCTGGTATTCTTTCCAAGCTTGCATATCGGATTATTTATTGGGGCGAATATAGTCCATTTCCTGCGAGCGGGTAAGGCGGTCCTATTTCATTGCGCGCTGGTGTTTCTTATCGGATAAAAGACTCTTCAATGTCCATTCAATCTTTTCTTCAAATGGATGCCGGCGCACCTGGCAGTCGGTTTTCTGGCAAATGAAACAGGAAAAATCTAGGCATGCGTCGGTATGTACAAAAAATTCGATGGCATCGCCAAACTCCTTTTTGATCAGCGCCGACAGCGCTTCCACCTCGCTGTGCGCTTCCTGTACATTGAGGTACCAGGGAACGGTCAGATGACAATCAACATGTAACTGGCCGCCATAACGGATCACGCGAAGGTTGTGAATATCGATCCAGTTTGGCTGCCGTTGCTCATTGAGCAACAGCACCATTTTCCGGAGCAGCTCGATGTCGGCTTCATCCATAATGCCCGCAATCGAACTGCGAAGTATTTTGTATCCGGTGTACAGGATGATCAGGGCAAACAGGATGGCTACTACACTGTCGATCCAGTTCAGGCCGGTAAAATAGATCAGGGCGAGGCCGACAATAATACCAAGGGTAGACCAGGTATCGGATTGCAGGTGTTTACCGCTGGCCACGAGGGCCAGTGAATTGTTCCGCCTCCCCCTGCTCAGGCTGATCCATCCCACAAAATAATTGATGACAGCGGTGATCGCCACGAGCAGGATGCCCCAGTCAAGTTCATGAAGCTCTTTGGGCTGAATGAAACCTTCGATGGCTTTGTAAATGATGATAGCGCCTGCCACCATGATCAGGGTTCCCTCCACAGCAGCCGACAGGAATTCGGCCTTTCCATGTCCATAGGGGTGATCAATGTCTTTTGGTTTGGAAGCCACATACAGACTGTAGAGCCCCACAAAGCCGGCGATCACATTAACAGTGCTTTCCAGCGCATCGGTAAGGATCGCGATGGAATGGGTCAGGAAATAGGCCGTCACTTTGATGAGGAACAGCATGACCGCTACGGTTACCACCCATTTTTGAACACGAAGATTTTCCTGTTGCGGAGTCAATGAAATGATTTCGGGCAAATGTAATGAAATCGCCCCAGCCCGCTGAACAGGGGCACACGCAAAAAAACCTTTGCTGTTCCTGCTTTTTCAAGCGATCCCAACAAAGGCTGTGTGCATGAAGAAAAAAGAAATTAAAAGGGTATGATCAACGGAATGTATCCGGTGATCATCGTTGAACGATCACTTTTTTGGTGTCGAGCAACTCTCCGTCCCGAATGATCTGAAGCATGTATTCACCGGCAATAACTCCCGGAGTTTTGATGTCGTAATAATAATTGGCCGCTGTTGCCCCATTGATTTCACGGCTGTGAATTACCTGTCCGAGCCTGTTCATCAGGTTCAGCCTGATCTTGCCGGTATTGGAGATCAGCGGGATGCTGAGCGTAAATCCGTCCTTGGCGGGGTTGGGATAAATGCTTATCTCTTTGCTCCCGGTGGCTGAAAACTTCAGTGACCGAACGGGAAATAATTTCTCTTGTCCGTCCAGGTCTACTGCTTTGATACGATAGAATACTGTTTTGGAGGCAGCCACACCGTCATACACTTTCACATCGGTGAATGAATATTTGGTGGGAGTTGATGAATTGCCCTTGGCCTTTACCTCGCCAGCCTTGCCCCAACTGGTTCCGTTGGCGCTTCTTTCGATAATGAAATGAGATACATTTTGCTCCTGTGTGGTGCTCCAGGTAAGAGCAGCATCATAGTTGCCCGATTTGTTTACGTTGAACTCCTGGAAAAATGCGGGCAGGAATGTGAGTGCCTGCGCGGGAGAAAAAGAAAAGGAGTTACCACCGTTGTTGATGGCGCCGGTACCGAGAAACATCTGCGTGGTATTGGTTACATCACCCAGGCCGGTTTGCGTAATATACCAGTAGGAATCAACGCCGGTAGGGCTGCCGCTTCCCCAGCTGCCGTTGGAGAGGTCATCGATGTGGATCTCCGCATCGGTAATACCGGCCAGGCTCGAGAACGTGAAATCGGCTACAGGCTTTTTAGAATTGGCTGCCCAGTCTGTAGGTGTGGTGTATGAATTGGTAAGGTCATTACCATAAAAAGTGTAATAGGCTCTTCCTCCCGGAGCGGGATCAACATAGGGAGCGCTGTGACCGGTTACTTCCGCATTCGCGTTATTATCGGCAGACACCCAGGCCATGCCGGTAAAACCATACTTGTTGGATACCGTAATGGTAGGGTTGGTCGGCTGTTTCGGAATGCTGATCACGATGGTGATGTTGGAAAGGATCACGTTGTTGATGGCGGAGTTGGGCACACAATAAACGGTTACTTTGTTGGCGCCGCTTTTAACGATTGCCGCCTGAACAGAAGTCTGGGCGTTCGATGCATACGTCCATAAACCGAGCAAAAGGAATAAAACTTTCTTCATACAAATATTATTGAGAGATGATTTACAAGCTTAGAAATTAGGTTGTGTGATGGTCTTGGTTTTATCACCGCCTAAGATCGTATTAAGCAAAACGTTCAGATCATTACCCGGACCGTTGAACTTGGTCACCCTGTCGAGGTTGATATCGCAGGGAGAATATCCGTTAATCGAAATGGTTTTGTTGCCACTCAGGCAGGTGTTGAGCAGTTCGTTCAGGTCGTTACCGGGTCCATTGAACTTGACGTTTTTATTCCTGTTGATATCTCCGCCCCAAAGTCCAAAGAATCCGCCGCCGAGGGTAGCCATGGCGTTGTTGGTTACCGATCCGGCAAAGGCGGTGGCCAGGGATGTAGTGAAATCAAGGGAAGTAGTACTGGTTCTGCTGAGAGACAGGGTGGAAGCGGATCTTACACCCAGGTGGTTTCTGTGACGAACAGAAACATAATAGTTGCCGGCTGTAAATCCGGCGAAATTGACAAAGTTGGTTTTGGTGTTGGTTCCATCTACATCTACGACGAAGCCGTCTTTCTGTACCAATACGGAGTGCGTAGATAAAACGGTACCCGTGGTTCCGTCATGCAGGCTTACAAATACCCAGTCGGTGATATCGTTATTGGTTCCTGTTGTGTTCAGTACTGTGGAAGGAATGGACTCTCCGCCGCCGCTGCCGCTGTGAGTGAAACCTGCCAGCCCGGTATAGGGATCGGCTAAAGGAATCAGGCCGCCCGACCGGAGCAGATCCGTCATGGTTCCTGTGCTTCCATTAACAGCACCCTGTAAGAGCGCCTTGGGCGAAACGAGCAATTGGGTCATTACCGGCCGGGTTCCGACGGCGAAAATGCCTCCATTGGCCAGGCTCGTGATATTGCTGCGGGTAATGGCATAAGGTCCGGCGCCACTGGAGGCGCCCGTTTGTGCATTGGTCATATCCCATCCTATGCCGTCATAATTGGAAATTCCGGTTTTATTACGGTTGAATCCGGTCAGTTCATCGGTACCATTCCATCCGGTGGTCATGGTGAGGTTATTGCCACCGGCAGTTCCTTCCGAAACGGCCCAGCTCGCATCTACCACTTCCTTCACGAAGGGCGATCCGCTGCTGCCATTCTGGAGAACGCCTGATAAACAACGTACCCCGATATTATCGACTGTACCATTTTGCGTCAGCGTAACAGGGTTATAGGTAGTCAGATCATATCCCACCGGGTAGGTAAAGGGGCTGTTTCCGAGGGAAGAACGGATCAGGCGACCGGTATTGTTGGTCACAAAATACTTGGTGCCATCATATCCCGTAAGTGTGGCGGCCGATCCCGCCGTAAAATCGTATGTGTTTAACTGGATCTTTCCGGAAGTAAAAAGAAGAGAGCTTCCAACGGTTACGTTGCCGCCAAGCGCAATATTATTTCCGTTATCGATTTGCAGATTCTGAATGGAGAAGCCATTCATATTGACAGTCTGCAGGGTACTTCCTTTCAACAAAATAGTTCCCGTACCCTGGATGTCCGCGTTGCTGGTGATATCACCCTGAACGGTAACAGTAGCGCCGCTTTGCACAACGAAGGTGGCACCCGACTGGATGTTTAACTGTCCGTAAGAACTGGCAGACAATGCTGCAAAAAGAAACAGCAGGTAGTTTTTTTTCATAAATAATTAAATTTCGACCTAAACAAATGGGGCTACCAAACAGTGGGGAATAACAGAGGATTGGATAAAGTAAGGGCAATTTACACACAGTCTCCGGCTGGTTGGCCGGGATTTAGCAAGCGGGAGTTTTCAATGAGTAAGCGGACGGATGAATTTTCAGATCGAAAGAGCTTTAAAGATGAAGCTTTTTTCCGAGTCTGCCAATAACCTTTTTGGGTAATGAACAGGATTATAAATATTCCCAGTCTGAGACGAATTTCCGGGAAAACAACCGGAAAGCAGCGGCAAAAATGACCTAACCATGGGGGTGATTGCCTAACAGAATCAATCTGTTTGGGTGGCAGGGCTGGATGGGGACCGGCGACGTCTTAATTTGGAGATAAACTCGGCCACCCCGCGGGAAACCCTGAAATAAAACTCCTTATTAAATAATTGTGAATCGTGAAGAGCCTTATAAACGAGGAAGACTCCGATCGGGGTAAGGACCGCCGTGGCCAGCCACATGCCGGCAATCGGGCTCATCACATCTTCCTTCACGAATTTTCTGCCAAAATTATTCAGCAGGAAAAAGATCACGAAAAAGGACACTGCAAATACAACGGGGGTACCCAACCCTCCCTTTCGAACGATCGAGCCCAGCGGGGCACCGATCAGGAACAACACCAGCACCGCCAGCGACATGGTGATCTTGCTATGCCATTCGATGAGGTGCAGCCTTAATTCCTTGCGGTAGTTCTCATATTCCACTGCCGAACCTTCCAGCGCCACTTTAATAGAATTGGTGTACGAGATGGCCTGATCTACCACGGTGGTGCGGGCGCTGTCTGGCAATAATTCAGTGAACAAGGCGGCTTTTACCGGAGGGATCTCCACTTTCTTCCAGCCACTGTCGAGGTATTTGCTAAAAACCAGGTATCCCTGCAGATCACCCCTGACTCTTTTTTCAAAACCGTTTACTTTTTTCTCGATAGAATCGATACTGACATTCAATTGCGAAATGCTCAGCATCTCATAGCGATTTTTAAAGACCGAGTCTGAAGTTCTGTTCAGGTTAAGAGCGGAAAGGTCCAGTACTTTTTTATATTCTTTAAAACCCAGCCGGATGAATTCACTGTTGGTACGATCGCCCCGTTCCTGGTAACGCCAGCCGTCGCGAAGCGTGAATTCAAGGAATCGTTTGTCTTTGGTGACCCGCATGATTCCCGATTTCGCCACAATCACATTGTCGTTCATATACCCCGTGTTTTCATAGATCATGATCTGGTTCAGAACGCTGTCGTTTTTCTTTTCCGAAACTTTAATGGAATAACCTGGAATGGTATTGTAGAATTGTCCTTCCCGGAGATCGAAGGCGGGTTTTTTATTGATCAGGTCGTTGTGAAGCGTTTTCATCTTCAGGTTGGCGATCGGGATCACGTTGTTGTTGAACAGGAATGCCATGCCTGAGAGCAGGAGCGCCACGAAAAACAGTGGCCGCATGAAACGCATCAGCCCGATGCCTGCCGATTTGATGGCTACCAGTTCGAATGTTTCGCCCAGGTTGCCGAAGGTCATGATGGAGGAAAGCAATATGGCCAGGGGAAGCGCCAGCGGCACCAGGGTAGCGCTGAGATAAACAACCAGTAAGAGAAAAGTATTTGCATCAATACCCTTGCCGACAAAATCATCAATCCACAACCAGAAAAACTGCAGTATCAATACAAAAAGCGTCAGAAAAAAGGTAGCAATAAACGGCCCAATGAAGGCCTTCAGTACCAATATGTCGAGTTTTTTGATCAATGCCTGCGTTTAAATTAACTACCGGTTTAAGAAAAGTCTTTCGGAATGGGGGCAAATTTACTCTTTTCGCTTCCTTTTTTGCGAGTAACTTTCTGCTTTCACAAAACTCTATCAATTCATCATGAAAACTTTTGAAACGGGGCTTACCGAACTGGAAATGGAGCTGGTATCGAATGCGGAATGGATCAGAACCAAGAACCGGATCATTGAGAAAGTGTACCAGTTGCTGGGAAGCTTATGCGAGAATTTACAGCAGTCGGGTACACCGTTTCCGGATGAAGTGTATTTGGCGGGTCCGAAGATCTCGAGAGGAGAAAAATACCAGGAGCTGCCTTATGTAATTCTGGATCAGCCGCGGCTGTTTGGAAAAACAGATACCTGCGCGGTCCGCACCCTTTTCTGGTGGGGCCATTATTTCATGATCACGCTGCATCTGAAGGGTCGGTATGCCGAACAATACATTCCCGTGCTGCATCGGCAGGCGGAAACACTCACCGCAAAAGGTTTTGCTTTCTGTGTAAACGGGGAGGAGTGGGACCACGAATGGAAAGAAGAAAACTACCAGTTGCTCACAGCTCATGCCGATGCGGAATCCGTACAGAAGCTGATCCGTGCGGAATTTTACAAGTTATCGGTCAGGGTGCCTTTCAATCGTTGGAAGGAAATGAATGATATCCTGCTTGAGTTGCATCGTTGCCTGCTTGCCATGCTCGCCGGTTAGTTGCCCAGACGGTGGAAAAGGTCTTTCACCTGGTATCCCCAAAGCTGGCTCTGGTCTTTTACTTCTTTTTTGTCCGCAAAATCCTTGATCACTAAAATGGTCATATTAGTAACCTCCGATTTTTCTATCCGGAACTCAAAGTATTCGTCAGCGGGGGCGTGCATCCAGTGGAATTTTACAAACTTGTTCTCTTCGCTTTCAATCATCATCGCTTTATCTGTAGTGCCATTCCAGGAAAAACTGAAAACATTGTCTCTTTCATCCACTTTATCTGCGAACCATTCCTGCAAGCCAGCGGGAGTGCTTAAAAATTCGTATAAAATGGAAGGAGAGCATCTGACCGGGTACTCCAAGGTAAATTGTTGTTTCTTGCTCATCTACTCCGTATTGTCCTTTTGATTTCCAATGTTGCAATAATAGATAATTAAAGTTATCATCAAAATATTTTTTGTACTCAAAATGCTGCCATTTGGCGGTCAGAATCAATAACATTCGTCCGATCACCCGAATTGGGCCGAAATATCGCGACCATTCCCGGTTTGGCGGCAGGCGAAAACCCTCTCTTTCGGGCCTGAAATGGCCACCGGCGCCTAAAATCCTGAAAATAAGAGGGTTTTTAATTGTTCACCCGCATAAGAAAAGGGTCTGTTTGTACGTTTTTCTAAATAATTCTATAAAAAACCGTCAACAATTTAAATCCTAAAAGGCCAACCTATGAGCATGCGTCAACTCAAGATCACGAAAAGTATTACCAATCGTGAGTCTCAGAGCCTGGAAAAATACCTCCAGGAAATCGGAAAAGTAGAGCTGATCACCCCGGAGGAAGAGGTAAAACTTGCCCGCCGAATCAAACAGGGCGACCAGGCTGCTCTCGAAAAGCTGACCAAGGCCAACCTGCGTTTCGTTGTTTCGGTATCGAAACAATACCAGAACCAGGGCCTATCGCTCCCGGACCTGATCAATGAAGGAAACCTGGGACTGATCAAAGCGGCACAGCGTTTCGATGAAACCCGCGGTTTCAAATTCATTTCCTACGCAGTCTGGTGGATTCGTCAAAGCATCCTGCAGGCATTGGCCGAACAGGCCCGTATTGTAAGACTGCCTTTGAACAAGGTGGGTCTGACCAACAAAATTCAAAAAGCCTTTTCCCAGCTCGAACAGGAATTTGAGCGCGAACCGTCTGCCGACGAGATCGCCGATCTGCTCGAAATGGATATAGAGGAAGTGAACGCTTCCCTGGGTACCAGTGCCCGCCACATCAGCGTGGATACACCCCTGGGCGAAGGAGAAGACAATACCCTGGTAGATGTGATGGAGAATCCCAATGCCGATCGGGCCGAAACCAATATCGAACACAATGAGTCCCTGACGCTTGAGATCGAAAGGTCTATGAAGTCGCTCACTGAACGCCAGAAAGAAGTGATCTGCTATTTCTTCGGAATCGGCATCGATCATCCCATGACCCTGGAAGATATCGGAGAGAAGTTCAACCTCACCCGCGAAAGGGTTCGTCAGATCAAGGACAAGGCCATCACCAAAATGCGCACCAATTCACGCTCCAGGGAATTACGCAGTTTCCTGGGCGTTTAATCTAAAATCAAGATAATACCGACCAAAAATCTACACTTCCATAATCTTACTGTAAATTTGTGATCCAAAAAAGTGAATGCCGCCATTCACTTTTTTGGTTTTCCGCCTTGTTGAATAGCCAACCGGCCAACAACGGAGAAGGATATCTTTTGAGTGAATTGAAAATTTAGAGACCATGTTCGAAAATCTATCGGAACGGCTGGAGTCCGCCTTTAAACAGATCAAAGGGGAAGGCCGTATCACGGAACTGAATATCGCATCAACAGTAAAAGAGATCCGCAAAGCCCTGCTGGATGCCGACGTAAACTTCAAGATCGCCAAGGAATTTACCGATAAGGTGAAGGAAACCGCCCTGGGTCAGAAAGTAATCAATGCTGTAAGCCCCGGCCAGCTGATGGTCAAGATCGTAAAAGACGAACTGGTGGAGCTGATGGGAGGAACAGAAAGCGAATTCAATTCCAAAGGCAACCCCGCCGTAATCCTGGTGGCAGGCCTGCAGGGCTCTGGTAAAACCACCTTCAGCGCCAAACTGGCCAATTATTTAAAGAACAGCAAAGGCCTTTCTCCCATGCTGGTGGCTGCCGATATATACCGCCCCGCCGCGATCGATCAGCTGAAAGTACTGGGCGAACAGATCGGTGTGGATGTTTATAGAGAACCTGACAACAAGAACGCCGTAGAAATCGCAAGTAATGCGATCAAAGAATCACGCACCCGAAATAAAAATGTGGTGATCATCGATACAGCCGGCCGACTGGCGGTCGATGAAACCATGATGACCGAGGTGGCCAATATCAAAACCGCCGTCAGGCCCCAGGAGATCCTGTTTGTAGTGGATTCCATGACCGGCCAGGATGCGGTCAATACCGCCAAGGCCTTCAATGACCGGCTTGACTTTTCGGGAGTTGTTTTAACCAAACTCGATGGCGATACCCGGGGTGGTGCCGCACTTTCCATCAAATACACCGTCAACAAGCCCATCAAGTTTGTAAGCAGCGGAGAAAAAATGGATACCCTCGATGTGTTCTATCCTGAAAGGATGGCGCAGCGTATCCTCGGCATGGGTGATATCACCACCCTGGTAGAAAAAGCACAGGCCCAGTTCAATGAAGAACAGGCCCGCAAGCTGGAAAAGAAGATCAGAAAGAACCAGTTCGACTTCGAAGATTTCAAAACCCAGCTCGAGCAGATCAAGAAAATGGGTAACCTGAAAGATCTCATGGGAATGATCCCCGGAGTGGGCAAAGCCATCAAGGATGTTGATATCAGCAACGATTCTTTCAAGGGAATCGAGGCCATGATCAACTCCATGACACCCGCCGAAAGGCAGAACCCCGACCTCATCGACATGAGCCGTAAGAAAAGAATTGCTGCCGGAGCCGGGAAAGACATCAACGATGTGAACGCTTTTATGAAACAGTTCGATCAGATGAAGCAGATGATGAAGATGATGAACAAGATGCCCATGGGCAGAATGATGCCCGGTATGAAGAAATAAAAAGACCGGGAGGTAGAGGAATTCCTGTAGACGGGCCATACCACGAAAAGAGTATCGGATATCGTTGGAAATGAAACCTGTAGAAAAAATTCCGCTCGTTCCAAATACCGCCAATAATTATTAATTTTGGTCAATTCTGTTCGATTATTATTTTTGCAACCTTGAAACAGTAACCCTATTATTTAACGCATTTAAATTTCTATTTAAAATGCCCGTAAAAATCAGACTTCAGCGTCATGGGTCTAAGAAAAGACCTTTCTACTTCATTGTAGTGGCAGATGCACGTTCTCCTCGTGATGGTAAATTCATCCAGAAATTAGGTACTTACAATCCCCTCACCGTTCCTGCAACCGTACAGCTGGATCGTCAAAAAGCATTGGATTGGCTGCACAAGGGTGCACAGCCTACTGATACAGTAAGGCGAATCCTTTCTTTCAAAGGGGTGTTGTATCTGAAGCATTTGCTCCGCGGTGTGAAGTTGGGTCTGTTCGATGAAGCTGCTGCAATGGATAAGTTCCAGAAGTGGCACAGCGAACACGAAGCCCAGGTACGCAAGCGTCAGGAAGCGGAAGCCAAAGACAAGCGCGCTCGTCGCATGGGCCCTCCGGTACGCAGAACCAAAGGAGAAGAATCTTAATGTAAATAGATTTCGACCTTATTGAAATCCCGGGCTGTTTGTAGTTCGGGATTTTTTTTATAACGCTGATTGCGCTGAATACGCTGATTACACAGATTACGCTGAAAAATTCTTCAGCAAACTGCAAACAGTAAACCGCAAACGAACCGTAAACCTCAAACAGCAAACCGTAAACAAACCATAAACCCACTTGTCCGAATATTTTTCCATAGGTAAACTGGCGGCCACTTTCGGCGTGAAAGGGGAGATGATTCTAAAGCATCATCTGGGTAAAAAAACCGCGCTGAAAGGAGTGGAAGCTTTGTTCGTGGAAGTAAACCGCGATGAATTGTTGCCCTATTTCATCCAGTCATGCCGGATCAAGGATCATGATGAACTGTTCATTCAGCTCGAAGGTGTAGACACGAAAGAAAAAGCACAGAAACTGCTGCAAAAACAGGTCTGGCTCACGGAAGAGGAGTTTCATAAACATACTGCAAAATCGGCCCCCCTCTCCCTGCTCGGGTTTCATATCATCGACAAAGGGGAAGACATCGGTGAAATCCTCGAAGTGATCGAACAACCTCATCAACTGCTGTGCAGGATCGACTGGAAAGGAAAAGAAGCCCTGATTCCCATTCATGAAGAGTTTACCAGGAAGGTCGACAAGAAAAACAGAAAGATACTTGTCGATCTGCCGGAAGGTCTCCTCGACATCTTCCTGTAAAAGTTCCGTTTCTTCCTCCTTTTAGCTGACGACCGTCTCTTTTTCATTACCCGAATAGTGCTAACTTTCACGACTCATGTCAAAAGAGCCGCAACGCATCATCGCCCATTTCGACCTCGACTCATTTTTTGTTTCCGTCGAAGTCATCAATGACCCTTCGCTGAAGGGTAAGCCTGTTATTGTGGGCGGACGTGAGCGTGGCGTGGTAGCAGCCTGCAGTTATGAAGCCCGCCGCTTTGGAGTGCATTCCGCGATGCCGATACAGGTGGCCCGCAGACTATGCCCCCAGGCGGTTATCGTGGGAGGCAGTCGCGGCGAATACTCGAAATATTCCAGATGGGTCACAGAGATCATCGCAGAGAAAGCGCCCCTCTTTGAAAAGGCTTCCATCGATGAATTTTACCTCGACCTTACCGGAATGGATCGTTTTTTCGATCCCTGGCAATGGACCATCGATCTTCGCCAGGAAATAATAGACAAAACCCAATTGCCGATTTCTTTTGCGTTGGCCTCCAATAAGCTCGTCTCCAAAATCGCTACCAATGAGGCCAAACCCAACGGGTATGTTCAAATACCCTCGGGAAAGGAACAGGAATATCTCGCGCCTCTGAAGGTCAACAAAATCCCCGGAGTAGGGGAGCATCTGTACCAGGCTCTGCAGGAATTGAATATTGTAACCATCGGCGACCTTGCCCAACTACCCATTGAATTTCTGGAAAACCGCTTCGGAAAATTTGGGGGCGATCTCTGGAATAAAGCCCGGGGCATTCATCATTCCCCGGTATCGCCTTATCATGAGGCCAAATCGGTGTCGACTGAAAACACATTTGAGGAAAATATCAAAGATCCGCAGCGGTTATTGGATGAACTGGTACGCATGACTGAGAAAGTGTCCTATGAAATTAGGCAGGATAATAAGATGGCCGGTTGTGTTGCTGTTAAGATCCGCTATCCCGATTTTGAAACCACGTCCCGGCAAACCACCATTCCCTACACGTTTTATGATGATGAACTGATACCGGTGGCCCGTGAACTTTTTCATAAACTGTACCGGAAGGGCGAACCTGTGCGTTTGCTGGGTGTTAGATTAAGTGAGTTGACCAGTGAGGCGATCCAGACCAATCTGTTCTCCAATGCCGAAAAAAAATCGGAGTTGTATAAAGCTATTGATGAGGTTAAAAACAGGTTTGGCAGACAGGCCCTTACCAAGGCAACCGGTAAAAAAGCCGATGATTCAGACACGGAAAATTAGTTGCATATTCGCAGTAATACGATTGAAGCATGTTATCTAAAAAAGCACAATACGCCTTCAGGGCTTTATCTCACCTGGTCGACAAATACGACCAGGGTCCGGTACTCATTTCCGAGATTTCTAAAAAGAAAAAGATCCCCCTCAAATTCCTGGAGAATATCCTGCTGGAACTCCGGAAAGCCGGTTTCCTGGAAAGTAAAAAAGGCAAAGGCGGCGGATATTTTCTCGCCAAGAACCCTTCCAAAATTCAGGTAGCTGCCATCATCAGGGTCGTCGACGGACCCATCGCCATGCTTCCCTGCGTAAGCCTTTATTTTTACCAGCGCTGCAAGAACTGTGATGAAAAACACTGTGGTTTGCATGACATTATGGAAG
This sequence comes from uncultured Chitinophagaceae bacterium, assembly GCA_964605065.1. Taxonomy (GTDB): domain Bacteria; phylum Bacteroidota; class Bacteroidia; order Chitinophagales; family Chitinophagaceae; genus Endoryza. The sequence continues at coordinate 64,875 of CAZSAQ010000015.1, forward strand.
GAGTGAGAGACGCCACCCTGCATATCCTTGAAAACAAGACCCTACAGGATCTTGTCAGGGATAATAAAAAATCAAATGTATTTGGCCGGTAAAAACTGATTGTCACAGGGGTTACCTTTACAGACGTCCACGCCGGACGTCTTTTCACATTTCTAAAACCCTACTTCTTTGGTAGGTTAGTAAGATTGAGGTACTTTTATTTTTTAAAAACTTAAATCTTTCTTTATGTCATTACGTTTAGGGGATCCTGCGCCTAATTTCAAAGCGCAAACCACTGCCGGTGAAATTGATTTCTACGAATATTTGGGTAACGGATGGGGCGTACTGTTTTCGCATCCTGCCGATTATACACCAGTGTGCACGACAGAGCTAGGAAAAACGGCCCAACTGGCGGAAGAATTTGCCAAACGCAATGTAAAAGTGCTGGCGGTAAGCGTGGATCCGATGGATAAGCACGACGGATGGGTGAAAGATATCAATGAAACACAGAAAACGACTGTCAACTTTCCGCTGATCGCCGATCCGGACCGTAAAGTGGCTACTTTGTACGATATGATTCATCCGAATGCTTCTGCCACAGCCACCGTACGCTCGCTGTTTATCATTGGCCCCGATAAAAATATCAAACTGATCATCACCTATCCCGCCTCTACCGGACGAAATTTCGTGGAAGTATTGCGGGTGATCGATTCTTTACAACTTACTGCCAACTACAGCGTAGCCACTCCGGCCGACTGGAAACCGGGCGAAGACGTGATTGTGGTACCGGCAGTGTCTACCGAAGACGCCATCAAGAAATTCCCCAAAGGAGTAAAAGTGGTAAAACCCTATTTGAGATATACGCCACAACCGAATCTCTGATCGTTTTTCGTTTCACGTTTATCGTTTTTCGTTCCTGGTTGTTGCTGTTAAGGCTTAATCATCCATAACCTGAAACTATAAACGTGAAACGATAAACCAGTTACCTTCCCTCCACCATCATTATCAGCCTGTCTTTTTCCGGGTCTGAGGATTGTCTTAACGTGCTAATGGAAAGGGGAATATAAATGTCCGGCTCAACACCCATTCGATGTGGTAATTCTTTTGCTGCTTTATAAGAGCAGGTGGGGGCCAGTGCTACCAGCTTTGAGTGGGGAAGTTCAAAGCTCACGATTTCACCGGTAAGGTCAATATCTTCGCCCGTAGCCTGGCCGATGATAGTTCCCAATCCATAACACTTTACCTCCAGTGCCGTCATATGCGCGGAAGAGAAGGTTCTCGCACTGGTCAACAGATAAAACCGGCCTGTAAAGCGCAGACTGCTATCAGGCAGCGGAGGACCCGGTTGGGCAACAAATTCCTGTGTTAAGAATTCACCTTCTCTTTTCCATTCTTTCCTTGCTGTTCGTTGCCATTCCATCGCAGGTTGCGACTGAAGAAATCTTGAATCCCTGAATGATTTGGAACGAATCGCCGAAAACGGTTTTGTGGTTACATAAGAAAGGAAGATGTCACCGAGGTAGGAATTGCCGCCACCGTTACGACGAAGATCCAGCGCAACGTTCGTTATATTTTCTTTTTTGAGGATAGTAAAGAATGAGTCGAGCACAGCTCTCGTACGTTCGGCCTTTCCGGTATAGCTTCTGCATTCAATGATGGCCAGTTTTTGATCCCTGTACAAGGTGAGCGACCAGGGAGAAGAACCAAACATATGCTGCATCCATTCTTTGGCATCGATGCCCTTTATATTTAATGAACTGAGCGGCTGGTCGGTTACCACCCTGAAATCACCCTCCCACCGGTAAAATTTCCAAAGAAGAAAGGGAAAGAGCCTTGATATGGTTGCTTTCACATTTTCGGGATGATCGCCGGGGAAGGAGGGAAGCAAGCGGGCAAGAATTTCCTGAGCCGGTACATGGTTGATGCTTTTTATCAGTGCTCCTTTGGGTAGCGAATCGGTCGAAGACTGGTTCATCAGCAGCAACTGATCTTCCACAATACGAACCTCCACAGGAAACAGAAGTCCCCCCTTCGCCTGAAAACTGACGAAGCTTTCGCTTTGCAGATCAAGATCCATAAAAGTGTGCCCATCTTTGTATTGTGCCAGCAGGGGTGATAATATATTTTCAAATTCGTCGGCTGTCAGCGGTTTTTTCAGTTTTTTTCTTGATTCGTTCCACATCGACTCGGTGTGTGCTGAATCTGCATGAAAGTAGAGTTTCGGATGTGTTGCAAGCAACCAGTTATGGAGGCGATCAAAATCATCCAGAAGAGAATCCACCGGTAATTTTTGTTGAGCAGTAGCGGCTACTCCCAGTAAAACAAAAAAGATCATGCCGGTAAGGCGAATGACTGATTTTTTCATGCTACAATAGTATACCGAAAGGAAAGCGTTGTTGCAAGCCAAAGGGTGAAATGAGAAATAGCAGGGATGAGATGTTGATTTTGAACAATGGGTTTTTTGGAAAAAAGTAAAAAGTAAAAAGGGTTTGAGGTTTACCGTTTACCATTTGGGGTTTAAATTTTTGGCACTGTAAACCAAATGCCTGGCGGAGGGTTATTAGTAGTGCAATGGCGCTATTTCGTTTTAACCCGCTAAAAACAGAGATTTGCAGCCAATAAACAGTAAACCTCAAACGGTAAACCTCAAACCTCAAACACCAAACTTCAAACGCCCCCGGCTACGCCGGGGGGCACAGCTCCTAACAACCGTTCATGTGGAAAATAATTGAATAAAACCGCATTATTATGCTCTTTTATTATTATTTTTAGAGAGTTGCTTGCTATGAGTTTTGATATCCTCATGGAAACCCGCCTATTTATTGAAGAATTTCTAAAATTTACTATCAACGATGGCAAGCAACAGCGGTTTGTACCACCCTTCCTTTGAGCGTGATGCCTGTGGAATCGGATTTGTGGCCAGCATCAAGGGCAATAAATCCCACCAAAACATTTCAGATGCGCTCACTGTGCTCGAAAATATGGAGCACCGCGGAGCCTGTGGCTGTGAAAACAACACCGGCGACGGAGCCGGTATCATGATCCAGACTCCCCATGAGTTTTTCTTCGAAGAATGCCTGAAACTGGGAATACACCTTCCTTCCTTTGGTCGCTACGGCGTAGGAGTGATTTTCTTTCCCAAAGAGATCAAACTGAGAGAAGAATGCCGTGATATTTTCAACCGCACTGCCGAGAAGTTGGGACTGGAAATACTCACCTACCGGAAAGTTCCGGTAAACCCCGACGGAATCGGACCAACCGCCCTGAGTGTAGAACCGGAAATGGAACAGGTATTCGTTGCCTGCCCGGATCATATCTCCAACCCGGCGGATTTTGAAAGGAAACTATTCGTGCTGCGCAACCATGCCACCCATCTGATCAACAGCACGGTTAAACAGGACGCTATCGGGTTTTATATCGCCTCCCTGTCGTACAAAACCGTTGTATACAAGGGGCAGCTCACCAGTATGCAGGTAAGGAATTATTTTCCCGACCTCAACAACAAAAGAATCGTCAGCGCATTCGGACTGGTTCATTCGCGTTTTGCCACCAATACCTTTCCTTCCTGGAAGCTGGCACAACCCTTTCGTTTTATCGCCCATAACGGTGAGATCAATACACTTCAGGGAAACCTGAACTGGCTCAAGACCAGCGAGCACGGCTTTACCTCCGATTTCTTTACACACGACGAAATGGAAATGCTGTTGCCGATTGTTACCAGTGGGCAATCAGATTCCGCTTGTCTCGACAATATGATCGAACTGCTCACCATGACCGGCAGAACGTTGCCGCATGTGATGATGATGCTGATTCCCGAAGCATGGGATGGAAACGACCAGATGGACCCGGTAAAAAAAGCGTTCTATGAATACCATGCCTCCATCATGGAACCCTGGGATGGCCCGGCTTCTATTTCCTTCACCGACGGAAAAATCATCGGCGCCACACTCGATCGTAATGGCCTGCGACCTTCGCGCTATTGTGTAACCACCGACGATCGCGTCATCATGGCCTCCGAAACCGGAGTGCTGCCGGTTGATCCCCGCATGATCCGCGAAAAAGGAAGATTGCAGCCGGGTAAGATGTTTGTGGTTGACATGGAACAGGGACGTATCATCAGCGACGAAGAACTGAAAAGAAAAATTTGCGGCCAGAAACCTTATGGCGACTGGTTGAATCAATACAAGATCAGGCTGGAAGAACTGGAAGAGCCCCGGGTGCAGTTTACGCACCTCACCGACGATTCCATTCTGAAATACCAGAAAGCCTTTGGCTATTCTACCGAAGATATCGACACCATCATCAAGCCAATGGCGCTCGATGGGAAGGAACCTATCGGTTCAATGGGTACCGATATACCATTGGCGGTGCTGAGTGATCAGCCGCAGCACCTCTCCTCCTATTTCAAACAATTGTTTGCTCAGGTCACCAATCCGCCCATCGATCCAATACGGGAAAGAATGGTGATGAGCCTTGCCACCTTCGTGGGCAACAACGGAAACCTGCTGGTAGAAGACCCGATGCATTGCCATACCGTGGCCCTCAAGCAACCCGTGCTGACCAGTAAAGAACTGGAAAAGATCAGGAGTATCGATACCGGTATCTTCCAGGCCAAAACCCTGCAAACCTATTTCAGGGCCGATGGAAAATCCGATTCCCTGAAGCGCGGACTCGATCGTTTGTGCCGCTATGCGGAAGATGCCGTGCATGATGGATTCGAAGTTATTATTCTTTGCGATCGTGCGGTGGACAGCGATCATGCGTCCATTCCCTCACTGCTTGCTACAGCTGCTGTTCACCATCACCTCATCCGGAAAGGATTGAGAGGACAGGTAGGTATTGTGGTAGAAGCCGGCGACGTGTGGGAAGTACATCATTTTGCCTGCCTGCTTGCTTTTGGCGCCACTGCCATCAATCCTTATCTGGCCATGGCTACTATCCGTAATATGAAAGCCAGTGGATTGCTGCAAACCGATCTGACCTGGGAACAACTGCGTTATAACTATATCAAAGCCGTATGTGACGGCCTGCTGAAAGTATTTTCCAAGATGGGTATTTCCACCCTGCAATCTTACCAGGGCGCGCAGATCTTCGAGATACTCGGTCTTAACCAGGAAGTGGTGGACAAATGCTTTACCGGCGCCGTCAGCCGCATACAGGGCATCGGCCTGGAAGAGATCGCCAAAGAGGCGCTCGTCAAACATTTCTTCGCTTTCAGCCGGAAAGACATACCTGTTAATCGGTTACCCGTAGGCGGTATATACCAATGGAAACGAAAGGGTGAATTTCATTTGTTCAATCCTACGAGCATACACCTGTTGCAGTATGCCACCCGGATGAACGACTATTCCACTTTCAAGAAGTACTCCAAATATATCAATGATCAGAGTGAAAAGGCGGCTACGCTCAGAAGCCTCTTTGAGTTCAGAAGAAACCGGCCTTCGCTTTCTGTGGATGAAGTAGAACCGGCAGAAAGTATTTACAAAAGGTTTGCTACCGGGGCCATGAGTTTTGGTTCTATTTCGTGGGAAGCGCACACTACCCTGGCCATTGCCATGAACCGCCTGGGCGGCAAGAGCAATACCGGCGAGGGTGGCGAAGACGAGATACGCTATCAGAAACTGGCCAATGGCGATTCGATGAGAAGTGCCATCAAGCAGGTGGCGAGCGCCAGGTTTGGTGTAACCAGCCTGTATCTCACCGAAGCAGACGAACTCCAGATCAAGATGGCGCAGGGTGCCAAGCCCGGCGAAGGAGGCCAGTTACCGGGTCATAAGGTAGATGAATGGATCGGTAAAACCAGGCACAGTACACCGGGCGTGGGATTGATCTCACCCCCACCCCACCACGATATTTATTCCATTGAAGATCTGGCCCAGCTGATCTTCGATCTCAAGAATGCCAACCGGGCGGCCAGGATCAACGTGAAACTGGTATCAAAGGCAGGGGTAGGCACTATCGCCGCCGGCGTTGCCAAAGCAAAGGCCGATGTGATCCTGATTTCCGGTCACGATGGCGGAACGGGAGCCTCTCCGATCAGTTCGATCAAACATGCCGGACTTCCCTGGGAACTGGGGCTGGCGGAAACGCATCAGACCCTGGTGAAAAACAAATTGCGCAGCCGGGTAGTGGTGCAGGCCGACGGCCAGATGAAGACCGGCAGGGATATTGCCATCGCTGCGCTGCTGGGCGCCGAAGAGTGGGGAGTGGCTACAGCCGCGCTGATCGTGGAAGGATGTATCATGATGCGCAAGTGTCACCTGAATACCTGCCCGGTAGGCGTGGCCACACAGGATCCGGAGTTGAGAAAAAGATTTACCGGCGATCCCGATCATGTTGTGAATTTCTTCCGCTTCCTCGTTCAGGAATTGCGCGAGATCATGGCCGAACTCGGATTCCGCAGCGTCAACGAAATGATCGGCCAGGTGGATTGCCTGCAACCTAGAGATAATATCCAGCACTGGAAATACAGCAAGCTTGATTTGTCGCCCATCCTGTACAAGGAACCCGCGCATGCCTTTACCGGTTTGTACAAAATGGAAGAACAGGATCATGGCATCGACAGTGTGCTCGACTGGCAGTTGCTCGAGAAAGCAAAGCCGGCAATTGATAACGGGGAAAGGGTGTTTGGAGAATTCAGGGTGAAGAATACCGACCGTACGCTGGGTACCATTCTCTCCAATGAAATCACTAAGAAATATAAAGCGGCCGGGCTGCCTGATGATACCATTCATTTTAAATTCAATGGTACTGCGGGTCAAAGCTTTGGAGCCTTCAACACGCATGGGGTAACCCTGGAATTGGAAGGAGATGCCAACGATTACTTTGGAAAAGGTTTGAGTGGTGCGAGACTGATCGTTTACCCTGCCAGGGAGGCCTCCTACACTCCGGAAGAAAATATCATCATCGGTAACGTCGCGTTTTACGGCGCCACCAGTGGAGAAGCTTTTATCAGAGGCAAGGCGGGTGAGCGTTTCGCAGTCCGGAATTCAGGAGTGCGGGCCGTGGTAGAAAGCATCGGTGATCACGGGTGCGAATACATGACCGGCGGAAGAGTGGTGATACTCGGAGATACAGGGCGGAATTTTGCAGCCGGCATGAGCGGAGGGATCGCATACGTGTACGATGTAAAAGGCAGGTTTGCCAACAACTGTAATCGTGAAATGGTGGATATTGATCCTGTAGGAGAGGAAGATGTACAGGAGTTGCAGGATATGATCGCCCGTCATTATGCGTATACCGGAAGCGCGGTTGCCAAATTCGTGCTTGATGATTTTGAGAACCAGCTGAAGAATTTCGTGAAAGTATTTCCGAAAGACTACAAGCGGGTATTGCAGCAGAAATCACCATCCGTTACACAGAAAGCGTAATTCATTACAACCATCAAAGACAAACCAAGATAATGGGAAAGCCAACCGGATTTATGGAATTTTCGAGGGAACTCCCGGGAAAAAGACCTGTGCAGGAGAGATTGAAGCACTACCAGGAGTTTATTGAAAAATACAGTGAAGAAAAACTCAACCAGCAGGCTGGTCGCTGCATGAATTGCGGTGTTCCGTTTTGTCACAGCGGATGCCCGCTGGGAAATGTGATTCCCGAATTCAATGATGCCGTATACCAGAAAGACTGGAAAGAAGCCTATGATATCCTGAGCTCCACCAATAATTTTCCTGAGTTTACCGGCCGTATTTGTCCTGCTCCCTGCGAATCGGCTTGTGTGCTTGGCATCAATCAGCCCCCGGTGGCAATCGAAGAAATTGAAAAGCATATTATCGAGATCGCTTTCGAAAAAGGTTTCGTGAAACCAAGAATTCCGAATATGCGTTCCGGTAAGAAAGTGGCCGTGATCGGGTCGGGTCCTGCAGGACTGGCCGCTGCGGCACAACTCAACTACGCCGGTCATACAGTAACCGTATTCGAAAGGGATGATCAGCCCGGCGGATTGCTGCGTTACGGAATACCCGATTTCAAACTGGAGAAATGGGTGGTGGAGAGAAGGATTAAACTCATGGAAGAGGAAGGCGTTACGTTTCGGTGTCATGCCAACGTAGGAGTCAATATCAGCATCAATGACATACTCAGGGAGAACCATGCCATAGTGCTGGCTGTCGGATCCACGGTTCCCAGAGATCTGGATATTCCCGGCCGCGATCTGAAAGGCGTGTATTTCGCCATGGAATTTCTCAAGCAACAGAACAAACGGAATACCGGTCAGGATCCCCTGGCCCATCGCGGGCTCGAAAGTAATATCCACACCGAGCACCTGCTGGCAACCGGCAAAAATGTAGTGGTCATCGGAGGTGGAGATACCGGCAGTGATTGTGTTGGTACTTCCAACCGTCATGGAGCCGCCTCCGTTACCCAGTTCGAACTGCTTCCCAAACCGCCCGAGGGAAGAACGGCTTACATGCCCTGGCCTACTTACCCGATGACATTAAAAACCTCCACTTCCCATGAAGAAGGGGCCGATCGTCAATGGGCTATTGCCACCAAAGAGTTTGTGGGAGACGGGCAGGGTAATTTGAAGGCCGTGAAGATCGTCGACCTCGAGTGGAAATTATCGGAAGACGGAAGGCCCGCCCAGTTTGTAGAGCGTCCCGGAAGCGAAAGGGAGCTTGCCTGCGAACTGGCCCTGCTGGCCATGGGTTTTCTTCATCCCCAACGGGCAGGTTTGCTCAATGAGTTGGGCGTAGAACTCGATAGCCGTGGCAATATTCGGGCTACCGAAAAGGCATACCAGTCCAGCATCAACAAGATCTTTGCAGCCGGCGATGCCCGCAGAGGGCAGAGCCTGGTGGTATGGGCCATCAGTGAAGGCCGCGAATGTGCCAGGAAGGTGGATGAGTTTCTGATGGGACATTCGCTGCTGGAGAGCCGTGATCACGCTTTATTGTCGTCAGTGTAGTTTTTACCCATATATAGCACTCATAACCATCCGATTAGGGTGGTTTTTTTATTTGATATCCAAATACATTAAAATAAAATATATGTATTGAAAAAATTCAATTAATATGTTTTTAATTGGTCTTTTTCGAAATCTACTATAAACTAACAAATGTTATAACCCAATTAAGTTAAATTAGCATTAAATAAGATCACATAGATTTTATTTTAATATTAAACAACTAAATGCAACAAAAATGAGTAAAGTGACAGCAAAACAGATTGCGCCATTCCTGGTTCTGGCACTGGTAGCAATCGGTGCGCTTTTTATCAAGCCCGACGTCGTTCTTGCTTCCCATGAGCAGTACAGCAGCGCTGATATTGCCTGGATCCTGGTAGCAACGGCCCTGGTGTTTCTGATGACACCTGGTCTTGCATTTTTCTATGGAGGCATGGTACATCGCAAGAACGTGATCAGCACTATGATCAAAAGTGTGGTAGCTGCGGGAGTGGTAGGTGTTTTGTGGGTGGTAGTTGGCTTTAGCCTGGCTTTTGGTAAGTCGATCGGAGGTTTTATCGGCGATCCATCTACTTATCTCTTTTTTAAAGGGGTGTTGTCTGGGGCGCCGGTATTGGGTCCCGGAGCGGGAGATGCGGCTGTTAAGCTGACCATTCCGCTTGGATTGTTTGCGCTGTTTCAACTGATGTTCGCGGTGATTACGCCCGGACTGGTAGTGGGAGCGGTGGCCGAAAGGATCCGTTTCACTTCTTATATTCTATTCACGGTATTGTTCAGTTTATTGGTATATGCTCCCCTGGCGCATTGGTCCTGGAGCCCGGAAGGTTTCCTTTTCAAATGGGGTGTTCTGGACTTTGCCGGCGGTACGGTAGTACACATCTCGGCCGGTTGTGCCGCCCTGGCGGGAGCGCTGGTGCTCAAGCGCCGCAAATCGCATATTGAACAGCGTGAGATACCTCCTGCCAACGTGCCTTATGTATTGATCGGAACCGGTCTGCTGTGGTTTGGCTGGTTCGGTTTCAACGCGGGTTCTGCATTGGGAGCCAACGCCGTTTCAATATCCGCTTTTGCCACTACCAATACAGCGGCAGCGGCAGCCGGATTGAGCTGGATGTTCTTCGATGTTTCGAGAGGCAAGAAGCCTTCTGTATTGGGGTTCTGTATCGGTGCGGTAGTAGGGCTGGTGGCCATTACGCCGGCAGCAGGCTTCGTTACGGTTCCGCATAGCATATTCATTGGCGCGATCGCGGCGATCATATCCAATTTTGCGGTGTATTACAAGCAGAAATCGACACTCGACGATACGCTCGATGTATTCCCCTGTCATGGTATCGGCGGTATGGTAGGTATGTTGCTGACCGGTCTGTTTGCTACCAAGGCTATCGGAAACACTTCCGTAACCGAGGAGGGCTGGTTCATTTCCGGCAAGGCTACCTTTTTCCTTACACAGCTGAAAGCGCTGGCGATCGTGGTCACTTACAGTTTTGCTGTTTCTTTCCTGATCTTCAAGTTCATCAATTTCATTCTGCCTTTGCGGGTAAGTGAAGAAGAAGAAGAGATCGGTCTGGATGCTACCCAGCACAACGAAAAATATGTGCAGGGTACGCTGATCGTTCCGTCAAATGGTAAACTGGAAGAAAAATCAATCGAGATGGCTGAATCTTCCTATAAATAGAAAAGAGTACAGCATATGATGAGTTGCGCTAACAATTCATCGCCGTACCCTTTCCTTTAACACTTAAAATCATTACAATGTTACGAAAATTTTTTGTGGCAGCCACTGCCATGAGTGTGTCGTTATTGTCTTACTCACAGCAGGCCTCTGTTACAACCACCCTAACTGCCGAAGACAAAAAGGAAAAGGAGGAGAAGGAGGAGGAAAAAATGCCGGTTTTCACAATTTCAGGATCGGCTGACGTTTATTATCGCTACGATTTCGCCAAAACCAAATACAACAACTTTACCAGCTTCACCAACACGCAGAACAGCTTTGCCCTGGGTATGGCTAGTGTAAAATTTGAACACAAGTCAGACAAGATCGGGGTAGTAGCCGACCTGGGTTTTGGCCCGAGGGCCAGAGAGTTCGCCTACAATGATGAAGGCATTACCCAGGCGATCAAACAACTATATATCAGTTATTCTCCAACCGACTGGCTGAAGTTTACGGCCGGTTCATGGGCCACGCATGTGGGATATGAACTGCTGGATCCGCAACTGAACAGAAACTACAGCATGTCTTACATGTTCACCAACGGGCCTTTCTCCCATACCGGTGTGAAGGCTGAAGTGAGCAAAGGCAAACACGGGGTGATGGTCGGCATCGCCAACGCTACCGATTTCCGCCTGCCTCCCGACGGGCAGATCAATCGAAAATTTTTCCTGGCACAATATAGTATAGCAGTTACTGACGACGTGAAAGTATACCTGAATTATGTTGGCGGAAAAAATCCCGACAGTTCCAAAACAAGTCAGTTCGATGCGGTAATCACTGCAAAAGTCAATGATCAGTTCAGTCTCGGATACAATGGTACTGTTAATACCAGCAAGGCATGGGATGGTTCCAAAAACGAAAGTGGCAAGAGTTGGTGGGGTTCCGCTCTCTATCTCAATGTAGATCCCAAACCCTGGTTTGGTCTGACGCTGCGTGGTGAACTTTTCAGCGATCAGAAACAGCTGAAAGTGTTTGCAAGCGCGCCTGATGGGGGAAGTATTTTTGCTACCACGCTCTCGGCCAACTTTAAAACCGGCGGATTTATATTTATTCCGGAACTGCGTTTTGAAAACGCTTCACAAAAGATTTATGTTGATAAAGATGGCGCCGGAAAAAAATCCGCAGCCAGTTTTGTGATCGCCGCGATTTACTCATTCTGATCAGACAAATGTGATTTAAGGTTAGTTAGCTTTTCTTTATATGGCAAGCAATCGTTGATATCTCCCTGTTTCTACAGGGAGATTTTTTTTAGTCTACTTTATTTGTAAACTAATTACTTAACAATTTTTTTAAACAAAATCGAGGGAGGGAGGGTTACTTTTTGTATATTTGCAGTATCAATAATAAAGTATAACTGCACTGCGTTATACTTCTACCGGCGAAACGCCAACTCTCTCTCGATTGAAATTGCCCACTCTATCTTTTGCTGTTGTGTGATTATTAACTTATTGCTGCCTCTTTTTTAATCTTAAACATCGTTTTTATGAAATCACAAATGAGATTCAAAGGCATTGGTATTGCTATCAGCGCGTTATTGTTAGTTCTTGCTTCTTTTTCCGTTAATCCTGCGAAAGCGCAAACCGTCCTGGCAGCGGCAGTGTCTACTGAAGCTAAGCCGGAACTTAAGGTGAAATTCTTAGGTTCTACCGGAGATTATCTCGTATTCGAACTGGCTACACAGCAAATCGACGAGTCAAGATCCAACCTGCGCATTCGCAATGAGAACGGAAGCGAGATCTACTCTGAAACTGTTTTCCGCAAAAATTCAGTAAGGAAACTGAAGATCGCGAAAGACGAAGCAGAAAAGATCGAGTTCGTTTACAACACCACTAAAGGGGATGTAAAGAAAGTGGTAGAAGTAAAGATCAAAGTACAGGAAGCTGTAGAAATCAAAGACGTAAGCAGTCTTTAAGCTTCCACCCAGCTATCGATTCAATTTTTTGAGGGCTTATAAACAATGATTACGTCCTCCATGTCTATGGAGGACTTTTCTATTTTACTCCACTATATGGATAAAATAAAAGACCTCCTGTTGGGAGGTCGGATATTTTTCTTGCAAGGAGTCAGCTATCAGCTTTTTTCGAGCGCCTGCAGAATATCGGCGATGATATCATCGGGGTGTTCGAGACCCACGGAGATGCGTATCAGGCCGGGAGTGATACCAACTTCCCGGCGTTCTGCTTCGGATAGTTTTGAATGCGTAGTAGAAGCCGGATGCGCCGCAATGGTACGGCTGTCGCCCAAATTATTGGTAACAGATAGCAACTGCAGGCTGTTGAGAAATTTACGGCCTCCTTCGATGCCGGATTTGATTTCGAATGTCAGGATGCCTCCGCCATTGCTCATTTGCTTTTTGGCAATCTCGAATTGCGGATGACTGGAAAGAAAGGGATATTTCACGGCGCTGAGCTTCGGATGGCCCTCGAGTTGTTTCGCGAGCGCGAGGGCGGACGAAGCATGGCGGTCCATTCTTATGAATAAAGTTTCAAGACTCTTGGTCAGCACCCACGCATTGAAAGGGCTCAGGGATGGCCCCGTATTGCGCACAAAAAGATAGAGAGGATAGATGAGATCTTTACGGCCGACTACTACTCCCCCCAGTACGCGTCCCTGTCCATCGATGAACTTCGTGGCGGAATGAAGTACCAGGTCTGCTCCAAAGCGAATGGGCTGTTGAACGGCGGGTGTGGCAAAGCAGTTATCCACTACAAAGAGAATCTGGTGTTTCTTACACAGAGAGCCGAGATATTCGAGGTCGATAATATCCAGTCCCGGGTTAGAGGGTGTTTCTACATACATCATCTTTGTATTCGGGCGGATCAGTTTTTCAATAGAAGCGGGATCATTCATATTGAAGTATGACGATTCGATACCCCACTTGGGAAGGTATTTGGTAAGGATGGTATGAGTAGAGCCAAATACCGCTGAACCGGACAGGATATGGTCTCCTTTGCTGAGAAAGGTCATGAAGCAGGAAAATACGGCGGCCATGCCGGTACCGGTTGCGATCCCGTCTTCAGCGCCTTCCAGTGCTGCTATCTTGCTGATAAATTCATCAACAGTGGGATTGGAAAAGCGGGAATAAATATTGATGTCGAGCGAGTCGTCGGCAAAGGCCGAGGCCATCTGTTCGGCAGAATCGTAGGTGAAGCTGCTCGTCAAAAAAAGAGGAGTGGAGTGTTCTTTCTGTTCGGTCTGGGGAGACTGGATACGGATGGCTTTGGTTTCCGGGTGTTGTGACATTACTGATATGCTTGGAATGATGAATTATTGTACAGGCTGGCCATTGACGATCACTTTAAAAGTAATGGTCGCGCCGGCACGGCGAAGGGTTTCGGCTACTGAGCAATACTTGTTGATAGACAGCTCAGCAGCCCGATAGGCTTTTGAAGGCTCCACTTCTCCGGTCATTTCAAAAATGACCTCCACGGTAACCCATACGGAGGGTTCTTTGTCTTTTTCTCTTTCGCCGTCTACAGACATTTTCAGGGATTGCAGGTCCTGGCGTTGTTTTTTCAGGATACTGACCACATCTACGCTGCTGCATCCAATAAGCGCCGCCAGCAGCGTCTGCATCGGCCGGAAGCCGCTGCCTTTTCCACCCTGGTCTTCGGGGATGTCGATGATCATTTGATGGTCTTTCTGGTCGGTAATGCTCATTCCAAAATCGCCAACAGTTCTTTCTCCCTTCATGATTGCCATAAGAGTTATTTTTAAGGTTGTAAAGATACTATTGAATCGCCGGAAAGCCTTGTGAATTCGGGAAATGAAAAAGGGCAGCGTAGACACGCTGCCCGCTCAACGATTGCCGCCATAAATTGCCTGGCAGAGGTCATGGACGGATTCGAACCGCCGTGAAAGGTTTTGCAGACCTTGACCTAACCCCTCGGCCACATGACCTTAATGACCATTGTTTCCCTGGTGACGCCGGTAATGGTATACATAGAACAGGTAAGTATTCCGGGCTGATTTATAATAGGCCAGTACCAGCGTAATCGCCAGGATGAGTACAAAGAACTTGATATATGAATAGTGGGGATAGTAAAACGGTAACAGCAATAGCAACGAAGCACGGATTAGTTCTACCTGAAATACCCAACGTTTCTGCTCCATAATTGCTCCGCAGTTGATCAGGGTCAGTAAAACGGTCAGTACAAACCCGGTTTTGAAAGCGGTCGACAGCCATGATTCGTAACCGATAAAAAATGTCAGTGCGATCAATAGTACGATCATCTGGATGACAACATACCTGTTCAGCGGTTTTTCAATGGGGTCGCTCACCTGGCGGATGCCAAATATGTTTTCCGCTTCCTGACGAAGATGGCCTTTCAGCGAGTCCGGCCTTCCAAACAGCACTTTCCATTTTTGACGGAAGCCCCTGGCTGCCGCAAAGGCGATACCGAGCTCAATGGCGAAATGAAAATGCTGCCACAGGAAGCTGTAAGTCTTCAGTGGTTGCGTCAATCCGTATACCGGGGCTTCTTCTTCTTTCTGGAAGGTGCCGAAGATTTTGTCCCAGATGATCAATACATCACCATAATTTTTGTCGAGGTATTTTTCGTTGCTGGCATGGTGCACCCGGTGGTGAGAGGGGGTAACCAGTATATATTCCAGGAAGCCCAGTTTCCCGATGGTACGGGTGTGTATGAAAAACGGATAGAGGCCATGAATGAGCAGCAGGCTGGTGATCATGCCCGCCGGAAAACCGAACAGGGGAAGTACAGACCAGAAGCCGGTTCGGGCCAGCGCCTGGAAAATGGTGATCCTGGCTGACACCGTATAATTAAAATCCTCGCTCTGGTGGTGCACCACATGCGCGAACCAGAGTAGATTGATCTCATGGGCCAGCCGGTGGTACCAGTACCAGATGCAGTCTGTCGCAAGAAATAGCAATATCCACCAGGCTATGCCCGGCTTGATAGCAAACAACCCGAATTTTTTTTGCAGAAAATCGTAGATGAAATAAAAGTACCCCGCTATCAGTACATCAGCGAGCCTTTCGGCCACCCCGATGCTGATATTGGCAACGGAATTATGCAATCCGAAATAATTCAGGCCCTTTTTACGGGCATACCAATATTCGAGCAACATGAATCCCACAAACAGGGGAATGGCTGCGGCGAGATAATTAAACTTCATACAGTTATTTTTTCCGGATCTTGATTTTCAGGGAAGGGGTATCCGACGAAACCTGTATCACTTCCTTTACATAGTCTGCATGTTCGATGGTTAAGGTTACCGGTAGCTGTTGCCAGGTTTTCAATTGAAATTCTCCCATGTCGTTCGTCAGAATTTCTTCACTTCCCTGCGTAACATACAAGTACACCTTCGAAACAGGCCTTCCTGTCTGAAGATCCGTTACAATGCCTTTTAATTGCAACGGATGGTTCCTGGTAAAATCTGTATAGGATAATAACATGACAGGTAATATGAGTAGGGTGAGTAAATATTTTGCCGGTTGCATAGTGGTGGTTTTTAAATTGACGTAAATAAGGAATGGTTCTGTAAAAGTAAGAGCTTGTTATTAGTCTACAAAAAAGATAGACTATATATTTGTAAAAAAAGATCAACAGTCACCTGCTGATCTTTTTTGTGATCGCTCTCAGGAAACCTGGCGAAAGGATTTTCCGGTGTAGTACAGATCGTACCAATCTTGTTGCGACAGGTTTAAATCAAATGCTTTAACGATATTCCGTATCCTGTTTTCATTGAAAGTGCCAATGAGTGGCAGGGCGCCCAGCTTAATGATCCAGGCCACCGCCAGCGATTCAACATTTGCGTCATATCTTTTGGCATGTTCTTCCAGCTTTGTTCGGAGCTGAATGGCGGCGAGGTCGTTGCCGTTTTCAATTCTGCCACCCGCCAGTGGGGAGGCGGCCAGGGGCCGCATGTATCTTTGTTTGATATAATCGATCTGGCCATTGTCGAGCGCGGTGGTGTTAAGGAGGTTCAGTTCAATGTGATTGGTAACTATGGGAACCCGGAGGTAGGAAGCCAGCAACTGGTGCTGGTAAACTGAGAAGTTGGAGATGCCGATGTTGCGGATCTTTCCGGCCGTTCTTAATCGTTCCAGCACGAGGGCGGTTTCTTCCAGGTTGCTGAGAGGGTCGAGTGAGTCCAGCAGGAAGATATCGATATAATCGGTTCCGAAATTTTTTAAGGAACGCTCCACACTCCACTGGATATGCTTTGCCGATGTATCTATATAAGGTACACGGATGTCTGGACGGTTGTGGTGTGGTAACAGCACTCCGCATTTGGTGAACAAAACAATATCTTCTCTGCGGAAGGATTTCAGCTTCAGCAACTGACCGAATAATTCTTCCATTTCGTAGCCGCCATAAATGTCGGCATGATCAAAGGTGTTGATTCCCGACTGGAGACAGAGATTGACGATTTTTTCCAGGAAGGGAAGATTCTTCTGTTCCGGTGAGTCCCATCTCCAGAACCCATATACCGCAGGCGATACCTTGGGGCCGGAGTCACTCAGGTAAATTTTTTCCATAATTTATTTTTAGGATCATGAGAAATGATATGTAACTGAATTGTGATAAGTCTGATTAATTCAGCAAGCCATCAATCGTCACCGTGGCATAGTACAGTCCCCCGATGGTTGGGCCGGCAGCGTATTGGATATATCTTTTATTGAAAAGATTCGAACCGCCGATCTTGATGGATGTTTTGGCGGCAGGAATGCGATAGGTTACCTGAGCGTCCACTGTCTGGTAGGAGGGTATTTGCCCATTGGCCAACGGGCTTTCCCAGTAGAAAGCATCCTGCCATCTCCAGACTATGTTGAATCCGACATTCTTGATCACTTCCCGGTTTCCGAACGAAAGATTTATAAACCATTTCGGTGTATTGAAACCTGTTACGAAGATATCTTTCTGCTTGTTCTCGCTAATGGCGTTGTAGTTGATGTTTCCGGATACGCTGAAGGTTTTATAAAAATTGTACGTGATCGCGAAAGCGGCGCCATAGTTTACATATTTGTTCTTGGCATTCGTATACACCCGGTAGCGGGTTTGCTTGGAACGATTGGCATCGAGCATATCGATTACCGCACGGTCGGTACCTACCTTTATAGAATCTGCTTCGGGTACATATACTTCTACCTGTCCCAGGAATCCGTCGTACTGGTTGATATAAGCGTCGAAATCGAGCAGTAGTTTATTCTGGTTCAATACGCTCTTGTAGCCGACCTCGAAAGAGTTGATCCTTTCCGGACGGGTAGTGGAGAGGGCGGTTACTTCCAGCAGCGCCCTGTTTTTCAAGGCGGCATTGTTGGCGGTCATTCCTCCGCGAACATCGGCATTGACGGCTGCGTTGAACTTCTCTACGGAAGTTCGTGTGTAGGAATTGTCGAGATAACCAAGTCCCTCATTGATATAGGACAGCCCTCCTACGCGACGTACGTTCCCGTTGTTGACAAAGGAGATGGCTTCAAAAATAGCCGGAAAGCGAAAGCCGTTCTGGAAGGAAGCGCGGAAGTTATGATTCTTCGCGGCTGTATAGACGACCGCGATCCGTGGATTGAATTTTGGAGAGAATTCCGGATTCTGGTCTACCCGAAGGGAGACCGACAGTTTCAGTTTCTCTTCGAAGAAAGTTTTGCTTCCCTGTACAAAAGCGCCATATTTTTTATAGTAAACATTTTTGCCGAAATCAAAAGAGTCCGGCACTTTGCCGTTTACCTCTACCGGCTTATTACGAACGGCGATCGGTCTGGAAAAGTCAACGAAGTTGTTTCCGTCTGGTATTACTTCGTATACTCTCAGATCAGCTCCTGCCAGCAGATGCAGCCATTTCACATATTTGGTCAGGTCCCATTGGAGATCGGTATGATACGTGCGGCTCATTTGTCTAAGCCACGCGCCTCCGGTTGCCGGCGCACCGGCAATGTTGGAATTCTTATGGTCCCAGTTATTGATTTTTACAATGGTATTTTTGAGCGCTTCGAAAGCGGGTGTTCCGGGTTCCGCGCGACCGGCATCGGCCGCTGTTCTGGCTCTTCTCATTGCTTCTGCCAGATCGGTGCCTGCATTGATTTCCGATTGCAGTTTCGCCTTGAAGGCATCTCTCCACGAATTATTCGAGCGATTGGTCAGGTCGAGGTTGTCGGCCAATGGCTTCAGGTTATAGGAGTCGCCGGTATTTTCTATCGATACATACGTGCGAACCAGGTAATCAAGTCCTTTCAATTCCAGCTTGTGGTTTTGAACAACCAGGTTATCGAGCTGGATCTTGTTTCCGCGCTGAAAGATGCCATCCATTTTTCCTACCCGGTATGCATACGATAGTTCCGCATTTTTACTGAACCGATAGTGAAGCGCAGCGTCGAACTTGAGATTGGTCACCACCGGATTCACCAGGTCCTTCTCCCAATAGCCGGTTCTTCTTACGAGGAAGGTGTTATTGGCGTTTCCTTTGTAGTTGATGCCGCTCACCGATACCGCGTTGCTGCCTGCATCATCGGCGTATTTGTTCCAGGCATCGTAAGCCGGATTGTTTTCGGGCCCGTTCAGTTCCGGGTAATTGGGATTGGCCGTTACCAGGTTGTTGGGGTTCTGATCAGTCCGCGTATCCGATTGCCAGTCGGTGGCCCGGAGATAGCTGAAATTGATCTTGAAAGCGAGCCGGTCATTCAGAAACGACCTGGCATAACGGATAGCCGACTCTGTAAGGATTTTTGAACCACCGTCGTCGCCCACATGGTTGATGCCAGTTTTCTGGTATACACTCAAGCCCTGGTATTTGAAAGGACTCTTGGTGATGAGGTTTGCCAATCCATTGATCGCGTTCATGCCGTACAAAGCGGAAGCTGCGCCAGGTGTGATTTCCACACTTTCGATGTCCAGTTCCGAAGGACCGATGGAGTTTCCCAATGGAACGCCCAGGGTGGCCGCCTGTACATCTACGCCATCATTCAATTGTACAAAGCGGAAGTTATTCGGAATATTGAATCCCCGGGTGTTCGGAACTTTGAATGTAATACTTGATGTGGTTAGTTGAACACCTTTCAGATTTTCAAGAGCATCATAAAAACTCGGCGCAGGCGTCTGACGGATCGCACGGATGTCCAGTTTCTCGATAGCCACCGGAGATTTCAGCAGGCTCTCCTGAACCCTGGAAGCGGTTACAACTACTTCATTGCCCAGAAGCGTTTGGGTAACCAGTTCGATCTGCAGGTTCGATCCCAGGCTGGTAACTTCAAACTCCTGCGCCTTGAACCCGATAGAAGTGAAGATCAGCGTAAAGGGAATCTTTGATTTGGTACGTAATTTAAATTCGCCTTCTTTATTAGTTACAGTACCGGTTACTGTTCCTTTCACCTGTACACTCACATCCGGCAGGGGAGCCTTCTGCTGGTCATGCACTTTTCCGGATACCTCGATCAGGATGTTTCCGTCCTGCGCCTGCGAAGGGAGAGCGAGAACCAGGATCAGGGCCCCCAGTAATACCTTTCGCCCATTTGATAATCTTTCAAGCGATTGCTTTTTCATGATTGCAGTTGTTTGTTGTTTTTCTATTATAAAGTCTACTAAATAAGTAGACTAAATTCGCTAAAAAATATCCCTGGCTACACAGGGAATGCTGCTTAGAATGCTTTAACCAGTATGCGTACGCTCCATACCACCACGATCACTCCTAATAATAGGAAGCTGGCCTTTCTTGGAAGTTTACCCGACAACCGGGCAGCGATGGGGGCGGCGATTACGCCGCCAATGATCAGGGCAAGAATAACCTGCCAGTGATCCAGGCCGATCAAAGTAAAAAAGGTAAGGGCGCTTGCCAGTGTTACAAAAAATTCGGTAAGACTCACGGATCCCACCACGAAGCGTGGAGTTCTTCCTTTGGTGATGAGCGTGGCGGTTACGATGGGGCCCCATCCGCCTCCGCCAAAGGAATCCAGGAATCCTCCCAGTCCGGCCAGCCAGCTATAGCCTTTGAACTTTTTCTTCACTTTTAAATTCAGGAAGGCGGTAGTGAATATTTTGATACCCAGAAACAAGGTATACACTGCCATGATCGGCCGTATATATTTGATATGGGTTTCGCCAAACTTCACCAGTAAAACCGCGCCCAGAATGGCACCCAGCACACCCGGTATCAGCAATGCTTTGAATAATTTTTTATTGACGTTGCCGAATTTGTAATGGCTGTAGCCGGAAGCGCCGCTGGCGAACATTTCAGCGGTGTGAATGCTGCCGCTGATCGCGGCAGGGGGCACATTGGCCGACATCAGCACGATAGCACTGGTAACGCCATATCCCATGCTGGTGGCGCCGTCTACCATTTGCGCCAGGAAGCCCGCGAGCACCATCCAGCCGAAATTCTTATCGAGGCTGTGATAAAAGGAAACAGTACTGTCTGTAATTTCTTTTAAAGGGAGATAGGAGAAAATAAAGTGACCGATCAGCATCAGTGCGAAAGCGATCACCGAGTAAGATGCCATTCGTTTCCATTTCCCTTCGCTCTTTTGCTCTTCATTAGTGATCAGCACCCGGGTCAATTCGTTCAGCTTTTTCACTTTTTCTTCGAAAGGCCCGTTCAGGCGGCTGCGCAACAGATGCAGGTTTTCGGCTGTTTCCTGCAGGTCGTCCGGCAGGGCTTCGGCAATGGTTTCCCTGAGTCTTTTTGCCAGAGTGGGCGATTTTCCATTGGTGGAGATCGCGAGTTTGAGATGTCCCTTGTTCACCACCGATCCTAAATAGAAATCACAGAGCTCCGGTTTGTCGGCCACATTTACCAGGATATTCCGGCTCTTCGCCTCATCCCTTACTCGCCCCGCTAAGTAAGGATCGCCGATAGCCACTATAGCGAGATCTGCGTTGTTCAGATCCGAAGAGTCGTACCATTTTTCCAGCACCAGCACATTGGAATGCGAGGAAGCCAGTTGCCAGATCTCCTCACTCACAGCCCCGGCTACCAGCGTGACACGGGTTGAGGGAGAATTGCGGATTACCGCCTGCAATTTTTCCAATCCTACCTTGCCTCCACCTACAATGAGCAAATGCAGCTGTTCCAGTTTGAGGAATACCGGGAACAACCGGTTGCTTTCGGTCGTTGCAGAAGGTGATATGGTGCCGGCCTGGTTCAAGTGAAAAAGTAAAGGTATGTAAATCTCTACTAAAACAGTAGGGTAATATCTAAAATTGTTTTTTTAAGGTTAACCATTGTTAGTTAATAGACCCGATTGGTGAAGTCTCCAAAATTTTCTCCGGGCAGCCGCTCAGCTGCATACCGTTCGAAGACCCGGTCGAGTTCGGTCAGTATGTTTTTTTCGTCGAGCTGATCAAAGATTTTTCGATTGAGCCGTTCCCCTGTACGGTCTCCTCCGAGGTGCAGGTTGTACCGGCCATAGGAAGTGCCGACGAATCCGATTTCGGAAAGGGGCGATCGTCCGCACCCGTTAGGGCAACCTGTCATGCGCAGGGTGATCTCTTCCTGTTCGATCTGGTGCTTTTTCAGCAAGGGTTCTATTTGATCGATCAGGGTGGGAAGATAACGTTGCGCTTCCGCCAGCGCGAGGGGGCAGGTATTGAACGCCACACAGGCCATGGAGTTTTTGCGGAGCACACTGGCCTGTTCGTTGTGTGCCAGTAGACCAAATTTTTGAAGCAGGCTGCTGATCTCTTTTTTATCAGTTTCGGTGATATCTGCGAGTATTACATGCTGGTTACCCGTAAAACGGAAGTTAGCCTTGCCGGTCTTTGCTATTTCGAGCAGGCCGGTTTTCAACGCGGCTTTTTCGTGATCGAGTATTCTTCCGTTTTCCACGAAGAGCGTGAAATACCATTTGCCTTCGTGATTCTGCTGCCAGCCATAGTAATCTTTTCTTTCGGTGAATTGATAAGGTTTCGGTTTTTCCAGTTCGAAGCCGCATCGCTTTTCCAATTCCTTGCGGAATGCCGCGACCCCCATTTTATCGATGGTATATTTCAGCCTGGCCAGCTTACGATCAGCGCGGTTCCCGAAGTCTCTTTGAATCGTGATGATCTCATAAACGGCTTTGAGCAGTTTTTCTTCGGTGTCTACAAATCCCAATAAAGAAGCCAGGCGGGCATAAGTTTGCGGATTGCCGTGCGTACTGCTCAGGCCTCCTCCGGCCGCGATATTGAAACCTTTGAGCTGGTTGTTTTCAATAATGGCGATCAGCCCGATGTCATTGGCGAAAACATCCACCTCATTGTTGGGAGGAATGGCGATGGCAATTTTAAATTTCCTGGGCAGGTACCTGTCCTGGTACAAGGGATCTGCTTCCTCTTTCTTGTCAGAAAGGGGCGCTTCATTCAGCCATATTTCATAATAGGATCTTGTTTTGGGAAGTGCCAGCCGGCTGATTTTATCGGCATAGGCAAACACCTGCTCGTGCAAGGCGGATTGTTTGGGGTGGGCGCTGCAGATCACATTCCGGTTCACATCTCCGCAGGCAGCAATGGAATCCAGGTGCAGGGTATTGAAAGCCTGTATCGTTGGTTTGATATGCGATTTGATGATGCCATGTAATTGCACTGTCTGGCGGGTGGTGATCTTGATTACGCCGGTGGAATGCTCTCCGGCTATATGGTGCAAACCGATCCATTGTTCGGGAGTCATGAAACCTCCCGGCAAACGCAGGCGGATCATATAGGAATAAAGCCATTCCAGTTTTTTGGCGCTTCGTTCTTCCCGCCGGTCCCTGTCGTCCTGCTGGTACAGTCCATGGAATTTTATCAGCGACTGGTCATCTTCATACAGGGCGCCCGTGAGGGGTTCCCCGATGCTTTCTTTCAAGGTGCCTCTCAAACCGTCGCTGGCTTTCTTGATGCGTTCAACAGGCGATTCATTTTTTTGATCACTCATATTTTTATGCATTCAGGCCCCGGCCGATATAAGAACCGGTAAGCCATTCTTTAAAAAAATCAATAAACATCCTTTTCGTACCGGTGTTCATCTTTCAGTCGTTCGAGATAGTCGCGGGCTTCTTCTTCAGATTGATTGCCCTGCTCGCGGAAGATGTCCAGCAAAGTGGCTTCCACTTCACGGCTCATGGGGTCTTTCGTTCCGCTGATGTAAAGATGGGCACCGTTGCTGACCCATTCATATAGTTCTTTCGCGTGTTCCCGCATCCGGTGCTGAACATATATCTTATTATCCTGGTCTCTTGAAAAGGCCAGGCCGATCTTATGAAGAACACCGGTATGTACATAGTTTTGAATCTCGGACTGGTACAGGAAATCCGTCTGGAAATGCTGTTCTCCGAAGAAGAACCAGTTTTTACCGGTGGCGCCAGTGGCATCTCTCTCGGCCAGGAATGAACGAAAAGGTGCGATACCGGTACCGGGCCCGATCATGATGATGTCCTTTTCGGGAGCCGGGAGCCGGAAGGAACGGTTGTGATGAATGTAGAAACTGACTTCGCTTCCTGCCGGCAATTCTCCCAAAAATTCGCTGCACAGGCCGAATTTTTCTTCGTTCCGTGCCTGGAAAGAATGTTTTCCTACAGTCAGGTGAATTTCACCTTCGTGGGCAAGGGGAGAGGAAGAAATGGAATACAGCCTGGGGGCGATGGGAGAAAGTATTTTCAGCACTTCTTCCATTTGTTCAGGGTGCTTCAAGGGATAGATACGAAGCAGATCAGCGAGATCCATCCGGGTATCGGGCAATTCCTGGCCGGTCAGTGCGGCGTATTTTTTTATCGTGGAACCGAGCAGGTAGCAGATGTTGAGATGATGCGTCAGTAGCTGCTCCACGCTGGCCGTTTGGCGGGCTGTTTCAATGATTTTATTCCGATCGACGCCAGTGAGCGACAAGATCGTTTCCACTACCCATTTCCTGTTTTGCGGGATGATGGCAAAGGCATCACCGGGCTGATAATCCACTTTCTCTTCGGTAGCGATCTCGATGTGATAGGTTTCTTTTGCCGAACCTCTGTCGTTCAGGTTGATGTTTGTAATTACGCTGCCCTTATAATATTTTTTTCCGGTACTCTTTTTTGTAGCCGCCGCTGCGGTCACTGCCGGAGGCGCAGCCAACCGGTCAACGGCTGTTAAAACCTTTTCGAACCATTGATGTGCATCGGCTTCGTAATCGGTATCGCATTTTTGCAGGTCAACGATTCTTTTGCTTCCGAAAGCGGCGAGCCGGCTGTCCACGTCCTCACCGGTTTTGCAGAACTGCGGATAGGAGCTATCGCCCAATGCCAGCACACTGAATTGCAGGTTAGGGAGGTGGAGATTATTTTGAATAAGATGATCGTAGAATTTT
Source organism: uncultured Chitinophagaceae bacterium (assembly GCA_964605065.1). Taxonomy (GTDB): domain Bacteria; phylum Bacteroidota; class Bacteroidia; order Chitinophagales; family Chitinophagaceae; genus Endoryza. The sequence goes on from CAZSAQ010000015.1 coordinate 89,717, forward strand.
TTTGCAGGTGCCGGTGGCTCGCCTTCGCCCTGGGTGCTGATGACCACGAAAAAGAACTCCTCTTTCGGTAGGTCGGTCAGTTTGTATTGATCGAGCCCTGTCAGTTTCACCTGTATGCCTCTTTTCTTGCCAACAGCCGCCAGTTGTGTAGCCAGACGTTTGGAGTTCCCTGTTTCGGTGCCGAACGCAAGTGTTATTTTTCGGGTAGCGGTTGAAGAGTGAGAGGAGGCGGATGATGATGGCGGCGAAGATGGCAATGTTTCGGTATTGCCGACCAGTGCCGACAGGTATCCATTGATCCATATCAGTTCTTCTTTGCTGGAAGATTCTACCAGGCTGATCAGTGTTTTTAGTTTAGGCCCTTGCAGCATCTTTTTGTGAATTGTTTTTTTGTAATGGCGATAGGCTGGCTACGGCATTGAAATAAGGCATTGATTGCTCACTGTCGGGAAGCCACCTGAATTGCTGGTGAAGCGCGGCCACACGGCCAATGACTACCAATGTCGGAGACAGCCAGTTTTGGTTGCCTGCTTTCTCCAGAAAAGAATGAATGGGCAGGTTGGTTATTTTCTGGTAAGGAGTGGTGGCCTGTTCGATCACTGCGATCCAGCAATCCTCGCTGATCTGGTGATCCAGCAGTTTTGTTACCAATTCAACGGTGGTTTCTCCGGACATATAAAACACCAGTGTATCGCGGGTATTCGCCAGTTCTTTCCAGTAGGGTTCTTCAATTACTTCGGTTTTATAGTAAGTGAGGAAACGGATTCCGGTTGAATAGTTTCTTGCCGTTAACGGAATGCCACTGTAAGCAGCTGCGCCCAGTGCAGCTGAAACACCCGGTATCAGTTCATACGGAATATGGAAACGGATCAGTGTTTCGAGTTCGTCGAGAATATTGGAGAAAACAGAAATGTCGCCACCTTTTAACCGCACTACAAGTTTTCCCTGCCGGGCATATTTCACCATCATTTCATTGATGCTTTCCTGCGGTGTGGAGGATCCTTTGCGGCATTGTTTTCCTACATAGATCACTTTGGCAGCAGGATTGACCAGTTCGCGAAGAATCTGGTCGCTGACCAGGCGGTCGGTCAGTACAATTTCTGCCAGTCCCAGGTACCGGGCCGCCTTGCGGGTAATCAGTTCCGGATCACCCGGTCCGGCGCCGGCGATGATGACTTTTCCTGCAGAAGGTTCGGTTGGTGACATATTATAAGTAGAGTTTACTTTTTATTGAATCAAAACAGCCGCTACAGTATTGTTTCCGGTCTCATCAACCAGGATGGCGGCTCCATTCCCGCTGATAGAAGCGTAGGCATCGAAGACCAACGGCGAGGCGGTTCTGATGGTTGCTTTCACCACTTCATTCAACCGCACTCCATTTTCTACGGGTTGCTGATCCAGCGAGTTTACATCCAGCCGGTATTCGATGGTACGTACGACTGCTTTCAGCAATCTGCTGTTGTGCTGGAGGTAATATTTGTTTCCAGCCACCAGCGGTTTTTCATCGAGCCAGCAGAGAAGGGCTTGTATTTCATTGGAAGTTTGCGGAAGATCGTTTGACGGAACAATGGTATCGCCCCTGCTGATGTCGATATCGTCTTCCAGTTGCAGTACTACCGATTGCGGCGCGAAGGCTTCCGTTACCTCCCTGCCGCCCACTTCGATCTTGCTGATGCGGGTGGTGAGGCCGGAGGGAAGAATAGTAACCGGATCATGTTTTTTATAAACGCCGCTGATGATGCGTCCGGCATATCCGCGATAGTCGTGCAGCTCCGGTGTTTGCGGGCGAATTACATATTGCACCTGGAACCTGGGCTGTGTCAGATTGATATCCCGTTCGATCTCTATTTCTTCCAGGAATTGCAACAAGGGCTTTCCTTCGTACCAGGGGGTACGGTCGGAAGCCGTTACTATATTATCGCCCTGCAGGGCGCTGATCGGTATATAGGTAACATCGCGGAGACCCAGTTGTCTGGCAACCTCCGAATAATCAATCAGGATATTGTTGTAAACATCCTGCGAGAAATCAACCAGGTCCATTTTATTAATGGCCACCACTACATGCGGTATATTCAGCAGGGAGGCAATGATGGAATGCCGCCTGGTTTGTTCCACCACTCCCTGCCGGGCATCGATCAGCACGATGATCAGGTTCGTATTGGACGCGCCCGTTACCATGTTTCGGGTGTATTGGATATGACCCGGCGCGTCGGCGATGATGAATTTTCTTTTGGCAGTTGTGAAGTAGCGGTAAGCAACATCGATCGTGATGCCCTGTTCTCTTTCGGCGCGAAGACCATCGGTGAGCAGCGCCAGGTCGATCTCTCCCGCTTCCTTGTTCCGTGTTTGCTTTTCGATCGCTTCCAGCTGATCTATCAAAATGTTCTTGCTGTCGTACAACAGGCGACCGATCAGGGTGCTTTTGCCGTCGTCTACGCTGCCTGCCGTGATAAATCTTAATAGGTCCATGGTATATTGATTGTGTTCGATTGGTAAGGTAATATCAGAAATAGCCATTTTTCTTACGGTCTTCCATAGCTGCTTCGGTCACTTTATCGTCGATCCTGGTTTCTCCTCTTTCGCTGATGCGTGTGGAGATGATTTCCTGGATCACTTCTTCCAGCGTACTGGCGGCGGATTCAACCGCTGCCGTACAGGTCATGTCGCCCACGGTCCGGTAACGAACTTTCCTGGTTGCTATCTTGTCGGCCGGATCTATTTGAATGAAATCGGATACGGCGATCAACTGCCCTTCGTATTCCAGCACTTCCCTGTCGTGAGAGAAGTAAATGGAAGGCAGGCCGATGTTTTCTTTCCGGATGTAATTCCAGATATCCAGTTCGGTCCAGTTGCTGATCGGGAACACGCGAACGTTTTCTCCTTTATGTATGCGGCCGTTATAGATATTCCATAGTTCCGGTCGCTGGAGTTTGGGATTCCATTGGCCAAACTCATCCCGTACCGAGAAGATCCTTTCTTTGGCGCGGGCCTTTTCTTCGTCGCGACGGGCCCCGCCGATGCAGGCATCGAAGCCAAATTCTTCGATGGTATCCAGCAGGGTGTATGTCTGAAGCCAGTTGCGGCTCGCGAACTTGCCTTTTGGTTCCGTCAGTTTCCGCTGACGTATCGTGTCTTCCACTTTTCTTACGACCAGGGTGGCACCCGATTGTGTTGCCAGGGCATCTCTGAAGGCCAGTGCTTCCGGGAAATTGTGACCCGTATCGATGTGTACCAGCGGGAAGGGGATCCGTCCCGGGGCGAAGGCTTTGCGGGCCAGGTGCACCAGGGTGATGGAATCTTTGCCTCCGCTGAAAAGGAGGGCTGGTTTTTCAAACTGGGCAGCCACTTCACGCATGATGTGTATGCTTTCCGCTTCCAGTTGTTCGAGGTAATCCAGTTGATAGGTGCTCATGTATTTTTTATTAGTCTACTAAAAAGGTGGATAAATATGCAAAAAAAATCAGGTGTTCGTCAGGGTGGGGGAGTGATGGTGCAGCCCGCATTCTTTTTTGCTGTTGTCTTCCCACCACCATCGTCCGGCCCGGAAGTCTTCCCCTGGCCTGATTGCTCTGGTGCAGGGCGCACAACCGATGCTCACGAAGCCTTTATCATGAAGAGGGTTATAGGGGATATGGTGGGTGGCGATAAATTCTTTCAACTGCGGAGTGTTCCAGGAAAGCAGGGGGTGGAATTTGATGATGGAATTCGAATCATCCCATTCCACGGATGTCATATCCTGCCGGTTGGGAGAATGTTCGGCGCGGATGCCTGTGATCCAGACTTTATTTCCCTTGAGTGCTCTTTGGAGCGGTTCCACTTTTCGCAGGTGGCAGCAAAGTTTGCGGTTGTCGACCGACTCGTAGAAACTGTTTGGTCCGTGGGCGCTGACGAATTGCTGCAGCGATTCTTCATTGGGGTAATAGGCGGTGATGGTGCCCTGGTACTTCTCCAGCGTCCGGCTCCAGGTAGAATAAGTTTCCGGAAATAGCCTGCCGGTATCCAGTGTAAATACATGAACCGGCAATTGACGGGAGAAGATGATATGCGTGAGTGCCTGGTCTTCCTCACTGAAGCTGGAGGAAAAGCATACCTGCCCCGGGAACCAGGCGGCCAGTTGCGCGATCTGATCGGCGATATCCGCTAATGGTAACAGTTGTTGTACCTGTTGGAATTCGCTTTGGTTTATGTTTGACATCGTTGAGTATTTACAAATGAACGGGAAGCAGCGCGGCATGATTAGCAGCTACAACAACCCATTTCTATTTTAGCCAGAAATACCATCAAAGCGAATTAATACTCTACCTTTTCTGTGGACAAACCTACCGAATTATCTTCAACGGCCATGATAATTTTTTCCAAAAACTACGGTGTTCAAACGACCGGGAGCCGTTAAAGCCGCTACCAGACTGCATTTCATGTATCTCTGCTGTGCTCCGGAGCGGCCGGTAACTAACAGTTGTTTTAACGGATAATGACGCTGGTCTGACAGAAAGCCGCTAAATTTTTTTGATTTGATCGGGTCCTTGCCTATCTTCGCATCAGTTCTTTGCAGCACTTATCAAGAAAGGCTGAGGGTAATGGCCCGAAGAAGCCTTGACAACCTGCACTGGCGCAAGCCGGTAGCAAGGTGCCAATTCCATCCCGCTGAAGCGGGACAGATAAGTCAGACGAATAGCTTTACTACTCTACCTTCTTAATACCATCAAAGCTCTTCCGATGACTCATCGGAGGAGCTTTTTTGTTTCAGGTACCCTGGAAACCCGCCAGGGGCTCATTACCTGTGTCCATCCGCTCATTACTTCTTTTTAAGTGCACGGAACTGCTGTTTATTCATTAATCAATCGCCGTTAATTCGGCAAAAAAACTGTTTAACATGTATCGATTTCTCACCAAGCCGGAAGTCTTTGACGGATGGCTGGAGGTCTTTCCACCTCTTAACCTGAATTTTAGAAAATGTTTTTGGAGGAATGAAAACAACTCTACTACATTTGTAGGGAATCATTTTTCCTCATGGCAGCAAAACAGCATATATCTCCGGGTAATGCGCAGTGTAAAAACTGCATTTGCTGTTGTATGCCGCCCGGCATACAGTAATCCATATCACCATTCCGGGTATCTCCCCGACTACGCAGCACCCTCTGTTAAGGGCGGAAACATCATTCTTCAACATCATTAAAAAAAATGTTTTATGAGCAAACAACGTTTTGAGACGCTTCAGCTTCACGCCGGTCAGCAGCCTGACCCCACCACCAAATCAAGGGCGGTTCCTATTTACCAGACTACTTCTTATGTGTTCGACAATACCGAACATGCGGCCAATCTGTTTGGCCTGAAACAGTTCGGCAACATCTATACGCGGATCATGAACCCGACTACCGATGTGTTCGAGCAGCGCATCGCCGCCCTCGAAGGCGGAGTAGCTGCGCTGGCAACGGGTTCGGGACAGGCAGCCCAGTTCCTGGCCCTCAACAATATCCTGCAGGCAGGAGATAACTTCATCAGCACCTCTTACCTGTATGGCGGTACTTATAACCAGTTTAAAGTGTCTTTCAAAAAGCTGGGAATCGAAGCCCGGTTTGCCGATGGTGACAATGTAGACAGCTTCGTTCCGCATATTGATAAAAACACCAAGGCGATCTACCTGGAAACGATCGGTAACCCGCGCCTGAACATTCCCGATTTTGAGAAGTTTGCTCAATTGGCGAAGGACTATGATCTGCCGCTGATCGTTGACAATACATTCGGCGCCGGCGGTTATTATTTCAAACCGATTGAATGGGGCGCCAATGTAGTGGTTGAATCTACCACCAAATGGATCAACGGACATGGCAACTCCATCGGCGGGGTCATCATCGACGCGGGTAATTACAATTGGGGTAATGGTAAGTTCCCCCAGTTTACTGAACCCAGCGAGGGATACCACGGATTGAAATTCTGGGACATATTCGGATATAACAACCCGTTAGGATTACCCAATGTCGCTTTTATCATCCGCACAAGGGTGGAAGGACTGCGTGATTTTGGTGCGAGCCAGTCGCCCTTCAATTCTTTCCTGAACCTGCAGGGACTGGAAACACTCAGCCTGCGTGCCGAACGCCAGGCGTCCAATGCGCTGGCCCTCGCGCAATGGCTTGAATCGCACCCTGAAGTAGAGTTTGTCTGGTATCCCGGACTGAAGAGCAGCCCTTATCATTCTCTGGCCAAAAAATACCTGACCAATGGTTTTGGAGGCGTGTTGCAGTTCGGTATCAAAGGAGGCGTGGAGAACGGAAGAAAGTTCATTGACTCGCTCAAGCTGGTGAGCCACCTGGCCAATGTAGGCGATGGCAAAACACTGGCGATCCATCCGGCATCTACCACTCACGAGCAATTATCCGATAAGGAAAGAGAAGCATCGGGTGTATTGGCCAACCTGATCCGTATCAGCGCAGGCTATGAGCATATCGATGACATCAAAGCGGATTTCGATCAGGCCTTCGAAAAAGTGTTTGCGAAAACACTGGCACAAGGATAAAAGAACGGAGCGAGAGCGGGAGCGGGAGCGGCAATGAGAAAGGGAAAGGGGAAAGAGAAAGAGAAAGGGAAAGAGAAAGAGAAATGGAAGGGTATTCATGTGACAATTCAATTTCATGACACAGGTTTTTAACAGTCATAAGATGTTTACGCTGGAGAGTGGGGATACGCTGCCGCAATTGCAGCTGGCGTATACCACTCTCGGTAAACTCAATGCCACCAGATCGAATGTGGTTTGGATCTTCCACGCCCTCACTGCCAACAGCAATCCTGCTGAATGGTGGCCGGGCCTGGTGGGCGAAGGAAAATTCCTCGACCCGCGGAAGTATTTTATCATCTGTGTCAACAAGCCCGGAAGCCCTTATGGCAGTATATCGCCTTTAACCATCAACACCGATACCGGGGAACCTTATTACCAGGACTTCCCGGTATTTACAATACGCGACATTATCAGCGCCTACAAGGAACTGAGACAAGAACTGGGAATCGACAGGATATTCCTGGCACTGGGAGGGAGTACCGGCGGCATGCAATTGCTGGAATGGGCGATTGAAGAACCTTCGCTTTTTGAACATATTGTGCCGATCGCTACCAATGCTGTATTATCACCCTGGGGCATTGCCTTCAATGCCTCCCAGCGTATGGCGATCGAAGCAGATTCGACCTGGTTGAACAGGCAACCCGAAGCCGGTCAGAAAGGACTGGCAGCGGCACGTTCCATTGCGCTGTTGTCATACCGCCATTACAATGGTTATGGGATCACCCAGCCGCGGGATAAAACGTTTATGCCGCTGGGAGCAGAAGTGATTTATGCGGCTGACAATTACCAGCGTTACCAGGGTCTGAAGCTGGTGAACCGTTTTCATGCAGTGTGCTATTACCGCCTTACGCAAACCATGGACAGCCATGATGTAAGCCGCGGCCGTGTAAGCCTGGAGGACGCTTTGCGGAGAATAACGGCACGCACCCTCGTTATCGGCATTGAATCTGATGTGCTATACCCGATAGAAGAGCAGCGGTACCTGGCAGCCTCTATTCCGAATGCAAGCCTGTTAAGCATTGCCAGTGATTTTGGACATGATGGCTTCCTGCTGGAGTATGACATCATCGAAAAAGCTTTATCAAAATTTATTCAGGAGAACTCCTCCAATCATTTAAAAGTAGTCAACGTATAAGATGGAAACGCAGAAACAGTTAACGATCGGATTATTTGGATTCGGTGTGGTCGGCGAAGGCCTTTACCGGGTTCTGCAGCAAACGCCTTCCCTGAAGGCCAGGATCAAGAAAGTATGTATCAAGAATCCGGGAAAGAAAAGGAACGCGCCCGATGATCTTTTTACTACCGACAAGGATGTCCTGCTCAACGACCCCGAGATCAATGTGATCGTGGAAGTGATCAATGAAAGCGAACCGGCCTTTGAGATTGTATCGACTGCCCTGAAAAACGGCAAAGAGGTGGTGAGCGCCAGTAAGAAGATGCTGGCCGAACACCTGCCCGAAATATTGGGATTGCAGAAGCAGACGGGCCTTTCGGTTTTGTATGAAGCGGCTGCCTGCGCCTCTATTCCCGTGATCCGCAACCTGGAAGAATATTACGACAATGACCTGCTTCATTCGATCCGGGCAATCGTAAACGGATCCACCAATTTTATTCTTACCAAGATGTTTGAGGAGAAGCTCGATTTCAGGGAAGCCTTGTTGCTGGCCCAGCAGCTGGGTTTCGCCGAAGCAGACCCCAAGCTGGATGTGGAAGGATACGACGCGGTCAACAAATGGACATTGCTGGTAAACCATGCTTACGGCATCGTGACGCATCCCGATGATATATTATTCAACGGCATTCAGAACATTCAGGGATCGGATGCTACGGTGGCCAGGGAGAAAAACCTGGACATCAAACTGGTGGCACAGGCAAAAAAATTGCAGAACGGCAAAGTGGCGGCCTTCGTATTACCGCAATTCGTGAAACTGAGCGAACCGCTCTCCTTTGTGAAGAATGAATACAACGGAGTGGTGATCGAGAGCGGATTTGCAGACAAACAGTTTTTCTATGGAAAGGGAGCTGGCAGTTTTCCAACGGCATCGGCGGTATTGAGTGATATTGCCGCTCTGCGCTACGATTATCATTATGAATACAAAAAGCTGTACTATCATACGCCTCATGAACTGACCAGTGATTTTTATGTGAAAGCCTATGTCAGCTTCGATGACTTAAAGTATGTGCCGAAAGACCAGTTTGAATGGATTGAAGAATGGCATTCAGACAGTGAACGCAAATACCTGGTGGGTGTCATTCACTTCTCCCACCTGATCAGCAACAACTGGTGGAGGGAGAACAATACTTCGATGATCCTGACCCCCGAGCCGATCATTGAAGATGTGGAGATCAGGAAGCTCAAAAAGAAAAGCCTTGAACTGGCCGGACTGATCTGATAAAAAAAGTCCCGATGTGATGATCGGGACTTTTTTTATGTTATTCGTTGGGAGCAGTGTTGTTTTCTTCAGGCGTAACAGGAACCGGAGCGTATTCTTCCTCTTTTTTCTTTCTCCGGCCGGTGATGAATCTCCAGATGCCACCGCCTGCTGCGGCAATGGCCAGGATGACGAGCTTGATGTTTTTGAGAATGATGGCGAAGAACCCGACTTTCGCGAGCACCTTGCCGGCTACGAGACCGCCGATTGTCCAGGCCGCCACTTCATCCACATTCGAATCGAAATCCTTGTAGGCATTTCCGTCTGTAAAGCTGGCCATCTTCAATACATTTCCAATATTGGCTTTTACAATGGGCAACTGATCCATGGTGGCGATGGCGTTTATGGATAACACCCCTTTACGGCCCAGCACACGAATGTCGTAGTTGAGTGTATTCTTATCGGCTCCTTCTGCGTGAAATTCCCTGGCCCAATGAAGGACCTTCTGCTCCTTGTCGTAAAAAGGAGGTTGCGCCCATCCGACAAGATCGAACTTACTCATTCCCTGCGCGGCTCTCAGCGCATTGACTTCCTTATTATCGTCTCTCATCTGCTTGAGAAGATCGGTGTAATTGATTTTATCGGCGTCGCCGTCTTTTACATAGCCGATATCCTGGAAGGTCAGTACAAATGCCCAGGTACCATCCGATAGCGGACCGGCAGAATCCGGAAACACCATACCGAGAATGGAACTGTCTTTCAGGTTTTGCCACAGGTCCTCGAGCACATAACGGCTTTGCTTTGCGTCAATAAACCGGAATCCCCGGGGGATATTCAACTGCACCTTATCGTCGGCGATCCTGATGTTGCCGGTCTGCCATTTAAAACTGGCATTGATCGAATCAACCAGGTGCTGAATGGCTTTTTCATCATCACCGGGAATGGAATCTTTGTCGCCCGCGAAGACGGCCAGGCTGAAGACCAGTAGGCCTAGAGATAGGAATATTCGTTTCATTTTAGCTGGTTTAGGTAAGCACAATAACGGGCTAAATCAGCAAACGGCAAAAAAAAGAGGATAAAAATTCGGTTGCCTGTTAACGCAATAAGCTTGTCAGCGTTTCTGCAAAGGCGTCATAATGGGCCGGTAATTTAATGCTGTATTTTTTGGCTGATAACAAGTCGTTTATACTACCGGGTAGGGAAGGCTCTCCCATCTGGGCCATCCGGATGGCTTCCGGGAATTTTACCGGGTGTGCCGTTTCGAGAAAGATACCCTTATGGTCCGGATGGGACTTCAAGTAATTTTCCAATACCCGGAATGCAACGGCTCCATGCGGATCTGCCTGGTATCTGAATTGCCGGGATAGCTGTTGCAGGGTTTCAACCGTCTGCTCATCCGTTACTGTTTCACTTGAAAGCACCTGATGGAGGTTGCCCATTTCCTGGTGAAAGAGCTCCAGGATCCTGACGAAGTTGCTCGGATGGGCCACATCCATCGCATTGGAGAGAGTGGCTTTGGTGGGATTCGGATGCCAATCGCCGGTTTGGAGAAATCTTGGAATGGTATCGTTCTCATTGCAGGCGGCCAGAAAGTGCGAGACGGGCAATCCGGAGAAATGAGCCAGCAGACCGGCACATATGTTACCGAAATTGCCACTCGGAACAGAAATTACCGGAGGGTTGTCTTTGTCGCGCCATTGTTTATACGCAAAGAAATAATAGAACTGTTGCGGCAACCACCGGGCTACATTGATGGAATTGGCCGAAGTCAGGAAGAATTTTTTAGTGAGTTCCTGGTCGGCAAATGCTTTTTTTACCATTGCCTGGCAATCATCAAAACTTCCGTCGATCTCCAGCGCATGGATGTTTTTGCCAAGAGCAGTTAATTGTTTTTCCTGCACGCTGCTTACTTTACCGGAAGGATAGAGGATGACCACTTCCACACCCGGCACTTCAAAGAAACCATTGGCCACTGCGCCGCCGGTATCGCCGGACGTAGCCACCAATACCGTTATTTTCGCCGGGCTGTCTTTTACAAATGCACCCAGGCATCGGCTCAAGAACCGGGCGCCTACGTCTTTGAATGCCAGGGTGGGTCCGTGAAAAAGTTCCAGGGAAGAAACAGACTCCGATAACTCTACCAGCGGAATGGGGAAATTGATCGTTTCTTTCACAATATCATAAAGCTGCTCTTCCTCCATGCAATTACCGACATAAGGACGAATCACCCGGAAAGCGATTTCTTCATTGGAAGTATTGTCCAGTTTCTGTAACAGGTCTTTTTCCACCATGGGAATGATTTCCGGGAAGTAAAGGCCTTTATCCGGCGCCTGGCCTTTGATGGTGGCTTCTCTGAAATTAACCGTGGGTGATTTTCTGTTCAGGCTGTAGTAGTTCATCGTTTGTACTGGTAATAATGTAAAAAATTTAAGAGATGCTTCAACCGGCGGGTATTATTTCGACGCCTTTAGTATTGATCGAAGTGATATAGGTCTTGTACTCTATTCCGAGATCCGTAAATGTTCTTTTCATGATCTCTTCCGCCTTTGCAGCCGAATCGCGATTGCTGTTGAGCATGAACAGGGAGGGGCCGCTTCCGGAGATGCCGCCGCCCAATGAACCGGATTGGATACACTTGCTCTTCACTTCTGCAAAGCCGGGGATCAGGATGCTTCGTACCGGTTCGATGATCACATCTTCCAGGGATCTGCCGATGAGTTCGTAGTCTTTCTTGAGGAAGCCCGCCACAAGTCCGGCGATATTGCCCCATTGGCGGATGGCGTCTTTCAGCAATACTTCCTTTCGGAGAATCTGTCTCGCATCGGAAGTTTTTACTTCGATCTGCGGGTGCACCACCGTTACATACAAAGGGGGCGGGTCGAGCGAAACAATATCGAGAGGGTGTATGGCGCGAATCAGCGTGATGCCGCCATACAGGCAGGGAGCTACATTGTCTGCATGCTTGACGCCACTGGCCACTTTTTCGCCAAACATGGAAAAGCGCAGCAGGTCTTCATCGCTGAATCTGTTACCCAGCAGGTGGTTGGCCGCCACCACCGCGCCGGCTGCACTGGCGGCGCTTGAACCCAATCCGCTACCCGGTTTGATGTGCTTGTGAATCAGCACTTCAAAGCCAAGCGGCTGATCCAGTTCTTTCAGCATTTCCAGCAAAGGTGCGCCTGCTGTATTCTGGGCGGGGTCTGATGGTAACGGATATCCATCCGCGCTTTTTATGATGACCTCCGGCCGGTCGAGCAGGGTTACGTCCATTACATCGAAGGGCTCATCGAGGCACATCCCCAATACATCGAATCCACATACCAGGTTGGCGACGGTGGCCGGGCATTTAACGCTAATTTTTTTCATGAATTTGTCGATTGGGTCAGGAGTTTGCGGTACGCATGATATCGGCGAATACGCCACTGGCTGTTACTTCCGCGCCGGCTCCGGCACCTTTTACCACCAGCGGCTGTTCGGGATACCGGTTGGTGAAAAACAGTACTACATTGTCTTTACCGTATAAATGATACAAATCCTGGTTGGAACTGATATGTTGCAATCCCACGCGGGCCGAGGGCCTGCCATCTGTCGATTGATAGGTAGCAACGAACTTGAGTTTTTTTCCTTCCCGTGCGGCCTCCTGGTAGATGCGGAGAAAATGCGGTTCTTCTTTTTCCATCGCCTCGTAAAAATCGTCCACCGAGCCGGTAAGGCAGGAAGCGGGCAGGAAGCTGTTGTTGACGATGTCCGCCATTTCGAGCTGTACACCGGATTCCCTTGCCAGTATCATGATCTTCCGTGCTACATCCGTGCCGCTCAGGTCGAGCCTGGGGTCTGGCTCGGTGTAACCTTCTTCCTGCGCCTGTTTTACTACTTTGGAAAAGCTTCTTTCGCCATTGTAGTGATTGAAAACGAAATTAAGTGTGCCGCTCAATACCGCTTCGATGCGGCTGATCTTATCGCCGGTACGCAGCAAGTCGTTCAATGTGCCGATAACCGGCAAACCTGCTCCCACATTTGTTTCAAAAAGAAAATGACTGTTGAATTCCCGCGACAGGTCTTTCAGTTTTTTGTAATTGACATAGGCAGAGGAAGCCGCTACCTTGTTGCAGGCCACCACTGAGATGCTTTTGCGGAGCAGCTGTTCATACACCTCTGCCACGGTATCGTTGGCGGTTACATCCACAAAGACCGAATTACGCAGATTGCGTTCTATGATGGTTGCCACGAATGCTTCCAGGTTCATGGGCTGACCTTTCTGCAATTGCTCTTTCCACTGATCGAGAGAAATACCTTCTTCCTGTATCAGCATATGGCGGCTATTGGCGATACCCGCTACATTCAACTGGAGTTTCAGATTGTCTGCCAGGTATTGCTTCTGTTGTCTGAGCTGGGCCAGCAGGCGGCTGCCCACATTGCCAACGCCAACGATAAACAGGTTTACCTGCTTGTAGGAGCTTTCAAAAAATTCCTCATGCAGTACGTTGATCGCCTTCGGTACGTCAGCCGTGGCAATTACGGCGGAAATATTTCTTTCCGACGATCCCTGCGCGATCGCTCTGATGTTAACTCCATTCTTTCCGAGCGCATTGAACATTTTTCCGGCAATGCCGGTGTGGCTTTTCATATTATCGCCCACCAGTGCCAGGATCGACTGGTTTTTTTCGATAACAAGCGGTTCCACTTTGCCTGTTTCTATTTCATGGTCGAATTCGCGATCTACCACCAGCCTTGCACGTTCCGCATTGAATTCTTCTACGGCCACGCATATAGAGTGTTCAGACGAGCTCTGTGTTATCAGGATGACGTTGATGTTTTCATTCGCCAGTGCTTCGAACAAACGTTTCGAAAACCCTGGAATCCCCACCATGCCGCTTCCTTCCAGGCTCAGCAGCGAAACCTTGTTCATGCTTGAAATACCCCGTACGCTGCTGCCGTTCTTTTTGACATCCTTTTCTATGACCGTGCCATAGTCGGAAGGTGCAAAAGTGTTCTTGATCCAGACCGGGATGTTCTTTTTCATCAGCGGCTGGATAGTGGGAGGGTAGATTACTTTGGCGCCAAAGTGACTTAGTTCCATGGCTTCCTGGTAAGAGATGGCAGGGATGATCCTGGCGTTGGCCACCAGGCGCGGATCTGCCGTCATCATGCCGCTTACATCCGTCCAAATTTCCACAACGGAGGCGTCGAGTGCCGCGCCGATGATCGCCGCGGTATAGTCTGATCCTCCCCGCCCGAGTGTAGTGGTGACCTGGCTGCCATCAGCGGCTACGAAGCCGGGAAGTATGTACAGATCTTTTGCTTCCTTTTGAAAGTATTCCTGCGCCTGTCCGTTAGTGACCGGAAAGTTGACAGCCGCGTTGCCGAACTGGGAATTGGTACAGATCAGCTCCCTCGAATCTTTCCAGTTTGCCGGAACACCTGCCTCGTTGAATGCATGCGCGATTACCTGTGACGACAGAAGTTCACCATAGCTCATGATACGATCGCGCGTTTGCAGACTGCATTCTCTCAGCAGAAATATACCATTGCAGATGTCTTCTATCTCATTGCACATTTTCTTTACCAGGCTCAGTACCGCACTTTGCCGCGTAACCGGTAATAATTGTTTTACTGCATCGAGATGTCGTTGTTCTATAAGCGCCAGTTTCTCCTTATATCCCTCATCGCCACCCGATGCCAGGATGGCTGCACTTAACAATGTATCGGTGATACCGCCCAGGGCAGATACGACTACTACCGCCGGCCCCTTCGTCAGCGCGTTTTTTACGATGGCAATTACCTTATTGATGTTTTCCGCACTGGCAACAGAAGTTCCCCCGAATTTTAAAACCTGCATGATTACAATGAATATATGATGTGAAAGAAATGAATGATCTTTTCCCACTTTCGTGGTTGGTAGCAATGGCCCAATGGTGATATGGAAAAGTACAACCCTTAACGGGTTGTAATAATAGTAGTGGTGGTAGCCAGGGAGGCTACTGCGGAAGAGATAATATTTACACTACTGTTATTCATTTGAGTGAGCTAAGATAACAGTCGCTTTTCATATAACAATCGTTAGTGTGAGCAGAAATTGCAAAAACAACGCTTTTTGGGGAGCGAGAGCGGCGGGGAGAAAGAGAAGGGGAAAGGGAAAGAGAAAGAGAAAGGGAAAGAGAAAGAGAAAGAGAAAGGGAAAGAGAAAGGGAAAGTGAGTAATGAGTTGATTCCTTTGCGCGCTTTGCGGTTCTTGGCGCCCTTTGCGTCCAGGAATTTGGGGAGCGGGAGCGGCGGGGAGAAAGAGAAGGGGAAAGGGAAAGAGAAAGAGAGAGGGAATGGGAAATAGTGTTATGGCTTGATTTCCTTTGCGGTTCTTTGTTCTATGCGTCCAGACCGCGAACGGAGCGAGAGTGGGAGCGGGAAAGAGAAGAACCGTAAACCTCAAACCTCAAACAGCAAACTTTTAACAGTGACAGTCCATTTTTGATCACCTATTGAATTCCTTTGCGCGCTTTGCGGTT
>CAZSAQ010000015.1:105244-112084 GCA_964605065.1 uncultured Chitinophagaceae bacterium
GCGCTTTGCGGTTCTTGGCGCCCTTTGCGTCCAGGAATTTGGGGAGCGGGAGCGGTAGTGGAAAAGAGAAGAACCGTAAACCTCAAACCTCAAACAGCAAACTTTTGACAGTGACAGTCCATTTTTGATCACCTATTGAATTCCTTTGCGCGCTTTGCGGTTCTTGGCGCCCTTTGCGTCCAGGAATTTGGGGAGCGGAGGAGAGAACGAGGAAGAGAAAGAGAAAAGGAGAGGGAAATGGAAGGAGAAGGAGGGCGTGGAGGCGGACAATCGACAACCCTTAAACAGTAAACTGTAAACGGCGAACGTGGCAGCCTGATTTTCTGTGATTCTCAGGACGCGCTGTGTCCAGGCTTCTATCGGGCAGTAACTGGTTATTTGCCCAATTCATCGTAATTTCATGCCCCTTTGCTGCTTGCTAGAATATAATTGCTAATACAATCAATATGGACCATCCATCAACCAGGGGAGTGCAGCAGTTCCGGAATTTTGTTGCGATCAAGTTTCAGCTTTATAACAGCCTGTTTACCTCTTTGCCTTTTCACCGCATTGAAAAAACAGGTATTCTGTTATCGATGCTGCTCAATAATTGCGAAGAAGGGTATAAAAAGAAACAGAGCCCCGCCCAGATACTCGAGGAGTTTTTTGAGAAGCATACATCCTATACCAAAGACCAGGACAAGATCGACCTGTTGTTTCGCCTGGTGCAATATGTAGAGCGCCAGGTAGTATTATTTGACGCGCTGGAAGATGCCGCCTTCCGCGAAGTGAATGATATGAACGGGATCGGAACACTCAAGCACCTCGAATCGGAGATCATCCAGAGCGGTAAACAGGACGCGCTTGCCAGAAAGCTGCATGATTTTGCGATCAGGCTGGTATTGACCGCGCATCCGACCCAGTTCTATCCGGGTCCGGTACTGGGTATCATCAATGATCTTTCGAAAGCAGTGGCTGAAAACAATACCAGCCAGATCAACGTGTACCTGCAGCAACTCGGGAAAACACCCTTCCTCAACAAACAGAAACCCACTCCTTACGATGAGGCGGTGAGTCTTATCTGGTACCTGGAGAATGTATTTTATTCCGCGGCCGGAAGGATCATTTCTTTTTTCAAAAACCAGTTTCCGGATACGCTCAATACAGAACATCCGGTATTTACCATGGGCTTCTGGCCCGGCGGCGACCGCGACGGCAATCCTTTTGTGACTGCCGAAACAACCCGGCAGGTAGCCGATGCCCTGCGCGGAAGCATCATCAAATGTTATTACCTCGATGTTCGCCGTCTCAAACGCCGCCTCACTTTTAAAGGCGTCGATACGATCCTGGCGACCCTGGAAAAGCAGCTCTACAATAACATCTTCATTCCGGGTCAGCGAACGGACATCACGAGGGAAGACATACTCTCTTCTTTAAACAGCATTCGCGACATTCTGATCTATCAGCACAATGGCCTGTTTCTCCATCTTATCGAAAACCTGATCAATAAGGTGCAGGTATTTGGCCTTCATTTCGCTTCTCTCGATATCAGGCAGGAAAGCTCGGTACACAATACGGTACTGGAAGCCATCGCTTCCAGGGCAGATGCGCTTCCGTCCAACTATGCCTCTCTTTCAGATACGGAGAAGGAAAAAGTTCTTTGCGGAATTCAAAGTGAAGTAGGAACGCATGTATTTGAAGAAGGAATTGTAAAGGATACGCTGCAAACCATCAAGACCATCCGGGAGATCCAGCAATTCAACGGGGTGGCCGGTTGTAACCGCTATATCATCAGCCAGTGCAACAGCGCCCTGAATGTGCTGGAAGTTTTCGGATTGTTTTTGCTGAGCGGCTGGCGGAAAGAATCCATGAACGTGGAAATAGTGCCGTTGTTCGAAACGATCGACGACCTGGAGAATGCTTCTTCGGTGATGCGGTCTCTTTATGAGAATGAAGTGTATCGCGAACACCTGGATCGCCTGGGAAAGAGACAAACCATTATGTTGGGTTTTTCAGACGGCACCAAGGACGGCGGATATCTGATGGCCAACTGGAGTATATATAAAGCCAAAGAAGAACTGACCGCCATTTCTCAACAATATGGAATTGATGTGGTGTTCTTTGATGGACGGGGTGGTCCGCCCGCAAGAGGAGGAGGCAAGACGCACAAGTTTTACGCTTCGATGGGGAAGAATATTTCCAATAAGCAGATTCAACTGACCGTGCAGGGCCAGACCGTGAGTTCCAATTTTGGTACTATTGATTCGGCCCAATTCAATATAGAACAATTGATCAACGCGGGGATCAGCAATGATCTGTTTGCTGTTAAGAAAACTACGCTTGACCAGGAAGAGGAGTTGTTGCTCAAGGAACTGGCCCAGGAAGGCTTCAAGGCCTACCAGCATCTGAAGAACGATCCTGCCTTCCTCGATTACCTGTCGCAGGTAAGCCCCCTCAAGTTTTACAGTGAAACCAATATAGGCAGCCGTCCGGCCAAGAGAGGCGGATCGGCCCGGCTATCGCTCAAAGACCTCAGGGCCATTCCGTTTGTGGGTGCCTGGAGCCAGTTAAAACAGAATGTGACCGGTTATTACGGGGTGGGTACCGCCCTGCAGCAACTGGATCAGAAAGGGAAATTACCCGCCGTCAGGAAGCTCTATCAAAATTCGCTTTTCTTCAAGACGCTGATCGATAACTGCGAGATGGCCATGAAGAAGTGTTTTTTCCCCCTGACGGCCTACCTGGCAGATGACCCCCGTTATGGAGAGATATGGAACCGTATTTACCAGGAATATGAACTGACCCAGCGATATGTTTTCCAGTTGTCGGGCAAGAATGAACTGATGGCGGATTACCCGGTCGAGCAATTATCGGTTACCATGCGTGAGCGGATCGTGTTGCCGCTGACCACCATCCAGCAATATGCCATGAGCCGGATCAGAAAACTCGAAGACCAGATGGCGCCACCCGCCCAGAAGGAAATCTTCGAGAAACTGGTGATCCGGTCTTCGTTCGGAATTATTAACGCAGGCCGTAATTCGGCCTGAGTACCGGGAGGTCCCGGAATCTCCCCAAAAAATTTAGCAATTGGCCGGTCCAATATGCTTAAATTTGGGGTTCCTTTCACTATGGCAAAAACTAAGAAATCAAAAAGCCTGGCCGAAGAGCAGGTTTCAACCTTCGTACCGGATGCGCCGGATAGTATTGAAGTTTCAGGTGCGCGGGTGCATAACCTGAAGAATATTGACATCAGCATTCCGAAGAACCAACTGGTCGTGATCACCGGTATCAGCGGGAGCGGAAAATCATCGCTCGCCTTTGATACGATCTATGCCGAAGGCCAGCGTCGTTATATGGAAAGCTTCAGCGCTTATGCCCGGCAGTTTATCGGGGACATGGAGCGTCCGGATGTGGACAAAATCACCGGTCTATCTCCGGTTATTTCCATCGAGCAGAAGACCACCAACAAAAACCCACGCTCAACAGTAGGAACCATTACCGAGATCTATGATTTCATGCGCCTGCTGTTTGCCCGCATTGGCGAAGCCTACAGTTACAATACCGGCAAGAGAATGGTGAAGTGGAGTGAAGAGGAGATCGTCGATAATATTTTCAAAAGATTTGAGGGCCGCAAAATTTCATTGCTGGCTCCATTGGTAAGAGGAAGAAAAGGTCATTACCGTGAATTGTTTGAAGAGATCCGCAAGAAAGGATTTTTAAAAGTACGTATAGACGGTGAGATAAAAGATATCACTGCCAAGATGCAGGTAGATCGTTACAAGATTCATGATATCGAAGTGGTGATTGACCGGTTGAAGGTAACCGATGAGTTTAGAGTACGCATCAGCCAGAGCGTGCAGCAAACCCTCAAGATGGGGAAGGATCTTATGTTTGTAGTGACGGAAGAGGAAGGCAGCCGCAAACAGAAGCCGGAAGAGGCTTCTTATTCCAAGCACCTGATGTGTGAGGATACTGGTATCAGTTATGAAGAGCCATCCCCCAACTCATTTTCCTTTAACTCGCCTTATGGCGCCTGCCCGGTGTGCAAAGGCCTGGGTACGATGTTCCAGATCAATATGGAATCGGTGATTCCCGACGATACGATCAGCATCAGCGAAGGCGGCATTGCTCCATTGGGAGGAGAAAGAGAAGCTTTCGTGTACCGCCAGGTACAGGAAGTGGCAAAAAAAAATAAAATATCGCTCACGGCACCCATAAAGGATCTGCCGGAAAAATCACTCAACTTCATTTTGTATGGCAATGAGGAAGGGATAGAGGCCGAAGATGATTACGAGAATGTGAAGTTTGACCCCTATGCTCCTTTTGAAGGTATCGTCAACTCTCTCAAAAGATGGTTCTACAGCGGGTATAGTGAAAACCTGCGTGATTGGGCCGAAGGGTTTATGCAATTGAAGCCCTGCGATTCCTGCGGAGGAGCGAGGCTGAAGAAGGAGAGTCTTTGGTTTAAAGTGGACAACAAAAACATCGCCGAACTGAGCAACCTGAACCTGGATAACCTGGCTGCCTGGATGGATGGGATTGAATTGCGCATCAGCAATAAGCAGAAAGCCATCGCCAAAGATGTGCTGAAAGAAATCAGGGATCGTCTGCAATTTTTGCTGAATGTAGGGCTCACTTATCTTACCCTCAACCGGACTTCCAAGACCCTTAGCGGCGGAGAGAGCCAGCGTATTCGTCTCGCCACCCAGATCGGATCACAGCTGCAGGGAATCACCTATATATTGGACGAGCCCAGTATCGGATTGCACCAGCGCGACAACCACCGGTTGATAGAGGCCCTGAAAAACCTTCGAGACATCGGAAACAGTGTGATTGTGGTGGAGCACGACAAGGACATCATGATGTCGGCGGATTACCTGGTGGATATTGGTCCCAAGGCAGGTTTTCATGGAGGCCGCATTGTGGCACAGGGGCATCCGGAAGACCTGCTGAAACTCGATACGATCACTTCCGGCTATCTGAACGGACACCGGTCGATCGCCGTGCCTTCGGAAAGAAGAAAGGGAAACGGCAAATGGCTCGAGCTGAAAGGGGCCAGCGGCAATAACCTTCATAAGGTAGACGTGAAGTTGCCACTGGGTAAGTTTATCGCGGTAACCGGTGTCAGCGGAAGTGGCAAATCAACCCTCATCAATGAAACGCTGTACCCGATATTATCAAAGCACGCTTACGGGTCGCGCATGACGCCGATGGAGTATAAATCCATCAAGGGGCTGGAGTACGTGGATAAGGTCATTGAAATTGATCAGTCGCCCATAGGAAGGACGCCCAGGAGCAACCCCGCCACCTATTGCGGATTCTTTACTGATATCAGAACGCTGTTTGCCTCTGTTCCGGAAGCCAAGATCCGGGGATACAATGCTGGCCGGTTTTCATTCAATGTCAAAAGCGGTCGTTGTGATGTTTGTGAAGGCGGCGGCATGCGGGTAATTGAAATGAACTTTCTTCCGGATGTATATGTGCATTGTGAAAAATGCCAGGGGAAAAGATATAACCGTGAAACGCTCGAGATCAGGTATAAAGGAAAATCCATTTCCGATGTGCTGGATATGACGGTGGAGGAAGCCGTGGAGTTTTTCCAGAACGTGCCATATATCTACCGGAAAATAAAAGTGCTGGAAGAAGTAGGATTGAACTACATCACGCTGGGGCAGAGCGCTGTTACCCTGAGCGGGGGAGAAGCGCAACGCGTGAAACTCGCCACCGAGCTTTCGAAACGCGATACCGGCAAAACGTTCTATATACTTGACGAGCCCACAACCGGGCTGCATTTTGAAGATATCCAGCACCTGCTGGATGTGCTGAATAAACTGACCGACCGGGGCAATACCGTACTGGTTATCGAACACAACCTTGACGTGATCAAGGTGGCCGATCATATCATTGATCTCGGCCCGGAAGGAGGCGACGGCGGAGGCAAGATTCTGTTTGAAGGCACACCGGAAGAGCTCGTTAAAAACAAAGAGAGTCATACTGCAAGATTTCTTAAAGAAGAGTTGAAATCACGATAAAATGGAAAGACTGATCATTGACATGGACGAGGTGATCGCCGATCCCATGGGCGACATGATAAACTGGTACCGGTCGAAATACGACAAACCCATTGACTATGCAAAGATGCTCGGTGGATCCTGGCTGAAAGGTTTTCCAGAAGAAGACCAGGAAATGTGCCGGCAAAGATTGTTGTCGCCCGGTTTTTTCCGCCACCTGCCGGTTATGGAAAACAGCCAGGAAGTGGTGAGCGAACTCAATAAAAAATATGAGTTGTTTATTGTTTCTGCGGCTGTTGAGTTTCCCAATTCCTTAAAAGATAAACTCGACTGGCTGGGAGATCATTTTCCCTTTCTTACCTGGAAGCAGATCGTATTTTGTGGCGATAAGAAACTGGTGTATGGCGATATAATGATCGACGATCATGTTCGCAATCTCGTTACTTTTCCCGGGAAGAAATACCTGTATACGTCTGCACATAATCTCAATATCACAGACTATCACCGGCTCAATAACTGGAAAGAGGCGGCAGCGGAACTGTTGAAGTAATTTGCCAATGAGCCAATGCAAATTACGAATGACGGATGACGAATGGCGAATGGCGAATGAATCTGAGATCTCAAATCAACTCGAACTCACTCTTCGCGTCCTCTGCGGTTCTTGGCGGGCTTTGCGTTCCTTGGTCGGGGAGAGAAAACCATTAGCAATGTGTTAGTTGGTTAATGAGCCGATGCAATGACGAATGGCGAGTACAATTTGCCAATGGGCCAATGCAAATTACGAATGACGGATGACGAATGGCGAATGGCGAATGAATCTGAGATCTCAAATCAACTCGAACTCACTCTT
>CAZSAQ010000016.1:0-97623 GCA_964605065.1 uncultured Chitinophagaceae bacterium
CCAATGTGACAATTGGTAAATGAGCCAATGCAATACCATTACGAATGACGAATGACGAATTACGAATGCACTTGGCGCGCTTTGCGGTTCTTCGTTCGCTTTGCGTTCCCCGGTCGGGGAGAAAAAACAATTAGCCAATGTGACAATTGGTAAATGAGCCAATGCAATACAATTACGAATAGCGGATTGCGAATGACGAATTAAAAACACAAATGTGAGGATATAACTTTCCGCGCCTTACTTCCTTATACGAAAGAGGTTTTTACACCTCATAAACCGTAAACCCCAAACCTCAAACAGCAAACCCCCAAACCTCAAACCTCAAACCGCAAACCTCAAACAGTAAACCTCGCACTGTAAACCAACCAAAAACTATAAACTCCCCATTTGCGTTGATTTGCGTAATATCGCGCCATGGAAAAGAAGCTGCCAACCATCAAGGAAATTGCCAAACGCCTGAACATTTCTATTTCCACGGTTTCGCGTGCGCTGCACGATCACCCCAGTATCGGGTTGCGCACCAAGATGCAGGTGAAAGCCCTGGCGGAAGAGCTGAACTATGTTCCCAACCAGACAGCCATCTTTTTCAAACAAAGAAAAACTTTCACAATCGGTGTGGTGCTGCCTAATTTGCGTGAGGAGTATTTTTCCCTGGCAATCAGCGGGATCGAAGACACCGCCTTTGAAACAGGATATATAGCCCTGATAGGTCAGTCGCATGATGAACTGGACCGCGAGAGAAAGATGGTGGAAACCATGAAAAAGCACCGCGTAGACGGCCTGCTGGTGTCCATTTCAAAAAATACCACTTCCCTGGAACATTTTGAGGAACTGAAACAGTTTAATATACCGGTGGTTTATTTCGATCGCGTACCGGATGCGGCCAATATACATTCCGTATGGTGCAGCCTCTATCACAGCTCGGTAGATGCAATCGATTTCCTGGTGAAAAAAGGGCACAAAAGAATCGGGTACATACAGGGCCCTTCCACCCTGAACATCAAAAACGAGCGGCTCCAGGGGTATAACGACGGGTTGAAGAAAAACAAGATCAGTCCCGATGATTCCTTAATTGTTACCAGCGATCTTTCCCGCACCTCTACACAGGCCGCCATCGACAAGCTGCTTGCTGTCCGGAACAAGCCTTCTGCCATCATCGCATTCAACGACTATGTGGCCCTGGATGCCATGCAGTATGTTAGAACAAAGAAACTCAAGATCAACAAGGATATCAGCTTTGTAAGCTATGCCAATCTCCCGGTTACCCACTACCTGGAAACTCCCCCCCTCGCATCGGTCGAGCAGTTTCCCTATGAACAGGGCGTTAGGGCCACCGAACTACTGCTCAAACTCATCGAGCTCAAAGACCAGCAGGAAAACTTTCCGTATGAAAACGTGGTACTGAAAAGCGAGCTCATCGTCCATTAATCCTTCTCTGATTTTAGTAAGAATCCCCGGGTCGATTCCTTAACTTTGCGGTCCTAATCGTCAACTGATATGGAATACAGAATTGAAAAGGATACCATGGGCGAAGTAAAGGTGCCCGTGGACGCTTTTTATGGCGCACAAACCCAGCGCAGCATCGACAACTTCAAGATCGCGCAGGATATCAACCGCATGCCCCGTGAAATCATCCGGGCTTTCGCCTACCTGAAGAAAGCGGCTGCTATTACCAATTTCGAAGCGGGTGTATTGCCGAAGGAAAAGTCGGACCTGATCGGAAAAGTATGTGATGAGATCCTGGAAGGAAAACTCGACGCTTACTTCCCGTTGGTGGTCTGGCAAACCGGCTCCGGAACACAGAGCAATATGAACGTGAATGAAGTGGTGGCCTATCGGGGGCACGTAATGCAGGGAGGGCAGTTGTCCGACAAGGAGAAATTCCTTCACCCCAATGATGACGTCAACAAGTCGCAATCTTCCAATGATACCTTCCCCACCGCCATGCACATCGCGGCTTATAAAATCCTGGTGGAAGTAACGATTCCGGGTATTGAAAAGCTCCGCGATACACTGGCCAGAAAGAGCCGGGAATTCATGAAAGTGGTCAAGATCGGCCGCACACACTTTATGGATGCTACTCCGCTGACACTCGGCCAGGAATTCAGCGGTTATGTATCACAACTTGATCATGGCCTGAAAGCGATCAGGAATACTTTGCCGCACCTGAGCGAACTGGCACTTGGTGGAACAGCTGTTGGTACTGGCATCAATACCCCTGCAGGATATTCTGAAAATGTTGCCCGTCACATCGCCGCTCTTACCGGCCTTCCTTTTATCACTGCAGAGAATAAGTTTGAAGCACTGGCAGCGCACGACGCGATCGTTGAAGCGCATGGCGCTTTAAAAACTGTTGCCGTAAGCCTGATGAAGATTGCCAACGATATCCGGATGCTCTCTTCAGGGCCCCGCAGCGGCATCGGTGAAATTTTTATCCCCGATAACGAACCGGGATCTTCCATCATGCCCGGAAAAGTGAACCCCACTCAGTGCGAGGCATTGACGATGATTGCCGCGCAGGTAATGGGAAATGACGTTGCCATCAATATCGGCGGCGCTACCGGTCATTTCGAACTGAATGTTTTCAAACCGGTGATGATCTATAACTTCCTGCACAGCGCCCGGCTGCTGGGCGACGGATGTGTAAGCTTCAACGACAAATGCGCGGCGGGCATCGAACCCATCGAGGCCAATATCCGCAAACACGTGGAAAATTCATTGATGCTGGTCACTGCCCTGAACACAAAGATCGGCTACTATAAAGCCGCTGAAATTGCACAGAAGGCACATAAGGAAGGAACCACGCTGAAAGAAATGGCCGTCAAACTGGGTTATGTTACTCCCGAACAATTCGATGAATGGGTGGTGCCTGAGCACATGGTTGGCAAGATATAACACCCCCCCATATCACTCAACATAAAAACCGCCACCGCTGATCAACAGGGTGGCGGTTTTATTATTGCCCAACATGCTTTCCCTTTACTGAACGATAATTTTTTCTGTGGTGATCTGTACGCCAAATCCGTTGTACAGTTTAAAAATATACATACCCTTGCTGATGCCTTCGAGGCCGAGAGAGAAATTGTCGCTGGAAGTGGTACCCTGCAGCACCAGTTTACCGGACACATCCCACAATTCGGCACGCAGAGGCTTGTGCATACCACGTTTGCTCTGAACATAGATCACGCGGGTAGCCGGGTTCGGATATACCTTAACGTATGTTCTGTTGTAAACTGGCCTGGCAGGCACGTAATCATGAAGAGCGAGTGTGGATACATAGGTAACGCGCAGGATACGGCCGGCATTGGGTGTTGGCGAGCTGCCTCCCGAAAAACCACCGGTTGGTCCGGAGGTAGAACCCGAACTGTCGATGGCAAAATAAAGGGTATCCCCATTGGGGTGAATGGCCACATCGCGTATCCGGTTGCCATGAAAATAGGGAATCGTATCGGTGAGAGAGGCAGTGCTGGCACTGTCGACCCGATCGCCCGGTGTTTTCAATTTCAACCGGAACATGCCATATTTCAGGGAAGTAACGATCACGGAGTTTGCCCAGCCAGGTATCGTATGAGGGTACGTGCCATAGTAATCGATGCTGGATGGCGCTACTGTTGGCCAGGTAAAAATATTGGCCGAACTGGATGGAATGCTGGCAGCCGAAGCGTTGAACAATGAAAACATTGGCTGCTGATTGGGAGTGCCATTACAAAAAGTGGCGATCTCATTGGGAACGGTCTGATTGGCGAGCAAGTTATTGTTGGAATTGCCATCAGCCGTGTTGTAGTTGTCATCGCAAAGGCCTGCTACCTTGGGCCAGCCATAGTTCATGCCTGCCTCGATAATATTTACCTCATCATCGGATTTATCGCCGTGCTCCGAACTGTATAACCTCCAGGTACCGGCATAATTGCCCCATTGAACGCCCTGCGGGTTACGGTGGCCATAAGAATAAACAGGTGTTTTACTGGTAGCGGGTCCGCTGGTGGGGAATGGATTGCTGTCGGGTATCCACTCGGCACCACCGGATTGAGCCGCGTCGGGTTCGGTATTCAACCGCAATATCTTGCCTTCGTAAACATTTATATTCTGCGCGTTATTGGTTCGTACCTGGTTGTTGAACTGCCCCGCTCCCATGTCTCCAATGGTATAGTAGAGATAATTGTCAGGACCAATGGTCAGCCGACCGGAATTATGGTCATTGCTGCCCATAAGATCATCGATAACAATATCGGGTGATCCATTGAGGCTGCCGTTGGCGGGGTTATAGGTGTATCTCAGGATCTTTGTCTTGAAGAAACAGGGATGGTCGCCGGTAGTGCCGCTGCAAAGACTGTTGTTGGGCGATCCGGAGTTCGGATAACGGTAATACACCAGCGCAACATATACATAAGGCTTTCCTGAAAGAAGATTCGGGTGAAGGGCAAGGCCCATCAGTCCGCCCTGAGGCCACTGCGCAACACTCCGGTTGAAATTCAGCATGCTGGTCAGATCCAGCACCGTTCGCTTTCCGCCGTTGCGCGCGTGCACTTTGGTGATTTTATAAGTCCTGGCCTCTGTAACCCAAAGAGAATCATCGGGGCCGTAGGTGATTTCCCAGGGAAATCCGAGCTGGGAGGCCAGTGTATCTATTCTGAAAACCTGATTATTCCACGTAACTGTCTGAGACAGAACCCTGCCAGAACATAGCAGCAGCAATAAAAACACTAACAGTTTGTTAGCAAAGGGGTTAACTGTTTTCATAGTGTTGGATATTAAACCCTGGTTGCCGTATAGGACCAACGGTTAGCCGGGGGCGACAGTAAAATTTGCAAAAAATAACCTCCTGCGCAATAGTAGAAGACCCTTAGGAGTTAATCGTATTGTTCCGTATTTACTTAGTTAATCCTTTTTATTACTTTTCGGGGAGATTATATCCTTTGAAAACTAATATCCATATCCATGACGCTACATTTACGCTCTTTATTTTCAACCCTGAAAAGCGTGGTCCTGATCGTGCTTTTCATCTTCTTCTACCTGCAGGGACGGTCGCAGGTGGTGGTTGATTATGGCAAAAGCTACATCAACCTCACCAAAGGACTGAACGGCGGTACCATTGAAACGGGTGACACTCTTGAGTTCCGAAGTACTTTCGTGGTAAGATGTTTGTCCGGCTGTCCGGCCTATGTAGACAGTTGTGCCTATTACGACACTTTAAAGACCGGTCTCAGTTACATTCCATCCAGCCTGGCTGTTCTCACCAACGAGGGCAAAGTGTACAAAGCTTTTACGGATGGATCAGGGGATGATTGCGGCGAGATAGTTGCCGGTAACATCAAAATCAACCTGGGTTTCAACAACACTGATGCGCCTGCCAACGTAAACCGGCGCGGACGTATCCGCAACACGCATAAGCCTTCCTTTTACGGAAGCACCTGCATCATGGTCATTTCTTACCGGGCCAAGGTAACGGCGGCCCTGAATTCACTGATCAATACAGGAGGAGGCGCGGTATCTTACAAACCCACCACTTCCGGTAGTCCGCTGTTCATCAATTTCCCTTACAACAATACCATGATCTCCACCAACTTTGGTATCTGTACCAATACTGTTGGAACCAATTCGCTGGGAACCGAATCGAATGGAACATTCGGCAGCGGCAAACCGCGTAACCGAGGCACGTCCGCCAATGTGCCGGCTAACTATACCTGGGACTTCTTCAACACAGGGGGGCCGCAGGACTATTATTATGGTGTAGCCAACAATACCAGTACCCGCACCAACTATACCACTTCCAATGCGTGGCCTAAACCAGACAACTCCACGCCTACTCACCGGGTACATACCGTATGGGATATCCTCGGTGATCATACCGGGGCTGTTTCACCAACACTCGGCAACCCGGCGGCAGATACCGTAGCCAATTCCAATGCGGGTTACATGCTGGTGGTGAATGCCGCTTACCGGATCGACTCCGCTTTCTCACACAACATCACGGGTCTTTGCCCGAATACCTATTATGAAATTTCGGCCTGGTTCAGGAATATATGCTCGAAATGCGGATGCGATTCTAACGGTAAAGGAGCTACGAATACTTCAGGTCCTCCCTATTATATTCCTACGGCTACCGGCGACTCTTCGGGTGTATATCCCAACCTGACCATGCGCATCGATGGCATTGATTACTATACAACCGGCAACATGAAGTACACGGGGCTCTGGGTAAAGAAAGGGTTTACCTATGTAACCGGCCCTACGCAGACCTCGCTGACCATGACCATTCGCAACAATGCCCCCGGAGGAGGGGGTAATGACTGGGCCATTGATGACATCAGCCTTGCTACCTGTACCCCAACCCTTAATCTGGTACCGAGCGGAGGGGTCAATGTATGCTATGGCAACCAGGTAGACATGTACACTACGGTAAGATGTTTTTCGCCCAACTATATTTACTGGACCTGGGAACGCAGCACCAACGGCGGCGCTACCTGGACCAATACCGGGGTAAGTGGTGTCGGCTCTCCAACGCTGGTGGCGGGTGAATGGCAATATACCGCCAGTTATCCTTCCTTCCTGGGAGACAGCAGTGTCCATAACAATATGTTCCGGATCAGGGTGGCTTCCACAGCAGCCAATCTTTCCAATCCCTCCTGTTCCTTCACGGCCTCCAACACCATCATCGTGTTGGTAAACAACTGTACCGTTCCGCTCAAAACAGAAGTGTTTGATGTGGCCGGAAGGATCAATAACAATTTGGGTGAGATCACCTGGAAAGCTTCCAATGAAGAAGCGGGTGTGATCTATGAAATACAAAGAAGTGAGGACAGGATTAATTTTACTGCTGCGGGCACGATCAATGGCAATGGCATCAGCTCTTCCGAACAATCGTACCTGTTCCAGGATCCGGTGGCATTGAACGGACCCACCTATTACCGAATCCGAATCCGTGAAGGAGTGACTTCTTCCTTCAGCAAGATCGTATTGCTCAATAACAGACCCAATGAATTCAGCATCCGGTCGCTGGTCAATCCGTTCAGTCAAACCATCCAGTTCGACCTTCAATCACCGGTTTCCGGTAAGGCCTCCATATACCTGATGGATACCTACGGAAGAATGGTAAGGATGATGTCGCAGGATATCCTGCAAGGCATGAACGCAGTGCAGCTGACGGGGCTGGGCAACCTCAGCCAGGGCGTATACACGCTCCGCGTACAGATCGGTTCAACCACCATCAATAAGCAGGTAGTAAAACAGAAATAAGTGCGTTTCGCGTTTCAGATTTAACGTTTCTGGTTGGTTTGCTGTTTGAGGTTTGGGGGTTTGGGGTTTGCTGTTTGAGGTTTGGGGGTTTGGGGTTTGCTGTTTGAGGTTTGGGGTTTACGGTTTATGAGGTGTAAAAACCTTTTTCGTATAAGGAAGGAAGGCGAGGAAAGTTATATCCTCACATTTGTGTTTTTAATTCGTCATTCGCAATCCGCCATTCGTAATTGTATTGCATTGGCTCATTTACTAATTGGCCAATTGGCTCATTGCATTGGCCCATTGTCACATTGACTAATTATTGCATTGCTAATTTTTTCTCTCCCCGACCGGGGAACGCAAAGCGCGCCAAGAACCGCAAAGCGCGCAAAGTGCATTCGTAATTCGTCATTCGTAATTCGTAATTCTGTGTCGCATTGCATTAGCCCATTGGCACATTGACCAATTGTCGCATGGCTAATTTTTTTCTCTCCCCGACCGGGGAACGCAAAGCGCGCCAAGAACCGCAAAGCGCGCAAAGTGCATTCGTAATTCGTCATTGTATTGCATTGGCTCATTTACTAATTGACGAATTACTCTACAGCACCTGTGCCGTATCGTTAACGGGAGAATTGGTTTCAACAGTCGGGTTGTTTTTGTGACCGTGCTTCTTGAAGAAACGTTTCTGGAACAGCAGGATGGCAATTACGCCCACTGAGATAGAGGCATCTGCTATATTGAAGATCGGGGAAAAGAAAGTGAATCTCTCACCACCCCATACCGGTACCCAGGATGGCATGATCTTGTCTTCGATGATGGGAACGTACAGCATGTCTACCACATTGCCGTGAAGGAAGCTGGCGTATCCGCTGGAAGAAAATTTCGCCAGTCCGGCGTATCCGGTATAATCGTTCATTAACAAATCATAGGTCATTCCCTTGTCGAAGATCATTCCGTAAAAAAGGCTGTCGATCAGGTTGCCCAGTGCTCCGGCGAAGATGAGGCCTACGCAAATGATGAATCCGCGATGATATTGTTTACGAACGATGTTCCTGATATAAAACACGCCGAAGATCACTGCTACCAGCCTGAACAGGGTAAGGGCCATCTTTCCCCAGTCTCCCCCGAATTTCCATCCCCAGGCCATTCCTGCATTCTCGATAAAATAAAGCCGGAACCAGTTTGGGAAAACAGTGATATGCTCCTGGTAGTGCATGGTCGTCTTCACCCAGATCTTCAGGGCCTGGTCTGCAATAATGATGGAAAGAATAATTAGTACAACTGTTCTCAGCTTCACTGTAGGAATTTTAATTTGACAAATATATACAAGATTCTCTGAGCGGAGGATCATTCCTGCCTTACGGCCGGCAGAACCGGAGAATTAATCGCCGTTGCCTTACTCCTCGAAATACACTCTTTTCACTCTTTGAGAAACACCTGTTAAAATTTCGTAAGGAATGGTTTGAGCCCATCGGGCCACCTCGCTTACCGGCAATTCCGGCCCGAAGATCACCACTTCATCTCCTTCCTTTACGCCGGGAATATCGGTCACGTCCACCATCGTCATGTCCATACAAATACTTCCAACGATCGGGGCCAGCTTTCCGTGAAGGAATATCCGGCCGGCGCCATTACTGAGGTTCCGGGGGTATCCGTCGGCATACCCGATCCTGATGGTGGCAATCACCGAGTCGCGGTTCAGTGTACCCTTTCGCCCGTAGCTGACGGTTTCGTCGGCCCTGAGGTGCTTTACCTGCGCAACGGTAGAGCGCAGGGTGGATGCTTCCACCAGGTTTTTCATGGTGCTGTCTATTCCATACAACCCGATACCCAGTCGTACCATGTCAAACTGCAGTTCCGGATGACGGCTGATGCCGGAGGTATTGGCAATATGCCTGATCACGGGATACGATAGTACCTCCTGGAGTCGGGCACTCATTCCGGAAAACAAACGGCCCTGCTGCCGCGTGAATTCATCATGCTGCGGGTCTTCACTGGCTACCAGGTGACTGAATACAGACTGCACTTTAAAATAATTCCCTTTCAGCCATTCTATAAGATCAGGCAGGTCATCATTTGAAAATCCCAGCCTGTTCATCCCGGTTTCCAGTTCGATATGAACAGGATACCGGCTGATGCCCTGTCGTCGCAGGTATCCGGCAAAAGCGCGGGTTACCTGGGGCGAAAAAAGATCGGGTTCGAGATTATACTGAGTCAATACATCGAAGGCGGATTCTTCGGGATTCATGACCATGATGGGTAATTGAATGCCTGCCTTCCTCAATTCCACGCCTTCATCCGCATAGGCCACGGCGAGATAATCGGCCTGGTGGTATTGAAGGAGGGCGGCGATCTGGCCGGCGCCGCTTCCATACGCAAAGGCCTTCACCATTACCATCAGCCTGGTACCGGGTATTAACTGCTGGCGATATTGTTGCAGGTTGTATACAATGGCATTCAGGTTAACCTCCAGCTGTGTCTGGTGCACCTGTTCCTCGAGCATCCGGTTGATCTGTTCGAATTCAAATATGCGTGCTCCTTTCAGAAGAATGGTTTCATCCCTGAAAAGTATCCGGTGAAATTCCGCCCGAAACTCTTCCACGGATTTAAAAAAGATCTTCTCCCGAAGGGAAGTCTTGTCGAAGATGGAAGCATGGTGATGGATGCGTTCGCCAATACCGATCAGTCGGCCAACCTGGCGTTGCTCCAGTGCCTTCGACACTTCTTCATACAACTCCTTCTCCGATTTGCCGCTTTGAAGAATATCGGAAAGGATCACGGTTCGTCCAGTATGTTGTCTTTGCTGTGCGAGAAAGTCCAGTGCAATTCTCAACGAGCTGAGGTCAGCGCTGTAACTGTCATTGATCAGGGTGCAATGATTGATGCCGTTTTTCAGTTCGAGCCGCATTTCCACGGCGCTGAGCCGGAGCATCCGCTTCTGAATCTCGGTAGCAGGCACCGAGAGGTAAAGAAGGAGACACCAGCAATGAATGGCATTCTCCACAGATGCTTCATCCGTAAACGGAATGGTGATGCTGACCGTCTGGTCTTTCCACGTTGCGGTAATTTGCGACTGGCCGTTTTCCTTATAGATAGTAAGGATCTGCAGCCTTGCTTCTGAAACGGTGCTCCAGTTGATGATTTCAAAAGCGCCGGGCTTGCTTTTGTTCAGTTGCTGCCAGAGTGTGGCTACTCCTTCATGAACTTCCGGATCATCCTTGCAATATATCAGCGCCCTTACATCAGTGAACAGACGCAGCTTTTCATTTACTTTCTGCCGGTTATTGATGAAATTTTCGCTATGGGCTTCGCCTATGTTGGTGAAGATGCCGATGGTTGGCAATATGATTTTTTGCAGTTTATCCATTTCGCCGCTCTGCGAAATGCCGGCTTCGAAGAGCGCCAGGTCGTGACGCTGGTCAATGGCCCATACGCTCAGCGGCACTCCTATCTGTGAGTTATAACTGCGGGGGCTTCTGACGATCCGGTACTGATCTTCGAGCAGTTGATTCAGCCATTCTTTTACGATCGTTTTTCCGTTGCTGCCGGTAATGCCCACCACCGGCAACTCGAATTGCCTGCGATGATGTGTTACCAGGGCCTGCAGCGATTGCAATACGTCTTTTACCTCCAGGAAGATGGCGTTGGGGTAGTCCTCCCGGTTCATTTCTTTTGACACCACAAAATACCGGATGCCTTTCCGATAGGCTTCTGCGATGAACTGGTGTCCGTCACGCCGGGCTCCGCTCAAAGCAAAGAACAGGGAAGAGGCCGGGAAGATGACCCTCCTGCTATCGATCAACAGATGCTCTATCGAAGCCTCCGCTTCGGTACCTGTTTTGCTGTTAACGATTCGGGCGATATGTTGAAGACTATAGCTCAATCCTGTTGGATTCCATTTTTCTCATCCGGAGGTGTTCCGGGTTTCTGTTTGAATATAGAAAAAACGATTGAACCGGTAATACACAGAACAATCACGCCCAGCGACAGTATTACCTGCTGGCTTTTGCCCAGCCAGTCGTTGATCCAGTGTTCGGCCAGCATCTTCACACCAATAAATACCAATACGATGGCGATACCCTGTTGCAGGTAATCGAACTTGGATACGGCGCCGCGAAGCAGGAAGAACAGGGATCGAAGCCCCAGCACAGCAAAAACATTGGATGTGTAGATCACCAGCCGGTCTTTGGAGATCCCTACTACCGCAGGTATGGAATCCAGTGCGAACACGATGTCGATGGCGGCCAGCATGATAATGACAACAAACAAGGTCGTATACTTTCTTTTTCCATCCACGTTAACAGTAAACCGCCCGTCGGCATCTGTAGGAACCAGCGGAATAAACCGCTTCAGAAAACGGTAGATCCTGGTATCATGCGGATCGAACGATTCCTCATCATTGGCCGTAAACATCTTGATACCTGTGTATACCAGGAAGGCTCCAAAGAGGTACAGCACTACCTGGAACTGGATCAGCGCCACTCCGATGGTGATGAAGATGACACGAAACACAATAGCCATGAGGATACCGATCAGCAGCACCCGGCCGTAATATTTTTCCTTCACCCGGAAAGAGGAGAAGATCAGAATAAAGACAAAGATGTTATCGATACTCAGGCTCCATTCCATCAGGTAGGCGCTCAGGTATTCGAGGGCCAGTGTCTGTCCTTTCTCCAGCCACATGAATACGAAAAATGCCATCGCCAGCGATACCCAGAAGAGGGTCTGGAACAAGGCCTGGCGAATGGTGACCTTCTGGCCTTTTTTACTCAGCAGCCCCAGGTCAAATACCAGCGCGAGTATTAAAACAACTCCAAAAACTAAGAAAGTAATCTGGTCAGGTGTCATGATGCAAAATTAGAAGGGCCCGAATCGTGAATGGAAATAGTGCCTGGTCATTTCTGGTACTTCCGCTTTCTGAGCATATTGTACAGCAATCCGAAAAGGATCACCAGCGCCACCGGCAGCCCGATGTTGAGTATCTCCCAAAATCCTTTTTCACTGTCGATCTTTTTCACGTCAAGCAATCTTAATGTATAATCTTTTGCCCTGGTTTCAAGAATACCGGAGGGGTTGACAAGGTATTCAATGCTGTTCAGGATAAAATCTTTGTTGGCATACTGTACGTTGGTAAACTGATTGAAACCCATTTCCATCGGTCCGTCTTTCTGTGAAAAGACATTACTCACGATGTCTGCATCGGAGATCACGATCATTTTGTTATTATCTACAGAAGGCTGGAAGGGTTGACGATAAACCTGGCTGAAAGAATCAAGGGTGGATTTACCGAGGCGGTTGCTGTACAGCGAAGTGAATTTTCCTTCGAGCAGTACCGCCACCGGCAGATGCTGTTTGTCAAATGTCTTCAGGTCTTCTTCCGTTTTTACACTGTTGAGCGATACGATGGCCGGTGTAACCAGCGCCCTCGAATTGGCCGAACTCGCCAGCAGGATGGTCTTGCGGATATTCGGGGTCTTGATGGTATCGATCGAATTGGGGAAGATGGAAAGAACCTGGTTAAGGTTCTTGGCAATGGGGTGTTCGGAGTAGGAATTCAATAATGGGAAATAATACCAGTCGGTCAGCTGCATTTGCGGCTTGTCGCCAAAATTACCCACCACGAGCGGAATCTTGTCGCATTGCAGGTCCTGTACCAGGTCCGGATTGATCCTTACTCCATATTTAAATAAAAGATCGTCGAGATTGAGGTTGCGGTCGAATGCCACAAAATCGCTTTGTTTGCGCATCAGGCTGTCGAGCTCTGCATACAAACGATCCACCATCCAGATCACCTTGCCGCCGTTCATGACATACTGATCGATTTTCAGTTTCTGCTGATCGGTGAAAGGAAGCGTGGGCTTTACAATAACAAGGGCGCTGAATATTTTTGGAATGACCGGGAATGTATCGATCGGGTAAAAAGAGAAATTGTAGTTGGGCTTGATGGTTCTTTGTATGAAATCATACACGTTGTAGTTCTGGGGTTCGCCATTACCCAGCAGGTATCCGATTACCGGTACGGTATCGGTAGTAATTTTCTGAATGGCACTGGCCAGTTTGTATTCGAGCAGGGCTTCGGCGTTGTTGAGTGAGTTGATTCCCCCCTGCATATCCAGCCCTTGCAGAAAATCTACCGGTATGTGCATATCGTGATAGGACACGATCGCACCAGGAAACAGGTAACGTTGCTCCTCTCCTTCTCCTTCCTTGGCAGTAAGTCTTACGTTGGTTGGCCGCAGGCCCATGCGCAGGAGCGAATCCATTGTATAGCCGGCTGTAGAATCGGAGCCCGGCTTTTCAAAGTTGAAAAGGATATTGTTTACGGCGTTTTCCTTGAACTCCTGCAACATTTCTCTTGAGGTGTTGCTCAGTTTCTTGAATCCCGAAGGCATTTCGCCGTCAAGGAATACCGTTATGGAAACCGGGTCTTTCAGATTGCGCAGCAGGTTTTTGGTTGGCCCGGAAAGGGTGTATCTTTTTTCCCGGGTAAGATCAGCGCGGTAATGCACCATCGATGCCAGGTAATTAATAGCCAGCAAACCCAGCAACAACCATAACCAGCCGTATTTTGATAAGAATGATTTTTTCATAGAAGGGTTAACTATCTTTTGACCAGGTTTTTGTTGGTGATGGTGAGAAACAGTGCGATCACGCTGAGAAAATAGACTACATCACGGCTGTCGATTACGCCCCTGCTGATGCTGCGGTAATGAAAATCGATCCCCAGCATTTCTATATAATAGTCGGCTCCTGCTTCGAGTGCGGGAATACGACTGATGGCATTGAAGCCGCTGTATAAGAGGAAGCAGGCAAAAGCGCTCAGTATGAAGGCCACTACTGCATTGCTGGTAAAACTGCTGCAGCAGATGCCGATGGAAGTAAATACCGCCGACAAAAAGAACAGCCCGATATAGGAACCCAGTGTTGCGCCCACATCCATTCCGCCTTCCATAGCCAGTTGCTGGATGCTGAACATATAGATAAAGGTGGGAAGGAGCGCGATCCAGACTACTACCAGGGCGCCCAGGTATTTACCCATCACCAGTTGCCCTCTGCTGATGGGCTTGGTCTGGAGGATCTCGAAGGTGCCTGTCTTGAATTCTTCGGAGAGACTGCGCATGGTGATCGCCGGAACGAGCAGCAGGAGGATCCAGGGGGCCAGTTCAAAAAATTTCTCCAGCGAGGCGTAGCCAAAATCCAGCACATTCGTATCCGGGAAAACAAATAACATCAGTCCGTTCAATAATAAGAAGACAATGATGGCTATATACCCGGTTAAACTGCTGAAAAACTGCCGGAATTCTTTTTTGCAAACTGACCACATGGCCACGAAAATAAGCATAATCAGGCAACTAAACGGGCGCAGCCAACCCATCGAACAGGGCTACCGATTTTTGAATTTAAAAATTAAGTTAAAGTTGGCGGAATAAAATAAATCACTATATTCGGTCCTCATTTCGAACCATCCTATCAAATTTATTATAAGGTTTCAGGCTAACTACTATAACTTGAATAACCAAAACCAACTGCCAAAGCCCCGGAATTTCCGGGGTTTTTGATTTTACAGGCGCAAAAAAAATCCCTCCGGGTTGCGAAGGGATCGATCAGTTTACCGGCTGGTATCAGACGGCGAAGCTCTCCCCGCAACCGCAGGTTCTGCTGGCATTGGGGTTGCTGAAGTAAAATCCTTTTCCGTTCAGTCCGTCACTGAAATCCAGGGTGGTATTAACGAGGTATAAAAAGCTTTTCAGGTCCGTCACCACCTTCACGCCATTGTCTTCAAACACCTGGTCGGTAGGTTTGCTTTCATTGTCGAAATCGAGTTTGTAGCTCAGTCCCGAGCAGCCTCCTCCCACTACTCCCACACGGAGAAAGTAGGAAGGGTCGTTTTTGATACCCGCATCTGTCATCAGATGGGCAATCTTTTCACGCGCCTTGTCGCTTACATAAATACCGTTATCCAATGCTACGCTCATACAGACACAAATTAGTGAACTACTTTTTCGTCGAACTTGATTTCTTCCAGTCCGTTCTTCACGCGGTAATCGTTGATGGCTGCTTTGATGGCGTCTTCGGCCAGTACAGAGCAGTGGATTTTCACCGGAGGAAGATTCAGTTCTTCCACGATGTCCATATTGTCGATCTTCAACGCTTCGTCTACCGTTTTTCCTTTCAGCCATTCGGTAGCCAGTGACGAAGAAGCGATCGCGCTTCCGCAACCAAAGGTTTTGAATTTGGCATCTGTGATCACCCCGGCATTGTCTACTTCAATCTGCAGGCGCATCACGTCGCCGCATTCCGGAGCACCTACCAGCCCGGTACCCACATTTTGTTTGCTCTTGTCCAGTGTTCCCACATTCTTGGGGTTCTGGTAGTGATCAATTACTTTTTCTGAGTAAGCCATGGTATGTTGATTTTCGTTGTTATTGAGTGTTTATTGTTTATCGTTTCAGGTTTCACGTTGCTTGGCGGTTTGCAGTTTCTCTTTCTATTTCTCTTTCTATTTCTCACTCCCGCTCCCGCTCCCTCAATGGTGTGCCCATTCAATCGAATTCATATCTACTCCTTCCTTGTACATTTCCCAAAGCGGGCTCATTTCCCTGAGTTTGAGAACGGTCCTGGTAACCTGCTCGATGGTATAGTCGATCTGTTCTTCGGTAGTGAAGCGACCGAGACCAAAGCGAAGAGAGCTGTGTGCGAGATCGTCTCCGAGTCCGAGCGCTTTCAGTACATAGCTGGGCTCGAGAGAGGCCGAGGTACAGGCAGAACCGGAAGAGAGGGCGATGTTTTTATTGAAGCCCATCATCAGTCCTTCTCCTTCTACGTATTTGAAAGAAATATTGGAAACATGGGGCAGGCGATGTTCGCGGCTGCCGTTTACGTATGCTTCTTCCAGGCTCAGCAGGGCGCTCTCGAGTTTATCACGCAGTTTGCTCAGTCTTTCGGCATCGGCTGCCATTTCATTTCTTGCCAGTTCACAGGCTTTTCCAAATCCCACGATACCCGGTACATTGAGGGTACCGCTGCGCATACCTCTTTCGTGTCCGCCACCGTCCATCTGGGCAGTCACTTTCACTCTTGGGTTTTTGCGGCGAACGTACAGGGCGCCGATTCCCTTAGGGCCATACATTTTATGGGCCGTCATGGCCAGCAGGTCGATGCCATCCTTGTTTACATCTACCGGAACTTTTCCTACTGCCTGTGTGGCATCGGAGAAAAACAATACCCCATGCTTGCGGGCAATGGCGCTGATTTCCCGAACAGGCTGAATAGTGCCTGTTTCGTTATTGGCATACATGATAGCGATCAATACCGTTGTAGGTTTGATAGCGGCTTCGAGTTCTTTGAGATCGATCAGTCCTTCATTGGAGACGGGCAGGTAGGTTATTTCGCCTCCTTCTTTTTCGATGTGCTTGCAGGTATCCAGCACGGCCTTGTGTTCGGTTACACAGGTAATGATGTGATTGCCCTTGGAAGCATACATATCGAACACTCCTTTGATAGCAAGATTATCGCTTTCGGTAGCGCCGGAAGTAAAGATGATTTCTTTGGGATCTGCGCCAATCAGTTTGGCTACCTGCTCGCGGGCATAGTCTACGGCCTCTTCTGCCTGCCATCCAAAGGGGTGGTTACGGCTGGCTGCGTTGCCGAAATTGTTGGTAAAGTATGGAATCATGGCCTCCACCACTCGCGGGTCGCAAGGCGTCGTAGCATTGTGATCAAGATATACCGGTAATGTCAACATATTCAAAATCAGGTTTAAAATCTATGAAGATCTAACACAAAAATACCTCAAATGGTTCTAATTTTAGAAGCCATTATGGCTAATGCCTGTTATTTTACCGAATTCGCAAACCCATTGCCATTTTCCACTTAACTCATTGTTATGCTTAGAGTTGAACATATCGGAATTGCTGTCAGCAACCTCGATGAAGCCGTGCCGTTGTACGAAAAACTGCTGAACACATCGTGCTATAAAAAAGAGCGGGTGGAAAGTG
The DNA here is from genome assembly GCA_964605065.1 of uncultured Chitinophagaceae bacterium. GTDB lineage: Bacteria > Bacteroidota > Bacteroidia > Chitinophagales > Chitinophagaceae > Endoryza. Next base: position 17,214 of record CAZSAQ010000016.1, read on the forward strand.
AAAAGGTGGAAACGGCCTTTTTCCTACAAAAAGGTACTAAAATAGAACTGCTGCAAAGCACCGACCCTTCGGGGGTAATTGCGCGGTACATAGAAAAAAAAGGAGAAGGTATTCATCACATCGCATTTGAAGTGGCCGACATATTCCAGGAGATGGAGCGATTGAGGAAAGAAGGATTTGTTCTGCTCAACGATACACCGAAAGAAGGTGCAGATAACAAACTGATCTGTTTTGTACATCCCAAAAATACCCTCGGAGTGCTCATAGAACTGTGCATGGAAAAAAAATAGTCCCGCCAGTTGACGGGACTCCCTTATGAAACCTATGAAGACTGATTATAAAACGACTTTTGAAGTTTGTGAGAATCCGTTGTTATCGTTCACATTCACCACATAGATACCGTTGCTAACTGCATTTACATTCATTTCGATCCGGTAAGAAGGTTTGCTGAATGTCTGACGGGCAATCACCTGTCCGTTCAGGTTTACCACCGTTACGGTAATGCTTGATTTCACTTCCTGGTTCAGGTCTACGTTCACCTTGTTTTTAGCGGGTGAATAAACATGAGTAAGAGGCTGGGCTTCGGTTCCGCGGATCACTCTTACCGCAGTATAAACGGCTTTGTCGTCCTGGTCTACCTGCCTGATGCGATAATAGATCAGGGAAGCGTTTTCTTTATCTGTAAAATTGTATTTGCTCACGTTGTTGGTAGTTCCGTTTCCGAAAACGATACCGGCCACTGTCCAGTTACGGCCATCCAGGCTTTTCTCGATTTCAAAATGACTGTTGTTCTTTTCCTGGGTGGTTGACCAGCTAAGCAGGATACCGTTTTGTTGCTTTTCGGCTACGAAGGAAAGGAAAGTTACAGGCAGTGCCATCGCCATATCTGTAGTAAATCCATTGGGAGAGGCACCGGTGTATTTGCTGGCGATACCAAAACCATAGAAGTTTACATTCATGTTCTGGTCATATTTTTTTACGCCCCCGATCTGGATGGTTTCGGCATTGCGGTCGGCTCCGAAAGCCATGATGCGTGACCCTACTCCGATTTCCAGGAAAGAAGCGTCGTCGAGGATCAGTTTCTTTTTAAGGTGGATATAGCTGTTGTTATCCATTACCTTGATATAAACATTTTTCAGATTTACGTTCGCGTCAACCAGGATGGCACGGCCTCCGTAGATGACGATCGAATCTCCATCCTTGGGTACGCGGCCCAGCGACCAGCTGGATGCACTGCTCCAATTACCATACCAGGTGTTGATTTTATTTACAGGACGGGCTGAGGCGGTTAATCCGATGAAGAGAGCGAAGAGTACGGTGTAGATCTGTTTCATAAGGTGTGTTTGGTTCCTATATTTTCAATTGGCGTACCTTTTTTCCGGCATGCCGGATTCTGGAATATTCCTTTCGCCGGAACGACCAAAAACACCTTCTCAATAAATTGATATTTAAATTGTTACAGATTTATCGGTTTTTTTGAAAAAATTCCTGCACTCGGTAAACCGGGCATTCCGGTACCTGGTTTTGTTCCCATTTATGGAAGTATTTTGAGTTTGTGGGAATCCGGGATAAAAATATCGTCCTGTTTTGCCGGGCCTATCGTACCTTTTACCAAACGATTGCGATGCGACCTGCTTCAATATTTAAAAAATGGGGCTGGATCCTGGTACCGCTGGTGCTGGTGGCGGCCTGCCAGGAAAAAACGAAGGAAGTGAAGCCCGCTTCCGTTCAGCCTGTCAACATCGACTCTCTCAACAAAGCCTACAAGCTCGACAAGATTCAGCTTCCCCCTGGTTTCCAGATTTCTTTTTTTGCAAAGGTTCCCAATGCGCGCAGTTTATGTTTGGGCGAGAAAGGGACCATTTTCGCAGGAAACCGATCGGAAAAGAATGTATACGCCATTGTAGACAGCAACCAGGATGGCATTGCCGACAAGGTATATACGATTGCAACGGGACTGAACATGCCCAATGGTGTTGCGTTCCGGAACGGCAGCCTGTATGTGGCAGAGATCAGCCGGATACTCCGGTTCGATGATATTGAAAACAAATTGGCGAATCCGCCCGCGCCGGTTGTGGTTTATGACAAGTTTCCGACCAAAGAGCACCACGGCTGGAAGTTTATAGCTTTCGGGCCCGACGGTAAATTATATGTACCTGTCGGGGCGCCCTGTAATGTGTGTGAAGAGAAGGATTCCATTTTTGCCACGATCACCCGCATGAATCCCGACGGATCGGGATTGGAAATTTTTGCCAGGGGGGTCCGGAACAGTGTCGGCTTTGCCTGGAATCCCGAAAACGGGGAGCTATGGTTCACCGACAACGGTCGTGATGAATTGGGAGATGATGTACCTTTTTGCGAATTGAACCATGCGCCCAAAAAAGGAATGCATTTCGGATTTCCTTATTGTCACCAGGGCGATGTGCTGGATCCGGAATTCGGGAAGAACAAAAATTGCGCAGACTATACGCCGCCGGCCCAGAAAATGGGGCCTCATGTGGCGCCGCTGGGTTTGCGTTTTTATACAGGCTCCCTGTTTCCCCAGGAATATAAAAACAGGATGATCATCGCCCAGCATGGTAGCTGGAATCGCCGTATCCCCGCCGGATACCGGGTAATGATGGCCAGCCTGGAAGGAAACAAAGTGGTCAAATACGAACCGTTCGCTACCGGGTGGTTACAAAATGAAAAAGAAGTGCTCGGCAGACCTGTGGATGTGTTGCAGCTTGCCGACGGATCGTTGCTGATCAGCGATGACCTGAACGGCGCGATCTACCGTGTTACCTACAAATCGTAATATTACATTCACCATTACACCAAAAAAAGAGCCAGGGAACAATCATAGGAAAGTCCCTGGCCTTTCTATTTTCAAACTAACAACAATTGCTTATTGCTTGCCTACGATGAAACGCAGGGTTTGCTTGGTTCCGTTGTTGCCTACTACATCAGCCACATAATCGCCCTGGGGCAGGTGGCTCACATCAAAGCTGATCACATTGGATCCTTCGGCAGAACGGTGACGTGCCATCAACTGGCCGGTTTTGTTATAGATGAGTACATCGAAGCGCTCTTCTTTTTCCTGGTTGATCACGATGCTGGCAGTGGAAACCGCAGGATTGGGGTAGATACTCAGTTTCACTTTAGATGCGCTCATGCGGCAACCTTTCACGGCGGTCAGTCCGAATTTTCCGTCGCGGTCAACAATACGCAGGCGGTAGTAGTTGATGCCATTCAAAGGACGTGCATCGGTAAATGCGTAGTTCTGAGGAACGGTTGAATTCACGACAGCAGCTACAGATCCGACGGATGTCCAGCTGCGGCCGTCCGCACTTCTTTCAACTGAATAGTGATCGCTGTTGTTTTCCTGTTGTGATCTCCATTTCAGGTTCACCACTTTGTCGGTATTGTAAACGCTGTAATCTACCAGGATCACGGGAAGCGCACCGTTGGAATTGAAATCGAATCCGGCGAAGTTGTTGTTGTAGGCAACGGCAGGACCGGTGAGATCGGTACCGCCGGTTACATATTTAGTATAATATGATCCGGCGCCGTTCACCCTTACACGAATGCGGCCGCTGCCTGTGCTGTTGACCCCTCTTTTCAATCTCGAACTGGCATCAAAAAGACGGATAACCGGTTCTGTTGAGCGGCTGTTGGTAGTACTGATGTCCAGGCTGTTGGAGCTGCCCCCTCCCGATGGTTCATCGATGGCGAGTGTGCCGAAAATGTCGATGATGACATTGGAAAGTGACTTGTCCGTTGAAAGGGTTACTGTTTTTCCGGCGGGAATAACAATGCTGTCGTTGTTGGCCGGCTGACGGTTGAGGCTCCAGGTGGAGTTGGTAGTCCAGCTACCGCTTTGAGTAGCATAGATGAGTGTTCTCTGGGCATTGGCTGTTAAACCGATAGCCAGTACGCAAAATAGGGTGTAAATCTTTCTCATTGTGATCGTTCCTTTTTATAGTTTAAAAAATAGTAAACACGGCACAGTGGTAACTGCGGGAACGATCAGAGGGTGGTTCTATCCGGAAAAATGAAAGGGATGGGTTCTTAGGAAAGTAGATTAGAGAAGGATGGTTTAATGAACGCTTAAAAATAATATGCGGTTTTTGAACTTGCAAGTGCCTTACCGCAAATTTGATTTTAAGCAAGAAGGAGGTAAAAAGGTGGGTAGAGTAAGGGTGAGCTGCGGTTTGGGGTTTGGGGTTTGGGGTTTGCGGTTTACCGTTTGAGGTTTGAAGTTTGGCGTTTGGGGTTTGAGGTTTGCTGTTCATTCGTAATTCGTCATTCACGACTCGCACCCGCTCCCAAAATACCTGGACGCAAAGGGCACAAAGAATCGCGAAGTACGCAAAGAGACAATATACTAAGTAGTCTATGATTAATTGACCATGGTTCGTAATTCGTCATTCGTCATTGCATTGGCTCATTGACTAATTATCACATTGGCTCATTATTTTCCGCTCCCGCTCCGTCTTCCCGTGTTAGCCCTTACCGCCGTGGTCTTCCTGGCCGTTTTCGATTTTCAGCAGACCGAGTTTATCGATGGCGAGTGCGGCAGCAATCTGGCTGGCGTCTTTTTTGTTATAGGCTTTTCCTTCGGAGATCAGGCTGCCGTCTACCACTGCCCCCACGGTAAACAAGCGTCTTCCGCCTTCCATTCTTTCGCTGAGGGTTTCAAATTCGAGGCTCTTGCCGTTTTTATTGGCCCAGCCGTAGAGTTTGTTTTTATGATTGATCTCGAGGTTTTCAAGATCTTCCATGAACAGGTGGGGAAGGATGATGGCTTTCAGGACCCATTTGCGGGTTTTATCAAAGCCCTTATCCAGGTAGATCGCACCAACAACGGCTTCCAGGGTATTGCCGAAGATCTGGCTAACCTTTAGAGAGTTATCGAACTTGTTGTAATAGGTAATCTTTTTGATCCCCATTTTCAGGGCGATCTCGTTGAGTTTATTCCGGTTGACCATCTTGCTGCGCATTTCGGTCAGGAATCCTTCTTCGCGATAGGGGTATTTTTTAAAGAGAAAATCGGCTACGATGCCACTAAGGATAGCATCGCCCAGGTATTCAAGGCGTTCATTGTTTTCATCGGCCGTTTCTCTTACCGAACGATGAGTAAGTGCTGCCTTGTATAAGGCAGTATTCCCTGGTTTGAATCCCAGAACGTTCTTCAGGTTTTTTTTGAAAACAGCCGAATTATCGCCGCCGGCAAATAGGTCTAAAATTCCCACAATCGGTAAGCTACTATTTTTTCAGTTAGGTAAAAAATCAATAACGCCGCCGCAACTGGCCTTGTTATGTAGCTTCAAGGGTTTCTTCCCGGCCCGGGCCGGAAGGACTATCTGTATGGATCAGGATTGGTATTTCTTTACGATCACGCAGGCATTGTGTCCTCCAAAGCCGAAGGTATTGCTGAGAGCGGCATTGACCGTGCGTTGCTGTGCCTGGCTGAAAGTGAAGTTCAGCCTGGAGTCCAGCTCGGGATCGTCTGTAAAATGATTGATTGTCGGTGGCACGATATCATTACGCACGCTCATGATACAGGCAATCGCTTCAATAACACCGGCGGCACCCAGGCAGTGGCCTGTCATGGATTTGGTAGAACTGATATTCAAATGGAAGGCGTGTTCTCCAAATACATCGATGATGGCTTTTGTTTCGGCAATATCACCTAATGGTGTGGAGGTGCCGTGTGTATTGATATAATCGATGTCGGAGGGTTTCATTCCCGCGTCATCGAGGGCGGCATTCATTACATTTTTGGCGCCCAGTCCTTCGGGATGGGGGGCAGTAATGTGGTGCGCGTCGGCAGTAGCTCCGGCTCCGGCGATTTCGCAATAGATTTTTGCCCCGCGCCTGATGGCATGGTCGAGGTCTTCCAGGACTATGAGTCCGGCTCCTTCGCCCATTACAAATCCATCGCGGTCCTTATCATAGGGGCGGCTGGCGGTTTTAGGGTCGTCGTTGCGCTCGCTGAGGGCTTTCATGGCATTGAAACCACCCACACCAGCTTCACTGACAACGCTTTCGGATCCACCCGTGAGAATAGCGTCCGCCTTACCCAGCCTGATCAGGTTAAAGGCTTCCATGAGCGCATTGGTAGAGGATGCACAGGCGCTGACCACAGCAAAATTGGGCCCGCGGAATCCATGACGCATGGAAATATGACCCGCCGCGATATCGAGGATCATTTTCGGAATGAAGAATGGGTTGAAACGGGGGGTTCCATCGCCCTTGGCAAAATTGGTGACCTCTTCCTGGAAAGTGATCAAACCGCCGATGCCACTGGCAAAAACTACCCCTACACGGTCTTTATTTACCGCAGGATCGTTCAGGTTTGCATCGGCTACAGCCTGGTCGCTGACTCCCAGTGCCGTCTGGGTGAAACGGTCGAGTTTGCGGGCTTCTTTCTTATCCAGGAAATTCAGGGGATCAAAGCCTTTCAGCTCGCAGGCAAACCGGGTCTTGAACTTGGACGCATCAAATAAGGTAATATGGTCGGCCCCGGACACACCATTGATGAGTCCGTTCCAGTATTCGTCCAGGGAATTACCAATTGGCGTCAGTGCTCCGATGCCGGTAACGACCACCCTTTTCAGTTGCATAGTATTGTTTTAACCCGATTATTAAGTAACAAATCCGCCTTTGCAGCATTGGCTAACGAAGGCGGATTATGATTTTATTGCTCCCGAACAAGAGGTCCGGTTTACTTAGCATGTTCTTCTAAGTATGCAATAGCCTGACCTACAGTAGTGATGGTCTCGGCCTGCTCATCCGGAATAGAAATGTTGAATTCCTTTTCAAATTCCATGATCAGTTCAACGGTGTCTAATGAATCGGCACCCAAATCATTGGTGAAAGAAGCCTCATTGGTAACCTCTGCTTCCTCAACTCCCAGTTTATCTACAATGATCTTTTTTACTCTTGTTGCGATGTCTGACATTTTTGTAAAGTTTAGTTACGGCTGCAAAAATATGGTATTTGAGATAATACCACCAAATAGCAGATTTTTAATTGAAATGGTGGAAATTTTATGATTTACCCTGAAGGAATTTAACCTGATCGGAGTAAATTCCGCCCCCCTGCCGGGAGAGGGTGTGGGAGCGGGAGCGAGTGCGGGAGCGGGCGCGGGAATCGAAAGAGAAAAGAGAAACAAAAGAATCTTATATTGCAAGACCTGCATCACACCTAATCAACTTTCCGGCATGGCGCTGAAAATTATTGATCACGGTTCAAAAGAATACCGCCAGATGGTACAACTCAGAAATGATATTCTGAGAAAACCGCTTGGCCTGGATTTCAGCGAGCAGGAATTGAACGAGGAAAAGGAAAATATCCTCATCGGCGCCTTCGAAGAAGAGAAAATGCTGGGTTGCTGCATGCTCATCCCTTTGGATACAAAAATTGTGCGGCTGCGCCAGATGGCCGTATTGAACAACCTGCAGGGCAAAGGAATCGGCCGCGCCCTGATCCAGTTCTCGGAAAATATCGCCCGCGATAACGGATTCAAAAAAATAACAATGCATGCCCGCAAACCGGTTACGGGGTTTTTTGAAAAACTGGGGTACAGGATCAGCAGCGACGAATTTCTGGAAATCACCATCCCGCATTTTGAGATGGAAAAAATGCTCTGACCGGCCTATCTTGCCGGTCCATTTCCCGATCATGAATAGAATTTGTTTCTCCTTCTCCTGGTTGTTGGCATTGCTCTTCCTCTTTCAAACAGACAGCATCGCCTGCGGCCGCGAATACCTGGCATCCGAAAAAATACCAACGCTAAACGGTAAGCTCCCCCTGGAATCCTTGCTCCAGCCCTCCCCCTCGCAAGCTGCTCCTTACTGGTTCACGGAGTTTGGGGCGGACCTCCTCAATACTCGCAACGACTTATTCTCCCGACTGACCAAAGAAGCCGGCGGCGCGAAAATTACAGACGCAGGAATAGATTCCCTGCAAGTGATCGCCCTGGCGCTCGATAAAGACCTTTACCAGTTGCTTTCTGATTATGCCCTCATCGAACTAAAAACCGGTAACCGGGCCCGGGCACTCGATCTACTGGAGAAATTGCAGACAAAGCATCCGGATGAATATAACATCAATGCCAACCTGTCGCTGGCCTTCGAGTTGAATGGCAACCTTTCCAAAGCGCTTGAATATTTGGAAAAAGCAATCGCGATCAACAGCCGGTACGGTTTTAATTCTGAATGGATACACCTGAACCTGCTCAGAGAAAAAGCAAAGACTTCCCCTGATTATTCGGCGATCATTGGGTTGAAGAATGCCGATTTCGCGGGCTGGTTCAACAAACCGGAAGGGTTTCCGCGCGATCCGGATTCTTTACAAAAAGAAATCGCCTTCCAGGTACATGAGCGGCTGCCTCTTTTTGGCATGCAGGACGAAGCCGTATCCCGGCTGATACTCGATTTTTCCGATATCGTTGCCAAGCAGGACGGCGGACAGGCTGCCCTTCCCTTTTATGCTTTGCTGGTAAAACTTCAACCTGCTTCTGCCGCCCTGGTGGAAAAAAGACTGGACGTTATTCGGCAGAAGGAAGGAGAAATCAGGACAACCTTTCGATGGGCTTCTCTCATCTGGATAATACCTCTAACCCTTTTCGTACTGTTCTTTGCAGCCTGGATCAACAGCCTTCGCCGGAACAGGAAAGAAAAACAAAAAATATAAGGCAACCCGGGGCCTGAAGCTTTGCTGTATCCATACCTGGCTTATGCAGGTATCACGGCCTCTTTCATCCTTTGCAATACCTTCAGCATTTGCTGCATGTTCCTGATGTCGTCAATAACCAGCAGGAATAGTTTACCGGTTTGTTTGAGACGGGCCTTGTTGGTTTGTGTTTGTATGTATTGAAGGATGGAGTGAAAAGTCTCCGACTCGAAATAAGGCGAGTCGGGTTTATTGATAAAGTAACAGCGGAGTGTCTGGTCTTTGAGCAACATTTTTTCAAATCCCAGTAGTACGGCATTCTTTCTCACGCGCACCGTGTCGAAAAGATCCTGCACCGGCGGCGGTACCGGGCCGAAACGATCTTCCAGTTCTTTATAAAACTGCTGCAGCTCTTCTTCGGTATCGCAGTTATCGAGCCGGGTGTACAGGGAAAGTCTTTCCGTAATGCTTTCCACGTAAGTGTCGGGAATCAGGATTTCGAGATCTGTATCGATGGTACAATCCTGCACAAAATCTTCCTGTTTGGATATCTCTTCTTTAAACAGGCTTCTGAACTCGGTTCGTTTCAGTTCCTTGATGGCTTCTTCCAGAATTTTCTGATACATTTCAAAGCCTATTTCGGCCATGAAGCCGCTTTGCTCGCCACCGAGCAGGTTTCCGGCACCGCGGATATCAAGGTCTCTCATGGCAATCTGGAATCCGCTGCCGAGTTCGCTATGCTGCTCGAGGGTTTGCAGTCTTTTCTTCGAATCGCTGGGCAGGGTGCTCACAGGAGGAGCCATCAGGTAACAGAATGCTTTCTTGTTGCTTCGCCCCACTCTACCCCTGAGCTGGTGAAGGTCGCTCAGGCCAAACTGATGCGCATTGTTGACGATGATGGTATTGACATTGGGTATGTCTACCCCGCTTTCGACAATATTGGTACAGACCAGTACATCGTACTTGCGATCTATAAAATCAAGGATTCTTTCTTCGAGTATGTGTCCTTCGAGCTGCCCATGCGCAAAACCAATACTGAGGTCGGGGCATAATGCCTGAATCAGCCCTACCATTTCCGGCAGACCCTGTACGCGGTTATGAATGAAAAAGACCTGCCCGCCTCTTTCTGTTTCATAATAGATCGCGTCGCGGATGAAGTCCTGGTTGAAAACGGTTACCTCGGTCTGTATGGGTTGCCTGTTGGGAGGAGGCGTATTGATGATACTGAGGTCCCTGGCTCCCATCAAACTGAACTGAAGGGTTCTTGGGATAGGCGTGGCAGTGAGTGTCAGGCAGTCCACATTGGTGCGCAGGGTTTTTATCTTCTCCTTGTGAGCCACTCCGAATTTCTGCTCTTCATCGATCACCAGCAGTCCCAGGTCTTTGAACTTCACTTCTTTCCCGAGGAGAGCATGTGTTCCGATGATGATATCGATCTTGCCTTCTTCCAGTCTTTTAAGGGTTTCTTTCTTCTCTTTGGAAGATTTGAAGCGGTTGACATAATCAACCGTCACCGGAAAATCTTTCAGGCGTTCCCTGAATGTTTTATAGTGCTGAAAGGCAAGAATGGTGGTAGGCACGAGCACGGCTGCCTGTTTTCCATCGACCACCGATTTGAAAGCCGCCCGTACGGCGATCTCGGTTTTTCCAAAACCCACATCTCCGCAAACGAGGCGATCCATCGGGGAGGTGGTTTCCATGTCTTTCTTCACATCGGCGGTCGCCTTGCTCTGATCGGGTGTGTCTTCATATATAAATGACGCTTCCAGCTCCGTTTGCATATAGTTATCCGGGCTGTGCTGAAAACCCTGCTGGGCTTTTCGCTGGGCGTATAACCTGATCAGATCGAAGGCGATCTCTTTGACCTTTGTCTTTGTTTTCTCTTTCAGCTTGTTCCAGGCATCGCTGCCGAGCTTGAATACCTTGGGCACGGCGCCTTCCTTGCCGGTGTATTTGGAAATCTTGTGGAGCGAATTGATGTTTACATAAAGGATGTCATTGTCTTTATAGATGATCCTGACAGCTTCCTGCAATTTGCCGTTGGCCTCAATTTTCTGTAACCCGCTGTATATACCGACTCCATGATCGATATGGGTTACGTAATCGCCCGGCTGCAGCTCACGAAGGGTGCGGAGGGTGAGCGCTTTGTTTTTATTATAGGCCTGTTTTACCTTGTATTTGTGGTATCGCTGGAAGATCTGGTGATCGGTATAACAAACCACTTTTGTTTCTTCATCGATAAACCCTTCGTGGATAGACACAGGGATGGGAACAAAGCTGATCTCTGCTTTAAGGTCTTCAAAAATGCTGTGCAGTCTTTCCAGCTGCCGGGGGTTTTCGGCGAAAAGATAGATATCAAACCCTTTTGCCACCCAGCCTTTCAGGTCGCGAATCAGAAAATCGAACTGGCGATTGAAGGCGGGCTGGTGGCGGGTATTGAAAGTTATTTCGAAGGCGGATTTGGAAAGAACAGGCTGGTGAGTTTCCTGGTGAGTGAGTTGTCCGAATTCCACCAGGTGAAATTGTTCGAGTGATCTCGCCATCGATTCCGCAGTAATAAAATCATCCCTGCTCACCTGTGTTTTCACACTCTTTTCATCTTCCTCAATAATATTAGCCTTGGTCGATTTTGTGTTTGCCTCCGTGTTTTGCTGCTGGATGCCGAGCCATATTTCCAGGTCTTCTTCCTGCTGGGCCAGCTTCTCCTGGGTAAACGAGATGTTCTGGCACCATACAACAGTGTTAGCGGGAAGAAAATCGAACAGTGATGTTTTCTGGCCGGTATCAAACTGTGTTTCCACATTGGGTATGATGGTTACCTGCAGCAGCTTTCTTTCGCTCAGTTGCGTTTCAGGATCCACGATGCGTATGGAATCGACATCATTGCCAAATAATTCGATGCGGTAGGGCTTTTCATTGCCGTAGGAATAAATATCGAGAATGCCCCCTCGCAGCGCAAACTGACCCGGCTCATATACAAAGTCGGTTCTTTCGAAACCATAGTTCACCAGTTTTTCCATCAGTCCGTTTACATCGAGTACATCGCCCGATTTGAGCAGGATGATATTGGAGGAAAGCGTGCTGGAGATCACTACTTTCTCAAAAAGCGCTTCCGGGTAAGTGATCAGTACACCGGCCCTTTCGCCGGCAGGGGTGGCGAACCGGGTCAGGGCTTCTGTTCTCAGCATCACATGAGAAGGGTTCAGCAACCTGTAGTTCTTTCGGTTTTTGAAAGAAGACGGAAAATAAAACAGGTTTAGGGCCGACGTAATATTCTCAAGTGAATTGTGGAGATAAGCAGCGGATTCGGCGTCTTCGCAGACTATAACATGGTTGAGCTGACGGCAGGATTCATGGCCGTAAATGGCCGAAATAACCAGGGAGGCCGAACTACCCTGCAGGTTTTTGAGCTGGATGAACTGAGTTTGGGAAAAAGAGAGCCTGTCCGCCAGTTGAAACAGGCGGGGGGTATCATGATACCGGGAGAGCAACGTCTGCAGATTCATAACGCAGGTGCAAAGATACACGGCTTGCCAGAAAAAAACAGCGACGAATTTGCAAACCTTTTCTGCCTTAGAATCGTAATAATCAGGTGATCGTACGACTGCCGGGCGATTCAAAAAGTTCAACAAAAAACCAAAACAGGGGCGGCCGCGAGCCAACCCGGGATCAATCCTGAAAAACCGGCATAAACGAGCAGGGTGAGTTAAAAAACCAACCTGAAATTGACTAAATTGCCAGAACCCCTTTGAGGATAATAATTATATACCCAATTGGAATTAATGAAAAAGAGAATTGTTGCCATTTCTATCCTGTCATTACTGGTTGCCGGTGCCGGCACCTATATGACCAGCCGCCTGATCCACGGCACAGAAAACAGGGATCTGCTGCACCCCGACCTGTCTGAAAACGAAGAAGAGGAAGCAGGGCAGACCAAAGAAATGAAGGCCTTCTATGTAAAACAGCGTTGGATGCATGAATTCAATATGCTGAAAGATCCTTCAACGGGTGAGATCCCCTACGATATTCACGCACAGGAAATGAAACTCGCGCGGTCCATTCCTGAAAAAATACCTTCCGGAGATATTCGGGTTCAAAACCTCAATACATACGTTCCTGCCGGCCCTAACAACATCGGCGGCCGCACCCGTGCGGTCTTGTTTGATAAAAGATACAATGGTACCTCCAACAGGGTCATTATTTCCGGTTCCGTCAGCGGCGGTATCATGCGAAGTGCCGATGGCGGCGCTACCTGGACAAGAGTAAGCCCCGACGATGATATACATAATGTAACCGTGCTGGCACAGGACCCGCGCGCAGGCGCGGAAGATACCTGGTATGCCGGAGGCGGTGAACCCATTGCAGGGTCGGCCAGCGCAGCCGGAGCATTTTACCTGAGCTTCGGTGTCTGGAAATCTACCAATAATGGCGTTACCTGGACCAAACTTCCCCGCCAGGCCACCGATATCGATGGCACTACCGTACTCGGACAGGGTACCCTCGAAGCATTCGACAATCCTTTTGACATTATTCATAAAATAGCAGTGAACCCGGTGAATGGCGATGTGTATGTATGTGGCCACCGCCGTTTGCTTCGTTCTACCAATGGAGGCACCAGTTGGAATGTTGTATTTACCGGCTCAACCGCCACCACTTCTGACCTCGGACAGATGGACCTGGTTGTTACCAATACGGGAAGACTTTATCTTGGTGTCAATGGAGGGCTACCGGATACGGATAAACGAGGAGTATGGACCTCTGCCAATGGGACCAGCTGGTCACAACTGGCCGGTGGCTCTGTACTCGGTGTGGATTCAGTGGCACAGTGGAAAGGAAATTCATACGACGGCGGCTCGAAAAGGATCGTAATGGCACTGGCGCCTTCGAGCCAGAACCTGCTGTATGTTACCTATGAAAATGGCGAATCACAAGCAGGCAGCAGCGGTAAACCGGAAGCCGATCTGTATAAATACGATGCCAATGGTCCGGCCTGGACCAACCTGTCGGCCAATGTGCCCGATTTTCCCGGCCAGATGGATGGCGTGGACCCCTTTCACATACAGGGGGGGTACGACCTGATGGTGTCTGTTAAACCCGACGACCCCAATACGGTATTCCTCGGAGGCGTGAACCTGTACCGGTCTACCAATGGATTCAGCTCAACGGCGAATACCACCTGGATTGGCGGTTATGGATCCAATTTCGCCTCCGCCCTCAATATTTATGGAAGTCAGAACAACCCGGGTGATATCACCAAGTGGAGTCATCCGGATATGCATGTGTTGGTATTTGATCCTTCCAATTCATCGCATGCTATTTGTGGTAATGATGGCGGCCTTCAGCAAACCAGCGATATTATGGCCAACGCAGGCGGCCTCGAGCCGGTGACCTGGAATGTATTTCAGAACTACCAGACGCTTCAGTACTATCATGTGGCCATGGACCCGGGTGAAGGAAGACTGAACTTTGTTGGCGGCGCCCAGGATAATGGCACGCGTTTCCGTGACGGAACCGGTGTGCTGGGTACCATTACCAACAATGCGCAGTATCGCCTGTTAAGCGGTGATGGTGCCGCCGCGGCGATCGCGAAAGCCAACGGCGGGTCGCAGGTAGTGTATGGCGCTACGCAATTTGGAAATATCATCCGCGCTACCCTTTCTTCCGGTGGCGCTACCGGCGGAACGATCAGACCCAACGGGCTCACCGCAGTACCCGGCATTTCCGGGGCGTTCGGTGATTTTGTTACCTACTTTAAGATCGATTTCGATAACACCGAAGATCTTTATTACGTCAACTTCAACCGGCTGTTCAGAACTACATCGGCTACCACGGTTACCTCTTCCACCTGGACGGAACTCACCGGCGTAAGATCGACCGTTAACCCGGCCAGTCCTACCAACGGAACCAATATCAGTATTACGGCTCTGGAAATGACGAGAGGACCTTATTTCAGCAATCATGCCCTTTATATCGGAACCAGCAATGGCCGGATCTATCGACTGGATGATCCGAGAAACGCTCTGGCATCTGCGTCACCGGTAAACATCACACCGCCCGGACTGAATGCACAGGCCTTTGTTTCGGACATTGCCGTCAATCCCAACGATGACAATGAAATCATGGTGGTGGCCTCCAATTATGGAATCACCAGTATTTTCTGGACCAAGACAGCGAAGGCAGCCACTCCCACCTGGTTCTCGGCAGAGGGAAATCTCGGTTTGCCCTCTATCAGAAGTTGCGCGATCGTAGTGAAAAAAGATGGATCCAATAACCCCGTTACCGAATATTATGTAGGCACTTCAGTGGGCTTATATAGTGCGGTGGAAATTGGAAGCCTCACTCCTTCCGGTTCTGTCATCAATGTAACATGGGTGCGTGAAGGAGGCAGTGTGCTGAATTTCGCCGTCATCAACTCCGTTGATTATCGCCCGCAGGATAATTACCTGCTGATCGGCACACACGGAAACGGCATGTACTATGCGCAGACCGGCACCCCCGATTTCAGGCCCAACCAGGCTACCGGCATTCCAGACCCCGTGAGGAACGACCGGAATTTCATCGTGAAGGCCTTCCCAACTGTTACCAGCCGCGAGATCAGCTACCAGGCAGGCACGATGCTGACTGTTAAAAAGCTCGTTATAAGAATCCATAATCTTAACGGGCAATTGGTATGGCAGTCGCAGGCCGGCTATTCCAATGGCCAGGTAGATGTTCGCAAACTTGCCAGCGGCTCATATATACTTTCGATTACAAGTGATGATTACAAACAACAGTTTGTTCAGAAATTTGTAAAACAATAGACGGACCAGTCCAAACATTGCACTCGACTACCGCTGGAACAGCTGACAGGTATACAGAACTGTCAGCTGTTTTTTTTACCCGCTGATATATTTATGCAGGAATTTGCAAATGAAATAGGTTATATTCCATTTTCTTTTCACAAAGAACTCGAATGATCCGACGACTGCTGATTCTTCAAACCTTATTCTTATTAATTTTCTGCGGAGCCCTGGCGCAGGATGGTTATGTTATTACAGGCCGCGTGATTGATGTAGACAATCGCCAGCCTTTGAAGAATGTGAGCGTAACGGTCAGACGATCACAGAACGGTACACTTACCAATGACAGCGGATATTTCAGGCTTACCGTGAAGAATCCCGACCTGAGTCTGGTTTTCTCTTTTGTAGGGTATGCCAATGTCAATCGCGAATTACACCTGCTTGAATCCAATCCATCTTTACTGATTGAACTGAGACGCAAAGCCAACGAACAACTCGATGAAGTGGTGGTGAATGCCTATAAGGACAATGTGAAGATGCGTACCACCGAGATGAATGTGGTGAAGATCAATCCGGAGCAGATCAAGCGGGCTCCTTTATTGTTTGGGGAAGCCGATATCATCAAAGCATTGATTCTTCAACCCGGCATTACGAATACCGGTGAAGGCGCAGGGGGTTATAACGTTAGAGGGGGCAATGCTGATCAAAACCTGGTACTCGTAGACGGCGCTCCCTTATTCAACACCTCCCACCTGCTCGGTTTTTATACATCGGTTACGCCCGATGCGATACAGGATGTAACCCTGTACAAGGGCGGCATGCCCGCAAACTATGGTGGAAGGATTTCCTCGCTGCTGAACCTGAAAGTGAAACCGGGAAACAACAACCGCATGCAGTACAGCGGTGGGGTGGGGCCTATGAGTGCAAGACTGTTCATCAATGGCCCTCTTGTAAAAAATAAACTGAATTTTACTGCCGGTGCACGTGCGGCCTATCCCGATCCAATTCTAAACCAATTGAAAGATCAGTTCGGGGCCGCCCGGGCCTCTTTTTATGACGCGATCGTCAAAGCCGAGTGGACACCTAACGAACATCACAAGCTTGGCATTACCGCCTACCGTAGTTTCGATCGCTTCAAGTTTGACACTGCCAACCGCTACGGATGGGAATCCAACCTTGCGACAATGAATTACTCTGCCCAATTGAAACCAGGTCTTACCTGGTTGCTGAACGGCAATATCAGCCAGTTCCGTTCGAGTCTCGAAGATTATCAGAAATACCAGGAATCAAAACTCGTTTCCACCATTCTTCATCGCCAGGTAAAGACCTCGATCGTTTGGGAGCCCGGTGAAAAACATCGGGTAGAAGCCGGAGCCGATGCCATTTTTTACAGGATCTCTCCCGGCAGCCGCAACCCCACCAGCGATTCCAGCAGCATCAACGCGTTGTCTATTCAAAAGGAACAGGGTCGCGAATGGGCAATTTTCGCGAGTGACGAATGGCAGGTAAACAGCCGGCTGACCATACAGGCTGGTTTGCGCTACGCGTTGTATCAATATGTGGGACCGCATGATGTATATCTGTATGAAGAAGGTGTGCCGTTGTCCAAAGAATCCATCACCGATACGGTTCGTTATGGTAAGGGTAAAAGCATTCAGCAATACAGAGGGTTGGAACCCAGGCTTTCTGTGAAGTATGCGCTCTCTGAGGAGATGGCTTTGAAGGTCAGCTATAACCGGGGCCAGCAATTTCTGCATCTCATCTCCAATACTACCGCCATTTCTCCGGTTGATTTCTGGAAACTCAGTGATCGTTATCTCAACAGGCAGATCGGCGATCAATACTCCGCAGGATGGTTTGGAAGTTTTAAAGGAAATAAATACGAAGCATCGGTGGAGATGTATTATCGTACCCTCAAAAATGTAGTGGCTTATAAAGATGGCGCACTGCTGCTGATGAACCGCTTTATTGAAAGCGCCCTGCTCAACCAGCGAGGCAGAGCATACGGTATAGAGCTGAGTGCTGCCCGCAATGCCGGTAAGTTTACCTGGCAGGTGAACTATACTTATTCGAAATCGGAAGTACAGGTGGTGTCGCCATTCCCGGAAGAATGGATCAATGACGGAAAATATTATCCTTCGGAGATAGATCGCCCTCACAACGTATCGCTGATCGGAAAGCTGAAACTGGGCAGAGGCTGGACCTTCAGTACCAATTTCATCTTTGCTTCCGGGCGGCCTGCTACCTACCCCGATGGTGTTTATGTGTACAATGGCACTTTCGTGACCAATTACTCAAAACGAAATTTGGACCGGTTGCCAGCCTATCACCGCCTGGATGCGGGTTTTACCTGGGTATCTAAAAGATACCAGGAGCAGAAGAGATACAGCCTCTGGAATTTCTCTTTCTACAACCTGTATATGAACAAGAACGCTTATTCCATATTTTTTAAACGCGAAGGAAACCGCCTGAATGCCTATCGTCTTTCAGTAGTAGGTGGCATCATTCCTTCCATTACCTGGAATTATAATTTCTGATATGAAAAAGCTGATACCATATATAATGTGCGGCCTTCTCTGCGGGGTATGGACCAGCTGCGTTAAAAAAGTAAACGTTGCCACGCGAAGCGAAAAGCCACAACTCGTCGTGGAAGGATCGGTAAGCAACGACTCCACTGCTTACCTGGTTTCCCTGGGATACTCCGGTCAATTTACCTTCGCCGATGATATTCCACCCGAGAACAGAGAGACGAGAGCCTTGGTAACCATTCAGGATGATCTCGGGCAGCAATATGCGCTCACCCATCTTGGAAACGGATTGTACCAAACCATCGATCCCGATTTTATCGGAAAGATTGGTCGTTCTTATTCCATTCATATAGTATTGCCAGATGGCAGAACGTATATTTCCAAACCCGAAACCATTTTGCCTGTTGTACCCTTCAACCGGATCAATGCCAATTGGGTGAATGATTTCAATCTTGAGCATCCTACTTACCTGAACATTTCGGTGGATGCCGATGATCCGGCCGCGCAGGAAAATTATTATCGGTGGACATTCGATTCCTACATCATGCGCGAAACCAGGGGCGTTCCCTGCGGTTTCTTTTGCGTGAATTATGTGTTTTGTTACCAGCGCCAGCCCGGGCCGGATGTGCGGATACTTTCGGATGCGGCCATCAATGGCCGCCCTATCCGTAATCAGCTGGTAGGCCGAACCTATATTTATACATATGGCAATCCCTATATCGAAGTGAAACAACATGCCATTTCAAGAGGCGCTTACCAGTTCCTGGAGCGATACCAGGACCAGCTGGTACGAACCGGAGGCATTCTTGATCCTTTGCCTGCTTCCATCAAGGGAAATGTATACAACAAAGACAATCCGGCTGATTTTGCCTTGGGTTATTTTTCTGCCGAATCGGTATACAAAAAGAAGCTGATCGTTATCCCCTATAGTATCACTGCCTATCTGCTTGATATATCTGCAAAATCGTTTATTCCTGAGGGCAGTATTGCCTGTTTTGATTACTATCCCAACTCATTGCCCTATCCAACCGGCCAGTTTCCACCACCTCCACCCGGATGGGAAAATGCGGAACAGTTGAAAGTATATTGGTAAATGGGCCAATGAGCAAATTCGTTAATGGGCCAATTCGTAAATGAGCCAATGCAATGACGAATTACGAATGACGAATGACGAATGCAATGTGCCAATGAGCAAATTCGTTAATGGGCCAATCCAAATACGAATTACTAATTGACTAATTGGCACATTGACTAATTTTTTATTCCCTGTTGGCGCGGGTATGGCCGGCAGTTACCCTTTTCGGTCAGCATCGTACTTAAAACCAAAAAAGGCCTAGGCGTCAAGAATCCAACACTCGTGCCGTGCTTTTAATTTCTTTTTATATCAATTGCCAGCACTCCTTAAACTTCTACTAGTCTTGCTCGTCCGATATTTTGGTGTGTATTGCTACGAAATAATTTAATATGCTCATTAGATCAGCAAGTATACTTGAGTAACCCTACCATTTGACTAAAACAAATAATCAAATAATTTAATCCCCATCCAAATAGTGTAGATAAAACAACCAATTAACGTAATTGCGACAATGACCACTTCTGAATTATTCTCAACAACGAACTTTCTTGCATCGCTTTTATCGTAAATAATTGGATAAAGATTTCCAGGCTTGTAAGAAAAGATTTCTGAAAAGGTTGTACGTCTAGGAAAATTTGAAACTGCTTCGCCGGTTTCAGTTTCAAATGACATTTTTGGCACTACCATGTTTTTAAAGAAAACATTAAACCGATATAACTTAAATGAAGTTACCGTCGCCATCGTTTTATAGCCTCTACGTACAAGACTAAAATAAAGATATAAGAATTTGCACAGATAAAGAGTTGTAAAAGTCGCTACTAGAAAAAAGGTAATACTTGCTACCATATAAATCAAATTATTACTATTTTTTTGTTGGATGCAATTCAAATAACTAGGAATAATATAAGGTCATAGATCTTCGACTACTATTTGAAAGCGAAATACACCTCGCATCCATAAATCGTAGTCTGCTAATTAGAATTTCGCGTTTGATAAATCCATTTATTTAAATCCCCCCGTAAATACATCAGCAGTCAAATTTCCTAATAGAGGCAATGTAAACCCTTCTAGCCCAAGTCTAGCACCAAAACTAACACCCGGCACGGGAATATTACCAATTATATCACCGAATGCTCTTTGAGCCTATGAACCTAGAAAATTCTCACCAGGATTAACAATAGCACCAGGCAAACTTGACAGAAAAGGGTTGCTAAAATATAAGTTTCCTAGTGTTGAGCCAATGTTTATGCTCTCACCAGTAATACTCCACTTTATGGTCTGATAAGTCAAGTCTGCACTTGCATTTCCTAACTTCATCCAAGCCCCAACTTTCGCTATCGCGCCATATTTACCCGCTGGCGCGGGTATTCCGGGCAGTTATTCGATTCGATCAGTATCTTACAGGCCTACCCGTGCCATAGTTGCCACACTTCTGGAAATGTACCCATGCTATCTTGGAAGCAAAACACCTATTATTTAACGCTAATGCAAGTATTACTGATATCAAACTAATGGAACCAATTACCAGTATAAAATAATAGACGATGGAGGTTGATTTTCGCATCCTATTAGATGTTCTTTGCCAGCTACAATTTCCTCGCTTATCACAGCGCGAGTAGCACAGACAAATTCGTCGAAAACACTCGTGCTAGCTCTCTAAATATTCAATCAGATTGGTTCGAGCAAGGGGGAGAAGCAGTATGGTGAGCATCAGCTCCAAAAAGATGCACTGCTTAAATCGACTTTTTTACAAGCCTAATAAAAATTATTCAATTGCCTATTCGGATATCAATAATTTTAACATCGCTTGTGTCTACGACTTTTCCATTTTTGAACCTCTGTATATATACAACCTTATCATCTTGCCATTCCTTGGAAAAAACTAAGTCCTTTGAATGCCAATCAATAAGATCTGATTCCGACTCAATATAACCGTCATTTGTACGATTTGATTCTTTATAAAAGTAAATCGAAAATATACTACACTTGCTAGTATCTGATAATTTATACTCATCTGAAAACTTATTCAACGTATCGTAGTTTTTATCATTCTGATCTTCCCAATTCTTTACTAAAAAGTAAATAGATTTTATTGTTTTACTTCCCTTAGTTTCCACTTTTGAATAGGGATTTAATGCCACAATCTCTACTTGCTTTTTTGATGAACAAGAAATCAACAAGACTATTATAGTCATTCGAATTATCATTCTCATTTTTTTGTTATTTTACTCTTCCCGAAAAGTCTAAAAGCAACGTTATTTTGGTAGTAAAGGGTTTATATCCCCTTTGGTGTTGTAGTATCCACCAAGCGTCAAGGCCAGATCGATACGGAGTAAAATCATTAAATTGAGTGACATCTCGTCGTGATAGGCCAAAGTCGTCATATAATTCAACTCTAATAGATGATCTATATTTACCTGTTTTTTGATTTATTGAAAAATCACTTAAAAAAACTTTTACGGCTTGCACGCCATGAACAACAATTCCTAATCCGTCAAATTTTCCGTCGAAAAAGGGGCCTTTCTGAATGTTTAAATTAACCTTGCTAACATCGCCTCCGTTTGCTCCAAGAAGTTGATGAAATTGCTTGACTAAAACCTCAGCAAATATTTTAAATTCAGCACTATTCTTGATTGCATTATTTAGTCTTGTGTTTTCATAAATACCACCACGATTTTGCTTAAATCTTTCAACAAATTCTCTACTGACGCCTTCCATATCACCAATTGAATAAAATTCAAACAAATCCAGCATATAAGTGAAAAGAGCCTCATTGCCTATCTTTTGCAAGACTTGCGAGATACCGGTTCCAATAGCGTTTGTTTCCGCTCTCGAATCCTCTCCGGTACCATACTCTCCTGTACTTCCAATTTCTCTCTCATTCTGAACTTGTTCCAAAAATTCAGCAGATTCAGCAGCTGCTCTTTCGCTTGCAAACTTCAAGGAAAACCTGTCTTCCCTTTTTGATTCTTCTTCCTTTCTTTTATTCCATTCACTCAAGCTTTCCTCTGCTTTCATCCCATCTGGATCAATAAAACGAGTCGGATTATCAAATGCATAATTATATGGGCTATACCTGCGCATTGATTCAGACAAGGGATCAATATGATTCCATCTCGCAATTTGAGCATCATACATCCTTGCTCCATAATCATACCAGTCGAGGCCTGTTCCATCTGTGAACTCTTTCTCCTGCTTTTCTTTTCCGTTATACTCGTACTTGTTATCTAAAGAACTGGCAGCTTTCGAGCTTATCCCCGCCATCGTCAACCCAAACGGATAATAATGCGTCTCCTCCAATATCCTGCCCCGCTCGTGCGTGAATAGCAGGTTGTCGAAATACACCAGCTCATCACTCTCATTGCTGACATAAATATACGCATATCCGTTCTCTTTTACATTCACGGCATTCGCTCCAAACTTATCGAAGGTATTCTTTCCGGGGCTGCCGCTAACCTGTGCTACATAACTGTTGACATTGTCGAATTTAAACCGCTCGTCAAATAACAACACATGTAGGTAGGCCTTGGGGGCCGTTCCGCCAGCGCCACTTTCAGCGCTTAAGAAATTCGTTACATCGGTACTGCCGCTGGCGCGGGTATGGCCAACAGTTATTCGATTCGATCAGCATCTCGCGGCCTACCCGTGCCATAGCTTTTCGAAGCAAGGAAATGTATTCATTTTAAACTACCTCTCGTCTTTTACCAAACACACAAAAGGGTGTAGCACCTTTGAAACCGCTACACTCCGACCTCCGATGAATACGAGCGTAAAAGGATGTACCGTAGTCACAGACTACGGTACATCCTTTTACGCTCACCGACTGCCAACGGGCTAATTGGCAAAATAGCCAATGGCTGGACTTTCTAATTGCCAGGAAATTTACAAATTGGCCCTGCTCCAGCAAGAACGTATACTATTCACCCGGATGTATATGCGCCATTCTTTCCCCTGAATTTAACTAATTTTTTTAAACCCAAAGTCGCTGTCTCGAGTGTTCCAGACGATACGTGTTGAACATTCGAGACAGATCTCTAAATTTTAAACCATACTTAGCCCAGCGTGGGAAGTGAATCTATATAGAGAACCTGATCGGAACTACTTGCACTTGCCTGAAGTAAAACCTATTTCCCCTGCTTTTTCAATTAAATATTCTCCGTACATTGCAGAAACGATTGCCTGCCATCGAGGCGGCGCCTGAGCGGTTGGTCAAACAGCCGCTCAGTTTTTTTTCTGATAACGAAACCAACGGTGGAACAGACCGCCGTAACTTGCCCCCATGTTACAACCCTGGCGTACCGGGAAAGTGATCCGCATAGAACATGAAACGACAACCACGCGTCGTTTCTGGATCGAAGTGCCTGAATTGGAAATATTCGATTTCAAGCCGGGCCAGTTCGTCACGCTCGACCTGCCGATACACGAAAAAGCCAATAAAAGATGGAGAAGCTACTCCATTTCCAGCTGGCCCGACGGTACCAATACATTCGAACTGGTAGTGGTGCACCTGAAAGAAGGCGCGGGCAGTGGCTACCTCTTCCATGAAGTGCAACCAGGTTCGGAAATAAAATTCAGAGGACCCCAGGGCACCTTCATTTTACCCGAAACCATCGACAAAGATCTCTTCCTGGTTTGTACGGGAACAGGGGTGGCGCCATTCAGAAGCATGGTCCATTTCATCAAAACCAAAAAGATCGCTCACAAAAACATCCACCTGGTATTCGGTACCCGGCATGAGACCGACCTGCTGTACGCGGAAGAGTTTCGCCAATTGCAGCAGGAAATGAACGGGTTTCATTACCACCCGGTGTTGTCGCGCGAAGATTGGGAGGGCCACAAGGGATACGTACACGAGGTCTACGAAAATATCTGCCGTAACAACCGGCATGCCGCACACCAGGAGGCCGACCAGCCGCCACCTGCCCTGTTTTTTCTATGTGGATGGAAGAATATGGTAGACGAAGCCAAGGAGCGCATCCTGAAAATGGGATACGACCGGAAAAATATTCACCTCGAATTGTACGGATAACTCAGGAGCCGGATTGTTGCTTAACCGGTGAATTACCACCCAGAAGCTTTTTGCGATTGCCTACATCGGGCAGTTTGGAAGCCGAATCCTCTTTGGGGGCATTAATGGGGATGACCGGGATGGATGGCTCGGAGATGGACTTAAGAAGATCGATTTTCTCTTTCTGGAGTTGAAGAATTTCGGCGTGGCAACTCAGCATTTCTTTCTCAAGATCCTGAACTTTCCCTTTCAGTGAGCTGACCTGGCTGGCGCGGACCAAAAAAGAAACCACAGCTGCAACTACTACCAATCCTGCAGCCGCGAAAATGTTCACATGCACATCCATTAAAAGCATAAGCATTTTTTTCTTGGCAATTCCTGTCACCATTCAACAGTCAACTTGCCTTTTCTAATATTAGGGATAAGGATGGTTGAAAATATTCAAACAAAAATAGGTTATGAAATCTGTTTTTCCACAATCTCCCTGATCTTGTTTACAGGAATTCTTTCCTGACTCATGGTATCCCTGTATCTGATGGTAACTGTTCCATCCTCTTTTGTCTGGTGATCGATGGTAACGCAGAAGGGCGTACCCAATGCGTCCATCCGACGATAACGCTTGCCGATTGCGTCTTTTTCCTCGTAAAAACACCTGAAATGAGGCTTGCACTCATTCATGATGTCGCGGGCAATCTCCGGAAGACCATCTTTTTTCAGCAAAGGAAGCACGGCCAGCTTGATGGGAGCCAGTTTGGGCGGAAATTTCAGCACTACCCTGTCGTCCTTCTTTTCCGGTGTGCTCAGGTCTTCCTCAGTATAGGCCGAACTCATCACGAGCAGGAACATACGGTCGAGACCAATCGAGGTTTCAATAACATATGGCACATAGTTTCCATACGGTTTGCCGGTCTTTTCGTCGATATCGTTGTCGAAATACTGAATCTTCTTCTTGCTGTACAACTGGTGTTGACTTAAATCAAAGTCGGAGCGTGAGTGTATGCCCTCTACTTCCTTGAATCCAATCGGGAACTCAAATTCAATATCACAGGCTGCCTTGGCATAATGGGCCAGCTTCACGTGGTCGTGATAACGGTATTTTTCGCGCGCAATGCCGAGGCTCAGGTGCCATTTCAATCTTTCCTCTTTCCAGTACTGGTACCAGGCATCTTCGGTACCAGGCCGGATGAAGAACTGCATTTCCATCTGTTCGAACTCACGCATCCGGAATACGAACTGGCGGGCTACGATTTCATTGCGAAAAGCCTTTCCTACCTGGGCAATGCCAAACGGAATCTTCATTCTTCCCGTTTTCTGCACATTCAGGAAATTGACAAAGATACCCTGTGCCGTTTCGGGGCGGAGGTAGATCTTGTTATCCTCATCGTCGGCCGAAGCGGTAGAACCGAATTCGGTACTGAACATGAGGTTGAACTGGCGGATATCGGTCCAGTTGGAGGTACCGCTTACGGGGCATTTGATCTTATTGTCTTCGATCAGTCTTTTCAGTCCGGCAAAATCATCGCGCGACTGGCATTCTTCCATGGCGGCGATGAGGTCCGCGGCTTCCTGTTCTTTACCCGCGGCTTTCAACTCATCGGCATATCCTTCGATCAGGTGATCGACCCGGTAGCGCTTTTTACTGTCTTTGTTGTCGATCATGGGGTCGTTGAAATTATCCACGTGCCCGCTGGCTTTCCAGGTGGTAGGATGCATGAAAATGGCCGCATCGATACCCACAATGTTCTCCTGCAACTGGGTCATGCTCTTCCACCAGTAATCGCGGATATTTTTCTTCAATTCGCTGCCCCACTGGCCATAATCATATACGGCCGCCAGCCCGTCGTAGATCTCGCTGGAGGGAAAAATAAAGCCATATTCCTTGCAATGAGAGATAATTGCCTGAAACCTGTTGTTGTCATTTGCCATAGGCCGCAAAGATAAGCAATGTCGCTGCTCGTTTAAGGTTTCAGAAAGCATAAATGACAAACCGGCAACCAGCCATGTTAGTCGGCTCTACCGGTCATTGCGGGGCTCTATCACTTTCTTGTGTTCGGGCTGTTGCTGCAGAGAAAGTTCGGATTCCACTTCGATCTCCTGTATCCAGACGGCATAGTCATTGGGGTAAATCCTTGATCCGCGATGCATGACATAAACCCTGGTAAAAATGGCGCCGAAATACAGGATCACGGCAGAATAATAGACCCATAGCAATATCAGGATAACCGATCCGGCCGCGCCGTACGAACTGGACAAACGGCTCTTTCCGAGATAATAGCTGATCAGAAATTTGCCAAGCATGAAAAGAATAGCGGTTGTAACCGCTCCCACCCGGATGTGCTTCCACTGAATACGCGCGTCGGGCAATACTTTAAATATAATGCCGAACAGCAGGGTGATGATCAGAAAAGTGAGCAGGAAATTGATGATATATACCACTACAATGGTCAGCTCCGGAAGTTTCTGCAACAGGTGATTGACAAAAAGATCCATCACACTATTAATGATCAGAGACACCATCAGCAGAAAACCCAGGCTAACGACCACCGAAAAGGAAAGCAGCCGGTTGATCAGCAGCTTCAGTATGCCTGCCCCCTTTCCTTTTTTTGGCTTCGCTTTCAGTTTCCAGATCAGGTTGATCGAATCCTGAATCTCGCTGAACACACTGGTAGCCCCAATGATGAGTGTAATGACGCCGACAATGGTGGCAAAACGCGAATTGCCCGACATCACAGCCGATTTGAGGGTCTGCTGTACTTCCTGGGCGGCCTGCTGCCCTACAAGTGTCCCGATCTGGTGAATCAGGGAGCCTTCGATCACTTCGCGCCGGAAAAGCAGGTCGGAGACAGATATAATAATAATAAGAATGGCTGGCAGGGAAAACAGGGTATAATAAGCCAGGGCAGCACTGAGCTTGAATACCCGGTTGCTGATGAAATCATCGAACGATTGCCTGGTCATTTGCCAGGCTCCCCTGAAAAAAACTTTCATACCCGCTATTTTAGCTTGTCATTATTGCGGTGACGTTCAGCATCCCGCTGGCTTTTCTTTTCCATGTTCCTTTGCAAAGCTGCTGCCAGGTCTACCCCGGTCTGATTAGCCAGGCAAATTAATACCCACAGCACATCAGCCATTTCATCGTCGAGCTGCCGGCCCTGGTCCGATTTTTTGAAAGACTGCTCGCCATAGGTTCGGACCATGATACGGGAAAGTTCCCCTACTTCTTCCATTAATATCCCCAGGTTGGTGAGCTCATTGAAATACCGGACACCTGTGGTCCTGATCCATTGATCAACCTGCTGTTGTGCTTCCTGAATGGTCATATCGGGTGAGTTGGTGGAAAATATTGGCAATGGCTTTGAATTTATTCTTTGTTCTTGGTATCGATCCAGATGGTAACTGGCCCGTCATTGAGCAGCGATACTTTCATGTCTGCTCCGAATTCGCCGGTGCCGATGGGTTTTCCGAGATCAGTTTCCAGCTGCCGCACGAGTTGCTCATACAAAGGAATGGCGATCTCGGGCTTGCTGGCCCTGATATACGAGGGACGGTTGCCTTTTTTGGTGGCCGCATGCAAGGTAAACTGGCTTACCAGGATCAGGTCGCCGCCATTGTCTTTCAGGGATACATTCATCACTCCCTGCTCATCGTTAAATATCCGAAGATTTACAATTTTGGCACTGAGCCAGGCAATATCATCGGCGGTGTCTGCGTCTTCTATACCGACCAGCACCAGCAAACCCTTTTGAATAGCTGATCGTACCTTATCATGTATGGTTACACTGGCCGGCCCGACCCGTTGAATGACTGCTCTCATAATGGTTCTTAATAAGTTATACCTTTGAAGGATGAAGATAGATGTTTCGAGAGAAATCAGGTTTACCACTGCCCGAAGCGGCGGAAAAGGTGGTCAGAATGTAAACAAGGTGGAAACCATGGTTGAAGGATATTTTCATGTGATGAACTCATCTATTCTCGACGAAGAGCAAAAACAACTGGTTGCCAGCAAATTGGCTAATAAAATAAATTCGGAAGGATTTTTGCAGGTTAGGAGCCAGGCACACCGAAGCCAGTTGGAAAACAAGGCGGAAGTTGTCAAAAAAACCAATGCGCTGGTGGAGCAGGCGCTCCGCAAAGAAAAGAAAAGGGTCGCCACAAAAGCTACGAATGCTTCCCGGCAGAAAAGGCTGGATAGTAAAAAGCAGCAATCGGCGCAAAAACAAAACCGTAAAAAAATATCACCCAATACCGATCTATGAAACCTGCTTACCGGAAATACTGGCTTCCCCTCGCGAGCTTCCTGTTATGCGCCATGCTCTTTTCTTCCTGTAAAAAGGACTACAGCGCGGAAGACGTTCCTATCCCTCCAGTGGTGAAAGATCATAACCTGCTGATCAAGTTTCTGCCGGTAGTGGACACCATCGCCCTCGAATTCGGGAAGGTGGCTTACAAGAACCATTTTAAGGAGAACTACAGCGTTACTGCTTTCAAATTCTACCTGCACGATATCCAGCTGATCAATACCGACTCGAACTACGTATTCAAAACGAGTGCGGAGAAATACTGGCTGGTAGATTTTTCGGATTCGACCACTGCCTCGATCAAATTAAACGTGCTACCTTACAAATACAACCGGATCTCATTCCTGATTGGAGTAGACAGCGCCCGCAATACAAGCGGCGCCCAAACGGGAGCGCTGGACCCCATTAAAGGAATGTTCTGGACCTGGAACAGCGGGTACATCATGGCTAAACTGGAAGGAACATCTTCAGTGTCGCCCACCGGTAAATTCGAATTCCATATCGGCGGTTTCAGCGGGCCCGACAACGCCCTGCGCAACCCGGAGTTGCTATTCCCCTATGCACAGAATATTGACCTGAAGCCGGAAAAAAGCAGTGAAATGCTGATCCATGCCAATGTCAATGCCTGGTTCTTCAATCCGCACGACATTAAATTATCCGTAAACCCGGTTTGTACCACGCCCGGGCCGCTGGCCAGGCAGATCTCTGAAAATTACTCGAAGATGTTTACCGTAGATAGTGTATATAATCAATAACCCGCTTGGTTGCCCGCTGTACGATATCGATTGCGCTTTTACTTTTCGTTGGTGTGGCGATGATAGCCGCCTGCAATAAATCGGGCAATGATTCGGCCGCCGCCAGGCCACTGACCTTTACGATTCCCGAGGGATTTCCTCCGCCTGTTTATACTTTTCAAAACAATCCGCTCACCGAGCAGGGATTCGAGCTGGGTAAAAAATTATTTTACGACGGAAGGCTGTCGCGCGATGGCAACTTTCCCTGTGCTTCCTGCCACCAGCAATTCGCGGCCTTTGCCAATTTCGATCATAACCTGAGCCACGGTTTCAACAACCAGTTCACTTTTCGCAATGCACCGGCCCTGCAAAACCTGGCCTGGGGTAAAGAAATGCATTGGGATGGCGGCATCAACAACATAGAAGTACAGCCGCTGGCACCGATCACCGCTCCCAACGAAATGGCGGAAGACGTGGCCGTGGTTATACAAAAATTGCAGAAAGATTCGCTCTATCCGAAAATGTTTCGGGCAGCCTTTGGCGATGAAACGATCAACAGCCAGCGCATGCTGTTTGCCATTACGCAGTTCGTGGCCTCACTGGTGTCGGCCAATAGCAAATACGACAAAGTAAAAAAGGGGCAGGCGGTGTACACGGATGCGGAACAGAAGGGGTATGATATCTTCCAGAGTAAATGCACGGGCTGCCACCAGGAACCACTGCTCACCGACCTGAGCTTCCGCAATACCGGGCTTCCCCTGGACCCCTATCTGAAAGATATCGGTCGCATGCGTATCACCAGTAAAAAAGAAGACAGTCTGAAATTCAAAGTGCCGAGCCTGCGTAATGTAATGCTCACCTTTCCTTACGGCCATGACGGACGCTTTGCTTCCGTTCGCGGGATGCTTGACCATTACAGCGATGGCGTACAGGTAAGCGCCAATGTAGATCCTTTGGTAAAAAATAAAATTCCCCTGAGCAACGTCGATAAATTCTACCTCATCCAGTTCTTCTACACGCTTACCGATTCCACGTTTCTGAAAGATCCCCGTTTTGCCCAATAATATTTGACTTCTTCTGAAGCCGCCCGTCAGATCGGCGGCAGATTCAAACGTTTCAATTCCCTGCGGTATTTTTTGTTATACTTCCTGGAATGCTTAACCCCCACGCTGGTAGCCACACCGCTTAAGGTCATCTTCACCCAGTAATGAAAAATCGCCCGGTTCCGGTCGCGGGGAAAATATACTTTGCCGGGCCGGTGCCTGTTATTGGTGTGCACGACAAAATTGGCAACCATGCTGACGAACCCTTTTACCATTCCTTTCCTGGCTTCCTTCCCTCGTCGATCCTGCCTGATGAATGCCAGTTTCAAATCATGATAATGCATGGTCATGGTGCCCAGAGAAAGATATTCTCTTCCCACCGCTTTCATATCGAGGGTATCGAGCTGACCGGATACCAGCTTCACGGTTGTTGTCGGTTCCAGCATGGGATTGAGGATGGTCAGGCTGGAGGGTCTCATCTTTAACGTAAGCAGGAAACCCGACAGCGTATCTACATATGATTCCCGCATGCGCAACCCCACCCAGGAACTATCCATCAGGTAGGCTTCAGCCCTTAACCGCAAACTGTCGTCCGCTGCCAGGTCGGTATTTTTTACAGGGAACAACCGGGCATCCATCCTGGTCAGGAAAACAGTTCCTTCCTTTTTTGTTTTGGCCGATCTTTCGGTGTAGTACACCTGTCCGTTTCGGATATGTACCGTATCGAGGGAGAACCGCACAGGAATGTCTTTCAGTGCGGATACGGGTAATGGTTTGATGGGCCCAGGTACGTACGGCAGGGTCTTATCCTTGTACACCCGGATCACAGGCCGGTCAACAATCAGTTGTTTCAAATGAATCATTGAATCGCGAATGAATTTTTCGGGCTTCACCTCATCGATCTGCAAATTAGAAATGGTAGTGGTGATATAATTGGTCTGGTAAGGAACGCTGGCGATGAAGGAATCTCTCGATAACACAGGCCGGTACGAAAGGCTGTCTATCAGCAGCCGCCTTAATTGCTGTTGATAGGTCACCCCTTCATAGCGGATATAGGTATTGCCCGACTGAAGCGTGCCGGTGAGGTTATCAATCGACAGTTTCGGGCTTTTTTCCAACATCCGGATATGGTCGGCAAACTCCCGTTTTCCTATAAGCGCGTTGCTCAGCGCCAACGACTCAACCTCTACCATGACAGGCTTCCCGTTTCCCTTCTTGTTGAAGCGGGTTTGCAAAATCTCAAGAACATTGAGCCGGGCCGACCAGTCGCCTTTGGCTGAATCCCCGGCGAGCGATCCATCAAAATCCGACAGGGCTACTTGCCAGTAGTTATCAGTTTCAAGGCTCATCTTGCCGGTGGTCACCAGGGGCTTCTGCAAGCGGCCATTGATGTTCGCTATGGTAAGCTTCCTTTCTGCAGGGAGTACTTTCAATTGCATCAGTTTTATTTGCGAAGCCGGTCCCGAACGGATTGCCGGAAGAGAAACCACTGTTGCCTGACTGTTACGGACAGAGCGTACCATCGCTACCGGGTTCTCCACTTTCAACTCTCCAATTTCCAGGTCTGGTAAGCTCGACACGGCCGCTCTTTGCTTCGCCTGTCCGTTACGGCTCATTTCAATTACCGGTGATAATAAGTGCAGATAATCCAATCTCACCTGCTTTTTTACCAGCGCGTGTATATCGGGTTGAAGCCGGATCTCGGGAATCACGAGGCTGGTCGAATCCATTTCGTCCTCCCGGCGGAACTGTACATTGTAAACGGCCGAGGGTTGCTGACCATGAAGCTGGTACCGTTGCATCGTGAGCCTGGCATTTCCTTTTTCAAGAACCAGGTTGTGTCCTTCTATAAGAGAGCCGGTTTTCAGGGAGAGGTTTTCCCGTTTTTCCATTCCTGGAACAACCAGCTGATCGATCGTTGTTTTTACCGACAAGTTCCCCTTATGTAAATCAAGGCGGGTATTTTTTCCGCTGATGTCATTCAACGAGAGAGCGAACCTGGCATTGTGTTTTGCAGCAGGCTGCTCGGGTAGTTGTATGAAAAGATCGGCCTCGTTCCAACGGATACCTTCCGCCACAAACTCCGTACTGTCTGCCTCAATTTCCCGGATGCTCACCTGCCGCGCCTGTAATTTCATTTCAGGTTGCTTTCCCCGGATGGCCAGACGTTTTACCTGCAACGACTGATCGCTTCCGTTAAACCGCGTATCAAACAGTTCAATGTCCATTCGCCGGTTCTGGATCAACGCTTTTGAAAAAGAAAGACTCTTCACAGCGGAGGCGATGTTATCGGCATTGTTGGAATCCACGAGCTTCCGGCTGTCGACAAGCGTATTCACTGCTTTCAACTCAAAGCGGAGATCGGGTTTTTCCATTGTGAGGTTGCCATTGATCATCCTGAATTCTTCCAGTTGAAAACTTCGGCCGACCGCCCGCAGAATTTCGTATAGAGAAGCTTTTTGCCTTACCCGACCCCGATCACCCGACTGGAGATGCACAACAGGGTTCGTCAGCACCGCTGATCCGGCCACCAGCCTGCGATCGAATAACAAATCAGGCCAGGAGATGTCATTCATTACAAATCGGGGAACGATGATATCCGTCCGGCGATTCGTTTTTTGTGATGGAGCAGAGCTGAGATGAAGATTAAAGAGATCGGCCTGGTTGTTTCCGAAGCTGACGCTGTCGAACGCCAGCGTATAAGCACTGTCTGAACTGTAAGAGAAATAGTTCCTGACTACCATATTGATCTTCCCGATCGAAACAGGCCGGTATGGATCTGGGTGCAGCAGGATATCGGAGAAAGTAAAACTGTTTTCGTTGGAGATAAATCTTTTCAAGGTATCGGTGCGATGGCTGGATATATCAAAACTGGCTTCTTTTACATGGAGGGTTCCGACCCGTATATCTCCTGAAAGTTTCTGGAGGGCCATGGCCAAAGACTGGTGGGTAGCCTGGTCGCTCCGTGCATGCGCATAGAGGTCCATGATCAGATCCGGGCGATCGCAATCGATCGTATCGGCTTGCAGTCCGCCACCGAGGTACAATGATCTTAAATGAGGCCGGACGATCTTCAGCCGGCGAAAACCAAGCTGGATATTTCCCGGCGTACTGTCTGCCTGGCTGATCTTCACCAGGCCGCTGTCAATGATCAATTGTTTACGGTATGTATCCAGCTCAAGGTGGCGAAACACCATCCTGTTCTTTCCCCCGTTCCATCGGATGTCCTGGTTACTGCTTTTAAAGATTATCCTCTCACTGAACAGAAAAGGCTGCTCTTCTATGCGGCCGGTATCGATCTTCAGGTTGTCTATCGTGAGGTCGATATCGGAAACATGCATGGGATCGCCGGTTGCCTGCGATTCCCTGACTTCGATCGAACCCTTGCTGATGTCCAGTTTTTTTACCTGCAGGCTGTTCATGGCCCGCTGTATGGTGAGGTATATCCTCCCGATCTCCTGCTGCGGCGATACCATCCTGTGAACCTGGTTTTGGCTTTTATAGATTGTTACCTGCGGGTTTACGCAAACGATGGAATCAATGGTGAGTTTACGATGAAAGACCAGCGACCAGAGCGATCGGATCTGAAGCGAAACCCGGCCGACTTTTACCGCGGTGGCCGTGCTGCTGTCTGATCTTGTTGCCGGTTGCAGATCGAGGTCGTTGATGTTCAATCGCAGTTTCCGGTAACTGATCTCGAAACTTCCCAGGTCGGCTGCCAGGTGCCCTTTGGATTCTATTGCCACCAGTTCCCTGATCACTGTGCGTGCGTGTGCCTTGAACCAGAAATGAAACCCGACCAGGCAAAGGATCAGCAGCCCGAGCAGTACGCCGGAAATCCGAAAGAATTTTATGGTGATCCTTTTCCACATGCCACTAAAGATTATGTATATACGAAATCAACAATCCGGCCAGCCAGTGCCGGGCGGTTGTGGTCCCGAGCACTCCCTGCAGCAGGTTTGATTCGTTGGGCTGATCGAAATTGATCTCCTGCCGGTAGTTATTTCTCCCGCCATAGGTAAACATCAGGCCGGATCGGATGGAAAATTTTCGCCTGGACATATTGGCACCGAACTGCAGATGGTAATTATTCCAGGAGCTGGTGTATACCCTGAACCCGTCGCTGTCGCGGTAGAGGCTGTCTTTGGCATAAGTAAAATCTGTACGGAAGGATCCATACAATGTGAGAACGGGCGACAAATGATACCGGGCACCGACAGAAGCGTTCAGCACCGCCTTTCTGGCGTCTTTCATTTTCAGCAGGTCGATGGTGGATTGCTGGGAGTTGGTATCGGGGCGAATAAAATTTTCAGGCAAAGGGGTGATGACATTGTATTCTTTCACTTTCAGAAAATATTCCAGGGCGAAATAGACCTGGCCATTCCTGGTATCATGACTGTAACCGGCGGCGATGCTCAACGACATCTTCCAGGTGGTTTTCAATCCCTCCTGCCGCGTATTGGCCAGCAGGTACACGTCACTGGTAGAAAGCTTGATGTTGTTTATCTCCAGGTCTGATAACAGGGTTGATTTTCCGGCGATGCGTTGCAGCGGGGTGGTGATCATCCATCCGATATGATTGCGTTCATCCAGGTCATGAGCCAGCCCCAGTTTTGCCCGTAACCCGATGTGTTGTGATCCGACCTGGTAATACTGCGTTACACTGGCTACCGGCGGAAATCCGGTTCCGCTGGTATTAAATACCGCCCTTGTTTTGGTATCGAGCAGGTAATCCTGTTTACGCAACCAGCCTTCCACAGAAAACCCCAGAGAGGTTCCGCGGCCGGTCTTCCAGCCCAGTGCCGCGATGGCGCCTGTCTGGCTGATCTGGTTTACGTTGCTGTACTGGCCGATGAAGGTTTCGTTGCCGGGGCTGTAGCTATCATCCAGTACATTGGCGATCGCATCTCTTCGCTGGTTTACATTGAAATCGAGGATCGTGCTGCTGACGATGGCATACACCACCGATATCGGGTTCCTGGTTTTTAGCGTTAAAGAATTGGAAGCGATCAGCGGAACGATATTGGTAGAGGTTGACTGAAGAGGGAATTGACTGCCCGCGCCGGATTTCAGTTTGATTTTTTCCAGCTGGTAAATGGTGCCGGTAATGGATGCCGCATTTTTGGGTTGCAGGGCCAGCAGGGCGGGGTTGTAAAAAAGCACGCCGCTGTCGCGGTTGCGGGCGATCACCGATCCCGGAGAAAAATAGGCGCCGGGTCCATAGGAACTGGACCAGTAGTTGGCATCCTGCGCATACCCGTTGTTCGCACTCCAGAACAGCAGCACGATCAAGGAAAGGATACCGGCTCTTCGTTTGCAGTTCGCACCGCATTCATTTGCCATAGTTCATTTTTATAGGATGAAGGTCATTGAGCTGATTGCGTATCAGGTTGTCTTGTTCTGTCGAGCCAGGATTTTACCAGGGTATAGATTACCGCCAGGATGATGGCGCCTTTGAACATGCCGACAAAACCCCAGGCTACCATCCCGCCGATTACGCCGATAAACAACACCAGGAATGGCAGCTTGCCACTTCTGGCAATGAGTACAGGTTTGAGAACGGCATCGAGAACAATCACAAGAGCCCCCCAGGCCAGTTCAAATACGGCCCACCCTGTTTTTCCCTGTGAAAACAGCCATATTACCAGGGGTATCCATACCAGTATAGGACCGATCTGTATCAACACCAGGAAAAAGACCAGTGCCGCCAGGGCAAGCGCGAACTGAATACCCGCGATGGCCAGGCCCAGCCAGGACACAATGGCCGCGATGAAGGCAGTGCCGATCACGCCAATGGATACGGAGCGGACAGCAGTTCCCGCGCTGGCGATCATCGCCGGCCCGTCGTGCAGGCCAAATAGATGATTGGTGAGCAGTTGCAACGGTCGCAGTATCTGCTTTTCATTCACCAGCATCATCGCGGAAATAATGATTCCCAGGATCAGTTCAAACACTACTCCGAAAATGCCGGCTCCTCCGGTAAGGATGCGGTGCAGGATCGGTTTGATCTGCGCTTCATGCAGGTCGTACATTTCTTTGGGATCCGTCTGTACCCCTTCCCAGAAATGGCGGATGCTTTCACCGGCATAGGGAAGATTGGTGATCCATTCCGGCAAAGGAGGAATGCCGTTTACCCGGGCCTCATTGATCCAATGAATGGCTTCCCGAATGGAATGGGCGAGCGTGGAGATGATATACACCAGCGGAGAAGCGATGATGGCGATCAGGACGATGCAGTAAAGCGTAGCCGCCAGTTTTCGCCTTCCCCCGAGCGCAATTACAAATCGTTTGAAGAGTTTCGCGAAGGATACCGCGAAGATCACCGAGAACGTAAACACGCCGAAAAATACGCGCGTCACCTCATAGAGTGAATACAACAGCAGCAGCAAAAGAAGCGTCAGCAACACCGCTTCTATGTATCCACGGGGAGTAGACAGAAATGATTTACCCATGCAGTTGCTTGCGTTTTTGGTTCTCTCAATTTACGCAATATTGAACAGCCCGCACGGGTTAACTTCCATAACATCCTACCCGTTAAAAATGAATCAGCCTCCTGGCGGAGGCTGATGGTATGAGATCCTGAATATTTTTTTAGGATTTTCTTTTGCCTTTGAGGGTTTCGAGAATGGTTTTCTGGTTGCCGATCTCGGTTTTCTGAGTTTCCTGGTCTTTTTTGTTCTTAGCCAGCTTTTCCTGGAGGTTCTTGATTTTCTTTTCCAGGTCCTGCTGTTCTTCCACCAGGTCATCCATTTTCTTTTCCGCTTTTTTTACGGAGTTGTCCTGCTCTACAATGGATTTTTCGAGGTGGTGCGATTCGAAATGCGGAGCCATACCCGTAAGAAAGGATTTGGCATCTTCAATGCCTGCGCGATCGTCGGCAATCCGGGATGCCAGTGATTCATTTTCTTTGGTGACGATCAGCTGTACGATCGACGCGTCTTTCTCTTTCCGGCTTTTTCTCTCCACCTTGAAGTGAATATCGTTGTTGTCGGTATTATAGCTGTTCAGTTTAACTCCTTTAAATGTCATCAGGCCGCCTTTGCTGGAGCTGAGTTTGTATCCTTTCTGGGCCATGTATTCAACAATGGCTTCTTCGGCCATATCAGGGGGGTAAGGCAATTCCATCACTGCTGCCGTATGGGCTTTTCGCTGGTGTTCTGCCTTTCCTTCATAGGCCTGTGCCTGGGCGAAATAGCCTAAAACAATCATCAATCCAAGTAAAGCAATTCTCTTCATAGTCGTAAAGTTTACTTAAAGATACATATTGGCATCAGATTGGTTGCATCATGGCGGAGGTTGTCTTTGAAGTTGTATTTTTGGTCTTTACAAAATCAGCCCTTTTGAGTATTAAAAAGCTAGCAGGTCAAACCCTTTGGTATGGTGCACCCCGTATCATGGCCCGTTTCCTGAATTTTGCGATCAGCCTGCTGGGTTTTCGCCTGTTCGACCCGAACGGATCCTATGCTTATACACAGGTATATGCAGTGATCCCCTTCCTGAATATTCTTTTCACTTATGGGCTGGAGACCAGTTTTTTCCGATTTGCCCAAACTCACGACCGGCAGAAGCTGTATAACACCCTCAATGTTTCCATTCTGGCTACCACCATTTTTTTCACGGGGGTGCTGCTGCTGCTGAAAGGGTCGCTCACGGATTTCATAAAAATGGAAGCGCATCCGGAATTTGTAACCTGGATGATCTGGATCATTTTCTTCGACACCCTGTATACCCTGCCGATGGCCAAACTGCGCCTCGAAGAAAGACCCCGGAAATACGCGTTCATCAATGTGTGCTCCATCCTGCTGAATATCGGCATTGTCCTGTTCTTTTATTATGTGGCCCGGCCCGCCCATGAAAAAGATCCGGCTACTTTTCTTGGCTATCTCTACAATCCCAAAACAGGTATCGGGTATTTTATCCTGGCCAATATGATCGCCAGCGGCGTTACCCTGTTGCTCCTGTACAAGGAGTTCGCAGAATTCAGGTTTTCTTTTGATGCCAGATTGTGGAAGGAAGTGATGACTTACTCTTACCCGCTCGTGATCGTTGGCTTTGGCGGTATGATCAATGAATTACTCAGCCGGTTGGTATACCAGCGGGTGCTGCATCTTCCCGAAAAGCAGGAACAGTTTGAGCTGGGTGTGTTTGGCGCCAATTACAAACTGGCTGTGCTCATCACAATATTTATCCAGGTATTCAAACTGGCCGCGGAGCCATACTTTTTTAACCAGTCGAAGAACGACGGGGCCCAAAAATCTTATGCACGGGTGATGAAATTCTTTGTGATCGCCTGCTGTTTTATGTTCCTGCTCGTATCTCTTTTTCTTAACCTGTGGAGCGGCCTGATTGCTTCCAAGTACAAGGAATATGCTGAAGGCCTGCACATCGTGCCCATCCTGGCAATGGGCAGTGTTATGCTCGGAATCTACTACAACCTCACGATCTGGTACAAGCTCACCAACCGGAATATGTATGGCGCCTATATTACCATCGGAGGGGCCGTCATCACCATTGTATTGAATATTTTACTGGTACCCCGCTTTCATTATACCGGGGCAGCCTGGGCCACTTTCATCTGCTACGCATTTATGATGGTGGTGAGCTATGTGCAGGGGCAGAAATATTACCCCATCCCCTACGCGCGGAAGAAACTGATCACCTACCTGGTGATCTGTGTGATCCTGTACGTGATTCATGAGCTGATCGCCCGCAACCTCGATCCGAAGGCTTCTTATTATAATCCGGTATACTATGTATCGGCGATGGTGTTATTTGGACTGTTTTCGCTGCTGATCCTGAAAGTGGAGAAGAAAGAGCTGGTGAAACTTCCTTATGTAGGCCGGTATATCCACAAATTTGCCTAGGTCAGGAAAGGATTGTGCGCCTTTTCATACCCGGTGGTGGTGGCGGGTCCGTGACCCGAATAGACAACCGTATCGTCGGGCAGCTCGAATAACTTCCGGCGTATGCTGTTGGCCAAAGTGTCAAAATCTCCACCCGGAAGATCGGTACGGCCGATGCTCTGACGGAAAAGCACATCGCCGCTGAGGATGAAACCCTGCTCCCTGCAATAGAAGCTGATGCTTCCCGGCGAATGGCCCGGTGTAAAAAGTACTTCCAGCCGGTCGGCTCCCAGTTGAATCACATCGCCCTCCTCGAGAAACAGCAGTTCACCTGAATAATTATCGAAGGGAAGACCCCATTTCAAACCAGCCGCAGGCGCAAAATCAAGCACCGGCTTTTCCAGAGCGTGCAGGTGAAGGGAAAGGCCCCAGGTATCATGCACGAACTTATTACCGAATACATGATCGAGGTGGCAATGGGTATTTAACAAATATTTAGCCGCCAGTTTATTCTGTTCGATGAATTCCCGGAGGTCATTTCTTTCGTTACCGAAATAACAACCCGGATCGACAATGGCGCACCAACCCTGATCGTTATAAATTACGTATGTATTTTCCTGAACAGGACTGAAAGTAAACTGTTTTATCGTTAGCATTGCGTACCCTTTTTAAGTGACCCCAAATTTTTACCGGGAAAGCGGATTTGTTATACCTTTAAAATATTAAAGACCGGATATGCAATTTCAAAAGAATAAGTTAACCGCGAGCAATTTTTTATGGGTGGCCCTGGTTTGTGTTTTCAGTATCCCGTCCTTTGCACAGGTCAGCACAGTCGAATTTGGTAAGAACAGAGTACAGTACCGCAAATTCAAATGGCAATACCTTCAAACTGCCAATTTCAATACCTATTTCTACGAAGACGGCAAAACCGTCGCCAATTATGTGCTGCAGATAGCCGAAAAAGAACTTCCGGCCATCGAGCAGTTTGTGGAGTATGGTATGCAGAGAAGAGCCAATATCGTACTGTACAACCATTTTAATGAAATGGAGCAGTCCAACATCGGGCTCAACCTCGACTGGCAAACCACCGGCGGCATCACCAAACTGGTGAACAATAAAATGATCGTGTATTTCAATGGCGATCATTCCGACCTGCGCCGGCAGATCCGCCAGGGTATCGCCCGCATACTGGTGGAAAATATCCTTTTCGGAGACGACCTGGGCGAATTTGCCGCCAACCAGACCCTGCTGGATCTTCCCAAATGGCTGGTAGACGGTTACATCGACTATGTGGCCGAAGACTGGAGCCCGGCGCTGGATGATCAGCTCAAATCGGCCCTGCTTTCGGGCGACTATAAGAACTTCTACCAGTTTGCGCATGAAAAACCGCTGCTGGCGGGTCATGCATTCTGGTATTATTTCGCCAACAAGTTCAAGAAAGAGAACGTCACCTATTTCCTGTATCTCTCCCGTGTTTACCGCAATCTCAACAGCGCTTCGGCCCGTGTGTGCAAAATGAAATTCAAGGATGTGCTCCGCAATTTCATGGCCGAGTATGGTGAGTTGTATGAGCGCGACCTTCGCGGCCGCCGTGACATACCGAAAGGCACCGTTTCGATCGTGGAAGAAGTAAGCAAGAACCGCGATTTCATCCGTTTCACTCCCAATCCGGCTCCGCGCAGCCAAACCTACGCGGTGGTGGAATATATCAAGGGTCAGTACTGTGTAGTGCTGTACGAAAATATGGTTGATCGCAAAGTGCTGCTCAAAACCGGTATCCGGGTCAACGACAATGAAATCAACCCCAACTATCCTTTGCTCGCCTGGGATGGAAAAGGCACCAGGCTCGCCTGCGTGTACTGGAGCAAGGGCAAGGTAAACCTGTTCGTATATGATATGGTAGCCCGTTTCAAAAGGATACTGCAGGAGATCCCCCATTTTGAACAGGTAACGGACATGAAATACATGCTCAACAGCAACACCCTCCTGTTAAGTGCTGTCAGAAAAGGGCAGCCGGATATATTCGTTTACAATATCGAAAAGAACAGTTTCGAGCAGGTAACCAATGACTCCTATGCCGACCTCGATGCGAGTTATGTGGCCTTCCCCAACAAACAGGGTATTATCTTTTCATCCAACCGCCCAAGCCCTTATGCCAAGGGAGCCGATACGGGTTTTGCCACCAACAAATACAATATCTTCCTGGCAGATCTTTACAGCAAGAATGAATTCCGCCAGATCAGCCAGCTGACCAACATGAAATTCGGAAACGCCCGTTTTCCGATGCAATACAACGGCACGCACTTCACTTTCATCAGCGATGAAACCGGTATCGCCAACCGTTTTGCGGGCTTCTTCAATACGGAAAGGGCCGGGCTGGACAGCGTGTACGTGGTGGGCGATGAATTTCTGCGCAACCCCGATGACCGTGAACTGGACTCTACCCTGAAAGCCTGGGGCAAAGACAGGCCCGACAGCGTATTTACCTACTCGGTTACCAATGATTCGGCTTATGTATTCCCCATCACAAACTATACCAGCAGCCTCCGGGAAACCAAGATTGCCGGCGACCAGGGGCAGGTGAGCGAGGTACGTCAGCAGGGCAACCTGAAATTCCTTTACCGCCTGAAAGTAGACGAAGCAACGCTTCGCCGCCGCAATGTCAATCCACGCCCAACAGACTACCGCAAGAAAACCATTGCCGATGCGCAACTGGCAGAGGGAGAGGAAGTGGAAAAGATCAATGAAAAAACAGACACGGCCAAAAACGTGGATGTGTTCGACACGGGCTTTGAAAAAGACAATGACAGTACCGCAAAAGGCAAACTCCCCCGTATAACCGACGGTGAGGAGTCTGTTCTTAAAAAAGCGAAACTGTTCGATTACAAATTGAAATTCTCTGCAGATAATTTCTCCGCTGCTTTCAATAATGATATCCTCATCAGCCGCCTGCAACCTTATACCGGCGCGTTGCCCATTACGCTTCAGAGCGGTGGAGCCTTCAATGGTATGCTCAAAGCTTCCGTATTCGATCTTTTTGAAGACTGGAGGTTCTCGGGAGCCATCAGGCTTCCTCTGATCGGAGGCTCTGGCGGTGGCGTGGCCCTCGGTGGTGGCGGAGCAAATGTATTCGTTCCCGTCAATCAGTCCCTCTTTGATGGCGGCGGCGAATGGTATGCAAGAGCCGATTACCTGAAAAGAAGACTCGATTATTCGTTTATCTATTACCGGCAGACCAATATCGGCGGCGTATCCGGCATCAACAATACGAACATTATTTATGAAGCCAAGCAGTACAGTAACCTGTACCAGGGCTTGATCAAATATCCGCTGGATAAAGTAAGAAGCATCCGCCTGTCTTTTGGCATTCGCACCGACAAATTTGTGGTGCGTGCCGACGGATTTGATACGGCTGCCCTGAAAGTGCCGGATATCAACAAACGCGTGTTTGCGCTCGCAAGAGCGGAATGGGTACATGACAATTCCATTCTGAAAACCACGAATATCATGAACGGCCTGCGCTACAAGGTTTACTTCGATCTGCTGTCACAGATCAATGAACCCAAGTCTGGCAGTGCCCTGAAACAGTACGGCCTCTCCTTCAATACCGGTGGCGATCTCCGCTATTATTATCCGATCTACCGCAATTTCATCTGGGCAGGCCGTGCGGCAGCTGATTTCTCATTCGGCGACCAGAAAACGCTTTATTACCTCGGCGGTGTGGATGGATGGATGTTCCCCAAATACAATAGCCAGCCACTGCCCGATCCGTCTAACACTTATGCTTTCCAGACCCTGGCAGTCAATATGCGCGGCTTCAAGCAAAACGTTGCCAATGGAACCAATGCCATTGTCCTGAACAGTGAATTCCGTCTGCCGGTATTCCCGACCTTGCTGAACAAGCCCATCAACAACGCGTTTGTGCGCAACTTCCAGCTGGTACAATTCATTGACCTCGGTACCGCCTGGTCGGGTGATCTGGGAAATATCAAAAGGCCGAGCAATGCTTATGTAAGCAACCCGCCGGTAGTTACCGTAAAACTCAAATCAGGTGGTCTCGGACCGCTGGCAGGTGGTTATGGATTTGGCATGAGAAGTACGTTACTGGGATACTTCCTTCGCCTGGACGCTGCCTGGGAAATGAACGGCTTCTTCAGAGGCAAACCCATCTGGTACTTCGGAATGGGAGTGGATTTCTAGTTAACTAACCTTTCAACATTTCATAAAAAAAGTACTCCCCGAGGAGTACTTTTTTGCTTTTTGTTTTCTGTTGCCGAAGACGTTACCCGACCTGTTTCGCCAATCGCTTCAGGGTGAAATAGACTACACACATGAATAGCGTAAAACAAACGATCATGCCCCAGGCCAGCCTGGTCTGCAGCGGGTGAACGATCATCCGCATCATATCCGAAAACAAGGCGAGCGGGTTCACAAAAACATCCCAGCTGTTATACCGCAGGTATCTGCCGATGTATACTCCCAATGAATTCAGTGCGATCACGGGAACCGTGAATTTCCACATGGCGGAAGCGCCCCATTCCAATTCGAACAGGCGTTCCATCTGCCGCAACGAAACCAAACCCAGCAATAGGCCATTCCAGGCAAAAGACACCAGCACCATCAATTCGTACCAGAGCGGAATATTGTTCACTTCCTTCAAATGAAAGATGTCGGTAACGATGTAAAAACTGTTCGGGATAAACAACAACCACAAGAGAAACGCTCCGGTAAACTTCCACTTGTTCTCAATCCAGGCCGGATGCTGCTGCAACCAGTTTGAAATGGCATAGGGAATATAGGCCAGGAACAGGTTCCAGACCAGGAAGAGAAAAATATAAAAATGGGTGTTGAACATGGCCACCGCCACCAGCAGCAGGCTGAAGAGTATCGAAACGGTCAGCATCCGGTCAATCTCTGACCGGAGAAAGAACAGCCTGCGCGATAAAGTGTTTAAGTTCATTTGGAAAATAAAATAGTCAGGTGAGGAATAAATACCAGCAGGCCCACTATTGCCGCTACGATAGCGGCGATCAGTACAGCGCCTGCCGATACATCTTTGATAAATTTGACAGGTTCGCTGTAGTCGGGCGACAGATGATCCATCAGGCGCTCCAGGCAGGTGTTGAACATTTCCGCGATCCAAACGATCGCCACGGCAAAGAGGATGGCTATCCATTCGCTTCCGGAAAGATGCACGGCCATCCCTGCGGCGGCCACGATACCCGTGGCCGCGAAGTGAAGCCAGGCATTGTGTTCCGTTCGCAGAAACGAATAGATTCCCCGGCCGGCAAAACCAAAACTCCTGAAACGATCAACTACTGAAAAATGCCTTGATTTCATATCTTATATTTTAACTGGTTCTCTCCGCAATCCATTTCCCCCAAAAAACAGTACAGGTAAAATATACAAAAAAACGAAGCAGCGTATCGCTGACCGAATGCGACTCGCGATCGATCGCGATAAAAAATACCACATTCATGATTACAAAAACGGCCGTAACCAGCAGGCCCATCGCATGAACCGGCACATACAGCCAGCCCAGCTTTTTAAACCAGATATTGTTCATGTAACACAGTTTTATATCGATAGAAATTTTTTCGGATCGAAAATATCCCCAGCAGAAAAGAGACAATGCAGGCAATATGCACCAGGGACCTTGTGATCGCCCATCCTCCCAAAAACAACCTGTCGATCAGTACTATCTCTGAAAGCCCCACCAGGTACTGGCTGAGCACAAATAGCGAAAAGGAAGCCGCAGGGTTAAAAGGTGTTTTTGCAATACCGGCAATGGTCAACTTTCCGACAACTATCATCGGGATATAACAAAGTACAGCCAGCACAAAACTCACA
This sequence comes from uncultured Chitinophagaceae bacterium, assembly GCA_964605065.1. GTDB lineage: Bacteria > Bacteroidota > Bacteroidia > Chitinophagales > Chitinophagaceae > Endoryza. Next base: position 62,033 of record CAZSAQ010000016.1, read on the forward strand.
ATAAAGACCAGTATCATAAATTCCCTATCCTTCAAGTAACTGAACGACATCATCGTGGCAAAGCCGAGGGTAGATACCAGATAATAAGTCGTGAAACTATTGGCTTCCATGTTCTCCGTTTTTACTGTTATGTTATCTTTTTGTTGAAAGCAAACCGGCTTTTATCCGCTGGTCTTCGAGGTTCCATGACAACCAGCTGTATTCTTCCTGCTGCTGCCTGAACTTTTCGATGCGTTTGTCGATCGTTGCCTCCCAGCAATCATTGCAACCATACAGATCCCTGAAACCCTTTTGATTCAGGAGCGAAGCGTGCTGGCGAAGAAGATCACGGTTCTTATCGAGTTCCGGCAGCACCGACGGCCCAAGGGTAGACATATAATTTACCGGCATCACGATAGATTGCTGATGGCTGATATTATATCGAACGATCAGCTTGTCCCAGTTTACCGTTGTGGCGCCAATGAACAGGATGACTGCCGCCCAGGCATTGACGCGGAACAAAAAATAGACAGACCTGTTTCGGCTGATCTTCCAGGCAACGGTGATCAGACCAAACATCACCAGCGCCAGAAAAAAGATCAGGGCGATGCGATTGCGTGCGAGGCCGGTATAGTGTATGTAATAATAATCCCGCAACCCTACAGACATCACCAGAAAGGCGTTCTGAGCCAGCCAGGTGTACGCCGCGTATCGCAGCCATTTGTTTTTCCGGTAGAAATGAAGATTGCCTTTGAAAAAAACAACTACTACCACAATGGCCATCAGTATCGACACCACCAGTACATTGTTGCCCTCATGCACCATCTGGTAGAGGTGCACCGTTTTGGTGTCGATTCCCGACCACAGGAAACCGATGTCTGTAATATTTACCAGCAATAACAAACCGTTCAGCAGTAGCAGGGCGATCACCCCAATGGTATTCATATGCTTCAATGCCATCATGCCCGTAGCCAGGCGACCCAGCATCCCCTCCAGTAAATCGCGGAGGAGGTTGAAACCACGCCTGTCTTTGCCTTGTCGAACCCTGCGCAATTCATCTGTCTTCGCTTGCTCGAGTCCGACGAAATACTGCAGTTTGCTGCGCAGCAGCAGAAAAGCCGTTAGTATCAATCCCAGTACAAAGAATACCACCCGTTCCCAGATACTGATATCAAAGATCCGCGACAGGAATTTGCCGACCGCATCCGCCCATAGATCCACCATACCGGAAAAGGATTCGTTGCCATTGTAGTAAAAAATAAAGAACAGGAAAACGATGATCAGCGGAAAGATCAGGTACCGGATGATATTGCCCATCGATCTGCCGGAAGAACGCCGCCCGGGACGGGAGAGGCTTTCAATGAACGACGGCAGCAGAAAAATCAAATTCTCTCCCATACTCGCTGCGGCATAGGGCACCGAACGATGATTGAATGCCGCGAAGGAAACCAGCAGCATGAGCGTAAGCATATAGGCGCCCTTGCTCAATTCGGTATTATGAACCAGCACCATGGCCAGGCAAAGGAGATGGCCTGCAAGGAGCCATCTCACAATTGGTATATGCCTGGCTGTTGGGTATAAAGAAAAAAGAACTGCGATAATGAACAGGTCATAAAGGGCGGTATTAAGGCCCATCTTCTCGTCCCAGAATACGCCGCTGAAAAGAAGGGCGCCGGCGAGTATCCAGTAAATTCTGCTTCGATCGTTGAAAAGATTCATTTTTTTTTGGTTTAAGCCTGAAGTGGTAACGACTGCCCGCATTTTCGGTTTCTGAAAACCGGCAGTCGTTTCTTTCTTTCATGGTAGCACAGGCAGATAAGAGTTTAATGGTTATGATGAGTTGTTTCAGGCGATCGCCGGGAAGGGAGAAGCGCTGGCGGAATGAGTATCCCTGCTCTTCACCTTTGACAGGATCGACTCCAGGAGCGGCAGCATTTTATTCAGTCCCTGCGTTTTGATCATGAAATTCCACAAAGGCTCAAATTTCTTCCAGCCTCCCGCATAGGCAAAATGCTTGATGGCGTGTTTTAACCGGTCGTGCTGCACACTTGCCAGGTAAATATTTTTCCAGGAGTAAAACTCACGGTATGACCAGTCGTAACCCTTTTTTAATTGGGCGGCTGTCAGGCCACGGGTCTGGTACACCACCTGCCTGGTATCATAGAGGTCCCAGTTGCGATGGAGGATCCTGCCTTCCTGTTCCATCGTTTGAAACAACCTCGTTCCGGGGTAAGGTGTCAGGATGTGAAAGGTACAGGTGGTGAGTGCATTCTTCACCGCCCAGTCGACCGTTGTTTTGAAAACATCCTCCCTGTCTTCATCCAGGCCAAATACAAAACTGCCGTTGATCATGATACCCAGTGAATGCAATCTTTGTATCGCTTCCGAATAATCGCGTCCAAGATTCTGCTTCTTGTTACTCTGCTGCAGGTTATGATCATTGAGCGTTTCAAATCCGATGAATACGCTTCTCAGTCCCGCCTCGGCGGCTTTTTCAATCAGGTTTCCACGCAGGATCGCATCCAGGGTGGAAGCGCCCTGGAAAACCCGGTTCATTCCTTTCATACCCTCAAAGAGCGCAGAAGCGAACTTCTGGTTTCCCAGCAGGTGATCATCCAGGAAGTATAAATGCCGCCCCGGTAACCGGTCGATTTCCGCAAGGGCCGCGTCTACCCGCTGCGTATAGAAAGACTTACCCCCTTCGAAGAATGCGTCCTTGTAACAAAAATCACAGTGATGCGGGCAGCCTCTCGAAACCACGATCGAGTTGGGCACCAGGTACAATTCTCTTTTGATCAGATCCCTCCGAATGGCCGGGATGTCTTCGATATTTCTTTTCTGGTTGATGTATAGTTTACGTGGCCGCTTGTTCCGGAAGTCTTCCAGGAATTGCGGAAACGTGTCTTCGCCCGGCCCTATAAAAAGACTATCGGCATGCGGCATGGCTTCATCCGGAAGAGACGATACATGCAAACCGCCCAGCACCACATAAGAACCCCTGGCCCTGTAATGATCCGCCAGCGCATACGCACGGTAGGCATTGGTGATGTACACCTGTATTACCACCAGGTCGGGCCTGTCGTCCGTTGTCAATGTTTCCACATGTTCATCCTGCAATTCGATTTCATCATCCGGCCCGCAATACGCCGCCAAAGTGGCCAGCCCCAGGGGTGGAAACAAGGAATACTTGATGGGCCGCCAATACGGGCTTTTGGCTTCCATTAATGCCGGTAGTATCATTTTTAGGGTCATACGTCTTTTTTAAAAGTACTTTGTATTTCAAAGTATAAAGGCAAAAAAAATTTATTTTACTCCTTTGATCATGTTTTCAAGGGCTTCCACATGTTCACGAAAGGCTTTTTCACCCGCTTTGGTAATGGAATAAGTGGTATTGGTCTTACGCCCGACAAATCCCTTGTGCACTTTGATGAACCCGTTTTCTTCCAGGTTGATAAGATGGGATGCCAGGTTACCATCAGTGACTTCCATCATCTGCTTGAGATCATTGAAGCTCACTTCCGCATTCACCATGAGGATGCTCATTACCCCCAGGCGTATCCTGCTTTCAAATACTTTATTCAAATTTTCAATCGGGTTCTTCATCTTGCTTTTTTAGTTCGAACGCTCATATTTCCACCACATCAGCAGTCCATACAGAATATGCAGCACGCCAAATCCGGCGGCCCAGAAATACAATCCGTAACCGGGTATCCACAGGCTGATGATGCCCAGTATCAGCTGTCCGAATCCAAGATACCGTATCTCGCCCAAAGTATATTTGCTGGCATTGAGCAGGGATAATCCATAGAATACCAGGCAAAGCGGACCCACCAGGTCGTAGTAGCCGTCCTGCAATACTTTCAGGATACACAGGCCCCCTGCACCGAGCGGTATCACTACATTCCACATCAGGCGCCGGGAAACCGGATCCCAGATGGGTGTATTGTTTCTCCGGCTACGGATATAGGTAAAGAAAAAAGCCGACACAAAAGCCGCAACAAATACCACCGCTGCAAGCCGAACCAGGTAATTGATGAGTTCAATTCCGGTCATATCGATCGCCGCTTCTTCCGACCTGCTATAGGCGGTCAGCTTTTCGTGAGCCAGTGCCGCACCCACAAGCGCGCACAGCCCGGCACTCACCCCGCTCCACCCACTCAGCGAAATGAACCGCGATGAACGCTCCATCATCTTTTTGATGTCCTGTAAGGTCTCGATGGGGGGTTTGATTTCTTGCATAAAAAGCACTTTGTAATTCAAAGTAACAAGGAGGTTTTGATTTTTCCAAATATTTGTCGCCCTTTTTATTCTAAACATAATTTTAACCAACCCTATTACTGCCCTAGTTCGTAATTTTGAGCGATGGGATATGTGAAACGAACGATCATTCATACGGGCTGGCTGGCATTGCTTCTGTTATCTACTGCTTGGACTTTCGGACAAACCAAATTGCTGAAAGGCACCATTAAAGATGCGCATAGTGATGAACGTATCCCCTTTGCTTCCATCAGCTTCAAAGGTAGCTCGGCGGGCAGGCTGAGCGATTCTGCCGGTAATTTCGCTTTCCGTTTCGATCACTGGCCGTCCGATACGCTGGTTGTTACCTATGTAGGATACCAGGATTTCCTGTTGCCGCTCGACAGCAGTTTTTTTTCCCGCGAAAGAAACAACATCATCGATATCAATATCAACCTGGAAAGAGGAAAATTTACCAGTGAGGTAGTGGTGAAGAGGAAAATTGACCGCGGCCTGCTGATGTGGAAACGTATCGTTCGCCGCAAACCTTTCAACGACCGTTACCGGTTCAACAATTTCTCCTACGAACTGTACAATAAGCTGGAAGTGGATATCAAGAACCTGAAAAAAGAGAAATGGTCGCGGCTGCCCTTTGTCAGGAATTTCAATTTCGTTTTCAATAATATAGATACCACTGAAGAAGGAGCGCCCTTCCTCCCGGTTTACCTGACAGAAGCCCTGTCGGATTATTATTACCAGAAAAACCCGAAACGCCGGCGCGAGGTATTCAAGGCTACCAAAACAATCGGCGTCAGCAATGAAAGCGCCCTGCAGTTTATCGGCGGTATGGAATCCAATATCAATTTCTACAGCAATTTCATCCCTGTCTTTGACAAACAGTTCGTGAGTCCGCTGAGCGATAACGGCGACAACTATTACCGCTACCGGGTGCTCGACAGTCAGTTTGTGAACAACAGGCGTTTGATCCATATGTCTTTTACCCCCAAGCGCAAAGGCGAAAATACTTTCGAGGGCGATTGCTGGGTTCACGACAGTACCTGGGCTGTACAAAAAATGAATCTTCGGCTGTCAAAAGAAGCGAACATCAATTGGGTAGACAAGCTGAGCCTGATCCAGGAGTTTACCATGATCAATGACAGCACCTGGTTTTTGAGCCGTGATAAATTTGTGGTGGACCTCTCGCTGACGGGGGAGAAAGCCCTTTCGCTGATCGGGCGTAAATCAACAACGTACCGGAACATTGTTGTTAACGACAGTTCCGTTTTACACGAACTGTCCAAAAACACACTGATCGAGCAAACAATCGTTCCCGATTCGGCGAGGGAAACTCCAGATAGTGTTTGGACGGTAGTCAGGCATGAGCAACTCAACAAGAACGAAAAAGCCATTTATAAAACCATCGATACCCTGCTGAACCTGCCGGCATTCAAGCGAACCACCCGCACGCTTGACTTCCTGGCAACAGGCTATCGCAACATCGGCAACTACCAGATTGGTCCCTGGCAAAACTGGCTTACCGCCAATATCCAGGAAGGGTTACGGGTGCGTTTCGACCTGGGCACCAATAAGTACTTCAACAAGAAAGTGATCCTGCACGGCTACCTCGCCTATGGGTTTGGTGATCAGAAACTGAAAGGAAAGGCAGATGCTTTGTGGCTCATACGCAAAAGCCCGCGCAACACCCTGTTTGCGTCCTTCACCAAAGATTTTGACAGATCACAGAGTTACTATGATGAAATCAGCCAGGACAACATTTTCGCGCTGGCTATCCGCAAATCATCGGTACCCATCAAATTCCTGATGGTAAAAGAAGCGAAGCTGGAATATTTTCACGAATGGCAGAATGGCTTTTCCATTACACTCACAGGGGTAAGAAAACAATTCAACCCGGTGCGCAACCTGCCAACGGCTGATATTTTCAAAGGGTCGAGCGGCGAACCTCTGAACAATTTTGAAACCAGTATCCGGTTCCGCTTTGCCTACCTGGAAAAATTCCTGGAAAATACTTTCTACAGGAGCAGCGTGGGCAGCCCCTACCCGATCCCTGAAATTAAAATATCCAAAGGATTTGCGGGCGTGTTCAATAGCAGCTACGATTACACAAAAATTTCGGCCAGTGTGTCCGACTACAAAAAGATCCCGCCTTTCGGAGGCATTTATTACAATGTATTCGGCGGAAAAACATTCGGTACCCTTCCTTTCATGTTGCTGGATGTAGCCCCGGGTAACGAAATCTATTACTACAACCGGTTTGCCTTTAACCTGATGAACCGGTACGAGTATCTGCACGATCGTTATGCCGGTATCAACTTTGAACACAATATCGGCAATGGATTGTTCAGGTATATTTCCCTCACCAGGAAATTGAAGTTCCGTCAATTCTGGAATGCGAAATTTCTGTGGGGCAGCCTGAGTGACGCCAATAAAGCCTTCAATATGCCCACCGGTTCCACTTACCAGTTCGAATCGCTCGATGGTAAAACCTATATGGAATTGGGAACGGGTGTCGACAATATCTTCAAGGTGTTCCGCGTCGATCTTGTCTGGCGAGTTCTTCCAAGACCACTCCCCCCCGAACAGGTGAAAAGATTTGGCGTGTTCTTTAGTTTCAGATTAGCATTCTAGGAAAAGAAATGTTCATACCATTGGGTTTGGTAGTTTGAGATTTACCGTTTGAGGTTTACTGTTTGATGTTTGCCGTTTGCTGTTTGCTGTTTACCGTTAAACTCAATAACCTCAAACTCCAAACCCCAAACCTCAAACGGCAAACGGCAAACTTCAAACCTCAAACCCCAACTGCAATTTTTTTTTCCTACCTTCTCGTTTCAAAACATTTTCATGTCAGAGAAGTATATCCTTGCGCTCGACCAGGGGACTACCAGTTCAAGGGCCATTCTGTTTGATCAGCAGGGCAGCATCATCACCGTTGCACAGAAGGAGTTCAAGCAGATTTATCCGCAGCCCGGCTGGGTAGAACACAATGCAGAAGAAATCTGGTCTTCGCAATTCGGGGTGATGGCCGAAGTGTTAGCGAAGCAAAATGTAAAGACGAGCGAGATTGCCGCCATCGGCATCACCAATCAACGGGAAACAACGGTTGTCTGGGAAAGAGAAACCGGCAAACCCATCTATCATGCGATTGTGTGGCAGGATCGGCGTACGGCCGATTTCTGTGATCAGCTAAAAGCGGCGGGTCATGCTCCTTTCATCCAGGAAAGAACGGGGCTGGTGATCGATGCTTATTTTTCGGCTACCAAATTGAGATGGATACTCGATCATGTACCCGGAGCGCGAAAACAGGCCGAGGCGGGTAAACTGGCATTCGGAACTGTTGACAGCTGGCTTACCTGGAAACTGACCGGCGGCAAAGTGCACGTCACAGATGTGTCGAATGCATCGAGAACCTTGCTGCTGAATATCCATACCTGCGAATGGGATCCTGAACTGTTGCGGATATTTGATATCCCGGTATCGGTGCTTCCCGAAGTAAAAGCTTCCAGCAAAGTATATGGGGTTACCGAAGCGGTTGTAAAACATGCCAACATTCCCATTGCCGGCATCGCGGGTGATCAGCAATCTGCCCTGTTCGGCCAGTTGTGCACGCAGCCGGGCATGGTTAAAAATACTTATGGTACCGGGTGTTTCATGCTGATGAATACAGGCGGGCAATTGATCCCTTCCCGAAACAACCTGCTGACCACGGTGGCCTGGCGCATCGGCAACCGCACTTCCTACGCATTGGAAGGAAGTGTATTTATTGCCGGCGCCGTGGTACAATGGCTGAGGGATGAATTACATATGATCAGGAATGCTGCGGAAGTGGAACAACTGGCTTCCGAGGTGGCGGATGCCAATGGAGTATATGTAGTTCCGGCATTTGCCGGTCTGGGCGCTCCTTACTGGAATCAGCATGCACGCGGTTCGATCTTTGGTATTACGCGCGGCACCAGCAAGGCTCATATTGCCAGGGCGGCTCTCGAAAGCATCGCTTACCAGGTAACTGACGTGCTGAAAGCGATGGAATCCGATTCGGGCATCTCCATCAGCGAATTGCGGGTGGATGGCGGCGCTACCATCAATAATATGCTGATGCAATTTCAGAGCGATCTGCTCCAGACAACCGTCGTCCGTCCGAAAGTTTATGAAACCACCGCACTGGGTGCGGCCTACCTGGCAGGATTGGCCGTGGGTTATTGGGACAGCATAGAGCAATTGCAAAAACAATGGCAGGCAGCGGCCACCTTCACACCCGCGATGCCCGCTGAAAAAGTGCAGCATTACCTGAAGGGATGGCAGCGCGCCGTAAAAGCAAGCATTGCCTGGGCCGATGATAAATAAGCGATAACTATGAAAAGGGATCTTTTACTGGACAGGCTATCCTCCGAACCGGCATTCGACATACTCATTATCGGTGGTGGCGCTACCGGCCTGGGAGCAGCGGTAGATGCGGCCTCGCGGGGTTACAAAACCCTGTTGCTGGAGCAGCACGACTTTGCCAAAGGCACTTCTTCCCGCTCCACCAAACTGGTGCACGGAGGAGTACGTTACCTGCAACAGGGCAATATCAAACTGGTAATGGAAGCCCTGAAAGAAAGAGGCATCCTGAAAAAAAACGCGGCTCATCTTGTAAAAAATCAATCTTTCATCGTCCCCAATTATAAATGGTGGGAAGGTCCTTACTACGGGCTGGGTTTAAAAGTATATGACTGGATGAGCGGCAGCCTTGGTTTGGGAACCTCACAGTGGCTATCAACCGAAGAAGTATTGTCGCTGGCGCCCACACTCGATCCGGAAGGTCTTCGTGGCGGAGTAATTTACCACGATGGCCAGTTCGACGATGCCAGGCTGGCGGTAAACCTGGCTCAAACCGCTGTTGCCAGTGAGGCTGTAGTATTGAATCATGTGAAAGTAACGGGTCTGCTGAAAGCGAATGGAAAAATTGCGGGTGTACGATGCACCGATCAGTTAAGCGATCGCACCCTGGAAGTGAAAGCCTCCGTAGTGGTCAATGCCACCGGCGTTTTTTCTGATACGATCCAGCAGCTGGACGATCCTGAAAAACCGGTGAGCATCTCACCCAGCCAGGGCATTCATGTGGTGTTGGACAAAGAATTTTTACCGGGCGATGCGGCAATCATGATTCCGCATACCGATGACGGCCGCGTATTGTTCGCGGTTCCCTGGCACCAGAAGATCATTGTGGGCACCACCGACACCTCTGTCTCAGATATACGCGAAGAGCCCCTGGCTCTCAGCGAGGAACTGGATTTTATCATGCACCACGCGGCCCGCTATCTTACCAAAGATCCGGGTAGGAGCGATATCAAAAGTATATTCGCAGGACTGAGGCCATTGGTAAAAAGCAGCGCTAAAAAAACAGCAGAAATCTCGCGCGATCACTCCATCATCGTATCCGATTCAGGGTTGATCTCCATCGTAGGCGGCAAATGGACCACCTACCGGAAGATGTCGGAAGATGTGGTGAATACGGCGGCTATCCAGGCTGGTCTTCCGTACCGCGAATGTGTTACAGAACAATTAACCATTCATGGCAGTCAGCCAACCACGGATTTTAATTCCGATACTTATTACCTCGGTACGGATCAGTCAATACTGAATGACATCATACAAAAGGATCCGTATCTGGGAGAAAAGATACATCCCGACCTGCCCTATAGCAAGGCGGCCATTATACTGGCCATCCGCGAAGAAATGTGTATGACGCTGGAAGATGCTTTGTCGCGCCGAACCCGCTCGCTGCTGCTGGATGCGAGAGCGGCCCTCGCCTGCGCGGAAGAGGTGGCCGCACTGATGGCAAAAGAAATGGGCCGTGATTCGGATTGGATCAGCAAACAATTGATATCTTTCAAACAAACGGCGAAATATTATCTGCCTGACCAAAACTAAAACGATTGCTTATGTCATCATTTATCGGCGAATTTGTCGGCACCCTGCTGCTTATATTATTAGGCAATGGCGTGGTAGCGAATGTCATTCTGCAGAAAACAAAAGGTAATAACGGCGGTCTGATCGCCATCACATTCGGATGGGCAGTGGCGGTATTCGTGGGGGTGTACACGTCAGTATACCTGGGAGGGAAAGGACATCTCAATCCGGCAGTCAGCCTCGCCATGGCTTACCTGCATAAGATCGACGGCAACCTGGCGCAAACCTATATACTCGCTCAGTTTGCAGGCGCCATTGCCGGAAGCCTGTTGTTATGGGTCGCCTATCGGCAGCACTATATCGCCACAACGGATGGAGATACCAAACTGGGTACCTTTTGTACCAGCCCTTCCATTCGCAGCGCGGGTAACAATATCATTACCGAAATGATCGGAACTTTTGTGCTGGTGCTGGGCGCTTTGCTGATGAGCCCGGCAGAGGTTAAGATGGGGGCGTTGGAAGCATTGCCGGTTGCCCTGCTCGTCTTGGGTATTGGCCTTTCGCTGGGTGGCCCTACGGGATACGCCATAAACCCGGCCCGTGACCTGGGTCCACGTATCGCGCACTTTCTTTTACCGATCCCAAATAAAAGAGACAGTGACTGGGGTTATGCCTGGGTGCCTGTTGTGGGTCCGGTACTGGGAGGATTGCTGGCAGCCATTACTTATGACTTCATAAAACCCTGACGCATGAAAAAATTAATTCTATCCGTCTTCGTGGCTGTTGCCTGGCTATCCATCGCGCAGGCGCAGGATGCGGAAAGCAATTTGAAAAAATCGGGCATTGTTCTTCCCGTCGCTTCCAAACCGGTAGCCAACTATGTCAATGCCGTACGGGTGGGCAACCTGCTTTACCTGGCAGGAAAGGGACCGAAAAGAGCAGATGGCTCCGATATCACCGGTAAAGTGGGCAGGGATCTTACCATTGAACAGGGATACGAAGCCGCCCGCTCAACGGCCATCCAGCACCTGGCCGTTATCAAAGCGGAATTGGGAAGTTTGAACAAAGTAAAAAGAGTGATCAAGGTACTGGGCATGGTAAACTGTGAAAGTAATTTCACCGATCAGCCAAAAGTTATCAATGGTTATAGTGATCTGATGGTTGAAATATTCGGCGAGAAGGGCAAACACGCCCGCAGCGCAGTGGGTATGTATGCCCTTCCGAATAATATTGCAGTGGAAGTAGAAGTGATTGTAGAAGTGGAAGAATAATCCACCGCTGCTCCACCCTTAAAGAGTTGAGATTCCCTCCAGGAGAATCTTGCAAGCCCTTTCAATTTCCTTATTGCTGATCACCAGCGGAGGCGCGAGCCTGATACAATGAGGGGCGAAAAGAAACCAGTCGGTCAATACGCCATGGCGGATGCAATGATCCACCACTTTGGCTACCTGCTGGGGAGTATCCAGTTCGATCGCCATCAGCAAACCCGACTGGCGGAAAGCCCGGATGTTTTTGTGACGAAGTTGTTTTTTAAAAAGAGCAGCCTTTTCTTTCACCTGGCGGATCAGGTCTTCTTTCAACAACACTTTCATAGCTGCCAACCCGGCCGCGCAACAAACCGGATGTCCGCCGAAAGTGGTGATATGTCCCAGTACGGGGTTGGCTGTAAAAGCCGCGAGTTGTTCTTTGCTACCCACCAGGGCACCCAGCGGCATTCCGCCCCCCAGGGCCTTTCCCAATAAGATGAAGTCAGGTATCACGTCAAAGGATTCGAACCCCCATAATTTCCCCGTTCTTCCAAAGCCGGTTTGTATTTCATCCATGATCATCAGGGTGCCGGTTTCGGAACACCGGCGGCGGACGGCCTTCAACCAGGCTTTATCGGGAGCGTACACACCACGTTCTGCCTGTACGGTTTCAAGAATAATACAGGCGGTCTTTTCATTGATCTCTTCAATGGCCTCCGGGGAGTTGTACTCCAGGTGAAGGATATCCGGTAACAGGGGGCGATAGGCGTTACGCCAATATTCATCGCCAATAATACTGAGCGCTCCCTGTGTGCTGCCATGATAACTTTTATGGAACGCAAGTATCCGGGTGCGGCCGGTGATTCGTTTGGCAAGTTTCATCGCGGCTTCTGTAGCCTCGGCGCCGGAGTTGGTGAAGTAAACGCAATGGAGGGAACCGGGAAGATGATCGGTCAAATATTTGGCATAACGTACCTGGGGTGTTTCAATCATTTCTCCATACACCAGCAGGTGCAGGTATTCTTCTGCCTGCTGCTGAATAGCCTTCACCACCCTGGGATGCGAATGGCCCACATTGCACACACTGATACCGGCAATAAGATCGATATATTTCTTTCCATCAGCATCGGTCAGCCGGGTGCCGCGCGCTTTTACAATCTCCAGGGCAAGCGGCGCTGGCGAGGTTTGCGCCACATGCTGCAAAAACAAATGACGGGAAGACTGTTGACTACCGGAAACCCCTTTCTTCTGTTTGTGTGCCATATCGCAAATGTCGCAACAATTTTCAGGATATTTGCGTGAACAACAAGCGGATCAGCTGACTTACATAAAATCATCACTATGCCGGTAATACTTCCTGTCGACCATCAATATCCTTCTTTTGGTGAAAATTGTTTTATTGCTCCCAATGCCACGATCGTGGGAGACGTCATTGCCGGAAACGATTGCAGCTTCTGGTTCAATGCAGTGGTAAGGGGCGATGTGAACAGCATCCGAATGGGTAACAAAGTAAATGTGCAGGATGGGGCGGTGATCCATTGTACCTATCAACGCACGAAAGCTATCATCGGCAACAACGTATCGATCGGCCATAACGCCATCGTGCATGGATGTACCGTTCATGACAACGTATTGATAGGCATGGGGGCCATTGTAATGGACAATGCCGTGATCCAAAGCAACACCATTATTGCCGCGGGAGCGGTGGTGCTGGAGAACACTGTTTGTGAGGCCGGTAGCATTTATGCAGGGGTTCCGGCAAAAAAGGTGAAGTCGATTGATGAAAGTCAAATACATGGCGAAATAGACAGAATTGCAAACAATTACGTCAGATATGCCGACTGGTTCCGGGAGCCCCGCCCGTGACGGTATTGCATTTGCCGGATAATATTATTAGTTTTAAATACGTTAACCCGTAGAAATAAATTCTTATGAAAACGATCCGGCCTGTATTATATCTATTCCTCGCCACCTTTCTCCTTTTAGGTTCATCCTGTAGTTTATGGAATAAGGCCTTCGGGCCCAAGTATGGCTGTCCTTCCAACGGTAAAAATGTGGGAGCAGAAAGGATATTGAGTGGTGAGAAGGTTCCGAAGGCCAAAAAATTTAAAGCCTAATCCCGGTCTCGTACCTATTTGATAACCCAAATCCGTTTTTTATGAGCCTTACCTTACGCACCGATTTTGGATGTACCGAGGCAATCATCGATGATGATTGTGGCCTGAAAAGGTTTTACGAAGTCGCCAACATCCTGTCAGACGATCTCGAAATTCGTTTTTCCAATAAGGAAGATGATTTCGATACGCTCACCTGGAACTTCTCCTACAAGAACCATGTGCTGACCCTTCACTACAACATTTACACCGGCATTTCCATCTATCCGTTCAAATTCAGGGAAGCGCCTAGAAAAGACAATGATGCGGTGGTGGAAGTGGCAAGATTCCTGGAAAACAAATTAATGATTCATTCAGCCAAACGATTTCTTTCCTGAAATAAAATAACTGTAGTTCCTGGTAGTACTACTGTAAGCCGATGACCCTTTTGGTTTGTCGGCTTTTTTGTACGCCGGTACCGAAGGCAATGTCAATAGCCCTTGTCCCCTATCGATTCGAGAATGTTGTAATAACTGACGTAACGATCTTCATGGATCAGCCCTTCGGCAACGGCTTCCTTAACCGCACAGCCGGGCTCATTGGTATGGAGGCAATTATTGAACTGGCAATCGGAAATCCGTTCCCGCATCTCGGGGAAATAGTGCGACAGCTCCTGTTTGCTGACATCCACCAGCCCGAACTCACGCATGCCGGGCGTATCGATCAGCCTTCCACCCTGCGGCAGGTCATACATTTCCGCGAAAGTAGTAGTGTGCAACCCTTTGCCGCTCCAGCCGCTCACATCCTGGGTGCGCAGCTCAAGCCCGGGTACCAGCACATTCAACAGCGATGATTTACCTACGCCGCTATGCCCGCTGATCAGGGAGGTTTTATCTGTCAGCTTTTCATGAAGATTTTCCATGCCTTCATTCTTCAATGTACTGATCAGCATAACGGTGTAGCCTACCTGTTCATACATCTCCTTCCATTCTTCAAATTGCTTTAATTCCTTATTCCGGTAGAGGTCCGATTTGTTGAACAGGATAATGGCCGGCACATGGTACATTTCGCAGGCCACCAGGAACCGGTCAATAAACCCCTGCGAGGTGCGGGGTTCCTTGAGGGTAGCCACTAATAAGGACTGATCCACATTGGCGGCAATGATATGATGCTGGTGCTTATGCCTGGGCGACTGGCGGTTGATATAGTTTCGGCGCGGGTGTATTTCCGAGATGATGGCCGACATTTCGTTCTCCTGTTCGATGTCGATCTCCACTTCATCTCCCACCGCCAATGGATTGGTGCTGGTGATGTCGTCGATCTTGAATATGCCTTTGATACGGGCATTCCAGGTGATGCCCTGCGCGTCTTTCACCGTGTACCAGCTTCCTGTTGATTTATATACAACTGCTTTCATGATCAGGGAAACTTTTTAAACAGGGTAAATCTCAGCAAAATTTCCAGCAACAGCAAAGCGGCCGCGGCGATGGCAAAGGGATGGAATCTTTCGGTATATCTTTTCAGGGCGGTGATCTCGATCCTCGATTTCTCGAGTTTATCTATTTCGCTGTAAATATTCTTCAGGCTTTCGGTATCGCGGGCGCGGAAATACAGGCCGCCGGTTTCGGCGGCGATGGACCGAAGCAGTTTCTCATCGATATTTACTTTCTGCATCTGTACGGATGTCTGGCCGTCGGGCAATTGAACCGGAAACGGCGCGAAGCCTTCCGTACCGAGGCCAATGGTATATACCCGGATGCCAAAGGAAGAAGCCATCACCCTTGCCTCTGCGGGCGAAATTCGGCCACCCTGGTCTTCTCCATCGGTAAGCAGAATAACTACTCTGGTTTTGGCAGTTGAGCTTTTCAAACGGGCCACACTTAACCCGAGTCCATCACCGATTGCGGTACCGTCTTCGAGCATGCCTCTTTCAATACCGTAGATCTGTTGCTGCAGCACTGCCTTATCGGTGGTGAGGGGCACCAGTGTAAAACTTTCGCCTGAAAAGATGACCACGCCAATGCGGTCGGTAACACGGCTGGCAACAAAATCGGCGGCTACTTTTTTGGATGCTTCCAGCCGGTCTGGCAGCAGGTCCTGCGCCATCATGCTTCCGCTCACATCCATACACAGGATGATATCGATTCCTTCCCCGTTCTTCAACTCTTCATCGAACCGCGTCTGCGGCCTCGCCAGGGCCACGATCAGGCAACTGACGGCGAGCAGACGAAATACAAACAGCAGGTGCCTGAAACTGCTTTTCCAAGAGGAGGCGCCCCGTAATCCATTCAGAGAAGACATGGCAAGGGTGGCTGCCTGTTTGCGGCTGCGCGCCAGATACCAATAGATCATCAACGGCAATAACGCGAAGAGCGCAAACATCCAGGGCCAGGCAAATTCAATATGTTGTAACCAGCTATATAACAAAACTCAGGTTGGTTGTTTTTTTGATTGATTGTTATGAATGATCCGGATCGCTTCCTCTATCACACGGGCGGCCTGTTCGTTGTGATCAATACCCGGTTCGTATTTGGCAAATTTGACGTAATCAGACAGGTGCAGCGCATCCGACAGCCTTGCATATTCGGAAGCGGGCAGGTTAACGGATTTCAGTTGCTGCAGGAGCTCCTCATTGGTTTTTTCGAAAGTGGTCAATCCCGGTTCCCGGCTCAGGTAAGTTTTGAGTGTATCATTAAGGCGGGTATAATATTCTTTCACCGGCAACCCGCGATCGGCGCGAATCAATTCCAATGACTTCATGGCCTCTTCAAACGGCGTTAACCGTTGCTGTATTACGGGCACCTCTTTGCCTTTGTTCTTTTTCTGCAACTGCAAATAAAGAATGACCAGAAGGACCAGTAGCGTAAGCGCTCCCAGCGCCCACCATTTCCATTGGTTGGGATGGTCAGTTTCCACTTCTTCGGTTTCTTTGATATCGCGGTATTCTTCCCCGGAATTGAACCCGGCACTGTACCCTACTTTTATGGCCAGGGTATCGCTGCTGTATGTTTTTCCGCCGACTCTGATGCTGAGACTCGGAATACTCCAGTGTCCCGTATCATAGCTGGTGATCGTAAACAACTGCGAGATTTTTTTTCCATCCACATCATTGGTATCCTGCACCGGTCCTTTATCGAGCCATTCAAAGTGAGTAAGTGAATCGAGCGTGAACCAGTCATATTTCTGCCCGAGCGGCAGCCTGGCTTCCACAGTAAGATGAAGCGGCTCTCCTACCAGTATACTGTCCCTGTCGGCCACCGCGCGAATGAGTACCTGCGCCTTCGAAGGGAAAAAGCCCAAAAGACCCATTAAAAATAATATGCTGAAAATCCGGTTACGGTTCATGAGTTATCGATTCCTTCCAACGAAAAATTTCTGCAGCACTTTTACATAATCTTCATCTGTACGGATATGAAGCAGGTCGCAGCCCGATTGCAGGAATACTGTCTTGCACCATTCGGTATGGTTGAAGAAGTCCTGCTGGTATCTCTGCCGCACCATATAATCGCTGCTGTCCACCAGCTGTGTTCTACCCGATTCCAGGTCTGAAACTTCCAGCAACCCGACATCCGGGAGATGCATATCCATCTTGTCATATATTTTTATACCCACTACATCATGGCGTTTTCCGGCTACTTTGAGCGTATCTGCAAAACTGCCGTCAATAAAATCGCTCAGGATGAAAGTGATGCATTTCTGCCGGGTGCTGTTGTTCAACCGGCGGATCGCTTCTTCGATGCGGGTTGCTTTCTTCACCGGCTGCAGGGTGAGCAGTTCCCGAACGATATACAGCACATGATCGCGGCCCTTTTTGGGTGGGATGAATTTTTCCACTTCGCTCGAGAAAAAGATAACCCCTACTTTATCATTATTAGAGATGGCAGAGAAGGCCAGCACTGCCGCTATTTCTGCGGCCATGTCTCGCTTGCGTACCTGCGAGGTACCAAACAGGGAACTGGCCGAGATATCCACCAGCAGCATTACCGACAATTCCCTTTCTTCTTCGAAGAGTTTGCTGAACGGATGATCGAAACGGGCGGAAACGTTCCAGTCTATAAACCGGATATCATCGCCATGCTGGTATTCGCGCACTTCTTTGAACAGCATGCCTCTGCCCTTGAAAGCGCTGTGATATTCACCTGTAAACAGGTGGCGGGTGAGCTTCTTGCTTTTGATCTCCAGCTCGCGGACTTTTTTTAATATTTCCTGTGTTGTCAGCAAAAAAATGAGTTGAGTGAGGTTAAGGAACCTGTACGGCTTTCAATACATCATCCACCACATTTTCGATATTCACATTTTCCGCTTCTGCTTCATAGGTCAGTCCGATGCGATGTCTCAGCACATCTTTGCAAATACTGCGAACATCTTCCGGTATCACATAGCCGCGCCGGTTGAGGAATGCCTGTGCTTTGGCTGCCAGTGCCAGATTGATGCTGGCCCTCGGTGATCCGCCGTAGGCGATGAGGTGTTTGAGTTTGTCGAGTTTATATTTTTCGGGTGTCCGTGTGGCGAATACAATATCGAGAATGTAATTCTCCACTTTTTCATCCATATAGATTTGGCGGACCAGTTCCCGTGCCTGCATGATTTCCTGCATCGAAATCACCTGGCTTACGGAAGGGGGCGTCATTCCCTGTACATTCTGGCGGATGATCAATTGCTCTTCCGCTTTGGTGGGATAGCCTACAATAACTTTCATGATAAAACGGTCCTGCTGCGCTTCAGGGAGCGGATAGGTTCCCTCCTGTTCCAGCGGGTTCTGTGTAGCGAGCACCAGGAAGGGTTCGTCGAGCTTATACGTCTGTTCGCCGATGGTCACCTGTCGTTCCTGCATCGCTTCCAGCAGGGCGCTCTGCACTTTGGCCGGTGCCCGGTTGATCTCATCGGCCAGTATGAAGTTGGCGAATATCGGCCCTTTGCGCACCATGAATTCGTTGCGGGGCTGGTTGTAGATCATCGTTCCGATCACATCGGCCGGAAGAAGATCAGGGGTAAACTGTATACGGCTGAATTTGGCATGAACAGCCTGCGCCAGCGATTTTATCGCCAGGGTTTTGGCGAGCCCGGGAACGCCCTCCAGCAGCACGTGCCCGTTACTCAGGAGCCCGATCAACAAACGGTCAAGCATACCGGATTGCCCTACGATCACCCTGCCTACCTCATCGCGCAGACGATCTACAAACTGACCCTGGTGCTGAATCTTTTCATTGAGCTGTCTGATATCATCAGCTGTGAAAGCCATATTGGTTGAATTTGCTTTTGTTAATTAATGAGTGTCAGAAAATTAGCTTCAAAAATACGAAGGTAGCCTTTGCAAGATGCTTGCCAAAGCGATTTATTCGCTATTAAAAGCTTAAATATCTTCCTTTTTTGGGAACAATAATACCCTAAAAACCGAGTTAAATAGGGTGCCGAAAGGCCTAACAAAAACCTAATATCGATGAAATCAAATCTGCTTAAGACCGCCGCGGTAGTAATGGCGGTAGCTACCCTCACTGCCTGTTCAAAAGGAAGTTCGAAAAAATCAAACACGGAGCTGTTGACGAAAGCGGCCTGGAAAATCCAGACCGGCGGCCTCGATGCCGACAAAAACGGAACCGTTGATCTTGAAGATTCGTTCGAAGCCTGCGAACTGGACAACCTGATCACTTTCGCAACAGGTGGTACAGGTACCATTGATGAAGGAGCTACCAAATGCGATCCTGCCGACGACCAGTCGCTTTCGTTCGCCTGGCAGTTCAAGAACGATGAAAAAGAAATTGAGTTCGATGGAGAAACGTACAAGCTGTACTCGATCGACGACACCAACCTGAAGATATACTGGGAAGAAACGTCCGGTGGCACTACCGTTCGTTACCTGTTTATCTTAAAACATTAATGAATAACCCATGAATCACACCAGGCCCTTTCGAAAGAAGGGGCTTTTTGTTTTTTGTAACCTGCCAGAACCCTTACATTTACAGCGAAAAAACAACTCAACATGAAGCGGCTTACCCTATTGGCCCTGGTACTGACGGGCATCACCATGGCATCCTGCAGCAAAAACGATTCATCCGGTCCCTCAAAAACCGAGCTGATCACAAGCAGCACCTGGAAATATAAAAATGCAGGAGTGGATGTAAATGCAGATGGCTACATCGATGCAGCCCTTCCTCCGGGCTATGAGCTTCAAAGCTGCCAGACCGACAATACTCTTCTCCTCAAAACAGATGGTACGGGCACTTTCGATGAAGGAGCCACCAAATGCGATCCTGCCGATGCCCAGTCGACCGCTATTACCTGGTCGTTCAAAAGCAGCGAAACAGTGATTAATTTTCCCCAGGCTGTTTATGGCAGCCTGAGCGGAGATGTAAAGATTGTAAACCTGACATCCAGTTCACTCATCCTGGCAAAAACGGTCAATATCGGCGGTTCCTCTACGGTGGACATCATCGTCGAAATGACGCACTAAACAGCAATCGTTTTTGGTCAGGAAAGATATTTACCAACGATCGGCACACGGCGGCCTACTCCGAAAGCTTTGCAACTGACCCGAATGATCGGACAAAACTGGTTGCGTTTGTATTCATTCGTGTTTACCAGTTTCAGGATCCTTCTTACCAGCGGCTCTTCAATTCCCATTGCGATGATCTCGCGGGGACCTTGTCGCCTTTCGATGTATTGGTAGAGCACTTTATCCAGCAAGGGATATTCAGGCAGGCTGTCGCTGTCTTTCTGGTTGGGCCGCAGTTCGGCAGATGGAGCCTTCTCGATGATATTTACAGGGATAACCGGCTTTTTCTTGTTTAAATATTTTGCCAGCGCATACACCTGCATTTTGTAAACATCGCCCAGAACACCCAGTCCGCCGGCCATATCGCCATACAGGGTACCATAACCTGTGGCCAGTTCACTTTTATTGGAAGTATTCAGCAGGATCAGGTTGAATTTATTGGCGATGGCCATCAGCAGGTTTCCCCGGGTACGGCTCTGAATGTTTTCTTCCGCCAGGCCGAAAGGCAGGTCTCCATAAACCGGCTTCAGTTCTGTGAGAAACGATTCGTAAATGTTTTTGATGGGAAGGATGTGGTAGGGATTTCCGAGGTTGCGGCTCAGTTCTTCCGCATCGCTTACCGAATGACCGCTGGAGAATTGTGATGGCATCAATACGGCGGTTACGTTCTCTGCTCCCAGCGCCTCGCAGGCGAGTACCAGGGTCACTGCACTGTCGATTCCTCCGGAAGATCCCAGGATGGCCTTCCGGAAACCCATCTTGCTGAAATAATCCCGGATGCCCAGTATCAGGGCCTGGTGTATCTCGGCGATATTGTCTTCCATCACCATGTAGTCAATGATCTTCTCCGGATCGGTGATCCTGGACACGCGCATTTCCTTATCGAGCGTACGTGCAGTGGCCTGTTCACGCGCAGTGCGGGGCTGCATTACTTCACTGAGATCGGCCACAACCATATCCTCTTCAAAATACTTCAGTTCATGAACGATGTTGCCCCTGGCATCCATCACCATACTGCCGCCGTCAAACACTACTTCCGTTTGCGAGCCCACCGCATTGCAATAAAACATGGGAATCTTGTACTTCAGTACATTGGCGCGAATCACTTCCTTGCGGTCGTCGTCGTGATCGTAATCGAAAGGTGAGGCAGAAATATTGATCATCAGGTCGGGCCCCTGCCCGATCAGTTTATCCATCGGGCAAATCCGGTACAGTGGGTTGCCCCCCAGATTCCAGATGTCTTCGCAAACCGTAAGTGCTATCTTTTTCCCTTTGAACTCGATCACATTCCAGCTATAGCCCGGTTCGAAATAACGGTATTCGTCAAATACATCGTAGGTTGGCAGCAGGGTTTTGTGCGCGGTTCCCCACACTTTGCCCTGGTACAAAAACCAGGCGCAATTAAAAAGGTCTTTTCCCGCCGCATCCGGGTTAATGGCCGGTGCCCCTACAATCACTCCAATATCGGAGGTATGTTCCTTGATCTTTTCAATAGACGCATAACACTGGTTGATGAAATCGCGAAACTCGAGGAAGTCGCGGGGCGGATATCCGCATACCGACAATTCCGTAAATACCACCAGGTCGGCTCCCTGACCACGCGCCTCTCCAATCGCGGAAATAATCTTCTGCGTATTGCTTTCAAAATTCCCTATATGATAATTTTGCTGGGCAAGAGCTATCTTCATAGTACAAATGTAAATCAGTCCGGGAAATGCAGGGAATCTGTATGATCACCGGAATGGCGAAAATGTTAAAAACCCGTTGTGCCACGGGCAGATATACTTAATATGCGCTTAAATCGTTTGAAAGCCGGGGAAAAAATCCACTATCACCTGACCATGAAACATACACTGCTATTGATCGTCGCGGCTCTCTGTTTGTTTATGGCTTCCTGCCGCAGCAAGAATGTACCTGATGTATCCAAAATCCAGGTCAGCCTGGAAGTGAGCCGTTTTGAAAAGGACTTTTTTGCGATCGACACCAACCAGTTGCCTGCCGCCCTTCAAAATCTGTCGGTCCGCTACCCCGTTTTCCTGAAAGATTTCACCAATCATATCATGGGCCTGCCTCCCGTGTCTGATACCAGCCAGCAGGTATTTGCAGCACTGCGCCAGTTTATCCGCGATTACAAACCGCTCAAAGATTCGGCCGATCAGGTATTCGGCGACCTGGAAAAGGTTCGCAAAGACATCGAGCAGGGATTCAGATATACCCGGTTCTATTTTCCCTCCTACACCCTTCCCCAAAAACTGGTTACGTTCATCGGACCGATGGATGCGTTTTTTGAAGCCTCTCTCGGAGGATATGGAGACGTAATGACGACTGGTGGGCTGGCGGTGGGGCTCCAACTGCACCTGGGCAGCAATTTTTCGTTTTATCACAGCCCTATGGGCGAATCGTTGTATCCGGCATATATTTCACGTCGCTTTACTCCCGACATGATTGTAGTGAATTGCATGAAGAACATCATTGATGACCTGTATCCTGAAAACGTGAAAGGAAAAGGAATGGTGGAACAGATGGTAGAGAAAGGAAAAAGAATGTACCTGCTGGATCGGCTGCTGCCGTATACGGCCGATACCTTAAAGATCGGATACACCGACAAACAACTGAAAGGCTGCTACGAAAATGAAGGAAGTATCTGGAATTTCTTCCTTACCAATAATTTCCTCTACAGCAAAGAGCCCGATATTCTCAAAAATTATCTCGGAGACGGGCCCAATACCCAGGAGCTCGGACCAGGTTCTCCCGGCTATATCGGCATCTTCTGCGGATGGCAGATCGTAAAAAAATACATGAGCCAGCACGAAGAACTTCCATTGTCACAGCTGTTGCAAACCGACGCCAAAAAAATATTTGAAGAAAGCAAGTATAGACCGAAGTAGCAATTTGCCAATGAGCCAATTCGTTAATGCGCCAATGCGATACGATTACGAATGACGAATGACGAATGGCGAATACGATTTGCCAAGGAGCCAATTGGTCAATGAGCCAATGCGATACGATTACGAATGACGAATGGCGAATGACGAATGAACCTCAAACATCAAACACCAAACATCAAACACCAAACCTCCAACCTCAAACACCAAACCTCAAACCAATCCTACTTTATATTCTCTTTCAACATCCTTCTTGCCTCCTGGATTTCTACCAGGTCTTTGAAAGAATCTTTAGGAACCAGGAAAAACGAACGGCTGTCGAAATATAAGTGAAAGAAATACGCGGTCTCTTTAAAACTGCTGAAGTCGGCCCATTTCCAGAGTTGTTTTCCCCTTTCGGTTTCAAGCAGTACTCCTTCCCGCTCATCCAGGCTCAAAGTGAAGTGATCTTTGAATGTCTGCGATCGTTTGTATATGCTCGCCGGCAGCACCAGCCGGATGGTGATCCATAACAAAAACCACATCAGCGAAAAAGCGAGGAAAGAAAGCGGTTGGATTTTTTTGAAATAGAACAATACCGCCGACAGGATCGCGAATACATTTACCAGGATAACGAGTATCCTGATTTCCGGGCGGCTGAAAAAATGATTGCGCAAGCCATCGAGCACCTGTTTCTTTTCATATCCGAATGTTACCGTCACGCTATTTGTTTTTTAGTTCTTTTTCTGAAACATTCCATTCACCCATTGTTTTGCCGCTCCTGTTCACAAATTCTACTTTCAGTTTTCTTTCCCCTGGTTTACCTGATACGCCGATCCGTGTGAAATTCTGATCTTCTACTAATGTATTATTAACACGGGCGGGATTGGCGGCCTCTTTTCCGCCCACCTTGGATACGCCGGAGGTGAGTGGGGAGGAGGTGATGTCGAACAGGGTATAGCCTTCGTTGCGGTCGTAACGGATCACCTCACTGTGGTGGCGATCGCCGGTCAGAAAAAGTACCCCATTGATTTTTTCAGCGTTCAGGTAAGACATCAGTTCATTGAACTCTATCGGGTAATCCTGCAGGCAATCATAAGGTGAAGCAGGGTTTAATGTCTGGCTGCCGGTAACGATGAACTTGAAAGTGGCCTTGCTTTGCAGGAGTGAATTCTTCAGCCAGTCCATCTGCTCTGCACCCCACATTCTTTTATTTGGATTGGGTTTGTCATAAACATAAGGCGACATATCGTCATTGCTCCTGAAATAACGGTCGTCCATCAGGAAGAAATCACAATCATTGTAGCTGATCCTGGAGTAAATGCCCTGACCGTTTTGCCCGTAGGATGGGTTGGCCCAGTAATTTTTGAATACCTGCAGGCTGGTTTCCTTCAGGGAGTAACTTTTATCTCCGTCATTGGGGCCGTAGTCATGATCGTCCCAGATGGCGTAATGCTGCATGGATCTGAGAAAGCGCTGCAACACCGGCATGCTTCTGTCGCGGCTGGCGCGATACCATAAACCCCAGGAAGAAAGATAATCTGCCTCGCGGGTGTACCAGTTATCTCCCAGCCAGACCATGAAGGATGCTTTTTCATCCGCCATGGTTTCGAAGATCGAAGAATCTTTTCCATAAGGCGAGCCGGGGCGGTCATAAACGGGCTCGTTGAAATAGGCGCAGCTTCCTGTCAGAAAAGTAAAATCCGGAGCGGGCTTGCGCCATTGCCAGAGGTCCATCGTCGTGAACTCCCCATCGGCCTTGGCCGGCTTCTGAGAAACCTTGGAATTGGACAGCACCGCGTATTCGTAAGTGGTGTTCATGTCCAGGCCCACGAGATCGAAAACCACCGGTGCAAACCATTTTCCTTCCGCAGTAGCCTGTACCTTTTTGGCCTGTGTGCTTCCTTTCTTCCAGAACCAGCACTCCGCCGTTGACCCGGGCTTCAGCTCCACCCATACCTTTGCTGTTCTTAGTTCAACATATCCCAGCATGGGACCTGAAACCACCTGGGCAAATCCATGAGTGATCACTCCTGAAAAAATAACCAACAGGAGAAAGAGGCGGAATTGACGACGATGCATATTTTTGATTTGGATAAGTCACAAAGTAAATAAACATCCCCTTTATATGATCCGTAGTATCATAAATTCACTGATATTTTTTTGCCTGGTAAGCATAGTAGCTTCCTGCAAGCCGGAAAGAAAAACGGAAAGAGCCTTCTACTTCTGGAAATCTGTTTTGCGCCTCAACCCGGCAGAACAGAAAGCCATGACCGATCTGAAAGTGAAAAAACTGTATGTCAAGTTTTTTGATGTGGTTTGGGATGCAAAGGCCGAGCGCCCGATCCCTTCTGCCAAGATCATGATGGAACCGGCCAGCAGGGAATGGCTGAAGGATAATTCGGTCGAAATGATCCCGACGATCTTTATCACCAATGAAACCCTGCAAAGCATCCTTCCAGAAACCGTTACCAAACTGGGCGACCGCATCGATTACCTGCTGAAAGGATTGCTGGAAGATAACCTGTTGCCGGGTGTAAAGGAAATACAGATCGATTGCGACTGGACCGCCGCTACCCGCGACAAATATTTCGAGCTGCTGAAGTATATGAAACTGTTGCCGGTATTTTCAGGTAAGAATCTTTCCGTCACCATCCGCCTGTATCAATCCAAATTTTCCGAAAAAACCGGCGTTCCTCCTGCTGATCGCGGTTTGCTGATGTGCTACAATATGGGCAACCTGAAAAACCTTCAATCGGGCAATTCCATTCTCGATCCCGCCGTGCTGGCACAATACACCGAACACCTGAATTCTTATCCATTGCCGCTCGATATTGCCCTTCCCCTCTTTGAATGGAAAGTTTTGTTTCGCCAGGGAAACTACCAGGGACTGGTCCAGGACCTGGCCGATTCCGTTCTCGCCAATCCGGCCATTGCCATTCAAAAAGACAATCGCTACGAAATACAGGCAGACACTGTGCTACAGGGATATGAACTGAAAAAAGGCGACCTGCTGCGAAACGAAAAAGTACCTTTTGCCGATATAGAAAAATCCGCCCGTATGCTGTCTCCTCTGCTGAGAACGCCTCAGTTCAATGTTGCTTTGTACCACCTCGATTCAACCACCTTATCCAAATATTCACTTCATGAACTGGAAACTATTTACAATAGCCTTCATTAACCTGGTCTTTGTATTATTCCCTTACAACATACTGGGTTGTGCCGGCGGTGACGAAGATCCATACGACTATTACACCAGTTTCTTTCATCCGAAGGTATCAGGCGATTCCGGCATGGAGCCATTTTATTATACCAACGTTAATTTTCTTTATAAAGAAGAAGAACCGGTAGACATTGCGCGCCTTACTTCCGCCGAATGGTGCCAGTTTGCACAGAACCGTTTTTCCAGGGAAGAAGCCTACGATTTCATTTGTAAATATGCCTCGAAAGATATCGGCAACCTGTACAGTTCCATTGAAAAACAAAAACCACTTACCGTCCCAGACTCCGTCCGGAAAAACGGGATGACCCAGTTCTTCATCGACAGCAAAAACCTCGAAGCATTAGGATACCTGTTGTATGCCCGCAAGCTGGAACCATTTGTTACCGGCACCTGGAATAGCTGGGAATCGCCCCAGCGCGATTCGCTGAAGATGGCCGGGTATATTAAAAATGGACAGCAATTGCTGGCAGTGGCGAAAGATCCTTTTATACGGCTTCGCTATGCCTACCAGGTTATCCGGCTGGCGCATTACAGCGGCCGCTACAATGATTGCCTGCGCTGGTACGATGAACTCGTTCAACCCGAAAAAATACCCAGCCTCGTGCAGGATCTTTCGCTGGGATTAAAAGCCGGCGCGCTACTAAAAACGGGGCAAAATAATCAAGCGGCCTATCTTTTCAGCCGCCTTTTCTCTTCGGGTCAGGCAAAACGTCTCTCCAACTACATGAGCTTCGACTGGAGCACCAAACGTTTCGATGAAAAAAACCGGAACGCCTGCCTGGCATTGTGCAAAAACAATTCGGAAAAAGCCAATATGCTGGGGCTCTTCCTTCTCGGCAGCAATGTACGTGAGCTCCCGGCCATACAACAGATCTACCAGCTCGATCCGCAATGCGCCCTCTTGCCTGTACTGGTAACCCGCGAGGTAAACAAACTGGAGGAAAACGTATTCACCCCCGCCCTTGCATTTAAAGGCGGCAGCAAAAACGTAACCATACAATACCGTGAAATCAACAACAATGATCCAGGCTATCGTACATGGATAGAGGAAGCCCGGAAGCTGGCAGCCTGGCTGCAGGGTATCAAGGGTGCACAGGACGGCTTTTACCTGTTGGCCGCTGCACATACCGCTTTGATCACCGACGATTTTGAAAATGCCCGGAAATACCTGGATCAATGCAAAAACCAGCTGAAAGACCCTTTGCAGAAAGATCAGTGGAAGATGACCAGCCTGCTGCTAACGATCAACGCCAGAAAAACGATCGACGCCACTTTCGAAAAAGAACTGATGCCCTCCCTTGAATGGCTGGCCGCAAAATCCAAAAAGGATGTTGAGTTTGCCAAATTTAACCGGCGTCTCTTCGCTGATGTCCTAGCCACCAGGTATAAGGCAGCAAACGACATCACCAAATATTACCTGTGCCGTTCGGTTGCCGACAGCATCCAAAATAGCAGCCTTTCCGGTTCTTACGGTTACTACCCGGCCACATTAACCCATCTCAAAACCGTTGCGCAGGCTGCCGACATTGAAAAACTCATTCAGTTCACCGAATCCAGATCCCTGAATCCATTCGAGCAATACCTGGTAGCCCATGCCAATTTCACCCGTTTCGACCTGTATGATATTGCCGGCACTTCCCAGATGCGTTCCTATGCTTTTTCGGAAGCCGAAAAATGGTATAAAAAGCTCCCGGCCGGTTACTATAACCAGGAGCCGTTTACAAGCTACCTGGCGGCCAATCCTTTTGCAGATCTGTTGCTGGACACCCATCGCCCCACAAGGCAGGATACAGCCAGGTATACCAGGCTCAGCTTTGCCCAAAAGATGATCAGCCTGGAAAAATCATTGGCCACCACCGCCGACAAGGAAAAAAAGGCCCTTTACAGTTATGAGCTGGCCAAAGGATATTATCATATGTCGTACTGGGGTAATAGCTGGATGTTGGTGGAATACGGGTGGAGCACCTTTGATCCGGAAAGAAACCGCTCCGGCGACGAAAGAAATTTCGGGGCAGATTATTTCAAAGTGCAGAAAGCAAAGACCTGTTACCTCCAGGCGCTTTCACTCACCGGCAATCGCAACCTGCAGGCAAAATGCCTGTATATGGCCGCCAAATGCGACCAGAAACAATTCGGTTCCATGCCCGTCATGTATGAAGACAATAGGGAATACAGAAGCGTCTTAAAAAAATGGCTGATAGACTTCGATGCCAGGAATTCTTATTTCACACAGTTGCAGAAAAATTTCAGCAACACTCCCTTTTATAAAGAAGCATTCAATACCTGTAGCTATCTGAAGGATTTTGTAACCAAACGGCCTTAGCGGAGAGATCGACCGCATTTAGCTTTGCCATGCGCCGCTTCATAGGGCGTGATGGCCCGGCTGCACGAGCTGAAAAAAACGAGAAGGGCGAGCAGGGCGATAATTGTCCTGTTGTTCATTTTCATAACCGTCCGGTTTTTGTGTACGAATAGAGAACGAAAATAGCCGTTTAAAATTGCCTTGCAAGTTTTGGAGAGAAAATGTTTTGCAAATGTTTTTTGTTGATTGTTAGAGAGTTGTGAGGGGTATGGCTGGTTTGAGGTTTGCTGTTTGAGGTTTACTGTTTGGAGTTTGCCGTTTGGAGTTTGAGGTTTACTGTTTACGGTTCTGCGTAATCCGCGTTTTCAGCGTCCTCTGCGTTTATCAGCGTCCTCTGCGTCTTACTTTTTACTTATCGCTTCAATCACGTACCGGCTCATCAATTCATTGCCGTGGCTGCTCGGGTGATTGTCTTGCGGGATCAGATTGGCAGGTTCGGTAAACTGAAAGAAAGACGAAGCCTTGAGAATTGTGGCTCCATGGCTCTCCAGCGACTGGAAAACCTGGTTCATCTTATTGATGTCAACGAAATAGCCGCCTTTCGGATTGGCGGAACCTTTGTAATCGTCCCAATGCAGCACAATAAATCGGTCTCCTCTCGACTGAATGCTTTTATTCATTTCCTCCAGCATCAGCGAGATGCGTTTATAATCTTCTTCCTTCACGCTTTCCGCGCCTTTTTGCTGGATGATATTATTACCGATATCGGAAACAAAAGAAAGCGCCCGGTTAAGGCTCAGCAGCCGAACGATAACCTGCGAACGGGCGGAGGAAGTGTGTTTATAGGCCGGCCCCAGCAAGTGAAGGGAATCATTTTTTACTTCGAAATACGGATCGTTCAGGCACCACGAATAAATGCACTTGGCTCTTAACAGGTGATCGGGAATAAACGTGTAAACGAATATTCTTTTTTTATGATCAGGCACCTGGTTGTATTTATGAGTATACACCTGGTACACCTGGTGCGTACCAAATCCTGAACTGCCCAGATTAACAGAGTTGTAGTCCAGTGTGTGGCCGGTGCGGTAGGCCATGGTTGCCGTATCGGGCACCCCGGTTCCATAAGTGAAGCTGCAACCCAGGAACACCAGCTCTACCGAATCACGGGAAGGGGTAGAAACATGATATCCTTTCCGGTGATTGACGGGAAGCGTATTAAAACCGGAGTCGGGGATGATGGAATAATGTGTGTCGTACAGGATATTTCCTTTCGGATCTTTTCTGATCACCTGGAGATCCGGAATATTCTTTACGGTAAATCCGGTCAGCTCAACAGGCGTATTGAAACTGCTCCCGAAATTGCCGGTTTCGGTGAGTCCTTTCTTCTTGAAAAAAATGCGATAGGCCCCTTCGATCACCGTCAGCGTAATCAATGTTGTGAACAGGAAAGTGAGAATGCCATTCAGCCATTTTTTTTGGCGGGAAGCCCGAACGAGGAGGTACAGCACGAAGTTGGCGATGAGCAGCCAAACCAGTTTCATATCCATGAATGGAGCATTTATCGCAGCCAAGATAAGGTAAATATGCCGGGGCTGCAAGTAGACAAAAAAAGTCCGCTCATGGAAATGAGCGGACCTAAGTTTATGTTAAGTAACCGTCCAAGCTTGTTTAGCTGCAGCCCATGCTATTGCCGCAGTTGAGGCATTTGTAGCAGGTGCCGCTTCTGATTGTAATGTGGCCGCAGGTATTGCAGGCGGGTGCATCACTCTGCATGCTCTTGGCGGCTGCATTTACCGCGTCGAGACTGGTTTCCGCTTTCACCACAGCCTTGGCTACCTTGGCTTCTTTGGGAGCCACCACTCTTACTTCACTCAGTTCGGGAGTGCTTTTCTTGTCGTATTCCAGCGAGGTTGGAATTTCATCCCAATCGTCGGTACCGGTATTCATCACTTCAGGCTTATCAATTACGTGTACCAGGTCTGTACGTTGCAGGTATTCATAAGCCAGTGTACGGAATATGAAGTCAACGATGGAAGTAGTGCTCTTGATGTTCGGATGATCTACCATTCCGGCGGGTTCGAAACGGGTAAATACGAACTTCTCTACAAACTCTTCGAGCGGCACGCCATATTGAAGACCTATAGAGATGGCGATCGCGAAGCAGTTGAGCATGCTGCGCATGGTTGCTCCTTCTTTCGCCATATCGATGAAGATCTCTCCCACGGTGCCATCACTGTATTCACCGGTTCTGAGGAATAAGGCCTGGCCGTTGATCTTGGCCTTTTGTGTAAAGCCACGACGTTTGGCCGGCAGGGTTCTGCGTTCTACGATGCGGGCCAGTTCACGCTTCAGTTTTGTATCGGGCGAAGCCTGTACTCTTTTCTGTACTTCTTCCAATAATTCGTTTACGGTCAGCTTGCCCAGATCTACAATATTGGATTCGGGCTTGGCATCCATGACCGTTTCTTCTGCTGCCGGTTCGTCGGTTTTCTTTTTCTTGTCGCTCTTGTTGCTCAATGGCTGAGAGAGCTTCGATCCGTCGCGGTAGAGGGCGCAGGCCTTCAATCCCAGCTGCCAGCTCATCATATAAGCATCCGCAATTTCTTCGATGCTGGCCTCATTGGGCAGGTTGATGGTTTTGGAGATAGCGCCACTGAGGAAGGGTTGCGCGGCACTCATCATACGGATATGGCCGTGAGCATGAATATACCGCTCTCCTTTCTTGCCGCACTTGTTGGCACAGTCAAAAACCGGCAGGTGTTCATTTTTCAGGAACGGTGCGCCCTCGATGGTCATGGTGCCGCACACGTAATCGTTGGCTTCTTCCACCTGCTCGTCGGTAAATCCGAGCGCTTCCAGCAGGCTCCATTCGAAATTGAAATATTGTTCGGGCTTAAAACCAAGACGCTGGAGACATTCTTCTCCCAATGTATATACGTTGAATACGAATCCGATTTCAAAGGCAGTACCCACGGCAGCATCGAGCTTGCGGATCTCTTCGGCAATGAATCCTTTTTCACTCAGTGTTTGCGGGTTGATATGAGGAGCGCCGGCAAAAGTGCCGGAACCAACAGCATACTTAATGATTGCGTCGGTTTCCTTTGTGCTGTAGCCGAGGTTTTTCAGGGCAGTTGGCACCGACTGGTTGATGATCTTGAAATAACCACCACCGCTGAGTTTTTTGAATTTTACGAGGGCGAAATCGGGTTCTACACCGGTAGTATCGCAATCCATTACCAGGCCGATGGTGCCGGTAGGCGCGATAACGGTTGTTTGCGCATTGCGATAACCATATTTTTCTCCCAGTTGCACTGCTTCATCCCAGGCCTTGGTGGCTGCGCTGAGCAGGTAATCGGGGCAGTACTTCGCTTTGATACCAACCGGTTTTACACTCAGCATTTCATATTCGTCTGCGTCATAGGCAGCCAGGCGGTGATTGCGCATTACCCGCATCATATCTTCCTTGTTCTCTTCATAACGGGCGAAGGGTCCGAGGATGCCCGCCATTTCTGCGGAAGTTTTATAGGTAATGCCCGTCATGATCGCTGTAAGCGCACCGGCAATGCCACGTGCTTCTTCACTATCGTAGGCTATTCCCATTACCATCAGCATGCTGCCGAGGTTGGCATAGCCCAGACCCAGTGTTCTGTAATCATATGACAACTGCGCTACTTCTTTGGAAGGGAATTGTGCCATCAGCACGGATACTTCCAATACTACTGTCCACAGGCGCGCGGTGTATTCGAAGCCTTCTACATCAAAGCTGTTGTCGTTCTCATTGTAGAATTTACGCAGGTTGATGGAGGCCAGGTTACAGGCTGTGTTATCGAGGAACATGTACTCGCTGCAGGGATTGGACGCATTGATGCGACCACCCTGGGGGCAGGTATGCCATTCGTTAATAGTGGTATCGTATTGTGTACCCGGATCAGCGCAGCGCCAGGCGGCATAGGCGATCTGGTTCCATACTTCCTTGGCTGGCACCTTCTTCATAACACGGCCATCCATTCTTGCTTTGAGTTCCCAGTCTTCCCCCGCTTCGAGGCGGTCGAAGAACTCATTGGGAATACGCACGGAATTATTGCTGTTTTGACCACTTACGGTACGATAGGCCTCGCCCTCATAATCACTTGGATAACCCGCATTGATGAGCGCGCCTACTTTCTTTTCTTCTTCTACTTTCCAGTTGATGAATTCCATGATCTCTGGGTGATCGAGGTCGAGGCAGACCATCTTGGCTGCACGACGGGTAGTGCCTCCGCTCTTGATAGCGCCGGCGGCACGGTCACCTATCTTCAGAAAGCTCATCAGGCCGGAAGAAGTTCCGCCGCCGCTGAGCTTCTCACTTTCCCCGCGGATGTTGGAGAAGTTGGTTCCCACACCACTGCCATATTTGAAAATACGCGCCTCACGGACCCAGAGGTCCATGATGCCGCCTTCGTTCACCAGATCATCTTCCACACTTAATATAAAGCAGGCATGAGGCTGAGGGCGTTCATAAGCCGATGTGGATTTCTTCAATTGCCCGTCGACCGGATCTACAAAGTAATGACCCTGCGGTTTACCCTTGATGCCATAGCTTTCATACAAACCGGTATTGAACCATTGAGGGCTGTTGGGAACACAGGCCTGGTTTAGAATACAGTACACCAACTCATCATAAAAAACCTGCGCATCTTTTTCGGAGGCGAAATACCCATAACGTTCGCCCCATACTTTCCAGCAATTGGCCATACGGTGAGCCACCTGCTTCACAGAGGTCTCCCGGCCTGTTGATCCGTCTGGCTGGGGCACCCCTGCCTTCCTGAAGTATTTTTGCGCGAGTATGTCTGTAGCAATCTGGCTCCACTGACGCGGCACTTCCACATTATTCATTTCAAATACCACTTCACCACTGGGATTGCGGATTACCGAGGTTCTGTAATCGTACTCAAACTGATCAAATACACTATTGTTTTCCTGGGTAAAGCGCCGCTGAAACTGCAGGCCTTTTACAGATTGCTTTTTATTGGACATACTCGTTAAGTTGGTGTGTGTTAAAAAATTGTTACGGGGAAAACGAAAATATCTTTTGGAATTCAAATTTCCCGTTTTGAGATATACACAACCTGTGGATAATAGATGTGCAAAATTTCGTAACCCCCGCCACACTTACTTTAGCAAAAAATCAGGCCAGTTTTGCACCTCCCGGTATCAAATATTTTTGGTGAAAAGAGTGAAAAGAGGTAGATGCGTTTATCGTTTCTGGTTTCACGTTTCACGTTGTGTTGAAGTCAGGCTGCAAAAGAAACACTACCCTCGGGAATTGACAAAGTTTAATATTCTTCAGATCTGAAACGTGAAACCAGAAACGATAAACCCCATAGGCTTACAGGCTTTTGCTCCGTATTTTTGCCGGATGTTGAAAAAAGTATTACTGCACCTTTCGCTGTCGTTGATGGCACTACAATCCATGTCGCAAAACGACGACCGCTCGGGGGGATGGTTCTCCGCATTGAATTCCTTTCGCCTGAAAGGCAAATGGGGCTGGCAGACCGATCTGAATATCCGCTCTACCGACCGGTGGCACCATCTCAATACCTTCATGGTACGCAATGCGCTCTCTTACCGGGTACATAAAAACCTGACCGTACTGAACGGCTATACCTATACGTTATCAAGGGTGGTGATGGGTGATTTTTCCGGCTATACTGCCGAGCACCAGGTTTATCAGCAGGCTTTCTTCCGGCACCGGATCGGCCCGGTATACACCCTGCACCGTCCGATGCTCGAAGAAAGATTTCTTAGCCGAAACGTGGTGAAAGACAAAGAAGTGGTCACCGATGGACGTATGTTCAGCACGAGGCTGCGCTATCTGTTCAGAAACACGCTTCCCCTGAAACAGCAGCAGGTTTTCAACAAAGGCTGGTATGTCGTTACCCAGCAGGAAATCATGTTGATAACTTCCAACCGGTCGGCTGTAAATGGAAAGACTTACG
The DNA here is from genome assembly GCA_964605065.1 of uncultured Chitinophagaceae bacterium. Taxonomy (GTDB): domain Bacteria; phylum Bacteroidota; class Bacteroidia; order Chitinophagales; family Chitinophagaceae; genus Endoryza. The sequence goes on from CAZSAQ010000016.1 coordinate 96,355, forward strand.
ATCAGTTCAGGGCCTTCGGAGGCCTGGGCTTCCGGTTTAACCCACGCTTCGACCTGGAAATGGGTTACCTGTACCGTAACCTCGCTACCAGATCGGGCCTGCACTACCATGATCACCTGCTTCAACTCACCACATTCCTGAGATTATAAAAAGTATACATACCGGGCTGAACCTTTGAAAGTCAATGGAAGAAAATCCACTTCACCCAAACAAAATCAGCCTTTTGGAAAAGTTTTTGCATTTTTGCATATAACCAATAGCCGGGGCATGACCAATAGCATCTACCAGTCGTTAGCACAAAAGAAAATCAGGGGAGAAAAGTCCTTTGCCGTCTTAATTGATCCGGATAAAGTCAACCCTTCTTCTATTGATGAATTGATGCAACTGGTCAACGAATCTTCCGTAGACTATCTGCTGGTTGGTGGCAGCCTGGTCATCAGCAACCGCCTGGATGAAGTGGTTCAGCAGATCAAAAAGAATGCAGACATCCCTGTTATACTATTCCCCGGAAGCCCGTCCCAGATCACTCCTTTTGCCGATGGACTACTTTACCTGTCGCTCATTTCCGGTCGCAATCCCGAACTTCTTATTGGCCAGCATGTGATCTCCGCAGCGGCGGTTAAACAGAGCGGACTCGAAATCATGAGTACCGGTTATATGGTGATCGATGGTGGCGCCCCCACTACCGTATCGTACATCAGCAATGCCGCCCCCATTCCGGCCGATAAAAACGAAATTGCCATGTGCACCGCCATGGCCGGTGAAATGCTGGGCATGAAACTGATCTACATGGATGCCGGCAGCGGAGCTAAAAGAGCCATTAGCGAAGAAATGATCACCGCCGTATCAAAAGTGATAGAAGCACCTCTCGTTATCGGCGGAGGCATAAAAACTCCCGAAAAAGCCTATCTGAACTGCAAAGCCGGCGCCGACGTCATCGTCATCGGCAACGCCATTGAAAAAGACCCCTCCCTGATCAGGGAAATGAGCGCCGCCATACATAGTGTGAAAAAAACCGTGGCTGGATAGGGTGTTTGGGGGTTCGCGTTGATTGCGTTTCGCGTTTTTCGTTTCACATTTCACGTTGAATGCGTTTCGCATTTTCTGTTTCTCTTTTTACTTTTCATTTTCTACTTCGCGCCCTTTGCGGTTCTTAGCGATCTTGGCGTTCCAAAAAAATGCCGCCCAAGCAGGATCTTATTATTGAATACAGATATTTAAAAAATATTACTTTTTACTTTTTACTTTTTACTTTTTACTTTTTACTTT
>CAZSAQ010000017.1:0-78633 GCA_964605065.1 uncultured Chitinophagaceae bacterium
GAACATTGAATGGAAATCTTTAGTTTTAAGTGCTACTAATTAGGGGAAGCTTTCACCATCAATTCTATTTAAAAGATAAAGGTTCTTCTCATGATACAGGGGAAATGAACTTTTGGACAGAAGATGCAATTAGGTCGAGATTAGCAATTGGAGATGGTGTTTTGGGTGTAGGGATAGAATGCTATGGCCCAGTACGTGGTGAACTTGTATTACTGGATAAAAGAAGGGATCAAATATGCTATAGCCAATATGATCACATTGTACAAGCTGGAATTAAAGTTAAATCAGGAGTCTTGCAAGTATTAGATTGCCCAAATTCTACTATTGAGTTAGAATTAAAAGTTGGACCTGGGGAATATGGCGTGAGAATTTATTCTTTGAATCTTGATACTGTTATAGGGGATACTGGTGAAGATACTTATAGAATAGAAATATGGCAAGATACAGATATTCAGCGGACATTACTAAAGCAATATTCAAATAGTGATCGTTAATAGAATATCATTTTCTTTAGATTAAGATTGGATAGTTTTGTTTGGACTTTGCCTCTATTCGCACCCGCTCGAGTAAGTATGTTTGAGAAATTGGGAATCCGGTGCGGGCGTTCTAGACAAGTTGTTTTATTTTGGCAGATACCATAGACCCGATGTTAAAGAAAGAAAAAGAGGAAAAGATGAGGGAGCGGTGAGATCAAGCAAGAATTATAAGAGTTTATCTATTCTAAATTGGGATTTTAAAAAAACTGATGCTGAAAATGTTACTGCAATATTAACAAAGCTACACAGCTCTCCATTACTTGCGGTTATGGACGAATCGTAGGGGTGCTTGCTCGCAATCTTGACTACACTAAAATGTTGTCTTATGCACGAGGAGCAGAGAGTGAAGGATACCTGCCTTTTGGTGGTTATAGTGGAGGTTATAATTATTGTAAAAGTGGAACATATTGTGCAAAAATTGCAAGAGGAGTCGGTGATGCTGGTGGAATTGATTGGGAATTTGATACACTATATGGTATAGGGAATATTGAAGATATTGAAGACGAATATGATACTGAACGAGTTGAAATACCGCCACCAAAGAAAAATTAATTGCTAATTCTTGAATTGTAAGATGATGAAATATTTTGTAATACTACTATCCTCATTGTCATTTAATATTGGCTGCAGCAATGCCCAAACAGAATTGAAGGACAGAAAAGTAAATACAGATACTTTGCTTCGCCCTGCTGGTATGACACAGCAAGCTGCATTGCTAAATTTTGGGTCGCTTGATGAGCCAATTACGGTATGGGCTGATTATATTGGCTTTTTTAGGAATGATGGAAAGAAATATTCTCATATTCATGGTGTACGCTATCACTATGTAAAAGCAGACAAGAGCGATACAGTGTATTATGAAAATATGGAGTTACATAATGGGGTAAGGCAATTTGATTTGAAGACTTATTCAATATTGAATTATCCTGGTGAAGCTACAATTCAAATGGGTAATGGAAAAGATACTATTTTGCTTTTTCATGTTATCGAATCAGATGAATTTGAAAGGGAACATCGAGGGATTGTTTTTAAAAGAATACCAACTATTGCTTCGGATAATGGACATAACACTGCTGATGTTGAATTGGAATTTAATCTAAGGGAAATCGGTAATGGAGTTTATGAGATGACTCTAAATGACGGTTCGAAAATTAAATATCGAATGTCTTTGGGCTGTAAAGTAGAAAAGCCACTGTGCAGTTTCTTAAACCGGCATGACGGAAGGGTGTATTTTATTGATGTGGATTGCTATTTAGAATTAATTGATCAAGCGGATGCTCAAAAGTTACAAGGAATGCGATGAATGGAAAGAATTGCCTTTTGCCTCCACTCATGCAAGTATGCGTAAAATCTAGAGAGCTGGTGCGAGTGATTCAGACAGTTAGTTTGGACTACTCGCACTGTGAAAACAGAGAAACTGTACCTGAGAACTAAAACCTGCTTCTCTGCAGCAATCAGTCACCTACAGGTTCTACTTGACATTGATTGTTGGATTTATTAGCTTGATAGTAATTTATCCCCTACAAGGCCCTTCGAATAAAATTTGGACTTGAGTCTGACGTTTTTGGAGTCATAGAGAGGTTTGCAGATAAAATTAGTAAATAGGAATAATGTTGCAGTTTATCTTATTTGTTGCATATAAGACAGTTGAATCGTTTGGTGATCAGTCCAATAAAGTTGGGCGATTTGAGCGAGCCAAGGGATTGATTGCTGTAGCAGCTGTTCTGACCTTGATAGAAATCCTTCTATTTATTAATCTACTATTTATTGGACGTAGAATTCGACTAACAATCATGATCTATTTTGTTGTGATGATGTCTGTATTAATTACGTCATATTTTGTCAATATTATATTTAATAAAAGTATACTCGCAAAAGCATTAAATAAATATAAAAATTCGCATTTTAATGATTACGGTAAAGCAATTGGGTTTCTTTATATTTTCATAAACTTGTTTATTGCTGTTCTATTAGCAAGTGATATGTCTAGTACTTAATTTTGATATTTGCGGATTGGAGTTTGATGAGAACGATTTCATTCTATAGTCTATTCTTATAGTGTGTACAGAAAATACTTGATTTGTTTTCGAGAGAGTAGTCAATTTTATCTTTTACAGCAAAATTAAGTAGTAATGGAATGTTAGCCAATTTGCCTTAAGTAATCTGAGCTTGATAGTTCGGTTACTCATCAGCAACCTCACGAGCTTTTTGGGCGATCAGTCCCAGCAGACCAATCGGCTCAAGGCCTATTTGAACTGGATCCTCTTCGATGAGAACTTCCGGCCGGTGATCGGTAGCGGGAATACCAATAGTGGTTTTGATGCGGTGAGCGACAATGGAGGCCGCAAGGCGCATACCCGCTCCACGGGCGCCATTACCAATAACCGATATCTGTATGTATATTGCAATACTGGAGTAAATTGATTGCCTGTCCTGGTGTTACAGCTAAATAGATTTTAGAGTAACAGTAACGCAATGAATAGCCCCCATAATTAAATTATGCCTTTAAACGTTAGAGAAAAATCCTTCAATATGTCAATCAATAAGAGCTTTGTAAATTTTGGCTTGTTTATGTGTTTGTTATTTTCAATGCAGAGTTGCAGCGACAAAAAAATAGTAAAAGAAGAAAACACTTCTTTTTTTGACAAGACTTGTGAGCCAATAATTTCGGAGTTTTTTCAAAAAATTCAATCAGGTAAATACGAAGACGGGATAAATGGACTTTTAATGTCTAATCCGAACCTAAACATGGATGATTCTGTTACGAAAAATTTAAAGGATCTATTTTTAAGAATTAATACAGGCTCAGGAAAATTCGTAAAGTATACGTTGCTGAAAAAAAGAGCCGTCGGCAACGATTTGTGCCTATATAGTTATCTGGCAAAATATGAAGTTAAATTTTACAGGTTCATATTTGTTTTTTATAATAATAATTCTAGCGTGCGACTATATAGATATTCTGTCGATTCCTCAATTGACTTTGAGCTTGAAGAGTCATTAAAGTATTATACTTTTTAATAACCTGCTTGCGTAAATACTTTTAAAAATATGGAGAACTTTCGCAAGTGTATTAGACCGTTAGTTTAGACTGCTCTTGCCGTGAAAGGTAGAGAGATTGTACCCCGGGAAATAAAACCTGCTACTCCTCGTTCGCAACAGTATATTTGAGAGATTGGGGAGCTGGCGCAAGTGTTTACGTACTTGGTCGTGACTACTAATACTATGTAAGACCGAGAAGCTGTACCCGAGAACCAAAGTCGGCTAATCTGCGACATTCAATTGCGAGTAAATTTGTTGCAGTATCACCATAAGACTCACCAGTTTTTGGATGACCAGTCCCAGCAGGCCAACCGGCCCAAGTCCTATGTGAACTCGCTCGGGAAGAAACGGAGGAACTTTGCCTGGGTAATTGGAATCAGTTGCTCCGCAACACCCGGTCACCATCAAATATTATTTGATCCTGGTAAGTGAATTTATTAGCTTGTCGTGAGTTTATAAACTTTGGAAAGCTAATTTCACGATGTGATGGTAAAATTTACATCAACCATTGAAAAGTTTAAGAATAAAGGCGAGAAGTCTGGCTGGACTTACTTCACCATACCCGAGGATATTGCCCAGGAACTGCAACCCGGAAATCGAAAGACCTTCCGGGTAAAAGGCAAACTCGACCGGTATGCCATCAAATTTGTGGCAATTCTTCCGATGGGAGATGGCAGCTTTATCATGCCCCTCAACCAGGTGATGCGAAAAGGTATCGGCAAGAAGCAGGGAGCGATGCTGGAAGTACAACTGAGTGTAGATACATCCGAGTTTGTGTTCGACCTCGATTTTATGGCCTGCCTGGAGGATGAACCCAAGGCCCTGGCATTTTTCAAATCAATTCCACTATCGTTTCAGAAATATTTCAGTAACTGGATCGCCAGTGCCAAAACGGAACCAACCAAAACCAAAAGGATCGCCCAGGCGCTTACTGCCCTTTCGAAACATCAGAATTTCGGGGAAATGATCAGGAGCCTGAAAAAGCAAAAAGAGTAATAGGGGAGTCGCGGCAGAACATAAAAAAGGCCGATCCGGAAAGGATCAGCCCTTATTATCGTTAATAGAGTCGATTACCAACGATTGTTGTTGCTGAAAGAACGGCCACCGCCGCCTCTGTTTCCACCACCCTGGGGTCTTTCTTCTTTCGGACGAGCAATCATTACTTTGATTCCTCTTCCGTCAACAGTAGCGCCATCCAGTTCTTCGATAGCTTTTTTTGCTGCTTCGTCGTCAGGCATTTCCACAAAACCGAAGCCTTTGCTGCGTTGTGTGAATTTGTCTGTAATAACTTTAGCAGATGAAACCTCGCCGTACTCGGCAAAATAACTCCTTAAGTCTTCATCCTGTACGTTGTAACTTAAGTTAGACACGTAAATGTTCATTGTCTGAATAAATAAAATTTAAAAATGCTTGAGAAAAACGCACGTAAAGAAGATTAACTATTAGCAGAGATGCTTGCAGATAAGATCATTCAATTACATAATGCACTTATAACTCAAATTTACACCGCAAATATAAGGTGAAAAACCCGAATTACCATCACCTGTCCAAAGAAAAGCGGGAGTGGCGGTAAAACAATGTCGGGGATTGATCGTACATTTGCGGTTTAATTTTACTATGTTAATCTTCAAGGAATTCACCTTCGACTCCGCCCATTTCCTTCCCAATGTACCCGCAGGTCATAAATGCCGGGAAATGCACGGGCACACCTACCGTCTTCGGGTGTGGATTGAAGACAAACAAGACCCCCTGCTGGGCTGGGTCATGGATTTTGCCGACCTCAAAAAACTGGTAAAACCCATTGTGGCTCAATTGGATCACAAATGCATGAATAATGTGGCCGGACTGGAAAACCCCACCTGCGAAATGATCGCCGTCTGGATCTGGAACCAGCTGAAGCCCGTTCTCCCCAAACTGGCCAAAATAGAACTGCACGAAACCCCGACCTCAGGGGTGATTTATGAAGGAAAATGAATGCCAATGGGCCAATGAGCCAATGTGCCAATGTGATAATTGGTCAATTGGTCAATGGGAATTTCGAATGACGAATTACGAATTCCGAATTACGCATGCAATGCCATTGAGCCAATGGGCCAGTGGGCCAATGGGCCAATGTGATAATTAGTCAATTGGTCAATGCGAATTCCGAATGACGAATTCCGAATTACGCATGCAATGCCATCGGCTCCTTGCTTCATCCTCCCGTCACCCTGTTTTAGCAGGATTAAGACCAACCGCAAACAAACCGTAAACCGCAAACCGCAAACCTCAAACAAACCTCAAACCCCAAACCTCAAACGCCCCCGGCTTAGCCGGGGGCTCCCCAACTCCCTCTTTTATCCACAACACCTGCACAAATAATGTTTGCGCCGGTATTTGTGTATAAGTAGTGAATAATGAATGACCCTTGTATTCATTGGGCTTGGTATTTTACAGAGCCTTTAAAACTATATTTGCGACCTCCTAAAAATTTTTAATTGTGCGATTAAAGAGTTTAGAAATCAAAGGATTTAAAAGTTTTGCCGATAAAACTGTGTTGAATTTCGATGAAGGCGTAACCGGAGTTATCGGTCCTAACGGGTGCGGTAAAAGCAATATTGTAGATAGTATTCGCTGGGTTATTGGCGAACAGAAGATTAGCCATCTGCGTAGCGAAAACCTGGAGAGCCTTGTCTTCAATGGCTCCAAAACCCGTTCAGCTTCCGGCCTGGCCGAGGTAAGCCTTACATTCGAGAACACTCGTAACCTTCTTCCCACTGAATTTAATACGGTAACCGTAACCCGAAAGTTCTATAAAAGCGGGGAAAGCGAATACCGGTTAAATGATGTTCAGTGCAGGTTAAAAGACATTCAGAACCTTTTCATGGATACCGGCGTGAGCACCGACAGCTACGCCATCATTGAACTGGGAATGGTGGATGAGATCATCAAAGACAAGGACAACAGCCGTCGCCGCATGCTGGAACAGGCTGCCGGAATCTCGATCTACAAAACCAGGAAAAAAGAAGCGAAGAATAAACTCGACGCTACCGAACAGGACCTGGCCCGTATCGAAGACCTTCTTTTCGAAATCAACAACCAGCTCAAAAGCCTCGAAAACCAGGCGAAAAAAGCGGAGAAGTACTACGAGATCAAAAAAGAATACCGTGAACTCAGCATCGAACTGGCCAAGGCGGCGCTGGAAGGGTTTAACCTTACCTACCGCGAGCTGAACCACCAGACAGAAGAGGAAACCGATAAGAAAATTAAACTCGAAGCAGAGATCGCGACCGATGAGGCTGCCCTGGAACAAGAGAAAGCAGGTTTCATCGAAAAAGAAAGAGCCCTGCAGAGCATGCAGCACAGCTTCAACGACCTGCTGCAAACCCTTCGCACCAAGGAAAATGAAAAGAACCTGGCCAGCCAGCGTCTTAATTTCCTCAGCGAAAGGGCCGAAAGCCTGCAGGATTTCCTTCGTAAAAGCGAAGGCCAGCTGACAGGGCTCGAAGAAAGCATTCAGTTTACCCAACTGCAGGTGGAAGAAGAGAAATCCAAACTCGGATCACTCGAGCAGCAACTCGAAGAGGTGCGCCGGGGAATGGAAGAGAAAAGAAATATTTTCGACGAAAAGCGGGGGCATGTGGATTCCCTGCGCGGCGAAAACCTGCAACTGCAGAGGAACCAGTTCGAAGCGGAAAAGAAAGTGGCGGTGGCCGATACCTCCATTCAGAACCTGCAGCGCAGCATACAGCAACTGGAAGACGAAAGAGCGGCCCGCAACAGCCAGATCAAACAGCTCGAAGAAGAACGATATACCAAAGAAGAAGAACTGGAGAGCCGTAAAACTGATCTGGTTCAATTGCAGGAGCATCACCAGCGCACCAAGGAGCAGATCCTGCAAACCCAGTCGGAAGTGGAAGATCTTCGCCAGCACCTGGCCGACGAAAGCCGGAAACTGGACGCCCGAAAGAACGAATACGATCTGCTGAAGAGCATGATCGATTCGCTGGAAGGATACCCCGAAAGCGTGAAATTCCTGCACAACAATCAAAACTGGAATCATACCGCGCCGATTCTTTCCGACATCATTTATGTGAAGGAAGAATACCGGGCAGCCCTCGAAAATGTGCTGGAGCCCTACCTCAATTATTATGTTGTAAACAATCTTTCCGAAGGATTGCAGGCAGTGCATCTGCTGGATGAACATAAAAAAGGAAAGGCAAACTTCTTCCTGCTCGATAAATTCGCCGCCAATGGCGCTCCGGATTTTCATCAGCCTTCCCATACCCTGCCCGCCTTGCAGGTAATCGAGGTGGATGAGCAATACCGTAAACTGGCCGAACACCTGCTGGGTAATGTTTTCATCGCCGAAAATGAGGAGGCACTGGCTAACAGCAATGGGGCAGTAGTTCTGGAAAAGCATGGCAAATACGTAAAAGGAAAATATTCCCTTACCGGCGGAAGCGTCGGTCTCTTCGAGGGTAAAAAAATAGGTCGTGCCAAAAACCTGGAAAAGATCTTCGAAGACATCCAGTCGCAGGATAAGATCGTCAACGATCTGAAGCATGAAATTCAGTCCAAGCACAACGAAGTGCTGGCTTATAACGAACAATTGAAAGAACAGGCCATTCGCCAGGCCCAGGAAGACATCAGCCGCCTGACCAACCTGGTATTTTCACTCCAGAACAAGATCGAAAACCTGCATGGATCGCAGCATGTGGCAGAACACCGCCTGCAGGAAACGCAGATCATCCTGGAAGAAACCATCGGCTCAGTGGATGGAACCCACAAAGAGTGGGAGCGCTGGGTAAACCTGCTCAACGATCTGCGTGAAAAATTGCAGATCGCCGAGAGCGACTATAAGATCACCGAAGAAGCGTACAACCAGGCCCAGGCCAGTTACAACGAGTTCAACCTGCTGGTAACACGCCAGCACAGCAAGATCAACGCGCTGGTACAGGAAGCCGAATTCAAGAATAATCAACTGCATGATCTGCGCAACCAGATCGACAGCAATGCCTCGCAGTTGAAACAAACGACCGAAAACATTACGGAAAGCGAAGCCAACCTGGAAGCCGCACAGAGCGGGCTGGTAGAATTGCTGCGTCGCAAGGAAGAGGATGAAAAGATCCTGAATGAAGCCGATCAGACCTATTATAATATCCGTAACCTGCTCAATGAAAAGGAAAGTGAGCTTCGCCATAAGGTGAAAGACAAGGAAATCATTGAGCATTTGCTGGCCGAGATCAAAGACAGGCTGAATGACCTGAAATTGCAGCTAGCCGGCATGAAGGAAAGGCTTCATGTTGAATTCAGGATCAACCTGGATGACATACTCGATCAGCCCAGGACCAATGATATCCCTGCCGAAGAACTGCAGGAAAAAAGCGACCGGATGAAGAAACGCCTGGAAAACCTGGGCGAAGTGAACCCGACCGCAATCGAGGCCTTCCAGGAAATGAAGAAGAGATATGAGTTTATTCTCGAACAGAAGAACGACCTGGTCACTGCCAAAGACAGCCTGCTGCAAACCATACAGGAAGTGGAGGCCACGGCCAACCAGCAGTTCCTCGATACCTTTAACCGCGTAAGGGAGAATTTCCAGAAAGTGTTCAAGGCACTCTTTACCGAGGATGATACGGCGGATATGATCCTGGTGGACCCGGAAAACCTGGCCGAAACCAGCATAGATATCATCGCAAAGCCTAAAGGAAAGCGTCCTTCTTCGATTACCCAGCTCAGTGGGGGAGAAAAGACACTGACGGCTACGGCCCTGCTGTTTGCGATCTACCTGATCAAACCGGCCCCGTTCTGCATCCTGGATGAGGTGGACGCGCCGCTGGATGATGCCAACGTAGGCAAGTTTACCAATATGATCCGCAAATTCAGTGAAGAGAGCCAGTTTATCATCGTTACCCACAACAAAATGACGATGAGTTCGGTGGATGTGATCTATGGGGTGACCATGCAGGAACCGGGTGTGAGCAAACTGGTACCGGTCGATTTCCGGGCACTTAATTAATCACTCACCGGCAGGCATATAGTATAATTTCATAGGTCTGTCGGTGTATTTACTATTTGTAATTTAATGGACCCTGCTTAGCTTCGGTCCTGTTCTCGAGGTTGCTATTTCAAAGTCTAAGCCGGTCATTTTCTGACCGGTTTCTTTTTTTTGTCATCACTGAATGAAACCTCCGCATCAAATAATCTGGTCTGGAAATTTCCCAATACAATTTGGGGCCGGGCTCATAAATTGCAGGCTATTTAAAAAATGCCGGTATGAGGACGATCCTGCTGCTAGTTGCTTCCAACATATTCATGACTTTCGCCTGGTATGGGCATCTTCGTCATACCAATGTGCCGCTATGGAAGGCCATCCTGGTGAGCTGGGGTATCGCATTCTTTGAGTATTGCCTGATGGTACCGGCAAACCGGTTCGGCTTCTCCAATGGCTTCAATGCTTTTCAACTGAAGATGACACAGGAAGTGATCACGCTGCTGGTGTTTACGGTATTTGCAGTCTTTTACCTCAGAGAACCCTTTCACTGGAAATATCTCGTGAGCTTTGCTTTTCTGCTGGGAGCAGTTTATTTCGCCTTTAAAAAATAGATCACCAGGTCAGCCGGGCGATGCGCCCCTTGGCGCCGGCGAGGTAAACGGCGTTTCCTCTTTTCGCTTTTCCGCATACATGAAAACTTTCCTCGCTGATGAGTCTCCAGGTGAGCCCACCATCTTCAGAAACATCGATGCCGGAGGTGCCGCAAGCCACCAGTTTGTTCCTGTTGAGATATATGACGCAACTGCGGTAGCCATGTGGCCCGATGGCAGGAGCAATAAATGAATTGCCTCCGTCTTTGCTGATCACACAGTTCAGGCTGCTGTCTTTATCATTGGCAAAATCGCCGCCCACGATCACCATTTCTTTCGGACTGAAAGCGGCAATAGAATTGGCGCCGGTAGACTCCTTGCCCTGCATCAGCGGAAGGTTCTTTTTCTGCAGCGGATTTTGAGAGAGCAAATTGGAAGCTGTTCCGCCGGTAACGATCAGCATCCGGTTATTGCGAAGAAAACCATCCGATTTCAGAAACACCACATTCGATCCGCTGGAAGCAAACATGGCTTCTCCATTTTGAACCGGGGGAATGGAAAGGCTGTCATCTTTGGGATGAAACCAGTTGATGCCCCCGTTGCGCGTATAAGCCCGGTAGATAGAATGGCTGCCGGGCAGGGGATCGCCAATGACGACGCCATTGTCTTCGTCGGCAAAAGCCATTGCATCGAGGAACATTCCCTTGCTGGTGTCTGAATATACATTTTTCCAGTTCTGGCCACCATCTGTGGTTCTGAGGATATCCCCGGGTTCTCCTACGGCCATGATCACTGCCGTGCGTTCGTCAAAGGCCTCAATATCCCTGAATTCTCTTTTATCGTAACCGGGTACCTCCATCCATTTCCAGGTTTCGCCGCCATCGAGCGATTTCCCCACTTTGCCTCCACTGCCACTTACCCAGATGATCTTTTCGGAAACAACGCTTAATCCGCGTAGGGATGTTTTGGTTCCGAAACTAACAATGGAAACGGACTGGCAGAAGGATCCAAGAGATAACAACAGCAGGAGGCTCAGAAAACCGGTCTTATTCATGTTGGCGGGGTTTACACGACAATTTAAACAATTCCGCCGCTATCAGAGATTCTTTTCCAGCTCCTCGCGGGAAACGATGCCCTGTTTACGCCAGACCTCTTTGCCATTTTTATAGATAATGAATACCGGCAAAGCTTCCACTCCGTGGAGTTTCATGACTTCTGTATCATTGCCGCCATCCACTTTCAGCAGTTTGAAGGCGTTTCCTTTTTCGGTAACCAGGCCATTGATCACCGGCTCCATCTTTTTACAGGGAGGGCACCAGTCGGCTCCAAAGTCTACCAGTACCACGGCCTGGCTGCGCGTTTGCGCATCATATTCCGCCGCTGTCATGGGTGGCCTGGAAGAAGCTCCTTCCAAAGGTTTGTTCTCGGCTTTCCAGCGAAGGATTCCTCCCTTCAACTCGAAAACCTCGAAGCCTTTTTGCCGAAGCTGCTGCGCCGCCGCGGCGCTGCGGGCACCCGAAAGGCAGTAGACATAAACGGGAATAGATTTGTCGAGATGCCCGGTACGGTCGTTGAATTCCGTCTCATTGTTCCAGTCGGCCTGCAGGGCATGGGCCAGGTGGCCCGATCTGAACTCCTGGGCTGTGCGTACATCCAGCAGTTGCACTTTCTTTTCAAGGATGGCTTTTTCGAATCCGGACGCGTCCAGTTGCTTTTCCTTTTGGGCATGGCACCCGCTGAACAGGAACAGCAGGCTGAAGAGGCTCATGAATATTTTCATACCCCAAAAATAATCAACCTGCCAAAACCGGCCGGTAAATTGGGCGACAATAAAAAACCCCGGAAATTCCGGGGTTCAATTACTTCAGTCGAGTTAACCATTAGTCTTCTTCGGTTTGGATCCTACCGTCAACAATTAAATTTGGTCTGTGGTCATCAGGATATTCGACCGGGCATCATAGAAATTGGAAATTCGTTTCAGGACGTTGGACGTTTTGGTTTTTTCAAGGATTGGGTTTCCGTACTGGTTTTTCAAAGGATTTGTTCTCTAATCAGGAGCCGGATCTTAACTTGAATTTTCAGTGATATTGGATATGCGTTGTAACTGATACAAATATAGAAAGTGTGCGGTTGCCCGACTAGAGCAGAACTTCCCGATTTCCACCATTCACCATTTACGGAAGCACTCGTATTTTTGGGAAACCCGATTGCGGAGTTTACCAGGCCGAACCTCGTGTTTTTACTAAAAAATCAATATTTCTGCCGGTTTTCCCTCATCTGAAGCACGAGTTTACCCTCATTTCCCGGGAAACCAGCGTAAAAAGCCTTTTACGACAGCATAGTTGCCGATACATCTGCGAGTTATAATGATTACCTGGTTTAAAATTTCAAAAATATTTTTGTTTGAACCGGCGATGTGTATGCGATTTTGGTATTTCAGCGGGCTTTCATTTTTTGCGATGCCGGATATGCGGGTATTTGATATTTGATTGTCGTATTTTATGCAAATCGTTGACGGAGTAGTAATACGGAAAAAAAACAGGCCCTGCAATAAATAGGTGTTTACCGCCGATTGTTATATAGGACTTAAACCAAATCCGTGAAAGATATTACGTACCAGATTATCTCTGTTGTGGGCATTTGTGCCAGTTTTATTCCGATGACCCTGATCGTTTTTAAGAAGCTCTGGAAGGAGCGGGCATTTGTGTTGTTTGCCTGTTATTGGCTGGTAAGCGGTTTGATCGGGCTGATCGATAATACCGGCCTGAGCAAAGAGACACTGGAAGTGATCACAGTCGTTTACAATATGCTCGATATGCCCATTGTTCTGGGTATTATCTATTTCACCACCACCTCTGCGTCTGTAAGAAAATTTACCCGAATCGCATCTCCCGGTTTCCTCGGTATACAGCTGGTCAACTTCTTTGTACTGGGCTGGAAATATGAGGCGGCCAAATATGTACTGGCGCTGGGCATCCTGCTGGTACTGTTTGTGGTTACCTGGGAGATCTACCGTTATATGTCGAAGCTGGAGCACAGCCTGCACGAAAAGGCCATGATATTTATCCATGTGTCCCTGCTTTTTGCCTACGGAACCTTCGTGATCATTTACATCTTCGATTATTTCGTGAACACCGGCGGAAGTTCGGTGGGCAACTTTATCGTTTACTATATTTCGACCTCGATTGCGATACTGATTGCCTGCATCGGATTCCTGACCAAGAGTTCGTCCCGGAGTTTTATCTAGCCTCAGAAGTCTTTTCAATCCTGTTAATAACAAAGGCCCTGGTAAGAGAGGTCCGGAAATGGATGTAGTATACACCGGGTGGCAGAGAGGATATTGAAATCTCTTTGTGATTGAACCCTGGATGCAGCGAAAGAACGATCCGGTACACAGCCTGCCCGTATTCATCATAGATTTTCAGGGAACCTTCTTCCTCGCAAAATGCCTGCAAGGTTAATTGAAGGGAAGTGACAAAAGCATTGGCTTCAATCGAAATGATGGTGGCGATAGATGAACTTTGCATGGTAATGTCTGCCGAAGGCATACCTGAAAATTACAAACAGGGAATGCCCTTTCCAATTTCAAATGCCAAATTGAGCGATAACACTTATTTAATACTCAGCAGTCCCTGCCGGAAAAATAAAGCTATCCCACAAGGGGATAGCCCGGGACACGAAGCCCTCTAATGTCTGTCAGCCGCCGGCGGTTTTATTCATCGTCTTCCTCGTAATAGGATTCCTGGTTGTCTTTGTAAACCGACTCCCATTCCCTCACTTTTTCGTCGGTGAGGCATTCGATGATATCGAAGAGCGAATCGTTTTTTTTCTTCCATTCCAGTTCGGGTGCATCCAGATACCTGGTGATAAACACGCAATGGTCTGACTCCACATTCACTTTGATAATGGTAACACCGCTTTCTTCAGTTTCCTGTACTAAATAATAACAGCCGGGCTCCAGCAACGCATACGAATACATACTTCAACTTTTAAGAGTTAACTAAAATCGACTGATGAGTTAGTAAGTGTCAACGGCAGTTAGTAAGATCAGAATTTAACGGGGAGTGACTGAAGGATGGTCTTCCACTGACATTGAATAATCAAATTTAGTGGAAAAAGGATTTTGCGGCGGGGTCCCGGAGCAGAGGTAACCAAAAATAAATTTTCTTCAATATGGTGTATTGAAAATCAATCTATTATAATTGTATGTTTCGTTAAAACGGGTTTATTTTTTTACATTTTCCAATATCAAATTCCCTATCGGCCGAGCAGTTGTCGGGCATCTATTTCGTCCTGGCCGATTTGACGGGTGAGGGATTCCAGGCCGTCAAATTTCAGTTCTTCGCGCAGGTAATGCTTCACATAAATGCGAAGGGTGGAGTGGTAAATGTCGCGACTGAAATCAAAAAGATTCACTTCGATCACGCGGCTGGTGCCTCCGATGGTAGGTCTTATTCCGATGCTCATCATGCCTTTGAGGAGCTGCGGCTGTCGATCGAGCATCGCTTCTACGGCATAGATCCCGTTTGCCGGAATTAATTTGTCGGTACCGGCCACTTCGAGGTTGGCAGTGGGATAACCGAGTGTGCGTCCGAGCTTGTTTCCATGTACTACTTTTCCTTCGAAGAAGAAATCGTAGCCGAGCAACTGGTTGGCCATTTCAATTTTTCCTTCGACAATATTGCGACGGATAGCGGTAGAGCTCACGATGTTTTCGTTCAGGAGTAATTCCGGAATTTCTTTCAGTTCAAAAAAGCCTTTGTCGCGGTATTGTTCCAGCAGCTTGAAATCGCCTGTTCTTCCGGCGCCGAAATGATGATCGTATCCGATGATGACCGTATGCGGATGAAAGCGATCGACCAGGAATTTTTCGACATAATCGGTGGCCGATAAACGGGAAAATTCCTGCGTAAATGGTACGATCACGAGGTGATCGATGCCGCTTTTTTCCAGCAGTTCTATTTTTTCTTCGATCGTATTGATCAGCGATACCGGCGACTGACCGGCTTTGATGACCGACCGGGGATGGGGGTGAAACGTGATGATGACCGATTCTCCCTGTACCTGGGCCGCTTCGGTGCGCAGCTGGTCAATGATCTTTCGATGGCCCGAGTGAACACCATCAAAGGTGCCGATGGTGATCACGGCCCGCGTGAAAAGGGGTAAATGACTGATATCGCGATGTACCTTCATAACTGGCGTGCAAATGTAGTTGAAAAATGCTGGAGTTGAGAGTTGGCAATTCGGTGCATGAGATGGACATTTGCGGCAGTTAAACAAGGTTTATGAGTTTATATTCCAAAAGGGGAGTGTCGGCACAGAAAGAGGAAGTTCACAAGGCAGTGGAGAAACTGGATCAGGGACTGTTTCCCCATGCTTTCTGTAAAGTTTATCCCGATACCATCGGAAAAGATGCGGCCTGGGTGAACCTGATGCATGCCGATGGTGCGGGCACCAAAAGCATTCTGGCATACCTGTATTGGAAAGAAACCGGCGACATCTCAGTCTGGAAAGGAATCGCCCAGGATGCGATCGTGATGAACCTCGATGATCTCCTTTGTGTAGGCATTCACGACGATCTGCTTTTTTCTTCTACCATCGATCGCAATAAAAGAATCATTCCGGGGGAAGTGCTGGAGGCCATTATCCATGGCAGCCAGGAGTTTTTTGAGGAATTGAAAGGATATGGCGTGAACATACACTATCTCGGCGGAGAAACCGCGGATGTAGGAGATGTGGTGCGTACCATCGCCGTAAACGGAACGATGATGTCTCGCTGGCCGAAGGCAAAACTGATCACCAACGACAACATTCAGGCGGGTGATGTGATTGTCGGTTTTGCCAGTTCCGGTAAAACCAGTTATGAAACCGACTACAACAGCGGCATCGCCAGCAATGGGCTAACCAGCGCCCGCCACGATGGTCTCGATAAATTCTATGCCCGCCAGTTCCCGGAGTCGTATGACACAGGCCTGGAAGATTCTGTGGTATACATCGGATCCAGCCGGCTGACAGATTCCTTTCCCACCGACTGGGGCGAAACGTCGGTAGGTAAATTGCTGCTGAGCCCTACGCGTACCTACGCGCCCCTGATGAAAGTGATCCTTGAAAATCATTTTGAGGCCATTCATGGCATCATACATTGCAGCGGCGGAGGACAAACAAAGTGCATGAAATATCTTCCCGGCAATTTTAAAATTATTAAAGACAACCTGTTTGAAGTGCCACCGGTATTCCAGCTTCTGCAAAAAGCATCCGGAAGCGATAACCGCGAAATGTACCAGGTGTTTAATATGGGGCACCGCCTTGAAATATTCACCCGCGAAGAAAATGCTGCCAGCCTCATTGAAACCGGGCGCCAGTTCGGGATCGACGCGAAAATAGTGGGCAGGGTAGAAGCCGCCCCTCAGAAAAAACTGTTGCTGAAAACGGGAGACGAAGAAATTGAGTATTGAGTTAGGTTTGGAGTTTGGGGTTTGAGGTTTGGGGTTTGAAGTTTGGGGTTTGAAGTTTGAGGTTTGCTCACAGTGAAATCTTCGCTTTTCTGCGTCCTTTGCGTTTATCTGCGTATTCAGCGTCTATCAATGTATCTCTGCGCACTTTGCGGTTCTTAGCGCGCTTTGCGTTCCAAAAAAATGCTGCCCAAGCAGGTTCTTATATTGAAAACAGGTTTTTAAAAAATATTACTTTTTACGGCAACCGTAAACCGCAAACTTCAAACCGT
The DNA here is from genome assembly GCA_964605065.1 of uncultured Chitinophagaceae bacterium. Lineage (GTDB taxonomy): Bacteria > Bacteroidota > Bacteroidia > Chitinophagales > Chitinophagaceae > Endoryza. The sequence goes on from CAZSAQ010000017.1 coordinate 16,867, forward strand.
AAACTTCAAACTCCAAACCCCAAACGTCAAACCACAAACTTCCCTTCTCAATCCTTTCTCTTTTCTTCCACTTCTTTTTTCAATTTGATCTCGATTATTTTTTTGGCATCCTGCTCTGATTTTTTCCTGGACTGAAGGAGAGCTTCCCTTTCTACTTTCTGTTTGACGCGGTAATTTACATCGGCCTCCACCCGTTGCAGCTTCAATTCAACTTCCTGCGCCGACTTCTGGTCCGCCAGCTGTTTTTCCTGCAATTCGGTCTGTAATTTCAGGTTAACCAGCGACTGCGTTTCCTGGACGCGTTGCAGTTCCAGCTGCTCCTGTTGTTTTTTAAGGTTTAACAGATCTTCCTCCGAGAGTTCGTGATTCTTCTTCATATCCTCAATGGTCTCTCGAAGCTCAATTTCCTTGTCGCGGATCTCCTGCATTTGCTTTTCCTGGGTTTTACGCAGTTCGGATTTCTTCTCGGCCAGTTCTTTCCTGATCCGGGCCAGTTTTTCGCGGGCCTCCTTTGGAATGGTGTCTGCGGCAACCGGCGCCAACGCTGGATCCGGGTGATCCTGAACTTTTGGCGCGAGAGGCTGGCTGGTGACCTGCGTTTTTGCGGCACCTGCATACAGAATGGTTCCTGCGATAAGAGTGATGCCGAGCGGGAGCGCCATCAGGCGGCTCCAGTAGTTGTACCTGGTACTGGGTTTTGTAATCATGGCTATACGACGTTTTATGTGATTTTGAAAAAATGGATGAACAAGGGTGGGTTGCCTGCATTCGAGAATACGCTGGATCAGCAGGGAGGCGTATGCTACACTGTCATCATTCCGGATGGCAAACTCATCGGCCAGAAATTCATGAATGGCCTTCAGTTCTTTTTTCACCAGGTGGAAAAAGGGGTTGATCCAGAGCAGGGCCGATATTGTTTCCGCCAATAACAGGTCGGCCGAGTGTTTCTGTTTTACATGATATAATTCATGACGGAATATCCGCTGCCCTTCGGGCGATTCCAGCGAAAGCTCCTGATGCCAGAATACCGACTCGAAAAATGAAAAGGGCGTACCCGGCTCGCTGGTTTGATAAAGCCGGATGTGTTCAACCGGGCTGGAATGATATTTTTTTTGCAATGACCGGATGTACCAAAGGCTTTTTACCAGCCAAAACAGCAGCAACAGGCTGATGCTTCCGTACAAGGCCACCCACCACCAGTTGTATGGCGGCAGCGCGCTGTGCTCGGCCGGATCGATCGTTTTCAACTGGCCGATCGAACGCAGCACCGTAGCTGCATCAGAGGAGGATTGAAAGTGGACCGGTATTTTCAACAGCGAGATCACCGGCGTTACCAGGAGGATGCTGAGCAGGTAATAACGGTTGTAGCGATGAAATTTCTGGTCCCTCAGGAACAACCAGTAGTATCCGAAAAGGATGCCCGACGACAGGATCAGCTTTAGCAAAAATTCCAGGAGGATCATGAAGGATTGTTTTTGGCGTTTTTGATTTGTTGCATCAGGGCTTCCAGGTCTTCAAGACTCAGTTTGTTATCGTTTACAAACTGCGATACCAGCCTGGCCGGCGAGCCCTCGAAATACCCTTTCACCAATTGATTGATGCTTTTCTTCCCGTATTCTTCCTTTGAAATTTTAGGCTGATACAAATTGTTGCGCCCCTGTGTTACATACTCCACAAATCCTTTTTCCACCAGGATCTTCAAAATGGTGGCTACCGTGTTGGAATGAGGTTTTGGCTCCGGGCAATGGTCTACGATGTCTTTTAAAAAGCCATTTCCTATTTTCCAGAGTACCTGCATCACCTGTTCTTCGGCTTTGGTGAGTTGTTTCATGAATAACTAAAAATTTAGTTTATGCTCAAATGTATAACTAAATATTTAGTTGCAAAATATTTTTTCAGATTTTTAATTTTTTTTTGAACACCGGCACAAAGCTGTTAAAAACGGGCAGTTTCGCGTCAAATGCTTGCTGGTATTGGGTTACAATTGGCGAAAAGGAGGTATTAATAAGACCATTGGGGCCGGAAAGTAACCTGAACCGGTGGGGAACGTGAACAAGGGGGCTATGAACTCTCGGAAATGATGATTAAATTTGTAAACGGTTTTGGACGGTTAGGGCTCATTTAACAGCCTGTTGGCAAAGGCATTGCAACCTCCTCTGAACATTTCTTGTCTACTGATTGTTGATCCTGTACCCGCATTTGGTCACAGTCATTTATATTTTATACTCATATGAGACAGCTCAAAATTGCAACCCAGATTACCAATCGCGATTCGCAGGCAGTAGAAAAGTATCTCCAGGAAATCTCCAAGATTTCGATGATCACTCCCGAAGAGGAAACAGTACTCGCGCAGCGGATCAAGATGGCAGATCAGCGGGCATTGGACAAATTGGTACAGGCGAACTTACGTTTCGTGGTATCAGTGGCAAAGCAGTATCAGCACCAGGGCTTGTCATTGAGTGACCTGATAAATGAAGGAAATCTTGGATTGATTAAGGCAGCTCAGCGTTTTGATGAAACAAAAGGTTTCAAGTTCATTTCTTATGCAGTTTGGTGGATCCGTCAGTCTATTCTGCAGGCTTTGGCCGAGCAGGGTCGTCTGGTAAGGCTTCCGCAGAACAAGATCGGAACTTATAACAAGGCCAATAAGGCTTACATGGCTTTCGAGCAGGAACATGAAAGAGAGCCATCAACAGAAGAGTTGGCAGAGTTACTCGAAATGAGCGAAACGGAAATCAACAATATTTTCCAGAGCAATACCCGTCATACCAGCCTGGATGCTCCGGTACACGAAGCAGAAGATGTGGCGATGGGTGATTTGCTGGAAGGGGCCGATGACACCGATGATGATGTGATGAAAGATTCTCTCCGCAATGAAATTCGCAGAGTGCTCAAATCACTGAGCCCCCGCGAAGCGGAAATCGTGAATGCCTATTTTGGCCTCGATGGCGAAAATGGCGTAACGATCGAGCAAATTGGTCAGAAATATGATTTGACCAAGGAGCGTATCCGCCAGATCAAGGAAAGAGCCATCAAGCGTTTGCAGAAAGCACGTTACAGCAACGCGCTGAAAGCATACCTGGGTTAATAGTTTACAATTTTTTTGGGTTACAGTACCAGCCCCGATAAGCATTTATCGGGGCTTTGTTTTGCCAGGCGGTGAAACGGTTGTCTGGCAGATGGAAAGAAGAGTTGGTTTATTTTTGCATTTTATTTTTTTTGCGTCGCTTAATTTTGTGGTATGCTGAAAAAGAAGTTTTCCCTGATCGCCATGGCCGTTATGCTGCTGCTTTCCTCCTGTGAAAAATCCATTTCCTTTCGCCCCAACAATTCAGAGCCCCTGCTGGTGGTGGAAGCTACTATTGAAAATGGACAATCGCCCCAGGTTATTTTAACCAATAGCGTAAACTATTTCAGTGAAATTACTCCCGATATCCTGGCAAACTCTTTCATCCATCAGGCGCGGGTGGAGATCAGTAACGGGGTACAAACACAATTGCTCAAAGAATACACCGTTCCCGACGCGAACGGATATTCTCTTTATTATTATTCTATCGATTCTACGAGCCCATCGGCATTTATGGGAGAGCTCGGTAAACAATACAGCCTGAATATCCAGGTAAATGGCAAAACCTATACATCGGCCACCACGATTCCTCTTTTGAAAAAGAAGATCGACTCACTGTGGTGGGAAAAGGCGCCGCCGAATATCGATTCCCAGTTCGTGAGGGTAATGGCGAAAATTACCGACCCGCCGGGTTATGGCAATTATGTGAGGTACTTTACCCGGGTTAACCGGGATCCGTTCTGGCCGGGCCAGAATTCTTCCTTTGATGACCAGATCGTAGACGGTACAACCTATACCGTTCAAATCGACCAGGGAATCAATCGCAACGTAGAGATCGAAGATGAGGATACTTATAACCTTTTCAGGAAAGGTGATACGGTAACCGTTAAGCAATGCAATATCGACAAGGCTACCTATGATTTCTGGCGTACCATGGAATACAGTTATGCCAGCATCGGAAACCCTTTTTCTTCTCCAACCAGGGTATTGAGTAATATCAGGGGGGGAGGATTGGGTTATTTCGGAGGCTACGCCGCCCAGTATGTTACGCTGATCATTCCCAAGTGATCGGGGTTTTACACAGTCAATCCAGATGTCGGCTGGCAGCCGATTTATGAACCCGATTAGGGTTAATTTTGCCAATTCTAAATAATGAGCATGGATAATAACAGCAGCGAGAAAGTGCATTGCCTGATCATCGGATCGGGTCCGGCAGGATATACAGCGGCGATATATGCCGCGAGGGCTAATATGAAGCCGGTTTTATACCAGGGCATCCAGCCGGGGGGTCAGTTAACCATCACTACCGAAGTGGAGAACTATCCCGGTTACCCCGACGGAGTACAGGGGCCTGAAATGATGATCCATTTTGAAAAGCAGGCCTCCAGGATGGGCGCGGACATCCGCTATGGCATCGCCACCAAAGTTGATTTTTCAGCCACACCGTTCAAAGTGTGGATCGACGAAGAAAAACTGATCGAAGCCGATGCGGTTATCATTGCTACGGGAGCGGCAGCCAAATGGCTGGGACTGGAAAGCGAACAAAGACTCAATGGATCGGGTGTCAGTGCCTGCGCGGTATGCGACGGATTCTTTTTCCGCAACAAGGAAGTAGCCATTGTGGGCGCGGGTGATACGGCCGCCGAGGAGGCGCTGTATCTTTCCAAGCTGTGTACCACGGTGCACATGCTGGTGCGCCGCGAGGCGATGCGTGCCTCTAAAGTGATGCAGGAAAGAGTGCAGCAGACTCCCAATATCAAAATATACTGGAATTCCGAAACCGATGAAGTGCTGGGCGAAACCAGGGTGGAAGCGGTCAGGATCAGGAATGTAAAAACAGGGGAGAAGCAGACCGTACCGGTCAGCGCGTTCTTTGTAGCCATCGGCCATCAGCCCAATTCAGAGATCTTCAAGGGCTGGCTTGATATGGACGATGCCGGATACCTCAAAACTGTTCCGGGTTCATCGCGCACGAACATTGAAGGCGTTTTTGCTGCCGGCGATGTGCAGGATAAGATCTACCGGCAGGCCGTTACCGCCGCCGGCAGTGGTTGCATGGCAGCCCTGGATGCCGAAAGGTACCTCTCGGCAAAGGGGCTGGTATAAGGTCATAATAAGTTAATATTGCAGCTCGGTCATAAATAATAATTTGTCGGCCAACAACGACTATGGTAACCATCGAACTGCAAAATATACGGATGAGAGCCTATCACGGGTTCTATGAAGGAGAGATCAATACGGGCAGTCTTTACGAGGTGAGCGTGAAGGTAAGTTACGAAGAAGGACGTACTGATTTCTCCGATATCCGTCAAACCATCAACTACGCAGAAGTATTCGACATCGTTCGTTTGCGGATGCAGGCGCCTACACCGCTGCTCGAGAAAGTGGCGGACAGCATCATCCGCCGCATCAAACATCAATACCCAAATACAAAAGAAGTTGTAATTTCCCTATTCAAATTACAACCGCCTATCGAAAGCTTCGAAGGCAGGATTGGGATTACGATGCATAAAAAGTTTGATGCTGAATAAGGTACTCATATCATTGCTGTGTACAATAACGATTTGCCTTGCTTGTCCGGCCCAGGATATTGAAACCCTGCTGGCACAGGCCCGCCAGTCGGAGCAGGCTTTCAACGACAATGATGCCATGCAGAAATACCAGCAGGTGCTGAAGCTGCAACCCAACCACCTGCAGGCGCTTTGCAAAGTGAGTGAACTCTACAGCCTCCTGGGAAAACGTCAGCCCAAAAAAGAAGACCAGCATAAATTTTTCAAGCAGGCAAAAACCTACGCCCAGCAGGCATTGCAGGTGAATGCTCAATCGCCCGATGCCAATTTTGTGATGGCCCTGGCAATGGGCAGAATGGCCATCATCTCATCCGGGGAAGAAAAAATCAACGCAGTAAAAGATATCAAAACGTATGCTGAAAAATGTATACAGCTCGACCCCCGCAATTTCAAAGGCTACCATATCCTGGGCAGATGGCATTACGAGGTAAGCGACCTCAGCTCCATTGAAAAATGGCTGGTGAAAGTGGCTTACGGCGCCCTGCCTGCAGCTACCTTAAAAGACGCGATGGCCTATTACGAAAAAAGCCGGCAATTGAATCCCGCCCTCTCCATCAACTACCTGGAACTTGCCAAATGCTATCATCGCAACGATGAAGACAGCAAAGCGATCCAGATGCTGAAAACCCTACTCACTCTGCCCAACACCATGATCGATGACCCGATCGTAAAAAAAGAAGCATCCGGATTGTTGAAGAAGTGGGAATGAGCTGCCGGTTTGCTGTTTACTGTTTACCGTTTGCTGTTTGTTGCGAATGTATGCGAAGGAATCACTTTTCCCATCAACACCTATTTCTGATTTCAGCCAACAACCGTAAACAGTAAACCTCAAACAGCAAGCCGCAACTGTAAACCTCAAACTGTAAACGGTAGACATCAAACCTTAAACTTCCTATATCTTCTTCCCCTTCCATTTTCCGCTTCTGATGTACAGGAATGACGGAATGAATATGCAGGTCCAGTACAACCATTCGCTCATCCAGCCAATTGTAATAGATAGAAACCAGCGGTTCAGCACCAGGTACACATAAAGGCAGTACAAAACGATCGTGAAAGCTTCGATCATCAGCGACACACGGCTGTTTCCCGATCCGGTTACCGCATTGAGGAAGATAACCGATACAGACATCATCACCATGGCCACGGAAACAACTCTCACAACCGGTAAGGCGGCCTCCATGAAACTGACCGGCTGGCCGTACACGCTCAGGAGCAAATGCGGAAACAGGTTCAGCAGGATGGCAACGGTAATGGCAAAGCCCAGATTCAGCCTGACGAGTTTGCGGATGAGCAGCCATACTTCGTCCTGCCTGCCCTGCCCGATAATATTGCTTACCATGGCGCTGGTAGTGGCGGCAAAGGCCCAGGTTACCGATCCGAACAATCCGAATACATTTCGCATGGTATTGGAAACCGCCAGGGCCACTTCACCATGACTGTCGATGGACAGAAAGAAAAACTCCCAGCTCATAATACTGATGGCGTGCTGGAAGATCAGCGGAGCAGACATATTGAGAATAGACTTCAGATTGGCCTTGTCCCAACGGAAATGTTCAAACAGCTGAAATCTTTTTCCGATTCCTTTATAGTGGATGACCAGGAAAACGACTACCATCCCGGTAAATTCGGCGATGATGGAAGCGACGGCCGCTCCGTTGAAACCCATTGCCGGAAAGCCAAGCTTTCCGAAGATCAGGGTATAGTCAAGAAATATATTGCAAATGGTTTCGGCCAGGGTGCCGGCCACCAGGTACTTGCTTTGATTGGTGCCTACCAGCAGCGCGTTCCGCATCTGGTAGATGTACAGGAAGGGAAGTCCCCAGATCCTGATCTTCAGAAACCCTACTGCCCGCTGCAACCGGTGCTCATCGGTGATAAACAGGCGGAATACGGAAGGTACCAGCCAATAGGTGAGAACGATCCCTATCAGGGCCACCAGCAGCGCAATGAACACGCCCTGGTTGAAAAGCTTTCCGATCTCCTGCGGGCGGTTTTCTCCGGCTCTGCGGGAAATCAGGGCCTGCAGCCCATTGTTCAATCCAAATCCGATCGATGCGAAAATGAGATAATAAACACCTGTAACACCAGCCAGCGCCAGGGATTGACCATTGTCCGGATAATGCCCCAGGAAGATATTGTTGGTGATGAAATTGATTTGCGGAATGAGAATGGCAAAGCTGATCGGCAACGCCATTCTGACGATTTGCCGATAGCTGATTTCAACCTGAAGCCCTGTATAAACACCTCCACTACTCATAAAAGTTGGCAAACCTACAGCTTTTTAACAGAGAATCCGTCATTTGCCGGACAACGGCCTGCAATCTCTCCGGTCCATTCCGTAACGGAAATTTATAGTAACATTGCAGCAGTTATGTTGAAGCCGGCGTTTGAAATAAGCATTCACCAGGAGCAACTGCACCAATTGCAGGAGGCAACCCTTATGCTTGAAATTTGTGAGAAGCAATTAACCTGTATGTGGGTTGATCTGGCAGCGAAAGAATTACTACAGCTCAAGCAGTTTCATTTGTCGAGCCAGCCCGATGAAACCGTGACGATGCTGCTCGAAGAGTTGATCGCCCGCCCGGAGATGGGTCTTCAGCAGGTTCGGGAAACACTGGTTGTTTATAATTTTCCCGAAGCGGTGCTCGTGCCGGCCGGACTTTTTCAGCCGGATACCGCCCGGCCGTTGAATGAACTCGTACACGGCAGCGCCCACAAAGGGCTGTTGCTGCATGAACGGATCAGGAACCAGGACATTCAGAATATTTATCGGGTGCCCCGCGAGTTGCATTCGCTGGTTCAGAAAAATTTCAGCACCGGAAAATACTGGCATGCCTATTCGCTGATTGGCAGCAGGCAACCACCCGGCACTCAGCCTTCTTCCTTCCAGTTGAAAATATTAGTGTACAGCGATCAGTTCGTGCTCATCGGATTCAGGGAAGGAGCCTTAAAGCTCATTCAAACCTACCACTACCAGGTTCCCGAAGATGTTACCTATTACCTGTTGGGGATATGCCGGGAATTTTCGGTCGACCCCGCGGAGGTAGAATTGACAATTGGCGGATTGATCGACTCTGAATCTGCGCTGATCAATGAAATAGGAAGGTATTTCCAGACACCTCAATGGCTCGAAGCCGGTATGACCATCGGCCAGGATCAGGAAAATAGCTATCCGGCCCATTATTTTTCACCCTTAGCAGAGATGGCCTTATGCGTATAATCGGAGGAGAATTCGGGGGCAGAAGGTTCAATCCGCCGGCAAATATGCCTCATACACGCCCTACTACCGATATTGCCAAAGAAGGGTTGTTCAACGTAATTGAGAATAATCTCGACATCAGCTCACTCAAAACGCTGGACCTGTTTGGCGGCACCGGAAGCATCAGCTACGAACTGGCCTCCAGGGGAGCTGCCGATCTTACCATTGTTGAAAAGGATCCTTCCATGCATGCCTTCATAAAAAAAAATGCGGAAGCGCTGGTTATTGAACATATCAAAGTGATAAAAATGGATGTATTCCGTTTTATCGAACAATGCCAGGAAACCTTCGATTTCATATTTGCCGGCCCGCCCTATGCGCTGGCCGCCATCGATGAACTGCCGGCACGTATATTTGAAAAGAAACTGCTGAGGCCCGGAGGCTGGTTTGTGCTCGAACATACACCCCGCAACAATTATGAAAAATTTCCCGGCTTCGCTACTTACAGGAGCTACGGAACCACCCTATTTTCCATTTTTGTAAACAGGACAGAAAACTAGATTTTCTCTTGAAAAAAATGCTATTTGTCAGCGGAATCGGAACCGGCATCGGTAAAACGGTGGTGTCGGCCATTATAACCGAAGCCTTGCAGGCCGACTACTGGAAACCCGTTCAGGCAGGCAGAGATCCCTCTACCGACGCTCAATGGGTGAGAGAACACCTGAGCAATTCCGTAACCGTAATACACCCCGAAGCCTATAGCCTGCAGATGCCTGCCTCTCCGCACCTGGCCGCTTCAAAAGAATCGATTTCCATTTCCATTCAAAATATTTGTAAAAAAATTCCTGATTATAGTCGTAACTTAATAGTGGAAGGAGCCGGAGGGTTGATGGTTCCTCTGAACCAGTCCGAATTCATCAAAGATCTGGTGCTGGCACTCGATGCCAGGCTGATTCTTGTAAACCGGGCCTACCTGGGCAGTATCAATCATTCACTGTTGACCGCCCAGGTTTGCAGAATGTATGATATCCCGGTTGCCGGATGGATATTCAATGGATGTGAACAGCGGTATGAAAATGAAATTGTGCAATGGAGTGGCTTACCCCGGCTTGGTTCGATACCTGTTGTGGAAGATCCCGGAAAAAGTTTTATCAAGGCGATGGCAGAATCTCTCAGAGATTCTCTAACGAATCTGCTATGATGAAAAAAGCACTCAGGGGTGACTATCTGCAAAAAAGATTGCAACTATCCGAGCAGGAATGGAATGACCTTTCCATGCAAATGCTCGAACATTTCAAATCAATTCAACTTCCTCCCGTTAAATACTTACTATCTTATTATCCCCTTACAGAGAGAAGGGAGTTTGATATCAGCCTTTGCGATCAGGTGATTCAGTCGATCAATCAGGACGTAAAGATCGGATGGCCAAGAATAGAATCGGATATGGAGAACATGGAGAGTTTCCAGGTAACCGGCGACGGTCTTTATGCCAAGAACAAGTTCAACATCCTGGAACCGATAAACGGCGAATGGATACCCCCCGAATTGATCGACCTGGCATTTGTTCCCCTTGTTGCCTTCGACCGGCAGGGCTTCAGGATCGGCTATGGAAAAGGTTTCTATGACCGGTATCTTCCCCGGTGCCGCCCCTCGCTGCCCAAGATCGGATTTTCCTATTTTGAACCCGTCGAGCTGATCCGGGACGTCAGCGAATTTGACGTACCTTTAAGTCTTTGTATCACACCATCAGGCATCTATGAATTTTAACGCGCCGTTGCTCAAGCCTATCCGGATTTTGCTCTTTCCGTTTTCTCTCGTTTATGCGCTGGTCATTTGGGTACGTAACCGTTTGTACGATAGAAATATCCTGCCTTCCTCGGTATTCAATCTTCCGGTGATCTGTATCGGTAACCTGTCGGCAGGAGGAACGGGAAAATCTACTATGGTCGAATACCTTGCCCGGTTGCTGAAAGACGACTGGTCTACGGCCATTCTCAGCCGCGGATACAAGCGTAAGACAAAAGGATATGCCCTCGCCGATGATAAAACCACTGCTCTGGAAATCGGTGATGAACCCATGCAGTTTCATCTGAAATTTCCCGAAGTAACGATCGCGGTAGGAGAAGAAAGACTGGTAGCGATACCACAGCTATTGCACGACCGACCCGACACCAGGGTGATCCTGCTGGACGATGCCTTTCAGCACCGGGCTGTTAAAGCCGGTCTGAACATCCTGCTGACCGAATACAGCAACCTGTTTACCCGCGACTGGTTTCTGCCAACAGGCGATCTGAGAGACGAACCGGCGAGTTATAAAAGGGCGGAAGTGCTTGTGGTTACCAAATGCCCGCCCGATATGGACAGAACACAACAGGATGTGATCCGCAAAGAAATAAACCCGCTGCCCGGTCAGCATGTTTTCTTTTCGAATATCCGATATGGCAAACCCTATCACCTCAACCGGAAACACACCCTCGATATTCATGCAGGCATGGAAGTGTTGCTGGTGAGCGGAATCGCTAATCCAAAGCCATTGAAAGATTTCCTGCACGAAACAACGAAAACCTATTACGACATGCTTTACAGCGATCATCATATTTTTTCAATTGATGACCTGAAAGATATTATTAAGAGATTTGAGTCGATTGAAGCTACCAACAAGATTATCCTCACTACCGAGAAGGATGCAGTGCGACTGGTAAAATTCGAACAGGAGATTGCCAATCTGCCTCTGTTTGTTATGCCAATCGACATGCAGATCATGTTTGGCGAGGAAGGCCGTTTTGGCAAACTGGTATTTGACTTCATTCAACGTTACAACTGACAAACCAATCCATGAGTAAAAAACACAAACAAAAAAAGAATAAGCACAAGAGTAAATTGTCGCATACCCAGTTCAAGGGAGTGTTGGACATTACCCGTTCCGGTATGGGATACGTGACCGTAGAGAATTTAAGCAACGATATCCTGGTTCGGCCTTCCGATTTCAATACGGCGCTTCACGGTGATACAGTAAGAGTGGAAGTAACCGGTGATACGAAAAAGAAAAGCGGCCGGCTGCAGGGGAAAATTACGGAAGTGATCCAGCGCCGTCAGCTGGAATTCGCCGGCCGTATAGAAATGGGAAACAATTTCGCCTTCTTTATCGCCGATACAGATAAGCCCATGCCCGATATTTATGTGGCCTTCGCCGATTTGAAAGGAGCAAAGGACAACGACCGGGCCATCGTCCGCATCAAGGAATGGGAAAAAAATCGCAAGCCTGCCGGTGAGGTCATGCAGATCATGGATCCCTCCGATACCAATGATGTGGCCATGAAAGAGATCCTGCTGGAAGCCGGCTTCCCGCTGCGCTTTCCCGAAGATGTGATTGAAGAATCGGAACGGATTCCGGATACCATTTCCGCCGATGAGATCAAAATTCGCAGGGATTTCCGGGAGGTACTGACCTTTACGATCGATCCGGTGGATGCCAGGGATTTCGATGACGCTATCTCGTTCCGGGTGCTGAAGAACGGTGACTATGAAATAGGGGTGCATATTGCCGATGTGAGTCATTTTGTGGAAGCCGGTACGGCTCTCGACCGGGAAGCCTATGAGAGAGCAACCTCGGTATACCTGCCCGACCGGGTGCTGCCGATGTTGCCGGAGAGAATTTCAAACGAACTCTGTTCTCTTCGCCCGAAAGAAGATAAACTCACTTTCTCCGCAGTATTTATCATCACCTCCAAAGGGGATATCAAAGAATATTGGCTGGGCAAAACCGCCATTCATTCCGATCACCGCTTTACCTATGAAGAAGTGCAGGAGATCATTGAACAGGGAGAGGGCATTTACAGCGACGAGGTCATGATCCTGAACAACCTGGCCCAGAAATTCAGAAAGCAGCGATTCAAAAAAGGAGCGATTAATTTCTCTTCCCAGGAAGTTCGTTTCAAGCTGGACCCTACCGGCAAGCCAATCGGGATCATGGTGAAGGAAAGCAAGGAAGCTCATCAGCTGATCGAAGAATTCATGCTGCTGGCCAACCGTTATGTGGCAGAACATGTGGGGAAGATCAAGATCGACAAGAAAGAAGTTCCTTTTCCTTACAGGGTTCACGATACACCCGACGAACTGAAGCTGACACCCTTTATCACTTTTGCCCGTAAATACGGACATGAGTTCGATATCAAAACGCCGGAAAGCATCGCCCGGTCCTTTAACCAGATGCTGAAGGATGTACAGGGAAAACCCGAGCAGCATGTACTGGAACAATTGGGTATCCGAACCATGGCCAAAGCCACCTATACAACGGAGAACATCGGGCATTATGGCCTCGGATTCAAGTATTATACTCATTTCACTTCGCCCATCCGCCGATACCCGGATGTGATGGTCCACCGGATCCTGTTCGATGTGTTGGCACAACAAACACCCTCCGACAAGAAGCTCGAACAAAAATGCAAACACAGCTCCGAGCGCGAAAGAGCTGCCATGGAATCGGAACGCGCTGCCAACAAATACAAACAGGTAGAATACATGCAGGGTTTTCTCGGGGAAGAATTTGAAGGGGTTATCAGCGGGGTGGCTGCCTTTGGATTTTGGGTGGAAACTGTTGAACATAAATGCGAAGGACTTGTTAGTATTAACAGCCTTTTTGAATATGATGATTTTCGCCTGGTAGAAACAGATTACAGTCTCGTTGGACTGAGAAGCGGCAGAACTTTCCGGATGGGCGATAAAGTAACCATCAAGGTAGTGGCGGCCAATCTTACCAAGCGTCAGCTCGATTACGAATGGGTGATCGCTTCGGGGCTGAGCGAAGAACAGGGAGAGGAGAAATTCAACAGGCCAAAAAAGAAGAATAAAGTAGCCAGAAAAAAGAAATAAGGGAAGAAGGTTGAAATAATCGAAAGCATTTTATGCATCAATTTGAAGAACTGTCGAAGCAATTTGCGCAAAAATTCAATGTTGACCATTTTCCGGGTGAACCAAGGTCTTTATATGAACCCAACAATTATTTTTTGTCGCTCGGTGGAAAGAGAGTCAGGCCAGTACTATGCCTGATGGGCAATGAGCTGTTCGACGAAATTCATCCCGATGCCTGGCTGGTCGCCAGTGCCATCGAGCTGTTTCACAATTTTACCCTCATTCATGACGACATCATGGACAATGCCCCCTTGAGAAGGGGCATGATGACCGTTCATGAGAAATACGGAAATTCAACGGCCCTGCTGGCCGGTGATGTAATGCTTGTGGCAGCATACGATTATCTGAACCGCATCCAGGCAGGGTACCTGCGACAGGTAATCGGATTGTTCAACCGCACCGCCCGGGAAGTTTGCGAAGGACAGCAACTGGATATGGATTTCGAGAAGAAAAAAACTGTCAGTCTCGACGAATATCTTCAAATGATCACCCTGAAAACTTCGGTCTTGCTGGCGGCCAGTTTACAGATGGGAGCTATTTTGGGCGGTGCAGGTGAAAGAAACCAGCAACATTTGTATGAGTTTGGAAAAAACCTGGGTATTGCCTTCCAGGTACAGGACGATTATCTCGATGCTTTTGGTAACCCCGAGAAATTCGGTAAGAAAGTAGGGGGGGATATCATGGCCAATAAAAAGACTTTTTTGATGATCGAAGCGCTGTCGAGGGCCAATGGTTCGCAGAAAAAGGAACTGGAGCAATTGGCAGACACCCAATCCGATGATAAAGTAAGCCGCGTGTTGCAGATCTACCGGGATACGGCCGTAGACCAATGGGCGTTTGATCTGAAAGATAAATATCTCGGACAAGCCATGCATCACCTGGAAGAAACCGCCGTAGTATCCAGTCGCAAAAGTCCCTTGCACCACCTTGCCGGTTTTTTGGTACAAAGGGAATATTAGGCGTCACCGTTCGACGGGATCCCTGTTCTTTTTCGGGGAAAACTGTTTATCTTGACCGTTCATTAAATCAGGCTGCATGTCTTCTTCTCTCTTCCGGAAAAAATCAATAGAAAGAATTGTACAGGAAGCGGAATCCGGTGTTTCGGATGGCCACGGTCATGGCTCTTCTCTTAAAAAAGTGTTGAATGTTCGCGACCTCACGTTTATGGGCATTGCCGCTGTGATCGGCGCAGGCGTTTTTTCTACGATCGGGAAGGCTTCCTTTGACGGAGGTCCGGGTATATCGCTGCTGTTTGTCATTACCGCCATCACCTGCGGATTTTCGGCGTTGTGCTATGCGGAGTTTGCCAGCCGTGTTCCTATTGCCGGCAGCGCTTATACTTATGCCTATGTTTCATTCGGGGAAATTGTAGCCTGGATCATTGGCTGGGCGCTCATCCTTGAGTATGCTATTGGAAATATCGTGGTTGCCATTTCCTGGAGCACCTATTTCATCAATCTGCTGGAAGCGATCCATATTCATTTGCCCGGCTGGCTTACTATTGACCCTGCCACTGCGGAAACTGCCTTCCACGCAACCCAGAAATCCATAGAGGCCGGAACGCCCGTCGATAAAAAAATGCAGTTTATCCTCGATGCCTGGAACTATGCCCCGATGATCGGCAGCAAGAAAATATTCATCAATCTGCCAGCTTTTATCATCGTATCACTGGTGGCCGCTCTTACCTATGTGGGCATTAAAGAGAGCAAGCGCAGCGCCAACTTCATGGTCATCTTCAAACTGGCTGTTATTGTATTTGTCATCATTCTTGGAATATTTTCGGTGAAACCTTCTTACTGGTCTCCCTTTCTTCCCAATGGAATTGAAGGAGTATTGAAAGGGGTTTCGGCGGTGTTCTATGCCTATATCGGATTTGATGCTATTTCCACTACGGCGGAAGAATGTAAAAACCCCCAGCGCGACCTGCCCAGGGGGATGATCTATTCGCTCATAATCTGTACGATCCTCTATATTCTGATAGCGCTGGTACTGACCGGTATGGTTCCTTTCTCCAAACTGAATGTAAACGACCCGCTGGCTTTCGTATTTGAACAGGTAGGTCAGAAATGGACTTCCTGGATCATTTCTGTGAGTGCCGTAGTAGCCACTACCAGCGTATTGCTGGTGTTCCAATTGGGTCAGCCCCGCATCTGGATGAGCATGAGCCGTGATGGATTGTTGCCAAAAGCCTTTGGTAAAGTGCATCCCAAATACCAGACCCCCTATGTGTCCACGATCATTTCCGGATTGTTTGTGGCCATTCCCGCTTTGTTTGTTCAGAGTTCACTGATGACCGACCTGACAAGCATCGGAACGCTGTTTGCCTTTGTGCTGGTGGCCGGGGGAGTGCTTGTACTTCCTAAAATTCAAAACAACGCGGCCAGGTCCGGTTTCCGGTTGCCTTATATCAACGGTCAGTTCATCGTACCGCTGCTGTATATTCTTTTTGTGTACCTCCTGTGGGATAAAGTCAGGGATTCATTGCAGCATTTTGGAAAGGAAGAATTGCAGAAAGGGCTCTTTGTGGTGTATCTTGTTTTCGCCGCAATTCTGTCGGTCCTTACTTTCATCAAAAAATATTCTCTCATACCGGTGCTCGGAATGTTGTCCTGCGCCTATCTGCTGATCGAAATACCGGCTGTTTCCTGGCTTTGGTTTTTTGGCTGGATGGCGATCGGATTGCTGATCTATTTTATTTACGGTTACCGGAAAAGCAAGCTGGCTTGAGTTTCCCATCATTGCCGCGCGCAGTATCTTTGCCACATGAAATTTGAAATTGGAGACAAGGTGGTGGTCAAGCTGACCAATGAAGAAGCCGAAGTGGTGGAGATCATCAACGACAAAATGCTGATGGTGGAGGTGAAGGGAGTGAAATTCCCGGCCTATTCCGATCAGCTGGAATACCCGTATTTCAAGAGATTCATGGAAGCCAAGAAAGCCCCCGTGAAAAAAGAAAAGAAATACGTCGAAGATGTATACAGGGAGAAAAAGATCGTGAAGGAAAGGGTAGTAGACGGGATCTGGCTGACGATCATTCCTGTGATGGATACAGATGAATTTGGCGATGAGGTAGTCGAAGAATTGAAATTGCACCTCATTAACCGCACGGAAGCCGGATATCACTTCAAGTATGACCTCAGTTATGTGAACCGCGAAGGATTTTCGCTGGTCAACCAGGTACAGCCGTTCGAAGACTTTTATCTGCACGATATTCCTTTCGAAAACCTGAATGACAGCCCTTTGTTCGCATTCGAATTTTCGCTCCTGAAGCCGGATAAACACAAGGCTGATTACTACGAATCCACACTGCGTTTGAAGGCAAAGCAGGTTTTTTCGAGGATCAGCCAGTTGAGAGAAAAAGGCGAGGCAACTTTCTCTTATAAATTATTGGAGAAATATCCCGATAAGGAAGTGAGGGAAGAATTTGATCTTTCGAAGCTCAGCGGGGCGGGGTATAAAGTGTATGATGCCGCCCATGCCCGTCAGCATCTCGAACCGGCCAAACACGAAATAGATCTCCATATTGAAGCGCTGACCGATGATCATGAAAAGATGTCCGGCTTCGAAAAGCTCGCTCTGCAGTTAAAGACATTTGACAAGTATCTTGAGCTGGCCATCGCCCATCATCTCAAGTCGATGATTGTGATACATGGCGTAGGAACGGGGAAACTGAAGGACGAAATTCACGAGATATTGAAATTAAGAAAGGAAGTAAAGACTTTTGTCAACCAGTATCATCCCGCTTACGGATACGGGGCTACGGAAATTTATTTCAAATAAGCTGCCATCGAATCTCTGTTGCATGCTGATAAAGGAGCTGATCCCATTTCTTGTACTGGTGGTGGGTCTCGCGCTGACTCCCGGGCCCAACATGATGCTGTATATCAGTCATACCCTCAGTTACGGGCGCGTGGCGGGTTTTGCAACCGTTGCCGGTATCACTTCGGCGTTTGTAATACATATTACCGCAACCATCCTCGGGCTTACTGCCCTGCTGCTGACAATGCCGGTTGCCTACCAGGTGCTCCGGTATGCAGGCATCGGGTATCTTTTTTTCCTGGCGATAAAATTATTCCGCAACCGTGATTTTTTGGTAAGCAGCCAGGATCCCGGTCATATTCACGCTACCTGGTATTTTTATCAGCGGGGTTTTATCGGCAACCTGCTGAATCCGCAAACTACTATCCTGTACTTTTCTCTGCTGCCCCAGTTCATCTCTCCGGAAAAGGGGAGGGTCTGGCTGCAAAATCTGCAGCTTGGATTGTTGCAGATGGCCGGAAGTACTGTTACCAACCTGCTAATGGTATTACTGGTAGCACAGGTTTCTGCCGGCTTCATCCAGAATCCTGTTTATCAGAAATGGATACGCTATGTCATGAGTCTTTTACTGGCCGCGTTCGCCGTTAAACTCCTCTTCGCCCGCCCGGCCTAATTTCAGTAAATTTGTGGTTCTACCAACCGGGCTATCGCCGACATGGCAACATGTTGGAGGAAAGTCTGGACAGCATAGGGCAATGCACCGGTGAATAGCCGGGTCCTGCTTCGGCGGGAACAGATAGTGCCACAGAAAATAACTGCCCCGGTGAAAGCCGGGGTCAAGGTGAAAACGTGGGGTAAGAGCCCACGGCTCTTTCAGGTAACTGACAGGGCGGGTAAACCTTGCATGCTGAAATGCCACGTATACCATCTTCGAGAGCGGCCCGTTCAAAAGTCGCGCAAGCGCCTGAGATGGAGGGTGGGCAGATTGATCCTGCGGTGCAAATCGCCGGACAGATAAATGATGGCCTCCCGACTCGTCGGGATACAGAATCCGGCTTACAGGTTGGTAGAATTTTTAAAAATGAGCCCATGTTTAAATGGGCCAATGTGACAATTAGTAAATGAGCCAATGAAATGACGAATTACGAATGGCGAATGACGAATTGAAAAGTCAAAAGTCTAAAAAGGGGTAGACCAGGGGTAAAGAGAACAGGAAGCGGGAGCGTATCTTTTTGCATTTGAAATTATCTCACTTGGCCAATGACTAATTTATAAGGTAAGGAACAGCTGTGGAATAAAGCCGGGAAAAAATACATAAATTATAACCATTAAATGGTAATACCCACCCAATTCACCATTCCAGTTATCTCATTCGTAATTCGCCATTCGTAATTCGTAATTGCATTGACTAATTCATCACCTGTCCTGCCAGTTCCATCATCCAGGCTATTCCCAGGTGAACGATCAGCCCTCCCCAGATGCTCCGTGTTTGATAGACGACTACGCCGAGGATCATTCCGCCAAAGTAAGAGGAGATACATTCAAAAAGCGGCTTTCCGAAATGAATCGTACAATAGAAGGCAGCCATGGGAAGAATGGCATCCTTACCCACCCACCTCGCAAATGCCAGCACCACAAAACCTCTGAAAAATAATTCGATGCCTATGAAATCAGTTCCATAGGCTGCTTCGAACATTACCTGCCAAGGCCATCGGGAGGTGACGTGGGGATAAATGAAGGCCACCTTTTTCATTTTAGGATACACGGCCAGGAAATCGGGTTGGCCAGCCGCGAATAGGATTAGCGGAACCATGGCAAGCAATAAAAGAAAATATGGCGAGAGGGAAGTGGTTCGGGCCGTACCAGCAAAGGGTTTTTCCCAGCCAGCATATTTCCATACCAGGTAAAGCACCAGGACCATCAGCAGGCACTTCACAGGCCATTCGCCGACGATTCGCTGATAGCGATCCCAATATTCGTTCGGCCAATGGATGAATGGAATCGAAACTTCCTGCCATCCGATCTTGCAGGCGAATATCAGTGGTGTCAGCAACAGCAGAAAGAAAAACTGCCGGGGATTAAAAAGCTGATGATGGTTGAAGATGTAGGTGAGCGCGTACACAAAACAGAAGGTAAAGAGGTACAGGCACCAGAAACCCGCAATTCTCCAGGCAGGATGCGGGATATTTGAAAGTGTTTTTTCTAATCCCAGCGAATAGTTTAATGTAATCAACACTGTTATCAGCAGAGTAGTGAGCGCGAACACGCGCTTGTTTTGATCATGCCAGAAGGAGATGAGTGCCTTTACCAGGTATTTCATCAAACGGAAAAAGATAAATTGAACGGGAAATTAACTATTTGCTTTCAAAGCTGGACTGCATTTTCTCCATCAGACCGGTGTCGATCATTTTCTGAGCGAGGTGTATCATATTGGAGAAGGCTTTGGCGTGGGAGATGCCATGGCCGATGATGACTGGCTTGGTAACCCCGAGAACCGGAGTGCCGCCATAATTTTCGTAGTCGAACCGGTCGAAATACTCGTGACGTATATTTTTTTGTTGAGTGATGGCGTGAATCGACTCGGCCATCTTCAACACGATGTTGCCGGTAAAGCCATCACATACCATCACATCGGCCTTGCCGGTGAGGATATCACGACCTTCCACATTGCCGGTAAAATGAAGGGAAGTATTTTCTTTCAGCAGGGGATAAGCGGCCTGTGCCAGCAGGTTTCCCTTGCCTTCTTCTTCACCGATATTCAGCAGGGCAACACGCGGTTGGGGAATATCGAGAATATGTCTGGCATAGAGTGAGCCCAGTACAGCAAACTGATTGAGATTTTCGGGCTTGCAATCCGCATTCAGCCCTACATCGAGCAGCAGCCCCGTGGTTCCATCGTCCTTTGGGATAACCGTTGAGATCGTAGGCCTCAGAACACCTTCAATGGCTTTGATGCTGAACAGTGCGCCTACCAGCATGGCACCGGTGTTTCCGGCGCTGATAAATGCATCTGCTTTTCCTGAAGCAAGGAGGTGGAAACCGACCGCAATGGACGACTGTTGTTTTTCTTTCAGTGCCTTGGTGGGGTGTTCGTGCATTCCGATCACCTGGGGAGCATGGATGATCTTTATGGATGCGGTATCAATGCCGTGTTCAGCAAGCAGGCTCCGGATCTGCGTTTCATCGCCGGTAAGCAATAAAATTGCCGGAGACTTTGCTTGAGATAAGTACAACTGGATACCTTTCACCGCTTCCAGCGGCGCGAAGTCTCCACCCATCATATCTAAACAAATGGTCATCTCCGGCAGCAAATGCTTTATACTAAAAAGGAAATTACTTTACAGGGGATTTCTCGGCCACCAGTTTTCCTTTATAATACAATTTGCCCTCGCTTACGTGAGCGCGGTGACGAACATGCATTTCACCGGTAGTGCTGTCTTTACTCAGGGTAACCTGCTCAGCCTTGTAGTGCGTTCTTCTTTTAGCACCTCTTTGTTGTGAATGTCGTCTCTTTGGATTAGGCATAACTTACAATTTATAACTTCAAAAAATAAACTTAGTTGTCGAGATCCTTGAACTTTTCCAGTCCTTTCCACAAAGGATTTGCAGGCTGACTGTTCTGGATATCCATTTTCTTCAGCATGGCCAGCACTTCCTTATTACAATTGGGCCCGCCGATCTCCTCTTCACTGCACATCCTTTGCATCGGTATGCTCAGGTTGATGAACTCGTAAATCCATTCTCCCACATTGATATGACTTTCGCCACGGGAGATATAATAAACATCCGGATCTTCTTCCTGGTCGTTCATCTCTTCGGGATTCTCCACCATTTTCACCAGCACATTAAATTCATCCCAAAGATCGAAAGGCAACTGGTTGCCGCAACGATCACACTGTACCTCCAGTTTTCCTCCTACTTCAAACTTCAGCATCATGAACCCATTGTGCTTGTCCAGGTTCAGTTTCACCTGTGCTTTGCAGTTTCTGAAATCCTGCTCCTGGTATTCCTGAAAGAACTTATCGTCTATATCATATTCGAACTCATGAATACCGGGTTTCAGTCCCACAAAGGCTATGTCAAATCTTCTTCGGTAGTTCATGACCGCACTTTTTTTAAGGGCTTGCAAAGGTACGGATAAACAGCTAAAAATGAAGCTGTAAGACTAAAAAAGTTTGGAAAGTTTTACAGGACTGGGGATTTGTTCACAGTACACTGTAAATCAATCGCCCCGGACCCGAAATTATTGCCCCAGGCCTTTGCCCAGGGTATTCCACCGGCTTTTCCAGTCCGCTAAATTACGAATTGCCTTGTTCACCGCTTCGATTACCTGGGAAGTGGGCATCCGGTCTGCTTCCTGTAGTGTGGAATGCAGTCCGGCAAAGGTCGAATTGAGCCGGTTGATCCCGGAAGCTCCGTTTTCCAGGGCCGCCAGTTCCTTTTCTATTTCCGCAGAAAGCTTTTTGGATTGGTGTACCCGGGCGATTTCAGCAGACAGGCTCATACATTCCATTCGAGCCTGATACACTTTTACAGAAAGGTCGTGCTGGGCCTGCAAGGCCGGTAATCCTTCCTTTACCCGCGGATCCATCCGGATGGTAAGGGGCGCCGAATAGCTTTTACCATCTACCACCAGACTTACGGTATATTTTCCGGGAAGTACCCAGGGAGAGGAGGCAACAGGTGGCGTATTTTGAAATACTGCGGATATGGGGTATTGAGCAGGCACGTTAAGGGGCGTGTACTTCAAATCCCACACGAACCGGTGAGAGCCGGCGGAAGAAGAAAGTATCTGCTGCGGACGGATCCAGTATGTGGGAATATTCAATGCGGGCAGTTTATACAGACTGTCCTTATCTGAAAAACGCCTGATGGCTCTGCCGGCCTGATCGGTGATCACCAATTCTACATTTGCCGCTGCCGCTGGAAGGTAATAGTTGATGATGGCGCCGTCGGGCGGGTTTTCACCGGCAGGTTCTTCCTGCGGTACCGGGGTATCGGTATAGGTATTCCATCGCACCCTCGTAGCCAGCTGAGGGGTAAAGAGCCTTGGTTGATTGAGGTTTTTAAGGGCGGCGAGCTGTCGCAGCGGGGTAATGTCATCCAGGATCCAGAAACTTCTGCCATGCGTGCCAACAACAATGTCATCATCCTTGATCACCAGGTCGCGTATGGAAGTACCGGGCATGTTTAAGCGAAGAGACTGCCAGTGTTCGCCGTCATCCGCCGAAAAATATACTGCCCGTTCGGAGCCCGCATATAACAAACCTTTCACAAAGGGATCTTCGCGAACGGCATTGATGGGATCATCGGGCAGGCCATTTACGATTTCTTTCCAGGAGTTTCCACCGTCATGTGTGCGATAAATATGCGGTTTCATATCGTCGCAGCGGATCCTGTTGACGGCTGCATAAACGGTATTGTTATCGAAATGACCGGCTTCCATCAGCGATATTTTACTCCAGGCGGTAATTGCCGGCGGCGTAATATTTTTCCAGCTGGCGCCACCGTTGCGGGTGAGGTGAATGAGACCGTCGTCGGTACCCACCCAGATGGTATTGATATCTTTAAAGGAAGGAGCGATGGTGTATATCACTCCTCTGCGGGGCATTTTTAACTGGCTTTCATCTGTGTATACACCAACCGATGGAGGGATGTCCCATTTTTCCCTGGAAAGATCGGGGCTGATCACTTTCCAGTGTTGGCCGCCATCCAGAGTTTTGAACAATACGTTACCGGCATAATAGAGTGTTTTCTTATCGACCGGAGAAAACAGTACCGGCGCCGTTCTTAAAAAGCGGTATTGTCCTCCTCTTACGGGTTCGGGCGCGATGTTCTGTACCTGCCCGGTTGTTTTATCGAAGCGGGTGATCTTTCCTCCGTAGATGATATTCGGATTTAATGGGTCGGCGGCTACATAGCCATATTCTTCGACCCCTACCGGATGCCATTCGCGATAGCTGACCTGGCCGTCATTTCCGCGCGACACGATGCCTACACTTCCGCTTTCCTGCTGCCCTCCGTACACGTTGTAGGGAAAGGCATTGTCTGTACTGACGTGATAGAATTGTGCAGTGGGCTGATTGTACCAGGAAGAAAAAGTTCGACCTCCATTAACAGTGATGATGGCGCCCTGGTCGCTGGCGAGCAGTATGATGTCGGGGTTGTTTGGATTGATCCAGATGCGATGATAGTCGTCGCCCCCCGGCGCGCCGCGAAAGGCATTCCATGTTTTTCCGCCATCTGCCGATTTCCAGGTTACCACATTTGCGGAATAGACGATGTCTGCATTCTTGGGATCCACTTTTAATTCGGCGAAATCGCTGGCTCTGCCGTAGTAGCGATTGTCTTTGGTGAGCAGGTACCAGGATTCTCCTCCGTCATCGCTTCGATAGATCCCACCGTTCTGGCTGGCATCTACGGTGGCATAGAGCCTGCGGGGATCGGAGGGGGAGATACAAAACCCGATGCGGCCGAGTCCCTGTTCAATGGTCGGGAAGCCCTGGTTCATTTTTCTCCAGGTGTTTCCGCCGTCAGTTGATTTGTAAAATCCGCTGCCTTTTCCATTCCAGGCGCCGTTTTCCCAGGGCCCCTGCCGGCCTGCCCACAGGGAAGCATAAACTGTATTGGAGTTGGAGGGATCGAGGGTTACCTGAATAGCGCCGGTGTTTTCATCGAGGTATAAGACCTGCTTCCAGGTCTGCCCTCCGTCGAGGGTTCGATAAATTCCTCTTTCGTTGTTAGGACCGTAGGGATGTCCGAGGGCCGCAACAAACAGGCGGTCTGGATTAACCGGATCAAGAGCCATTCCTCCGATCTGTTGTGCGTCTTTTAAACCGGTATTGATCCAGGTTTTACCACCATTGGTGGTTTTATAAATGCCATCGCCCACGGAAAGGTCGGGTCTCTGCAGGCCTTCGCCGCTGCCCACATAGATGATGTCGGGATTGCTTTCCGAAATGGCAATATCACCTACCGAGCCGGTTGGTGCACTATCGAAT
This sequence comes from uncultured Chitinophagaceae bacterium, assembly GCA_964605065.1. Lineage (GTDB taxonomy): Bacteria > Bacteroidota > Bacteroidia > Chitinophagales > Chitinophagaceae > Endoryza. Next base: position 41,374 of record CAZSAQ010000017.1, read on the forward strand.
ATCGGGGTCCAGGTTCGACCGTAGTCATCGGTTCTCCAGACGCCGCCATTATTTACGCCGATAAAAAATACATTGGGTTTACTGAGCAGTCCCTGGGCGCCAACGGTTCTTCCGCCGCGGTGAGGGCCGATGCATCGCCATTGCAGCGCATTGAAATAAGAGGGATCGATGGGTTGAGCCAGTGTCTTGATGGACACCAGCACGAGCAAAATGGTAAAGATCTTTTTCATAAAAAATATTGCAGGCTTTGAAGGTATCAAAATAAAAACAGTGAATTGAAATGAGTCAGGAAAAATTAATTTTGCCAGCGATAAAAACACAGATAATGAACCCGGGCAAAAAAGACAGGTCTGGTATCTTTCGATGGAAAAAATGGAAAATAGTCGTAGGTGTTTTGCTATTGTGGGTGTTCGTGCATTGCCTTTGGGTGACAATAGACGGATTAAACGATCATGTGGAAAAAGGGGGAGTGGCGGTAGTACTGGGCAATCATGTATATGCCGACGGAACACTGGCCACCTGGACACAGGGAAGGGTAGACAGGGCACTTGCATTATATAAGGCCCGCCAGGTGGATAAAATTTTTGTGAGCGGAGGTATTAGCAAGAACAGCCATTATCCCGAGGGAACAGCCATGAAAAAATACCTTGTTGATCATGGTGTGCCGGATTCGGCAGTGATTTCAGATAACCAGGGAATAAACTCCTACCATACCGCCATCAACTTCCTGGAGTGGAACAAGTCGCATCATTACGGGTCAGTGGTGGTGGTATCTCAGTTCTATCACATCACCCGCTGCAAATACATCATCAGGAAAATGGGCTTCAAAGGGGAAATCGAGCAGGCTTCATCAGACAGGTACAACATCAAGGACCTGATCGGTCTGTTGAGGGAAATGCCTGCGTTTTACAAGTATATGATCGTATACTGAATCGATGTTTAGTTGAGCTGGAGGGCAGGCAGTCGGTAATGCTGGCCGTCCACTACGAACAATTCATCGATCTCTATGCTGTTCCAGTAACGGTGAATCGGCGATTTCTTCAGTTTTTGCTCAACCTCGTTTTTGTCAGTTGCCGAAAAAGTGATCCATACCCGTTGTGTTTCCATAGAAACCACGTATTGGTCAATGATGCCTTTCTCAATGAGACTGTTAATATACACCCGGTGAGAAGGTACCAATGACATGAAATCATCGTCCATTTCGAATTGTATGGTAACCTGGTATTTCTTCATTAAAGGGGTCTCCTCCACTTAATAACGAAATTACGAACAAAAGGGTTTGTCAAAGGCAATGTTAAAGATGGTAGTAAATAAAAAATGCCGCGGTGCGCGGCATTCTGAACTACTTTTTCGGATTTTCTGCTGGTTTTGGCTCGTCGCCGTCAAATTTGTCGACGATCTTGTTCCATAATTTTTCCGCTCCTTCTTTAAGGTCTTCCGCCTTGTCTTTCACATCTTTCCATACGTCTTCGGCCTTGTCTTCTACTTTTTCCCAAACTTCCTCAGCTTTTTCTTTGAGATTTTCGGCTTTGTCTTCCAGCTTGTCTTTCCAGTCGGGGGCCTGCTGCTGGGGCGCAGTAGAATTGTTGTCTGGCATAAGAAAAAGGTTTTAATGAATACTGAATGTACGAAAACCGGCGGTAAATTATGGTGACAAAATTTCAATGGAGCCATGACAGTCGTCATAGCGTCCATTCAACGATCTGGTTTACCCATTCGTTGCGGTGGGGCGTAGTAATTTTGATGTAATTGTCGGTATACCCTTCCATCATTCCATTTTTGTTGTTGCCTTCAAACAACACTTTTCTTTGCTGACCGGCATGCAGGTTGGTGAAGTACTGCATTTTCATATAAGAAAGATTTCTAAGGGTCTTGTTTCTTTCATGACGTACCTGCTTGGGAACAACGGGAGTGATGTCGAGGGCAACCGTACGATCTCTTTCAGAGTAAGTAAATACGTGGAGATAGGAGATATCTAGTTCATGCAGAAACTGCAAGGTTTCAGTAAAGCACTCTTCGGTTTCGCCCGGAAAGCCTACGATCACATCGACGCCAATAGCGCAATGCGGCATCAGCGTTTTGATCAGCTTCACCCGTTCTGCATACAGCGCTCTCTTATATCGGCGACGCATCAGCCCCAGGATTTTATTGCTTCCGCTTTGCAGTGGGATGTGAAAATGGGGCATGAATTTGCGGCTATTGGCCACAAATTCAATGATATCGTTGGTGAGCAAGTTTGGTTCGATAGAAGAGATACGATATCTTTCGATACCTTCTACTTTGTCCAGTTCACGAATCAGGCTGAAAAAATCTTCAGAGTGTTTTTCCCCATCGGGTCCTTTGCCAAAATCGCCGAGATTAACGCCCGTCAACACAATTTCCTTTACTCCGCTCGCAGCAAGGTTGCGGGCATGATTGATCACATTATGGATGCTGTCGCTTCTGCTTTTTCCCCGGGCCATGGGGATGGTACAGAAAGAGCAATTATAGTCGCAGCCATCCTGTACTTTGAGGAAAGTGCGTGTGCGGTCATTTACGGAAAAAGAGCTGTTAAAACCGCTCACTTCGTCGATATCGCAGGAGCAGATCCTGGCAGAATCGCCCTTGCTCAGCTCACGGATATGCTGGCCGATATTAAATTTTTCCGCAGCACCTAATACGAGGTCTACACCCGGTATTTCAGCGATCTCTTTGGGTTTTAATTGTGCGTAGCAACCCGTTATTACTACAAAACTTTCCGGCGAGCGACGCTGGATGCGTCTTACAATCTGTCGGCATTCTTTGTCGGCGTTATCGGTGACCGAGCAGGTATTGATGACATAAACATCAGCCTGGTCGTCAAATTCCTTTTTCTCGAAACCTTCCTGCTCCATCATTCGGGAGAGGGTGGAAGTTTCCGAGAAATTGAGTTTGCAACCCAACGTATGAAATGCCACTGATTTTTTTCCGGTCATAAAGCGGGCAAAGATAGTTCATGCTGGTGGGAAGGCCAAAGGCATCGCGGCGGATAGCTAAGAGCCAAATAATAAGGCAGTTAAGTTGATTGGCAAATGCTGGCGCGGGTATGGTTGGCGGAGATTGGTAAAATCAACGATTTCTAACCTGCCCGTGCCTTGGTTGCGGCACCTTTTGGAGTGCGTGAGTTAAGTTTCGCAAATGGCGATCATTCCCTTGCTTCGGGAAGCTAAGGCACGGGTAGGCCGTAAGAGGCTGGTGTGAGAAAAGCCTTAAATGCTGGCGCGGGTATGGTTGGCGGAGATTAGTAAAATCAGCGATTACCAACCTACCCGTGCCTTAGTTGCTGCACTTAAGGGAAAACATGTGAGCAGTTTCGCAAATGGAGACTATTCCCTTGCTTCGAAAAGCTAGGGCACGGGTAGGTCGCAAGAGGCTTGTATTGTTAGAGCCTGCCAACCATACCCGCGCCAGCATTTTTATTCAACGTAACGAGGGCTTTATCTTGGCCATCTTGCTTGATAAACTTCAAGATACTTGATATTGATAAGACCAGGACTTTGGGTAAAATAATCAATAGCGCTACTATAAATATAATTTTGAGGCTCCCTTGCAAATCCGGCCACTACGGGGTTGTTATGGATATAGTTTAGTTTTTGGAGAATTACATCGGGAGAGAATAGTTCGATTGGGTGATTGTCTTCTCTCCAGATTTGATATCGACCTCCGGTTGCATTTTTCTTGGCAGAAAGTACCATCTGTTGCAACATCCACTCTTTCCGGCTTTCGCCCTGATGTGAAATAATTGCCTTTTTCAGCTCTGTCGAAGTCCATTTCTTAATATCACCGATAAGTTTTCCGGGGTCGCAATTTCTTGATCCCACTATCATGTGAATATGACTTGTCATGATAACCCATGCGTATAAATCCATTCCTTTGTTTTCTATACAATATTTCCAACAGTTCAAGACGCTATTTCTGTACTCATCTCTGATAAACAGATCAATCCAATTAATGATTGTGTTTGTTACAAAGTAAAGTCCAGTCGGGTTGTGAAATTTATATTTTGAGCTCATATGGGTAGCAAATTGCTACAGATTCAAATGATGAAATTGATGTTTAGATATTTTTTTGATGTTTTTTTTCTTTGAATTAATTTAATCCGGGACTGGTCGTGAGATGCCGGTGCGAGATAAATGTTTTAGGCTGGCGCGGGTATGGTTGTCGGAGATTGATGATGTCAGCGATTACCAACCTACCCGTGCCTTAGTTGCTGCACTTGATGGAAAGCATGCGATCAGTATCGCAAATGGAGACCATTCCCTTGCTTCGAAAAGCTAGGGCACGGGTAGGTCGCAAGAGGCTTGTATTGTTAGGGCCTGCCGACCATACCCGCGCCAGCGAAATTCATCTCCGCGTATTATGCGACCATTCCCTTGCTTCGGAAAGCCAAGGCACGGGTAGGTCGTAAGATTCTTGTATTATTAGAGCCTGTCGACCATACCCGCGCCAGCGAAATTCATCTCCGCGTATTATGCGAACATTCCCTTGCTTCGGAAAGCCAAAACACGGGTAGGTCGCAAGAGGCTTGTATTGTTAGAGCCTGCCGACCATACCCGCGCCAGCGAAATTCATCCCCGCATATTATGCGACCATTCCCTTGCTTCGGAAAGCTAGGGCACGGGTAGGTCGCAAGAGGCTTGTATTGTTAGAGCCTGCCGACCATACCCGCGCCAGCGAAATTCATCCCCGCATATTATGCGATCATTCCCTTGCTTCGGGAAGCTAAGGCACGGGTAGGCCGTAAGATTCTTGTATTATTAGAGCTTGCCGACCATACCCGCGCCAGCGAATATTTTTAACGCCTGCTGACCATACCCGCGCCAGCGATGCTTCCCTCAAAAAATACCATCGGGCAACACAGCCCGTAAAGCACTTCCTTCAAAAGAGCTATTTTCGGTAAAAAGTATCAGTGACGAAACGAACCAGGCTGATTGTTACGTTGGTGGTTGCCCTGCTGGCCATTCTCCTTTTTCTGCAGAAAAACAGGAGCATTTCACCCAAGCCCGATGAACCGTTCAACAGGGCCGATACCCGCCTTATTTTAACCAAACATGCCCGCTGCCGGATGGACTGCCGGCATATCGACGAATCTGAAATCAGGGAGATCCTGCAATCGGGTTATATCAATATGCGCAAGAGCGAGCCTGCTGCGAGCCCCGACCCGAAATACGCCATTGAAGGGGTTACCCATGATAAACAGAAAGTACGGATCATTGTAGCGGCCTCCCCCCGGGGAAATGTCGTTGTAACCGTTATCGATCTCGAACGGGAATGGCAGTGTGATTGCAATTGAACGATTCTGCGCTTATATTTACCCACGATCGGACTAATATGAAATACCTCCTGGCCCCCCTTCGATGGATATATTGTATTTACGCGGCGCTGCTGTTTATCGTGCTGATGTTGCTCGTTATTCCATTCGTAATTACGGGCTCTTTTTTTGGCAAAATAAAAGGCGGAAATTTTATTTACAGAGTTTGTATGTTTTGGGGTGATGCCTGGTTTCTCCTGATTGGTATCTGGCACCGCAATCTGTACGAAGCGCCGCACAATAAGAACACACACTATATTTTTGTAGCCAATCATATATCTTACCTGGATGCACCTGTCATAGTTAAAACTATGCGGCAACCGATCAGGGTACTGGGAAAGATTGAGATGTCAAAAATCCCGATTTTCGGATTTATCTATCGTAATGCCATCGTTACCGTTGACCGCAGCAGCGCCGAAAACCGCGCCCGATCGGTGCGTATCCTTAAATCGGTGGTCAACAAAGGAATTTCCATCTTTATTTTCCCCGAAGGAACCTTTAATGAAACGCACCGACCCCTGAAGGATTTCTATGATGGGGCCTTCAGAATAGCTATCGAATCTCAGATACCTATCAAACCGGTACTTTTCCTGGATGCCTACGACCGGATGCACTACCAGTCGCTGCTCTCCCTTACTCCCGGTCGCAGCCGGTCTGTGTTCCTGGATGAGGTACCTGTAGAAGGGTTAACCGGTAAAGACGTCGAGGCCCTGAAAGAAAAAGTCTTTCGCCTGATGGAGGAAAGACTGATCTTTTACAAGGCCGGCTGGATCAAAGAATGATGTCCGTCTTTGAGTACGTCATTGTAACTTGAGCCCGAATACGTCACTATGAGGTTTGCAGAGATCATCATTCCACTGGCCTTGCCTAAAAATTACACCTGGTCGATACCCGACGAGATGCTGGCACAGGTGCGCCCGGGCATCAGGGTAGAAGTGGGGCTGGGGAAAAACAAACGATACGCAGGCCTGGTAAAAAGAATCCTCGACAGCAAACCCGAGTTTTTTGAAACCAAAGACATCCTCAATATCCTGGATCCGGAGCCGATCGTTTATGAAGAACAGCTCAGGCTGTGGGAATGGATTGCCAACTACTATCTATGCAGCGAAGGAGAGGTAATGGCGGCTGCACTTCCTTCCCATTTCAAGTTAAGCAGTGAAACGGTGGTGGTCTGGAATGAAGAGTACGGCGAAGATTTCTCAGATCTCGATCATGACGAGTATATAGTAGCCGAAGCGCTGTCGGTAAGGAAGGAATTGAATCTTTCGGAAGTGCAGCAATTACTGGATAGTCATCATGTGTATCCGGTGGTAAAGAACCTGATCGATAAAAAAGTTGCGTTCGTATGGGAATCACTACGCGATCATTATGTCCCCAAAAAAGAAACCTTCGTTCTTTTAAATCCTGAATACCAGGATGAAGATCGTTTGTCTGACCTGCTGAATAACTGGACCCGCGCTCCCAAACAAATGGAGCTGTTGCTCAGTTACCTTCACCTTGCTAAAACAGAAGGAGAAGTTACCCGTCCGGCCCTGTTGAAAAAAAGCGGAGCCAGCGATGCGCAACTGAAGGGACTGCTGGAGAAAAATGTGTTGCGGCTGGAGAAAAGACAGGTGGACAGGCTGCGCTATCTTCCCCGCGAATTCCACATCGATTTTGAACTATCGCCTGCACAGCAGGAAGTTTTTCAGCAAATCAACGACCATCACCTCCATAAACCGGTAAACCTGCTGCATGGGATCACTTCCAGCGGAAAGACACTCGTTTATATTAAGCTGATCGAGCAATACGTAAAGCAGGGAAAACAGGTCTTGTACCTGCTTCCTGAAATTGCCCTTACCTCCCAGATCATTCGCCGGCTGCAAAAGCATTTCGGTGGGTATATCGGTATTTACCACAGCAAGTTTTCACAGAATGAACGGGTGGAAATATGGAACAAGGTGAAATCAGGAGAATTAAAGATCGTGCTCGGCGCCCGATCTGCCTTGTTTCTCCCATTTAATGATATTGGTTTGATCGTAGTGGATGAAGAGCATGATACTTCCTTCAAACAACAGGATCCGGCTCCAAGGTACAATGCAAGGGATGTAGCGGTTTATTACGCTTCGTTGTTCCAGGCAAAAGTGCTGCTGGGAAGCGCCACTCCTTCGCTGGAATCGTATCATAATGCCCAAACCGGCAAGTACGGACTGTCGGTGTTGAGGGAAAGATTCGGAGGCGTGCGGATGCCGGAAATAGAAGTGATCGACACCAAAAAATTAATTGGCAAAGACAGGAACAAGATCATTCTCACCAACGAAATGAAGGATGCCATCGAGCAAACCATTGAAAAAAACAAACAGGTAATCCTTTTTCAGAACCGGAGGGGTTATTCGCCTTACCAGATCTGTGAAGTCTGCGGATGGATTCCTCAATGTAAGTATTGTGATGTAAGCCTGAACTTCCACAAAAACACCAACAAACTGCATTGTCATTACTGCGGAACGGTGTATCCGTTGGTGTACAGCTGCGCCCGTTGCGGTAGTCACCAGTTTCTGCAACGGAATTTCGGGACCGAAAGGATCGAAGAACAACTGGAAGAGATTTTTCCAAAGGCCCGGGTGGCCCGGATGGATGTAGACAGCGTGAAAGGCAAGCATGCCCATGATGCGTTGATACAGCAATTTGAACAGAACAGGATCGATATACTGGTGGGTACCCAGATGGTAGTGAAGGGCCTTGACTTTGAAAATGTGGGGCTGGTAGGCATACTCGATGCGGACAGCATCCTGGGCTTTTCGGATTTCAGGGTCAATGAAAGGGCCTTTCAATTAATGGAACAGGTGAGTGGAAGAGCAGGTAGGAAAGACGGACAGGGGGTGGTGATGATCCAGGTAGCCAACACCACTCATCCGGTGCTTCATTTTGTGAAGCAGCACGATTATGAATCTTTTTACCATTTTGACCTGGAAGGGCGAAAACAATTCTTTTACCCGCCTTTCTCCAGGGTCATTACCCTTACCTTCAAACACAAGTTCAAGGAAGTGGTCGATTCGGGAGCGTCTGTTTTTGCCGCTGTGCTGAAAAAAGAATATGGAAATTATTTATCAGGCCCTGCGGAGCCTGTTGTCAACAAGATCCGCAATCAGTATCTCGCGGAGATAACCCTGAAGTTGCCCAAGGATCAGGCCCTGATCAACAAATGCAGGCAAAGCCTTCATGACGAACTGGCCCGTTTTCATTTCGACAAACGATACCGCAGCGTTGTTGTCATCATCGATGTAGACCCTGTATAAAGATAGCCGCCGGCTCATGCGGGCGGCTATCTTCAGGTATGCTTACTGGTTATTTTTACCAATATTCGCCTGCGCTACAACACTGTCGCTTTTGTAAGCGCTGTAATTAACCCTGATAAAACCGTTGTAGTTCATCAGGCTGTCGTAAGTAATGGTATTGATGTTGGCGGTAGTTGCCGACGCTGCTGAATCATTACCCGTGATATTGGAAAGCGGAATAAATACTTCTCCCGGGTTATCGATACTTCCCGAATAGATTTGCGCTGTATGAACAGTATCTTTCACTGATTTATCGAGCGCCACGGTAACATTAAAACTCCGGTCTGCATTTTCGCTCACTTTAACCTTACCCGTCACCCCTGATCCGTTTGCCGGAGTAAGCGTGTATTCTTTGGTGCGAAGGGCGGGAGTGTTGTCATCATCTTTGTCGCACGCGACGAAGGCTGAACTTACCGCTACAGACATCAACAGCCCGGCGAACAGATTACGTGATTTCATAGTCATTTCTTTTTGTGATTGAATAGTTATTTAGTGCGTGCTATTCAATAACGACACCAGAATGGCGAAATGTGGAAAATCATCGTGTAAAGAAAAGTTAAGGCAGTCATTGACGGGTCATGGCCAGTATATCGGAGTAATGATAGAGGTGCACTCCTTCGTTCTTTTGTTTGCAGGCGGTTATCATCGCCGAGGCAATATTTGTGGAATGTATTGCCCGGTATTTTTTTAAATTTCCTGCCAGGAAAAAAGAGAACGCCTGCATCAGGGGAGTCATTATTTTTTCCAAAGGCCGGTTCTCTGCCCTCGGTCCCACAAGAAAGGAGGGACGAAATATATGCGTTTCATCCAGCTGAACGGCAGTGATTTCCGATTCAGCAAGTCCTTTTAATCGCAAATAGAAATTTCGGCTGGCGGGGTCGGCACCCACGGAGGATACCATTAAAAATTTACGGGCGCCATGTAGTTTTCCCACCCTGGCTACCTGTACAGGAATTTCCACGTCGATTTTATGATAGAGTTGCTGATCACCTTTTACGTTTTTCTGAGTTGTACCCATGCAGCTGAAGATAGCCGAACAGTCGCCTACCTGTCGATTCAATTCCTCCTGCGTGAATGTACTTTTGATGACTTCCAGCCGGGGAGGGATGGGCTGTTCCCAATGACGGACAATAATCCTCACTTTGGTGAAATAAGGATCTGCGAGTAATTTTTGAACCAGTTGTGATCCGATCAGTCCGGTGGCACCTATTACTACTACGGTATTGTCTGCCATATATTTTATTACTTTGCAGGTATGCCTTCTGAATTAAATATTCTTTCCGGCGTTTCCCTGAGGAAATATAACACTTTCGGTATTGATGTCAAAGCCGCCTATTTTGCTTCTTTCGATTCAGCAGACCGCCTGAGTCGATTGCTGGTATGGGCCCGCCAGGCGCAGGTACCGGTAATGGTATTGGGGGGAGGAAGCAACGTGTTGTTTACCCACGATTTTGCCGGTCTCATTTTAAAGAATGAAATACAGGGTATCGAGGAGCTGCATGAAGAATCGGAAGCGGTATTTGTAAGGGCTGGTGCGGGTGTAGTCTGGCAGGAGTTCGTGGAGTATGCCCTCGCGAAGGGTTGGGGAGGCGTGGAGAATCTTTCACTCATTCCCGGGAGTGTGGGAGCAGCACCGATGCAAAACATAGGGGCCTACGGGGTGGAATTGGAATCGGCTTTCTGGAACCTGGAAGCCTTTCATGTGAAGGAGGAAAAGGTATATACGTTTACCAGAACAGATTGTGAATTTGGTTACCGGGAGAGTGCCTTTAAACGGAAGTGGAAAGATCAGTTCATCATACTCACCGTCACTTTTCGCTTGTCGAAATCTCCCGCTTTGCATACGAGCTATGGCGCGATCCGGGAAGAGCTGGAAAGAATGAAGATCACCGTTCCGGATATCCGGTCTGTTTCGCAGGCGGTGATCAATATCCGGCGCTCCAAATTGCCTGATCCCCGGGAAACCGGAAATGCGGGCAGTTTCTTTAAAAATCCATCCATCCCTGCAGATCAATTTGAAAAGCTGCGCCAGCAGCATCCCGGGATGGTGGGATACAAGAATCCGGATGGAAGCATGAAGCTGGCAGCGGGCTGGCTTATTGAACAATGCGGATGGAAAGGCTACCGTGAGGGAGATGCCGGCTGTCACCCGAAACAGGCACTGGTATTGGTGAATTATGGACAAGCTACCGGCAAACAGATATACGACCTGAGTGAAAAGATCCTCTTATCTGTTAAAGAAACATTTAATGTTCAGCTGGATAGAGAGGTAAATATCCTGTAAGCATCGTTTTTCCGGAAACCGATGTCAACCCCGGCAAATAGCACAACATGAAAAAATCAACCCTGATGGTCTGTCTCCTCCTGCTGGGAGGGCAGGCTATGAAAGCCCAAACCGCTGCAAAATCTATTTATTTTGAATTGGGAGGGCCCGGCCTGGCCTCCTTTAATTTCGACACCCGTTTCACCAAAAAAGAGAACGGTATTGGAGCGAGAATCGGTTTCGGAGGCGTAGCGCTGGATGGCAATACTGCCTTGTTCATACCCATTGGCTTGAACTACCTGATCGGAAAGGATACCAAGAATTACTTTGAAGTAGGAGCAGGCATTACTCCATTGATCGCGAGTAACGATTTCAGCGACGATGGCGATGTTTTCAGAACCACATTCGGACACCTGAACTTCGGCTACCGTTACCAGCCCAATACGCCGGGTTTTACTTTCCGGGCGGGCGTAACACCCATTTTCGGCAGCTTTGGATTCTTCCCTTATTATGCCTCTGTATCGTTCGGATATAAATTCTGAAATATTATTCGGGCCAGTTAAGCCCGAATAATATTACCCGGTTAGTTGAAATCCTCGGTGTCAAAATCTTCTTCCCCAAGTGAGGAGCTGCTGCCCAGATTTAAAATGGAACCCATGAGGTCTTTAAATTCCAGCCTGCCTTCTACCATCTTCTTGCTGATGACGGAGTAGGCGGCCAGTCCATGCAATACGAATTCCATCAGCAGCGCGGCTTCTTTTTCATTGGCGTGCTTGAAATGTTTTTTTGCTAGGGCGTGAAGTCCGTCAACTTTGTACAGTTGCTGGATCTTGTCCTCATCCCGGCTATTGAAGAGCAGGTTTACAGAGTTGCCTTTGTCGAACCAGGCCTGAACAGATTTATAAGGGTTTTCTGCCGCAGGTTGCTGGGCATTGGGCCTTTTCTTTTTAGACGATTCGGGATTGGGGAAATACTGTACAAATTGCGAACGGATGGCCTTGTCGAGCAGGTTCATCGCCACCTGGTAAGGGCCTTCCTGTTCGCCTTCATAAACGAGCTCGATCTTTCCGGTGATGGAGGGAATAATGCCGGCCAGGTCGCTGATCCACACGTGGGTTTCCTTTTCCCTGTTGAGGATCGCCCTTCTTTCGGCTGAACTCAATGCGTTTTCAAAAGCCGATATACTGAGGCGGGCAGATACCCCGCTTTTCTTGTCCACATATTCGTTGGTTCTTGCTTCAAAAGCGATCTGCTCGATCAGTCTCTTCACCAGGTCACTGACTTTCACTTTCACTTTCTGATCCTGGTGTATGCGTGCTTCCTGTTCGGTAATGCTGAGTGCGGCTTCGATGGATTTGGGGTAATGGGTGAGTATCTGGCTCTGAATGCGGTCTTTTAACGGAGTAACGATGGATCCCCTGTTCGTATAGTCTTCCGGGTTAGCTGTGAATACAAACAGGATATCGAGCGGCATTCTCAGTTTGAAACCACGAATCTGGATATCTCCTTCTTCCAGGATATTAAAAAGGGCCACCTGTATCCTGGCCTGCAGATCGGGAATTTCATTAATGACAAAAATGCTTCGATTGCTTCTGGGGATGATGCCGTAGTGGATGACCCCTTCATCGGCAAAGCTGAGGCGCAGGTTGGCTGCTTTGATCGGATCGATGTCGCCGATCAGGTCGGCGACGCTCACATCCGGAGTGGCCAGTTTTTCACCGTAACGTTCGCTTCGGTGCATCCATTCGATCGGGGTGGCGTCTCCTTTGGCGGCGATCAGTTCCCTTGCGTATTTGGAGATCGGATGGTAGGGGTCGTCGTTGATCTCACTGCCGGCAATAACAGGAATGTATTCGTCCAGCAGTTCCACCATCTGTCGCGCCATCCTGGTTTTGGCCTGGCCTCTTAAGCCCAGGAACAGAATATTGTGTCTCGACAATAAGGCTCTTTCTACATCGGGAATCACGGTTTCCTCGTAACCGATGATGCCTGTGAATGTTTCTTCACCCGTCTGCAATTTGCGGATCAGGTTCTCCCGTACTTCTTCCTTGATGGATCGGGGTTTGTATCCGCTTTTTCTAAGCTCTCCTAGTGTATTGATTGATGTGTTCATAATTCAAAAAAGATTATTGGCCGGCTGGCTGCTGAAATCGGGGCTGGCCGGTATTGTTTTCAATAGACTGTTTTGCGTTTTCCGCTTTCGAAATCACGGAATATAAATGCGCCAAGGTTATCCAGCGACGCGAAGAAGGCCTTGCCGTTATTGGTTTCGGTGAATTCCTGCACGAAACGCTGGAGGTAAGGATCGGTTGCGATCATGAATGTGGTGATCGGGATCTTGAGTTTCTTACACTGCGCGGCCAGGTTGAGGCAGCGGGTAGTGATCTTCCTGTCGAGACCAAAACTGTTTTTATAATAGCGTTTACCAATTTTCAAACAGGTAGGCTTGCCATCGGTAATCATGAAGATCTGCTTGTTGGGGTTTCGTCTTCTTCGCAGGATATCCATCGCCAGTTCGAGACCCGCCACGGTATTGGTATGATAGGGACCTACCTGCAGGTAGGGGAGGTCTTTGATTTCAACGGGCCAGGCATCGTTTCCGAAAACGACGATGTCGAGCGTGTCTTTGGGATATTTGGTGGTGATGAGTTCACTCAGGGCCATGGCCACTTTCTTGGCGGGAGTGATGCGGTCTTCGCCGTACAGGATCATCGAATGTGAAATATCGATCATGAGCACCGTAGAGGTCTGCGCCTTGAAGTCGGTATCCCGGATAGCCAGGTCGTCTTCCTGCATGTTGAAACTTTCGATGCCGTGATTGATCTGTGCATTGCGGATGGAAGTGGTGAAATCGATCTGTTCCAGCATATCTCCAAAGCGGAAGGGCCTGGTTTCGGGATTGATTTCATCACCCTGACCGGGTTTGAAGCTGTGGTGATCGCCCTTTTTGGTTTTCTTCAGTTTGCCGAAAATCTCTTCGAGCGAACGCTTACGGATGCCCTGTTCGGTTTTAGGCGTGATCTTTATTTCGCCTGACTGGTTGTTGTCGTCGATATATCCTTTTTCTTTCAGTTCTTCGATAAAATCGCCCATGCCGTATTCGTCATTGGTAAGTTCGTATTCCTTATCCAGCTGATTCATCCAGTTCAGGGCTTCGCCCACATCACCGTTGGTGTAGGTGAGCAATTGCATGAATATGTCCAATAGCTGGTCAAATTTTGATTTGCCCTGGCTGTTGGGATCAAAACGCGAAAAATGGTGTCCAATCATGTTTAGTAATTAATTTCCCTGGCATCCAATCGTTGACGGTAACCACCGTGCGGAAAGTACTTCTAAGTTCGTACTAAGTAAATAATAAAAAAAATCCCGGAAAGTTCATTCCGGGATTCGAAAGTTATGGTACTGTTAACCTGTTATTTTTTGGATTGCGTGTCAGGCGATTGGATCGTTTGAGGACCTGTTTCGGCAGGGTTGGCCGTGCCGGGCACCTTGTATATCTTTTCCAAATCCTCCATTTGTTTCAGCATCTGGTAACAGCTGTAGATATCTCTGGCAAAGCCCTCCTGGTATTCGTTCAGGTTGCCGGTAGGTTTTTGGGTGATATAGGAGGCCGCTTCCATGGCCAACTGTTCGGTGGTCATCTTCTCATCACCTAATGAGCGATAGTATTTCAACTGTTCATTCAAGTCTTTCTTCAGGGAAGCAGAAACTTTTTTTGCCAGGTTCAAGTCACCTGCCTGGTAAGAGGCCTGCAGGAAACTCATGGTAATGGCATTGTGCTGGTTACCTCTGTTGGAGGTCATTCCGTACGGAACATTGGACTCCAGTACCATCTGGTCATAGCGATTCAGAATCTTGGAAGCTGAATCCTTTTTATTTGCCAGGGCCAGGTTGGATGCGATGATGGCATGTGCCAGGCGGATACTATTGATATGACGGCGATTCTCTTCGTCATAGAACACGCCTGGTCTGTTGGCGCTTCCGTAGGCAAATTTTTTCATCACATTATCAAAGGCCACATCATTTTCAATAGAGGAACCGCCCTTGGTTTCGACCGGCACCAGTCGGTAGGCCAGTCCTTCCATGCGTACATATTTATCAAGACCCAGTTCTTCCAATTCCTGGGTGGAGGTAAAGTATATAGGGCGCTTCCATTTATTGGCGGCAATGATGGCTAATACAGCGAGGTCATTCTTGAACATATATGTCTTCTTGATGTCCAGTTTCAATTCGCTGACAAGGCTGTCGGTTGGATTGAAAGGAATCGTCTTGCGTACCATGGCAGTGTCAACCGGTACGGTCACTTTGCTGACGGGGAAAGAGTTCAGGAAATCACCATCACCGATGGGTACGCTGAATTTCCTGTCGTCGCTGCCGGTCACATTTTTCAGGATATCGTAGAGATCATAATATTTGTTCTGGTCGAACTGCGAAGCCGGATTGTTCGGGAAGGGCCTGCTCAGGGAGCCATAGGCAAATATCTGTTCGCGTTTGGATCCTTCGATCTGCTCGGGTGTAAAGATCACATCAGCCGGATCACTGGAATTGACTTTATACCTGAGCTGGTTGATGTACCAGTCGGTACCGAGCAGGCTGTAGTTCATTACGCGCAGGTCGGGGCGGTTGCCGGCCACTTCCTGCGTATACCAGAGCGGGTAAGTATCGTTGTCTCCGAAAGAAATGACAATGGCATTGGGGGCACAGCTTTCCAGGTAGTCTTTTCCAAGATCGTAGGCCAGTGTTTTTTTGCTTCGGTCGTGATCGTCCCATTCCTGGGAAGCCATTAAGACCGGTACCGCCAGAAGGCTGATACCAAAAGCGGCATATCCCGCCATTGGTTCTTTCAGGAATTTCTGTAGCAGGTCACGCACAAAGATCACTCCGAGACCGATCCATACCGCAAAGGCATAAAACGATCCCACATATGCGTAGTCCCGTTCACGAGGCTGGAAGCCCGATTGGTTGAGATAGATCACGATGGCAAAACCGGTAAAGAAGAACAGCAGGAAATTGATCAGAAAATCTCTCCTGGTTTTCCTGAACTGGTGAATGGCTCCGAGCACACCAAGTATCAGCGGCAGGAAGAAGAGCTTGTTATTGGCTTTGTTATCTTTTCCGGCGGTAGTGGGAAGAATATCCGGCGTACTGGTTTTCAGGATTCCCCTGTCAATGAAATTGATGCCGCTGGCCCAGTTGCCGTCTCTCACGTTTCCGAATCCCTGCAGGTCATTTTGTTTTCCGGCAAAATTCCACATAAAGTACCGGAAGTACATCCAGTTAAACTGGTAGGAAACAAAGTACTTGATATTATTTACGAAAGTGGGTTGATCATCGGCGCTCATGCCGCCGAAAGTGCGGTATACGTATTCCTGGTTACGCTCGCCTCCCGGATCATACATCCTGGGAAAAAGATGCGGCTTCAGTTTGTTGGCGTCCCAGTCGGGATGCTGGTTCAAAATGTTTTCGATCTCCTGTTCTGAAGGCGACCCCATGTAGTCCAGTTTGCGCATCTGGCCTACATCGTTGTACTTGTCTTTACCTTTCACGTACATGCGACCTGCCGGTACTGAAGGGGAGCGGAAAGTAAAATCAGGTCCGTACAGAATCGGCCAGTCGCCATACTGATCACGGCTGAGATATCCGACCAGGCTCACCGGGTTGTCCACATTATACATATCCACCGAGGGGTTCGCGGAAGAACGGATGAGCGTGGTAAAATAAGTGGAGTAACCGATCACCACGAATATGGTAGACAGGATCGCAATTTTCAGGAAGGAGGGGACACCGCTCCGGAAGTAGTACGCAGCAGTAATAATGGCTCCAATGAAGATGAGCAGCGCCAAAAAAGTTTTGACCGAACTGACGAACGGGAAACAGAAAAGGAGCAGAATGGCTCCCAGCCAGATGGCGAACCCTGTAAATTTCGCTACATGATGTGATTTGAACCGCAGACCCATGATCAGCAATCCAAACAACAAAACAAAATAAATAGCAAAACCGACGAAGAAGGGCGTTCCCAATGAGTTGACAAAATAGATATCGAATAAGCCGGCTCCCTTGATGCTCCACTGAATGATCACTACCTGTACCAGTCCGGTAATGATACAACCCAGCACGAAAGCCCAGAAAGTTCCGGCAGCCGTAACTTTGAATCTTTTGAAATAATAAACCATCACGATCGCCGGAATGGTCAGCAGGTTCAGCAGGTGAACCCCAATGGAAAGCCCCATCATGAAGAAGATGAACACGAGCCAGCGATCGGCACGGGAAAATTTATGTCCGTCTGTCTGGCTTTCCAGGTCCACTTCATGTTCCCATTTCAATATCGCCCAGAAAACAAGGGCTGTAAAAAAAGAGGAGAGCGCGTATACTTCACCTTCCACAGCACTGTACCAGAATGAATCGGAAAATGTGTAAGCCAGAGCACCCACCACACCGGATGCCATGACGATCAGCAATTGGCTGCTGGTCATTTCCTCGCCTTTCTTTTGAACAATTTTGCGGGCAAAATGGGTGATGGTCCAGAACAGGAAAAGAATGGTAAAACCACTGGCAATGGCGCTCATGAAGTTTACTCCCCTGGCAGCGCTCAGGGGGTCATCGCCAAACAACACTATAAAGAACCGGCCCAGCAGGGTAAACAACGGTGCTCCGGGCGGGTGGGGTATCTGCAGTTTGTAGGCACTGGACACAAACTCGCCGCAATCCCAAAAACTGCCTGTAGGTTCCATGGTCAATACATACACAGAGCAGGCGATCAGGCACACAATCCACCCCACAATGTTGTTAAGTCGATTAAAGGTCATATAGCGATGGGTTTAATTAAACTTCGCAAACCTACATGAAATTTAATGACTTCCAAACGGGAAGGGAGTTAAAATTAGGCGGCCGGCCAGGCCATATTCGTTATTTTCGTTACACAATCAGAAGACATGTTTTTCCGACTCGTTCCCCTATCAGTCACTATCATCACTACCTGTATTCTCCTTTGCGGCTGCCACCGCCCCCGGCAGATTCAGTCTGCCCCCGAGCCCAGGGCGCCCATTCCCCCGGCCCGGGAAGTGCCACCGCCGGTGGAGGGAGGGTACACAGACGCTTTCCTGGCCGAATTGCTGGGAAACAACGCAGCCTTGCTGGGGGAGGTGCTGTCGAAAAAAGATTCCCTTCGCCTCCAGATCATCTATACAAAAATCGACCGCAAGGAAAATAACCAGCCCGTATTTACCGACTACCGCTATAACCTGAGGCCGGATGTCTATTTCTATCCCGCTTCCACCGTAAAAATGCCCACGGCTTTGCTGGCTCTTCAGCGGATCAACGAACTGAAAGTGCCCGGCCTCACCCGCAACAGTGCTATGCTAACCGGCGCCGGCTACAGCGGGCAGAACGAGGTATTTAACGATCCCAACAGCCCCGACGGGCGACCATCGGTAGCTCAATACGTGAAAAAAATATTCCTGGTGAGCGACAATGATGCCTTCAACCGGCTCTATGAATTCCTCGGCCAGCAGTATATCAATGAGCAACTACATAAGATGGGTTACGATTCGGCAGAGATCATCCATCGCCTCGAACGGGTATTGAATGAAGACCAGAACCGGCACACCAATCCCGTGAGCTTTTACGACGATAATAATAACCTCCTCTACCGGCAGGCGATGCAGTTCAACCAGCAACCCTATCTGAAAAGAAGCAACTGGCTGGGAAATGCATTTTACAGGGGGGATAAAAAAGTGGAAGGCCCGATGGATTTTTCCAAAAAGAACCGGCTTCCGCTGGCAGACCTGCACCAGATCCTGAAGAGTGTGTTGTTTCCGGAAGCGGTACCGGCCAGCCAGCGATTCAATCTGAGCCCGGAAGACTACCAGCTTGTCCGCAGGTATATGTCGGAATTTCCCGGAGAAAGCGCATCACCGGCCTACCCCTCCCCGGAGTATTGGGATTCCTATTGCAAGTTCCTGTATTGGGGATCGGAAAAGGGCACCATTCCCAAATCATTTCGCATTTTCAATAAAGTAGGAGATGCTTACGGCTTTCTGATCGATGTTGCCTATGTGGTGGATTTTGAACATCATATCGAATTCATGCTTTCCGCAGCCATGTATTGCAACAGCGATGGGGTATTGAACGACAGTCAGTATGACTACGACAGTGTCGGTTTTCCCTTTATGAAAAACCTGGGAAGGGTAATTTACGACTACGAACTCAAGAGGAATCGCGCCTATATTCCCGACCTATCCACATTTAAGATTAGTTACGAAAAGTAAACAGGTGTTAGTGATTATTAATCCTAATTTCGCGCAACCAAATTGGTAAAATTCAAAGCACATGCAAGCAACGATGGAATCCATGCAACTTTCTTCTTTGTTACAGAAATTCAATGAACCCGAAACACTCAAAATGGCCAAGCTTGGCCGCGAACTGAGAGCAAAGGGAATTGATGTCATTGACTTGAGTCTTGGCGAACCTGATTTTGATACGCCGGTACATATCAAAGAAGCTGCAAAAAAGGCAATTGATGAAAATTACAGCCATTATACACCCGTTGCCGGTTATCTCGACCTGAGAGAGGCCGTTTGCACCAAATTGAAAAGGGATAACAATCTTGATTATAAACCAGAGCAAATCGTTGTTTCAACAGGTGCCAAGCAAAGCCTGGCCAATATCATACTGGCCACGGTAGATGCCGGAGATGAAGTAATCATTCCCGCTCCTTTCTGGGTTACTTATTCGGAACTGGTAAAGATCGCCGGTGGGGTACCGGTAATTGTTTCAACCAGCATGGAAAGCAATTACAAGATCACCGCAGCAGAGCTGGAAGCGAACATCACAGATCGCAGCAAGGTATTCCTCTTCTCTTCTCCCTGTAATCCTTCCGGATCTGTATACAGCCGGGAAGAACTCGCCTCACTCGCCGACGTATTCAGCAAACATCCGGACATACTGATCATCTCGGATGAGATCTATGAGTACATCAATTTCGTTGGCCGTCATGAAAGCATCGCCCAGTTCGATGCTGTCAAAGACCGTGTGATCATCGTCAATGGGTTGAGCAAGGGATTTGCCATGACGGGTTATCGCCTGGGATATATTGCCGCAAATGCCAATATTGCCAAAGCCTGTGAAAAGATCCAGGGTCAATTTACCAGTGGCGCCAATGCGGTTACGCAACGTGCGGCCATCGTTGCGCTGACAACCGATCTGAAGCCAAGCCTTGAAATGACAAAAGAATTCGAGCGCCGCAGAAACAGGGTGATGGAACTGATTGCCGGAATTCCCGGATGGAAATGTACACAACCCGATGGAGCGTTTTATGTGTTTCCGGAGGTCAACTATTATTTCGGCAAATCGGATGGACAGCAAACCATCGAAAATGCGGATGATCTTTGTATGTACCTGCTCAATACCGCTCACGTATCGACTGTAACCGGCCGCGCGTTCGGATCGCCCAACTGCATCCGGCTGTCCTTTGCCAACAGCATGGAAAAAATTGAAAAAGCCTATGAGAGAATCAAGGAGGCTTTGTCGAAGTTGAAGTAGAGATGGTTTAGGTTTGCGGTTTGCTGTTTGGGGTTTGCCGTTTGAGGTTTGAAGTTTACTGTTTACAGAAATTCAGATGAGTTTCCCATTACTGATTTTGAATCGGCCGACTACGGTATTTATCAAGCAATAGACCTTAAAATGTCTAAACCAAAAAATCACGCCTTTTAGGCCCGGAAAAACCGTAAACCTCAAACCGTAAACCTCAAACATCTCACTACCCTCTCTTCGCCAGTTTCACACTCAATATTCCGCTGAACAGGTCTATCAGGAAATGAATCAGCATGACTATATACAGTGATCCTGTGGTCCAGAAGATCAGGCCGAACAGCATGGAAAGTACCAGGATTTTGAAAACAGCTTTGGCGCCCTGGTAATAATGGGCCATCGCAAAAATCAGGGAAGGCGTAATAAGCGCCCAGGCAGCGGGTGAAGGAAAGCCGGTAAAGATGGATTTAAAGAAATTAACCAGGAACCCCCTGAACACGATCTCTTCGCAGATTCCTGCACTTACACACATGACAAAATAGGACGGCATTTCCTTCCATAGCGTGGGCATGAAAGGCGTTTGAGTTTCCAGCTGGTCGCGGGTTTGTTGCAATTCCTCCGGATTGAATAAAGAATGCAATACATCCATGAGGTACAGCAGAATCAGCAACACGATCAGCCACCAGGGATAGCTTTTGCCATTTTCTTCCGGTGTGGCAAACCCAAGTACTTCAAATGGGCGGCCGAAGAAAAACCAGGTGGAAAGGACGATAATCGCCATCAGTGCCAGGAATAAACTGTTGCCCAGGTAAAATCGCTTTTTTGCGCGGCTGTCGAAGTAGCTGCCGATCTCCCGGAACACTTCACGGCTGCGCAAGCCCGATACAAAGGGAAGAATCACTCCAAAAATTATGGCCAGGATATAATCGGCGAGAGCGGGGAAGTTTTCCATCAGGGCTTGTCATTTGATAACCTCAACAGTTGCTGATGTAAGTCGATTACCTGTGGTATCAGCAGTTGTTTTTCGTCGTTGATCAATACGAAATCACACCGTTTTATTTTTTCGTCTTCGTCCATTTGCTTTTCCATCCGTTGTTGGATCGCCTCGGGACTTACCTGGTCGCGGGCGCTGGTACGACTGATCCGGAGGGGAAGAGGAGCGGAAACGCCTATGATATAGTCCAGCAAACGGTATGAGCCGCTTTCAAACAGGAGGGCGGCTTCTTTCAATACATAGGGAGATGTCTGTTTTTTCATCCATGATTCCGCGTCTGCAATGGTAACCGGGTGTACCAGCGAATTGAGCAGGTTGAGTTTTTCCTGACTGCTGAACACCCGGGCTGCCAGGTAGGCGCGGTCGAGCTGGTTGCCGGAGTATGCTTCCGGTCCGAAGTGACGGATGATCTCTTCACGCAGCGGGCTTTCTGTCATCAGCCTTTTGGCAGCCTCATCGGCATAGTAAACCGGAATGCCAAGGATCTCGAAGATCCGGCAAACGGTTGTTTTACCCGAGCCGATACCACCTGTTATGCCGACCTGTAACATGAATGGAAAGTTAGCCAGAAAAAAAATCTCAAAACCCAGAAATGAGCTTTGAGATTTATTTCGGTGTTGTTCATTAATTATTTGGCAGGAGCCGGAGTGGCAGCCGCTGCTTTATTAGCCGCCTGAGACCATTCAATGGAAATAGCGCTCTTCTCCACTTTCATGTAACTGCCGGGGCTTGTTTCCAGGTTGATGGTGGTGCCGTCTTCATTGATTTTATTAACGGTGCCGTGAATACCGGCAATGGTAACCACTTTTGAACCCTTCTGCAGGTTCTGCTGAAATTCTTTGGCGAGTTTGGCTTTTTTAGCCTGCGGTCTGATCATAAAGAGCCAGAACACCAGGATCATACCTCCCAATAAAACCAACTGGAGGGTTCCTCCTGCGGGGGCTTGTAACAAATAAACTAAAGTTGTCATTGTATTGTTTTGTGAATGTTTATGTATAAGATCAGGACTTCACGATGTTTACATCAAAATGAAGTTCGGTAGCTTCAGCGGTATTGGCCGTTACGGTAATACTTTTATGCTGTTGCCCTTCTTTTCCGTGACTGTCAAATTCTGCATTGATCACCGCTTCTTCTCCGGGGGCGATGGGTTTCTTGGGAAAATTGGCAACCGTACAACCGCAGGAAGGACGAACATTTTCCAATACCAGTGGCTTGTTGCCGCTGTTTCTGAAATGATAATCTATTTTAAGCACCTGGCCCTGGTTGATGGTGCCCAGGTGTTTGGCTGAATCCAGCCATTCGATCCGGGTGAAATTGGCGGAATCCCTAGGCTGTATCCCTGCTGTGGCCACCTGTGGCTGCGTGGTGGCTTCCTTATCCGTTTTATTCAGACAGGAGCCGAACAGAACTGCCAGAGTGACGATCGAAACAAGATGATATTTCATCGGGTTCATTTTTGCAAAAGTAATCAATCAGGATTTTTTGAACCTGCCTTAAAATCAATTTTATGCATTTTATTTTCCCGCACCAAGTCTTTGTGAATATTGTCTAAGATACCATTGACGAATTGACCGCTTTGCTGGGTGCTGTATTCCTTGGCCAGGTCGATGTATTCATTGATGGTTACTTTGGGCGGGATGGTTTCGAAGTAAAGAAATTCGCAAACGCCCATTCTCATCAGGATCATATCCAGCACCGCGATCCGCTCCGAATCCCAGTTTTTCAGCTTTGGCTTGATATAATCCAGGCACAACTCCTTTCTTTCGAGAGTGGTGCGCAGCAGACTGGACGCGAAATCGCGTTTTTCCCGGCTGATGATATCCTGGTAGCTGTTTTGCCCTGGTTTTGCCAGAAAGGTATTGATCAGTTGAAGGATCATGTCGGCATCGTCGTTCCAGTTGGTAAAATTCTCTTCAAAATGACTTACCACCAATTCGTTCGGGAGAAGCAGGTCATTGAGGATATATTCAAGTATGGCTTTTTCCTCTTTCCGGTCGCGGCCCTGTTCTGCTATATATTTTCGGTAAATATCTTTTTCTACCAGTTCCAGGTAGATTTTCCTTACCAGCTCGCCCGAATCGATCAGTTGTGGCTTGTCCTCTTTGAGTGCCTGTTTCCAGGAAGCGCTTTCGAGTATCTTCCATACCACTTCATTTCCAGCGAGTTTGATATTTACCCGCAGGTCGTCTTCCGTGGGCAGGTGTTTGGATGCCCGGTTGCGGGCGTCTATTTCTGCGTAACGGGCTACTTCTGAAATAAAATAGGTAAGATAGACCAGCAACTGGCGGGTCAGGTCAAAATGTTTCTGGAGTAATTTATCGGCTTCATTTAATTGTGTGGCAGCGGTTTTCTGCGATTCTTCCTGGCTTTCGATAGCATAAATCACCTGCATCACCTTAACCCGGATATTTCTTCTGCTGATCATTGCTCAATGAACTTTTTTTGGAGTTGCGAAGATAGGGAAGAATCAGCAAAGGGCTGGACGTAAAGAGAAGCCGGGGCGGGGAAGGGCTGATAGGAGTGCCGGTCGGCAAATGCGGGCCCGGGCCGGCAGGCTGACAAGTTAACCGTATAGCGTTCAGATAGTTTGGGCGATAACTGTCATTTTTATGGTGGAAACTGAAAATTTTTCCGTTTCCGGAGTTATGGTATGGATTTTACTGTAGTTTCGCCGTCCCACAAAAACTTAAAAAATAAAATCAAAACTGATAAATCATGGCTAAAAACAAGTTAAGTGTTACCCCGCTGCATGACAGGGTAATCGTGAAACCCGCAAAGGCTGAAGAAAAAACAGCTGGTGGTATCATCATCCCCGATACTGCCAAAGAGAAGCCACAACGTGGTGTGGTAGTTGCCGCCGGCCCTGGTAAGAAAGATGAGCCCGTGACGGTAAAAGTAGGTGATACGGTTTTGTATGGTAAATATTCCGGTACCGAGATCCAGATCGAAGGTGATGACCTGCTCATCATGCGCGAAAGCGATATCCTGGCTATCGTATAATTTATTCATTGATTTAGGTCGGTCCGTTCGGGACGGGCTGAAACAATATTCATCCTCAAATTTCAAATTCTAATAAAAATGGCTAAACAACTGTTTTTCGATATCGATGCCCGCAATAAAATGAAGAGGGGTGTTGATACACTCGCTAATGCAGTGAAAGTTACATTGGGACCCAAGGGCCGCAATGTAGTTCTGGAGAAGAAATTCGGTGCACCTGCCGTAACCAAAGACGGTGTAACGGTTGCAAAAGAAATCGAACTCGAAGATCCGATTGAAAATATGGGCGCACAGATGGTGAAAGAAGTGGCCAGCAAAACTGCTGATATCGCAGGTGATGGTACTACCACTGCTACTGTTCTCGCTCAGTCTATCATCGGGGAAGGTCTGAAGATTGTTGCCGCCGGCGCCAATCCGATGGATCTGAAACGTGGTATTGACAAAGCTGTTGCGCTGGTTGTTGAAAACCTGCGTGCGCAAAGCCAGACGGTTGGCAGCGACAGCAAAAAGATTCAGCAGGTAGCTACTATCTCTGCCAATAACGACGAAGCGATCGGCAAGCTGATCGCAGAGGCCTTTGGCAAAGTAGGTAAGGAAGGAGTTATTACTGTGGAAGAAGCAAAAGGCACTGACACAACTGTAGAAGTGGTGGAAGGTATGCAGTTCGACCGTGGATATATCTCTCCTTATTTCGTTACCAACAGCGAGAAAATGGAGGCTGAGCTGGATAACCCTTACATCCTGATCTATGATAAAAAGATCAGCGCCATGAAAGACATCCTCCACATCCTGGAGAAAGTTGCGCAGAGCGGCCGTCCTCTCCTGATCATCTCTGAAGATCTGGAAGGGGAAGCACTGGCAACCCTCGTAGTAAACAAACTGCGTGGCACCCTGAAAGTGGCTGCTGTTAAAGCTCCCGGTTTCGGCGACCGTCGCAAGGAAATGCTGCAGGATATCGCCATCCTCACCAAAGGAGTAGTGATCAGCGAAGAGCAGGGTTACAAACTGGAGAATGCTGACCTGAGCTATCTCGGACAGGCCTCTTCAGTAACCATCGATAAAGACAATACGACTGTGGTAGGTGGTAAAGGGAAGAAAGATGATATCGTCGCCCGCGTTAACCAGATCAAGGCCCAGATCGAAGTAACAACTTCTGATTACGATAAAGAGAAATTGCAGGAGCGCCTCGCCAAGCTGAGCGGTGGAGTAGCCGTACTGTATGTAGGCGCTGCCACTGAAGTGGAAATGAAAGAGAAGAAAGACCGTGTGGACGACGCGCTGCATGCTACCAGGGCAGCAGTGGAAGAAGGGATCGTTCCCGGTGGTGGCGTGGCTTATATCCGCTCCATCGAAAGCCTGAACGGAAAAATCAAAACAGCCAACGAAGACGAAGCTACCGGCATCACCATCGTGAAGAGAGCGCTGGAAGAACCCCTTCGCCAGATCGTTGCCAATGCTGGTATCGAAGGTTCCATCGTTGTACAAAAAGTAAAAGAAGGCAAGGCCGACTACGGATTCAATGCACGTTCTGAAGATTACGAGAATCTGCTGAAAGCAGGTGTTATCGATCCCACGAAAGTGACCCGTATCGCTCTTGAAAATGCTTCCTCTATTGCAGGTATGCTGCTGACTACAGAATGTGTGATCGCAGACAAACCCAAGAAAGAAGAAGCTCCTCACTCACACGGAGCTCCCGGCATGGGCGGAATGGATTATTAATCTTCCGCACTGCCAGAAAAAATATAGTCCCGCCATTGGCGGGACTTTTTTATTTTACTCGTGTCCGGCGAAAGGACAACGTTACTCCACCGCTCTGAGGGTATAGGTGTATTTCTGGTATTCGTCGAGATAGTTTTTCTGAATCTGGTACAATTCAATAAAGGAAAGGGATTTCTGACCGATCCGGTATGCCTGTTCCAGGAAACCCGCTTTCAGGGTTACCAGCGTATCCGGGCCGGACAATACCCAGGCCGCTCCGTTAAGTTTCGCGAAGATGCTCCTGTTGGTGCCTGGCAGGCATACATCCGTATGTTCGTTGACGGTGAAAGCCCCCGCTTTGGTAAATTCAATCACATCATCCAGTTCACAGGCTTTGAAGGTAGTGGTGGTAATGTCACCCGGTGTGGAATTGGGCGGATTGGCAACCGTCAGTGAATAGATTTGCCACTTGGTGGAGGTAAGTATCTCCAGAGTGGTAGCAGGAGCGTTTTCTTTTTTCTGACAGGCAAAAAGTCCAACCAACAGCAGCAGCCCGGCGAATTTATTTTTCATATGGCTAAATTGATGGGAACCAAATTACCAAACTTTCCCTTAAAAAAGAAAAAGGCGGATCGGGATCCGCCTTATAAAAAATTTTAGCAGGAAAACTCAAATCACACCGAATACGATCAGCAGCGCAAACACGATCCCCGGCAGAATAAACAAAAACCAGAGCAGCAGGTCTATCCAGAACCGCTTGTTAATGGTTTTCTCTTTCAGGTATACGGCCAATGGCGGAAGCAATACTGCCAGAATAGCCAGGAAAACGATGTCGCCATCCGGGTTGGCAGCTTTCTTTTTATCTGTTTTGTATTGTCGAAGTAATTTTCGCGCTTCCCGGATACGGGCTTTGCGTTCCGGTTTCGGCAGTGAATGAAATTCGCTGACTGCCAAAGTGAATACTTCTTCCCGGCTGTTGGATGTGCTGTCGGTTACGGGCACTGGCAATGGCAGTGCTGCTTTTGAATTCATCCCTGCCAGCATGATACCCAGCACCAGCGGTATCAGCAGAAATAAGCGTTGTGGTCTCATTGGTTCCAGTTGTGGTTATGATCAGGTCGGGCAGGGGTAGCTTGGCAACAGCCACTAGTTCGATGGCTTGAATATCGCTTCGTCCAGTTTCGGATTGATCTCTATCTTATCGAATGTGATATCGGTTTGTCCGCTGGTTCTGCGGAATGGTAACACATATCCTTCGGGAGTGGTCTTGTAGTCAGAATAATCCGTTACCACTTCTGTTTCCGTTCCATTGGCGTTTACCATGGATACCGAACGGAAGAGCAGGTATTTATTGTCGAGATAATAAATCACGGTCTTTCCATTGGGCCTGGTGAGTTTCAGCTTGTAATAGTCTGCTCCCTGCAGATTTTCTTTTCCAAGTGATTCAACGCTGTAACCCTTTGTTTTGTAATCCAGCAAGGGAATCAGGTCCAGCCCGACCTGAGCTTCCTTCAATTGCTCGGGAGTCATATCGGTTACGCCTCCATCTCCATTGAAGGGATTGGATACCCAGCCGTTTGTCGTTGTAACGATATTGTAACCTGTTTGCCCCATCGCGCTGAATTCTACTTTGGTAGCTTTTCCAACCAGATAGTAGTACTTCATGGTAACATCAACGCCACCCTGGTTCATGCTTCCGTCCATGATCATGGATTTGATTTCCCTGAGTTTGGCGGCGCCACCGCGGGCTTCGAGATGTTTGTTGACGATTTCGTCGGCAGATTGCGCGATGATGGCGGTGGAGAATAGCATCGCGGCAATAAAGAGTGTGGTAGTTTTTTTCATATTGATCGATTCGTTTACAAACATACGTCGACTGCACCGATCATTCGTTACAATGCTCCGGTTTTTATGCAGAAAGCAGTTTTAAAGCATTAAACGACTTCCATCCAGGTATGGTCGGCCAGCAGTTTAACCGCCGCAACGAACCGCTTGAAAGGCCCGGTGCCTCCCCATTCACGAGGGCTTACCAGGGATAAAAGGTGCTGGTCATCCTTTTTCTCATACAGATAATATACCTGACCGATCACCGGGGCAAAATTGAGTTTGGCGCTGTAGATGGTAAGAGAAAGGTCTTTTCGTTTCTGGATTTCCTGCGCCTGCAAGGCCAGCAGTTCAATTTGTTTGCGTATCTGTTCCAGCTGCATATTGGTCTGCTCTTCCATTGCTGTTAAAGCTTTGTGACGGATCACGCCTTCTTCTGTTGGACGGATTACCGCTCCGGATACCGAAGCAGAATAGGGAAGTACACTGAGCTGTTTATGATAGTACTCGACATTGGTGTAAACCGACTGATCTTCTCTCACACCCTGTTGCGTTAGGCGGAGGTAACCATTCGGCATGATTTCATGAATTACCTGCAGGCTCTGCTGTCCGTTCCTGAAAAAAAGTATTTCAAAACGAATCCCGTCTACAAAGTTTACCATGGCCTGCTCTGCAAAATCCGTATCTGAAAAGGGATTTTTTTGATTGTCGGCGATCACTTCGTAGGTGGCATGAAAGGCGTTGTTTTCCAGGGATACCCAATTATGTGAAATATGTAACTGCCTGCTGTCGGTCTCTGCTTCAATCTGGTAAATTCCACTACGGGGCCGTTCACCGAACTCATAAACCCCTTTTTCAGGAAATAGCTGCCAGCTGGCAATGAAATTGTAAGCTTGGATCATGTTTCGGTTTGAGGTTTGAAGTTTGAGGTTTACCGTTTGGGGTTTGAGGTTTACCGTTTGCGGTTTACTGTTTATTGGCTGCAAATTTCTGTTTTTAGCGGGGTAAAACGAAATAGTGCCATTGCATTACTAATAACCCTCCGCCAGGCATTTGGTTTACTGTGCCAAAAATTTAAACCCCAAACGGTAAACGGTAAACCTCAAACCCCAAACGGTAAACCTCAACCCCAAACCAATAAATTCCATATTTTCGCACCCTATGACACAAGAAAAGATTCAGGATATGAGGGACCGGGTACTGGTCCTGAGGAGGTTTCTTTGACGTCGACAACCGTCAATTCAAAATAGCCGAAGATAAGCAGTTGTCTCTGAGCCCGGGGTTCTGGGACGATAACAAGCGGGCAACTGAAATCCTCAAAAACATCAAATTAAACGAGTATTGGGTGAAGCTGTACGATGATACCTCTACAGCAGTGGAAGATTTTGCCGTATTGTTTGATTTCTGGAAGAGCGGGGATGCTACCGAAGAGGAGACCAGGGAAGCTTATCAGAAGGCGCTGGAGAAAATAGAAGAAGCCGAGTTCAAGAGCACGCTTAACCAGCCAGAAGATGAATTACCGGCGGTTTTGCAGATCAATTCAGGCGCCGGGGGTACCGAAAGCCAGGATTGGGCTGAAATGCTGGCAAGAATGTACAGGATGTACGGCGAAAAGCAGGGCTGGAAAGTAACCGAGCTCGACTGGGTTTGGGGCGATGGGGCTGGAATCAAAACCGCCACGCTTCAATTCGAAGGTCCTTTTGCCTACGGGTTCCTGAAAGCAGAAAGCGGCGTTCACCGGCTGGTTCGTATTTCTCCTTTTGACTCCAATGCCCGCAGGCATACTTCATTCGCTTCTGTATTTGTGTATCCGCTGGTAGACGATACCATCACTATTGAAGTAAAGGATGCCGATGTGAAAATGGAAACCGCCCGAAGCGGAGGCGCCGGTGGTCAGAACGTGAACAAAGTAGAGACCAAGGTAATGCTGACGCATATTCCCACCGGGATCGTGGTGGTTTGCCAGACCGAGCGTACCCAGCTGGGCAACCGTGAAAAAGCGATGCAGATGCTGAAGAGCCGCCTTTACGAAGAGGAATTGCGCAGAAGGGAAGAACTCAAGAATGCGGCCAATGCCAGCAAGAAGAAAATCGAGTGGGGATCACAGATACGCTCCTATGTATTCCATCCTTATAAAATGATCAAGGACCATCGTACCAACTATGAAGTGGGCAATGTTCAACCCGTCATGGATGGCGAACTCGATGGCTTTATCAAGGCTTACCTCATGATGGAAAAAGAAGAAGCACCATCCTGATCAAGATAAAAAGGCAGACATGAAACCTGTCCGGCAAGTACTTTTGTTAATTCCAGCATACCTCATGCTATTGGCGGCCTGCCAGTCGCCCGGCGGGCATCCTGGCGGGTCATCGGATTCGTCCGGGTTATCGCGGCCGGTCGAAAAGCTGGTTCAGGATTCGCTCACATTGCCTGAGGCCGATATTGCAGATGATTCGGTTTTTTCCGATGGCAGCCGTCCGGCAACCTGGGCTACGGCGGGTATCCGGGACGCGGTTGCGTTTAAAAGATTTCTAAAACAATTTCAATACTGGGTATTATCCGGCCAGCGCGAAAAAGTAGCCGGCGCCGTTTCTTACCCGATGATCAATCCGCCCGTTAAAGACAGGAATGAGTTTCTTCTCCAATACGATTCGCTGATTACTCCGGCGGTGAAAAAGGCAATTGCTTCACAGGATTTCCGGCAGATATTTCGCAATTTCCAGGGCGCCATGATCGGAAAGGGTGAACTGTGGTTTACCCAGAAAGACCAGGAGTTTGTGCTGATATCGATCAACAACCGGTAAAATAATTGACGTCCTTGTGTGACCTTGCTCCCTTAACTACCGCTCGTATGTGTTATCTTTGCGGGCATTAAATCAATAGTATGTTAGTCGGAACTTTCACTTACCCTCTCCCCGTTAATGAACCTGTTCTGAATTATGCACCCGGCAGCCCCGAGAAAAAAAGACTCAAGCAGGTATTGGCCGAATTGAAAAGCACACAGGCAGATGTACCCATGTATATTGGCGGAAAAGAAGTAAGAACCAATAAGAAAAAGAGCATGCACCCGCCTCATGAAATTAAACATGTGCTGGGCTATTATCATGAGGGAGAAGAGAAGCACGTAAAACAGGCGATCGACGCGGCACTCGCTGCCCGCGAATCATGGTCCAATATGAGCTGGGAAAACCGGGCAAACATATTCCTGAAGGCTGCCGACCTCATCGCAACCAGGTATCGCCCCTACATGAATGGCACCACCATGCTCGGGCAAAGTAAAAATGCTTACCAGGCAGAAATTGACAGCGCCTGCGAAATCATAGATTTCCTTCGTTTCAATGTTCATTTCCTGGGCGAAATATACAAGCAGCAACCCATCAGTTCCCCGGGCATGCATAACCGCATGGAGTACCGGGCACTGGAAGGGTTTGTGCTGGCGATCACTCCATTCAATTTCACTGCCATCGGCGGTAACCTTCCCACCTCGGCGGCAATGTGCGGAAATGTAGTAGTGTGGAAGCCTGCCCATACCCAGATTTATTCCGCGCAAATGTTCATGCGCATCCTCAAAGAAGCCGGATTACCGGATGGCGTTATCAACCTGATCTATGTAGATGGACCAACGCTCGGTAAAGTCTGCTTCAGTCATCGTGAATTTGCAGGTGTTCACTTCACCGGTTCCACGGGGGTTTTCAACCAGATGTGGGAAACCATTGGTAAAAACACCGGCCTCTACAGATCTTACCCAAGGATCGTGGGAGAAACAGGAGGCAAGGATTTTGTACTGGCCCACAAAAGTGCCGATGCCGATGTGGTGGCCACGGCCCTGCTGCGCGGCGCCTTCGAATACCAGGGTCAGAAATGTTCGGCGGCATCGCGTGCGTACATCCCTTCCAATATAGCGGAAGAAGTAAAGAAAAAGCTGGTAGCAGGAATCAAGAGCTTCAAAATGGGCTCCGTAGAAAATTTCACGAATTTTATCAACGCGGTGATCGATGAAAAGAGCTTCGATAAAATCAAATCCTATATCGACAACGCGAAGAAAGATCCAAAAGCCGAAATTCTGGCGGGCGGCAAATGCGACAAGAAAGAAGGTTATTTTATTCAGCCTACCGTGATCGAAGCAAAAGACCCGAAATATGTTACCATGTGCGAAGAAATCTTCGGACCCGTATTGACGATCTATGTCTACCCGGCCAACGGATTTGAAAGAGCGCTGGATCTGGTTGACAGCACTTCTCCCTATGCCCTGACCGGCTCGGTGATTTCACAAGACCGCCAGGCGGTAGAACTGGCAACGGCCAGGCTCAGAAATGCAGCGGGTAATTTTTATATCAACGACAAGCCTACCGGTGCTGTGGTAGGACAACAACCCTTTGGAGGCGCCAGGGCCAGCGGCACCAACGACAAAGCCGGCTCTATCCTGAACCTTTACCGCTGGTTGAGCGCCAGAACCATCAAAGAAACCTTCAATCCCCCGGTCGATTATCATTACCCCTTCCTCGGCGAAGAGTAAAGTTCAATCAATGTATGTAAGCATGGAAAGCGGGCACCCGGCAACAAATATTCAGAGAACATTACTGAAATGTTTCGGATTGCTGACTGCCTTATTTTTGTTTTCGGTCGGTGTCGCCCAACCGCTTCCTGAGAAGAAGAAGGGATGGCACTTACTGGATTATCAGCAAGACAGATACCGGGGAATCAGTCTTGCCCAGGCCTACGAACTGCTCAAAGGGCGCCGGAGCAAGACTGTAATAGTAGCCGTGATCGACAGCGGTATCGACACTCTTCAGGAAGATCTCCTGCCGATCCTATGGCGCAACCCCGGAGAAATTCCGGGCAACGGGCTCGATGATGATAAGAATGGGTATCCCGACGATACCTACGGATGGAATTTTTGCGGAAGCAAATCCGGTGTTAATCTCACCCGCAACACCCATGAGATCGCGCGGGTATACCACCACTGGAAAGATACATTCGAAGGGAAAACAGGGAATGATATTCCCGCTTCGCAACAGTTCCTGTATTCTCAATGGAAAAAAGCCGATTCGATCATTGAGTCCAATTACAGGGACGCTGTAAAGGAACTTCCCGATATCAGCCGTTTCCAGGATATTCTCCTCCAGACTTCCAGAATCATTTGCGACCGGTTAAAGACCCCCGTATTCACCATCAGGCATCTCGGTCAATCCTCCCTGCAAAATGAAACCAGGGAAGTACAGGTATGGCAGACCATGTTTGAGCAGACTACCGATTCCACAGTTACACAACAGATGATTCTCGACGATATTGCCCATTATAAGGATCAGTTGCTGGCCAAAAAGCAAAGAAAGGAGCAACCGCCTCAGGATTTCCGGGGAGAGCTGACGGGCGACAGGTATACCGACATCAATGACCGTTTTTACGGAAACAGCAACCTCAAGGAGGGTAGCGGTAACCACGGTACTTCCGTGGCAGGCATCATTGCCGCCGCCAGGAACAATGGCATCGGCATGGACGGAATCGCCGATAATGTTCGGATAATGGCCATCAGGGCTGTTCCCGGCGGAGATGAGCACGACAAAGATGTGGCGCTCGCCATCCGCTATGCCGTCGACAATGGAGCCAGCATCATCAATATGAGTTTTGGAAAGCCCGTGTCGCCCTATAAACAATTTGTGGATGATGCCGTTCGGTACGCAGCTTCCCGCGGTGTGCTGCTCGTTCACGGATCAGGCAATGATGGAGCAGATATCGGGCTCCACGTATTTTATCCCAGCCCCTCCTTTCTGGATGGAAGCAGGCCCGTTAATTTTCTAACGGTGGGTGCCAGCGGCGATTCGAGTACCGGATCATTGAGCGCTCCCTTCTCCAATTACAGCGCTTCCTGGGTAGATATCTTTGCACCCGGCGTTTACATTTATTCAACAACCGTCAATAATGGATACGAAGCAGCAGATGGAACCAGTTTCGCCGCCCCTGTAGCTACCGGAGTAGCAGCCCTGCTGAAGTCGTACTTCCCGCGGCTGACACCTGCTGAGATCATCGATATCCTGATGAAATCAGGAACCGCGGTTAACGAAAAGGTGCTTTTGCCCGGTGATAACAACAGGAAAGTTCCTTTTTCGCAATTATGCCGGTCGGGCAAGATCATCAATGCCGCTGCGGCAGTAAAGCTGGCGATGGAAATGGAGAAAGAGAAATAAGTGAATGGATTATTTTCCTTCGTGTGACTGATCCCAATTATCAAGTATCAACGTAAAGATTTACATTTATAGTTCAAATCGGGCACTTTTGAAAACGATTCTAAACGAACAGCAACTCGCAATTACCATCAAGCGACTGGCCCACCAGATTGTAGAGAATCACGTGAATCTCGACAACACAGTACTCATAGGCCTGCAACCCAGGGGAGTTTTTGTGTCTGACCAGATTGTAGAAGAGATCAGGCAGATGCTTCCCGGGCGGGAAGTACTGTACGGAAAACTCGATATTACTTTTTACCGTGATGACGTTCGCAAGGAACTGCACCTGGCCAATCATACCGATATACCTTTCGGGATTGAAAATAAAAATGTAGTGCTGATAGACGACGTATTGCATACCGGTCGAACCATCCGCGCAGCCCTGGATGCATTGCTCGATTTTGGCCGGCCGGCCAGGGTAGAGCTTTGCATACTCATTGACCGGAGGTTTTCGCGCCAACTCCCGATTCAGCCCGACTATGTTGGGCGGTCAATTGATTCCATTCTTTCCCAGAAGGTGAAGGTTTTCTGGAAAAACAGGGACCAGCGCCAGGAAGTCGTGCTGCTCGAGCAGGAGTAGGGCCGCATTCCGATTCTCTTTTGTAGATTAGTAAAAAATAATGGTATGCTTCGTCGCATCCTGGCAAGTCTGTTGATTCTGATGGGCAACGCTCAACTTTTAGCGGCGCACCAGCCTGGCCGCCCCTCCGAAGGAGATACTCTTTACGTATTGATTCGTATTAAAGGAATGGAACTGGTTTCCGGCGATTGGAACCATGGCGATTATCTGCAGCATCAACTGGTAGCTGCCCTCAAAAAGGATTTTCGCAAACGCCCCGCCGAATTTATCTTTCAAACAGACAATGCGCAACCCATTCCCGGTCAGTCAAATTACATTCTGGATCTTACCATACTCGAACTGCATGTCAATGAGCCGGTCATCAATCAACAAAACCGGTCCGTTTCACGAGACGTTACCACCAATACTTATTCAGATGAAGCAGAGGACGTGCGCAAACAACATACTACCGTTTATGCCGATATGGTCGTTTATGAGAAATCAGTCAATGCTATAGTGAGAATTGCCGTATCGGCTACCCGGTTGCCGGAATTGCAGTCGGGCTGGAATGAGGTGCTGGCCGAGAGTTATAAATGGGAAAACAAATCCGCTACTTATACGGGAAATTTTCAGGCGATGGGGTCTAAAGATATAGAACTCGTCAGGTCTAAGGCAAGGCCTGTTCCATCATCTGACCAGGTATACAAGGATATGATCCGGGAAATCTTCGTAAAAAACTCCCGAAAAATCGTCAACAACCTTCATTAAGTGGGGTAAAATCATTTGGGGATATAGGGTCGAATCGTTTATCTTCGCTCCCTAAGATGAAGCTTTCTACCAAACATCTTTTAGGTATTCGCGATCTTACCAGGGAAGATATTCAGACCATTTTACAAACAGCCTCCCAATTCAAAGACGTTTTACAGCGGCCGATAAAAAAAGTTCCTTCTTTACGGGATGTAACGATAGTGAACCTCTTTTTTGAGAATTCCACCCGAACCCGAATTTCTTTCGAGCTGGCGGAAAAAAGGCTGAGTGCCGATACCATCAGTTTTACGGCCGGTACTTCTTCGGTGAAAAAAGGGGAAACCCTGCTGGATACAGTAAACAATATTTTGTCGATGAAGGTGGACATGGTAGTGATGCGGCACAGTTCCAGCGGAGCGCCTCATTTTCTGGCCAAACACATACCTGCGGCCATCATCAATGCCGGCGACGGTATCAACGAGCATCCCACACAGGGTTTACTGGATGCTTTTTCGATGCAGGAGAAATTCGGAACCCTGGAAGGGTTGAAAGTGGCCATTATCGGCGATATCATGCACAGCCGGGTTGCGATGAGCAATATCTACCTCCTGAAAAAGATGGGGGCAGAGGTAACGGTAGCGGGTCCTCCCACACTGATTCCCGTTCATATGAAAGAGGCGTTCGATGTACGGGTGGAGTATGACCTGCGCAAGGCCCTTGAATGGTGCGATGTGGCAAACGTTCTTCGTATACAACTCGAGAGGCAGAACCAGGTGCTGTTTTCATCACTCAGGGAATACAGCCTGGCTTATGGAATCAACCGCCGCTTGCTCGAAAGCCTCGGAAAAGAAATCGTGATCATGCACCCGGGCCCCATCAACAGGGGAGTAGAATTGGATAGCGATGCGGCCGATAGCGGCCAGTCGATCATACTGCAACAGGTGGAGAACGGAGTGGCGGTACGAATGGCGGCCCTGTACCTGTTAAGTCCTCAAACATCCTGATCCTAATAAGTACAATTATTGTAAACCGGCAATCATGGAAAGAATCTGTTTATTTCCCGGCACTTTTGATCCTGTTACACTTGGGCACACCGATATCATCAACCGCGCCCTGCCGTTGTTCGACAGGATCATCGTCGGAATCGGTCTTAATGCAGCCAAGGCTCCCATGTTTTCACCGGAGCAGAGGCTCGACTGGATAGAACAGATTTACAAGGATGAGCCGAAAGTTACGGGTAAAGTTTACGAGGGATTAACCGTTAATTTTTGCCAGGAGATCGGTGCCCGTTTCATTCTGAGGGGTATCCGGTATGTAAGCGATTTCGAATACGAAAAAACGATCGCCGATGCCAATCGTGCGCTGGACCGAAATATTGAAACCATCTTCTTAACCGGCGAGCCAAAATATACTTCTGTAGCCTCTACTATCGTGAGGGATATCATCCGAAATGGAGGCAATGCATCACCATTTCTGCCAGATATAGTGTTCAGATCCTTAAAATCGTAGCTGAAAATTTGCGGTCTCCCTTACTCTTACTCTTTCCCTTTCTCTTTCCCTTTCTCTTTCTCGTTCTCACTCCCGCTCCGCAATAGGCATGGATGCAGAGGGCATAAAGAACCGCAATGGGCACAAAGGAAATCGGTCATGACTCTGTTTGTCTTTCTCTTTCCCATTCTCTTTCTCGTTCTCACTCCTGCTCCCCAAATTCCTGGACGCAAAGTGCGCAAAGAACCGCAATGGGCACAAAGGAAATCGGTCATGACTCTGTTTGTCTTTCTCT
>CAZSAQ010000017.1:78733-97167 GCA_964605065.1 uncultured Chitinophagaceae bacterium
TTCCCATTCTCTTTCTCGTTCTCACTCCTTGTCTCTCTTCCTCTCGTCAGTCTAGATGCTGCCGAGAATTCCTGCTGTTGTCATCACCTCTTCGATAGAGGGAAAACTGTTTTTCATGTATTGGGAAATTTGTTCGGGAGCAACCCATTCGAGTGAGGTGATCTGCTCTTCCTGCTGGGGTTCCAGCAATTGATGACCCGGTGCCAGTAGCCTGAACCAATAGGTTTCTTTCAGGATATGCTTTCCGTTCAGATCATAGGTATGATAGGTAGTAAGCAGGGGAGATGGCATGGACAATTGCTTCAGGCCGGTTTCTTCCATTATTTCCCGGATGGCACAGGCTTCAATGCTTTCCCCATCGTCCCGTTTTCCTTTTGGCAGATCCCATTTTCCCCTTCTGAACATCATCAGGATTTTTCCTTCCTCGTTAAAAACCAGTCCGCCCCCCGCCTGCAACACCGTGAATTTTTTCCAGAATGCTTTTTTTAGTTCTTCCAGGTCGGGGTGGAGGTAAACGCCCGCATGCACTTTAGGCTGCCTCATTTCATGGAGCATGGAATTGACGCCCGGGGTCGACAGTTCATCGATCAGCACGGCGTCGTCGTGATGGGCGAAGGGTTCGATAAGGCTGTCTTTTTCGGTAGCGAGAAAAAGGGGTTTATCGTCGAAATATATCTTGATATGCATGCCGGTAAAATTAAACGGGAACTGTACAATTTATCAACAGGCGGCCCTGGCTGGTATTGCTCCTACTGCCAAGTATGGTCTTTTCTTTACTTTCGCGGTTATGACAAACGAAAAAGCCGTTGCTGAAAAACTCTTGCAAATTAATGCCATAAAACTGAATCCGAAACAGCCATTTACCTGGGCCAGCGGCTGGAAAAGTCCGATTTACTGCGATAACAGGAAAGCGCTTTCTTTTCCCTATATCCGCGATTTTGTAAAATCGGAGATGTGTAACCTGGTTTTTGAACGCTTTCCTGATGCAGAATTGCTGGCCGGCGTAGCTACTGCCGGCATAGCCTGGGGGGCTATGGCTGCTGATCAGTTGAAATTGCCTTACATATATGTTCGACCCAAGCCAAAGGAACACGGGCTCGGCAACCAGATTGAAGGCTATTTCGAGAAAGGGCAGAAGGTGGTTGTTATTGAAGACCTGGTTTCAACCGGAAAGAGCAGCCTGCAGGTGGTGGATGTAATCAAAGCGGCCGGTATGGAGGTCATTGGGATGGTATCCATCTTCACTTACGGCTTTCCAGCCGCCGAAAAAGCCATGGCCCAGCATCAATTGCCCTATTATTCCCTTACCAATTTTCCGGTCTTGATCGAGCTGGCCATTGAAAAAGGGCTCGTTTCCCCCGAATTGCAATCTGTAATTCTGCAATGGAAGGAAGATCCGGCCGCCTGGCAGGGGGTATGATTTGATGCTATCAAAACGCTAAATAGCCGCCCAAGGCTTTCAAATACCCGCAGCAACTGTTATTTTTGATGAAATCTGCATAGTATGAAAAAAATCACCCTGCTGGTAAGCTGCCTTTTTGTATTCGCGCTGGCCGGTTTTTCCCAGGCGAAAAAGGCCGTTCAGACCGTCACCATTCAAACCCCTACGGTACAATGCGAACAGTGTAAGAAACGCATTGAAGATTATCTCGGGCGGGAAATAGGAATTCAGAAAGTGGTCGTGGATTTCAAAAACAAACGGACAAAAGTGACCTATGTAACCGAAAGGTTGAATGTGGAGGAGATCAAAGCGCTTATCGCCAATACCGGGTATGATGCCGACGATGTGAAAGCCGAACCCGACGCCTATAAGAAACTTCCAAAATGCTGTAAGAAACCCGAAGACGGGGGAGGTAAAAAAGATTAAGCCAACTGATTTATATGGGAAGTCCCGCCACCGGCGGGACTTTTTTTTGGGCTAGAATCGAATCGTTTTGCGGTCCTCATACTGGATCGGATAACTCAACTGAATACCGCTTTTTCTCACCTGCGCCTTGCCATCCAGCTTGATATTTAAAACCGTGCTGTCGGCTTTGCTGGCGATCATCTGCAACAGGCTGTTCATCGTTCCACCCATCTTCACGTCCATTTTTACGGGAATCACAAAAGTGTCTTTGCCCGGCACCAGTACCGTGGAATCAATAAATGCCTTGCCCAAAAATTCCTGGTTCACGAAAACATCGCTTTCCAGGCGGGTGAGCTTCAATCCAAATTTATTGGGGTTATAGGTGGTTACATCCAGGCTGATAACGGAGTTGGGAAATCCCAGCTTCGCCACCCTGAACCTGTCAAAACTGAGGTACTCCAATGGTTTCGTTTTGCAGGAAAACAGGAACAGGGTGAACAGGGTAGGACCGATCCATTTTGTCATTGCTTCGAATTTGATCCGAAGATACCGGTTAAATGGGGAGTGCAGAAGTTAATAAAAATTAACCCAAAAATGATGGCTAATATTTTTATCATTTTACAATTTAGAGGCACCTAATACCTGGTTAATATCAAGTCAATTTTATTAGCAATTGATTTTCATGGTAAAATATTGCTTAAAAGATATTTCTGATGGTTAATAATGATTTTATTCTTGCCTATTAGAGAAAAAAAATCGGGAAAAGGGTGCTTTTTGTGGCCGGAAAACTAACGATTCTTGGAAAATTCAATATCTGTGTTTGAAATATTTGATTGTTAATAACTTATATTTATAATTTGCTATAAAATAAGAGATGAATAAATAAATTATTAAAACATATAATTTAAAAAACAGAAGGAAAGTCTAATTGATATTAAATAGGAAGTGATAAGAGGGCTATCCCAACCGGGTTTACCAAAGGATCGTATACCCTACTGGCTGGAAGAAGAGCATAGAGCCAGGTAAAAATTACCCGTTTACCGTAGCCGGCTCGCTTCCTGTTTTGCATTGATTTTTTTATCTTGTCATCGCATCGTTCCCCGAAAATTTTCAAACCGCTTTAATGAGAAAACTACTGCTGCTTATCTTTTTTTCGGGTATCACCGTGCTCTCCTTTTCCCAGGACTTCACCAACAAGGGCAAAGATTTTTGGATTGGATATGGTAACCACGTTCGGATGTTTGGCGGTGGCGCAGCAGAAACCATGGAGCTTTATATAACATCGGATGTGAATACGTCCGGGCGGGTCGATATCGCGAGTATCGGTTTTTCTCAGAACTTTTCGGTCACTGCCAACCAGATCATCACACTTTCCATTCCGAGGGGTGCGGCCCTTACAGACGAAGGGCTCTTCAATCATGGAATTCATGTAACGGCCCAGAAGCCGGTGGTGGTTTATAGTTTTATCTACGTAAACAATATTTCAGGGGCAACGCTTTGTCTACCCACGGCCACCCTGGGGCGCGACTATTACAGTATCAATTATACTCAGCTGTCAAATGAACCGAACTCGTTTTCTTACTTTTTTGCGTTGGCAACAGACACCGGTGCCACTACGGTGGAGATCACGCCTTCGCAAAGAACAAGGGGAGGCCGGTCGGCGGGGGTGCCCTTTACGGTGAATCTGACTCAGGGTCAGATATACCAGGTTTTGTCGGACGTTGACCTGACCGGATCCCTGATCCGCTCTATAAATAATGGTTCGGGATGTAAGAAAATTGCTGTCTTCAATGGAAGCGGAAAGATCAATATCAATGCAACAGGGGGAAACAATTCGTCCGACAACCTGTACCAGCAGATGTATCCAACCAGTACCTGGGGTAAAACCTATGTTACCGTTCCGAGCATCAATACATCCAACCCGGCGGGGCAATACAACATGTTCAGAATTTTCAAATCCCAGCCGGATGCCATTGTGAAGCTGAATGGGGTTGTTCTGCCAAATGCCATTTTTACCGCGGATCAGTTTACCACGCTACCTTCTACCAACCAGCCCCAGTTGATCGAGTCGGATATGCCGATCATGGTGGCCCAGTATTTCCCGTCACAGGGTACTTCGGGCAATAGCGGAATCGGTGATCCTGAAATGATCTATCTCAATCCGGTGGAACAAACCATCAGTACGGTAACCCTCAACTCCATGCAGCCCGCCGCCAATACCAATATCAACCAGCACTTCATCAATGCGGTGGTCAAAACTTCGCCGGGAGCGATCAATACTTTTAAAATTGACGGCATTGCCTATCCGGCTAATTTCGCGACGCACCCGAATATTCCAGGGTATTCCTATGCCCGGATCCAGGTATCCAGGGGGGCACATACAGTAACCTGCGACACTCCTTTCAATGCGATCGCCTATGGATTTGGAACCACCGAATCTTACGGATATTCCGCGGGTACCAATCTGAAAGACCTTTACCAGTTTGTGAGCATCTTCAATGAATACGGAGTGGTCAATTTCCCTGCAGGATGCAAAGGCTCCCCCTTCAAATTTGCGATGACCTTCCCCTATCAGCCAACCACCATCACCTGGAAATTCAATGGTCTGTTTCCCGACACTACCATTGCCACACCCGTTTACGATTCAAGCTGGGTGGTCAACGGCAGAACGCTGTACCGATACCAGATGAACAAAACTTACCAGATTGCCAATTCGGGCAGTTACCCCATTTCGGTGCTGGCGGTCAATCCAACAACGGATGGCTGTAGCGGTCTCCAGGAAATAGAATATACCCTGCAGATTTTTGAAAGGCCCGTGGCTGATTTTTCATTCACGCATACAGGTTGCGTAACGGATAGTGTAAGCTTCATTGATAACACCAATGGTCTCGGTCGCCCCATCATAAGATGGTCGTGGGATTTTGGCGATGGCAGCCTGGGATCGGGAGGCAGCATCAAACACCTGTTTAAGACGCCTGGAAATATTACGGTACGTCATTCGGCCATCACCGATGTAGGTTGTTTGTCCGATACGGTCAGCAAGACAATTCCCATAACCGATCCGCCGGTGGCTTCCTTTACAGTGGCGGCGGTTACCTGCGAAAAGAACGCGATAACTTTTACCGACGGATCTGTGGCACCTTCCGGAACCCTGGTGAAGTGGAAATGGGATTTCGGCGATGGAGTGATCATCAATGCATCGAACAACAGCCCCGTTCAGCATACTTATACCACCACGGGAACATATACGGTGAGCCTGGAG
This sequence comes from uncultured Chitinophagaceae bacterium, assembly GCA_964605065.1. Taxonomy (GTDB): domain Bacteria; phylum Bacteroidota; class Bacteroidia; order Chitinophagales; family Chitinophagaceae; genus Endoryza. The sequence continues at coordinate 83,842 of CAZSAQ010000017.1, forward strand.
GTGGAAAGTAATACTGGATGTAAAAGTTTTCTCTTCAGTAAACCGGTGACGGTCTATCCGAAACCTGCCGTTAATTTTACTTTGCCAACAGTGTGTTTGCCACTCAGCGCGCATTTCACAGATCTTTCCGCGATCGCAGATGGCAGCCAGGCTTCATTCACTTATATGTGGAACTTTGGCGATGGCCAGCAATCCACTCAAAAGGATCCGGTGCATGATTATGCTACAGCTGGTCCTTTCAACGTTCGCCTGACAGTGACGTCCTCACACAGCTGCGTGTCGGACTCTTTGAAATTGTTCAATACGATCTACCCGCAGCCGAAGCTGACAGCAACCGTATCTCCTGAAAAATGCCTGGGCGATTCGGTGAAACTGGTGCTTAGAATCAATAACCCCATTGGGCTTCGCATCAAGGCCTACCAGGTAACCTGGGGCAGCGAGGCCAGTCTTACCGGGGCGGCTTCCTCACCCGAAGATTCCGTAGTGCTGTATCATGTATTTGCCGGCACAGGCAATCATATCATCAAAGCTTCCGTGTACGGAGAAGATCCGGGTGGCTGTCTTTCAGATACCATCTCACAAACGGTATATATAAACGCATTGCCGGTAGCGGCTTTTAATCTTTCCTCCACCAGCTGCGTCAATAACCAGGTAAGTTTCGTCGACCAGTCATCCTCTGCAGACGGCGCGATCGTCAGTTGGAACTGGAACCTGGGAAATGGCAACAGTTCTGTTATTCAGAATCCATCTACCTTGTATCCGGCAGTGGGCTCAGTACCGGTTACTTTAACAGTAAAGAGCGCGAAGGGATGTACCAGTCAAACCCTCAGCAAACAAATCGCGATTCACCCCCTGCCGGAGGTGAAATTCGGAACCCCCGAAGTATGCCTGGCAGATCCATTTGCGCAGTTCACCGACAGCAGTTCTATCAGCGACCAGTCTGAATCGCAGTTTACCTATCTCTGGAATTTTGGAGATGCCAATGCCAGTGCGGGCAACCCGAATACTTCTGTTCAGAAAAATCCGCAGCACAAGTTCTCGGTGGTTGGCCTTTATAATGTAAGCCTGGCAGTAACTTCCAAAGACGGTTGCAGTCAGTCTGCCACCTCCTCATTCACAGTAAACGGTTCGGTGCCGCTGGCGAATTTTGCTGTCAGCAATACGGCTGCTCTTTGCGCGAATATGCCGGTTTCTCTACGGGATGCTTCCACTGTTGATTTCGGTTCTATCGTGAAAGTGGAAGTGTACTGGGACTATAACAATGATCCTACTGCCAAAACCGTCGAAGAAAATCCTGTGGCCGGACAGGTATATACTCACCAGTATCCGGTGTTTGGGACGCCGGCTACCAAAACGTTCCGTATCCGGTATGTCGCTTATTCCGGTATCAATTGTATCAACGAAATGACAAGGGATGTGGTGGTAAACGCCAGCCCGATCATTCAATTCGATCCGATGAGTGCCATTTGCCAGGAAGTAACGCCGGTACAATTGACAAACGCCCGGGAAACAGCCGGCTTCACCGGTACTTCGGTTTATTCGGGCCCTGGAATTGTAAATGCATCGGGTTTGTTTGATCCTGCTATTGCCAAACCGGGATTGCATACGATCCGCTTTACTTACAATGCCAGCAACGGGTGCAGCAGCTTTGCCGAGCAAACGATCCGGGTAAATCCAACACCCGTAGCGGATGCCGGACCCGACAGGGTAGTACTGGAAGGCGGATATATTATAATCCAGGCTAAAGCGTCCGGGAATAATATCGGCATTCAATGGACTCCTTCCCTCGGTCTGGATAATACAAAAACCGTGAATCCTAAAGCATCTCCGGTAGAAGATATAACTTACAGGCTGACGGTAACGAGTGCCGATGGATGTGTTAACCAGGACGAAGTATTTGTGAAAGTGCTCAAGACACCCAAGATACCCAACGCGTTTACCCCCAATGGCGATGGTATCAATGATACCTGGATGATCGAACACCTGGACTCATACCCTGGCTGTATTGTAGAAGTGTATAACCGGTATGGCCAATTGGTATTCCATTCAACCGGTTATGGAAAGGCCTGGGATGGAACCAGCAATGGAGCGCCTTTACCGGTGGCTACCTATTACTGGATCATCAATCCTAAAAATGGAAGAGCGCCGATGAAAGGATCTGTTACCATTATCCGCTAAGGCTTGATTTTAACAGCGCCGGCGGGCAGCATGACATCCAAATCCATTGTCTGACCACAAGTAGACCGTACCGACCAAACTAAAACGATTATGAAGAATTTATTCCTGGCGGCTTTTTTTGTGATGGCGATATCGGGAGCGATGGCCCAGCAAAAGCCCCATTATACCCAATACATACTGAATCAATACATCATTAATCCTGCACTGACCGGCATTGAAAACTATGTTGATATCAAACTCAGTCACCGTCACCAGTGGGTAGGCATCGATGACGCGCCCGTTACCACTTATTTTACCATTCATGCTCCCCTGGGAAAAAAGGATTACAGAACATCCGCCACTTCTTACCGGGTGCCGGGTGAAAACCCCAGAGGTAAGAGCTACTGGGAGGAGTATACAGCCGCCGAACCCCATCATGGTATCGGGTTACAGATCATCAACGACCGCACCCTTATCAATAATTTTTCGGCCTATGCCACCTATGCGTACCACATAGGTATCAGTCCGCGTACCAGCCTGGCAGCGGGTTTTGGGGCAGGGTTCACCAATGTAAGCCTGAACACCAGCAAGCTCAACTTCATCAATGTACCTGTAGATCCCGCGGTTTATACCAGTGGAATCATCAATAAACTCAAACCCGATTTTACGGCAGGCATCTACTTGTATTCCGCCGATTTTTTCGCTGGTATCTCCGCGCAACAGATCATTCCCCAGAAGCTGGAATTCAGCGACAGCGTTATCCGGACTACCGATGGAAAAATTGTACCGCATTTGTTTGCTACGGCGGGTTATCGCCTGATGCTGGGCGAAGACTTCAACCTCGTACCTTCCGTCATGCTGAAGTACATCAAACCGCAACCCGTTCAATTTGATCTGAACTTGAAATTGCAATACCAGGATGTTGCCTGGATCGGGGCAAGCTACAGATTAAAAGACGGTTTGGCGACCATGGTGGGCATGAATATCTCCAATGCCATCAACGTCGGGTATGCCTATGATTACACGACATCCAATCTCAATACATTCAGCAAAGGCACACATGAGATCATGGTGGGCTTCCTGCTGGGAAACAAATATGGCGACTGGTGCCCCAAGAATGTCTGGTAACGAGACGCGATGTTTACTATCAATCGAATAATTTTATTGCCAGTTAATCGTATGAAATGAATGAAATCATCATCCGGCAGGCATTGCCGGGAGAAGCTGAATTAATCGCTGATCTCAGCCGCCAGACTTTCTTCGACACCTTTGCCCGGTTCAATACCGAAGAAGACATGAACCTGTTCATGGAAAAACAGTTTTCAAAAGAGTCATTGGTGGAGCAGGTCAGAAAAGGCGATGGAATATTTCTGCTGGCAACCTGGGAAAACAGGCTGGTTGGGTATGCCCGCCTCAAACAACAGACAGCGCAATTTCTTCCGGCATCTTCGCTGGAAATTTCAAGGATCTACGCAGTACAGGATGTTATAGGCAAGGGAGTCGGAAAGTCATTGATGGAGGCCAGCATTGAATTGGCCCGTACGCATCATCATCAGCTGATCTGGCTGGGCGTCTGGGAGAAGAATGAAAGAGCGATCCGCTTCTATCAGAACTGGGGCTTCCGCAAAGCAGGAGAACAAACCTTTATATTGGGCAAAGACATACAGACAGACTGGATCATGGTAAAAGAGCTGTCTGATTGATCCGGTGAGAGAAGGAGAAAGGGAAAGAGAAGGAGAAAGAGAAAGGGAAAGAGAAATGGAAAGAGAAATGGGAGACTTCCTTTGTGGGCTTTGCGGTTCTTAGCGCCCTTTGCGTCCAGGCTTACGGGAGCGAAAAAAGCAAATCCCGGCTATCAGGTTTACACCAACAACGTATTATCCGGACAGCAACGATTGTACCAGTTCTTTATAACTCCTGCCGATAGGGATCTGTTTGCCTCCAATCTCCACATCCGTCGCACTGAACGCATCGATCTTATTATTAGCCACAATAAATGAACGGTGAATCCGGATGAAATGATTTTTTGCGAGCAGGTCTTCAATCTGTCCCAGCTGAAATTTAGTGAGAATGGTTTTGGTGCGGGTTACAATGCGTACATATTCTTTGAGGCTTTCTATGTACAGGATATCATCCAGCATCACTTTCACTTTTTTCTTACTTACGTTAAAATACAGATAAGTCGTTTCGCCCGCTTCAGCCACCGGTTTAGGGGTGTTGGAAAATTGCTGCACTTTGTTGACCGCAGCCAGGAACCGGCTGAATTCAACGGGTTTCAACAGGTAATCGACCACATTGAATTCATATCCCTGCAGGGCGTATTCATGGTAAGCACTCGTAATGATCACATGAGGTGGGTTCTTCAGCGTTTTTAAAAAATCAAACCCTTTCAGGCGGGGAAGATGGATGTCGAGGAAGATGAGATCGATTTGCTGTTCTTGCAGTAATTCCATGGCATACAGCGCGTCGCCGCAGGTAGCCACCCATTTCAGAAAAGGGACCTGTTTGGTATAATCTTCCAGCACTTCGGCGGCCAGCGGCTCATCTTCCACTATGATACATCGGTACTGATACATGAGGCTGCAGGTTGATGGTTAAATTCACCTGGAAATACTCCGGCGAATGATCGATGGTCAGTTGGTGTTGCGGGTACATCAGTTCCAGTTGGCGGCGAACATTTCCCAATCCTATATTTTCCACTATTTCAACCTGTCCGTTGTCTTCCTTGCTGTTGCGGATCACGAACGACAGCTGGCCGCCGGTTAGCCTGACAAAGATATCAATACTGGATTCAAAACGGGTTTCGCTGGCTCCGTGTTTAAAGGCATTTTCTACAAAAGGCAACAGGATCAGCGGAGCGATCTTTTGCTGTTCATTGTCTACTTCCCGTGTAAAGCGGAGTTTCAACCGGTCGTTATACCTTATTTTTTCCAGTTCGATGTAGTCATCCAGCACCCGAAGTTCTTCGGCAAGTGTGATGAATTCCCGGCGCGATTCGTACAACATGAACCGCAACAGTTTTGATAGTTTCATGACAACATCCGCGGTAACATCCGATTTCTTTCTCGCCAGCGCATAAATATTATTGAGGGTATTGAAAAGGAAATGCGGATTGGTTTGCGTGCGAAGAAATTTCAATTCTGCTTCCAGCTTTTCTTTTTCCAGGTTCTTTTCCCGTTCTTTCCAGCGAAGAGACATCCGGTATTGCTTGGCAATGATGGCCAGGGCCGACAAGGTCAGCAGGTTCAGGAAGGAAGAAATCACCCGGTTTACCGGGAAGGGTTTTTCCAATTCGGTATCGCCGTAAACTACGGGCAAAATAAAATAAGTGACCAGCAAGCGGTGCAATATCACCGCTGCTATCGCCAACAGAGCGATCAATATTGCCGGTCCGTATGGCGTGTTTGGCGGCCGGGTTCGCTGGTATAGCAGGTAAAGCAACAGATATACATAAGGTATATGAAGAAAGAGCTGAACGAATTCTTCGCTCAGGGCAAGGATCAGGCGTTTGAAGACCGGGGCGGAAGCAAAAGAGAGACTGTTGCTGAGCCAGGCAAATTCAATATTTGATTCGAACAGCCAATAGGCTACCCAGAAAAGAATATGAATATAGATCCTCCTGTTCAAGGGTTAAAAATCGTAAAAAACGGCGGTTTGGGGTAATTATCGAGGAAACAACATCCCGGCGTATACGAACGGGCGACTGGTACCCACCAGTGAAGGCTGGGGGCCGTTGACGGTTTTCTGTATCCGGCCAGCTTCTTTTGGTACACCCCGTGATCGTCTGCTGATAAAGCGGGTTACATTCATATAAAATACAACCCGGGATGAAAAGACTGCTGAAAGTGCTATTGACCATATGCCTGCCCATTGCCGGCTGGGCCCAGCGCCAACTGTCGTTTGAGAATGCAACCAGGTGGCCACAATTGTTACCATCGTGGATAAACACCAGCGCTTCCGAAAGGGATTTTGCAGTTTCTCCAAAAGGCGACGAGATCTTCTTCACACTGCAGGGACCGCGCGGTACGTTTCAAACCATTGTATATAGCCGTCGACTGCCGGAGGGGGATTGGTCTGCACCTGTCATAGCGCCTTTTGCAAGTCATTTCAATGACCTGGAGCCGGCATTCAGCACCGATGGCAACCGACTCTATTTTTCCTCTAACAGGCCGCTCAGTGGTGATCAGCCAAAAGACTTCGATATCTGGATGGTGGAAAGGAAAGGTGGCAGATGGGGCTTGCCGGTCAACCTGGGCTCTCCTGTCAACACCCCTTCTGATGAATTTTATCCATCCATCGCCGCCAGCGGAAACATTTATTTCACGGCAGCCTATAAAGAAGGCATTGGAAAAGAAGATATCTATCTTGCCAGATGGGATAAGGATCATTTTCTTACTCCCGAACCGCTGGACAATTCCGTTAATTCGACTACCTATGAGTTCAACGCATTTGTGCTGCCAGATGAAAGCCTGATCCTGTTTACTTCTTACGGAAGAGCTGATGACCAGGGTGGGGGCGATCTCTACTACAGCAGTAAAGCGGCCAACGGCAGTTGGACACCTGCCCGGCACCTGGGTAAGCTGTCCTCACCCAAACTGGACTATTGCCCCTTTATCAGCCCGGATAAAAAAATTCTTTTTTTCACGAGCGAAAAGCAGGACATCAATAAAATTTTTTCGGAAGAAGGGATCACGTATGATCGCCTGCTGATTGAACTAACGGGAGCGCTTAATGGAAATGGGAATATTTATTTTGTAAAGCTCGACCAGGGACTGGAGATGTATGAATGAACGGCAGGCAGCATTACCGGGTTCATTGAAGAGCTATCCATTATCGTTTCCGGATGTGTTTGATGATGTCCACTGCGTGTTCCCTGGAATTTTCAATGAATAACTTGTGAGTATTCATCCCGCCGCAGATAACACCTGCCAGGTAGAGGCCGGGAACATTGGATTCGTGGGTCTTTTCATGATAGGCAGGTTTTTTCACCTTGTCTTTGCTAAGTTCAATTCCCAGCTTTTTCAGAAAGGATAGATTGGGTTGATAACCGGTCATGGCAATAACCCAGTCGTTGGCAATGGTTACCATTCCTTCGGGAGTTTCGATCACCACAGAATCCGGCCGGATCTCTTTTACCTGGCTGTTGAACCAGGCTTTGATGGATCCTTCTTTGATCCGGTTGTCAATATCGGGGCGCACCCAGTATTTCACCCGGGTTCCGATTTCCGGCCCGCGAACGATCATGGTCACGCTGGCTCCCTTTCTCCAGGTTTCCAGTGCCGCATCGACGGCGGAATTGCTGGCGCCTATTACCGCCACATCCTGGAATGCATAAAAGTGAGGATCGTCGTAGTAGTGTTTTACTTTGGGGAGATCTTCCCCGGGAACTCTCAACAGATAAGGAATATCATAAAAACCTGTTGCAATAATGATGTTGTTTGCAGTATACCGATGGCGGTTGGTTTGCAGGGTGAACAGCGTTCCCTTTCCGGTAACCGGCTGGACTTTCGTTACTTCCTCAAAGAGATGAATATTCAATTCGAACGACAAGGCAACCCTCCGGTAGTATTCCAATGCTTCGGCCCGGGTAGGCTTGGCATTGTTAGACACAAAGGGCACGTTGCCGATTTCCAGTCTTTCCGACGTGGAGAAAAAGGTCATGTTCGCCGGGTAGTTGTACAGGGAGTTGACCAGGCATCCTTTTTCAAGAATAAGGTAATTGAGTTTTGCTTTTCGCGCCTCGATGCCACAAGCCAGTCCGATAGGGCCTCCTCCGATAATGATGACCTGGTAATGCTCAACTGTTTTATTCATGACCGCATAAAGATACTAAAGCCGCTTCAGATCATTTTTTGAGCAATTTGTGGTTGACGATCTTTTCCATCACTTCTTCTTTCTGGTATTTGCTGATCGGCACCTGGTATTGATCAACCATCAGGGTATTGCCTTCGATGGATCGTATCCTGTTTACATTGACGAGATAGGATTTGTGTGGCTGGATAAACTGTTTCGCCGGTAGTTTTTCCTGCAGGCCCTTCAGGGTTGAGTGGGTCACAATTTTTTTGGTGGGAAGATAAATACCTACATAGTTCTCCATGGCCTCCGCAAACAGGATGTCATCAACAAAGACTTTTTCCAATCGGTTGTCGGCCTTGATGAACAGGTAATCCGATAAGCCGGCACCCTGGTTAAAAAAATCAAATGCTTTGTTGCAGGATTTCAGAAAGCGATCGAACGAAATGGGCTTGAGGAGGTAATCCAGCACATCCAGTTCGTATCCGCTTAAAGCATATTGCTCGTATGCGGTCGTAAAAATGACGCGGGGTGGCTGGCTCGTATTTTTCAAAAATTCGATGCCGGACATATAAGGCATTTCAATGTCCAGGAATAGCAGGTCTACGGGCGATTGTTTCAGGCGGCTGTTCAATTGTATCGCATCTTCGCATTGACCCTGGCAATCGAGAAAATCGATTTTCTCGATATAACCCGCCAGGCCTTTTCGCGCCATGGGCTCATCATCTACCACAAGACAGGAGATTTTCATATCAGGAGTTGTTCAAATGTAACTGAAGATGGGCGATATATTTATCGGGCGATTTTTGGGTGGAGAGTTCGTACTGTCCCGGATATAAAAGTTCCAGTCTTCGCGACAGGTTCTCCAGTCCGATACCGCCGGGCCGTTGTTCGCGGGCGGTAGGCGGAATGGAATTTATCACACTCAATTTCAGAAAGTCCTCACCGGCATCGACTCTGATCTGCAGCAGGTAATCGCCTCCCACATATTTAAAAGCGTTTTCGACCAGTGGCAGAAAGAGAAGGGGATAGATCAGTTGGCCATTTATTGCCGGATCGAATTCCACCGACAGTTTCAGTTTTTCAGAGCTGCGCAATTGTTGCAGTTCAATGTATGTTTTCAGGTATTCCATTTCCTGGCTGGCCGGTACCCTTTGAGATTGATCATAGATCTGGTAGCGCAACAGACCCGAAAATTTTTCGATGCTTTTTTTGGCTTCCTGTACATTTTCATCCATCTGAAAATAGATGGTGTTCAGAGCATTGAAAAGAAAATGCGGATGGTATTGGGCTTTCAGGAATTTCAGTTCTGTCTGTAGTTTATCTCTTTCAATTTTTTCGATACGTATCTGCTGGCTTACGATTTGAGTAAAATAGTACTGGCTGCGTCTTAACGCAAAATAGAGCAGCACATACAAAGCGGGAATGATGTGGGCGATCACAAAATCGCCCGCTCCCAGGCCGTCGTCGGTGAGCGCAGCCATGGGCACGATGATGATATTGATGGTCAGAAAGGTCCAGAAATAAACTATCGCAAATTCTTTCAGGATCCTGCCCGCTGTAACTGCCCGGGGTGGGCCGCTGTTGAATTTGCGGATCAGTTTGCCCAGGATGAATTGTTGTGCATAGGAGCAAACCATCACAAAGAACAATTCAATGGCCGTGGTATACCACGGACGGAGCCAGAAGCGGGTTTCTGTAATGAAATCATTGACCAGTCTCACCGTGATATAAATGATCAGTCCGAAAACGGCCGGGAACAGGTATTTCCAGAAAAACTTCATGTTTTTTGTTGATTCGTCGCCCAAACCTACCAATACCAGCGGTATTAATTAACCGGTTTTGACCAACAGACCGGATTCGGGGCCGAAAAGTTCAGGGATAGGCAACAGGCTCGAGATCCAGTACCTGGTGTAGATGGTGACGCAGGTGTTTGAGATAGTCGGCCGCCAGCCATTCGATCGAATGAAGCTCCTGGGTTTTTACGGGTCTGGTAGCCTGGCTGGCAGGGGTGTGCCGGAGCAGGTGTATGATGTGGCGGTTAACGGCAACAAACAGGCCTACCAGGTCCTGGTAGGAGTATTCCTGGTAATGACCGATAGCCACCCAATGATTTTGGTTATAGACGATCTCCGGCGCATCCTCATACTGGCCCGCCACAAAGCGACGGGCGTTGTTGAGGCCCGAATCTACCAGGTGGCCCAGGATCTGTTTTTTACTCCATTTTTCCGGTCCGGGAGACTGTAGAATCATGTTTTCATCCAGTTTTCTGAGGTCGTTTTCACGCTCGTTTAGAATGGTTTCCAGTTCCTGTATGGTGTTTTTCATGCCTAAAATTAAGTATTTGCCCAAATGCCTTATCTGCAATATTTTTGCGTTCCTTAATACTAAAGCAGGAAGCTAATGGCCAGACAAATAGCATTCAGAGAAGCCTTGAGAGAAGCAATGAGTGAAGAGATGAGACGAGACCCCAACGTCTTTTTGATGGGAGAGGAAGTAGCCGAGTACAATGGCGCCTATAAGGTTAGCCAGGGGATGCTGGATGAGTTTGGTCCCAAGAGAGTGATTGATACCCCAATTTCCGAGCTGGGTTTTGCGGCAATTGCTGTAGGTGCTGCCCAGAACGGACTTCGCCCCATTGTAGAATTCATGACCTGGAACTTTGCCGTTCTGGCACTCGACCAGATTCTCAATACCGCTTCAAAGATGCTCGCAATGAGCGGAGGTCAGGTAGGTTGCCCGATTGTATTCCGCGGACCGAACGGTTCGGCCGGTCAGTTGGGCGCGCAACACTCTACTGCCTTCGAAAGCTATTATGCCAACATTCCGGGAATTAAGGTGGTGTCTGTATCGAACCCCTACGATGCAAAGGGTTTGATGAAAGCGGCTATCCGCGACAATGATCCGGTAATGTTCATGGAAAGTGAAGTGATGTATGGTGAGAAAGGAGAGGTGCCTGCAGAAGAATATATCATCCCGATCGGCAAGGCTGATGTAAAAAGGTCAGGCCGCGATGTTACCATCGTTTCTTATAACAAAATGATGAAAGTGGCGCTCTCTGCTGCCGATGAACTCGAGAAGGAGGGAATCAGCGCCGAAGTAATCGACCTCAGAACAATACGTCCGCTCGACTGGCACACCCTGGTAGAAAGCGTCAAGAAAACCAACCGCATGATCGTGGTGGAAGAACAATGGCCGATGTGTTCCGTTTCTTCAGAAATAGCCTATCGGATCCAGAAAGAAGCCTTCGACTATCTGGACGCACCAATCCTCAGGCTCACTGCGGCCGATGCCCCGCTGCACTATGCTCCCAACCTGGTGGCAGCAGCGCTTCCTGATGTTCCCCGTACTATCAAACTGGTGAAAGAAGTGATGTACATGAAGAAGTAAGTGATCAATTTGTCAATGTGCCAATGGGCCAATGAGCCAATGACGGATTGCGAATGACGAATGACGAATGGCGAATTCAATTTGCCAATACGCCAATTAGTCAATTACTGTTGCCGGTTAAGACTTTACGATACTATAAATAATTACCCGCATTTCTTCAATACATCGGCTCCCGCCCTCACCCCCGGCGAGAGGGGAGCCAGGTAAATGAGCCAATGGGATGCAATAACGAAGGGAGAATGACGGATGACAAATGAATCCAACACCAGCATTCAACGTGAAACGTTGAACCCGAAACGATAAACGAATCTATCATTGCCCGGATTTATTCTACAGCTGTTCACCACAGAAGAAATAAGTCATTGGCTGACGAGCTAATTTCAAATACACACTGATCCGCTCCCTGGAGGCCAACCAAATTTAACCGGACAACAGTAATTTACTATTTGACTAATCTCTGATTTCATTGGCACATTAGCTCATTTACTAATTGGCACACTATTTAGATTCTCTTTCCAGTTCGAGTATCGTATCATATTCCTGCGGGGGTACTGTTTTAATATCGATAACCACATAGCCATCGTTCAATGACTGGAATTTGACCGGTATTTTTCCCGCATAGGTTTTGATGGACCGGACCTTGTATGGAATTTTCAGCAACATCCGTTCTTCCTTCGGATCCAACAGGTGTATGTACACTTTATTACCTTTTTCAGTGATGGCACCCCAGCTTTGCGGTTTGAGAAATCCGCCTTTTGTACCGTAGATGGTCTCTCCATTGTTTTTTAACCAGGCACCCATGGCGGAAAGTCTTTCCGTAAACTCGGGTTGAATTTCTCCATTTGGCATGGGGCCGATATTGAGAAGGAAATTGGCTCCGTAGCCACTGGCTTTAACAAGGTATTGTATCAGGTTTTTGGTGGATTTGTAATTGTGATCGGTAATATTGAATCCCCAGGCATCATTGATGGTTTCGCAGGTTTCGAGGGGCAGGGCTGATACAGAAGCGCCGCCAAACCCGGTGGTATTGAAACCCGGAAGGTCTTTCTCAAACATTTGAAAATCCTCGCCGGGTATCGGACTCAAATGGTGATTGTTTCCGATCATGCATTGTGGCTGCAGTCGGTGTATCAGGGAGTAGATCTCGTCGTACTTCCAATCAACTTTAGATTTATTGTTTTTGTCGTGGTCATTGTCGAGCTGGTCCCAATGTCCATCGAACCAGATACCGGATATTTCACCATAGTTCGTGAGCAATTCGGTCAATTGCGATTTCATGAACTGTATATAAGCAGGCCAGTTGCTTTTTTCCGTTCTTCCGGTACCTTTTCCGGTTCTGCCTGTCTCGTACTGGTAGTCGCTCCGGTACCAGTCGAGCAGCGAATAATAGAAAAAGATCTTGATACCCTGGCGATGGCATTCTTCGGCTATTTGCTTAACCACATCTTTCTTGTAAGGAGTATTGGTGATTTTCCATTCGCTCTGATGGGTGTCCCACAGGCTGAAGCCATCATGGTGACGGGTTATCAGGGTGATGTATTGCATCCCCGCCTGTTTGGCGGTACTAACCCATTTGGCTGCATCGAAATCAATGGGGTTGAAGACCTTCAGTAGTCTTGAATAATCCTTCACCTGGATATTCCTGTTGTTCATCACCCATTCGCCATTGCCCAATACACTGCTTAATCCCCAGTGGATAAACATGCCGAAGCGGGCACTGTCGAACCATTGCCGGGCTTGCAGGTTTTGAGGAGATGGAGTATAGTCCTGGGCGTTAAGATTGGTGGAGGAAGAAAGCAGCATCAGGTAGAGGGAAAGAAAGAATCCGGTAGTTTTTTTCATTGCAGCAAGATTTGTAGGTTAAATATAAGTGGATTCCTGCTGAAAGAATTGCTCAAACGATTGCGTGGGAATTTTGGAGAGTGAGTGCGGAAAAGTAAAAAGTAAAAAGTAAAAAGTAAAAAGTAAAAAGTAAAAAGTAAAAAG
>CAZSAQ010000018.1:0-88067 GCA_964605065.1 uncultured Chitinophagaceae bacterium
CTGTTTCTCTTTCTGTTTCTCTTTCTGTTTCTCTTTCTGTTTCTCTTTCTGTTTCTCTTTCTGTTTCAACTTAGGCACGGGTAGGCTGTAAAACTTCCGGTAGTGGAACAGCCTGTTAGCCATACCCGCGCCAGCGAACATTGCATTCGTCATTCGTCATTCGTAATCCGTCATTGAACCGTATTGGCACATTGACTAATTAGCACATTGGCACATTGAGAAATTGGCCCATTGCATTCGTCATTCGTCATTCGTCATTCGTAATCCGTCATTGTACCGTATTGGCACATTGACGAATTGGCACATTGGCACATTGACTAATTAGCACATTGGCACATTGAGAAATTGGCCCATTGCATTCGTCATTCGTAATTAACGGTCGTACCTCACTCGCACCACCTCCTATCCTTTTTCTCTGCCGGCGGCAATCCATTCATTGGCGATGGGCTTCACCGTAAATCCTTTTTGGCGAAGCAGGTTAATCACTCCCTGCTCGCCCGGCAGGTGACCGGCACCAACGGCAAAGAGCAGCGTGCCTTCCATCATGATATTCGGCATTTGCTGCACCCACTTGCGATTTCTTCCGTATAACAGGAGGTCCATATAGGAGTTCAGGGACGGGTCCGATTTGCGAACCATCGAATCCAGCTTTTCGAGGTCCTGGCTCTTGTAAACAGCCACCATTTCGGAGGTGGATTTCTTGTAGTTGTCGATACTGTCGATGTAATTGAGGAGCTCTTTTGCCTGCGTTTCGTAGGGTATGCTGTCAAAAAGAGTCGCCTGGAACTGAACGGATTCCAGACCCATGATGGTTTTGTCTTTTTTGCTAGCTTCTTTCATGATCAGTTGCTCCATTCCTTCCTTTTGAGGGCATTCCATCTGCTGCTCGCCCAACAGGCTCGAAACGAACATCGGTTTGAACCGGTTGATCATCGACAAGGGCATCGGCGTTTTGCTCTTTTTAAAATAGGCTTCTACCCGTGCATATTCGTCCTTGGTCAACAGGTCAGACAATTTTACTCCGTCGTTCATTTTCACATATTTGAGGGCCCCCATCATTTCGGTCATATCATCCATGTCTATCTCAAAATATACTTTCCTGGCACGGCCGATCACCGATTTGAGATTATCGCTGATCGATGCCTCATCGGCACAAAGCACATGCATGGTGCCGAACAGGTAAGAGGGTTCCCTTAGTCCGTTACCGCTGATTTCCCACAGAAGAGTCTTGGGCGATTTGTCGGCCTTTTTCCCGGCAGGTTTCTGCGTTACCCTGGCCGCCGGCTTTTTACCGGAAGTGCCAGACTTTGTACTTCCGGTTTGTGACCAGGCCCCGGCAAAGACAATTGTTAACATCACTATGAAAAAAATCCTTCTTACCATCATATATAGGTGAATTTTATCTTTTGCAAATACAGAACATTTACTATCATTGCTCATCCAAACAAAACCCTCTAACATGAAACCCTACCTGCTGACCCTGGCCATCCTGGCCTCCTCTGCTTTTGCCTATTCCCAGAAAGACAAAGATATCCCGGCCTGGGGAAAAATCGAAAAAGCAGACCTCGAAATGAAAGTTTGTGATTTTGATAAGGATGCCGAAGCGGTAGTCCTCTTTGATGTTGGCAATCTTGTCTTTAACATCAATTCGGGTGAAATTACGATGGTGCGAAGAACCCGGATCAAGATCCTGAAAGAAAAAGGCCTTTCGAAGGCTGATATCAAAATACCTTATGTGAGCTACCGGGGAAGCCAGAGCATGTCGAAAGTGAACGCGCAGACTTACAACCTGGATGCCTCCGGAAATGTGGTGGTTACCGAGGCCGACAAAAAAAATATCGTAACGCGCTCCCTCAATAAACGGGTTTCAGAACTGGTAATCGCCTTCCCGAACGTAAAAGTGGGTAGCGTGATCGAGTTCAAATACGAAAAAAACGGGGAAAACCTCGTCACCTGGTATTTTCAGAAAGATATCCCGGTAAAATTCAGTCGCTACAAAACCGAGTTCCCCGATGAAGTGGAAATTTCTACGGTGCCTGTTTGTGTACTGCCCTACGACGTGAAAACCGATAAGGGCTACAACAACAAGATCTACACCATGGTCAATGTACCAGCCCTTCGCGATGAGCCTTTTCTCACCAATGAGTCCGACTACCTGCAAAGAATCGAAACAAACCTGGTAGCGCTCAACCCGGCCGGAAGGCCACGGATCAACCTGATGAGGAGCTGGCCTGGTATCATCAAGGAACTCATGGAGGACGATGATTTTGGAACCCAGCTGAAGAAGAACATCCCCAGAACTTCCGACCTCGACGAAAAGCTGAAAACCGTTACCGATCCCTACACCAAAATGAAAGTGATCTACGACTATGTTCGCACCAATATGACCTGGAACGGATATAATAATATCTGGGCCCTTGAAGGGGTAAAATCGGCCTGGAAAGACAAAAAAGGCACCAGCGGTGAAATCAACCTGATACTCATCAATCTGCTCAAAGATGCCGGTTTGAACGCGGCCCCGATATTGGTAAGCTCACACGATAATGGCCGCATCATGACCACCTTTCCCGGCTTCTGGCAATTCAATGAAGTACTGGCCTATGTGATCGTGGACGACAAGGAATATTTCCTGGACGCTACCGATAAATTCACTCCGGTGCACCTGATCCCTTCCAATGTTGCCTATACCGAAGGTTTGATCATCAAGAAAATCGAAACCTTTGAATGGGGATGGCAGGGCGTTTGGAAGGACAACTGCATCAGAAAGAAAATGATCGCCATTTCCGGCGAACTCACCTCCGCCGATTCGCTGAAAGGAACTGCCAGCGTGAACAGCCTCGAATACGACAGGCTGGAAAGAATGAAAACCCTCAAAGAAGGAAAAGACAAACTCATTTCGAAATATTTTACTGATCCGCACCCTGATATTAAAGTGGCCAAACTGGAACTGCAAAATGACGACAAGGATTCGGTGGCGCTCGTTCAAAAAGTGGAATTCACACAGCCCATACAGGGTTCCGGAGACTACCGGTATTTCAAATTCAACCTGTTCAGCGGGTTGGAAAAAAATCCATTCCTGGCAGAAAACAGGTTCTCCGATGTGTTTTTTGGCATGAACCAGCAATACACCATCATCGGAAACTTCAGAATTCCCGAAGGATACACATTTGAAGAGCTTCCGAAAAATATCAGGATGATCATGCCCGATACCAGTATCGAAATGTCGAGAATCGTGGCTTCTGAAAACAATGTGGTGAACATTCGCCTGTCATTGACATTCAAAAAGCCGTTCTATTCCATCGAAGAGTATCCCGATTTTCGCGAATTTTACAAGAAACTGTTCGATTTCCTCAACGAGCAAATCGTTTACCGGAAAAAAGCAGTTCCTAAACCCTAAAGAAGCCAAACTCAATAAATCGGCCCAGACATGACCAAGAGAGTAGTACCAGTACTGTGTGGAATTCTATTTTTCTGCTCCCCCCTGTTTTCGCAGGTTAAGTTGCAGTATGCAGTTTCTCAAATACCCGACAGTCTCCGTCAAAACGTGAATTCGGTGATCCGCGAACAATCGGATATCATCGTCATGAAAACACCCGGTCGCGGCAAACAGATCGTCCGAAAAGTGGTAACCGTTTTTAACGAGAAAGACGAGCGGGAATTGACGTTTTTCGAATTCTACGACCGTTTCCGGAAAATTGATGATATCGAAATAAACGTCTATGATGAGAACGGCAAGTTTCTGAAGCGAAGCCGCAAACGGGACCTGAGAAATACCCGTGCAGATGACGGGGAATCTTTGCTAAGTGATGACTGGATTGTTTATACTTCGCTGAAAGCAGATAAATACCCCATCACCATCGAGATCAACTATGAAATAAACTACCTCGGCAACCTGGAGTTTGAAGACTTCATACCACAGGCACCCAACCAGTCTATTCAACAGAAATCTTATTCCATCACGACTTCCAACGATAATAAAGTCCGTTTCCGCAACTATCGTTGTAACCTGCAGCCGGTTTCAAAAACCGAAGGCAATGCCACCACGCTTTCCTGGGAGGTAAAGAACATAAAACCTTTTATGAAGGAGCCCGGATCGGCCCGGGAAGATTACCCAAGGGTGCTGATCTCTCCCACGCAGTTCGAAATGGATGACTATGCCGGCAGGCTCGATTCCTGGGAGAATTTCGGGAAATGGAGCGCGGAAATGAAAAAGGGCATCGATAAACTGAAGAAACAAAAAATTCCCTTTTACCAGGAACTCGTGAAAAACGCCAAATCCGACAGGGAAAAAGTAGAAATTCTCTACAAACACCTGCAGGAAAATTATCGCTATGTGGGTATTCAGCTGGGAATCGGCGGATATAAACCCTTCCCTGCCGATTTTGTGGAGGAAAAAAAATATGGCGATTGCAAAGGTCTGGCTAACCTGATGTCTGCGATGCTGGATGCGGTAAACATCAAGAGTTATTATACCATTATCAACTCCGGCTATAACAGCATGCCCCTCGTAAAGGATTTTCCGCAAAACAGTTTCAACCACATCATAATCTGCGTTCCGATGACCAAGGACAAGGACACGATTTGGCTGGAATGCACCAGCCGGACCCTCCCCTTCGGCAGGCTGAGCCCCTCGACGGAAAACAGGTATGGATTGCTGGTTACCGAAACCGGGGGAGTGCTGGCTGCCACGCCGCCAAGCAAGCCAGAGGAAAATGTATATGATTCAAAAACGGTGATCAAACTGGCAGAGAACGGATCCGGATCGGCAGAAGTAAATATTCATCACAAAGGCGTATACACCGAAATTTACAACTACCTTTTCGATGCCGAAGAACAAACCAGGAAAAGTTTCCTTATCCATACCCAGGGATACAAACAACCCGATGAACTGGTTATGGAGAAAAAGGACCTAAAAAACAGCAACGAGTACACGGCTCACTATGAAATGACATTCGAAAAAATTCCTGCTTTCAGTGCCGGTTCCAAGCATTTCCTGAACGGCAGGCTGTATAAATTCTGGGATGATGCACTCCCGGCCACAGAGAATCGCCAGAACGATTACTATTTCGACTACCCTTTGATCAAGTCAGACACAACCATCTACCAACTGCCTGAAGGATTTGTCGCCGAAAACCTCCCAAAGCCGGTTACCCTCAAATCCAGCATGGGTTCCTATGAATCGAATTACCTCTATAATGCCGAAACACGCGAACTGACAACGATCAGTCATATCAGGATTGATAAACACATCATTCCGGCATCACAGTACGGGGAAATGTCCCGGTTTTTCAGTGATGTGATCAAAGAACAGCAACAAAAGATCATTGCCAAAAAATCTTAATCACTTCAAGTAATCATCATGTCGATAAAACTGATTGCCCTTTTTGCCGGGTGTTTACTGTTTCAGTTTGCCTATTCGCAAAAGGACCTGCCCTCCTATGGCCTCATATTAAAAGAACAGGCTGCCTTAACGGAGTGTCCTTTTGACAAGGAAGCTGACGCCATCGTTTTTTTTGACGTGGTAGAAGCCCGGCCGCTGGATTACAAACTGGTACAGCGCAGAAGAGTCCGGTTGAAAATATTAAAGGAATCGGGCGTTGAAAGGGCTAATATCCGCATCCCCTATTACAGCGCCAACGACTTTGAGCTGATTACTGATATCAAAGGATATGTTTACAACGCCGACCCAGTTACCGGCGCTTCTTCGATCAAAGAACTGGAACGTTCCGGCATTTTTCGTGAAAAGGTGAATAAGAACTGGTCCGAACTGAAACTGGCAATGCCAAACGCAAAAGTGGGAAGCATCATCGAGTATGAATATGAGTCTACGATGCAATCCTGGGGAGGACTAAGCGATTGGGCATTTCAATCTGACATGCCCACTGTTCTGAGCAGGTACGATCTTACCATCCTGCCTTCCGTTGAATTTGCATACAGCATCACCAAACGCAGCAGCCAGCCTATCGATATCAAAAGCCTGAAAGAAGAAGGCCGCATAATCTTTGAAATGAGACAAGTGGCGGGACTTCGCAATGAACCATTTTCCGATGCGCCCCAGGAATACCTGCAGCGTGTAGTTTTCCAGCTTTCAAAATTTCAAAATTCCTTCGGAAGCAATACCCGGTATTCAGATACCTGGCAACAACTCGCCAAAGACCTGATCAACGACGACAATTTCGGCAAGCCGATTGAAAAAAATATCGCCGGATCCTCCGATTTCCTGGCTCCTGTCAAAGCGATGAACGGGAACCTGGAAAAAATGACGGCCATTTACAATTTCATCAGAAAGAATTTTTCGGGTGATGGATTCCGCTCCATTTATGCCTTCGACGGGCTCAGGAAAGTTTGGGATAAAAAGCTGGGCAACACCGGCGAACTGAATCTTTTATTGCTCAACCTGCTGAAAGAAGCAAAACTCGATGTTGTGCCCCTGCTGGTTTGTGATCGCTCGGAAGGAAAAGTAAAAGTGGAATATCCCTTCAGGGAACAATTTCACAAGGTAGTATCCCTGGTTACCGTCGACGGAAAAAAATACGTACTGGATGCAACTGACAGGTTTACACCGATCGGCACCATTCCCTTTTCACTGGTCAATACCTACGCCTTTGCTGTGGTCTGGAAAAATGCCGAAGCTCCCTTTCTGCTGACCGATGACAGCAAAAAACTCCGCAGCGGGATTGCTACCAGCATAAAAATCCTGGATAACGGTCAGGTTACCGGTGAAGTATCCATGCGGAACTACGACTATTCAAAAATTATGCATGTACAGGTGCTCAAGGATAAAGACAAGGAGGCTTACAAAAAAAGATTTCTGCTGGCCAGCATTACCGATATGAAAATCGACAGTCTCGAATTTGAGAACATCGATAACGACAACGAGCCGCTGGTTACCAAATACCGTTTTACCGAAGGCACCACCGAGAGTGGCGACTACAGGATCTTTAACCTGAACCAATTTTCCGATTATCCAAAGTCTCCCTTTGTTTCTGATATCCGCTTTACAGACATCAGTTTTGGTACTGCTGTTACGGAGAGTATCACCCAGTTTATACAATTACCGGAAAACCTGGTACTGGAAGACATTCCCAAGAACCTCAACCTCATCATGCCGGATAAAAGCATTTCGCTCACAAGGATGATTAACTATGACAAGGAAAAAAATCAGGTACTTTGTCGCATGACATTGGAGATTTCAAAGGCCCGGTTTGTTCCGGATGAGTACCCATCGGTGAAAGATTTCTTCAAAAAACTGGTAGACATCCTCAACGAACCGTTGGTGATGAAGAAGAAATAGGGTCTTATTGGTTTGCTGTTTGAGGTTTGCTGTTTGAGGTTTGTGGTTTGAGGTTTTGGGTTTGATTTTTGCGGGGCGTATCCAGCCTAGCTCCGCCCTCATTTTTACGGGTATTCGTCCCCTCTCTCATTCTCATTCTCTTCCTCATTCCGTTCCTCTTGCCCTTTCTGTTTCTATTTCTGTTTCTATTTCCCCGCTCCCGTTTTCGCTACCGCTTCTTCACCGTACATCTGCGATTTGAATTTCAGGGAAGGCGAAGGGAGAAATGCTCCCAGACCCAACCGATCCCATTTCTCATCTACACGACGGATGGTATCATCATCGGCCACAATGATATTGGGCCAGTCGCGATGAAAATCATCAAACTCCCGGGTTTTAACGGTTCCGTCGAGCCCCATACAGGCGTATGTACGATCAGGCTCTGTAAGAGAGGATCTTTCCGTCAGCAGGTGATCTCTTCGCGGATCGAGGTTGTTGCAAAAACGCCAAAGGGCAACGGATAAATCGTTGGCATCAACAGTATGTTCTACGTACAGGATGACCTTCACTCCTTCGATTTCCTGTATGGCAGAGAGCTGTGTATGCAGTGCACGGATATGGCCCTTCCTGCTTTTTTTCACCGACAACAGTAAACAGGGGATGCCCATTTCAAGCAACAGGGTGTTGATGGAGGCGATTTCTGAAAACCCCGATGAAATTCTATTACGGAGTGAGGGAATATCGGTTTGCGGAGCGTAATAATAGCGGTCGTCTTTTTCTTCCTCGAATTTGCGAGTGCCATCGATACACATTTTTCCGCCGAATCCCAGTTTGCTGCAACTATGATCCAGCACATCCATCGGGCCCTGCGCGAAGCTGATATCCGTTGCCGGCTGGCAATTCTGGAACACATACCTGGCCAGACTGGGATAATCCTGTATGGCAACGTTCTGATCGGCCAGCACCAGGATCTTGTTAAACATCATCTGACCCGCCCCCCACATGGCATTCATCACTTTCTGGCCCTGGCCCGCATATTCCTTGTTGATCTGGGTGATCACCAGGTTGTGAAACACCCCTTCCACCGGCATGTCCATGTCAATGATTTCGGGAACCAGGGTCATTTTGATGGGTGCCAGAAAAATTCTTTCCGTGGCTTTTCCCAGCCAGGCATCTTCCTGTGGCGGGATACCAACAATAGTAGCAGGATAAACTGCATTTTTTCTATGAGTAATGGCTGTGATGTGAAACCTAGGATAAAAATCGGGCAATGAATAATAACCGGTATGGTCGCCGAAAGGGCCTTCCCATATCAGTTCGTCTGACGGGTCCACATATCCTTCAATGATAAAATCAGCATCGGCGGGAACTTCAATATCGGGTTGAGTGATGCATTTGACGAGTTCCACCTTTTTTTTCCGCAGAAAACCGGCAAGCATATACTCATCAACATTCTCCGGTAACGGCGCGGTAGCAGAATACGCATAAGCCGGATCTCCGCCAAGCGCAACGGCCACCGGCATTTTTTTGCCAAGCTTTTTATACTCATTGAAGTGTTTGGCGCTGACCTTGTGTTTATGCCAGTGCATGCCGGTCAGGTCGGGGCCGAATACCTGCATCCTGTACATGCCAACGTTGCGGCTGTTGGTATTGGGATCTTTGGTATGAATAACGGGAAGGGTAACAAAAGGCCCTCCATCTTTTGGCCAGCAGGTGATCACGGGCAACTTGCCGATATCGGGCTGATCGGTAATAACCACTTCCTGGCAGGCTCCTCTGCCTTTTACAACTTTCGGCATCCAACTGGCGAATTGCCCGAGTTTAGGCAACATCTTCAATTTGTCGAGCAGACTTTCTTTGGGTGCCGACAACATCTTGAACAATCCCTCTATTTCACGGGCTACATCATCCAGGTGATTGACGCCAAGGGCGAGGCACATTCTTTTCTCACTTCCGTAAGCATTCATCAGCACCGGAAAATCATACCCTGTATTCTCGAATAACAACGCCTTTCCGCCTCCCGCAGTCTTGCTTACGCGATCGGTTATTTCCGCTATCTCAAACCGGGGGTCCACATATTCGCTGATTCGAACCAATTCTCCCTGCTCTTCCAATGTGCTGATAAAATGCTGCTGATCTCTGTATGCCATGGTAATTCTTGAATGCGCAAAGGTAAAACACAAAAAGTTTCCACTTGTTCATTATCGGCGGCGGGCGATCCATAAAAAAGGCCGCTTCCTGCGAAGCGGCCAGAATAATATTTGTAAATGCCAGAATTACCAGACTCTCCTGGGGCAGTCTACATTACCACGACTTCTTTCCCCGCCGCTTCCACGGCTGTTCAATGCTATGGAAAGGGTGATGCCCTGAAAATAATACCAGTCTTTGAATTTAGAACCGCCTCTGAGCGTTCCATCAACAGGATAGGTAGCTGTGCTGTTCTTCAACTCTCCTCCCCGGAAGGCCATTTCCACAGCCTTCGGTCCCTTTTCCTGTAACAGAACGGCCTGGTCTATATACCGGCCGCTCACATCGTCGAGATAGTCGGTAAACAGTTTACGCATGCCCAGTTCGTAGCCGATGCTGATATTGTCCGTCATCCGGATACGAATACCACCTCCAAACGGAATGGCAATTTGTGTGAGCCGGTAAGGTTTTACATCCGGGTACTGGCTTAGGCCCTGTCCCTCGGTACTGAGAGGACGCAGGTATTGTTTATTCCCGCTGCTGTCGTAAGCAAACGGGTTAAAATGATAGAGCGCCACACCTGCGAAAACATACGGTGTAATTGACCGGCTGCTCAGATCGAACAGACTGTATTCTGCCAAAAGGTTTCCTTCCAGTATCCTCGACTTAAAACTCAGGTTGCGCGGCTGCAACTTGGCTTCATTACGGCTGTCGCTCGCTTCCACCGTTCCATGATTGATCTCTGTTCTCAGCGACCAATGGGAGGTAAGTTCATAGCGAAGACCCAAACCAAAGGCGAAATGTGATTGATCCAATGTCAGTCTTTTACTTTGCAGATCACCCTGGTAACCCGCCGCACCGCCCCAGGCGGTAAGATGCCACTGGGAGAAGGACACTAAAGGCATGAAAATAACTGCCCAAAGAAGCTTTTTCATTTGTACGTTTTTGTGGTAAGAGAATGTAATGCTGTGGGCTTCCCAGGTACTGGATAATACTAGATACGGTCAGTATAGGTTTAAGGATGGGCTGTTATACGCAAGATTTGCGCCAAAAAGGAGATTGTAAGGATTGGAAATATTCTGCTCACAAGAATGAAAAAAAAATCGAGTTGTCAAAGTGCGCGGTTCAGAAATATATTCAATATTAAAATTTGATATTCAACGATTTGTGAAATATTAATTATTTTTTGTCCTGCATCATCCGTCTGCTAAAACACATGGGCCTTTCAGCCGGTCAGCACTTCATTACCTCTTTTGGCCGTAGGAATTCTTACCGTAAACACCGATCCATTTCCTTCTTTGGACTCGACCAGGACTTCGCCTTTATGCAGCTTGATGATTCGGTAAGCCAGGGAGAGCCCCAATCCGAATCCTTCCCTGCCGGAATGTTTGTCGGCCCGGTAGAATGGTTGAAAAAGATTGGGAATGTCTTTTTCTGCAATACCAATACCATCATCCTGCACTTTGATTTCAAAATAAGTACCCTGTATTTGCAGAGTTACTGTTGCCCGGTGGTCGTTAGAATATTTACACGCATTGGTGACGATGTTCCGGATGGCAGTAAACAACAATTCCCGGTTGCCGAGGAACAACAACTCGTCTTCCTGCTGGGGAAACTCTCCGAATTGAAGGGAAACATGATAGGCGCTATTCTGTTTGCGAAGACTGGCCGGCAACTCCATGATCAGTTCATCAATCCGGCTCAGATCGATGTTCAATCCGCCCTTATCACCCGATGCCGAAGCAAATTCCAGCAAAGTCTGGGTGAGTTTATTCATATGCCTGGCATCCTGCAAGAGTGAAGACAGTATCCTTCGATACTCTTCCTCACTTCTTTCCCGTTGCAACGCAATTTCAATCTGGCTTGATATGGAGGTCAGTGGTGTAGACAATTCATGGGAAGCATTGGAAATAAATCTTCTTTGCACCTCGAAGCTCTCCTGTAACCGGTTTAGCAGATCGTTGAAGGTGCCGGCCAGGTAACTCCACTCATCGCGCGAGTGCCCGATATCGATCCGGCGACTGAGGTTGTAAGCCGATATATTCTTTACTTCGGTTGCGATACTGGTTACCGGTTGCAGCAGTCGACCCGAAAAAATATACCCTCCGATTACAGCGATAAGGTTGCCGCCGAAAAAACTGAGATAAAGGATGTTTTTCAGGTGTTGCAAATTTGTTTTCCCATCCTCATCGTCCGCCGCACATCCCATCACAATCGAACGGCCTTCTTCCCGGTAGTGCACAGTTATCACTTCAAGATCGTTCTTCTCATAAAACTGAGAACCTTTCTCACGGGTGGCCTTAATAATATCTTCTGAGATGGGAAATCTGGCGCCGGCTTTCTCTGTGTAATTGTACATCAACCGGTTTTGTTCGTCGTAGGCCACCACCATCTTGTCTTTCAGCGTCAGTGTAGTCAATGAATCGATCCGCTCCACCATCGACCTGTCAAATATGCCCGCATGAGTGAGGAGCCTGGCAGTGGTCATGCTTCGGTTGGTCAGTCTCTTCTTGATAAATTCAAGACGTGAACTGTACGAAAAATAATAAATGGAGGCACAAACGATCCCGAGGATGGTAAAAACAATCCCCAGGAACAGCAATGTTATTCGTATTCTTACCGGCATTGATTCAGCTGTCTTTCAAAACATAACCCATCCCGACATGGGTGTGGATGAGTCGTTTGTTAAATGGTTTGTCGATCTTGTTTCTCACATAATTAATATAAACATCTATCACGTTCGTATTCGTATCAAAATCGATATCCCATACATTGATGGCGATATCGGCCCTGCTCACCACCCGATTCTTGTTTTTCAGAAGATATTCCAGCAATTGAAATTCTTTGGCCGTTAACTGAATCGATACATCCTGCCGCTTTACTTCCTTGGTGTCGAGATTCATTTGAAGATCTTCAGCCGATAAAATACTACCGACCGGAAAATATTGGTTTTGCGATCTCTTGAGCAACACCCTTATCTTCATAAGCAGTTCTCTGAATTCAAAAGGCTTGATGATATAGTCGTCTGCTCCGGCGTCATACCCTTCAATCTTGTCGTTGAGTGTACTGAGTGCAGTGAGCATAATGACCGGTATCTGCGTATCGCGTGCCCTGATCAGACGACACAATTCGTAGCCGTTGATTCCGGGCAGGTTGATATCAAGCACAACCAGGTCGAACCTGGAATTGCCAAACAATTTATACGCAATTGAACCATCATAGGCCAACTCCACCGTATAACCATTCTCCTGCAAACCAAACTTCAACGTATCGGCGATCTTCGCTTCATCTTCTACCAGTAAAATCCGCGTTTCACTCATAATAAAAACTTTAATCGGCTGAAAGTTACAACAATACTACACAATGAATTATTTAAATAACATATCTGTTATTTTAATTCGATTCTAATTGCAGATTAATATACCTGTTAGTTGAGGAGTATAAGTTTACTGCTGTTACAAACCTGTATCCTTATCCAACTAGACTACATGGAATTTCGGTTTGACAGAATTCTTATACCAGTTGACTTTTCTAACACCACAGAAGTGGCCATCAACAAGGCACTGAAACTGGTGGATGGTCCCGACAGTCTTATTTGCCTGCTGCATATCAGCAAGCCGCGTCGGCTTGGTTTACACTGGCTGAAAAATAATTCCGCCGCCGCGCTTCAGGATAGCATTCAGCAATCCCTTCAATCCTGGAAAGAATACATAGAACAAAATTCATCGGACGTGAAGGTGATAGTTGCTGCAGCAGAAAGCTCCGATCTGGAAAAGCAGATCATTTTATATGCCCGGCATATTGAGGCAAACCTCGTGATCCTGGGCCGGCAAAACCGGCATGGATGGCTGTCCATTGCAGACAGCATCACTGCCAGTCGGCTATCTCCTCATATTCAAATACCCGTGCTGACCGTGATGCCTGCCGCGCTTCACCAGGAAACGCGCACTGTAGTACTTCCTATTGATTTTTCCACTTCCGAAAAAAAACTGGAACTGATGCAGGCCCTCGCCAGGAAATTTCGCATGCATATTCACCTGGTAACCCTGATCGATAATGACAAAGGAGCTACAGACGCCCTGGCCACCTCTTTCCTGGAAACATTCGGCTGGCTCAAACAACATCTCCATTGCCAGGTGGAATACAATTTTATCAAAGGTCCCAACATAGCCAAAGCATTGGTTCAATACTGTGTGCGGGTCAATGCCGACCTGTTGTTGGTCTATCCTGACAACACCGCCCGTAACAGCTGGAGCGACCAGCAGATATGTGACTTATTTCCTTCCAATTCGAAAACTCAAATTTTAACCGTCTAACTAAAAGAAACGATCATGAAGAAAACCTTGTTATTGATGGGTTCCCTACTTGTATTGAAAATGCTGACAGCGCAATCTCTCGAGCAAGGCAAATCGAGCTATTATCATGAACACTTCCAACAAGCACAGTATTTCTTTTCCACGCAGGTACAGCAGCAACCGGATAATGCGGAAGCCTGGTATTGGTTGATAAAATCCTATCTGGCTGATGAAAAATTGCAGAAGGCAAAAGACAGCTTCCTTCTTTTTCCCTCCACGCTTCAGCAAACACCCTGGTTTTACCTGATCCAGGGCAATATAGAATTGTATGGCGGCGACAGTCTGACGGCCAATTCATCTTTTCGAAAGTCAGCAGATCTGTCCAAAAAGAAAGATCCATTGTTTTATTCGCTCGCAGGAGCCGACCTGGCCGAAGCCCGAAATGGCAACCCCGTACATGCCCTTGAGTTTCTGGAGCAGGCTGTCAGGCGCGATCAGAAAAATGCACGGGTACATCTGGCCCGCGGAAATGCCTATCGAAAAATGCAGAATGGCGCAGAAGCTTACAAATCTTACCGGGAAGCAATCAAATACGAGCCGGCGTTAGCCGAAGCTTACTACCAATTGGGCAAATTGTTTCGATCCCAGCAAAACAAAGACCTGCTACTGGAAAACTTTGAAAAGGCAACAATGGTCGACTCCACCTATGCACCGGCCTACTATGAACTTTATACCTATTACATAGAATCAGAACCCGCAAAGGCGCTCCATTTTTTTGAAAGGTTTTTGCGGCATTCGGATCAGCCGGAAGACTATCAATATGCGCTGGCTGACGTCGTTTATCTTTCCCGCGACTATGACCGTGCGATCCGGGAGGCTCAAAGCCTTTTGGATAAAGAAGGAAACAAGGTTAAGCCAAGGATTTATAAACTACTTGCCTATTCCTACGAAGGAATAAACGATTCTGCCCGCGCATTGCCCTATATGCAGGATTATTTCAGAACTGAAAACGACAGCAATCTCATCCTGAAAGACTATGAGAACATGGCCGCGCTTTATCTTTCCTCTGGTAATGGCGATTCGGCAATGAGTTATATGGAGAAAGCCATTCCAATGATCAATGATTCCGCTGCAAGGTTCGGCTATTACAGCAAGCTGGCCGATTTTGCCAGGAGTACAAAAAACTATGCCACACAAGCCAGGTGGCTGGGCAGGTATTATGCCGAAAATAGTCGTGCCAACAATGTCAATCTTTTCAACTGGGGCCTCGCCGCTTTCCTGGCAAAGGATTATCCGCAGGCTGATTCCGTCTTTGGATTATATGCTAGCAAATACCCCGACCAGTCGTTCGGTTATTACTGGCGGGCGCGCACCAATGCCGCTATCGATACCGCCATGACAGCCGGGCTGGCGGTTCCTTATTATGAAAAGTTGATTGAAGTGATTGGGGAAGACTCTCTTTCCTCTACCGACATAAAATGGAAGGTGGAAGCATACGGCTATCTCGCCGCCTACGAAACCAATACCGAAAAAGATTTCGGGGAAGCCATTGCTTATTTTCAAAAGCTGTTGCAGATTGATCCCGAAAATTCACAGGCCAAACAATACCTGGCCATGCTCGAAAAAAACCTGCGAAAGGAAAAGACAGGCGATAAATCAACACCGGATAAAAACTGAATTAAAATGATTTTGGCAACCGATCTGGACGGAACTTTTCTCCATGGAGAAAAAACCGCGCGAGAGAGCTTATATAAACTGGTTACGGAAGAAAAAAACATCACCCTGGTTTTTGTAACCGGCCGTGGGTTGGAAAGCGTGAGCAGCCTCTTCCGGGAACAGGGAATCCCCGTTCCCGATTTCATCATTGCAGATGTCGGGTCCACGATTGTTTCGGGCAGAAACCTGCAACCCGTTGAGCCCATTCAATCTGATATCAGGAGCCGCTGGCCCGGTAGCCTGGAAATCCTTGATGCACTGAAGGGCGTCGAACATCTCCAGTATCAACCGGTTCCTCAGCGAGGCAGGTGCTCTTTCTGGATAAAAAACCCGGACGTGGTGGAGGAAGTTCAAAAGAAAATGGAACCACTTGGATGCGACCTCATATACTCCGCCGGGAAATTTCTCGATATCCTTCCCAATGGAGTAAACAAGGGAAGCACCCTGCAAAAACTGGCGCAACACCAGAAATGGAAGAATGAAGAAATCCTCGTAGCTGGAGATACCCTGAACGATCTTAGCTTGTTTGAAACTGGTTTCAAATCGGTGATCCCTTCCAATGCCGAACCAGGTCTGCTGAGAAAATTAAGATCGGCGGAGGAAAACAACCCTTTTCTTTTTTCTTCCACTTCTCTTTCCCATTCACTTTCTGCTTCACTTTCTCCTTCTCTTTCTCGTTCGTTGTACTTTGCTTCCGGAGAAGGAGTTGCCGGAATAATGGAGGGACTACACCATTTTCAATTGCACCCCGACCAGTCTATTCAAAAGTCGAACAGATTCCTGATTGGTTAATGCCCGCTGCAATATGGTCAAATTGAATTTCCTTTGCAGACTATATATGCGACACCTCAGAATCTTTTATCAGCATGTACTTTTCTATCTCCGCACAAAAATAAGCCGGGTACAATTTATCATGCTGATTGCCTCGCTTACCGGGCTCGCATCCGGCCTGGTAGCGGTAGCGTTGAAAACGCTTGTTCATTACCTGCAATATTGGGCAGGCAATATACCCGGACCGGCGATGATCTATTATTTTCTTCCGGTGGCAGGCTTGCTGCTTACGACATTTATCGTCAATCGATTTTTTAAGGGAGTATTAGAACGTGGTATCGCAATGGTGTTAAAATCTATTGCCCGCAAGCAGTCTTTTATTCCCGTTAAAGACACCTACCTGCACGCCGTTACCAGTGCTGTTACCGTGGGCCTGGGTGGCTCTGCAGGATTGGAGGCCCCGATTGTGGCGACCGGCTCTGCAGTGGGGTCCAATTTCGCCCGTATCAGCGAATTGAATTACCAGGAACGAACCCTGCTCATCGCCTGCGGAGCGGCCGCGGGCATCGCCGCCGTATTCAATGCGCCTATTGCAGGGGTAATTTTTGCCATAGAAGTGTTGTTGTCGGAAACCATCGTCAGTTATTTCATTCCCCTGATTATTTCTTCGGTGATCGGCGCATTGTGTTCAAGGATCATACTGAACGAAAATGTATTGTTTAATTTCAGGCTGGCTGAAAGCTTTAATTATAATAATACGGTTTATTATATCGTCCTGGGGCTGCTGGCCGGACTGGTTTCCCTTTATTATGCCCGGCTCTTCAAGCTTACCGAAAAGATCATTCACGGATGGAAACTCAATGTTTACTGGAAAGCCATACTGAGCGGGCTGATGCTGGCGGTGATCTACTTTCTTTTCTTCCCCTTGTTTGGTGAAGGATACGAAAGTGTAAAAATCGTGGCAGGAGGTGATCCCAGGCCGCTGACTGAAAATATTCACCTGATTACCTTTTTCGGTTCGGGAAACGGTTTACTGCTCTTTTGCGCGCTGATCGTTCTGCTCAAGCCGGTGGCCGCAGGGATCACCATTGGCGGGGGTGGCAATGGCGGCAATTTTGCACCCTCGCTGTTCACGGGAGCATTTCTCGGGTTCTTCTTCTCCCGCCTGCTTAATCAACTGCCCTGGGTAAAAATTTCTGAAGGTAATTTCAGCCTGGTAGGAATGGCAGGGGTATTGAGCGGTGTGATGTATTGCCCGCTGACGGCTATTTTCCTTATAGCGGAAATTACCAATGGCTACGGGTTGTTCATTCCCTTAATGATCGTTTCTTCTATTTCCTTCTTCTTCGTAAAAAGTTATGAGGCTTTTTCCATGGAAACCAAAAAACTGGCCCAGGAAGGAAACATGTTTACTCACAAAAAAGAAAAGAATATCCTCACCACACTCACCATCCGGGACATTATCAATACTGATTATCATCCGATAAAAGTAAATCAGTCGCTGATGGACCTCATAGAGCAAATTCGACAGTCCGATCATACCATTTTTCCGGTCATCGACCAGAAAGATCAGTTTGTAGGGGTGATCGAACTCAACGACATCAAGCATAAACTCTTTGATCGCGATAAATACTCCAGCATTTCGATATCCAGCCTGGTAAGAAAACCTGCTGCGGTGCTGCGCCTCTCAGATGATATGCATACTGTAATGGAATACTTCGACAAATCGGCCAACTGGCACCTGCCGGTCGTTGATGAACAACGGCATTTTGCGGGCTTCGTTTCGCAGCAACGCCTGTTCGATCGTTACCGGAAAAGCCTGGCTCAGCAGAATGATCTGTACGAAGAGGAAGAGATCCGGTAAAAAACACCCCCTGGATTGTCGCTCTCTGCCATCCGCCATGATCGTCGTACCTTTTAACTTTGACAAATTGCCAGGAGTATAACATTTTTAAGATTTCTCCTTTAATTCAACCATCAGATGTTACCATCCAAAGGGTATGCGCCCGTAAACGGTCTGCAATTATATTACGAAATACATGGAAATGGCTTTCCTCTTGTGCTGATTCATGGCGGCGGATCAACCATCTATACCAGCTTTGGAAAAATACTCCCGGAATTGGCCCGCCACTACCGGGTAATTGCACTTGAAATGCAGGCCCATGGACATACAGCAGACATTGACCGGCCTCTGAGTTTTCAGCAAGACGCCGATGATATCGCGCAAATGCTCACATTCCTGAATATCGACTCGGCACATATATTCGGCTTCAGTAATGGAGCCAGCACCACGCTCGAACTGGCGATCCGTTATCCATCAAGGGTGAATCGAATCATTGTTGCCTCCACTTTCTCCAAAAAATCTGGCGCTCAGCCCTGGTTCTTTGAAATGATGCGGGAGGCCAGCTTCGAAGGAATGCCTCAGATGTACAAAGACGCTTTCCTGCAAATCAATCCTTCTCAGGCAGACCTGTACCGCATGTATGAGCGCGACGTTACCCGCATGCGGCATTTTTCGGATATACCCGACGAATTCATTCAAACGATCCAGGCGCCTACACTTGTGATAGCCGGAGACAGGGATGTGGTTACTCCCGAACATTGTGTAGAACTATACCGGCTGATCCCTCAGGCCCGTCTTTCCATTTTCCCGGGCGGACATGGAGATTTTATGGGCGAAATAAACACCTTACAACCTGGTAAGGACCCACTGGCAGCCCTGCCGGTTATCCTGGAGTTCCTGGGAGCCTGAATCGGTACATCGCATCTGCCTGCGCTTTCCCACAATTGATCGGGCTAATAGTGCAATACATGCAGTTATATCGCCATTCGACTAAAAAATACAGGGATATATCAGGGAGATTTCAGAATTTACTGCAAATGTCAGCCATGAAAATTTTCTGGACTCTCCTATTGGTAGCGTTTCATCTTACCGGCCTCACGCAAGTCAGAATTATTGTGCACCTGGATTCCTCGATCAAGAGCAATTTCAACGGGCGATTGAATATTTATACTTCGACCGATACAGTCAATGGCGTTCCCAACTCTCCCGATTTTGTGAACCCTCAACCGATGTTTTATAAGATCGTCAGTAACTGGCACTACCCGGACGTGATGGTAATCGATGACCAGGCTCAGCGTTTTTCCACTTCATTGTCCAAACTGGCGCCAGGAGTGTATAAAGTTGCGGGAGTGGTGGATGGCAACCCGGAAGAACACGGAGCGCATAATAAAGGCAGCTACTTTTCGCCCAGGGAAGCAAGACTTGAGATCAACAAAGACGGAAAGGGCGAAACGCATTTATATCTGACCAGGGAGGCTTCCCGTTCGTTCAAAGAAAACGATTCACTGAAACTTGTCGAGTTCAGGAGCCCGCTGTTGTCTGCCTTTCACAAAAAAGATATCATCATGAAAGCAGCAGTGCTGCTTCCCCAGGGATTCGACCCCCTGCAAACTTACCCGGTAGTGTATGTCATTCCCGGATGGGGCGGAACCCATTATGACCTTCAGGGAAGAAATCCGGTTCAGCGGTATGGTATGCGCCAGGGTTTGAAAAAGATCTATGTTTATCTCAATCCTGAAACACAAACACCATGGGGTTTGCATGCCTTCGTAGATTCGAGGGTGAATGGCCCGTGGGGAAAAGCATTGGTAAAAGAACTGATTCCTTATATCGCGAAGACCTATCATGCATCCGCTGATCCCAAACTCACCTTCATCGTAGGACAAAGCTCTGGCGGCTATCCTTCGCTGTGGTTGCCGCTTCACTATCCCGAAGCATTCGGAGGGGGGTGGGCAGTTTCACCCGATCCGGTAGACTTCAGCAATTTTGTAGGAGTTCCACTTTATGAAAAAAATGCAAATCTTTACCAGGACAGGGAAGGCAACCTTCGCCCCTTCTTTCTGATGAACGGCAAGCCGCTAACGACCCTGAAAATGTTTTGCGATATTGAAAACTTCGAAGGAGATGGCGGACAAATGCAATCGTTCGAAGCGGAATTCGGAAAACCCGATGCCGCCGGAAGACCCCGCCAGTTATATGACCGAAAAACGGGAGCCATCAATGCAGCAGTGGTGAAAGACTGGGAGGACTATGATCTTGGCAAATGGGTAGAAAAAAACTGGCCTAAAGTGAGCAGGAAATTGTCCGGAAAAAAATTACATGTGTATGCCGGCCAGGATGATAATTTCTTTTTGAATGCCGCTGTATTGAACTTTGGAGAGAGAGCGAAAAAGGTATCCGCTGATATAGTAGTTGAATTATTCCCTAACTCCGATCATTTCAGCATCTGGAATCCCGCATTTACGGCAAGGGTTCAACAAGAAATAGATGAGTTGATTGGCAAACAGTAAAGACACATATTGCACAGATTGCGCGGATTACGCAGATTGCGCAGATGCGGCCTAAACTTTCCCCGCTCCGTCATCATTTGTTAAGTAAAATTTCCTTCCATGGGAAAACAACACCGGGATAATTGGACAATTGGCTAGCCACTTTTGTCCGCCTAAGACTTTGTTGGTCGTAATATAGTTGACCGGCTTTATTCTACAGCTGTTCACCACCGATGAAATTAGTCATTGGTCAACAAGCAAATTTAATACACACATTGATCCGCGCCCGCTCTCTCTCGCACTTCAAAAAGAGCCGTACATCGGTTTCGTTCGCTTTTTAATGTTACTTTTTTGGTCGAAACAAAAATAGTACCATCTGCGACTTGGCAGGGAATAAACCTCCCTTCAATACCTCTCAGCCCGCTCGAGCACTCCCACTCGCACTCGCTCCCGCTCCCCTAAAGGAGCCTGACGGTATGCGGCTTAATTAAAGGCGATTTCGGTCTTAAAACCGTATTTGAATGAGCCGCAATTAATTAAAGCTCATCAAGACTTGACTTAAAGCTCAAAAATTGGAAAAATTGAGCTATATTTATATACAATTGAGCTACAAATGCCTGAGGCAAAAAATTCAATACTTGCTTTTGTCAAGGAACACCCTTTACAATCATCGAAAGATATATACGATGGCCTGGACCTTGAAATAGGGTACGCAACCGTAAAGCGGATCTTAAATCAGCTTATTTCAGACCGATTAATAACAACAATGGGAAGAGGCAGGGGAACGAAATATGCGATAAGTGAATCGTATGATTTGTTACATCCAATTGATCTGGAAACTTATTTTAAGAAAGAGCAGGATGAACGCAAGATAAAAGCCAATTTCAATTTAAATCTTATTCCCCGGGCTTTGCGAAACTCGGCAATTTTTGCTGAAGAGGAACTTGCCTTCCTTGTTTCGTTACATACAAAATTTAAGAAGAATATTGCCAGTCTGACACCTACTGAGTACAATAAGGAAATGGAACGGCTTGCGATCGATTTAAGCTGGAAGTCGTCACAGATTGAAGGGAACACGTACACACTTTTGGAAACAGAGCGATTACTTAAAGAGAAAGAAACAGCAGATGGTAAGCCGAAGGATGATGCCATTATGCTGTTAAATCATAAAGATGCGATCAATTTCATTGTTGCTCATCCTGATTTTGTTGTACCTCTAACCGTCCGGGGGATAGAGGACATTCATAGTGTGCTTGTCAAGGATTTGGGTGTTGATCGAAATATCCGTCAAAGAAGAGTTGGCATTTCCGGAACCAACTATCAGCCCCTGGATAATGAACACCAGATCAGGGAAGCTTTGAGTGATATGTGTGCTCTCCTCAATGAAAAAACGGACGTATTTGAAAAATCATTACTCGGACTTGTTTTGCTTTCCTATATACAAGCGTTTGCTGATGGTAATAAAAGAACGGCTCGAATTGTGAGTAACGCAATATTAATTGCACATGGCTATTGTCCAATATCATTTAGAACGGTTGATTCATTGGAATACAAGAAAGCGATGCTGCTATTTTATGAACAGAATAATATTAGTGCCTTTAAGAAAATATTCATCAGCCAATATGAGTTTGCTGTTAATACATACTTCTAAAAAGGAAAAATAAAAGACTATAGGTATATTTCACAGTTTTCTGGAAAAAAATGATGGCTACTCTCTTTCAAGGCTGTGATAATAGCAACCCGTATATAAAAGCCCCCGAAAAGTGGAAACAGCGCGAAGTTATCAGGTGGAATATGATTTTCTCTACAACATGCGACAATAAACTAAAACCAAAAGAGCCTTCAAATCTAAAGACTTGAAGGCTCTTTCTAATTTCTGGTCGGGTGGACTGGATTCGAACCAGCGACCCCTTGCACCCCATACAAGTGCGCTACCGGGCTGCGCCACCACCCGTTTGATTGGGGATGCAAATGTAATGGATAATTTCTATTTTAAAAATTTGATAAACAACCTTTATCTTCGCTCAACTTTTCTTCAATGAAGGTTCTTATTAAACAGGCCCAGGTCAACGATCCACAATCATCTTTCAACGGAAACAGAGTAGATATTTTTATCAATCAGGGGCTGATTTCTGATATACATACGAATATAGATGCGGATGCCGATCTCGTCATTGGCGGTCAGCAACTGGCTGTTTCTCCGGGATGGCTGGATGTGTTTGCTCATTTTGGCGATCCAGGCCAGGAGTACAAAGAAACCCTGGAAACAGGCGCCGATGCCGCTGCTGCCGGCGGTTTTACCGATGTAATGGTAATGCCCAATACGCAACCGGTCATCGACAGCAAGACCCAGGTCCAATACCTCCGGCATAAATCAACCATCCTTCCGGTAACCATTCACCCGATTGGCGCCATTTCGCGCCACACAGACGGAAAAGAACTGGCAGAAATGTATGACATGCGCCAGAGCGGTGCCCTGGCTTTTTCTGATGGACTGCACCCGGTTCAAAGTGCAGGATTGCTGGTCAAAGCCCTTCAATATGTAAAGGCCTTTGAAGGGGTCGTGATCCAACTACCAGACGATAAAAGTTTGGGAGCCAGCGGGTTAATGCATGAAGGCGTAATTTCCACCCGACTCGGCCTGTCCGGAAAACCCATGATGGCCGAAGAACTGCTGGTTGCCAGAGACATTAAACTGGTCCGTTATACAGACTCGGCCCTGCATTTTACCGGGGTCACTTCTCCCAAATCACTTAACTATATTCGCAGAGCCAAGGAGTCGGGGCTCAGGGTAACCTGCTCCGTAACGCCGTATCACCTTTTTTTTACCGACGACCAGTTGTGGCAGTACGATACCAACCTTAAAGTATACCCCCCTTTGAGAACCGCCTCGGAAAGAACGCTTCTGCGAGAAGCCATTCTAGATGGCACCATCGACTGCATTGCCACTCATCACCTGCCCCATGAAACCGATAGCAAGATCGTAGAATTTGAAGCCGCCGCTTTTGGAATGATCGGACTGGAAACCTGCTACGCTGCCCTGAAAACAGCCATGCCGGAAGTACCCGAATCGAAATGGGTAGAGCTCCTCAGCATCAATCCCAGGAAGATTTTCGGATTGCCGGTACCGCAAATTCAAAAAGATAAGCCGGCCATTGTAACAATTTACGAACCTGGAACACCCATAATAGCCGACCATGCCTTTTTCCGCTCCCGTTCCCGCAATTCAGCATTCATGAACCAGGAACTGACGGGTAAAGTCATCGGAATCGTTAACCAAAACAAAAACTATCTAAAAAACTAATTTATGGCTTCCACCAACAAAAACTACGGGGTAATCTATGGCATCATCAACGGTGTGGCTTCCATCGTATTCGGTTTACTGCTGTACACAGCAGGCGCCAAATGGTTCATACATCCTGTTGCTTATATCGCTTTTGTGATCTCCATTACCTGCGCCGTAATGGGCGGGCTCGCCCAGAAAAAAGCCGGCGATGGATACATTGATTTCGGAGCTGCCCTGAAAACAGTATTCACCGTATTTGTAATCGGATCCCTGCTTTCCACATTGTTCAATTTCGTATTGCTCAATTATATTGATGTGCCATTCCGGGAAGCGCTGGCACAGCAAACAGCCGAAGCAACCGAAAAAATAATGGCTAAATTCGGAGCTTCACAGGAAATGATTGATAAAACAGTTGAGGAAACACTCAATGGTAACGCTTACACCTTTACAAAAATGCTCATGGGCTTTGCATTGGGCTGTATCCTGCTATTTCTCTTCAGCCTCATCATTGCCGCTATCATCAAAAAGAAAAAGCCTGAATTCTCCTAATGATTGACGTATCGCTCATTATACCCTTACTGAACGAAGAAGAATCCCTGCCGGAATTGTGCGAGTGGATCAAGCGTGTCGTGGACAAAGCGGGTCTGACCTATGAGATCATCCTGATCGACGATGGCAGTACAGACCAGTCCTGGGCTGTTGTCAACAGCCTTCGCGCAAAAGACCCACACATCAAGGGAATCAAATTCCAGCGCAATTATGGAAAATCCGCAGCACTGAACGAAGGTTTCAGGGCCAGCAAAGGCAATGTGATCATCACCATGGACGCGGATCTTCAGGACAGCCCCGACGAAATTCCGGAACTGCATCGCATGATCAGGGAAGAAGGTTTTGATATCGTCAGCGGATGGAAAAAGAAAAGACATGACCCGCTCGAAAAAAGAATCCCTTCCAAATTCTTCAACTGGATCACCGCTAAAATTTCCGGCATTCCCCTGCACGATTTCAACTGCGGACTGAAAGCCTACCGCCAGAAAGTAATCAAGAGCATCGAGGTTTATGGTGAAATGCACCGCTATATTCCTCTAATTGCCAAATGGGCGGGTTTCCGGAAGGTTGGGGAGAAAGTAGTCGAACACCGGGCGCGTAAATTCGGAAAGTCTAAGTTCGGTTTTGAGAGATATGTCAACGGTTTCCTCGATCTGGCCACAATTACCTTCCTGGGTAAGTTCGGGAAAAGACCCATGCAGTTCTTTGGCCTCTGGGGTACGCTCTTTTTCCTGTTCGGCTTTTTCGTGTTCTCTTATCTGACCATCTCCAAATTCTTTTTCGATAAAACAGGGTTGACACAGCGCCCCCTTTTCTTTTTTGCCATCATGACCATGATCATCGGTTCGCAACTCTTTCTTACAGGATTTGTGTCCGAACTGGTTACCCGAAACGCACCGGGGCGCAATCACTACCTGGTAGAAGAGAAACTCGGCCTGGAAGAAAGCAATTGATGCACTCATCGCCTATTCGCTATGAAAAAAAGGAAAGTTGTTATCATCGGACCTGCACACCCGCTACGCGGTGGTCTGGCCACTTTCGATGAACGTCTTTGCCGGGAGTTCCTGTCGCAGGGATACGACTGCAGTATTTTTTCTTTCTCGCTTCAATATCCGGGCTTTCTTTTCCCCGGCACCACTCAATACTCCTCCGAGCCTGCCCCCAGAGATATCAAAATATATTCCACCATCAATTCCATTCACCCCTTTAACTGGTGGCACAACGGGGAACAGTTGAAAAACATCCGGCCCGACCTGATCGTGGTGCGCTTCTGGCTGCCGTTGATGGGGCCGGCGCTGGGAACTATTTTGAGAAGAGTTAGAAAAAACAGGCATACCCGCATCGTGGCCATAACAGACAATATCATTCCGCACGAAAAAAGACAGGGCGATACTCCTTTTACCCGTTATTTT
The DNA here is from genome assembly GCA_964605065.1 of uncultured Chitinophagaceae bacterium. Lineage (GTDB taxonomy): Bacteria > Bacteroidota > Bacteroidia > Chitinophagales > Chitinophagaceae > Endoryza. The sequence continues at coordinate 25,822 of CAZSAQ010000018.1, forward strand.
CTTTCCAGCTGCGATGCCTTCATCACCATGAGCGGAAAAGTGATGAATGACCTGCGCCAATTTGAACCATCAAAACCAGCCAGGCAGGTATTGCATCCGCTGTACGATAATTTTGGAGAGCCCGTCAGCCGGGAAGTAGCCAGGACACATCTGCAACTTCCGGCCGGCGAAAGGATCGTGCTTTTTTTTGGATTCATCCGTCAATACAAAGGGCTCGACCTGCTGCTGCGGGCGATCGCAGCATTGAAAAAGAACGGTTTTCTCGAATCAATGAAGGTAAAATTCCTGATCGCAGGTGAGTATTATGAAGAGGAGAAACCATACCAGGCGCTGATCGATGAGTTGAATATCCGCGAGTATCTTCATCTCCGAACAAACTTTATCTCCGATAGTGAAGTCAGGTATTACCTCTGTTCGGCGGATGTTGTCATCCAGCCTTACCGCAATGCCACCCAAAGCGGCGTTACTCCCCTGGCCTATCATTTCGAAAAACCGATGATCGTTACCAATGTCGGAAGCCTGCCCGACCTCGTACCGGATGAGAAATCAGGACTCGTTTGCAAACCGGAACCTCTCTCCATCGCCGCTGCCATTACCCGTTACTTCGAATTAGGCGAAGAGTTTTTTTTGCATCATCTTCGTGAAGAAAAGAAAAAATACAGCTGGAAAAATATGGTGTCTGCCATTGAAGAAGTGGCTGCGAAAAAAGACTAACCCAAATCAAACTCATCAATCTTCCATGATATACAGAAGCAAAGCTCCCCTGAGAATTGGCCTGGCCGGTGGCGGTACTGATGTGAGCCCATACAGCGATCTTTATGGAGGTGCCATTCTCAATGCCACCATTTCCCTTTATGCATATGCCAATATCGAACCGCTCAATGAAAATGTAATTATCGTTCGGGCGATGGATAGAAAAGAAGAGCAACGTTTCGAATGGAACAACCAGTTACCCATCGACGGCAAGCTGGATCTGCTAAAAGGCGTCTACAACAGAATTCAGCGAGACTACGGACTCCCGCTTACCGGATTCCGGCTTTCAACTTTCGTTGATGCTCCTGCCGGTTCCGGACTGGGTACCTCTTCCACCCTGGTGGTAGCCATTATCGGCGCCTTTGCCGAAATGCTTCGCCTGCCCCTGGGCGAATACGATATCGCCCAGCTGGCTTATGACATCGAGAGAAAAGACCTCGGAATGGCAGGCGGCAAGCAGGATCAATATGCAGCCACCTTCGGAGGTGTCAATTTTATGGAATTTCTGGCAGCAGACCAGGTAATCGTAAATCCTTTGCGCATCCGCCAGGAATACCTCTTTGAATTGGAAAATAACCTGGTACTTTATTATACTTCTACCAGCAGAGAATCGGCGAAGATCATCGAAAAACAAAGCCAGAACGTGGTGGACAAAAAAGGAAAGTCTATCGAAGCCATGCACCAGCTCAAGCAGCAATCGCAAAGAATGAAAGAAGCATTACTCAAGGGCAGGATCAACGAAATTGGCGAAATCCTCGACTTCGGTTTCCAGCAGAAAAGACAAATGGCCGAAGGCATCAGCAATCCGCTCATCGAAGAGATTTATGAATCCGCGAAAAAAGCAGGTGCTACAGGTGGAAAAATTTCCGGTGCCGGCGGCGGAGGCTTCATGACCTTCTATTGTCCCGATAATACCAAATACGCGGTTACCGATGCCCTTTCGAACTTCGGCGGGTATGTTAAAAATTACCAGTTCGTGAACCATGGACTTACCAGCTGGACAATATAAACCGGGGTACGGATAAACAGACCGGATGCCGAAAAGGGGGCTTTCACTCTCGGTGGTTTGCTGTTCAAAGTTTGAGGTTTACCGTTTCTCTTTCTCACCTCCGCTCCCGCTCCCACTCTTGCTCCCGCTCTCCTGACCTCCCCGGGCTTATCCGGACAACAGTTATTTGCTACTGACGATTCTTTACCTTTGCGCCATGGAAAAAATCAAGAAAATCATATCCGACTCCATCAGTGTGAAACAACGCATATTGGGTAATGAGGAATTACTCAATACTGTGGAGAGAATAGCCGGCGGCATGGTAGCTGCCCTCAAAGCCGGTAACAGGATCTACTTCTGTGGAAACGGAGGCAGCGCGGCTGATGCCCAGCACCTCGCCGCAGAATTCAGCGGCCGCTTCTACACCGATCGCGATGCCCTGCCCGCCGAAGCGCTCCACTGCAACACCTCCTATCTCACCGCCGTTGCCAACGATTATAGTTATGATGTGGTGTATGCACGTTTAATCAAGGGTATTGGTCAGAAGGGAGATTTCCTCGTAGGTCTTTCCACTTCCGGCAATTCCGGAAATATCATCAAAGCCTTTGAGGTAGCCCGCGAAAAAGGAATACATACTGTAGGCTTTACCGGCGAAACAGGAGGCAAAATGAAACCCCTCAGCGATTACCTGCTGAATGTACCCTCCACCGATACTCCCCGTATCCAGGAAAGCCATATCACGCTCGGTCATATTATTTGCCAGTTGGTAGAAGAACAATATTTTTCCGCCCAGTGAGCCAGCACACGGATATCCTGAAAGAAGCCATTGTGCTGGCAGGAGGTTTGGGAACAAGACTGCGTTCCGCAGTACCCGATCTGCCCAAGTGCATGGCACAGGTGGCCAACAGGCCTTTTATCGCTCATGTGATAGAATACTATCGCTCACAAGGCATCGAGAGATTTATTTTCTCTCTAGGCTATATGCATGAAGCGGTGACCGGTTACCTGGAAAAGAATTTCCCCGAACTGGACTATGCTACGGTAATAGAACCCGAACCGCTCGGCACCGGTGGCGCTATCCGGTTGGCATGCCAGGCAACGAAGCAGCCGGATGTAACGGTTCTCAATGGAGACACCCTTTTCAGGATCAACCTGTCGGCCCTGGGCAATCAGCACCTTCATACCGGCGCCCACTGCACGCTTTCGCTGAAACCCATGCAACATTTCGACAGGTACGGCGTGGTGGAAATGAATGGTCAGCACATCGTAACAGCTTTCAAAGAAAAAAAGCATTACGAAAAAGGGCTCATCAATGGCGGAGTATATGCGCTGAACGTCGAAAAATTCCTGGATCGCCCCCTTCCCTCGAAATTCTCATTCGAAAAAGACTATCTGGAAGCGTATTTCGGAGAGAAACATTTTTTCGGGATCTCCTTCAACAACTATTTTATTGATATCGGAATACCCGAAGACTATCAGCGGGCTCAGGAGGAGTTAAATAACTAAATACCCATCATGCTCGACATAAAATCCATTAATAAAGACTGGACAATTTTTCTTGACCGCGACGGGGTGATCAACCACGAAAAGCACATGGACTATGTGTATACCTATGATGAATTTGAATTTTATCAGGGTGTGCCCGAAGCCATCCGGATACTATCCCAACGAGCCAAATACATCATCATCACCACCAACCAGCGAGGGGTGGGCAGGGGCATTATGACGGAAACCGCCCTGCTCGATATCCATGAAAAAATGACCCTCGACATCGAAAAGGCCGGCGGCCGGGTAGATGCTATCTACTATTGTACCGCCATGGATAACAATCACCCCAACCGCAAACCCAACCCCGGCATGATCTTCCAGGCCAAGGCAGATTTCCCCGATATTGACCTCAAAAAGGCCCTCATCGTGGGGAACAACCTGAGCGACATGGAATTCGGTAGAAACGGGGGTATACATACCGTTTTTGTAAGAACCACCCACCCCCAGCAAGTAATGCCGCATGCCTGGATCGACAGGGACTTTCACAGCCTGTCCGATTTTGCAAAAGCTTTACAGGAAGGTTAAAATTTAAAAGGGGTAATTGACGTTAATCAATCTCCCTGCAGCATACGTAATTTTGTTCCATCGACAAACCAAATTCATGAAAGGTAAAATCCTCTTTTTTCTCTTAGTACTGGCCGGACAATCGGCCCTTGCCCAATCCATGAGCAAAGAAACCAGGCAGGAACTGGAAAAAAAGGAAGACACCCTGAAGGACTTTGCCCGTAAAATGGTTTTTAGCGAAAATGCGGCAGAAAGGTTTCGAAGCGACAGTAATTTCGTACGCACCTTCGTTAGAGCCTTGCAGACTCCCCAATCTTTCTACTACTCCTTCGATTCCGTTAATATTTCAAAACTCTATTCGCCCGACAGCAGCTTCCGGATCTTTACCTGGGAGTTGAAGAAAGACGAATATGTGATTCTCCAGAAAGGCGCCATTCAAATGCGGACTGCCGACGGTTCATTGAAATTGTTCCGTCTCCAGGATATTTCCATGTTCACCCGCCGCCCGCAGGATTCGGCCAGGACGAACCTCAACTGGATCGGGGCCATCTACTACAAAATGATCATGAAGGAGTGGCAGGGAAAAAAATATTATACGCTTTTCGGCTTCGATGATTTCAGCATCAACAGCAATAAAAAATGGGTGGAAGTATTGAGCTTCAACAACAATGGCGAACCGGTTTTCGGAGGACCCTTCTTCTCGTATAAAAACGATACCGGTTCAGAAAAAAAACCGGTACAGGCAAGGATCGCACTGGAGTATAAGAAAGAGGCCAGGGCATTCGCCAATTTTGATCCAGAACTGGACCTCATCATCATCGATCACCTGATCTCGGAAACCGATGAGCCGGAGAAAAAATTCACTTATGTACCGGATGGCGATTATGAAGCTTTTCGCTGGGAAAACGGCCAGTGGGTGCACATCAACAAGCTGTTCAACCAGGCGTTGAAGGATGGCGATTTCCCTAAAGAAGCATTGATATACGACGACAACGGCAAACCCGATGACAAAATACTGGAAGATGCTTCCAGGAAAAACCTGGACAAAAAACCATCACCGGCTCCTGTCAAAAAAACGACTCCCCCCGCTCCCGTCAAAAAAAAGGGCGATAATTAATCCGCAGGAAACAACGATCAGTTTCCCGGCAATATGCCTGCTTGTATTTTCTTTCGGAACTACTGAAGGTCTTTTTCCATCCTCGTCAGCATGGCTTCCGCGATCTTTTTATGGATATGCGGCGCATAATGGAAGCCGTCTACAAAAGGATACAGGGGCTCGTTCTGAAGCATGCCCCCCAGGAAAGTAAAATTCTCAATACTGTCGGCTCTCTTCTCAATGATCGGATAGATATAATTGAACCGGGTGTTGGTATCCTTGAATACCATCGGATCTTTCATCTGGTTAGGATACTTGTAAAACGGAGTGGGCTGGCAGAAAAAATAGACCTTGGTATCCGCCACTTTCGACATTCTCCTGGCGCCTTCTATATTCTTAAAATAATTGGAGATCAGGCGATCGCTGAAATCCTTGTCAGACACGCCGGCGGGTGTTTTAAAAAGATTCTGCAAAGAATCAGTAAACCACTTATCACCAGTTGAAGGCGGCCTGGCAGCAAAATAGGATTTGCGGAAGTAGAAGGAATAGAATGATTCGCTGGAGTAGTTCATTTTGCCGAACCAGAAATCATTGAGACCGTCAAAAAACACGGCGATATCCGGTTTATGCCCATCGGCCAGCAACTTTGAAAAAAGCATCAGCTCCTGGTAACTGTAATAATTAGGGCATCCCCAGTTGACTACTTTAATGGATTTGGCGTTGGGGTATTTCGCTTTATAGGCATTCACAAAAAGAGACGGGATCGTCTCAAAATCCGCCACATTGAATCCAAAAGTGGTAGACCCACCAAAAAAATACACCAGCAGCGTATCCTGCGAGGCCGGGTTTATATATGATTCCGGGATGGATTTTCGTACCCCTTTTTCGATGTTCATCCAGGTACCCTTGTAATCGATGTTCTTGAAATCGAGAAAGGCCGAGTATTCATACTGGTTGCTAAGGGCTGTTTCCTTGGTTACCAGGTCGTTGAAGGCATCCGAAGAATCCGGTCTAGCCAGTTTCTGATTCTGGGGGCTGTAAGGAGTCAGCTTGGGCCTGAAACGGTTCCTGACACTCCGTAAAAACTCTACTGTTGCCAGCTTGCTGTTCCCATACTGATGATAGTAGTATAAGCTCAGGATCACTTCGACAATTAGAAACAGAAAAAAGAAGCTGACAAGGATAAAAAGCAGTCTTTTACCCGCAGAAACCGGTTTTTTTTCAGCCATGGAATAAGGGTTTAACCTGTTAGGCTTCAAATATAAAATTCAATTCCCGGGGAAACAATAAATAGAACCGCGATTTTCAGGTGAGCCGACAAAAAATGCCGGGGTAAGCCCGGCATCTAAGCAATAAGCAAGTAGTCTTGGTTATTTTACCGCTTTTTTGAGTTTTGATAATGTAGAAATCAGTTGCCGGTAAAATGTCTTTATTCGATCAGGAATGTCGGGCACGGACCATAAAAAGACAAAAAGCAGTAAAAAAAAGATGCGTGGAATTAAAAAATTCTTAGAACCAGAAGAAAAAGCCCGGATCTTTTCAAAAATCCGGGCTTTTTACATTCATTCAAAATATCAAGTGAGTCTAGTCATCGAGTTTCAGCACAGCCAGGAAGGCTTCCTGCGGCACTTCAACAGTTCCGATCTGCCTCATTCGCTTTTTTCCTTCCTTCTGCTTTTCCAGGAGTTTGCGTTTTCTGCTGATATCACCACCATAACATTTGGCAGTGACGTCTTTTCGCATGGCGCTGATATTTTCGCGGGCGATGACCTTGGCCCCCACGGCAGCCTGGATGGCGATCTGGAACTGCTGGCGTGGTAATAATTCCTTCAGTTTTTCACAAAGCTTTCTTCCGAAATCCTGGGCGCGGCTGCGGTGGATCAGGGCGCTGAGGGCATCCACTTTTTCGCTGTTAAGAAGGATGTCCATCTTAACGATATCGGCTTCCCGGTAACCGATGGGATGATAGTCGAAGGAAGCATAACCGCGGGTCTGGCTTTTCAGCTTATCGTAAAAATCAAATACAATCTCGGTCAGTGGCATTTCAAAAATCAGTTCTACCCTGGTTTGGGTGAGGTAACTCTGGTTAACGAGGATACCTCTTTTCCCGAGGCACAAAGTCATGATGTTGCCGATATATTCCGGCTTGGTGATGATCTGCGCCTTGATGAAAGGCTCCTCTATCCGGTCCATATTGGTAGGCTCGGGCATCTCGGTCGGGTTGTTCACGATGATCTTTTCCCCCTTGGTGCTGTATGCGATAAAACTAACGTTGGGAACGGTAGTGATCACTGTCTGGTTGAATTCCCGCTCGAGTCTTTCCTGGATGATTTCCATGTGCAGGAGTCCGAGAAATCCGCAACGGAATCCGAATCCCAATGCCTGGGAAGTTTCCAGTTCATAGGTCAGCGAAGCATCATTGAGCTGGAGTTTGTCCATGCACTCTCTCAGTTCCTCGAAATCTTCGGTTATAACCGGGAAGATACCTGCAAATACCATCGGTTTCACTTCCTGGAAACCCTTGATGATTTCCTTGGTAGGATTATCGCGCAGGGTGATGGTATCACCCACTTTCACTTCTTTGGCATTCTTGATACCGGTGATGATGTAGCCAACATCCCCCGCTCCCACTTCCTGCTTTTCGGTCATTTTCAATTTCAGGATGCCGACCTCATCTGCTTCGTATTCCTTTTCGGTAGATACAAATTTTACGATATCTCCCTTTTTAATTTTTCCGTTGAGGATTCTGTAATAGACGATAATTCCCCTGAAAGAATTGAATACGCTGTCAAAGATCAGCGCCTGCAAAGGTGCTTCGGGGTTTCCCTGTGGGGAGGGTATCCGTTCTACGATCGCTTCGAGAATCGCCTCCACACCGATACCGGTTCTTCCGCTGGCATGCAGGATCTCTTCTCTTTTGCAACCAATCAGGTCAACGATCTGGTCTTCCACTTCTTCAATCATGGCACCATCCATGTCAATCTTGTTGATCACAGGAATGATCTCAAGATTATTATCAATGGCGAGGTAAAGGTTGGAGATAGTCTGAGCCTGGATGCCCTGGGTGGCGTCTACCAGCAACAGTGCGCCTTCACAGGCGGCGAGTGCCCGGCTCACTTCATAGCTGAAATCCACGTGGCCGGGAGTATCAATGAGGTTCAGGATATATTCCTGCCCGTTTTTATGCTTGTAATTGATCTGGATCGCGTGGCTCTTGATGGTAATTCCTTTTTCCCGTTCAAGATCCATGTCATCGAGCACCTGGTCCATCATTTCACGCTCGCTGATGGTATTGGTAACTTGTAACAGCCTGTCTGCCAGGGTGGATTTGCCGTGATCGATATGGGCGATGATGCAAAAATTTCGAATATTCTTCATGTACTTTGGCTCCCGGTTTTCGAGGCGGCGAAGGTACGATATTTGGCGCTTTTCCCCATTGGTTTTTGAGGTGAGCGCTTTCAGTTCTTCAGCCTGGCTTCTTCCAGGTCGAGCTCCCACTCCCTCTCGCGGATGATCTCTTCGGCATACTCGCCTGTATACCTGAACCGGCGCAGTTCAAGCCTGCGGATATGGATGAGTTCCAGCAGCATTTCGCGGTATTGAGGAAGAAAGGATGCCTTTTTGTCGTCGTCTTCTTCGGCATCGAGACGCTGCTTGGCGATCTCGATCATCCGCTCATAGCGGTCTCTCACCCTTCTGTATGCGTCGATCCGGTCCACCTGCTCTCCATAATTGGTGTCGATATAAGACAAAACTGATTCGGCGAGGTGAATTCTCAGGGCGAGCGTCTGCATGGGACTGTTATCAGCCTCCTGTACTTTTAAAAACCGGATCAGCGGGCCAAGACTCAATCCCTGCAATACCAGGGTTACCAGGATCACCACAAACGTGATAAACAAGATCAGGTTCCGGTACGGAAAAGCCTTGCCGTCTGACAGGGTTAAAGGAATGGCCAGGGCGGAGGCGAGCGAAACAACACCCCTCATTCCACTCCAGGCAACCACAAAAACAGTTTGCCAGGTGGGTCTTACTTCGGTTTGCCGGATGCTCCTGAACAGTATACGGGGGATATACGCTCCGGGGAATACCCATATCACCCTTATTAGAATGGTTAGAAAACTGATCAGTACGGCATATAATATGGCTTCGGTAATAGAATAATCGCCAAGCTCTCTTAATATGGTTGGCAACTGCAACCCGATCAGGATAAACACCAGTCCGTTAAGCAGAAATATCAGGGTATTCCACAGGCCTGCAGAACTGATACGTGATTCATAGCTGAAAATTTCTGTTGAGCGATAAGTGAGAAACAGCCCCCCGCTCACTACCGACAAGACACCGGAATAATGGAAATGTTCCGCGGTAATATACATGATGTAGGGAGTGATCAGCGTGATGGACATATCTACTTCGGGAGAAGTCGGAAGAAAACGGTGAATGGCATATACGACGTGGGCGATCGCCAGTCCGATCAATATGCCCATCAGCACCACCATCAGGAAACTCTTTGCGGCATCGCCCACATGAAACTGACCGGTGAGAATAGCGGCCAGGGCAAAACGAAAAACGATCAAGCTCGATGCGTCATTGACCAGGCTCTCGCCTTCGAGAATGGTCACAATCCGTTTCGGTATTTTTAATCCCTGCAGCACAGAAGTAGCAGCTACTGCATCGGGGGGCGAAATTATGCCGCCGAGTAAAAATCCATAGGCCAAAGGAAAGTCGGGTATCAGCCATCTGCAAAAATAGGCAATTGCGGTAGATGTAAAGATCACCAGCCCGAATGCCAGCAGCGAAATGGGTCGCTTGTTTCGCCAGAAATCATTCCAGGAAGTATTCCAGGCGGCTGCATACAGCAAAGGCGGTAAAAAAATCAGGAATACCAGCTCCGGATCGAGAGTAATACGGGGTATACCGGGAACCATGCTGATCAGCAAACCTCCCAGCACCAGGAAGATAGGATAAGATATCTTCAATTTGCCACTGAGGATGGTCAGCATCGAAATAGTAAACAGCAGGGAAAGCACCAACAATAAATTCTCCTGGATCATGGAGTCAAGTTACAGAATCTACGCTGACATTGTAAAAATGGTTGAGTCAAAAATCAACAGGTTTTCTCCTCAATCACACGCTGTCAAAACAAAACCCGTATTCACTATTTCCTTAACTTCCCTTTTCAACCATTACCATCATGAAAGTTAGCATAAGCCGCTTCCCGTGCAAATTGTTTTCCCGTTCTCTTTCCATTACTCTTTCCATTACTCTTTCTCTTTCTCTTTCTGTTTTTCTTTCTCTTTCTGTCTTACCTGGTTACGGGCAGCAATCGGGCAACCCGGTTTTCCCGGGATGGTATGCGGATCCGGAAGGCGCGATATTCAAAAATCAATACTGGATATTTCCCACCTATTCGGCCAAATATGAAAAACAGGTTTTTTTCGATGTATTCTCCTCTCCCGACCTGGTGAACTGGAAAAAACATGAACGGGTATTGGATACTTCCGCAATCAAATGGGCGCGCCGGGCGATGTGGGCGCCGGCGGTAGTAGAAAAAGGGGGTAAATATTATTTCTTTTTTGGGGCCAACGACATCCAGAGCGATCAGGAGAAAGGTGGCATTGGCGTAGCGGTTGCAGATAAACCGGAAGGTCCCTACAAAGACTACCTGGGAAAACCACTGGTAGATAAATTTCACAACGGAGCACAGCCGATCGATCAGTTCGTATTCAAAGACACCGACGGTAGTTACTATCTTATTTACGGGGGATGGCGTCATTGCAACATCGCCCGTTTGAACAAATCCTTCACCGGGTTCGTTCCGTACAAAGACGGGACCGTGTTCCGGGAAATTACTCCGGAAGGTTACGTAGAAGGACCGTTTATGTTTTTCAGAAATGGAAAATATTATTTCATGTGGTCTGAAGGCGGGTGGACGGGGCCCGATTACAGCGTGGCCTATGCCATCAGCGACACACCCTTTGGTCCTTTTAAAAGAATCGGCAAGATCCTCCAGCAGGATCCCGCCATCGCTACCGGTGCGGGACATCATTCTATTCTGAAAGCGCCTGGCAAAGACGATTGGTACATTGTGTATCATCGCCGGCCGCTGACAGAAACAGATGGCAATTCGCGCGAAACCTGTATTGATCAACTTTTTTTCAACCCGGATGGAACCATAAAACCGGTTATTATTACCAGGGAAGGCGTGAAAAGAAATCCTTTGCAACGATAAATGGTATCATTTTTATTACAATCCTTCTAAACTTCTACTATGCAGAACTGGTTAAGAACCTTACTCGCCGGCTGGGGCGCCTGGAAGCTGGGCGGCGGATGCTTCGGAACAATCATCCTCTTTGTCTTTTTCTATTGGTTGCTGGGGCATTGCTGACAATCCTTAAAACTTTACGGTCTCAAAAAAAATTCCGCATGCTGCTGACATAGGGCTGTCACAGGCCGGTGGTTTCTTTGTTTCAACAAAAAAACCATACACATGTCACACATCAATCGCATCCGCAAACAACTGGAAGAAGAAGTACTCACCACCCGTAAAATGTTGTCGATAGTACCCGACCAGCAATTCGACTGGCAGCCGCACCCCCGGAGCATGACGCTTAAAAGACTGGCTACCCATGTAGCAGAATTGCCCGGCTGGATCGGAATGGCGCTCGATACGTCAGAGCTTGATTTCGCCGCCAACCCCGATGTACCGGTACCCATTCAGAGCAACAAGGACCTGATGGAATATTTTGAAAAGAACGTAATTGATGCCCGTAATCATCTCGATACGGCCAGGGAAGAACAACTCAACGATCCCTGGACACTTCGCAACGGAAGCACGGTGTATTTCACCGAGCCTAAAGAAGATGTAATCAGGATGTCGCTCAGCCAGCTGATTCACCACAGGGCACAGTTAGGGGTCTTCCTCCGTTTGCTGGATATTCCGATTCCGGGTAGTTACGGTCCCAGTGCCGATGAGAACAATTTTGCCTGATTGCGCAAGTGAGTAAAGAATTTCTCAAATAGTAGTCCACTCGCCCCGCTGTTGTTTTAGCCGGACGGGGAGAACAGCGTATCCCGATGGCATTGTTTTATTGCCATTTTTCTCAGCTACCCTGTCCGCACCGGATCAAGCCGGATGGAAAAGGAAGCAGGGACTGTTTTAATGGACCCGTAAATCTCCTTCTGCTCCCTGCAAGGCCGGAAGGAATGTGATGGTTATTGGGAACGGTGAAAACAACCATTGATACAGCCCCTTTTATTGGCATTCATGTAATACCGGTATAAAACTAAGCGGTCCAACCGGACCGCTTTTTTGTGTTTATCCTTCATGTTGCCGGCCGCCCCTATATTTGTACCATGAGCAGCTACAGACAAGCAACAGCAGCCGATATACCTTCCCTTCTGGAACTGGTCAATTCGGCTTACCGGGGCGATCAATCCAAAAAAGGATGGACAACAGAAGCCGACTTGCTGGATGGTATCCGGACCGATGAGCAGGCATTGACGGATTTATTGTCCAGGCAGGGATCCGTGATCCTGGTGCAGGAAAACGACGAGGGAAAGATCGTGGGTTGCGTAAACCTGCAAACACAGCCGGGCAAGTTATACCTGGGCATGCTTACCGTTTCGCCCACTCTCCAGGGTGGGGGTATCGGCAAAAAGTTGCTGTATGCGGCAGACGAATTTGCCAGGCAGCAGCAGATTCCCTTTATTGAAATGACAGTGATTTCCGTGCGGGAAGAGCTGATCAACTGGTACAAGCGGCACGGCTACCGGGAAACGGGAGAAAAGAAACCCTTCCCTTCCAACGATCCCCGGTTTGGTATCCCCAAGCAGGCGTTGGAATTTATCGTACTGCAAAAACAGATAACCTGAAACGAGCGCTGCCTCATTCTGTGAACTTTGTTACATTCGCACAAATTCCCTTTCCATGGACCTGAAAGAACTATTCGAAAAAGCTGCTGCAGATAGCAAGGAACTTTCCGAGAAGCCCAGCAACGATACTTTACTTCAATTATATTCTCTCTACAAACAATCCACTGAAGGGGATGTCAATGTCGACCCTCCCTCCAACCCTTTTGATTTTGTCAGCCGCGCCAAATTTGAAGCATGGTCCGGGCTGAAAGGCAAAACGAAGGAAACGGCTATGCAGGAATATGTGGATCTCGTCAATAAACTGAAATCCTGAAATCACTTCTCCTGGCGGTAATATAAAAGGAAACTGCTGTCCTTCAATCTCGGGTAACTGGTTCTGAAGGCCTGGTTGAAAAGCATGCGGAAACCATTAACGCTGGAGATATCATCATACCAGCCGGTATAGTCATGCCGGTTGTTGAAAACCGCGTAAAATATTTTATTGCTTTCGGTTTTGTATTCCGGGTCATTGTCTTGATAACGGTATCCGTGATCTCCCTGTAAAATGATCTGCACATTTTTGTTGGCATTTACTGCAAGAATGGTATCTACGATTTTCAGCAACAGCTGGTTGGTATACTGCAATTGCGGGATGAAATATTCCTTCTTCGAATTAAAACCGAGATAAACCAGCGAGCCGTCAGCTTTGTAAATAAACGGTTCATGTGGCAACAGTACATGAATGACGGAAAAAACGGGTTTTACTGACCGGCCAGAAGCCGCAATGGCCGAAATGCAGGTATCGATATTTTGCCGATGGAGGCTGTCTTCCATTTCAGTAATGGTTCTGTTGTAATAGGCGATCCTGGCGGAGTCCCTGCCCGGGTACCATAACCAACCTAAATCTGACTTCACCCTGCTGTACAGCGTTTGAAAATCGATCAGGTTACGGGGAAGATGTGAAAATATGCGGAAGCTGCGGGAGGGATGAGCGGCAAAATCAAAGATGGAACAATTCATTACATCATACCCCCTGCTTTCAAACACACGCAGCACGTTATTTGTCTTCAAAGAAAAATCACCCCGTACCTGGTCCCTGGCAGTCACTATGGAATTTTGAGAAAACTGCGGCAGGTAACACATGTCAAGGGTAGACGTAAACGAATAATGCGTAAAATTATAATTACTCGTGGCCAGCGGCGCTACATAAAAACCTTTGCCGATTAAAATGGAATCCACGGGGTTTTCAAAGCCCCAGCGCTCGCGGAGTGTGGCGGAAGAAGGATACATGTCAAACACGACCCAGTATACGTTGGGGTCGGCAGAATCAGGTTTGGTGTATGTAATCTTCCGGGTTATTTCATTATTGCTGTCTCCGAAATCAAGTGTCGAAATATCGGCACGCAGCGATTGATACATGAAAATTCCGAGAGATACAAAAGCCAGTATCACCATACAATATCGTAGATAATCTGCCAGGCGTAAATAAGCTTGTTTGGTTCTCCACAGATACACAAAAAACGCAATGACCAATATGCCTAAGGCGATTCCCAGAATTTTATACGAGGCCAGCCCTTTCAGGGAGGGGCTGCCCAATAAACTGTCGCGAAGGGCTCCAAAGAAAAAATACAAAGCCATCAATGAAACGGATGCCAGGAAAGTTTTGTCGGGACGGCGAAAAAGCAACCAGCAGCAAAACACAACGGCTGCGGTGATCAGGCTGTACTTGCCCAATAGAGAAAGGGCAACCTGGTAAGGTACCAGTCCGAAATTCTGATTAAGCCCGTTTAACACAAAGTAAAGGGGCAACAACCAGATGGTCCATAAAATTTTAAACCCTTTATTCATACAAAATGCCTGGATAATATAGATTTGACTGCCGTGGTCACCCCTTCGCCACCACGGATTCTACGGGCCACCTCACTGCCATGGCGGCAATAACCTGCGTACTCCTGCTCCGATAAAGCAGCTATCTTTTCGGGAATTTCCGACAGCGAGCGGATTGTAAACCCAATATTCAATTGTCGTACCAGCTTTGCTGCGGCGGCCTCTTCGTGTACAATAACGGGTAAGCCTGCCAACAGGTATTGCGACAATTTATGTGGACTGATCAATTTGATATATTCATGATAAGGGCCTTTCAACTGATCGGTTTCATCGCCGTTCCATACCAGGCCAAACGAGCCTTCCAGGTGTTCGGCCAGTTCATAAGGCTCAAATGCCCCCTTGTAAATGGTATTGGGCGAATAATCGTGTTGGCCGGGTGTCGGTTCCCCATAGATGTGGAATCGAACCGCGGCTACCTCTCCCAGCTTTTTTACAAAACCGGCCCTGTCTAGGTTTCCCGCATATACCACTACCGGTGAGAGGGATCGCGAAACGGCAATGGGTGGCGCCAGGAAATCGAAAAATTCCAGGCAGGCGTAGGGCCTGTTCACCTTCTGTGCCGACAGCCAGCCGGCCATGGTATCGTTGTGAACCACCAGGTAATCCATTTCGCGAAAGAGGGACAGTTCCTTTCTTAACAGCAATGAATTCTCATCCCGCACTCCATCTATATCCAGTATGATGCAGATGAAAGTAATGCCCCGCAACTTCCCGAGCCATTTGACCAGCGCACGGTGAATACCTGCATATAGGGGATGCTGGTAAATAACGACTGCCTTTCGGGGCAGAGACAGTATTATCCTGGCCAGGTGAGCCAGTCGCTGGATCTTGGTCAGCAAGCTTGAAGAGTATAATCCCGGAAATTGTATGGGTTGATACCCCTCTCTCAGCAACACCTTTTCCATGTCGGTATTGCCGATCCCGCCATGCCTTGGCTGCCGGTGCAGGTGTTCCTGAATGAAATAAATGGCTGGCGGGTCTTGCTTCATTATTTTATTTTGGAAAGAATGAGGCCCTTCATATCATGAAACAGCTGACTGATCAGGGGCGTTCTGGCAACAAATATCATCCATATAAAATAGATCAGGATACTTCCGGTGATCCCTGTTATCAATAGCAATAATTGATCAAAACCAAACCAGCGCAACCCGGCAATAAAGGGAATAAATAAAAGAGCGCCGAGAAAAATATGCCCGATCGTTGTCAGATCGAATATACGAAGGGAGTTATGAAGCCGGTATGCATACCACAGGTTCAACAACAGCGTTACCGACTCTGCGATCAAAAGGGCTATTGCCGCACCGGCCGCCGCGTAGCGGGCGGATAAAAAATAGGTAGATATCAGCAATACCAGCGAGCCGGCCAGCAGGCTTTTAAAATTATACCGTTCGGCGTCATAAGCCTGCAGCAATTGCTTGCTCACAAACATATTGAAGGTACTCAGCACCGGATACAACGAAAGCAGTTTCAGCAAGGTGGCAACCTCCGAAAAAGAAGCGCCCAGGTATACTACGGTCAGGTCGTCAGCCAGCAAAAATGTTCCCACGGCCAGCGGCCAGCTGAGCATCAGGATCAGCTGTGAAGAGCGCATCAGGTTCTTCCTTTCTGCCTGCAGGTTCTGCTCCTTCCTCACCGCCACGGTATGCGGATACAAAACCAGCATGGAGTCCGAAATAAAAGTGGAAGATATTCGGATGATCTTGATCGCCACCATATATATTCCCGCCGCTTCCGCAGAACTTCTTAGCCTAAGTAAAGGTGTATCCAGCATGATGAAGGCGCTGTACAAAAGACTGATGCCATAATTGGTAACCAGAAAAGGAAGGTGCCTTCTCCAGTTCAGGTTCCGGAATGAAATTTTCAACTGCCGGCTCATGCGGAAATAACTCAGCAGCACTGTGGCGATCGCACTGAATGCGATCACAAAATAATAGGATGGATAGTCCTCGCTGGTTCTTATCAGCAGGAATATACCCGCCACACCAACCAGGCGTATCAGGATCGACCTGATCGAGATGAATTTGAATTGCTGTGTTCCCCAAAAGTACCATTCGCAATACAGAAAATAACTCAATAAAAACGAAGCTGAATAAATGGCAAGCCGGGCATTGTCCACTTTTTCCCAAAGTACCCACATCAGCGTACCGTAGAGAACAAAGGAAAGAGAAGAAGTAATGAATCTGATGAACAACAGCTCGGAAACCAGTTTGCTGAGCAGCGCCGGATCGTCTTTTACTTTTCCGATCTCCCGGATGCCATAGGCAACAATGCCAAATTCCGCAACTACCGTAAAATAGTAACTGAAGGAATCAATAAACGCCACCCGGCCAACGCCGTCCGGAGTGAGTACCCGCGAAATGTAAGGGATGGTAATGAGCGGGATCAGTAACTGGCTGACCGAAAGCAGAAAGTTGTATCCCAGGTTCTTTTTGAGACTCATCGGGTTTAAAGATAAAACAATGTACCTGTTTGTTCATCAGGAAACAGCAGACAACCAATTATCTTGTTTATTTTAGCCGCATGGGCCATAAAGTAGCCATATTTGAAACAACACACTTCGAGGGCAGCTATCCGGTGATCCGGCTATTTGATTGCCGGGAAAATCAACTCACGATTTTCACCAACGCATTTTGCTACCGCCAATTCAGTTTCCTGTTCGGCGCCGATGTGAACAGGTATCAATGGATCATACAGGAAGAAAATGAATCCCTGCGAGGGTTCATCAAAAGGGCAGCGGAAAAAGTTCAGGCAGAGAAGATGGAAATTTTTTATGTCAACACTGTCGACAACAATCACCTATTTTTTGCCCGGGCCCTGGCAGGCCTTAGCAATACCAGAACTATTCTGACCCTTCATGATATCAATACTCACTTTCATTTCCGGTATCGCTGGCAACTGAGAAGAATTGTCCGGATCACGGGTAAGAAAAGATTGATCCGCGTGGTGAAGGAATTCAATGTGGTGGCGCAAACCATGGTGCCGTACCTCCGGGAAATTTCAGGTAACCGCAAACCCGTTCATTGCGTACCGGGGGCATTCTTCGACCCTTCGCTGTATCATTCGCCACCAGCTTCTGTGCAACCGCTGGAGATCGTGATCCCCGGCAGTATAGACGCGAAAAGAAGAAACTACGAAGTGGTGCTTGAACTGGCGCGCGCCTGTCAATCGCAGCAACTCCCGGTTCGTTTCACCCTGCTGGGAGGCGCACAGGACGGGTATGGCCGGTCTATCCTGGAAAAATGCACCGCATTTGAAAACATCCGAACATACACCGGTGAAGTAGTGGATCAGCCCGAATTCGACCGGGTAATGAATGCCAGCCACCTTGTTTTTGTACCCTCCGTAATCCATACCGTCATTTCCGATGAAATTGAAGAAACCTATGGACTCACCAAATCATCGGGAAATATGTTCGACATCATCAAGCACGGGCGACCCTTCCTCGCTCCTGCGGAACTACAGGTGGATCCGGTTCTGGAAACCGGTTGTCTCCGCTACTCGACCCTTTCGCAGATAACCGCGCAGCTCCAGACGTTGATCAACACGCAGCAATATGAGCTCCTGTGCCAACAGGCCCATCTCAATTCCATGAACTATACGCTGGATGCCATCCGTTCGCGAAACCCATCCCTTTTTCTGTATTAGTTTGAGGAAAGCATGCTCCTGACGGAAGCATGAACATGATCAACCGGTATCGCCGACCGTGCTTCTTCATTCGATTCGGTGCGGTAAAAATATTTCCCCAGTAAAGGACTAACCAGTTTGATCATCCGGTTGTATCCTTCAATTTCCCAGGGAGACGTACAGTTGAAAAGGGTAATGCAGGGAATTTTCAATCCCAGTGCCACATGCATTGCCAGAGTATCGCCAGACACGAGCAGGTGACAGGCAGAAATATCCTGCATATACTGAAGAATATCTTTCCGGTCTTCGAATGTACGGACCACCATTCCTTCCTCTTCGAGCCGATGGCGCAAGGCAGGATAGCCTTCCCAGCCTTTATTCGGCCATTGTTTCCCTACTCTGTGTTCCAGCCCAACGATGAGGTTTGCCGGTGAAAAACCGGAGGTAAATTCAGGAAGCAGGTATTCTTCTCCCCGGAATTCTTTTTCTAACATAGAAAAGAGAAAAGACTGATAGGTTCGGCGGTTTTCCCATTTCAACTGATTGGCCTTTTCTTTACCCAGTTGAGAAATCAGGCTCCTGTCAAACCAATCCCTGGCGGAGTCGGTATAGTAGAGTTGGCCGTGCTGATCGGCCAGCGCTCCGATCTTTGCAGAAGCTTTAAGGGTAGCTGCCAGCGATGCCATCTCCCCGCTCTCTTCAAGGTTCAGGATACAGTCAAAGCGATGACCATATATCCAGGAAGGAAGTTGCTGAAATGAAAATTTTTTATCTTCCGGCAGGGGTACAACGGGCAGATTGTATGGGCTGGTGATCCAGAAAAAATTATCCGGAAATGCACGCAGCAAAGGCGTGGTGCGGATCACATCTCCCGTGGCGCCTAATTTTATGATCAGAATATCCCCCATGTATATATTTGGCCGATCCGGGAACTACTCCCAGAATTTGATCGGGTAATGGATACAATTTTTCGAATGTTCATCGCGCAACAGCAGGCCGATCTTGGTCAATTCGCTTTCCTCCAGTATTTGTTCAGCAGCCGGAAAAAATACGCGTTCTTCAAAACGGATATGCCGGTCCAGCAGAGAAGAAAATGCGGACAGGTCATCCATCGACATTTCATGACTGGAGGCTATTTTCACCCAGTCACGGATCTGCCGGTGCTCGTCGAGCAATTGACTGGTCAGTGCATGATCGAATGAGGTATTTGTCAATGCCGGCAGCAGTACGTTTTCTTCCAGTTCAAAGTGCTCCTGGAGATCTTCCTTCCAGTTAAAGCAAATGAAATCCATCATCTCCGTGGCAGAGGCATTCTTCCTGACTCCCTTGGCGAGCAGCAATGCGATCAGCAGTCCGTTGTGGTGCTGCCTGGAAAGGGGTTGAAGATGGGGATTTCTTTTCATTTAAGACTTCGAATAATGGTAGCGAATTCGGCTGCATTCAGCGACGCACCGCCTACCAGTCCGCCATCGACATCGGGCTGTGAGAATATCTCCGAAGCATTGCTTCCTTTCACCGAGCCACCATACAGAATGGATATCTCATCGGCTACGGCCTGGCCGTATTTATCAGAAAGAACTTTTCTGAGATGAGCATGCATTTCCTGTGCCTGTGCTGAACTGGCGGTTTTGCCGGTACCAATCGCCCAGATCGGTTCATAAGCGATGATGATCTTTTTGAGTTGTTCCGGCGTCAGATGAAAAAGCGATTCCTGCAATTGAGTTTCCACAAAACTGTTCTGCGTGCCTGCTTCCCGGACAGGAAGAGGTTCGCCGCAACAAAAAACAGGGGTGATCCCGGCCTCCAGACACAGATTTACCTTTTCTGCGAGTATGCTGTTGCTTTCGCCAAAATATTCCCTTCTCTCGCTGTGGCCTACCAGGCAATAGCCGATACCGATGGATTGCAGCATCTCCACAGACACTTCGCCGGTGTAGGCGCCCGATTTTTTGTGATAGCAGTTTTGAGCAGCAATAGCATATCCTTTCTTGCCTTTTACTTTATCATTGGCCATTAACAGGTAAGGAAATGGTACCGCAAAAAGTACCGAGCGGTTATCGGTGATGCTGATGTTTTCTGCCAGTATATCGTCGAGTAATTTTTGCCCTTGTTCGAAGCTGGTATTCATTTTCCAGTTAGCCGCAGCGATTTGTTTGCGCATAGTTTGATTTTATGTGTGGGCAAAAATAGTTTTCAGCCGTTGAATTTCCTGTTCGGTCAGTTCTTTATTCTTGAATTTTTTCCAATTGCGGATATGTTCCAATGCCCGGTCAAAATCGTACCTGGCACCTGATTGCGTGCCCCAGGCAAAATCGGGAATCAGCTTGGGCGTCAGTCCGCTTCCAAAAACATTAGCCGCAACCCCCACTACCGTTCCGGTATTAAAGGAGGTGTTGATCGCGCAGCGGGAGTAATCGCCCATCAGCAACCCGCATTTGATGCCGGCCGGATGAAAATCCCTGGAATGATGATTCCATACCTTGATGGTAGAGGCGGTATTGCTCACATTGGAACAGGAGGTACCGGCACCCAGATTGCACCATTCTCCAATTACCGCATCTCCAAGGTAGCCGTCGTGGGCCTTGTTGGAAAAACCGAAAATGACCGCGTTTTTGACCTCTCCTCCTACTACTGAGAAAGGTCCGATGGTGGTACCGCCATAAATTCGCGATCCCATTTTCAGTACCGCCCCTTCACAGAGCGCCATAGGGCCTCTTACAGAAGTTCCCTCCATGATGAGCGACCCCTTACCTATGTAAACGGGTCCGCTGCCCGTATTAATAGTACAGGCCAGCAGTTCCGCCCCCTCTTCTATAAACAACTCTCCTGCGCCAATAACGGTTACTCCAACGGGTACAGGGGCCGACAGGCGACCTGCAGTGAGGAGTTCAAAATCCTCGCGTAAACACTGTTCGTTGAAAGTGGCTATCTGCCAGGGATAATTGATAAATCGATTGGGATATTCCGATGCCAGCCCGTCTGCCGAAAGACCCTGCCGGATCCTCTCCACGATCTCCCTGGAAGGAATAAATCGGGAAGAAATGGCCTGGGCAGACTCGTTGCCGGAAAACCGGATTTCGTCCGGAGCCAGCAACTTCCATTTCTCCCGAATGGTCAGGATACCGATCCGTATGTCGATTACCTGCCCAATCTGGGCGAAAGGATACAACAATTCTTTGCTATGTGTTTCATCTGCAAGTACCTGTATCATAAACTAAATCTAAATAAAAATCCCCTTCCTGAGAACAGGAGGGGGATAGTATAGCCATGAAAAACAAAAATGTTATGTTGAAGTTACAACTTTTTACTTTTTCTTTTCGTAACGTTTTTTGAATTTATCGATACGACCTGCAGTATCTACCAGAACCTTTTGTCCGGTAAAGAAGGGGTGAGAGGTGTTGGAGATCTCCAATTTGATCAGGGGATACTCGTTTCCGTCTTCCCATTTCACGGATTCTTTGCTTTGGGCAGCAGAACGGCTGAGAAATGTATGACCGTTGCTCATGTCTTTGAAAACTACAAACCGATAGGCCTCGGGGTGGATTCCTTTTTTCATAACTCTTTGATTTAAAGGTCACACGGATTTTGCCGTATGATTGATAAAATAATTTGAGGCGCAAATGTAGGTCAAAAAGGCGGTTATCCCAAATGAATTTTGGCAGGCAGGAACGGCCGGAAACAGGGCAAAAAAAAAAGAAACCACCAAGTTTGACCTGTACATTTTCTTTCGATCCTGCACAAGAGAACCCGATGGTTTCTGAGTTGCTTATTTCCTGTTTAGGGATTTCAGCAACCCCGGTTACTTTACTTTCTGTTTCCAAATTTCTTGTAACCTTGTTTGTATACTGAAGATACTTTATCTCACTACCCTGTTCCAAATTTTCGGGCTTGTGGTTTCGCACCACTTATGCACCCGGATATCCACATCGCCTCAACTGCGCATATTCTCATATTGAAGCGGAATACCGAGCTCCCAGGTCTTCGACTGTTGTATCACCACCTGCAAGTCGTCTATTTTCTTCCCGGTCACTCTTACCATATCATCCATGATGGCTGCCTGTACTTTCAAACCGGCATCCTTGATCTGTTTCACTATTTTCTTGGCATCTTCCTGTTTAAGGCCGTTTCTGACGGTCACTTCCTTTTTCCACAATTTTCC
Source organism: uncultured Chitinophagaceae bacterium (assembly GCA_964605065.1). Classification (GTDB taxonomy): domain Bacteria; phylum Bacteroidota; class Bacteroidia; order Chitinophagales; family Chitinophagaceae; genus Endoryza. The sequence continues at coordinate 48,232 of CAZSAQ010000018.1, forward strand.
GCTGGGATAGGAATCCTTCGACAGGTCGAAAGCCTCCGGTGCAATGCCCTGTTTATGTGCCCGGCTGATGAGTACATCGATCAGCTGACGCATTTTCATGTCGTCTTCGGTTTCAATACTGATTGTAAATTCCTTTCGATTGAGGTTGATTACTACATGCGATCCTTTAAAGTCAAATCGATTGGTGATTTCCTTGGTAGTAACGTTTACGGCATTGTCGAGAGCCTGCGCATCTACTTTACTGACGATATCAAATGAGGGCATACCGGTTAGTTTGATTTACCTCAAAAATAGTAAACCGGGCCGATTTGAAAGCCGGGGAATGAAATTCTGAATTTAGTCTGGAAGTATAATGATAAAAAAAGCCATCTGCCGGCGACGGGCCCGACTGATGGCTTTTACATATTGCATCGATACTGGCAGATAATTTCAGCGCAGACAGAATTATTGTCCCTGGCCTACCCTGTTTTGTTCCTCTACGGAATTATTGCGTTTGCGGGCCTGTGCTACCGTATTTTTTCCAAAACGATAGCTGAAGGTGAGGGTAAGACTGCGATTATCCCAGGTATTGGCAACCCGTACATCGATATCACTATATCTCGTACTTCCCTTGAAGCGTTGCCAGTGGAAAGGATCACGCAGGTTCATCCTGAGGGTTCCCTTTCCTTTCAATACCTGTTTTTGCGCTCCGAGGTTCAGGAAGTACATGGGTTCGGAAATTCCCAACTGGTCGAGGCCCCGGGCACGGTAGAACCCGCTGACCTCCGCTGTCCATCCTTGTTTGAAGGTGAACATGTTGGTCACATTCGCCATATAAGAAGTATAGTTCAGATCAATGGGATCGTTCTTGCCGGTATAGGAATTGTAATAGGAACCGGTAAACTGGTTATTATACAGGTTGAAAAAGATGTTCAGGTTCCACCACTTGGCAGGATTAACGGGAGCATTAATGGCGATACCGATATTTTTCGACTGGGCCACATTGTCTACAGTAAGGTAGGTCTCCCGCTTGTCTGTGTTCTGCTTCATGATCTGTGAAATCACATCATTGGTGAGCGTGTAATTGAGGGTGGTGGTGAACTTGCCCAGCAGGGTATGCCTGAGTTCAATATTGTGGGAATATTGAGGCAGGATAAACGGATTGCCTTTTCTGAACGTCAGTGAATCAAGGAACCAGATGAAAGGATTGAGGTCCTGGTAATTGGGGCGATCGATCCTGCGGCCATAAGACAGGGTAAGCGAATGGGCCTTGCTCAGTTCATAGTTGAGGAAGGCGGTTGGAAACAGGCTGGTGTAATTCCTCTTGAAAGTCGAGTCGGTAGTCACCTGGTTTCCCTTGGCGATCGTGTTCTCGAGCCGCAGACCTGCCTGTGCACTCCATTTGTTCCATTTCTTGTTCACACTGGCATAGGCGGCATTGATGTTTTCGCGGTAGATAAAATGGTTCGAGCGATCATCCTTCACCCAGGTGCCGTTATTGTCGCGGTCGTACACAATTTCGTTATCGTTCGATACGAAACTGGTCTTGAAACCGGCCTCGAAACGCATATTATCTTTCAAAGGGTGTACGTAATCACTTTTGAACGAATAGATGTCGATCACACCGGGAATATCGCCCCGTAAGGTGAGGCCGCCCAGTTTGGTACCGCCGCTATTGTATACATCGGTGATCAGCAGCGACCGGTTGGAGTTGTTGTATCCGAGGTAATCGAAATCCATGGTCAGTTCGCGGCCGGCGCTGTCGAAACTGTGTTTATAATTAAGGTTAGTAGAATAATTGTAAAAGCGCAGCCGGCTGGACGAATTTGATTTCAGAATGGAGAGCGGCATGCCATCCACATCAAGAATGGATTGCGTGCCCTGGGTTTGCGGAAATCCAAAAAAGGCAAACCCATTGACCACCATTCCGATCACATTCTTCTTGTCAATGTAATAATCCAGCCCAACCTTCAATGTATAATTGTTGTTCCGGAAGTTTGATTCGTTGACCGAGCTGGATACTGAATTGAGGTTTCCGTTCTTTTCGTAGAAATTGCGAACCAGCGACAATTCATTTTTCCCTTCGCGATAGTTATAGTTGAAATTTCCAAACAGGTTTACCTTGCCTTTTCGGTAATTGAAATTGACGCTGGTGGTTTGTTTGAATGGCGCCAGGTAACTGTTGCCTCTTTTATACCAGCCCAGGGTTCCGCCCGTGCTGAGGCTTCCGTTAAAACCATCGGCCCGGCTTTTCTTCGTTTTGATATTGATGACCCCCGAATTTCCGGAAGCATCAAACCTGGCGGGAGGATTGGGCATGATCTCGATCTGGTCGATCGCCGAGGCGGGAAGGTTTCTTAACAGGTTGGCCAGGTCGGCAGGCGACAGATAGGTCGGCTTTCCATCCATCATAACAATAACTCCCTGTTTCCCTTTCAGGCTCACAACACCATCGTTGTTGACGCTGATGCCGGGCGATTTCTCGAGCACTTCCATGGCTGTAGAACCTGCGTTGGTGGGTGCTGCCTCTACGTTGACCACCGTTCGATCAATTTTATTTTCGATCAATGGCTTCCTGGCAACCACCGTTACCTCCGACAAAGATTTGCTGCCTGCTTTCATTGTATAGGCTGGTAATTCCTGCGGGGAGCCGCCGGTGCCCAGGTCGATCAGCGTGCTTTGAAAAGGCTGAAACCCGATCGCGCTCACGCGGATCAGGTATTTTCCGGTCACCAGTTTTTCAAATTCGAAATGGCCCTGCTTTGTGGAAACGGCAACTTTCACCAAAGCGGAATCTTTGGCCCGCAACAGAGATACCGTGGCAGACTCCAGTGGCTTGCCCTGCTCATCGGTAACAGATCCTTTCAACCCTGCATTCCGATCCTGCGCCGCGATCCTGGTAATAGAAAAAAGGAATAATAACAATACTGAGAAGAATTGTTTCATGGCTAATTTTTGAGAGTGAAGTGTGAAGAATGATGCATGACAAACATCCGACATTTTCACTCCGATTCCTTCTCAATTATGATAACCTGCACGTACGAATTGCGAAGGGTAACTATCCTTTATGGATACACCAGCGGAAAATAAGCGAGTATAACGGTCGGTGTTTATGATAAGTTACCGGCAAGTGTACATTTTTTACATAGCAGCTTTACTGAAGTTAATAAAAACAAAAAGCCCCCGTAGAAACGGGGGCCGTTAACCAAAACTAACTGCTTATGAGAAAAACTGTATGACTAAAATTGATAAGAACTTTTTTTACATGTACGATATACCGCAACTCACCAGGTACATCAGCAATATCGCTATCAGGATTACTTTTTTCATTGTTACACTGTTGCGGTTACATATATAAGACGCTCAATTCTTAAAAAGGTTAACCCGAACTTTGTTAAAAATTTTCAAATAAGGCTTCCAGGATATCCTGTATCACCTCGTTTATTTTGTCTTTCATGGCTTTACTGTTTAGAAGATTAATTTCCGGAATCAACTTTCACGCGGCTTTGCTCGTCGCTGGCTCCTGATCTCTTGGTTTGTCCACCCGCCTTACCCTTGCTGAAACGATAGGTAAAGTTGATCGTCACTACTCTTGAGTCGCGGGTTTGCTGGAAAGCAGCGTCGATATTGCTGAAACGGCTCTCTCCTTTTATCTTCTGGCTATAGAATACATCTCTTACACTCAGTCTCACCGAACCTTTACCTTTCAACACCTGCTGACTGATACCTGCATTTATCGCGCCAAATCCGTGAATGGTAAATACACCCTCCACCCCTTTGGTTCTGTAAAAGCCGCTCAGTTCGGCACTGGTCTTTTTACCGATCCTGATCTGGTTTGACAGGTTGAACAATGCGGTCGTTGCACCCAGTTCTGTATAGTCGCCATTCACCACTCCTTTATAAAGGTTGTTGTACACGTTCGCATACAAGTTGGCATTCCACCATTTCGACAGGGGAAAACCGGCTGCTACTGATAAACCATATTGACGCAGCGTGGCGATGTTGGCCGATTTCACAAACGTTTCATTGGTATTGGTGTTCTGCTCGAGCACCTGGGTAATGATATCGGTTGTCCGGGTGTAGTTGGCCGTAGTGGTAAGAAATCCTTTGAAGGTATGACTCAGTTCCACGTTGTGACTGAACTGCGGCTGAAGATTGGGATTACCCTGTTCAGCAGTGTATTTGTCCAGGAACAAAATGAACGGATTCAGATCTTCATAGTCAGGGCGCTGGATCCTTCTTCCGTAATTCAATCCCAGTATATTGTTTTTATCCAGGGTATACTGCAGGAACAAGGTGGGGAACAACTGCGCATAATTGCGGTCAAATGTCTCTCCTGTAGTGATCTGCCTGCCTTTGGAATGAGTATGCTCGAAACGCAATCCCAGTTGTGCCGTGATGGTCTTGCCAAACGGACGGCTGTAATTGACATAGGCAGCATTCACGTTCTCCTGGTACTTGAAGTGGTTAGACCTTCCAATATCTGGAACCCTGGTGCCGTTCTGCAAACTATCGTACACTGCATTATTATCTGTATTAACGAAAGCGGTTTTCAGTCCGGCTTCGATCTTGGCTCCTTTCTTCAGCGGATGAACATAGTCAGCTTTCGCGGTGTAGATATTGATATTCTGCGGCAGGTATCCCAACAGGGTATCCGGAGTGAAAGAAGGATGCCAGGCAGGATCGTAATAAGCATTCACCAGTATCTGGTCATTCTTGCTGCGGTATCCAATCAGGTCGGCATCGATCGACAATTCCTTTCCGGTTGAATCAAATACGTGGCGGAAATTGAGGTTGGTACTGTAGTTCTTCCAGCTGCGGTCGTTGGAGGTCCTGGCCTGTGTTATACCCTGCAGAATGCGGGCTGCATCGGAGATATACACATCACTGGTGTTTGAGAAAGTGCCGGGGTTGCTGAAACCGCCCAGTACGATACCAAAAGTTGTTTTCTTGGTGGCAAAGAAATCAAGTCCCACTTTACCATTGATGGACTCTCCGCCGTCTCTCATATGAGAGGTTTGCTCAAAATGGGATACCGTTTGTTTGGTATTGGCATCGATGAACTTGCGCTGAATAGAAAGATCATTGAAGTTGTCGCGTTTGTTGTATCCGACGTTCGCAAAGAGGTTGATCTTGTTTTTGCGATAGTTGAAATTGGCAGACTCATTGAGCTTGGGATATTTTCCCTGTCCGTAGCTGAGCGACACACTTCCACTATAACCCACCTGCTTGGTCTTTTTTGTCTTGATATTAATAATACCACTATTACCAGCCGCATCGTATTTGGCGGGCGGGTTGGTCATGATTTCAACCTGCTCGAGCTGGTTGGCATTCATGCTGCGAAGAAGATTGGCCAAGTCGGTTCCGGACAAATAGGTTGGGCGCCCGTCCACATACACCTGCACTCCTTCCTTTCCTTTCAGACTGATGTTGCCATCTTTGTCTACACTCACTCCCGGCGACTTTTCCAGTACTTCCATCGCCGTAGCACCCACGTTGGAAACTGCAGCTTCCACATTTACTACCATCCGGTCGATCTTTTGCTCCACCAGTTGCTTACGGGCAGTCACCACGGCTCCTTTCAACTCCTGTGAACGGTTCTCCATGGCAATCACACCCAGGTCGTGGTCTCCGCTGGCCTGGAACGACTGACTGTAATAGGTCCCAAAACCAATGGCAGATACCGAAACGAGGTACTGGCCTTCCGAGAGGTTTGAAAAATTGAATTCTCCTGTTTTTTGAGTGGCCATGAGTTTAACCAGTGAACTGTCTTTGGCCCGCAATAAGGATACGGAAGCTCCGGCAATGGGTGCCCTGGATTTGTCTTCCATCCTGCCGCGAATACTGGTCAATTTTGTTTGCGCCTGGCTGACAATAGTAATGGCTAATACTAGTGTGACCGTCAGCAGAGTCTTGAGTTTTCTCATTTTTAAAGAACCTTTATTTGATTTATACTTTGTTTTTGCTATTACAGTCCAAAAATAGGTACTATATATAACATAGTACATTGCTTTGTGCCGAATGGCTGATTTTGCTGATAGTTGGAAAAAGTTGGATGGAGTTGGAAGACAATGGTGTGACGCAGGACAACCAAAAGAGTTACAGCCACCCGCGTAAATGGTGACGAATGGCCCAAATGGGGGGCTAAAAGGCAAGAAAGCCACTGGCTGTTGCCAATGGGTATTTAGCCCTGGAAGTGCTGTGGGAATGGCCTTATCAGGCTTTTTTGGCGGCGCGCGAGCGCAGGTAGTAATAAAGACCAAGTCCGCCAAGGATCAGCAGTACCGAGATGATCTGGGCCTGGGTCGGGTGAAAATTGCCAAAATTATAGGTGGTGTTTACCCGGATCCGCTCGATGAGGAATCTTTCGATGCCGTTTACGACCAGGTAAACAGCGAAGAGTGTTCCCGGAACTGCCAGGCGTTTGCGAATGGCCCAGAGAAAAGCGAAAAGTATCAGTCCCATCACTGTTTCATAAAAGGGGGTGGGGAAAACAGGAGAAGGCAACTGGCGACAGTAGCCATCGCGATCGGGGCAGCCGCGGATGGCGATTCCTTCTCTGAGAACATTATGAGGGTAATTATAAGCAACCAGCCAGGTAGGAATCCAGGAAGGTGCCCTGAAGGAGCGGTGTGGCACTTTTGAAACAGTATCAACCCGAAATTCCTTCATATAATAATCGCGGTTCGCTTCCAGGTTCATCTGGTATTGTTCGGGTGTGGCAGCAACCACCTTATCAACCTGTGCCGAATAAGTATAAGCACTGTTGAGCACTCCCCAGTCGCCGTCTCCGGCAACCTGGCAACCGATTCTGCCCACGGCATAGGCCAGCATCAGGGCAGGCGCAATGGCATCACAGAGGTGACGAAATCCGATCTTATGTTTGCGGGAATAGAAATAAATAGCAATACCGGCACAGATAAGGCCACCATAAAAGGTAAGTCCGCTGAAGGATAACAGCGCACCGATAGGATCTTTTACGAAATCATCGAGGTTTTCGAGGTTGTGAAACAATTTGGCACCCAGGAAGCCAAACAATGCCGCATAGATCACCAGGTCTCCTACCCGATCACTGGGCCATATCCTTACTGTTCTTTCTTCTGGTTTTGCCTGCTTGCTCTTGTTCTTCTCCCACCATTTTACACCTGCGAAAAATACCGCCAGCACAATACCCGCCAGCCAGTTTCCATCGAGCGAGAAAATATATCCCTGGGGATCTGACATCGCTTCTTTCCCTGACATCAGCAGCCCTACAAATTTATACCCGAGTGTAAATCCCAGCAGGCCGTTGAGCAGCAGATCACCCGCGGTGGCCGGCTTTCCAAACATCATCTTTGATTCGGTATACACAAGTAAACCCGCTCTCTGCTTTCGCTTCAGTTCCTTCACCAGTATCCAGGCGGCCAGCAGAAATGAAATGGCAACAATAAAACCGAAGGAATTAATGAAGTTGAGGGTTTCTATTTCGACTCCGAAAAGATCTTTGAACGCGTAGTACAGGTTAGGATACATGCAAAATAATTGGTGTAATCAGTGTTTGGTCTTGCAATGATAGGTAAAAAATCATTGCGCCGCCAATAGCAAATAACCCCGGGAAGACCGGGGTTATTTCCAGACGATGTTCAGAAAGAGGTATTTAACAATGTTGTTCGAATGCAGACAACAGGTTATGAGCGATCATTTGTGCCGGGCGGCCTTCGATCATATGCCTTTCGATAAAGTGTACCAGCTGGCCATCTTTGAAAAGGGCAATGGAGGGCGAAGAAGGAGGATAAGGGAGCAGGTGTTCGCGAAGGCGCTGTACCGCAGCCACATCGAATCCGGCAAAAGTGGTGGTGAGATGATCCGGCTTTTTGGCGCTGTTGGCAACAGCCATCAAAACGCCCGGACGGGCGCTTCCGGCCGAACAGCCGCAAACGGAATTGATCATTACCAGGGTGGTGCCGGGTTGTTTCAGCTGATCATCCACTTCATTAGGTGTAAGCATTTCATTGAAACCGTTTTCAGTCAACTCTTCCTTCATGGGAAGCACTATTTGTTCAGGATACATTTTATACCGGGTTTTTTTATTTATTGAATGACGCAAAATTATCGAAAAAGTTCTCAGGCCATTTTCGAATTGAGAAATAAGAATAAATGACAGAAAACCAGGCCGAGAACTGAAAAAATGTCTGCTTGAAAACTGGGTAAACTGCCGGATACGTCAGAAAAAGGGTGGGTGGTATATGGTTTGATCTGGTGCCAGTCGTAGATCAAACTATAAAACTCAAAAAATTTATAACTATGACACTCGTAAAATTCAACAACAGACCGGTAGGCAAATCCATCGACAATCTGTTCAACGATTTCTTCAATCATTTTCCTGCCTCCTGGGGTCAGTCGCTCAATGAAGAGTTTTTTACCCCGGCAGTAAATGTGCATGAAACCAAAGAGGCCTATCACATCGAGTTGAATGCGCCGGGAAGAACGAAAGAAGATTTTGTGGTATCAGTAGAAAACGGATTGCTGACCATCGGCTACGAACACAAATCTGAAAGCAAACAGGAAGACTACAAAACGCTTCGCCGCGAGTTTGCCTTCCGCAGTTTCAAACGCAGCTTCCAGGTTGATGACTCTGTAAATGTGGATCAGATCCAGGCCAGGTACGAAAACGGAATTCTGAAGCTTCTTCTTCCCAAAAAAGAAGAAACCAAAGCGGCAAACCGCCAGATTTCTATTCAGTAAATAACTTGTTAAAATCGCTTTCATAATTACTGCCATTAAGCTGTATTACAGCGGCAGGATTACAGTTGGTTTTGGTTTAAGTACCGCCCGGATGTCTATCTGGGCGGTTTTTTGTTGATTAAATAGTAACTTCGGCCACAATTTTTTTATATTCCAACATGAGAAGACAAAATCCTCGTATCCCTCGAATAATTTTGTTGATCTTATTGATATCTGCCGGTACACTGGCTGCCAGAGCCCAGACCCCGGTGGATACCATTCCCAGGCATGTAGATACCCTGCCGGTTAATACCGACACCATACTCCGCATAAAAAACCTGAACCCATATTTTACCCTGCATGTAGATTCTACTCTCACTTACAACCTGGAGATCAATCGCGACATGACCAAATACTATTGGTATCTGCGAAATTCACCAGTGGGGTTAAAGATCAACAAAGACAACGGGCAGCTTACCTTCAAGGCAGACAAGTCTTTTTTCCTTTCGGGAAAACTGAAATATGATAATGAATACCGCGTGCTGGTGGGGGTGCAGAGCCTCGACAATCCCAAAGACAGGGTCGATACTTTCTTTTCCATCGTTTTTTACAATACCGAAATCATTCCTTCCCGGGTAAAACCAACCGTAAGCTCTACCCTGGTGGTAGATGAAGGAGATACTGTTTCATTCAAAGTGCAGTGTGAGAACGGCAGTTTCCCCATCGAAAACATCACTTTCTTCGCCAACATGCCACTCAAAAATGTGACGATCGTGCGGCATTGCGATGATGAATTTACCTGGGTTCCGCAGTTCGATTTTGTAAAAGAGACCGACTCGGCCAGAGTGAAAGTGGTATACCTGAGTTTTATCGGCGCCAATAAGTTCATGTCGAAAGACACGGCTGTGGTAAAACTGATCATCCGCGACGCTCTGAACTATCCGATCGCATTCCAGGATTACCAGCTGGCCGTTAAAAATATCAACAGCTATATTACCCAGCTCAAAGTGAATTTCATTCAGCTCGATAAAAGCGTGAAAAGAACGAAAGGCACGCGAACGACTTTCGACATCACCAGTTCTACCACCGCTCTAACCGGCAGCATCCTGTCGGCCAATGAAAGCACGAAGAAGACCGGGCAGATCCTTCCGAGTGTAGGGGTTTCGCTGGTACCCATCAAAGAAGCAGTTGCTCCCCAAAAAGTGTTTGACCAGAACCAGGCTTCCCTGATTCGCACGGCGATCAAACGGCTTACCTATATGCTTGGCGACAATGCGCTGGTGGGCGATAAAGACCCGGACATCATCAGGAAATCCAATAAGCTGAAGGAAGAGTTGAAACAAATGCAGGTGCAACTGATAGACATTCCGCTGGCTATCGATACCGGCAACTGGACCGAAGAAGAATTGAACCGGTATTTCAACAGCCCCAAAGTGACCAAGAAATACCGGATCAAGAGATAAGTTGATGGGAATAGACTCATTCGCAACCCTGGCGGCGGCGGGTATCGATGAGGTACTGGATCTTCCAGGTACCATTGAATCGTACCAGTTGAAATGAATTCACCCCGCAATGGCTGAAATTTCCTTTGTAATAAAACTTGTAGGGTGTCCACACACTGGCCAGCGCGCCATCAATGCGAATACTTGCAAATTCGATCCGCTCATCGGCATCACCCTTGGGAATTTTGCCAACACTGCTTACAAACTCGCTTACCTTTTCGTCACGTACGATGGTCTTCCCCTCCCTGGTCTGCATGATGGTTTGCAATACCGCGCTGTCGGCAAAGGAAGCGGCGATCCTGGAACCATCGGAATTTTTCATTCCTTCAAACAGGAGGTTTACCGCAGCCTTCACAGAATCTTCGGCAGTCTGGGCGCGGGTTGTAACAGCATACAACACGATAAACACAAATAACGGCAGTACTTTTTTCATGATGGTAATTTGTTATATCGATAAAAATAGGCTTCCCGGCGATTTCTTCCATGATATTTACATGTGCGGTGTTTGAAAAAAGACGGTCCCAAAAACATAACTTAGATACAAAATCACCGACATGAGACTATTGCTCTTGCTCGCCTTCCTGCTCCAGGTAAGTCTTTCATGGAGCCAGGAAGAACTGGCGCTCTACGAAAACATCCCCAATTCGATCCCGGGACCGAACAAAGAAAAGCAGGAAAAGATAAATAATGGCTGGATCATTATTTCCAAAACTTCCGTTCCCACCATCAGTGTATACCTGCCGCCGGCTGATAAAGCGACCGGTGCGGCGATCATCATCTGCCCGGGTGGCGGGTATGGCGTTCTGGCCTCCACCCACGAAGGCACCGATGTAGCCAGGGCTTTGAACGAATGGGGTGTGGCCGCGATCATCCTGAAATACCGTTTGCCCGATACGTCCATCATGAAGGATCGTTCCATTGGTCCATTGCAGGACGCGCAGCGCGCCATTCAGCTGGTAAGGGAAAGAGCGGGCGGCTGGCACATCGATCCGCAAAGAATCGGCATCATGGGCTTTTCGGCGGGCGGCCACCTGGCCTCCACTGCAGGCACGCATTTCAGGCACCCGGTGATCGCATCCAGGAACAAACCCTCGGTTCGTCCGGATTTTATGGTATTGCTGTACCCGGTGATCAGCTTCACCGACAGTTTAACCCATCAGGGCTCCCGGAACAACCTGGTTGGCAACCCTGCTTCGGCAAAAAACATCAAACTGTTTTCGAATGAACTCCAGGTTACCCGCAAAACACCTCCCGCTTTCATCGTACACGCCAAAGACGACGACGCGGTTAAATTCGGCAATGCCCTGGCTTTCCAGTCAGCCCTGAAAAAACACCATGTTCCGAATGAACTGGTAGTCTATGAAAAGGGAGGGCATGGCTTCGGCATGATAAACCCCACCACTCCCGACAGGTGGATGGATCACTTGCACGACTGGCTGATCAAGATGAAATTCCTGTAGCAGGTTAGGTTCGTACCGACAACGCATAAAAAAGGCTGTCTGAGAGGGTGAAATGTACCTTTAAGACAGCCTTTCCGATGGATGGATGGGGCTCTGTTACTTCATATAGCCGAGTATTTTCAACATGCTCTGGGCGGTCTGCTCCTTGGCGTATAACCAGTCGGTGAGTTTTCCGTTTTTATCATGTCCTACAATAACGTGTTTGGGCGATGGGATCAGGCAGTGCTTGATGCCACCATAGCCACTGATCTGGTCCTGGTAAGCGCCAGTATGGAAAAATCCAACATACAGGGGTTCTCCATTAGATAATTTGGGAAGGAACACTTCATTGACGTGCTCTTCCGAATCGTAATAGTCGTGACTGTCGCAGGTAATGCCTCCCAGCACCACCCGCTGATAATCCTGGTCCCATTTATTGATGGGCAGCATCAGAAATTTTTCACCGATACCCCAGGTATCGGGTAAAGTGGTAATGAAGGAAGAATCGATCATGTACCAGATCTCGCGATCATTCTGAGTTTTCTGACCGATGACGCTGTAAATATGGGCCATGCTCTCTCCCACCGTGTAGGAACCGAATTCGGTGAAAATATGCGGCATGGGTACATTGTTCTTTTTGCAGGTCTTTTTGATGTTACCGACAATCTCATTGATCATGAACTGGTAGTCGTACTCGAATCCCAGCGAATGTTTGATCGGAAATCCGCCACCGATATTGATGGAATCCAGTTCGGGGCAGATCTTTTTGAGCTGGCAATAAAGGTTGATGACCTTGTTCAATTCACTCCAGTAGTAAATATCATCCTTGATGCCTTTGTTCAGGAAGATATGGAGCATTTTGAGCTGGAAGCGGTCTTCATTGCCTTCAATTTTGTCTACATAAAACTCGAGTACATCCCGGGCTCTGAATCCCAGGCGGGAAGTGTAAAAAGGAAAGGTAGGCTCTTCCTCGGCCGCCACCCGGATTCCCAGCTTGAAAGGAACCTTCACCGATTTCTTGTACTGACTCAGCTCTTCTTTATTGTCAAGAATCGGAACCACGTTCTTGAACCCGCTGTTGAGCAGGCCGGCAATACGGCTGGTATAGGTTTTCTGCTTGAATCCGTTGCAGATGATGAAGGTGTCCTTGTTGATTTTTTTCTTTTCGTATAGCTTTTTGATGATCTCTATATCGTAGGCGTAGGAAGTTTCCAGGTGGATATCGTGCTTGAGGGCCTCTTCTACTACGAAGGAGAAATGCGAGCTCTTGGTGCAGTAGCAGTAATGGTACTCCCCTTCGTAGCGGTGTTTTTTCATGGCGTTGGCAAACATTTTCTTTGCCTTTTTGATCTGGGTTCCGATCTTGGGCAGGTAGGTCAGCTTCATCGGCGTACCATACCTGGCGATCAGATCTCTCAGATCAAGTCCATTAAAATAAAGATTGCCATCGTGTGTTTCGAATCCTTCCTGCGGGAAGTTGAATGTTTGCTTCACCAGATCGGTGTAGGTATTGTTCATTTACGTGAAAAGGGTTGTTAGATGAACATAAGAATTAGTGAGCACAAAAGTAATTTTTTGCACAAATCTGCAAACAAAAAAAAACCGGAAGAAATCCTCCGGTTTTTAGTATCCCAATTAGTTATGATTATTTAACTGAAGCAACCAGGCTCTTGAAAGTCTCCGGTTCGTTCATGGCCAGGTCAGCCAGGATTTTACGGTCAAGACCGATTCCTTTCTGATTGAGCTTATGGATGAACTCAGAGTAGGTCAGTCCTTCTTCACGAACTGCCGCGTTGATACGGGCGATCCAAAGGCTGCGGTATTCTCTTTTCTTGAGTTTACGGCCTACATAGGCGTAGGTTTGACCTTTCTCAACGATGTTCTTGGCTACGGTATATACGTTTTTACGTTTTCCGTAGAAGCCTTTGGCTTTCTTTAATACTCTTTTACGGCGTGCTCTGGAGGCAACGGCGTTTACTGAACGAGGCATATCTTAATTTTTTTGAAGTTTTTGGAAAAATGACCGGGAACAGTTCCCCATCGGTTTATTTCAATCTCAACAGGCGTTTTACGAAATTCATATTGCTGTCGTGAACCACGCCGTCAATACGCATTTTGCGCTTGCGAGCCTTAGACTTCTTCGTTAAGATGTGGCGTTTGAAAGGTTTCTGGAAAGTGATCTTGCCGGTAGCAGTCACTTTAAAGCGCTTCTTGGCGCTGGAGTTTGTTTTTACTTTAGGCATTTTACATGCTTTTGTGTTCACCCTTGAGGCGTTTCCGCACCGGCGGAACCCTTATTGGGCCTCTTCAGGAATAGTCCGTTACTTTTTTAACGGAGCGCAAAGATAAGGGATTGGCAGATAAGGCGAAAGGATTTGAGGAGAAACTTTTGAGGGGCGCACATGTTTATAGTCAAAAATAGTAATTGCTCCCCTTCCGATGACTTCGCCCTAAATATCGCCACACAAAATGTTTATTTACAATTACTTATGGATTCATCCGGGCCACAACCAGATCCACTCAGCATCCTTTGAACCGATTTCTCCATTTATCGAAATCATTAGCTGCCCTTCCGCAGAAACAGTAAACCGTACACTTCAAACCGCAAATAGTCTACAGCAAAATTCCGTAGCCCGGGTTTTCGTCGCAACATTTTAGCCGCTCATCTACAACTTAAGCTCTATACAATTGAATACATTATCTTTAGAACTTCACAAACCAAGACATTCTAACTACATATGAAAAGACAAGCACTCCTTTGTTCGCTCGCGTTCTTACTCATTATTTCGGTTGGTTGTGGTTCCCGTTCAGGCAAGCCCCGGATCCTGGTTTTTGCCAAAACCATGGGATTCAGGCATTCGTCTATCCCCAACGGAAAGGAAGCCATCATCAAGCTCGGCCAGGAGAACGGATTCCTGGTAGACACCACCGAAGACGCGTCCTATATTTCGGAAGATTCACTGAAAAATTACTCGGCGGTCGTATTCCTGCACACCACCGGCAATATGCTCGATAATTACCAGGAAGCCGACTTTGAACGGTATATCCAGGCAGGTGGCGGTTATGTAGGTATCCATGCGGCTTCTGATGCCGAGTACGACTGGGGCTGGTATGGTCGCCTGGTAGGCGGCTATTTCGAAAGCCACCCCGAACAGCAGGAAGCCGTGCTGGATGTGGTAGACGCCAATGACCCTTCTACCAAACATCTCCCCAAACAATGGAAAAGAAAAGACGAGTGGTATAATTTCAAAAAACTGAACCCTGATGTGAAAGTGCTGCTGAAGATCGATGAGAAATCTTACAAGGGCGGTAAAAACGGCGATAACCATCCGATGGCCTGGTACCACGATTATGACGGCGGACGTGCCTGGTATACGGAACTGGGACATACGGAAGATTCCTGGAAAGAAGAAAATTATCTCAAGCACCTGCTGGGTGGCATTCAATATGCCATCGGCAAAAACAAAGAACTCGACTACTCCAAGGCTAAATCATTGAGAGTACCCGAAGAAGACCGTTTCGCAAAGATTCAATTGACCGAAGGTACCTTGTTTGAACCCACAGAAATGGCCATTCTCCCCAATCTGGATGTACTGATCGCGCAGAGAAGAGGGGAATTGATGATGTACAACCACGCCACCAAGGAAGTAAAACAGGTAGGAGCCCTCAATGTTTACTGGAAAACACATACACCGGGCGTCAATGCAGAAGAAGGTCTTCTTGGATTGCAGGCCGATCCGGATTTCGCCAACAATCATTACATCTACCTTTTCTACAGCCCCACCGATACATCGGTCAACAGGCTGTCGCGTTTCAAATTCGAGAAAGACACCCTCGATATGAAATCTGAAAAGATCATTCTGCAGTTCTATTCCCAGCGTGAGATCTGCTGCCATACCGGTGGTTCTATCGCATTCGGAGCAGACCACATGATGTATCTGTCTACCGGAGACAACTCCACTCCTTTCGATCAACCCACGAAATTTCAAAACCATGGATTCGCGCCACTCGATCAGCGCCCCGGATTTGAACAGTATGATGCCCGCCGCACCAGCGGCAACTCAAACGACCTTCGCGGAAAGATTCTTCGTATCAAACTAAATGACGACGGCAGTTACAGCATCCCCGATGGCAATCTGTTTGCCAAGGGAACACCCAATACCCGCCCGGAAATTTATGTAATGGGTAACCGTAATCCTTACCGGATCTCCGTCGACAAGAAAAATGGCTATCTCTACTGGGGTGAAGTAGGCCCGGATGCAGGCAACGACAGCCTGGACTCCAGGGGACCGCGCGGCTACGACGAATTGAACCAGGCAAAAAAAGCAGGTTTCTTCGGATGGCCGCTGTTTGTGGGCAACAACTATCCTTATCACGAATATGATTACAATACCGGCACAACGGGTCCGTTGTTCGATCCTTCCAAACCGGTCAACAATTCCCGAAACAACACCGGTCTGAAAGAACTGCCCGCGGTTTCTCCCGCATTCATCTGGTATCCCTACGCCCCTTCTGCAGATTTCCCGCAAATGGGAACAGGCGGAAGAAACGCTATGGCAGGACCGGCGTACTATACAGACATGTTCCCCAAGGAAACACGTTTGCCTGATTACTATAACAATAAAGTGTTCATTTATGAATGGATGAGAAACTTCATCCGGGTGGTAACGCTGGATTCAAAGGGCGATTTTGACAAGATGGAGCCATTCATGCCCAATACCAAATTGCACGCGGTGATCGATATGGAGGTGGGTCCCGATGGCAAACTCTATTTGCTGGAATACGGAAGCGGATGGTTCAGCAAGAACCCCGATGCCGGTTTGTCCAGAATAGATTTTACGGCTGGTAACAGGGCGCCGAAAATTGCAGCAGTCACCACCGACAAATCTTCCGGAGCCATCCCTTTCACCGTAAAAGCAACGGTGGAAGCGAAGGATCCTGAAAAAGATAAAATGACTTATTTATGGGACCTCGGCAATGGAGAGAAAAAAGAAACCACCGAACCATCCATTGAATATACCTATTCCAAGGCCGGCGATTATACCATTTCCGTACAGGTGTCCGACGATAAGAAAGCCAGCGCTACCGGTTCCGCTGCCAGCGTTTATGCCGGAAACGAAACTCCGGTAGTAAGCATCGCCCTGGAAGGAAACAAAACCTTCTACTTCCCTGGTAAACAGGTAAAATACGCGGTGAACATCACCGATAAAGATGACACTGCACAAAATAAGGATCTCAATAACCTGATCGTTTCAGCAGACTATATCGAAGGAAGCGACCGGGCCGCTTCTCCGCAAGGTCACCAGATTCTCAGCGCCGCCGTGATGGGCCGCAACCTGATGTTATCGCTCGATTGCAAGAACTGCCACCAGGTCGACAGCAAATCAATCGGACCCTCTTTCACCGATGTGGCGCACAAGTATGTGAAAGATGCAAATGCGGTTACCTATCTTTCTGAAAAGATCATCAAAGGCGGTGGTGGTGTTTGGGGTGAAGTAGCGATGGCCGCGCATCCCAATCTGAAACCTGAGGATGCCCGCCAGATCGTTGGCTGGATACTGAGCCTGGGTAACGAGGAGAAGAGAAAATCATTGCCTCCCTCCGGCACCGTTCCTCCAACCGCCAACAAGCCTGCCAAAGACAATGGGCTGCTGGTACTGACGGCCACCTACACCGATAAAGGCGGAAACAATATCAAGCCCATGACCGGCAGCCAGTCTATTGCCCTGCGCAATAACAAAATGATGTTCTATGGCGCGAACGATCTGAAAGGCTACACTTTTGTTGATTTCAATGGCATGCGTTTCATGATCACTCCTTTGGCGCAAGGCTGGTTCAGCATGGATGACCTTGACCTGTCTGGTATCAACTCAGCTGTATTAGCCACCGGCTGGCAGAAAGCGCCTGCTGTCGGCTTTGAGTTCGAACTCCGTTTGGATACACCCGATGGCAAATTGCTGGGATCGGCCAGGCTCGGACCTCAACCGGCCAGCAAAGCACCCATGGGTGGAA
This sequence comes from uncultured Chitinophagaceae bacterium, assembly GCA_964605065.1. Taxonomy (GTDB): domain Bacteria; phylum Bacteroidota; class Bacteroidia; order Chitinophagales; family Chitinophagaceae; genus Endoryza. Next base: position 65,867 of record CAZSAQ010000018.1, read on the forward strand.
CAGCACTGATGTTCAAGATTGACCCGGTAACAGATGGCAAACTTCACAAACTTTATATTGTGAGCAAGCCCGTGGATAAGGAAGATGGTCAGATAGGATTACAATCCCTGCAGTTGAATCAATAAACCGAAAAAAGATAAAAAATAAAGGCCGTGATATTAAGTCACGGCCTTTTGTTTTTTATATCACTGAAGTTACCAGGATCATTTCCTTTTTCGGGCATAGAAGTAATCTGTCAGCAGTACGACGATCAGGATCAGCAAGCCGCCAAACTCACGGGTATCTTCGATCCAGGGCTTTTCTGCCTTCATCGTTTGCACGAGGTTTTCCGCATGATGCTCACGCGCCCAATCCAGCACCCCGTCTTTGGTAAAAAACAGGTAAGCCGCATATCCCAGGTAAACCGCCACCCCCAGGAGGTAGGCCCGCAGATAATATTTTCCTTTAAATGCTTGCCAGCACAAGACCGCCGCATACAGGTAAATGGGAATCCAGATATACGGGTCGGGGTCATTGTATTGCAGGGCGGCAAATAATACGAAGATGACAACAAATACAAGATTGAAGATTCGCATAGACTAATCAGCGTTTAATCGGTTTACCATTTCTCGAGGCGACAGGAACTTGTTCCCCTTGCTTCATGGATCCGGAGCAGGTACACTCCTGCCGGGTAAATATCCGAAGAAAGGTTGATGGGAAGCAATGATGTTTTGGTTTTGACTCCCATTAATCTTTTCCGTCCCTCTCTTTATTGAAATTAAAAAAAGCAGCCGGCGGCTGCTTTTAATTTAAATATCTGCTAATGTGTTTATTCGGCCTCTTTTTCCTTTTTCTTCTTGCTGCTCTTGGGAGCCATCATGATAAACATCCTTTTACCTTCCAGTTTGGGAAGTGCTTCGGGCTGCCCGATCTCCTGCAGGCGTTCTGCAAACTTCAACAGTAACAGTTCGCCTCTTTCTTTAAACTGGATGGCGCGGCCTTTGAACTGAACATAGGCTTTCACTTTATTGCCATCTTTCAGGAATCCTTCGGCATGGCGCGACTTGAAATCAAAGTCGTGATCATCCGTGTTGGGCGTGAACCGGATCTCTTTCACTTCGGAAACTTTGGCCTTGGCCTTCATTTCCTTTTCCTTCTTCTTCTTGTCGTAAAGGAATTTATTGTAGTCGATGATCTTGCATACCGGCGGATTGGCGTTGGGTGAAATTTCCACCAGGTCCAGCTGTTGCTGTTGTGCCATTTTAAGGGCTTCCTGTGTGGGATAAACGCCTACTTCCACGTTATCGCCAACCAGGCGAACTTCAGGTACGCGGATATAATGATTGATTCTGTGTTCAGCTTCTTTGCGTGGGATGAATTTTCCCCTGTTAAAATTTCCTCTGCCACCGCCGCCGCCGGGAGGGCCAGGGGGTCGGTTAAAAGGTCTTTCTGGTAATGCCATTTACAATTTTTAGATGAAGTCTGTCCTGGCAGACACAGTTTTGTTTTCTGATTAATTGATACCTCAACCAGGATTGAGGATTATTATACGTCAGCCCTTCTTTCCTTGATCTCAGCCAGGGCCGATTGAATAAACTCTTCCGGGGTAATGACGCCCAAATCTCCTTTCCCCTGTCTTCTGACGGCTACTTTTCCATCATTCATCTCTTTCTCTCCAACCACCAGCATGTAAGGTACTTTCTGTAATTCGGTATCCCGTATTTTCTTGCCTATTTTTTCATTCCGGTCGTCAACCTCTGCACGAATATCAGCATTTTTCAGCTTTTCCAAAATACTTTGTGCATAGGGAAGGAACTTGTCGCTGATGGGCAAAATCTTCACCTGGGCAGGTGCCAGCCATAAGGGAAACTTACCGGCGTAATGCTCCAGCAGGAACCCGATAAAGCGTTCGTGCGTACCCAGGGGAGCCCGGTGAATGATCAGGGGTGTTTCCGAAGTGTTGTCCGGATTGGTGTATTCGAGCTTGAAACTTCTACCCTGCGAAAAGTCTACCTGGTTGGTCGCCAGTGTAAATTCCCTTCCGATCACGCTGAATATCTGCACATCGATCTTCGGTCCGTAGAAAGCGGCTTCATCCTGTACTTCCACGAAGGGAATGTTGGAATCGACCAGTACCTTGCGAACCATCGATTCTGTTTTTTTCCAGAGCTCGGGTTCATTCACATATTTCTTACCCAGTTTGTCGGGAGAATGGAGGCTGAGCCTCATCACATACCGGTCGATCCCGAAGATTTTGAAATACTTCTGGTACATATCGTTCACCGCCCTGAACTCCTGTTCAAACTGCGCTTCGGTGCAGTAGATATGCGCGTCGTTCATATGCAGGCATCGTACTCTCATCAGTCCAAACAGTTCGCCCGATTGTTCATAGCGGTAAACTGTTCCGTATTCGGCAATCCTGTAAGGGAGATCGCGGTAGCTCTTGGGTTCTGCCGCGAATATCTTATGATGGTGCGGGCAGTTCATGGATTTGAGATAGTATTTCTCACCATCCATTTCCATGGGAGGATACATGCTGTCGGCATAGTAAGGCAGGTGACCGCTGGTCAGGTACATGCTTTCCTTGGCAATATGCGGGGTAACTACTCTTTTGTATCCTGCAGCGTGTTCGGTTTCCTTGGCCAGTTTCTCGAGTTCTTCGATAATGACGGTTCCATTGGGCATCCACATGATCAGGCCCTGACCCACATCATCATCCATGGTATAAATTCCCAGCTCCTTGCCCAGTTTACGGTGGTCTCTTTTTTTGGCTTCCTCCAGCAATTGGAGGTATTCATCCAGTTCTTTCTGCGAAGGGAAGGTTACGCCATAAATACGGGTTAACTGCTTGTTTTTTTCATCCCCTTTCCAGTACGCGCCGGCAATATTGGTGAGCTTGATAGCCTTTATCAGCCCTGTACCGGGAATATGCGGGCCCCGGCAGAGGTCGGTGAACGCACCCTGGGTATAGAACGTGATCTCGCCGTCATTCAGGTTCTGTAGCAGGTCCAGCTTGTACTCATCGCCCTTATCCGTAAAATACCTGACTGCCTCGGCCTTGGGCATTTCCTTGCGCTGGAAGCTGTTGTTCTGTTTGGCCAGTTCATTCATTTTCTTTTCCAGCTTCTGCAGATCTTCTTCCGTCAGTTTACGATCGCCCAGGTCCATATCGTAATAAAACCCTTTGGGGTTTTCAATGGGTGGCCCCACCCAGAACTTCACGCCCGGAAATAATGACTCCACAGCTTCGGCCATGAGGTGAGCGGAAGAGTGCCAGAAGGTGGATTTGCCTTCCTTGTCATCCCAGGTGTACAACTTAAGCGTACTGTCCTGCCTGATCGGGCGGCTTAAATCCCATACTTCGCCATTTACGCCGGCTGCCAGTACTTTTCTGGCCAGTCCTTCACTGATTGATTTTGCAATGTCCAGAGCGGAACTTCCTTCCGGATATTCTCTGACAGCGCCATCGGGGAAAGTGATCTTCATCATAACTTTGTGTCCACAGTATTTAAAGAACCGCAAATTTAACGAAGTTTTGCCAACAGGCATTTACGATTATTCTCGTAAAAAAGCCGGAAATAACTAATTTGCCCACGTGTAAATAAGAAAATGAAGACCATTTTAGCCATCCTTTTATTGTTTTTAACCTACCCCGGAATCACGCAGGATGTTACGGGTATCTGGCGGGGATATTTTCACGACAATGCATATAACAAGGCTTTTGAAGGCATGCTGATAGACGACCGGTACAAGTTCGAGGTTCAGCTGGCCCAGCGCCAGAACCAGTTCGACGGCGTCACCTACTCCTATCGTTCTACCGTTTTTTATGGCAAGGCCAGTGCGAGGGGAACGGTCAATTCAAAGACTCAAAAGGTGATGCTTGATGAGCTGAAAATCCTGGAGGTCAGGATGGCCGGTGAGAGTTCTGCCTGTATCATGACATGCTTTCTTCAATATACCAAATCTGGAGAGAATGAGTTTCTGGAAGGTACCTATTTCAGTACCAATACGACAGACTCCACCAGTTGCGGGAAGGGAAAGATCTTCTTACAAAAAGTAGTGAATTCCGATTTTTACAAAGAGCCTTTCCTTGTAAAAAGGGAAAGAGAAATCGAAAGGGAGAAGTTGAATCCGCCGCCTGTGGTCCGGAAGATTGATACGGCGGCAAAAAAGCCCGTAACGGCCAGAGCAACCACTCCCAAACCGGGCGCTCCAAAGCCTGGTGCTACGGCTTCGGCAAACGTCAAGAAGAATACCACCCCGGTTAAACCCGTTACCGGGCCAAAACCGCCTGTGAAAAACAATGCGGGGTCAACAGTGGCCAAATCTCCCGCTATCCCTCCTCCTTCCACTTCATCCATCAAACCGGTGGTCGTTGATTCGCTGAAAAAAATTGAAAAGAAAGTAATCCCGGTTCCTGTACCCAAAATCCTTTCAAGCCGGGAGAATGAAGTGGTAAAAACCATCACCACCAGTGCCAACGAAATTTCTATCCGGGTATATGACAACGGATCGATCGACAACGATACCATTTCGGTTTATATCGACAAGAAACTGGTTGTTTCCAAACAGCGGCTCACCGACAAGCCCATCAATGTCAAGTTCAACCTCGACGATGACAACGACTATCACGAACTTGTGATGGTGGCAGAAAATCTGGGTGAAATCCCCCCCAATACTTCGCTGATGATCGTAACCGCCGGGAGCAAGCAGTACGAAGTAAGGATTACTTCCACCGAGCAGAAGAACGCGGTGGTGATCTTCAAGTACGAAAAAGACAAATAGATTTACCGCTCACATAAAAAAAATCAGGCCGGGTCACAGATTCCGGTATTTTCCCGGATATTCGTTTTATGCGCATCCTTTTAATCACCCTTCTTGTGCTGGGTTGTTTCCATTCCCAGTCTCAAAACCTCACCGGGATCTGGAGGGGTAAGCGTACACAGGTAAATGGAGGTTGCTTCCCTGAATATTCACTGGAACTGCATGTGTATTATTCCAAGGATAATTCTATCATGGGCAATGCTTACAATTTCTACGATAAGGAGCGCTATACCAAGGTCAATTTTACCGGCAGATATAATCCTACCACCAAAAGACTGGTCATCATTGAAAATGCCGTTACGGAATTCAATGTACCCGCCAATTGTATTCCCTGCATCAAAACCTACGATCTGAACTGGAGCGAGTCGGGGAAGCAATCACTCGATGGCGATTGGAAGGGGCATGAAATGGGCAACAGCAATGCCTGTCCCCCGGGAAAAATTCACCTGGAAAAAGAATCGGTGCCGGTCTTTCCGGTGGATGTGTTTCAGAATGATACGCTCGCCCGGTTGCAGAAAGGAATGAAGATTCAGAACCGGGAAAAAGACGTGGTGGAGAATATCTCCATCGATACCAGCGAGATAAAGATCGAATTGTACGATAACGGGGAAATTGACGGCGATACTGTAACCGTTTTTCTGAATAATACGTTGCTGCTGTATAAAAAGCAGCTGACCGACCGGCCGCTGACACTCACCCTGCAGGCCTTTCCCAATACAGACTACGAACTGATGATGTATGCCGACAACCTGGGGCGGATCCCTCCCAATACCTCACTGATGATCATCACAGCAGGCAAAAAAAGATATGAACTGAGGATCACTGCTACCGAGCAGAAAAGTGCCGTGGTGAGATTTACATATCAGAAAAAGTGAGATATTCCGGACCGTCGAGCAGAAAAATTCGAACACGCATGGAAGTGATCAGTTAATATCAATGAACTTCGAATCAATGCATTAAACATTTGATAGAGTCTTAGCATGGTTAGTAAAATGACCCTCGAAAGAAAAATCCAAGTTCTTTTCGAGTGCCGTTGAATAAAGCTGACGAAACTGATCATCTACAAAATCAGAAGCAATTCTATTGCATTCTCCTACCAGTTTCAGCCCCGAATTCCACAATTCCCCTTTTTTTTGCATAAATAGTTTATCCCCATCAAAAATAGAATCTCTGACATTCGATGGAAGATATTTTGGCCCAACAGAAGGTTTTCCAGCTCCACTGGAACCTGTCAAAATATATAAAGCGGGCATCGTTATTCTTTGGAAATATTAAATCTATGCCGTAAGGCATTTGCTTCCTTCGAGGTCAATTCTCTAATAGTATCGAAATCATTGCCAGAAATGTTAATTCTGACAAGCTTAATACTGCCGTTAGAAAATTCAAGATAACACTGGCTCGACGAGAGCTCAGAACTGTTAATCATAAATGGCAATCCGCTGCTCAATTTTTGTCGCCGTAAATCCCTAACACCATTCGTGCCAATATGATTAATAAATTCCAGTTGTTCGATAAATTCAAATTTTAAAAAAATAACCAATATCAACCATATTTGATCACTAATGAATTTGAGTCTCACTGATGGCCAATACCAGCGCTATTTGACAATTTATGAACTAACTAGTACTATTAAAAGCAAAGGACAGGTATTCCCTGTCCTTTGCTTAGATCATTACAGATATAAATCTAAAATCCTCTTTGCGGCTGCGTTCCAGGAGCCGGTGCCGGCTTGCGCGGGATCTTGGCTTCGCGCTGGGCAGTGTTATAAACAAAAGCCGCCACGATTGTCGCGATCTGCTTCATATCATCGGGCAGCAGGTGATCGTAGCTGTCCATATTGGTATGGTGGGTACGCGTATCGTATTCGATCTCGTCCTGGATGAACTGGAAGCCCGGAATGCCGATGCCATCGAATGACAGGTGATCCGTACCGCCGGTATTCTGTAGCGTAACCGTACTGGCACCCAGGTCGCCAAATGGTTCGAGCCACTTGGTGAAAATGGATTTCACGGCTTCATTGCCCTGCAGGTACACTCCTCTTACTTTACCCGTACCGTTGTCGATGTTGTAGTACGCGCTCACTTTGTCTCCTTCCGCATTGTATCGGCGGGTGGCGGTATCCGTGAAATGATTTTTCACGTAGTTCCTGGAACCGTGCAGCCCCTGCTCTTCCCCACCCCAAAGACAAATCCGGATGGTGCGGCGGGGTTTGAAATTATTCGCTTTCAGGATTCTGATCACTTCCATCATTACGGAGCAGCCGGCAGCATTATCGGTAGCCCCTTCGGAAGAATGCCAGGAATCGAGGTGACCTCCCAGCATAACGATCTCATCCTTTAGCTTCTTGTCTGTTCCTTTGATCTCGGCCACTACATTGTAGCCTTTAATATCGGAAGTGACAAAACTGGTTTCTACGTCCACATCCAGCTTTACTGGAATATTTTTAGAAGCCAGGCGATAGAGGCTCATATAATCTTCGTAGGCCACCACTATATCCAGAAACCCTTCGGGTGCGGTGGGATTATAAGAACCTCCGCTGCTGACGAATAAGGTACCATCCTTACCCCTGGGGTTGGCACTGAAAACTGCAATAGCACCTTCTGCTTTCGCAAAATCTTTCAGTTTATTGAGGTTTACCGTTTGTGGCGGGCGTCCTATGATCGTTCTGGTGCCGCCTGGTCCCCCCGGCCTGTTCTTGGGATCATAATCAGCCATCTTCTTCAGTTCTTCATCGGTCCAGCGGCCTGCATCGGCCTGGAAGCTGGGTTTCAGCGTATCTGTACGGGGCAAAAGGATCACTTTGCCTTTGAGTTTGCCCTTGTAGGTATCCAGTTCTGCGGAATCCTTGGCCGTTACGATAATGACTTCTGCGCTTTTCAGTCCGTTTGTTCCGGCAACCCATGCCTTGGGGAAGGCGATCAGTGGTCTGTAATAGGGAGCAGTCATTGCCACATATGATTTTTTCAGATCCCATCCTTTACCCCAATCTCCCCAGGGTTCCAGTTTTGCATCTAGTCCCCAGGCTGCCAGTTGATTTTTTGCCCAGTTGGCGGCTCTGAGGTATCCTGTTGAATTATTCAATCGGGGGCCGTTCACATCGGTTAGATAGAAGGCGTGTTCCATTACTTTGGAATTGTTGAGTCCTTCATTGCGGATCTTCTGGATCGCTTCCTGATCGAAGGATTCGTCCTGGGCCATTGCATGAAAAGAGAGCAAGGCCGCAAATGGCAGAATGAATGTTTTTCTCATGTTAGTTTTTTTCTGTTAGGCGAGAAAACTACGTTTTTCTTGCGGCTAACCGAAGAGTTTTGGATGAACGGCTGCTAAATAATAGACTTTTTCAAGATAGTAGCCCCAATGGCGCAGTCCAGGCATCGTTTCTCGTCGCAATAGTATTTCTTGAGTTCCAGGATGGCCTGTGATGCGGAAGTTTCGTTTATTTCCAGTCCGAGCGAGCGGTACTGCCGGATGATGGAATTGTTTTCTGCTGGTATTTCTCTCAGCCAGGACATGGCCTTGTCTTTCTGATGCCTGTCTTTCATCCATTCGCCATAAGTAAATAGCATCGGGCATACCGTATTAACCATGATCGAGTGAATCATTTGCTCACCCAATTGTTTGGGTTGAAATCCCGCCAGTTCATCCAGCAGGTAGTGATAGTCCCAATAAGAGCCGGCCTTTACGGTAAACAATCCCTGTACGGCTGTAAAGGAATCGGCCTCCCTTAATTTCGAAAAAAGTCCTGTCTGCTCATTCATCAGGCTGGCCAGCTGTGCCAGGCGAATCGTGGGGAAATTAACCGGCCGCATTCTCAGGAAGAAAACGGGAATAGAGGAAGGTACCAGCCCGAATTTATCACGGATAAAATGGTATTCATTTTTCAGCATTTTCGGATAGTCCTCATAAAATTCTCTGGACAGCAGCCCGGCCTGACCAAGGAGTACAGCTTCCAGTTGATCCATTCTGCCTCTTAACTTGGAAAATAAATTAAGGGGTATTGAACGGGCAATGGATTCGAAGGCATCCGAATTCACTCTTAATCCGAAGTTACGGGCCAGTAACCACCAGAGACTTTCCTCCCAATGATGCCGGTTTTCGTCGAGGTATTCCCTGATACGCAAGCCCGACCGGTGAAGGCGGTTCATCAGCAACTGCTTTTTCCATCCTTCCCAACCCGCCTGCGGAAGCAGGGTGATTTTTTTGTGGCAGGGAATATAGGCCGGAGACTGCATCCATTGTTCATACTGCTCCATCAACAGGCGGGGCACCCTGCCTTTTAATTCGAGGACCGGACATTTGAATCTCCCAAACTGATCGTCTGACCAAACTACATGAAGGATCACGTTGCGGTAGTGGATGTCCTGTGTATGCCCGTGACGGTCCCAGTCGGACGACTGTATATGCAATTCCACATTGCCGACCCAGACGGTCTTTCCGATCTTTATTCTTGCCATCAGAAAATCCGGACCCTGGTTAACATTGATATAACCCGGAAATACAACCGATATTTGCTGCCCGGTTACCGATCGCAGGTCGGTATGGTTATAATACTGATGCTGCCAGATAAACTGGAGTAATTTTTCATTCATGATCCGACTATTGTGATCTTTAAAAAAATGGCCAGTTAGAGGGATGGATCGGCCCTATCATCGTTGCAGAAATCTAACGAATGATAAAAATAGAGGCTGCGGCAAATCACAGCAAGGTGTTTGTCTTTAAAACAAAAAGGAAAAAAGTAGAATAAGAGGAGAAAACACTGATGTCTGGAGAGAGCACTGACGACTTCTGCTGTCGGGTTGCCGGGAACAGGAGTTCGCAGATTCGACCTTTTTCGGGCCTGCCTCACCAAGAGCCTGGTCACAAGTTGCGCCAGGAAAAACGAATCACGCGATGTGGTCGCTCCCATTAGCTGCCGCTCGCTGATAAAACGGGAGCAGGGAACTTACCCTTTGTCAGAGAACAATATCCTTAAGTGCCTGTACCACCCTGCTTACAGGCAATCCCATGACATTGTAAAAATCGCCTTCGATTTTTTGTATGCCAACCACCCCGATCCATTCCTGGATAGCATAGGCTCCAGCTTTATCGTAAGGCTGGTATTTGTCTACGTAAAATTCTATTTCCTGAAGGGTAACCGGGTGAAACCATACCGATGTTATGTCGGCAAATTCCACCACCTTCTGCCCCTTCCTGATGTGCACGCCGGTAATGACTCTATGCTGGCGGCCCGACAATTTCCCGAGCATGTTGATGGCATCTTCCCTGTTTTCGGGTTTGCCAATAACCTGATCGTCGATGACAACGATCGTATCGGCGGCCAGGATGGCCGGACCATTATTTCCCTCTATTTTTTCCAGCACCGCCAATGCTTTATTGCGTGCTATATAGACCGGTATCTGTTCAATCTGCATTCCCTCGGGATAAGATTCATCCGAATGTTCGACCTGCGAATGAAAGCTGATTTCCGCCCATTCGAGCAATTGTTTCCGCCTTGGTGACTGGGAAGCCAGGATCAGTTTGCTATTCATAAATACAAAAGAAGACCAATGAAAGAATTCCGGTAAGCATTACCCATTTGATCCAGGAGCTGATGCGATGATAGTCGCTTATTTCCCGGGCATGGTAGAGCTTCCGAAGTATTACAATGAGTGGCGAAAGTATAAAAACTATGGAATACCCGATGGAAATCCACCAGCGGTAAGACATTACATACACCTGCAAAACGGCAATAGCGGCAATCAGCACGATCAGCCAGGTGGCGGCAAATACCTTCGACACATTGACGCCCCATACAATGGGCATTGTTTTGCATCCATATTTCAGATCGCCGCTCATGTCTTCGATATCCTTTACCACCTCTCTGACCAGTGAGATAATAAATGCAAACCCGGCATAGAGTACCGCCAGTTTGAATATCCTGTTAACGGCTGCAGAAACCTCCGGTAAATTGACTGTGTAAAAGAACTTGTCGAGTTCTGCTACATACAACACCAGCACCGTCCAGCCTGTAAGCAGGGAAATAACAATATTACCTGTCAGCAATTTCTTTTTGAATGTAGTTGAATACACCCAAAGGAGAAACACGCAGCAGGAATTGGCAAATAGCAGGATCAGGTTATGATTGTTTTTCCAGCCCACGTAAAAGCTCAGAAAGATACCGGCCAGCGACAGGCCGAGGTGCCACAAAATCGCCCAGCGTCTGCGGATCACTTTCTCCACAATGATTTTTTCAGGCTTGTTGATCCTGTCTATATTAAGATCGAAATAGTCGTTTATGATATACCCGGCTGCGGCGATAAAAATCGATGACAGCACCAGGAGAAAGAAATGCAGCGGGCTGAGTTGCGGGCCAACGCCGGCTTTCTTAAGTGTGGGAACAATGACACAATACTGGAATAAACACTGCGTGATTATAATAAAAAGCAGGTTCAGCGATCTAATCAGGCGAAAAAATCCAAGAATGGCTGTCATGACAGACTCAAGATAAGAATTGTATGACGAGTTGCTAAAAAAATTATCGGCTGGCGATATCCGTTGACAGTTCCCAGTGCCCATTCAACTTCAATACTCTTTCTATAACATCTCTTACACATCCCTGGCCTCCAGGCACTGGTGAAATATATCTGGATATCTCTTTAATTTCAGGCGCCGCATCGGCAGGTGAGCAGGGGAATCCGGCAGATTTCATCACCTCATAGTCGGGAATGTCGTCGCCCATGTACAGCACTTCTTCCTGGGAGATCCGGTGGCTGAGGAGATAATCTTCCAGGCATTTCTTTTTGTGCAGCACTTTCATGAACACATCGGTTATTCCTAACCCTTTCAGGCGGGCAACCACGGGGTCAGACTGGCTTCCGGATATCACCGCCACCCGGTATCCTTTTTTAACAGCCAGTTGAAGAGCGTATCCGTCGCGGATGTGCATACGGCGATATTGTCCGCCTTCAAAAACAAACAGCGTACCGTCCGTCAGTACGCCGTCCATATCGAACACAAAAGTGCTGATCTTTTTCAGGGATTCGTTGAGATTCATGAACTGTAATTTAGGAAACCCGGCTTATTTCTGGTTATCTCTCCATTCGTACACCCAGCTGCTCTGGATCATTTCCAGGTGGCCTTCATTACTTTCTTCTCTTTTACCAACAAAATGGGGTATTTGCAGTACCCATTCCAGCAGGTCGGTAAAACGAATGCGATAGATCTTTCCCTCGTTAAAGTCATCGCCAAAGCGCTCATAAAGTTTCAGGGCGATATCTTCGTAGTCGTTCCAGTGTATGGGTGGTTCGTAACTCATAGCTTTTTTTATTATAAACAATTACTCACCCAGGAATTGGGTTTGGTCGGGCAGTGTTACTACCACGTCGCCACTGCCTGGTTGCAATACGCACTGACAGCCAAGTCTGGAATTCAATCGCGGGTTCACCGCCCGGTCGATAAAATCTTCCTCCCGGTCGCTCAGTTCTTCGAGGTGTTGCTCCCCGTTTTCTACATATAGATGGCAGGTGCTGCAGGCACATACGCCCCCGCAGTTGTGATGCAATTCGATATCGTGGTTCAGGGCCACTTCCAGGATGCTTTGGTCCGCCCCGATATTATTCAGCGTCACCGGCTCCAGGCCTTTCTGTTCAAACTTAAAAGTAATATTATACATGTCTAGGAAATCGGCTGCAAAAATAGGGGTAAATGCATTTTTTTCCTTTTCGCAATGCGATATAAAACACAAACAGGTCTAAATAGTTGGGTATTTTCAACCTTTTGGGAGGCCCAACTCCCGATCGGACATAAAAAAACCCCGCCTTCGGTGTTGCCCGGGCGGGGTAATAGGGTAATTTATTGATTTCTTTGCTTAGAATCCTTTTTTTCCGCTGCCACTGCTATTGTAAACCATATTTTTCTGCACCACCATATCGTTCATCACTTTTACGGCTTCATCCAGGTAGATATCGGATTTGAGCCTCTTTACCCAATCCTTGAATCTCTCCAGTTTGCCGGCATCATACTCGAATTTTTTCAGATCTTCCGGAAGTGCGGTTACATCCAGCTCACTGGCCAGTTTGATGCTTGATTCGATCTCTTTGGCAGAGCTGCGAACCAGTTTCTGCTCTTCCTGGTATTTTTTCAGGTTGAGAGTCCTGGGTTTGTCGTTCAAAGCGGACAGCCACTGGGCATTTTTGCGGATGGTGTTGAATGTATTGTTGTTTTTCAACCTGTCGGCGCTGGCTTGTTTGATCGGGCTGAGGTCCAGGCTGTACTTCCAATTGTTGTATTCGGCTTTAGAAATTTCGTCCCAGGGCAATGCTTCCGGATTGTCTTTTTCCCGAAGTTTTGAGAACTCATAGATATCCGGCAGATTGATATCGGAAGCTACTCCCCTCTTCTGGGTCGAGCCACCATTGATTCGATAGAATTTCTGCAGGGTGAGCTTGATGGTTCCGAGTTCACTGTTGGGGTCCATATATCCGATTACCTTTTCAAGCCCGATATTGCGTTGTACGGTACCCTTACCATAGGTCGAAGAGCTGCCAATGATCACGCCACGGTTGTAGTCCTGGATCGCCGCAGCGAATATCTCCGAAGCGGAGGCACTGAATTCATTGACCATGACTGCCAGCGGACCATCATATAAAACGGATTTGTCGCGGTCATAATAAACCTGGGGTTTGCCATCGCGATCGCGAACCTGAACGATCGGGCCGCCTTCGATGAACAATCCTACCATTTGAACAACATCATACAGGGAGCCGCCGCCATTGCTGCGCAGATCCATTACAATGCCGTCTACGTTTTGCTCCTTGAGTTTAATAACTTCCTTGCGAACGTCTTCGGAGCAACGGGCACCTTTGGGGTCGTCGAAATTGGCATAAAACTCAGGGAGATAAATAAATCCAATCTTGCCCTTGGCGGTATTAACGATCGCGCTGCGGGCAAAAGTTTCGTCCTGGATGATCTCATCGCGGATGAGGGTAACGATTTTTACAGAGCCGTCTGATTTTTTCAGGGTAAGTCTCACCTCAGTTCCCTTGTTGCCGCGAATGATCTTTACGGCATCTTCGGTAACGAACCCTGTCAGATCGGTTGGTTCTCCTGCTCCCTGCGCTACCTTGAGGATGATATCACCAACCTGCACCTGTCCGGATTTCCAGGCCGGGCTACCGGTGAGCAAGGTTCCGATTTTGATCATTCCATCTTCTTCTTTCAGTGATGCGCCGATGCCAAAGAATTTTCCACTCATTTGCTCATCGAAATAGCGTTTATCAACCGGCGGGAAGAAAGTGGAGTGCGGGTCCATCATCTCAGTGATGGTATTTACATAGTTATTGAAGCGATCATCATCGCTTACTTTTACCGTCATTCTTTCAAAATAACGATCGAGAATTTTCAAAACACGGTCGCGGGCTTCTTTCTCCAATTCAGCATCAGTCTTCGCCACATAGCCTGCTGTGCCCTTACCTTTTTCGCGGCCTTCCAGCAAATCGGCATATCGCTCCATCGTAAGCCATTTCAGTCTCTTTCTCCAGGATTCCTTACGCTCGGCTTCATTCTTCGGGAAATCTGTTTTGTCCGGATCGGCTTCAAAAGTTTCGTCTTTGGTAAAATCAAATGGTTTGGCAAGAATTTCCTTGTAAATGGCAATTACTTCGGGAAGTCTTTTTTTAACCACTTCCGATACAGCCGGAACGAAGGCCACATTGGCGCCGATGATCTCATCATCGAGGCGGGTTTCATATTTCTTCAACTCCTGAACATCCGATTGCAGGAGGATATTCTTGTTTTCATCAACAAACTGGTCGTTGAGAAATTTCTTAAAAAGCTGTTTGGAGAATTCGTCGTCAATTTTCTTGGGGCTGTAATGAATCTGCTTCAGCATATCGCCGACATTGTGCAGGATCTTTTCATATTTTCCGGGAGGATTGCCGCCCCAGCCCAATGTCTTAAAAGCAACAATAAGACCTGCACTCAGGAGCAGGATCAGTACGGGTAACGTTCTCTTGCTAAACATATATTTTATCACTTTTTGCATGTAATCCAAAAATAACGATAAAAATCTCGGGTTGTTGCCGCTTGATTCGAATATTAACAACTGGTTTTGTACATTTTACATGAGCGGAAAACAAAGCGGCGGGTGCATAAAACGGGCAGGTACGGGCACAAAAAACCCGGGAAATTATCCCGGGTAAATAGCTGGGTGGCTAATGGGGCTCGAACCCACGACCCTCAGAACCACAATCTGATGCTCTAACCAGCTGAGCTACAGCCACCGTTTGCGGGCTGCAAATCTAAGCATAAATATAATTTCAGTCCAAACTCCCGGCCAATTTATTTATTAGCATCCGCGTCTCCGCGATATCCGGCTTCCGGGAGAAATCATCACCCTAAAACCTGAAAACCACCTTTACGCGGGTTGTTTCGAATAGCAGTCATGGAAAATTTCAGCGCTCCCCCCTTTCCTGGCAAAAATAAAATCGCGATTCCTGAATACAGGCATCGCTCCCACCCAAATCCTTCCAGGATGGAATTGCTCTGTATAACCTGGCTTGCGCTGAACAATTTGCATTCCCTTTTTGTTTTCCTTAACATTTGAAAAAACACAAGATTTTTCTTTCTACCATTCATCACAATGTCACAAGTTTGTCAGCGTTGTAACGTCCAACTTTGCAATCATTTTCAACTAAACATCATCATGAAGAAATTTTATTTGCTGGCATGGTTCGCGCTTATCTCGGTTACCCTTGCGGCTCAGACTCCCGGGGGCATGGGCAGACCAGCCGGCGGCGGCGGTCAGAATATGAACATTGGCCGCTTTTATGGCAAGATCGTCGATGGCAAAACCAACAAAGGAGTGGAAGCTGTTTCCGTTCAACTGATCCAAAACAAATTCGATACAACGGTTAAAAAACGCGTAGACGCAGTTGTTGCGGGCATGCTCACCAGCAAAGCAGGTGAATTCAGCCTGGAAGGACTTCCGGTGATGGGTAATTTCCGTTTAAAAATTACAGCGATCGGTTATAAAACAGTCGAGCAGAAAGTGGCATTTGATATCAAATTCGGCCAGGGAGGTGATATGTCACAGGCTCTCGCCGGAATCGACAAGGATCTCGGCAATATCAAGATCGATCAGGATGCCCAGGTGCTGGAGTCGGTAACGGTGAGCGGAAGCAAGCCGCTGGTGAGCTCCAGCATCGACAGAAAAGTATTTAACGTAGAGAAAAACCTCACTTCTGTAGGAGGAACCGCAGTGGACGTGATGAAAAATGTTCCGTCGCTGAATGTGGATATCGATGGAAATGTGACCCTGCGCAACAACACTCCTACTATTTTTGTGGACGGTCGCCCTACCACCCTCACTCTCGATCAGATCCCGGCAGATGCGATTCAGAGCGTAGAGGTCATTACCAACCCTTCCGCAAAATTCGATGCCTCCGGAGGTACCGCAGGTATATTGAACATCGTACTGAAGAAAAACAGGAAAACCGGATATAATGGTAACCTGAGAGCTGGCATTGACCAGCGCGGCAAATACAACCTGGGAGGCGATATCAACGTACGCCAGGGCAAACTGAACGTGTTTGCCAGTGCCATGTACAACCAGCGCAAATCAATCTCTATCGGCACTACCGACCGTCTGACCCTTGTAAATAACCCCAACACAAAATTGTTCCAGGATGACAAGAACATCATGGAAGGCTATTTCGCTTTTGTGCGGGGAGGTTTCGACTATTTCATCAACAACAGAAATACCATTTCTCTTTCAGGCGTGTACGTAAATGGCAAATTCAAACCGAATTCAAATAGCGATATTTTCGTGGATACCCTGTACGCAGGTAACCCAACCAGTTCTTTCACCAACCGCTTGTCTAATAGTACCGGCGAATTCAAGAACAGGGGTGCTATGCTTAGCTACAAACACAATTATTCGAAGGCCGGAAAGGAATGGACTGCTGATTTCAACTTCAACAAGAGCAGGAATGAAAACGACAATATGCTCACCACTTCCAACTATGCATCCCAGGGTGGTACGCTGCTGAGAAGTTTCAAGCAGAAAATCAATGGTGGGGGCAACAACCAGTTCTTCACCGCTCAAACCGATTATGTAGACCCGCTCAATGACAAGTCTAAACTGGAAATGGGTGCAAGGGCGCAGATCCGTAAGGTTGACAGCCGCAACGATATCGCTTATGTAGACAACAATGGCATTGCCATCAAAGTGCCACAATTGTCATCTCAATACAATAACGAGGATCATGTGTATGCTGCCTATGCTACTTTTACCAGCAAGGTTAAAAGTTTCGGCTATCAGTTGGGGTTAAGAGCTGAGAGTTCAGATTACAAAGGCGAGGTGAATACCGTTAATCAATCAGGAAAAGATACCCTGATCAGCTATAGCAACAGTTTCCCCATCAGTTTTTTCCCCAGCATCTTCCTTTCTCAGAAATTGAAGAACGACCAGGACCTGCAGTTGAATTTCTCCAGAAGGATCAACAGGCCGAATTTCTTCCAGCTGTTTCCTTTTACCGATTATTCAGACACTCTTAACCTTTCTAGAGGTAATCCGAATCTCGTTCCAGAGTTTACCTATTCTTTTGAACTGTCGTATACCAAAACTTATGGCCAGACCAACTCTTTCCTGGCTTCGGTATATTATAAGTTTACCGATAACCTGATCACCCGCTACCAGATCGCCGAAGCCAATCCGCTCAATACGGCCGATACGCTGCTGATCAATACGTATATCAATGCCAACTCCAGTTATGTGGGCGGATTGGAACTGATTTCACGCCAGGCTGTGGCCAAATGGTGGGATCTGACTTCCAACCTCAACCTCTATACTTCCAAGATCAACATCGATGATCCCAAGCTGCCCAAGCAGGGAAATATTTACAGCTGGTTTGCCAAGATCAACAACAGCTTCAAGCTGCCCAAGAACTTCACCATTCAGCTGAGTGGAGACTACCAGTCGAAAACCATCCTTCCTCCCGGAGGCAGCGGTGGCAGCGGCGGCGGCGGTGGCGGTGGCCGCGGTGGCGGCGGCATGATGTTCGGACAGTCGTTGAGCGCCTCTCAGGGTTATGTTCGCCCCAACTACGGAGTAGATGTGGCCATCCGTTACGACTTCCTGAAAGAGAAGAGAGCTTCGCTGACAGTAAGCTTCAGCGATGTTTTCAGGACACGCCGCAGCGATGTGTATTCTGAATCCGCTTTCTTTGTTCAGAATGCCTTCCGTCGTCGTGATCCCCAATTCTTCCGCCTGAACTTCAACTGGCGCTTTGGAAAGTTCGATATGTCTTTGTTCAAACGCAAGAACATGCGTGGAGAGGCAGAAGGCATGCAGAATGGAATGCAGGGCGTACAGCAATAAGTTTTAAGGTATCACTTCCAAAATACCAGGGAGCCTTCGGGCTCCCTTTTTTTGATCCGGACTGCCGTTCTTTCCGTATATCATGGTAATGATGCAAAAAATAAGTTGCTTTTGCCTGGCCGTTTTATATTTACAGTTCAGCAAAGCCCCCGACGTGAATCAAATTCCCCTGCAATACCTGGCTCTCGGAGATTCGTATACTATTGGCGAGATGGTAACACAAGCCGAAAGTTTTCCCTTTCAGGCAGTATCCATGCTGAAAAAGAAAGGTTGGAAAATAAGCGAGCCGCAGGTGATTGCCAAAACAGGGTGGACCACCGACGAACTGCAGTCCGCCATTGCCCAGGCCGGATTAACTGGCAAATTTGATGTTGTCAGCCTGTTGATCGGGGTAAATAACCAGTATCGTGGCCGGTCGGCAGCCGGCTATGCCCCGGAATTTGAATCGTTGCTGCAGCAGGCCATTCGTTTTGCCGGCAATAGCCCTTCGCATGTGTTTGTATTGTCGATTCCCGACTGGGGCGTAACTCCATTTGCGGCTGATCGCGATCCTGCAAAGATTGCCACCGAAATAGATCTTTTCAACAAATACAACCGGGATATTGCGCATCGCTACGGGGTGCATTACATAGACATCACTCCCGGTACCCGCGAAGCCGCCACTGATCCTTCTCTGCTGGCCGGCGATGGCCTTCATCCATCGGGAAAAGACTATGCGCGCTGGGCAGCGAAGCTGACCAGCCTGGTAGAAAAACAATTTACAAGACAATAAACTCCTGGTCTGGCAAAGGATTGGAAAATATTTTAGCTTAGATATATGAACGATATTCAAAAAGCAGGGTGGAGAGAAAAATTTCCTGCAATCGTATTATTGGTGATCGGATTGTTTTTCCTGCTGGCGCAGGTGGCCGATTTCATTTCCTCCAAAACCGACAGGCTTACCGTAGAAAAAAACCAGGTTTCCATCCGGCTCGATCAATTGCTTGTCGATATCAAAACATACCTGATCATCGCGCTGGCACTGCTGGCTGCTATTTTCCTGTTCAGGCTCAAAAGAATTGGCTGGGTGATTGGTTTGCCGGTTTTAATTTGGTATCTCGCCCTTTCTGCCAACGGCATTTATATGTCGTTGTCGCTCGGAGAACCGGGCTTCGTACTTATATTCTTAATCGCAACCGTGCTGATCCTGGTTACGGCCATCGCTTTATTATCGCTGAAAAACGTAAGGGAAAAATTAAGGGTCGACAGGAAAACTTACCTGCCAACCCTTTTGTTATTGATGGCTATTGTTGCCATGCATTTCTTTTTAAAGTAGACCATCTTCCCTGATCTGGTATCTTTCCCTGATTTTTCGCATCACCTCATCCATCGAAGAGCGGTGATCTTTGGGGTTCCACTCTCCTCTTTCCCATTTATCCAGTTCCTGGTCGATGTGCTTTTTCTGCAGAGCGCTCATTTGTTCTACCAGTTGATCGCTGACCTCCCTTTGTTTCTGGTAAAATGCTTTCTTTTTTTCATTGGTCAGTTCCTTGTCTTTTCTCATTTCATTTTCCGCAGCCGCCATGCTCAGTAATTCTTCTTTGGCCAGTGAAATTTCGTAGGGTCCCAATGGCATAATGAGTTTGGATAATATGGGTCCAATTTCGATGAGTATGATGAGCATCGAGAGCAGCAGACTCGTCCAGAATACGCTGCTTTCATCGCCTGCCAGGTCAGAAAGGGCCTTATTTCTTTCCAGAAATCCAACATTGGCCTGGGCGGCGGCCGCGTATTGCTGTCTTTTTACTTCCATACCGGATTGTACGGCATTGATCAGGCTGTCCTGTGCCAGGATCGCGCGATCGAGCCGGATGATCTCGGGTCGGAATTGCTGTGCCGCGGCAGCATAGGCATTCATCTTAAGCTGTGTCAGGTCCTGAATACCGCGCTGGCCAGAGCCGCCGGTTCCATCCGCTTCGTCGAGGTAGGCCTGCTGCAGTCGATGAAGGGTATCCTCGAGTGAAAGTTTTCGGTTGGTAAGCCTTTCTCTTTCGAGTTGTGCATTATTGACCTGCGCCCGCGTTTCCAGCTGCAGCAGGCTGTCGTTCAATTGTATCTTCTTATGGATATTCTCGACCATTTTGGTATCAATCTCCTTTTCGAAGATCTTCAACTCCAGTGGCCTGGCGATAGTAATGCCGATCAGTATGGCCAATGCAAGCCTGGGCACTGCCATCCAGATCTGCTTTTTCCTGGATACACCGTACTTACGCATGGTGGATACCAGGAAACGGTCGAAGTTGAAGATGATCAATCCCCAAACTACCGCGAAGCCGATTGTCCAGAACCAATTGTTGAATAGACTGTGAATGGCATAGCCCGCAGAGAGGGAAGCCAGTACAAAAGTGGCCAGTATGACTCCACCCAGTCCGGCATATTTGGCATGCTCGGAGGGATGGTCTTTCAAAATACCCTGGTGTGCACCGGCACACCACCACAAAAAGTTTGAGTCAGATTTTCTCTCCTTTGTTCCGCCAAAGGAATCGTAAGAATAGAGACCATCGGTCTCTACCGGCTGGTTAGCAGACATAATTAAAAATTAATGTAAGTAAAGCTGTGTCGATAGAAGTTGAAGCGGAACAGGAATACAACGCAATGCCGGAAGTTTAATTGTAAAGGAAAAGTGAAAGATGGGAGCCCCGGCGAAGCCGGGGCGTTTAACGTTTATGGTTTATAGTTTATGGTTGGTTTGCTGTCCATGCCTGAAAGACGTTGACCGGCTTTTCAACGTTATTACTATCATTTTTCTGGCTGTCCTTGCCTAACAGACGTTGACCGGAGAAACGGCGAACAGGCAATATACCTGTTGTATCAGGATTATTATCGCAGTATCTCTACCGGTTAGCTATATTTGCTCACAAATCTTGCACCAATGGTCAGGCTTTTTTGTTTCGCATTTCTTACAGTTCTGTTTTTTGCTTGTGGTAAAGAAAAAAGTGTGGATACTATGGGAGATAATCCTACTCTTCCGCCGCCCCCCTCCAAAGACACCTGCCTGCTTACCCGGTTTGTGCAGGGAACCCATGTGGGGGATGATACGATCTTAACCATATCCTATAATTCAGATAACCAGATCACTACTATCATCGACTCTTCTGAAAGCGCCAATGAAGGTTATCCCATTAATTTTATTTATAATGCCTCGAAACAGCTTACCGAAATCAATTATCTGCAGGCACACGATAAATTCCGATTTGTCTATAATGGCGACAAACCCGTACTACAGATCTATACTTACGATGTTCCAATAGACGGGCGTAGTGACACACTGGGTTTTATCTACAACAGCAACAACCAGGTCTATCAAACGGTTTCGCGCCAGGGTTATTCTGAATTTCAGTGGGACAGCAAAGGAAATATCATACGCATTCAGAATGAGGGTAACAGATATTACAATTACTACAAGTACATTCTGATCTCCTACACAAATGACGCAAATGCCCTTCGACCTTTGGCCATTGCCAATTTCTCCATGAATCTTACCGATTTCATCAATTTCGCTTTCAGTGAATTGGGCTGGTGCGCCAATAATGTTGAAAAGATGACATTTTATGATGAAAACGACCAGGTGGTAGAGGAGAGAATTTTCACTTACCAGAAAGATACAACCGGTAAGGTGATCAAGATTATTTCAATAAACAAGGATCCAGCAGACCCCACTCCGGATACCTACACCTACCATTTGCAGTATACGTGTAAATAGCGATGGTTGGTGTGAGGTTTGCTGTTTGAAGTTTGATGTTTGATGTTTGAAGTTTACGGTTCTTCGTAATTTTCGTTCTTCCGCGGCTTCAGCTTCCAAAACTTAGCGTCCTTTGCGGTCCTTTGCGGGCTTTGCGTTATTTTCGTCTTGCGTTTATCGTTTATCGTTTCGCGTTTTCCTTCGCGCCCTCTGCGGTTCTTTGCGGGCTTTGCGTTCCAAAAAAATCTCGCGTTGGCAGCTTGTTTTTATTGAATACAGGTATTTAAAAAATATTACTTTTTACTTTTTACTTTTTACTT
>CAZSAQ010000019.1:0-43609 GCA_964605065.1 uncultured Chitinophagaceae bacterium
GTTCCGGGCTGGACGTTTTCCAAATGCCCTGCCGAACGCAAAGCTGTGGCCGTTAGCGGCAAGGCTGAGGTAGACCATAACTAACATAAAAATCTTTTTAAGTTCAACAGCTTATGATTTGCTTGATTTTAGAGCAATGATTGTTGACCTCTTAGAATCAAAAGGTCATGAGGTACTGTATCATGAAAGCCCGACTTTTCCAGCCAGAAAATTAGGACTTCATTCTCACGACCAATGTATTCTAGCAGTTGAACAATGCGACCTTGTTTTATGCTTAATTGATAAGAGATATGGTGGACGTTATGCAGGTGCATTTGTAGATAGATTTAAAGACCAAACTTTTAAAGTCAGAGGTCTTGATAAAGACGAAAAGAAAAAATCATTTGAAATTACTATTCCAGCAAAAGATTTAAGTATTACTTGGTGTGAATTAATTACAGCTTACGACACAAAAAAGTATGTTATTACCTTTTCAAGACAACGAATCTTGGATGAAAAGGAAACTAGAAGAGCCAATCAACATCTAAAAACATTCAGACCTGCTTTTGCGGAAAGAAATGAATTATTTGATTTAATTGATTGGATAACAAAACAAGCAACAAGTAACTGGATTGCATCATTTAATACAATCGTCGACTTTAGAATAAAATTGGAGAAGTGGATAAATGAACTTGAGAAAACAATTATTCCTGACCCCAAACCAAATCTACTGCCAACTGAAAAAAGAAAAATTGGAATAATTGTAGAAGGTGAAGTTGACAGATATGTTGTAAATAAACTTATCTCATCTCAAGAATTTGACGCTGACTTTGCAATAATTCCAACGTATGGCAAATACAGAATCCTTAATGAGTTCAAGACAATTGTAATTCCTTACCTTAATATTTTCGACAAAGCGTTTATTCTTTTAGATTCTGACACAAAATCGCCGCCAAGAATTTCAAGTTTAAAGAAGCGTTTAGCGACACTAGTTCCATCAAAATATTCATCAAAAGTGAAATTTGTGTTGGCTACCCCATCTATAGAATCATGGATTATTGCAGGACTGAATCCGGAAATGTATAGAGAGTTTAACGGAATGATTGATAAAGATACATTCACCCAATTATTGAATATTCCATCGGTTAAAAATGTAAAACAAATTTTGGAAATTGAATATAATCCCCTGACAGCAATTGAGACAGACAAAGACATTAGAGAGTTTATGGACAACATAAGGAAGGCTATTGAGGCAAAATAGCCCAGCCGCTAACAGTGCATTGGCGTATATGGCGGGGCGACGAACATATTCTCAACTTTTTGTATGCTATTCGGCTTTAGTTCCAGCCGACGAATAAAGCCAAGCAGTAGAATAAACAATGAGCTTTTGTATCTTTAATCAGCATTGGTTCCGGTCTGGACGTTCCCTGATACCGCCACATCGCCAATGCTTCAACGTTGGCCGTAATTTTAATGAGCCTCAATAGTCAAAAGTAGTTTGTTGAGAAAGAGACCCATTGACAAGATAATTTGAATAACTTTAACTAATAATCTACAACATAAATACATGAATATTAACGAGGCCATTGATTTAATATTTGATGGGAATTGCCTCTTATTTACTGGTGCGGGCGCATCAATTACGGCAACCAATTTGAAGAATGAAAAATTAAAGCCAGCCGTTAAATTAACCGAAATGCTCTACCAAGAATGTGGAGTTGCTGGTGATGGGAGCCTTGAATCTGCCGTCGATGAATATTTAGATACCCATGGTGAGCAACGACTAATTACCTTACTAAAAGAACAATACACAGTAAAAGCTATAGAAGAAGAGCATTTGACATTAGGGACATTAAATTGGCGAAGGATTTATACAACTAATTATGATAACGTTTTAGAAACCTCATATACAAGAAATGGCAAGATTTTAACTCCCGTAACATTAGCAAATAGACCATATCATTTTAAAGACAAAAGCCATGTTTGTATTCATTTAAATGGGTATATAGACACATTAACTCCGGAAACCCTAAATAACGAATTTAAGCTTAGTGATGTAAGTTACTTAACTAACGAATTCCGTGACAATGATTGGTGTTCTCTATTTCGACAGGACTTGATCATTGCTGATGCAATTTTCTTTGTAGGGTTTTCTCTTAAATATGATTTGGATCTAAAAAGAATTATCTATTCAACCCCAGAGTTGGAACAAAAGATTTTTTTTATCGTTCGAGAAACTGAAGACCCAACAACTCTAAAGGCAATTTCAAAGTTCGGCACGGCAATCACCATTGGAAGTAAAGCTTTTGCGGACCTTATCAAAAGCCGAAAGGCGAGTTACGTACCAAAAACACAAATTTCGTTAAAACCACTATGTTTTACTCAACCAGTATTTCATAATTCTATTCCAGATATAAAAGATAAAGATTTTTTTAAATTACTTGTCGAAGGGGAAATTAATGATCATCTTCTTGAATACTCTGTTTTTTCACCTCTTGATTTTCCCTATTTTGTTAACAGAGAAAAAATAAAGATAGCTCGTGAAGCAATTAATAATGGCAAAAGAAATTTAATTGTCATTTCAGATCTTGGCAATGGAAAAACTATGTTTGTCCAAGGACTATCTTTTTGGTTAAAAAGAGACGGTTACAATGTTTACTTTTTTAAGAAATATTATGCAACACTTTCTCATGAGTTAGATGAAATTTGCACGAAAACAGAAAAAGCAGTTATTATAATAGAAAATTACGGTCACTATTTTGAAATCTTAGCAGAATTAAAAAATTTAAGAAGTGACCTCGTATTAATTGTCACCGAAAGGAGCCTGATCAATGATTCTATAATCAACAAGTATGAAGAATATGTTATAGGCGGCTATGATATTATAGATGTAAATGTTCTTTCGGAAAATGAAATTGTTGATTTTATTTATCTGGTTGATAAATATGGACTTTGGGGGGATTATGCAAGTCTTAGCATGGGAAGAAAAATTTCTATGATCTCAATAGAGTTTAAACGAAATATTAGATTATTGCTTTTGAAATTGTTAGAATCCCCTAATATTATTGGAAAGTTTAATGATATAATCTCTACAATTCAGGAAAAGAAAAATTTTTATGAGGCAATCACACTAATATTAATCAGCAAAGTATTTGGATTTAATTTATACCTGGATGATTTAATATATGCACTAGATGCAGAAGTACTAAACAAGCCTTCGTTTCAAAGTAATTCGGCTGTCCGGGAGTTTGTAAATTTTGATGAAGGAATTATTACTGTAAAGTCGTCAATATTAGCAGAAGTAATACTGACTAAAGTAGTAAATTCAAGAGGCATAGTTGATACGCTGATCAAATTAGTAAAGCGATTAGATTCAAGGCGGAGCGATAAAAATTTTAAAAATATTCTTCGTGAAATACTTAGCTTTTCAAACTTAAGAAGAATATTATCAAAGGATACTGCAGAATATAAGTTTAACATTTTACGATTCTTTGAAGAAATAAAGAATACAAATTACGCAACCAAAAATCCTCACTACTGGCTTCAGTATGCAATTGCTCGCCTTGAAGAGAGAGAATACTCCATTGCTGACTCTTATTTCCAAACCGCTTATTCATATGCAAACCAAATAGACCGTTTTGACACCTATCAAATCGATAACCATTACGCCCGACATATAATTGAGAATGAGATATTTAATGGAAGTCAAGAAACTTGTATGGAGCAATTCTTAAAAGCCCACAAGATTATATCAAACCCAAATACTCAAAAAGAGACCAAATATTATCCTTTTAGGGTTGCTCAGAAATATTATCCTTTTTATGAAAAATATTTTCCGACATTGGGCAAACAAGATAAGATAATATTTATACGATCATGTGAAGAAATGATAAATAGAGTAGATACATATATGCGAAGAACTGAAACGCATCGAATTAGACCTGAAGTAAAAATAGCCAAGAACCTCCTCTTAGAAATTATTGAAAAAGAACGAATGTAAAAAACTACGGCCAACAAAAGTATTGCCAAAAGCGGGGCGGACGGAAGATCAATCGGCTGTAATTCACTACTGTACTGCATCCAGGCTTGACGGAATTCTGCTCGTCATTACTTGTTAACTTGTACTTTTATTTAATTAATCGGCTGCAGTTCCGGGCTGGACAAGCAATGAATATCCCGCCTTCGGCAATACTCGGTCGTTAGGCGCAATTTATTCAAGCATATTAAAATTTGATAGATGAAGTTTGAAGTTCCTAATTGGCTGATAATTTTAGGAGCCATCGGGATGATGTTTACTGCGATCATTTACCCATACATTCGACATGTCGTTTTTGACTGGTATAATGACATCAAGAAACTGAAACCTTTAAACCAGGAAATCGCAAAGACTTATGGGCGATACATACAAGGATTGAATTTTTCGTTTGGACTGATATCAATTCTATTCACAAGTGAATTAAAAAATAGAACTGGCCTTGCAGTTGCATTGACTGGATTAATTGCTGCCTATTGGACTGGGAAGGTAGCAACTCAGTTTTCTTACTACCCTATGTATGAAATTCCTAAAAAGACAATTTTCAAAGTGGGCGAGATTTTGATGAACACCTTATTTGTCTCATTCTCCATCATCTTCATCTGGCTTTTCATTTCGAATCTGATTGGTTTTTTGATTTCAAAATAGACGAGATACCGCGAACATACGCCTAACATGGGCTTTGTGTCATGTGGGCTGGAGAACAAGGGCTGAACATCAGTTTTCCAATTTGACTATATATCTATAACCAGGGCTGGCAGTTCAATGAATGCCCACACGAACGCAAAGCCGTCAACGTTGGTGGCAAGCTTAAAGACAGACTCTTCGTAATTGAAAAATCACTTTAAATATTGGACTTTTGTTTTGTTCTTTTGTTATGGACTGACAACAGGTATTCATTATTTACTTAAACCATTATGGTTTGACAAAAGCGACGAACATACCGGCCTGACAACATTTGAAATGTTTTTCACCATAGTGTTACTTCCAATTGCGTTGGTGACAATTACTTATTGGGTGACAAAAAAGTTAGACAAAAGGAATTGGTTTTTCTTATCAGCAATTATTATTTGTAGTTGCATTTATCTTTCTGCTCGACTACATTTTATTAATTGGGCAGACTCAGTTGGCAGTCGGACACATCCAGACAACGAAACATTAATGGTGATGGCTTTTGAGTGGCAAGTTGGACTTATAGTTACATTAATCGGATTGACTATTTGCTTTATTAGACTGTATAGAAAAAAGAAAGTTGTCCTATCAGTCTGACAGGACAAGCCAGCCACCAACATTGGGTTTTATGCAAGTTGGGCTTGACATTGTAACATGAGCAAATTGCAAATCCCAGCTTCAGTTCCAGCAGACGAATATCTATCAGCTTTTGTACTTAACTTCATCAACATATTTTCAATCTGCAGTGGTTCTCGGCAGACGTAATACTAATTCCCAACCTGCATAAAGCCCTGTTCGTTGTAGGCTATGCTATGACAAACTTCAAACTCATATCAAACATTTTCTTTGCGACACTTTTCACTATCGTTGCCTGCTCGACAACGACAGCGAAACTTTATTCTGTTGACAATACTCATAGCGACACAACATACACTACTTCGACACAACAGATAAAGAGCGACAAAATCCCTGACAGCGTTTTTCGGTTGACTAACCTTCGACACTTATCAATAAACGGTATGGACTGCGATTATGGCGACAGGGCAAATTGTTGGATGATAAAAGAAATTCCGGGCGACATCAAAAATTTGAAAAATCTCACAACGCTACGGCTGACACTTAACTCTATTGCGACAATTCCAAATGAGTTGGCTAACCTCAATAATTTGACTCTACTTGATTTGACTGATAACGCAGGGCTGACAAACATTGATAATGTAACCAAGCTTTCAAACCTTCAGTATCTGTATTTATATGGTTGTGGTTTGACAAAACTGCCAGACAAAATCGGCGACTTAAAAAACTTGAAAGAATTAGGACTCGTAGGCAATCATTTTGACAAAGCTGAAGTGACAAGAATTATAAAGGCATTACCAAATTGCGTTATTAAGTTCTAACTGTGGACAGAGAAGCACAAGCCTACAACAAAAGTATTTGCAAAAGCAGGGCTGGAAAATGTAACATCAGCTATGTGCAAGCATCAGCAGCGGTTCTGGCTCGACGTTCAATGTTCAGCTTTAGCCTGCCTGTCGGCAGGCAGGTTCTTAACTTCAACTACATATTTTCAAATGGGCATTTGTACCGGGCTGGACAATCAATGAATTCCCTGCCTTCGCAAATACTCGAACGTTACCTGCCATTTTGTAGGACGACCAAGAGAAAACATTAAAAAGGCCGATAAATATGGGTTGGAAAGCATCGACGATTATAGTTCACAAACCGACGCAAGTCGAGAATGAAGAATTACTAAAAGAACTAGGGTTTAAAAATTTGAGAATAACAGAAAAGGAACCTTTTGAAGTGGCCATAAATCCTAGCGAAAATAAAGTTTACGTTGGAACTTATAAAGACAATCTGCTTATATGTGCGCAAGACATTCCAATGAAATTCTTTGAGGACAAGGAAACCTCGATTGAAAAAGTATTAAACCGACTATTTCCAGATTCGGAAATTTGTTCTATCGTTCTTCACAGTACAGTAAATCTTTGGGGGTTTTCTGTAACTAAAAATGGACAGAAAATCAGAGCAAGAGCAGGCAGTTCAGACGATGGTACTTTTTACGAGTTTGGTGAACCTCTAGAGGAAGAGCAAGAGCTTTTAAGTAAATCAACAATTAATAAAAACGGCCAAAGAACTTATTCTTTTGAAGGGATTGATGAAGAGCCTATGACAGAAGACCAAGTTGGTGAAAATTTTGTTTTTGCAATTTGTAAAAGATACTTTGGCAAGGAACTTGACAGCGCAGAGGACTTACTTTTTGAAACAAATTTAGATGGCTATTTATTTGGTAAGGTTACTGCTGAGGAAAATAAAAAAGGACAATCAAAGTTTACCCAACCAGTAACAGACGGCAAACCATGGTGGAAATTTTGGTAACGACAACGAAAGAAAAAAGGCAGGTAACATTGTATTAGCAAAAGCGGGCGGCCATTTACATGTGGATCAAATACCAAGCTATGCCCGCCTTCGCCAATACATAAACGTTAGCGGTAATTTAAAGTGACAAAGTCCGATAGATCCATACATTATAGTTGTGTTGCTTCTATTAAAAGAAGTACAATGAAGCCGTATGACTTTAAATGGACAAGGTTTTATGAAACTAATTCTGACTTTACTTATTCAGGATTAAAAATTGACTTGGCAGAAGATGAACTCATTATCTGCTCGACAATTATAGATTGGGACAATTTCAGTATTCTTACAACAAGGCAACTTTTGACCAAGCAAGACGGACAATTAAGAACGGGAAGTATTCAAGGTGCGACGGACAAATTGTATCGGGACTTCAAAGGATATCAAGACAAAGCATATACATTCGGACAGGTTCAACTCCAAGACGGAAAAGAACTAAAGTATTTTATTGAGACTGGTAAGGCTTCGATGGTCATGATACACGGGGTAAGGGCATTAATTGGAACAATTCAAATGACAAATAAACAAGTTGACAGGGTATTAAAAATTAGAGACAAACAGAACGAAAATTAAACTACCGCTAACATTGCATTGGCAATATGGCGGGGTGACGAATATATTCTCAGCTATTTGTTCGCTA
This sequence comes from uncultured Chitinophagaceae bacterium, assembly GCA_964605065.1. GTDB lineage: Bacteria > Bacteroidota > Bacteroidia > Chitinophagales > Chitinophagaceae > Endoryza. The sequence continues at coordinate 7,737 of CAZSAQ010000019.1, forward strand.
CTCAGCTTCAGTTCCAGCAGACGAACAACGCCGAGCAACAGAAAAGACCATGAGCTTTTGTATCTTTATTCAGCAGCGGCACCGGACAGTCGTAACACAGAATACCGCCACATCGCCAATGCTTCAACGTTAGCGGCAAGCAACTGACACTTCCAAAATAATGAAGAGGCCAACAAAGACATTTATCGTTATCGGACTGATTGTAATATTAGTAGGTCTTTTCATTAAATATGCCCCAGACTATTTAGCGATAATGAAACCTGCTCCACCAGGAATACATGGACTTTTTTCATCGGCTGACTACGCCCCTTTATATAAAACCAAATATGACAAAGACAGCTTGCTTAAATACTTAGAAAAGGAAGGGTTGCTAATTAAAAGCGGAAGACTTAATGACTATGACCCTCCCTGGGACAGTTTACGTTATTTAGTTGACAACATTCGTTGCGACACACAAAACATAGAACCATACATAGAGTTCCATAAAGAAAAGCAAAACGGTTTTACAACATTTAGAATTCTGTGGATAAATGCGACACCCAATGAGAGCTACGACACAACGCTGTACCAAACATTGACTAAAAAATACTACGACTGTTTTGAAACGATTTTGCAACGGCATGAAGTGCAGTTTAAATAAAAACAGGGTGACAACCGAATGCCTGCCGCTAACATTCAGTTTTGCGTCAGCAGGGGGCGACGAATAAATCCTCATCTTAGTGCTACTATCAGCTACATATCCGGCTGACCGAACACAGATGAGCAACAAAATATGTTTTCATCTTTTGTAACTTACATCGGCTGCGGTTCCGGGCTGGACGTTTTCCAAATGCCCTGCCGAACGCAAAGCTGTGGACGTTGTGCGAAATTTGATGCGAATCACTTCTTTAAATATTTACACGAGCATATTGCTCGTAATTGCTGGAATGTCTTTACTGGCTATTCCAGTAGCGACAAAGTACTTTCCGGTTCCAGGGCCTTGGCTTGCCTTGTGGGACGTAAAAAAAGAGTCTCTATATAGCGATTACCGGATTGGAATTATAATAGGAGCATTAGTCGTAAGCTTTATTTCATTTGTGATATTGATTACTTCGTTTGCGACATACAAACAAGGTAATCCTAATTTGCAGGTTCTTCACGTAGTTATATTTATGCTCATCTTTATTTTAACTAGTATTGATTTTATCTACTGGGCTTTTGGACACTTTATGTTAAACTTAGATTCATTTCCTCCCGGGTCTTACGGACTAAAAAGACTTGCATACATTACAGCTAATAATTGGAGTCTCTTAACGAATGTTCATGGCATTTTCCTGTATTTATTCGTTCCAGTTCTTATGTTTAGGTATGGTATGCGCCTCGTTAGTAAAAAGGGTGTAGTAATTGTCAATTTTCTGATAGTTATCAATTGCATTCTCATCATAGCAACATCATACCATTTCGAGAAGGACTTTTGGAATTGGCTAGCTGACTAGACAACTTCGCACAACATGGGTTTTGCAGCAAGCGGGGCTGACGAATAAACTTCAACGATAGTAATTCTAGTTAGCTTCAGCTCTGGGCGACAGTAATACTAATCAACATTTATCTAACCATCAACGTTTGTATATTTATCGGGCTGACGGAACCGGGCGACGGGATTCTATTTCCCCGCCTGCGCAAAGCCCTGAACGTTGTACGTAACCGCCATGACAGAATCATCAAATCATAAAAAAACAAGTATTTCTGATAAAGATTGGCTCGACTTATCATTCAAACACTTTCTGCAACATGCGCAACAGCGTGTTCAGCATTTTAACTACTTTATTATTTTCTCATCGATTCTGACGACTGCGACAATAGCAACATTTCAAAGTAATTTTCAAGCTCACTATCTCGGAATTGGACTTGGGATAATTCAAATTTTCTTATCATTTGTATTTAGCAAACTTGATGACAGAAATAGATTCTTGATTAAACATGCGGAGAATGTTATAAAAAATATTGAACAGGACTATGTAAAAGCTAATAGTCAGTGTTATTCATTATTTACAAGCGAAGAAATTGAAACGGTCAAAGAAAAAGATAAAAATATAGGGAGGCATTTTTTTGTTAGACCAATGTCTCATAAAAAGTCTTACAACTTAATCTATTCTGCTTTTGGCTTGATCGGATTGACCGCAATAATAATTTCTGCAATTATCTCTTTAAAAAAACCAAACATATCACCCCCTAAAACAAATAAGGTCAAGCTTCAGCTTATCAAGGGCAATGATTCTACAAAATATTCGAGGCTCGATACATTGATTATTCAGGGAGATATCATAGAAAAGCCGTAGTAGCTACGTACAACATGGGGTTTTCTGCTATGCTGGCGGAGGAATAAATCCTGTTCGACATATCGCTTATCACCTGTAGTTCGGGCTAGACGAATGAAGCCGAACGACAGAACATAACATCAACTACATTAACTTTACTCAGCAGAGGTTCGCGCTGACAAATCTAGGAATACCAGCACAGCAGAAAGCCCTGGACGTTGTATGCCATACTACCGACCATGAAAGTTCTATTGACCTTTGTGACATTTTTATTTTCATCTGTCTGCTTATCTCAACAGACATTTCATATCGACACTTCATTTCTAGATACAATAGAATTTAAAAAGTATAAAACGTTTATTGTTTCAAAAGACGTTGATATAAACTTCATCGGCAGAAGTATTCCTTACAGCGGCCGCTTTACTCCTGACACATCAGAGGCCAGAGCAGCCGACAACGCTATCCAAACACAATATGCAAAAGCGGCACTTCAACAATTAGACAAGCAATACAATAACATTTCAGCCTATGCTGACACAGTCGAATGGCAAAGTGCTTATAATACCTATCAAGAAAGACGACTGAAAATTATTCAACGATAACAAAAAGACCAGAAGAATAAAATTCAAACTTTTGACAGATATTTTTGGGGTTATCGGAATGCAGACAATCAGAAACTCATTCTTATCAGATTCGACCCTCATAAAATAAGGCACTACACCATTTCCGGTGAAACGTTTGTTGACGTATTAACGATTATGGTCTATAATGTCAATACAGACAAATTAAGTTATGCAGGCTGGGCTGATTTCAAAGAATAAGTACGGCATACAACATTCAGTTTTACGTCAGCAGGGGGCGACGAACAAATCCTCATCTTAGTACTACTATCAGCTACATATCCGTACGATCGAACACGGCTGAGCAATAGAATGTATTTTCAACCTCATTGTCTTTAATCGGCTTCAGTTCCAAGCTAGACGTTTTCCAAATGCCCTGCCGAACGCAAAGCTGTGGTCGTTGGTTGCAATTTGAAGACGCAGCACAGTTTTCATCTCTGACTATTGCATTATGACAAACTTCTTTCAAAGACTTTTTTCTGGAGTTGCCAGAGCAAACAAGTTTCCTAAAATTTCATGGGGACACAGATTTGAAGGTTTAGAATATGAAACTGAAAATAGGTCGCTATACATTGATTCCACGTTTATTGGCGGAAGGAAAATCTATACTGATTCGATAAAATCCTGGAAGGACAATGAACTAATATCTCAGTCAGATAAAGCAAAGATTTTTGAGGAAGTAATGGAATTTGCAAATAGAAAAAGTAATGAAAAGCCGATTGTCGTAATCAATATAGACTATGACAAAGAATTTTGGGAAGCACTTTGTAAAGAAAATTCGGATTTGATTAAAGAGATTCAATACGACTCGGACAAGCAAAAGGAAGACTTTCAATTTAATTACTTACTTGACAGTGTAAGGAAAAATGGAACACTCATCTTCGGCGACACGACTATCCAAAACGAAACTGAATTATTGGAATATTGGAGGAAAAGAAAGAATGAATAAACTGCAACCAACATTGCATTGGCGCATATGGCGGGGCGACGCAAAAGCAATCGGCTGTAAATCGCTTATCGGCTTTTGTTCCAGCATGACTGAATGCTATTGAACAATAAAACAATCAATGAACATTTGTACATTTAGTCAGCATTGGTTCCGGGCTGGACGAACAATGAATACCGCCACATCGCCAATGCTTCAACGTTGTAAGCAACCCAATGATACAGCAAAAAAGTAAAGTTAGAAAGAAAGGTAAGACTAAGAAAATTATTTCTGACTGGGAAAACTTTTGGGAAGACCATACACAATGGCTGTTGCCGCCGGTTTCTTGGAATGATTCACGAATCGAGGTTCTTCACATTGCTATTGCTCTTCAAAATTATGAGCCAGATGCTATTATTAAAGACCTACATTATCTAAAACAAAAATTAGCTGAACTCGAAATAGAGTATTTTGGAAACTTATCAATTCTATTTCAAACAATAAAATCGCATCCTGACTTCCTTTTGGAGATTCGAAAAACTGTTTTTGACAAAAGCTTTAAAGCTCTCATTGCTACATACAATACCGTATTTGATGTCGAAGTGCCAAAGGGGAATTTATTAGCCCATACATTTATTTACAAAGCATATCACGAATGTGAAGGCAGACACAAAGACATCTCCATTTTATGCAAATTCATTGTACTTAAGTTTACAATTGGCGAAGGAAATGATCCCTTTGGTATTTTAAACAGTAATGATAGACAAAAGATTCTTGCAGAGCCAACAGTATATCAGGTGACGGCAATGTGGTTAGCGGTAATTGATTTCTCGGTTTTCGTTAATCAAAATTTTAGTGCTTTCATATGGAATTACAATTATTACAATCTACCTTTTTTGACAAGACCCTCGGAAATAAGAAAGGAAACAATGAATTTTAAAAAAAATAAGATTAATGCTCTTAAGGAAAAATTGACAGGTTATTTTGAAGATTTTAAAAAGATTGACCTGCTCAGATATTTGACCTTGGGGGTTGCAGAAATCTTTATGGGCTTTGTTGGTCGGCAACAATATCTTTTTGAAAAAGTAATAGAACAAGAAGAAAGACATGAAGGCGAAATAGCTGAATCAACATTACGGCTACTTTATGAAAATAGATTAAAGTGCATTTGGTTAATTACAAAAAAGGAAGTTGAAGCTTTAAAGCAATTCAGGGAGTACAGAGTTGGAAGAGAAGCACTATTTTTTGAACATTTCAAAGAACAGGCTGCAGGCAAAGAGCAATTTGAAAGCCTTTACCAAAAGCTAAGTGAGCAATTAAATTCAGTGATGAAAGAAGAAGGTATTGAAGAAAATCAAATAGCAATAGAAAAAGGAGATGCTTTTGAAAAAAATATAAAAGAAATGGCAGACGATATCGGTGGGCATGAGCCATTGTTATACTTTACTGTTTATAAAAGATCCTCTGACATCATACATGGAAATTGGCGAATACTTGAAAGATACCATTTGGAAAAAAGTATTAATCCGGCTCATAATGGACTCCTAAGATATAGTACGACGTCAGAAAAATTTGCAGGGCAACTTCCATCATTTTTAGCCCTAATTTTTTCCACAGGCTTTCTTATTAAGTTTTTAGAATTGCATGAGGATATTCTTAAGGACAATAAAAAACTGTATAAAGCATTAACAAAATTCGAAATTGACTTAAACAAAAAATACCTCAAGGAATTCTTTCAAAAAAATTAAGCTCCCTGATGGCTGCTTACAACATTGGTATTTGCAAAAGCTGGGCGGACGTAAGCCGTGTTTCAACTTTTTGTTTTTCAGTTTGGCTTCATATCGGGCAGACGAATAACTATTTAGCTATGTGCAAATCATCAGCTTTTATTTATAAATTTTGCTTCGGGTAGCCGGGCTGACGGAAGTCTATTCCCCAGCCTTCGCAAATACCTGCCCGTTGCCTGCTATGTTTCGACAGACCTTACTCATATTAATCACTGCGACTTTTTTTAAAGTTGGGCTTGCTCAAGGTTCTTTTGACAATCAAAAAGTGCTTAAAGCAAAATTTGACAGCGTTAATAAGACGTCTATAATTCCAGACAGTGTGTTTTCAATGCAGCTCGACATTTTGCACTTAACTTATCCAGGTGACACAACAGATAGTAAAGAAAAATATGGCTACGAGATTTGGTGGCCCTCTACTTATAATGACGGCTCTCTTGTTTTAACCATCACTAAACGACAAATCTATTTACGGTCAGGACACAATAATCCAAACCCAAACTATCTGTATTGGTTTGTAAATATCACAGATGAACAATACAAAATAATTGACGCTAAAATCAAAGCGGACAAAATTCTGTTCACGCCAGAACCATCAGAATATTCGTTTTACAGACAACTTTTTTATTCAAAATACAAATCTGAAAAAGGTATTCCTAAAAAATGGACAAAGAAAAAGCAAGACCAATACTACAAGGACTGGCTTGCTAAAAAATATGACAACACAGACGACTTAATTTCATTTTTTGACAATGGACTTACTGTTGACAATATAGTTACATTTATAACTCGAACTGACTTTGAAAAAAACAAACCAGTTCGAATAGCTTTTTCAGAAGAAGATTACGACAGTCAAATCAAAATATTTATTCCACCTAAAATCATAAAAGACTAACACAGCAGGCAACAAAAGTATTTGCAAAAGCAGGGCTGGACAATCAAATATCAGCTATGTGCAGGCATCAGCAGCGGTTCGGGCTCGACGTTCAATTTTCAGCTTTAGCCTGCCTGTCGGCAGGCAGGTTCTTTACTTCATCAACATATTTTCAAATGAGCATTTGTACCGGGCTGGACAATCAATGAATTCCCTGCCTTCGCAAATACTCGAACGTTGGCAGTAATTTTAACAGACCATGCAACCTTTAGCAGACTTGGTAAAAGGACTTGAAGTTTTAGAGCCGTTTCTTAGACGCTATGGCTTTGTATTTGACAACTACGAAAACGGCAAAGGTTCAGGGGGACAGTTTATACTTACGACTTACATAAATCGAAGTAAGACGTTTGTAATTGGCTATCGCTATTCAATTGGAGAACTTTATTACCAGTTTGAAAACTTTAAAGTCGGACACACTTTCTATTTAGATCATATTGGTTTTGCAGACAAAAAGCAATTTCCAGACTTTCAATCAGACGATAAACTTTTAGCATTTAGACACATTCTGCATGACCTTAATTTTCTAGTTGACGATTTTTTTGTTGGGCAATGTACTAAACTAATTGAAGCATCAAAACTGCAAGACAAATTCATAAAAGAGCATAACGAAAAAGCTCAGGAAGATTACAACAACCATTTTGACAAAGTTATAATTGACCGAGCCAGACAAAAATTCAAAGACAAAGAATACAAGAAGACATTGGAGATTTATGCAACAGTCGTACATAAGAATTTATTGAGTGAGATTGACAAAAAAACAATTGCATACTGTGAGCGACAAACTTAGCAACGAGAACAACTACTGCCAACATTGGTTTTGCCAATAGTGTGGCTTGACATTGGAACAATGAGCAGCGGTAATTCTGCTGTACTGCGGTTAGGGCCTCGACGAACCTGCCTGCCGGCAGGCAGGTAAAGCCCAGCTTTAGTTCTTAATATTTAACTTTATCAAAAAGCCAGGCCGCAGCTCCGGCGGACGGAATTCTAATTCCCCACCATCGGCAATACCTGCTCGTTAGCAGTAAGCCTATGAGACAACTCAAACCAACTCCACTTTTAATTGTTTCAATCGGACTCATACTTTACGGGCTTTACATGCTCATATTCGTAGACCCGGGTGAAGAAGGTTGGGGAACTCTTTTTGCAATGGTAATTGGAGGTGCGGGAATACTTGGTTTAATAGTTTATGCAGTTCTTCGAGCATCATTAAAGGCAAAAATTTGGACACAGGTTAGTATTGAGACAATTTTAATAGTTGGACTATTATACTTCGGGTATAGAAAAAGTGGAGCTTTTCAATTTCAACTACCGCATAACTATCGTGGCTACGTTATATTAGTTTATGGTGTTGAAAATACTCCAAAGCTTAAGACGCCCTTTTACTCAAATAAGATAAAGTTGAAAGTTCCAGAATCAGGTATTATACTGACATCAAGTTACCCCAACGATAACTATTCAGGCCCAGCGTTGTTTTTTGACAGTACACTCGGAGAAATTCACAAGCTATCACCTCCATTGACAAGACACGACCTTCCACTTTCCTCTGACACTTTAAAATGTGACAAAAAAAATTATTTGTATCACATATGGATTATTAAAGACGAGACTAATTGGTCTCCAAAAGAAGACACAATCAACAGACTTGACCTAAAATTTATAGAGGCATGCAAACTGACAAAACAATAAGGCCTACTGATAACATTGCATTGGCAATATGGCGGGGCGACGAACCCGCCTGCCGGCAGGTAGGTATATTCTCAGCTTTTTGTTCGCTGCTCAGCTTCGGTTTCGGCAGACGAACCTGCCTGCGGCAGTCAGGTAACGCAAAACAGCAGAATTAACAATGAACTTTTGCCCGCCTTCGCTGAAGCTACGGCGGACAGATATCTTTATTTAGCAGCGGCACCGGGCAGACGGAACACAGAATACCTCCACATCGCCAATGCTTCAACGTTACCGGCAAGCATAAAGACAGACAACAAATGACACCAGACAACTTAAAGACAGACTTTGATGTGATATTTAAAAGTGTGATTGTGCCTTTCTTTAAGGACTTAGGTTTTAAACGAAAGACCCAACATTTTGCACGTCAGACGAAAGACATAATGCAGTGTTTCAATGTTCAAAAAAGTCAATGGAATTCAAACCACGATAGTTTAAGTTTTACTTTTAATCTTGGTTTTTATAATGAAATTATCTGGACACTTTCTTGGGGACAGGAAATTCCAACAGACTTCCCAAAAACTACTGACTGCTTCATACAAGACAGGCTTGGAACGTATTCTCACAAACGTGACAATTGGTATGAGCTAAGTAAACGAGTTGACAGAAACAAAGTGGCAGAAAACGTGAAGAGTGACCTTGAAAAATACCTACGGCCACTTATTGACGATTACCAATCACTTGATGACCTTAAAAAATTTTCAGATAGAAATACAGGTTTTCTAATCTCACCATACGGAAAAATTGTATTTCTAATGATGACAGGACAAACGGAGAAGGGCAAACAATATATTAATGAGCAATATAAAATTGCGTTGACACCGCAAACTACGTCACAGACAATTAATTATCCAGACGGAAGAAGTGAAGTAAAAACTTCTAAGCCATATATAAACCAGCATTATGTTGACAGTATTGAAAGACTTGCTAAACATTATGACATTGACCTGTAAATTGACAAGAATGCCAACGGTTTACGTATTGTCAATAGTGTGGTTGACAGTTGTAAACTCAACATTTGTGCTTCTATCGGGAATTTGTGCAAAAGCTACGCTGACGTTTTTCAAATGCCCCACCATCGCCAATACGTAAACCGTTGGCTGTAATACAATGAGACTACTTATAACAACATTGTTTTTTGTTCTTTTCTGTACAACACTTAACGCCCAGAAAGTCCGTCTTGAAGGCGAAAATTCGAAATACCTTTGTTTAAATGACTCAATTGCTGAGACTTTTGAAAATAAACTAAAGCAAATAGGGGTTGACAGTACAATCGCTATTTTATATGACTACGACAATGGAAGATTGCCAAATTCAATTCGTGTAGTAATCTGGACACAAAACGGAAAAAGTAATCTTCGGCTTGTTCAAGGTTGTGACAAAATCATCAAAGACACAACGTTTTCCAGTAACCTGACAGATTTATGGTCTTACATTAAGATGACCCCTTTTGACGACGTAACTGTTCCTATAAAATCTGGGACTGGACAATCTCACGATAAATTTTATCACATAACAGTAACTACTCCGACAAAGTCGTTTTTTATTGTAGTTCGAGACAATGAAAGAGGAAATAGTGAAAAGCATAAGACAGCTGAATCGGATACGAGGGTTATGTTGACAAACAGAATTGACGCATTACTTAAATGAGGTACTACAGCCAACATTGGGTATTATGCAAGTTGGGCATGACCAGCAAACATCAAGCAATTGCAAGTCCAAGCTGTGGTTCGGGCTGGACAAACAACTTTCAACTTTAGCCTACCTGCCGGCAGGCAGGTTCTCAAATTCAACTTTATATTTTCAACCTACCTGCCGGTAGGCAGGTCAGCAGCGGTTGTAGTCGGACGAATAACAATTCCCAACCTGCATAAAGCCCTGCTTGTTAGCGGCAAGCAGAGATCGAACAATAAGCAAGAAGTAAGACAAGTAAACTGACATCAAATCTTAATGCAGCACCAACAAAGCACAGACGCGAATCGCAGTCATATTATTTTATGGTTTTTGAACTTTGATTTCCCTCATGATGAAATCACTGCAAAACTTGACCTCCAACCGACAAGAATAGTTACCAAAGGACAAGAACAAGCAACTTCTGTTGGAACTAAAAAGATCAGCAGACACACTTTTTGGGAATACGAATGGAGATCTCAGGGCAATGAATTTATAGGTGACATTGTCGAGCAGTTCGTTGAGCAAATCATTAAACCAAGAGTTCAGCGGATAAGGGCACTTGCAACCCAGATAGACGCAGAATTTAAAATTGTTCAGTATTACTATGACGGTTTTAATCCTGGTTATCACTTTACAAAGGAGACCTTGCAGACCTTAATCGACGCTAGCTTGGAAATGGACATTGAAACTTATTGTCTTTGTGAAGAGAAAGCCAGCAGCTAACAATGCATTTGCAAAAGCATGGCAGACGTATTAACTTCAGCTATAAATCACTACTCAGCTTCAACGCAAATGACAGGCAGATGGAATTCTAATTCCATGCCTTCGCAAATGCTTTGTCGTTGGGCGCAATTAAGTAGACAGACATAATGACTAAATCCAAACTGAAACACCTTCTTGATATTTTGCCTTTTGTCGTTCTTTGCGTATGGGCGGCAACTTCTATCACGCGAATGATCATCGATCATAACCTAATTCAGTGGCAACATTATCTGGGAATACTATTTTTAATAGCAACGGGAGTCCTTTTTAAAAAACATCACCAAAGTGGGGTGCTTTTTCTAGGTGTGACAATACTGCTCGCTTTATTTTGCATTCTTTCGTTCAATGTAGGGTTAGTACAATCAAGCTTTTTTTGGACCCCGGCAGACAATAGAATCCCGCTGTTCTGGGGAAATCCAATTATGCTACTCTTCTTACTTGGACACGTTTGTTTATCAGGTCGATGGTATTTCGGAATCGCCACAAAAAAATACTGGGAATTATATAGAACAAGTAGGCACTACGGTCAGACAAAAGACTCTGGTGAATGAATATAGTATATATGCAAGCAGATTGAAACGTTCCCTTCACGTTTTATAAGTATAGAAGTATTGTTGCGCCTAACATGGGTTTGGCGCAAGCCTCGCCCCTACTGGCCTCGCCCATAAAGAAAATTGTATTTGTTGTGGTGCTCGGCAGAAACATTCACTAATTTCAACCAGCCAGCGCCAAGCCCTGGTCGTTATGCCATGACCGGCTGCTCGAATTCTATATGACAATTAAAACAACCATCCTTCACTGTTTCATTATTCTGTTGACACTCTTTGCAATTTCCGGTTGTGACACGACAAAAAATATTTACAAAATCTCTACGTCTAAAAAGAACTATGTAACAATTAATGCCGTGACACTTTCACATTGCGGGTGTACGGAGATATATGCCGAAAGTTTCAAAGATGGGACGAAGGAATTCCAGATATTTTATAATGACAATTTAGCTCGTAAGACGTTCTTCATATACAATCAAAATAGTAAAACTCCAACTTTGACATCTCTATTAGCGACATCAAATGATAACTTCACGATACCTTTCGACGAAACTGACTTAAAAATATTTACGATAATTGACTCTGCTATCGCAAACAAGCACGGAATTATCTATCCAATACGAAGGATAATATATAAAGGTTATATAAAAGACACGGTAATTAGTCGGTGACAAATTGCGTGCCTAGGCACAAGCATACAACATTGGTATTGCCAATAGTGTGGCTTGACATTGGAGCAATCAGCAGCGGTAATTCTGATGTACTGCGGTTTGGAGCTCGACGAACCTGCCTGCCGACAGGCAGGTAAAGCCCAGCTTTAGTTCTTAATATTTAACTTTATCAAAAAGCCAGGCAGCAGTTCCGGCGGAAGGAATTCTAATTCCCCACCATCGGCAATACCTGCTCGTTGGCAATAACCTTTTAGAGACATCACACATTAAACAATATGGCGACAGACGGTGTAAAAATTATTGATGGCGACACAGCCCACGACACATATTGGGGGATAATGGACTTGTATGATAATGGAGCAACAACTGAAACCATTAAAGAAAAAATTCCTTTTCCTCAACTCGACTTTTATGACGACTTTGATTATGAAATCTATACGACAGCGTATGCTTTGGCATTTTGGGAAATTGGTTTTATAACAGGCGACATTATTGACGAGGTAAAAAAGGTTATTGAAAAAGGTGCTTGTGTTAAAGAGTGGACAGAAAATTATGATGAAAAAGAGGGTAAAGCTCGACAAAAAGAACTTGATAAACTTTGGAAGAAAATAAACGAACCAAACTCAAAAGTTCGTAAAAGGAAAAAATATAAAAAGGTTGAAAACTTTATTTTTGAAATTAATGATTTACTGACATTTCAGCTTGCCGACAATTTATTTTACTCAACAATAATTTTAGACATAACACAATATCGTGGAGAATGTTCCTACAAATTCGGAAAAATAGTTTTTAAAGACACTAACAAGCCGACAATTCAAGACATTCAGAAATGCAAAATAATAGGCAGGAGAATTCCATCAGGTTTTGGAATGGATATGACAAAAATATTTTCTATGGGATTTGAAGAAATGCAAAAACAAGGTGGACTTGAGTCAATTCTTAAAAATGAAGCTGAGAAAACAGGAAGCTGTCAAATAGGTATGAGTATGACAGGAATTGAGCATAAAGATTTGATTAAGATTTCTGATAAATTTGAAAAAATAGGGAACATAAGACTTAAAGAAGTATGCAAACAAGTTGGTTCTATGGGTGGTGCGACAACTTTTGAAGATTTGACAATGAACTTTGACAACCTTGACAATTATCTAAAAGTATTTAAAGAAGAAACATTTGAAATCGAAGAACTACTTGACAAATAAGGCTACTGCCAACATCGTATTGGCAATAGTGTGGCTGACAGTTGTAAACTAAGCATTCGTAATTCTATTGGGCATTTATGCAGATGTTGGGCTGACGTTTTTCAAATGCCCCACCATCGCCAATGCGTAGACCGTAAGCTGCCACCAATTAAGACCATGAGAATTTTCACAATTGCCTCCATATTCCTTCTTGCTTTTTGCAATGCCAATGGGCAAACTCCAAATGCAACAAGTTTAGCAGACAGTTTGCTAAAGGCTGGCACTTTTAACGCGGTGACGGTTACATATGAATATCCAAAAGAAGTTAAGAGAATTCAACAAAAGGCACTGCAAAATCTTAGGAGCAATCCGGAATGGGCAGACAAGTATATTGTTAGACTTGTCGAGAAAGGTGACAAAAACCTGCCCAATGTAGAAGCTATGGGGTTGACACAGGAAGAATATAATTATTTGAGACAGGCATTTATTAAAGACAAAGACATCATTCCAGTTGATACATTCAACCTAACTATTGACAAGACCAACGGAGTAATAACGTTTAAAACGGATAAGAAAGCCCTTGTTTTCAATGCTCTAAAAATCAATACCAAGACCAAGGAAATAACCTATTCAAATGCAAGAGTAACAAGAGAAATCAAAGAATATGGTCAAAAATTCTTTGCTCCTAAACTTTTTGGCTATGAAACCTTCTGGGCACAACCACTTTCATCGAGTAATAGGAAATTCAAGGAGTTTGCCTTTTGCATAGGCGTCAATAAAGGAGATACAAAACCTACTTTGGTTTTACTGTTCAGCAATCCCTCATCACAACTTGACATAATAACTATTAGTATTCTTTGATAAACGGTATGCAGCTTACATTGCATTGGCAATATGGCGGTGGGAGGAACCCGCCTGCCGGCAGGCAGGTAACGCCGAGCAATAGAATAAGCAATGAACGTTTATTTATAAATTTAACTGCGGTTACGGGCTGACGGTTTTCAAATGCTGCCACGCACACAAAGCTCTGCTCGTTGTAGGCAATTTTATGATACCACCACCTAAAATAATTTTAGCGATCGTCTTTAAAATAGTTGCTTTGGGAGTTACTGCCCAAAAGAACAAGCCATCACCTGATGATACGACCTCTTATTCCATCAAAACGGAAACAATCAAAGCTAAAAAGTACACAGGTTTCTTAAATCTATCCGGCTTTTACTTGTTAGACAATAATAATAGGATTCTCGTTTTTCAACCTGGCGACTACTTTTCTTGGGAGCTAAAAGACTTTGATGGAGACGGCAATAAGGACCTATTCCTTGACAAAGGTGGCAACACTCCTGAGAGGTGCGACTTGCTGGTTTTTATTTCTGCCAATCGTTACAGAAAAATTGAAGGATTTGACTTTTTTCCTGCGCCAATACGAATTAAAGGCACAAAATTATTTTATTCGTATCACAAAAGCGGTTGTGCTGACATGAACTGGGACAGTGATTTGTTTTACATAGAAAATTTCAAAGCTGTTCGGATCGGAAATATTGCAGGTAGAGAATGTGAGAATAGCGGAATAAAAGACGGGGTGTATATAAACAAGGTTCGTGGAGAAATAAAAATTCATGTAAAAACACAGCCAGTTGGCACGTTAGCGAAGTATAAGAACTATAAATGGGGGTTCATAGAAGCCTACTGGACTAAAAACTACAAGCAGTTTTTATAGCGACGAAAAGCTGCCTGCAACAGGGGCTTGCCAATATACTGGCTGACATGCAAGTGCTGAACGAAATATCTCTTTTGAACTTTTGTACTAAATTTAAGGTGGCGTATTGCTAATGCGGGTACATCGACAAGCCCTGCTCGTTTGCGGCTATTTTGTTTTGACACTTCAAGCAGAACAATGTTGACTAAAAACAGACACATATTTCGAAACAATTGGGTAAGCTTGAGAGCTGACATTGAAAACATCATTAAGGACAGTAAGCTTTCTCCAACAGATTTTAGAGCTTTGAGCATTTACGACGACTGGAAGACGATAGAGGAAAATATTTACCACAAGTTTTGTAAACTTGACAATCCGACACAGCGACCCATTTGGCTTTGGGAATATTTCAAACTAGACACATTTTCGATTGTAGTTGAACAGCCTTACAAGTTTTTGGACCAACTTGTTGACAGTGAAGAAGCGGTTTGGTTCTTTGTAAACGGAGAGAAAGACAAGTTTTGGTTTTACGAAGGCAAGATAAAAGCCATAGTGACAGTGATTGAAGAAAGCAGTTACATTGATGAACTCTGCCTTGCATCAAAGAAATATGACTGGCTTATTTGTGTAAATCACCATGATGACCTCATCGCGACGGGACAAATGATTCCACGCAAATTGCGACAGCTCAAAACGAAATAAAACAGCCGCTAAAATCGGTTTGCTGCTATATCCCTAGACCCCACGCAACATCAACTTTATGTTAGCTTATAAGATTCAGTTTCAGCAGACGAACCTGCCTGCCGGCAGGCAGGTTCGCCGGGGAACAAATTAGCCAATGAGCTTTTGCCCGCCTTCGCTGAAGCTACGGCGGACAGGTATCCTAATTTAGCAGAGGTACCGGTCATATCGAGCACAAAATATCAGCGCAATAGAAAGCCCTGTCCGTTGTACGCCATTTTTTGAAAACCCTCAACTTAAAGTTACAATACCTTTTACGCTAAATAGGTGAAAATTAGTAATCACCTTTAACAAAAAGATGTCACTCACTATTATATACGACACGACCTTTGAAAACTAAATACTAAAAAAATATGCATACCAAACTAAAACTTTTATTGCTGCTGCTTGGCTTTGTGCTTCAATCACAAATTTTTGCCCAGTCACCTAACTTCACAGGGACTTGGGTGCTGAATTTTCAAAAAAGTGAGTTGGACACGACTGACAACCTAAATGGACTTACAGGTCAAGTATTCGTTATCAAGCAAGTTGACAATAAATTCAGTTTGAAGATATATCACATCTATGGCGACAAGAAAAGAAAAATTGGTTTCAAAATGACCGCTGACGGAAAAACAAGAAGAATTAAATTAATATTCAAAGGCAAATTAGAACAGAAAGAGAATAGTTTGCAAGCAACAATGTGGAGAAAGAATTATTTAAACAGTGTTAGTTATAAATTTGGGGCAACCCAAAATGAACTTGTTGCTGACGAAGTATTTACAGGCAGACCGAAAGACCACCACAGTATTTGGGTTTTTGACAGAGAAGTTGTAAAATAGAGAGATAAAGTTATTCAGCATTTTTAATTGGTACCTTGTATTGCAGTTTTGACATAAAAACAAGACAAAGGGTTTTTGGTTAGGATGAGTAAGACGGCATAAAACAGGCGGTTTAGTAATATAGCAGGGCGACGAACCTGCCTGCCGGCAGGCAGGTAACGCCAGGCAACAGAATAAACAATGAGCTCTTGCCCGCCTTCGCTGAAGCTACGGCGGACAGGTATCTTTATTTAGCAGAGGCACCGGGCAGACGGAGCGCAGAATATCAGCACAAAAGAAAGCCCCGGCGTTATATGCAATCCATGAGAAGCTTCAAATATATTATCATACTTCTTTTGGCACCGCAGTTTTCTTTCTGCCAAAATCAACCATTTGAAATATTTGGAACCATAGATGGCGAATTTAAAAGCAAGATGTATCTTTTCTTTGAAGGCAGATCCAAGCCTCGGCAACGTATCAGTTCCGAAATAAAGGACGGCAAATTCTATTTCAAAGGAGCGGCCCCTATGCCCATACAGGTAAGCCTTTGTATGGATCAATCCCTGATCTGCGATATTTATATCGACAACAGCCAAACATATGTAAAATGCACGACGAGGATAAGTCTTATTAACCAGGGGCAGGATACCATGAATATGCTATCTGTGATCAGCGTTAGGGGTTCTGCGACAGATAAATTGAAAAGGGATTTTGAAGCGTCACTTGACAAACTGAACAAATCAAAACTATCCGATGAAGAAAGAAGTGAAGCCCGTTACCAACAATTATTCGGTTTTATTAAAAAGCATCCGAAAAGTATAGTCAGTCCATACCTTTTGGCCAAGGCTTCCTACATGTCCTATTTGCAAGTGAAACAACTCTCTACTCTCATAGATACATCCCTAAATAAGACTTATGAGGCGAACGGCGTGACAAACTTACTTAGTCAATTGGAAAAATCGAAGAATGGCGCAATCGGAGTTGCCTTTAATGATGTCATTTTGAAGGATAGCAGCGGCCACGAAATAGACACCAAGAGATTCAGAAACAAATATACTTTGATAGTACTTTGGGCTTCCTGGTGTAAACCGTGCAGAGCAGAACACCCTGAGCTCAACAGTCTTTATACAAAATATAAAGACAAGGGATTTGAAATTATAGGTATTTCTCTTGACAATGATGAAGAAAAGTGGAAACAGGCAATTAGAAAAGATCAACTTGAATGGACACAGCTAATTGAGCCCAAGGCCTTCCAAAGTGAGATAGCAAAATATTACAGCATAGAGGCAATTCCCGGCAATTTTCTGCTTGACAAAGAAGGTAAAATTATCGGCGCAAGCCTGTCTCCGAGAGAAATTGCGGTATTAATTGAAAAAATCCTTTGATTAACCTTCCTATTAGATTGGTTTGTCGCTACGGCAGGTCAATATCGCCACCAGGCAGACGGAATACAGAATACCTCCACATCGCTAAGTCGTGTCCGTTGGCAGTAATGCCATATGACAGCTCCCGGGACTTCAAAAAATTTCTTATATTTGATTATGGCATCATTACAAGTAGACATTTTAAACCCCAAAGCCGGTAAATTGCTCAAAGACCTGGCTGATCTTAACCTTATTTCCATCCGGGAAATTAAAAGTAATGACAGCTTTTTAAAAATCGTTAAGGGGATACGGGCTAAGGCCAAAGACAATCCGCCAAGTCTTGACGAAATCACCAAAGAAGTTGAATCAGTAAGAGCAAAACGATATGCCAAAGGTAAAAGATAGAGTAATCATAGACACCAATCTATGGATTAGCTTTCTTATCAACAAAGACTATTCTAAACTTGACAAAATTCTTTCCAACAAATTGGCTGCGCTTCTTTATAGCCAGGAACTCATTGAGGAATTCATAGAAGTAGCCCAACGACCGAAATTAAGACGCTACTTTAGCGCTGATGATTTACAAGCCCTTCTGCAAGCCATTAGTGAACAGGCAATCTTTATTGACGTTTCCAGCGTCGTTACTGTTTGCCGAGACGAAAAGGATAATTTCCTACTTGCTCTGGCCAAGGACGGAAAAGCTTCACACCTTATCACAGGTGACAAAGACCTTCTTGTCCTTAAACGTTTCGGCAAGACAAAGATTCTTACTATCACTGATTACCTCGCTTAAAACGGCACTACAGGCAACAAAGGCTTTGCAAAATACGGGCCGTCGGACATCGCCCATCAGCGATAGTAATTCTATTCAACTTTTGTACTTTGGCCGTAGTAAAACAAAAGTTACGGCCCAGCAAACGACAGGAATTCTTATTCCCGTACTTCGCGAAGCCCAGGAACACTAGGCACAAACTTTATGGCAAGTTTCATCTGGAATAGAGACGCGCAGGAAGCTTTAGATCACCCTTACGAATACAATGCGCAGATGCAGTTCCATAGGGAGGCTATAAAACTTTCTGACTTTTTACTCGGCAAAATACTCGAGAAAAAATCATTCACTTTAACGGAAGTGTCGCTTGAAAAAGCGACATGGATGCTTCAAACTGACGCAATCTATGCTTTTAAGGAGGGAGTTGAGGTGTTAGAAACTAAAAAGCATAGGCTTGTAGGACGATTGCTAAGAGACATTTTGGAAACTGTGCACTTAGTAGAATATTTTAATAGTGGCTTGCCCAGTGCAGCAAATTCTCTCAAGAAATGGTTCTCAAATGAATTGGTAATGCACAAGGAGTTTAGGGAATTCATCGAAAAAAGAGACGGTAAAAGTGAAGCTGACCGACAGAGAGATCTTCACCGCATATTCTCTAAGTTTACACATAGAAGTTACAAAACCCTTTTATACGGGTACTTCTTGGCAGATAACGATCAAATTTACTTGGATCACAAGTGGACATTGGCAAGTACTGTTTCAATGTGCTATGCCTTTCTTGGACACTTCGGTACATCAATCGTCGAAAATCTTAAAATGTATGGTCTACTGACTGCCGGAGAAGTTAACAAAATATGGAATAGTTCGATGGAAGACTTTCAAATTCCAAGAGGGTATTTAAGTAAGGAGGACAAGGAGTTTTTAGGAATAAAGGAGGATTTTTAAAGTATTCGCCTAATATAGGTTTTAGCGTCATGGCGGGCCGACGCATAAAAACGGAGCGACAGTAATTCTATTTAGTTTTATTACCAGGGCTAGGCGATTGGAATGCTAAAAACCGCCACGAATGCAAAGCCCTGGACATTGTGCGTCATGTTTGACCGACCCTAAAATTCAACACCTACATGCTTAGAGCGACACTGTTTATTGTGACAATTAGCGGACTTTTTAATACAGCAACGGCTCAGACAGTTAAATTCAAAACTTATAACGACACCGCAAACGGAATTTCATTTGACATCCCATCATACTGGACAATCAAGCATAGTAAAGAGCAGGGTGGAATTATTTGTGTTCCTGCTACTAAAGCTCAAAAGGACATTTATAAGGAATGTTTTGAGGGTATTGTTTTTAGATTAGATGTTAACAATTACGGGTTAGACACACTTTTGTCTAAACAGTTTCAAAAAGACAGCAATAACTATGTGACAAGTGATCGGGTGAGGCACGACGTTCCTATTAAGTTTATTAGAGGAAAAAATTGGAAAGGTATCCGGCATGACAACATTTGTGGCATTTTCTGTATCGACAACGGGTTTCATGCTGCTGGAGGCGAATGCCAATTCTTTTATTTCTGCCGAGGTAACAAGACAGTTGAAATACAAACTAATGGACGAGCACTTGATGACAAGGTTATTTCAAGATTAATATCAAGTTTTAAATTCCTTTACTGAAAAAATAAACGCACAACATAGGGTTTGTGTTATACCGGCTAACAAACCTGCCAGCAGTCAGGTTCTTAACTTTAAGATCGGTAATTTTAGTTAGCTTCAGTTCCGGGCTGGACGTTATAAAATACCAGCACAGCAGCAAGCAGCGCCTGTATATGCTATGGTATTGGACACCCCTATAATTTCAAAAATTATGATACGAAACATTTCACAAATTTTCCTGTTTCTGGCGATTTATGTTTCTTCCCTGGCTCAAAACAACTACCCTGCGACCAGGACTGTAGACAGCAGCGACATTTATTTTGGAGTTACTTACAAAGACCCTTACCGTTGGTTGGAAAACTTTAAGGATAACACCGTACTAAACTGGCTCAAAGAACAAAAAGAGTTTGCTGAGAAAAGAATGGAAAAACTTGGTGGAGTGGATAGCTTTCTCGTTCAAATACAGCATTATTTAGATACAAAAACCTGGAAACGGGAACCAATTTTTAAGACAGCATCAGGAAGCTTTTATATGATTTCGAAGCAGGGACAACTATCACAAAAACTATATTATAAGTCAATAAATGATACCATTGAGCATTTGATATTTGACACATGGAGTATTCATCCCGGTATACGCTATGAATTGTATGATATCGCTTTTTCACCTGACGAAAGATATTTTTTCGCCGCATTCGATAAAAATGGCGAAGAGTATCCTTTTATAAAAGTATTTGATATTGTAAATCTGAAATGGTTGAAGGATTCCATACCAAACAGTGCGGCTGGCACTATTAATTGGACCAGCAACAGCAAAGGCTTCTTTTACAAGTATAATACCGGCGACCGTTTTGCTCCTAATGCCACCGAAAATGAAGTGGTAAAATATCATGCACTTTCTACCAGCTACACCTCTGATAAAACGATTATGAATGACAGAATACGAAACACCATTGAAAAGAAAATTAGCAATTCTTACCAGGCCTCAATTTACACTTATAATAGTCCGAAACGGGTTTATGCTATTCCAAATAATGGCTTCGGGCTTGATAAAAGTGCGTATTACATCAGCAACACGGAATTATTAAATCCGGCCAAGCAATGGAAAAAGCTATATTCCAAAACTGATTCTGTGATCGATTTTAAAGAAGGCATGAATGGCTATTATTTTATTTCAGCGAAAGGGAATGGCTTTAAAAGCCTTCGATACACATCTTACAACAACCCTGATTTTTCCAATGCAAATATTGTTTTTCCCGAGGACAGTATTTGGCAACTGGAATACATGGACGAAACGAAATCGTTTATTCTTGTTATCTATTCGAAATACGGGTTTCTCAACAAAACAATTTTTATTGACAAGAGAACAGGGAAGGAGATTAATGTATCCGCTCTAAATGGTTTTGACAGGTATAGCATTTGGACAATGGGTACAAAAACCGATGAATGTGTTCTATATAATGAGCCTGTAAACAAGCCTAAAAGCGGGTTTCTTCTTAACATCGCCAATAACAAATTAGAGGAAAGTGAATTTTGGTCAACTCATGGCCAAGCAAGCATTGCAGGAAGTGATGACATTGTTACCGAATTAATCGAAGTGCCCTCTTATGATGGCACACTTGTACCTATGAGTATAATGAGAAATAGGAATACGAAACTGGATGGCAATAATATTTGTATACTCTGGGGGTATGGTGCTTACGGAATTATGGGAAAAGAGAATTATTTCAATGAATTCAATATTTCCAATAACCTGCTGGTTCAGCGTGGCGTTGTACTTGTGCATGCTTATGTACGGGGAGGTGGTGAAAAAGGGGAAGCATGGCATAAGGCGGGCATGAAGGAAACAAAACCAAATAGCTGGAAAGATTTTATTAGCTGTGCTGAGTATCTTATAAAGAACAAGTACACACAGTCGTCAAAACTTAGTTGCTTTAGTGGAAGTGCTGGCGGTACATTAATTGGCAGAACAATTACCGAACGCCCCGAGCTGTTTGCCGCAGCCACGATACAGTCAGGTACGGTAAACCTGATAAGAAGTAAAGCCTGGCCCAATATGATAAATAACTACCCGGAATTTGGTAATCCTGAAATAGAAAGTGAGATGAAGGGGTTGATAGAAGCGGATGCCGTAATTCATGTAAATCCCAACACAAAATATCCAGCTGTTTATTTTCAAGCAGGCATGAATGATCCAAGGGTACCCATATGGATGTCGGGTAAAATGGCAGCAACATTGCAAGCCAATAGCACATCAGGCAAACCCGTTTTGCTCTACACTTTTTTTGAAGGCGGTCATAATGCAGATGCCAACGCTGCGTCGGCGATTGACAAATGGAGGACTAGTTTAAAGATGGTGTTCTTTTTGTTGTGGCAATCGGGGCATCCAGATTTTCAACCGAAATAGATACGACAGAGCAAACACAGCAGGTAACAAAAGGTTTACCGCAAGTCTGGCAGACGGTATAGCAATCAGTTAATATCGGCTTGACAGAATTATTTCAACCTTAGCCCACCTGCAGGCAGGTCAACAGCGGTGCCGGGCAAACGGAACACAGAATTCCACTACATCGCCAATACTTCAACGTTGGCAGCAATACAAAATGACAACACTCTCCGACTTTAAACTTGACAACATTGACCCCGAAGATTTTGGGGACACTTTACTCAAACTTGAAATATCGTTTGGGGTAAAGTTTGATGATAATTCAATGGCTAACGTAAAAACCTTTGGTGAAATTTGCGATGTTATTGAAAAACATATAAATTATACAGACAAGGACGATTGCACGACACAACAAGCATTTTATAAAGTTCGTAAAGCAATCGGTTTTATACAGACTTATAATGAAAGCAATATTGAACCAAAAACGAAACTGGAAGACATTTTTCCTCGTTCAAATCGTAGACAAAATGTAAAACAATTTGAACAAGCATTGGGTTTTTCGGTTAACATCTTAACAATGAAAACCTGGTTGTTTTGGACACTTGCTGCTGGTTTCATTGCTTCATTAATCGCTTTCTTTTTTAGTTGGCAATATGCGGTTACAGGATTGATATTTTTCATATTCCTTACTCGGACAGCAAATAAATTTTCAAAAGAGTTAAGTGTTTCAACCGTTCGGGAGCTGACAGAGAAAATTTCAAGAGAACATTATTCATTATCCAGGCGACACAGTGGAACAGTAAACAGAAATGAAATTTATAAAACTGTTCAAGACATTTTTATTGCTGACCACTTGTTAGACCGAGAACAGTTGACAAGGGAAGCAAGTTTGGGCTGATCGTGACTGCACTGCTACCAACAGGCGGCTTGGCTATATGGCCGGGCGACGAACCCGCCTGCCGGCAGGCAGGTATATGCTCAACTTTTTGTTCGTTATTGGACTTCAGTTCCAGCCGACGAACCTGCCGCGAGGCAGGTTCTTAACTTCAGCATTGGTAATTTTGGTGAGATTCAGCACCTGGCTGGACGTTAAAAAATACCAGCCCCTGCGGCAAGCCTCGAACGTTGGTGTAATTTGTTTACTGTAAACTTAAATACCTGAAATGAAATACTTGCTTTCAACAATGCTGATAGTGTGTAATTTCTCCTGCCACCAAAGCACAAATACTTCCAGCACACAAAATTCAACTCAGTTGAATATCGACGCACTTAAAGCTTCACCTGATAATTTTAAACTTCTGTTTGAGAATGAAAATGTCAGAGTTTTAGAATACATATTAAAGCCAGGAGAAAAGGATAAGCCGCACACTCATCCGGCAAAATCATCTTATGTAGCCTCAGGTGGTAAACTGAAAGTTTATCTTGATAACGGAGAAATTATTTTGGCAGATGAAATTGCAGGAACTGCGTCTTGGATGAATTCTGTTGGAAAACATTATGTAGAGAATGTTGGCAAGTCGGAAATAAAAATAATATTAACGGAGATTAAATGCGTTCAGAAGTAAAAACTGCGTTCAACATTGATATTGCCTATTGTGGGGCTTGACGTGGGACTAATCAGCCGGGAAAATTCGAGATAACGCGGCACGGGTCTTGACGTACCTGCGTATTGTTATGCAGATAAAGCCAATGTATAGGTTGTCTGCTGGTAGATAGTTACTTAATAATTGGCATAATCACAAAACAAGACGGCGGATAAGGGAGGTTGAATATTAAGCACCCTCGTTTGTAAAATGTTTGGCCGATGTGTATAAGCATTGGCGACAACTTATATTTAAGATTTATGAGAAGATTATTATTGAGCTTAATGTCAGTAGCGATTTCCTATACTATAAATGCACAGACAGCACCGGCAAGAAATTGGGTTGACACAGAAGCTAACTATATGGATTCTAAAGGAAACACTATAAAGTTTTACAACAGCCTTCCGAAAGGTGGAGGCGGATACATCAATTCTGGAGGAAAAGACTACAGCTACGTAATATTCTGGACTCGCATAGTTAACGAATCTGCTACTCCGCTAAAAATGACATTGCAATTTCCTGCTGATTCATTATCAATTTTCCCATCCCAAACTTCATATATAAAATTGCTTCTACCATCAGACACAATGACTCTTGCAAAGGTTTTATTGGGTGATTATGGATTGACAGGTTTGAAATCCATTTTAGATAATGGATATCGAAGGCCAAGCATATTTGAAAAGACGCTCAACCCAAAGGAAGGATGTTATTTCTATGTTGTAATATTTATTCATCAGGCGCAGGGGACAGCGCGAACATCGTTTAGTTTGAAAGGAAATGATCTCTTTTACAGCGTTAGTATTTACCCGTATTCAACACTAATCCCCTGTGGCCGGATTGATTTCAAATATTAACAGTACTAACTTTCTAAGACAGCAAAACGACTGGCACAAAATCGGCTGGGCAATATGGTCTGTCAGCAGTGGGTCCGGGCAGACGGAACAGAGATCGCCCCCCACAACGCCAACGATTTTGTGTTAGCTATGATTTTTAGCTAGCGATATATTATTAAGCTGGCGGTAATTCCGTTGCACGAACATCTGATTCACCACCATCGGCAATATCTGCTCGTTAGGAGCTATTTTCCCAACACCTACAAATGAACAAGCTTTTATCTATTCTATTGCTATTTACGGCTTGTACAACAAATCCAAACAAGCTTGACAAAGCCACAATCCCCAAAGACACCTTGGAACACAAGAGTTCAGACGATAAAGACATTTCTGACCCAACAAACACTTTAATCGCCAAGGCGGACACATTACAATTGATTTATATTGTTTGGGGCTGTGCTTGTGCTAATTGGGTGACACCAGCTGACTTTAAAAAGTACGAAGATGATAAACTTGCAGAGCATTGCATTTTTATTGAGCACGCGAGCAAAGATTTAGAACTTCCCATTTACTTTGACCCAGGAAGACATTTTATAAAAGTTACTGGACAATTTTATATCGGGCCAGACTATCCAAAAGCAACTAATAAAGGTGAAGAACTGTTGGACAAAGCAAGAGTATTTCGGTATACAACAATAGAAGTATTGAAAAAGGAAATTGAATATTCAGTAGAAGACGACACGACACTTAACTTGTCATTCAATGCAATAGAATGTACTTGCGCCCAATGGAGCGACACAAAAACAGCATCAGACTCCGTAACACAATACTATTTTTTAGAGCCAGCGAATGAGAAACTTATCAATGCCGACAAATTATGGCAAGGCGATAACTTGCCTTTACAAATTCAAGTAACCGGGCAAATCGTCTCTTACGCTGGGTATCCGACTGGGTACAATCCAAGTAAAGGCGACCCAAAAGCGGAGAGGGTGTTTCGTTACACTAAAATTAGGATTATAAGAAACGGGCAACAAAGAAGCAACAACTAATATAGATACAATGCTACGCAGGTAGGTGAGTTAATCCTCAGCTTTTAGTTTGCTGTCCCATTTTCCTTTTAACCAGTGAAGAGGGATTCAAACCCTAATTCAAAGGCTGCCTTTACGGGCCTTCTTAAACTGGTCATATGGCAAAGCGGTACAAGTAACTATGAAGTAAATAGAGTAACCGGATTGGACGATCTGAAAAGAAGGGAATTTTCAACCGATGTCTACGGATTTGCAAAAGCCAGGTTGAAGGAAATGTTGAGCAGCGGCGAGATCATCGACATCGAAAGAAAATAGTGAAACACAAGCGGGATGCAGTAACTGTTGGGCAGGTTGGCCGGCTACCGGCATCAGAGAGAAGAAGAAAAACCGCGGTTTGTCCCGAAGATCTTCAGGTTCACCAATGCTTAGTATCAATAATAACCTTTAAAGAAAGGGCCATTGAAAATTATTACCTGGAATTGCAACATGGCTTTTCGGAAAAAGGCCCTCCATATTCTTAAGTATAAACCCGACATTTTGGTCATACCGGAGTGTGAAAGCCCGGAAAAACTGGAAAGTGACCCAGACTTTCCGAAACCTGGTTGTGTGATCTGGCATGGGCAAAATAAAAATAAAGGTCTCGGCGTGTTTGCATATGGGAAAATACACCTTGAACTGCTGCCTTGTCACAACGCTTCCCATCAAATAATCTTACCCATTTCGGTCAAAGGAGCTGGCCTGGACTTCCTACTTTTCGCTATCTGGGCTAATAACCCAACAGATCCGAAGTATCAGTATATCGGCCAGGTCTGGAAGGCAATTTTGGAATACAGTGGACTGATGACGGGTAAAAGTGTTTTACTGATGGGCGATTTTAACAGCAACACGATATGGGACAAGCCGAGACGTTTGTACAATCATTCGCATGTGGTTGGCATGCTGGGCGAAATGAATATTACAAGCTCCTATCATAGTTATTACAAGCGTGAGCAAGGGAAGGAAAAACACCCAACACTCTATTTGTACAGACATGAAGAAAAAACGTATCATTTAGACTACTGTTTTGCTTCTGCAGATTTTGCGAAAAGACTAAAAAAGGTTTCCGTCGGGAGTTTTAAAAAGTGGTCAGCACTCAGCGATCACTCACCCCTGATAGTTGAGTTTCAAGACTAATCTGGGATATGTAGACGATTGACAATTGACTTTGCAGGGGTTTGCGAGAGGAATCTGGGAAGTCCGCTGTAAACAATCTGAACGGTGTTCAGAAGAAATTCACACCTCTCGGCAGGATCCCTGCGCCTGTCAGCATGTTTGGCATGAAAATGCCCCAGGTAGAATATACCCTGTGTTTTGGCAACGGCAATGAACTATTAATCTTACATTCAGTAGTAAATAAACTACGCAGATGAGAGCAATTGCGGTTAATTGTTTGGCAGTGTTGCTGATGTCGGGCCTGTCGGGTTGCACGGATTCACGCGAGAAATCTTTGAAGAATAAAAACAACGATATGATATCCCAAAAAATAACACCTTGTCTCTGGGTGGAGACCAAAGATGCGAAAGCAGTGGCAGATTATTACCTCTCCATATTTAAAGACGGTAAACTGAAAGAGCATCATAAATATACAAATCCGCCTGAAGCAGGAGGAGGAGACTTTGAGACCGCCGTCATTGAAATTAACGGCATCGAGTTCAGTATTCTGGCGGCAGGCCCCTTCTTTAAATTCAATGAGTCGGTTTCGTTTGTAATCAATTGCAAAGACCAGGCGGAAGTAGATTATTATTGGGATGCTTTGACTACAAATGGCGGGGAAGAAAGTTCGTGTGGCTGGTGTAAAGACAAATATGGGTTGTCGTGGCAGGTCGTTCCGGTGGAATATTTTGAACTGATAAACAGCAAGGATGCAAAGGTTAGAGAGAAGGCGATGAAAAATACATTTAAACAAAAGAAGTTGGTGCTCTCTGAATTGAAATAAAGCAGGCAGGAGAGTCCCGAACATCCGAACACTCTTGTTGCGGTATAAGAGTCAGTTTCTGCAGTGATAAATCATTTGCGAAAAAAAAGCCCGAATTTGATTGTGTTTTTATATTTTAGTCAAATAACTACCCCTAAATTAGATCAATGAATAGAGTACTGGTATTAATCACGCTTTCTGATAGCGGTATCGAAACAATTAAGGCTAACCCGGAATTGCCGAAAAGCGAAATGGAGTTTGTCAACCGATGGAAGCAGGAAGGAATTTTGGAAAGTTTCTTTATTTCCGTCTCCAGAAAGGACGCCGTATTGATTTTTCAAAGTACGGATGAGGTGAAGACAAAAGAACTCATTGAAATATTGCCCTACTTTCCCTATATGTCAAAAATTGAATATCACATCCTGAATAAGCAGTTTTGAGAGTATCTGACCTGAACACTCATTACCAATAAAGTAGAGAAGGTGGACAACACAGCCATTAAAATCGGCTTGCTTCAATGTGTCTTGACCAGGGCCAATTCTGATGTTGGCCCGGGAAAGAGAGGCTGTCAGTAAATAGCATTCGACATTGCACAGACAATTTTTTCTTTCAGCAGTCAAATCGGACAGGGAAGCCTAGATAAGAGCCAGGAATTTCCATTTCAAAAAGATAATATGAGAGGACAGAAAATAATTTCTTTTTGTCTTGTTCTTTTGAGCACGACACTGGGTTACGGGCAGTCAAATTTTTTGATTATTGGTTCTGGTGAAAAAATACGCAATGGCGATACCTTGTATCTTTCCTATAAAGAGGAAGGGAAATATTATTTGGAAAGAACCACCGCTTCCGGAAATGCATTCACTTTTAAAGGTTCAATCAAGGAGCCTGTTAAAGCAAGTATTTATCGCAATGAAAATCCGGAACAGGTAAATATTATCACGGAAAGCGTTGACATATATTTAGAGGCCGGTACAATCAGGATCAGCAGCCCCGACACCCTAACAGGATCGATTATAAGCGGAACCGAGCTGAATGATAAACTGCAGCTATTGCGGAGTCAGCTCGCAAACCTGGTAAGAAAAAGAAGTAAAATTAAAGACCCGGATCTGTTTTCAGAGGAGGAAAAGAGAGATACTGCTTTAGTAAATGGCAACAAAAGGCAGCTGGAGAATATTTTTTATCGCATCGTAGATATCGAATTGGCATTTGCAGAGAAATACCCAGATTCATACGTTAGCCTGGATATACTTTTTAACAGGTCTCGAATTAACACTTATATTGACAAAGCAGCATCAATATATAACCTGCTCACAGAAAACTTAAAGCAAACGACACAAGGAAGCGTAATTAATGAAAGAATTAAGAAAAAGCGCCAATTAGTGGCTGGAATGAAAGCGATTGATTTTTCCATGAATGATAGTAACGGCCAATTGATAAGCCTTTCTTCCTTTACTGGTAAATATGTCCTTGTGGATTTTTGGGCTTCGTGGTGTGGACCGTGCCGGGAAGAACACCCCAACCTTATCAAAAATTATGAGCGCTACAAGAATAGGAATTTCGCAATTCTAAGTGTGTCAATAGACACAGACAGGGAAAAATGGATTAAAGCAGTTGCTAAGGATAAACTCACCTGGAAGCAGGTCTCCGATCTAAGTGGCGACAAAGGCGAAGTGTATCTGAAGTATGGCATCACCTCAATTCCTGCAAATTTTCTGATTGATCCCAGCGGAGTAGTGATTGCTAAAGACCTGAAAGGAGAGGCGTTAAAAAAAGAACTGGCACGAATTTTTGATAGGGAATAACTTTCTGGAGATGCATAGTGAGTATATTGGCAAGAGGCCATTTAGCGCTGTCACGGATATGAGATGTAAGTGAAAGATCGAGGCGATCATCTGGACAATTTTAAGAAATGAAATGCCTTTTTTTAGTTTTGACCATTTGTTGTGTAGCATGCTCAAGTGGATCCCCGACAAGTAACAGACACGACACAGACAAACTTCCCGAATCGCCAGACGCTATTACTCCTGATTTGGCAGAAATAAGGAGGCTATATCCCGAGCGATATAAAACTGACTACCGGGTAAATCTGGCAACGCCCGATAGTATTTATCATTTTCTGGTAAGGCACTATTGCTTATACGATAGTGCAGTTATTGTGCCCTCAAGGTATAATTTTGACACCAACGCGCCTTTTACAACCCATAATTTTGAAACGGAAATCCTTATCACAAGGGGGGAAGACACGCTCGTCAGAAAGAAAGTCATAAAAGACGATTTCCGGGGAAATCTATTTCCTGCACTTGACTCATTTGGAGTTATGCTGCCTCCCACCTGTAAGGTGAACCACTCAAAATTAATACTCGAGTACAGCATTTCTGTTCCTGTAACTGATGTAGGCATCGGACTAACTCTCCTGGTTGATACCATGGGAAATTATTCCATTCAGCGATAAAGGCCCAACGGCCGGCACTAACACTGTAACTTTTAACTCAGTTAAAGGCTTGCAAAGAAAGGGCAGGCGGCCAAACCGGGCGTAAATATATTGTGGCATATGCATAACTTTACCCTCGTTCCGGATGAATGGAGACCGATGAATTGCGGCTGACAGCCGGGGCCAGATGAGCCGACGACTGAAACAACAAAAAACTATGCAAGATTTACTTTTTGACTTCCTGGCAAAATACGTTACACTGACCGAAGAGGAGAAGAATGTACTTATTTCACTCGACATCTTTCGGTCGGTAAAAAAAGGGACTATTTTACTTAAAGAAGGACAAAGGTCCAAGGAGAGTTACTTTGTTCTGAAAGGGTGTATCCGGACATATTATGTTAAGGACAGTGAAGAGAAAACCACCGCTTTCTATACAGAAATGGATGTACTGACTCCGCCTTGTGTGATAAACAAGACTCCGTCCGACTATTATGTTAGTTGCGTGGAAGACTCCATACTTACCATTTCAAATTCTGATATGGAGTTAGAGGTGAACAGTAAATTTCCAAAGTTCGAAACCATTTGCAGAGTGTTATCAGAGGAACTTTTAGCCAAGCAGCGTATCAATTTTGACGAGTTTAAAACATCATCCCCCGAACAGCGATACCTGAATTTACTGCAGAACAGACCAGACCTCATCCAACGGGTGCCGCAGCATCAATTGGCGAGCTACCTGGGTATCCAACCCCAATCTTTAAGCCGCTTGAGAGCCCGGATCATGGAGAAGAATAAAGGGTAAGCCCCATTTATTAACTTAAGTGAACGAATGGAGGCTTCCCGCCCATTTACCTTTGCACGCTTATTAAAAAATAGGCAATACCGACATGCAGAGGAGATTTTTGTTTGCTGGCTTTTTCTTATTGATGACCAGCACGCTACAGCTCAGCGCGCAATATTCCAAAACAGACAGCAATTACCGGAAGTTTTTCGCAGGCAGCACTTTTTTTATGCTGGCTAATCTGATACCGGATAATAATAAGCCTGAAATGGTCTATCTGACTTTTGGGTATCGCCTTACCCGAAAAGATGCCATTTCGCTTGAACTGAAAACCTGGAAATATGCATGGCCCATTGGCATCCCATACGGAAAATCATATGAAGCGAAAGGGGAAGGGTTTCCGGGTTATATCCGGGAATATGGCTTTTCGCTGGCCTATTACAGGTTCCTGTGGAAAGGGCTTTTTGCACAAATTGACGTAATGCCTGCCTGGCAATCTTTTGTGAATACCAACGGCGATAAGTTCGACAAGGGCTTCCAGATCTTTAACACGTATTCCGTTGGTTACCACATTAAATTCTTCAAAGACAGGTTTTTTGTCCAGCCATCCATCGCCATCACTCATCGCCCCTATCAATCAAAAATGCCTGAGTCGTTTAAAAGAGTTGACGACAAATGGTCGAGGTTTTTCTTCGGGCAGCCGGGTCTTCACTTTGGGTTTAATTTTTAATCATCTTGCGTTTGAAGAGAACGCAAATCACAAAATCCAGGCACTAAAAACACCGGCCGGATCCATTCCCTGATCAGACAGGCTTGCGAGCATATGAATAGGCTTTTGTGCTCATTGCGCGCGACCCTGTTGCCAGGCCAATAACTAACATTCCCAACCTTTATATTCCTTCTGGTATCGCAAATGGCAAAGTTGCGATACCAGAAGGAAGTGAAGTAAAATCAACGGGAGGCCAATACTGATCTGGCTTTAGGGCGACAGCTTGTATACCCACCCGCCGTAGTCGCAACCTGCCATCTGCGCCTGCAGTCCGATAGCCAGGGCTGACCAAATTCAGCACCATCTGCCTAACTTTACTCTGCTGCCGGCAAACTGCCTGTTGAGGGTTCGGGGCCATAAGCTCACAGAATAACAGCACACCCGAAGATCCTGCCCGCCGGAAGCCATTGAAATTGAAACGATCAAATCCTTTGTTGTTTATGACCAGATGGTTCCTCATTGTACTGCTGACTTTCCCTGTTTTCAATACCGGTTTTGCACAGGCTGGTACACAAACCAAAAACGATCCACTGGAAGCCGTTGTTGTGAAATTATTTACCGCGCTTTCGGACCTGGATACAGCCAGGGCAAGATCCTGCTGTACTTCAGATATTACCATTTTGGAATCCGGGCAAGTCTGGAATTTTGATTCGCTGGCGCTGCGTATGACCACCAGGAAGGCCAAATCTCCCGATTTCAAAAGAGAGAACCGTTTTGACTTTATTAAAACAGAGATTATTGGGAATACCGGTTATGTATCGTACTTCAATTATGCCAAAATAAGCTTCAATGGCAAGACCACAAGTGTTAAGTGGATTGAGACAGTAATCCTGAAACGCCAAAAGGGTCTTTGGAAGATTGCTTTGCTTCATTCAACGGAACTGGAGCGCACTCAGTGACGCTGCGCAGGAGAAATTTGTCATATACCTTTCAAAGCTCAAACATAGAAAGAC
Organism: uncultured Chitinophagaceae bacterium; assembly: GCA_964605065.1. GTDB lineage: Bacteria > Bacteroidota > Bacteroidia > Chitinophagales > Chitinophagaceae > Endoryza. Next base: position 40,589 of record CAZSAQ010000019.1, read on the forward strand.
AATTTTGGTATTAATATTTTTTTGAGTCGCAGAGTTCAGGTATCTGCGCAAATTGAAAGCTAAACTCTGAACATATGGAATTCTCACCTTTCAACCCTGTTGTAAAGCTATGTATCCAGGGAATGGACATGGAAGCAAAAGGCAACACAGCCGAAGCGATGGTGTTTTTCAGACGGAGCTGGGACGAGGCCACCAACGATTTTGAGAAGTTCCTCGCCGCTCATTACCTGGCAAGGCAGCAAAAGACTGCAAAGGAAAAATTACAGTGGCTTGAAACCGCCTTGCAACATGCCCTGAAAGTTAACGATAGCGCCGCCCAAAGCGCTTTACCCTCCTTGTATTCTGCCATGGCCAACTGTTACGATGACCTCCAGGAACAGGACAAAGCAAGAGAGTATACAGCACTCGCCAATTCTGAAAAACAACAGCCCAAAGACAAGGGTCCCTTTTATCATGGCACCAAAGCCGATCTGCAACCTGGCGATTTACTGACCGCTGGCGGGAATTCGAACTATAAATCGGAGTTTGTCATGAATCATATATACTTCACGGCTATGGTGAATGGAGCGGGGCTTGCTGCAGCCATGGCAAAAGGGGAGGGAAAAGAAAGAGTCTACCGGGTAGAGCCGACCGGAATTTTTGAGAACGATCCAAACCTCACCGATAAAAAATTCCCCGGAAACCCCACAAGATCATACCGGTCAGCATTTCCATTAAAAGTAGTGGGCGAAGAGGAAGACTGGAAAAAGCCAGACCCCACCGATCTTCAGAAGTTTCGCGAGAAGGTGGATAATAGCCAGGGCGATATCATCAATTAACAAGGTTTTTTATAAGCGAAAGCGACCGACACATTAACTTCATCCTACAGGATTGTGCATTGGCAGTCACCCCCATTTTTCAAGCAAAATGTAACCGATCACTATTTCAAAACCCGGGATAGGCCCCAAATTAAAAAATCAAAGGGATGAGAAAGAAGAATATCTATTTTATTGCGGCAATGGCATTGAGCCTGACAGGTTGTGCGATGAAGCTGACTGAAGACAGAAAGGAGGGTTTGAAGAAGGAATTGGAAGAAATGGTGAAGACCGACCAGATTGCCGCCTCTCACTGGCAGGAGGAATGGAAGAATTATAAGGATAGTGTTTTCACCGTTCACAAATTACAGGCGGAAAGAATATTCAATAAATATGGCTTTCCGGGGTTTGATAAAGTAGGAAAAGATGGTTCCAGTAACTTCTGGCTGATTGTACAGCACTGCGATAAGTTTCCGGAATTTCAACAAAAAGTGTTGAAAGCAATGGATAAGGAAGTTAAAAAAGAGAATGCCAACCCTAATAACTATGCTTATTTATTTGACCGGGTGGAAGTGAATGCCGGCCGCCGGCAGTTGTTCGGCACCCAGCTTACCTATGAAGTGAATACAACCGGTCGGGCCATCCCCAAAATCGGATTAATTGATTCGGCCAATGTGGACATACGGCGAAAAGAGTATGGCCTGGGATTGCTGAAAGATTATTTGAACCAGATGACAGAAGCACACTACGAAATGAACAAGGAGCACTACCAGAAAATGGGAATTACCAGGCCAAATTTGTACTGAGCCAGGCAAGGATCTTCCCCCATTCAACTGTGCAAAATAGTTGAGTGTATCATCATGAGAATCGAATTTTAACTAACATAAGCCTGGTTCGCTTCCGTGTTGCGTTAATGACAACAGCGAAGATCTTCCGTAACGCCGTACGATATAATTTCATATCTTAATAATCACACCGGGCGGGAATTAGTCTTTCAAAGCAATCCCGGGTGACAATGCAACTGACAAAAAACAGCGACACTTCCTGTAAAAAGGCCAGTGGTGAAATCCGGTAAATATCACAACAAAGCAAACAGAAATGGAAAATCCATTAAGACCCTTTTGGAGCCGGTTATTTGACTTCAACTGGAAATTCGGTCTTTTTCTCATTCTTCTTGTTTGCATTCCCCGCTTTGTATTGGTTCTCCACGCCAATGAAACCGGCAATTACGGATCTATCGGCCTGATCATGACCATTTCGGCCATCGCCCCCTTTGTTTTTCTGACAAAAGCCGGGCGCAAGGAAATTGGAATAAAAAAGCCGCGAAATAGCAATTGGCTGATTATTGCCTTTGCAGGCGGACTTGCGGCAAGTATTTTTCTCTATTACTTGGGAAAAGGCTTGTATGGTGACAGTTACCAAAACTGGTATCAGTATATAGGAAAATCTTATAAAATTCCCGCTTCTTTATCGGCGGGCGATAGGAATGTGATGTTTGTTATTATGGCCCTTACGGGGATGACATTTAGCCCAATAGGGGAGGAATTGTTTTTCAGGGGAATCGTTCATTCCAGTTTTGCCAGAACGACTGGTGAATCAAAAGCTTCGCTGGTAGATGCATCAGCCTTTGCTCTGACGCATATCTCACATTTTGGCCTGGTGTACCTTGGCAATCAGTGGAACTTCTATTTTGTGCCAACCGTAATTTGGGTAACAGCCATGTTCCTGGTGAGCCTGTTATTTTTCTACTTCAGAAAAAAAACAACATCGATTTTAGGAGCGATTTTTTGTCATGCGGCTTTTAACCTCGGTATGATATTTTGTATCTTCTACCTGTGAGAGCCGAGGAAAGTCCTGAAGACGAACGGGAGCGGAGAGGAGAGGAGAGGAGAAAGAGAAAGGGAAAGAGAAAGAGAAAGTGAAAGAGAAAGGGAAAGGGAAAGAGAGAGTGAGAGCGGAGAGGAGAAAGAGAATGAGGTTTTCCTGGCGGTCTTTGCGGTTCTTAGCGCGCTCTGCGTCCAGGCTTCATGGGAGCAGGAGTGGAGGAGAGAAAGAGAAAGTGAAAGAGAAAAGAGAAAGGGAATGAGGTTTTCCTGGCGGTCTTTGCGGTTCTTTGCGCGCTCTGCGTCCAGGCTTCATGGGAGCGGGAGTGGAGGAGAGAAAGAGAAAGAGAAAGAGAAAGGGAATGAGGTTTTCCTGGCGGTCTTTGCGGTTCTTTGCGCGCTCT
>CAZSAQ010000019.1:43709-86235 GCA_964605065.1 uncultured Chitinophagaceae bacterium
TGGCGGTCTTTGCGGTTCTTAGCGCGCTCTGCGTCCAGGCTTCATGGGAGCAGGAGTGGAGGAGAGAAAGAGAAAGTGAAAGAGAAAAGAGAAAGGGAATGAGGTTTTCCTGGCGGTCTTTGCGGTTCTTTGCGCGCTCTGCGTCCAGGCTTCATGGGAGCGGGAGTGGAGGAGAGAAAGAGAAAGAGAAAGGGAAAGGGAATGAGGTTTTCTTGGCGGTCTTTGCGGTTCTTAGCGCGCTCTGCGTCCAGGCTTCATGGGAGCAGGAGTGGAGGAGAGAAAGAGAAAGTGAAAGAGAAAAGAGAAAGGGAATGAGGTTTTCCTGGCGGTCTTTGCGGTTCTTTGCGCGCTCTGCGTCCAGGCTTCATGGGAGCAGGAGTGGAGAGGAGAAAGAGAAAAGAGAAAGAGAAAGGGAAAGAGAGAGTGTGAGAGGAAGAGAATGAGGTTTTCCTGGTGACCTTTGAGCGCTCTGCTTCCAGGCTTCACTATTCAGGATTTAAAGACTATTAAATATGATTAAGGAAATCAAAGCCTACCATACAGCGCTGTTAAAGGCTGACAGGGCCATTTGCGACTTGCTGTTTGCACAGATCGATAAATCGCTGCCCAAAGCAGAAAACAAGATCTGGCATCGTCACCCGGTATGGTTCCTGGATGGAAACCCAATTGTTGGGTATAGTAAACTTAAGGACTCCGTGAGGCTATTGTTTTGGAGTGGCCAGTCTTTCGAGGAGGAGGGCCTTCAGCCAGAAGGAAGTTTTAAAGCGGCCGAAATGCGGTACACTTCCGTAGAACAAGTGAACAGCAAAGACCTGAAACGCTGGCTGAAAAAAGCGGAAGAAATCCAATGGGACTATAAGAATATTGTTAAGAGAAGGGGTAAGCTGGTCAGGCTGGTATAACTTTTCAGGCAGATAGAGAAGAAAACCTACATGTCAAACATACTCGTAAATAATTTTATCAGGCAGCTTCGAGAGCTACAGGAAGGATCGCTTTGGTTCGACCAAAGCCTGAAAGACAAGCTTGACAACCTCGATGAGGAGATCGTTTTTATTGAACCCCTTCCCGGTGTTCACAGCGTAGCCAGCCATGTTTCCCATATGCTGGAATGGAGAAAGGAATGTCTGCTGAGATTTGAAGGAGGAAAAACGGAACTGATGAATTCCCCTAACGATTGGAAGCCGAATGCCGAACTGAAGCAAACAGGCTGGATAGCGCTCCGAAGCAGCCTCTACCAGAGTACCGAGTGGATGATCGGCCTTATTGACGGCCGGCAGGATTTGTTCCTGGATACGGTATTCCAGGATACCGACTACACCTATAAATATTTGATCGAAGGCATCATTGAACATGATATTTACCACCTGGGTCAAATTGGGGTAACCCTGAAACTGCTGAAGTCTTCCCGGTAAGAATTGATACCGGCTTTCCGTTCGCTGAAATTTTTTCCCGGAAAATGCGGGTGACGAAGGCCGGATAAAATGCCCTGCTTTCGTCGGTATTTCTGAATAACTTCATGTCTGCAACTCTAATGCCGTTAAATCTACCGTATGCAAAGAAGGAAATTTATTGAAATGGGAAGCCTGCTGGCAGCCACCGCAACCTCATTGAGCTCATTTGCGGGCGGCCCGAAAGCCGGCAAGCTCCCCGACAATAAGAGTAAGGTTGATTTTATCTATGACGGCGTAGAGCTTTCCCCCCATGAATATGCCGATCTGTTAACACGAATGGTAGACGAAGGCAAGGTAAAACCGGATAGTTATTCAAGAGGAGGAACAGTAGAAGAACTGGAAAGCAAATTTGCGGCCCTGCTCGGCAAAGAATCGGCGGTATTCATGCCTACCGGAACCCTGGCTAATCATATCGCCATTCGCAAACTGGCGGGGAATAGTCGCAGAACCATTGTACAGGAGCAAAGTCATTTATACAACGACTCTGGCGATTGCGCCGAAACATTGAGTGGACTAAATTTAATCCCTGCAGGTCCACATTCAGTTGATTTTTCGTTAGACGAGGTGATCGGCATTGCCAACCAAACCAAATCGGGGAGGGTAGAAACCAGGATCGGGGCAATTTCCATCGAAACGCCTGTCAGGCGACAACAAGATCGTATTTTCAAATATGAGAAGATCAAACCGATTGCAGATTATGCGAAAAGTAATGGTATAAAGACTCACCTGGATGGGGCGAGGCTTTTCGTTCAGTCTGTTCACACCAATATTGAACCTGTCAGATACGGCGAATTGTTCGACACTGTTTATACATCCCTGTATAAGTGTTTCAATGCTCCCTCCGGCGCTATCCTCGCTGGTTCCAGGCAGTTTACCGAATCGCTCTATCACGAAAGGAGAATGTTTGGTGGCGGGCTCCCGGCAGCCTGGCCCTTTGCCGCTATTGCCCTGCATTTTGCTGATACTTTCATAAGCGATTATAAACAGGCCTGGTTTAATGCGCAGCAACTTTTTACCAGGCTGCGAAAGGAGGAAAGATTGGCAATTTCCGAATGGGAAACCGGTACACATATAGTCAGATTTGACATCAAAGGATACGACCCGATTCGTTTTAGGGAAGCGATGAAGAAAAGAAATATCTACTTGAATGAACCATCCGGCAACGGGTTCTTGTTGAAGGTCAACCCGACTCTTAACAGGATCCAGCCCGAAGTGCTGGCCGGCCTGTTTTTGGAATCGTTGAACGAAAAAAACTGACCACTAAGCGATAAAATATTTCCGAACAGCTCAGGAAGACCACCTGGGCACAAAAAATAAAATGAAATGGGAAAATTGATTTCATTCATGCACATTTCCCTTGATGGATTTGTAGCGGGACCTAATGGCGAAATGGACTGGATAAAAGTAGATGAGGAATTGTTTGACCATGTGGGAAAGAGGATCGGTGAGGGCAACACCGCCCTGTACGGCCGCGTAACCTATGAGATGATGGAAGGCTACTGGCCAACCGCCGGGGATGCTCCGGACGCAAGCAAACATGATATTGACCATTCCCGGTGGTATAAGAAAGTTCACAAGGTGGTTTTGTCGAAGTCGATGAACGACGCTTCTTTGCCAAATACTACTATCATCAGCGATCGCATTGCAGAGAAAGTCGAAGAAATCAAGCAGGGGGTCAATGGCGATATCCTGGTTTTTGGAAGCCCGCGGGCTACTCATTCTCTAATAGAGCTCGATCTGATTGATGGATATTGGTTGTTTGTTAATCCCATTCTGCTCGGTCAGGGCATTCCGCTTTTTAAAGGGGTTAAAGAAAGGACAAAGCTGAAATTGCTGTCAACCCGGCCCTTTGCCAATGGGGTAACGGAATTGAGTTATATAACTGAAAAATAATGCAATATTCAAAATAGGAAGAAAGCGGAGAAGGGCATGAGGAAATATTCCTTTTTGGTAGGTCTACTTCTTTGCTATTAATCCTGTTTCCAATACTCTAATTTCAGGCAGTATTTAATTATAGGGCATGTCAGATTTTTGTTTTCAAACAGAGCAGTTTTCAATTGATCAGGCGGAAATAAGGTTATTAAGAAATGGATATTGTTATAGAAAAATACCTCTTAACGATATCTCTTACCTTGCGGTTGCCAGGGGTAGACAGGTTGGAAACTGGGGACTATTGCTTTTATTTGGGATTACGCTTTTTTTTATAGGGTTGTATTCGTCCGTTAAGATTATTTATGAGTTCTTTTTTGCTAATAATTTTAAGGAGTTTCATGTTTTGCAATTTGTGTTCCCTGTCATTCCGGTTTTATTGGGGGGATACTCCATCGTGCAGTCGCTCAAGAATGGATGGGTTATGAAATTTACCGTCGATGGAAGGACAATGACACTTCCAATCACGAAAATATATAAGGGTTCCTCTGTTGACTCTTTGATCCAGTTCCTGCATTCAAACCCGCAGACAAGCTACAAGTTTAAGAATGAGCTCTGAAAAACCGGGTTGCGCTCCATCCGCACAAATGGTGATTTGCTCCATTTGGCAGGGCGCTCTTTGGTGAAAAATCTACAGCACCGGCCAGACATCTTTAATTCTCACCCTGTCTATTACAATTTCGAGGGAAAGCGTTCGCTATCATCCGAAAGACAGCGATTGTTACATGCTTTGTTGCTGGCGCAGGTAGGTTGCGTTTATCGTTTCGGGTTTAATTTTCGCGTTGGCAGGTTTTGGGTTCGTTCGTCATTTGTAATTTGATCGTAATTCTCATCCCTAGTTCAAACGGCGATTTCCTTAAGTGCAGCAACTTAGGCACGGGTAGGTCATTGTACTCTGTAATGACCAATCTCTGCCGACCATACCCGCGCCAGCAGGAGTTGAATACTCGTTTTGGATTCATCCGTCATTCGTGGTTTGATCAAGGGGCGATTTCCTTAAGTGCAGCAACTTAGGCACGGGTAGGTCACTGTGCCTTGTAATGAGCAATTACTGTCGACCCCTACCCGCGCTGGCGGCAAATGTTTTCACAAAAAATTGCTTTCCCGCTCCCACTCTCCATCCCATTCTTATTTCCGCACAACTACCGATCGACAGAGTATAAAGACTTCGTTGAGCCTGGACTGCGTTTCATCGAAAATACCCAGTGTAAGGTATATGCTGATGGTGAACTCAACGTATTTTAGGTGACAAAATCCCCCCCCCAACCATGAGGTTTTTGTCTCTTATTACTACCTGCTCTCTCCTTTTAATCTCCGCTTTTCAGCTGGCGGCCCAGAGTATAAAGCAGAAGACCGCAAATTTTACCCAAGCAACGATTACCAGCCGTTTCGGAGGAACGTCGGTAAACCTGTACAGCTTTGCCGATGATGGGCGGGAATTTTATGTGCTGCGCGATCGGGATATTAATACGTATTATAATCGCACGGATGCGGATGGATACACGTACTACGATATGGAAGAAGCGGGTCCTGATGCCGTGGCTGTATTCGATGCCCAGACCGGCAAACTCGTAGATGATTTTCATAAATACTACCTGGGAAAACGCCCGCTGGGCCGAAAAGTGCTGGCCGCTTTTGACCGGTACTGTTATCTGTCTTCAGATTTTGATTGTAAGGAAGCTGAATTTGAGAAACATCGTGTAGTATATTTTGATCGTCTGCCGCAGGGATGGGTAAATGCCGCGCAAAAGGTCAGACTCAATTATTCGCCCGGTGCCTGTATGCGCAGGCATCTCACCACCGACAGCACCCTAAGCATATCGCTATTGAATGTAATAGACGAAAATAAGGAAGAAGTAGTCGCCACTATTCCTAATATACGCCTGTTTAGTACCCCCGAAGAGGCGAGGAGTTTTAATATCAGGTTTGAGAGTGCCAATTATTTGTCTAGCGACCGAAAACTTAGTAAATCTGAGCTACGAGCGCTGACCGGGCCGGAAATCAAAAACACCCGTGTCGTCTATGATGCCACAAGTTTGACAGGATATATCGTATTGTACCTGCAAAGCCAACAACTGAAAACAGAAGGGAAAACCGTTGTCAAAGTACTTCGATATTCTTTTAAAGATTTCACTGCCAAAGAAATCTATAGTTCGCCAGTGTACGACAACAGCAGGTATAATTTCTCTTTCAGGGGAAAATTAAGGATCGCCTCCAAGGATGTACTTACCAACCAATATTTCATTCACCATTATTCCTCCTACCGGAACTATTCTGGTGCAGAGAATGAGGATAGTATAGAAGTGATCCGCTTTAACCACGACACGGCTGTCAATAGTGTTTCCATATTTAGTCTTATGCCTCCCCCGGCACTACAGGATATTGTAATCCCCGACGCCTTGAACCATAAACGGTTCAGCCTGGAATCCTTGTCAGGAGACACTGCTGCTTATTCTTACTACGACAACGTAAAAACCTTCGATGCCAGGGTATACTTTGTGAATTATAAAACAGGACAGGTATTAGAGAACTGGCTTATTCAACCATATAAAGGAGAGTTTTCCGGACCCCTGATATTATTTTCAGCCCGGGCCTAAAAAATATCGCGGCCATACAAACCTATAAGATTAAAGACCAGTTTTGGAACGGAGTGCAAATTCTCGACTACGCCACTGAAAAAGTGGCAAATTGCGACCTCGCAGAATACCAGCTGGCTTATGTCAAGAAAAATAATGAACGAATAGCTGCCCAGCAGAAAGAACTGGAGGAGCAAAGAAAATGGAGAGATAAGAAAGAGGAGGAGTATCAAAGACTGCTGCGCGAGAACATGCGACTGGCAGTATTGCTGAAAAGCAGTAGTGGACAGGCCACGAATTGCATGATGTGCAACGGAAGTGGAAAAGTTGAGAAATTTGGCAATCACCTTGAAAGGGTAGCTTATACAGACAGCCAGGGCAGAACCATCTATCATAATGTTGAAACAACCACTGGCAGTTTTTTCGATACATGCCCCAAATGCCATGGTTCCGGTAAACAATAACCATTTTCAGTAAAGTAGAATTCATCAGCCAGACTACCCGAATACGGATTCATACTGCTTGATTTTCCGGCAGAATGTTTGCTCGTTTTCCGGCAATACAGGCAAACATAGAGATTATCAGCTATTTCTAAGGGGAGTCGATTAGGACGAAAAATCGTACCTTATTTGCTATTATGAGTGTGATCAACCAAATCAAAAAATACATTTCTGCTCAGCCGGAAGCTAAGCGTGCTGATATGGGCGAACTGCACCGTTTCATCATGAAGATCATGCCTGCCTGTCAATTATGGTTCCTGGATGGTAAAAACAGCGAGGGAAAAGTAGTCTCCAATCCCAATATTGGTTATGGGGCCTACACCATTAAGTATGCTGATGGCAAATCCAAAGAGTTTTATCAGATCGGCCTGAGTGGCAATACCAGCGGGATTTCAGTGTATGTTATGGGTCTGAAGGACAAAACCTTTCTGGCGAAGAATTTTGGAGATAAGATCGGTAAGGCCACCGTTACCGGTTATTGCATAAAGTTCAAGGCACTGAAGGATATTGACAAAAAAGTACTGGAGTCGGCCATTCGATCGGGCCTTAAAGAATCATAAACTGTAAAGCGAAAAAAGTACAATGGCAAAAGTTGCTTTTCCCATCATGCATAATGTGGGTATCGTTGTGGAGTCCCTCGACGAAACGATCGCTTTTTTTATGGAGATAGGCCTGAAACTCGAAGGCCGGCAGGTGATCGGGGGAGAATGGGCAGGCCGGGTAACCGGCGTTACTGATCAACAGGTGGAAATCGCGATGATGGTAACCCCTGATGGCCATAACCGACTGGAGATTTCGCGGTTTCTTCACCCGGCCGTGGTGGAAGATCACCGAAAAGCACCCGTGAATGCCTATGGATACCTGAGAGTGATGTTTACGGTGGAGAAACTGGACGAATTGCTCGACAGACTATACCGGCGCGGGGCTGAACTGGTATCGGAGGTCGTTCAGTACGAAAACGTTTACCGCCTCTGTTACATCAGGGGTCCTGAAGGAATTCTCATAGGGCTGGCCGAACAGCTTGGGTAGTTTTTCAACCGATCATTTACAGCCCGGAGTACCGGACTCCTAGTTTTCAAATCAGGATCGAGGAGGATATTTAGCTACCAAACTACCCACATCAAAGGCCAACAGGCGTATGACCTGAGTTGACGCCGTTTGACATGTTTTCAGCAGCCATTCATTTCAAAGTTGGTTATTTTTAGCTCCGGAAATGGTTGCCCGGGATGTGGTTCTTACAATACACCAAAATAGTTCTGCACGCTAGCCAGATCTGCTCTACATTAAAAACATAAAAAAATCAGAGATGCGAACACTGTCGATTATTTTGGGTTGCCTTTTTTTCGTTGTGCTCACCAGCTGCCAGGCCGATAAGACAGAACAGCCTGCTGCTCAGGCGGAGCCAGCCAAATACAAAGTGGCCATATTATATCCAACTGGTCCGGATACCGCCTTCAATATGGACTACTACGAAAAGAACCATATGCCCCTGGTGGCCGGTTATATCGGTAAAAACCTGGAACATTACGAAATTGACAAGGGAATATCAGGAAGAACTCCAGCGGATACCATTCCTTTTGTAGCGATCGGATACTTTTACATTCGCGATGTAGCAGCATATAATAAGTCGATCGGACAAAACATCGACACCATACTTGCCGACATACGCAAGTATACTGCCATTAAGCCAATCATTCAGATCAGTGAAATCAAACAGATATCGGCTGCTCAACCTAAGTAATTTTGCCAGCAGGCTGCGCTATTTTTAAATGCTTCTGAAACACATGCGGTACCTTTTACAGATCATTTGCCTGACTTTTATTTTTCATGCAGGCATTGCCCAGCATTCCGGTCTGGGCTTGAAAATTTCTCCCCTTACTTCGAATTTCTACATCTATACAACCTATAATTTATATCAGGGAGAAAAAATACCGGCAAACGGCATGTACCTGGTTACTTCCGAAGGAGTCGTATTGTTTGATACGCCCTGGGATACCACGCAATTCCAGCCATTGCTGGATAGCATTGAATACAGGCATCATAAAAAAGTAACGATCTGTATAGCTACCCATTTTCATGACGACCGAACTGCGGGATTCGAGTATTATCGCCGGCTGGGTATTAAAACTTATACTACCAGGCTTACCGACGAGCTAAGCAGGAAGAAAAATCAAAAAAGAGCTGAGTTTCTCATAGAAAAAGACACGGTTTTTCATGTCGGGGGCTATTCATTTGAAACTTATTATCCTGGAGAAGGCCATACCCCGGACAATATTGTGCTTTGGTTCAAAAAGGAAAGAATTCTTTATGGGGGCTGCCTGATAAAAGGAGCGGACGCGGAAAGTCTTGGTTATCTTGGCGACGCGAATGTGACTGCATACGAAGCAACCCTGCGAAGAGTGCAGGCGAAATGCCCCAATCCCTCGGTGATCATCGTTTCGCACAGCGATTGGAATAACATCAACTCGCTGAAACATTCGATTAAACTGGCGGAGGCGCTCAGAAAGAAAAGTCAACAAAGTTCACACGACAAAAAATGAACACAGGGTATAGAAAAATAGCGCGCCCCTTGCCTTCGGAATACCCGGCCTATTCGCAGCCATATTTCGATCTGGTAAAAACAGATACCGATATTCTGCAGGAGCTTCACGATAATTTTTACCGGCTGAAGGAATTAATTTCACCGTTGAGCGAAGAACAGCTCTGCTTTCGATATGAAACCAATAAATGGACCATCCGGGAAATATTGGTCCACAATATTGACGATGAGAGAATTTATTCCTACCGGGCTTTGCGATATGCAAGAAATGATAGCACGGTGCTGCCCGGATTTGAAGAGAAAGACTATGCCAGGTATTCTCATGCCAACGAAAGAAGCCTGGAGAGTATTTTTGAGGAGTATGAGTCGGTCAGGCAGTCCACATTGACCCTGTTCCAGTTCCTGCCCGAAGAGGCTATGCTCCGTAGCGGATCTATTTCCGACGAGCATGGCAAACCGGGAAATAACAGAACGGTTCGCGCAATGGCCTATCATATCGCCGGTCATGAATGGCATCATATGAAGATAATTAGAGAGAAATACCTACGACTCCCGGGCTGAGTTCAAAAAAGCAGACTGGCAATTCCTGATTGCCAGCAAAGGGTTGATGCCGGCAACTTGATGTTGCCACTGTTCCGACGTAATGCAACGCGCAATAAGCCCCACAAATCTTACTATTTTTGCCTACACAAACTTCAGCAACTTAAAATTTACGCATGTCAATTACCCGGGAAGCCGAGTTTATCGGTATGAAAAAAATAAGCGAAGCGGTTGCCATTACCCTGAAAGAAATGCAAGAGTATGCCAGGCCGGGCATAACTACAAGAGAGCTGGATGATTTTGGGGCGACCATTCTCGAAAAATTCGGGGCCCGATCAGCACCTTACCTCACCTATGGCTTTCCCGGCTGGACCTGCATCAGTGTTAACAATGAATTTTGCCACGGAATTCCTTCAGAAAACAAAATTCTGCAGGAAGGAGACCTGGTAAATATTGATGTTTCTGCTGAACTCGATGGATTCTGGTCGGATAATGGCAGTTCTTTCGTACTCGGAGAAGATATTCATCAACACGCCAAACTAGTAGAGGCTTCGAAGCAAATTCTCCGAAAGGCCATCGCCAATATCAGAGGTGGCGTGAAAGTTTCGGACATCGGACATCTCATCGAAACGGAAGCCCGAAAACAAGGATTTAAAGTAATAAAAAATCTCAATGGGCATGGGGTGGGCAGAAGCTTGCACGAAGCGCCGGGCGAAATAGCCAACTATCGCGACCCGTACAACAGAACCCGGTTCAGGAAAAATTCAGTGGTGGCGATAGAAACTTTCATTTCAACTGCTTCTTCCTATGCCGAAACACTGAAAGACGGATGGACGATGGTTGGAAACAAGGGAGGCTTTATGGCTCAGCATGAACATACCATTGTTGTTACGGAACAAGCTCCAATAATATTAACATCAATGAACGGAATCTGGAACTAATCACCCCCGAACTCCGCCAACGATGCGACTGAATTTTATGAGAATAAACAATACATCAGTCAACATCAGACAGACAAAAAACCAGTAGCATGCTTCCGGCAGGATGTAGGGTTCCTTCCGCCCGAAAAAGTAAAAAATTGTCGGTTCGGTGACAATTCAGGAATGGATCTTTACCTGGTAAAAAACGGGTGGTGTAACTATGTGAGTAAAAGACCAACCGTTTGCATACTAAATTAATTAAGGAGTCGCGGGCCATATCCTTTCGTTGCTGCTATTTTAGATATAATATCTGTTTCCTTCTGCTTTTTTTCTCTTTTAATGCCTCCGGCCAGTTCATTGATACTTCAAAGTACCAGATAATTGTTGAAGCCTCTGAAGAATACAACCCTCTCTTCACCCGAAACCGGCAATGGCTGGGGGCAGACGGCGCCTCTTCCATTGATCTGGGCGATGGCAAAGTCCTATGGCTTTTTAGTGATGGGTTTATTTGCATGGATTCCTCTGGCAGGAGAGAAAATTCCACGATCATTAGAAATAGTGTTGCCCTCCAGTCGGGATATGATTTGAAGCACGCTTCCTTACAATTTTATTGGCGACAGGATAATGGCCAGGCAAGAGCGTTTTTTGAGGCGGGAGAGAATGGCTGGTACTGGGTAGGGCATGGGGCTATGATAAAAGACCGGCTGATTATTTTTCTGATAAGGGAAAGGAGCAGCAAAACAGGACTGGGATTCGAAGCCGTCGGATGGGCGGCGGTGATGGTGTTCAATCCGCGGGAGATGCCAGGCAGGTGGAAAATGAAATATCTACGGGTTCCTGAGACTTTTGGTACAATCGCCGGATCGGCTGCCGTGCTGAAAGACAATCACTATATTTATGCTTTTGGCGCTGTTGAGCCAGATAGCCACGAGGTGTACCTGTTAAGATGGCGAACCGAAGATGTTTATGCGGGAAAATTGAAAAACCCGCAGTGGTGGTTTACCGGAAAATGGGATCAGCGCAAGTTCAGGGAAAAGATCCCGGAATCATTATTCACCGGCGCTACAGAGTATTCGGTTCATTATGATTCAGCCTTGCGTAAGTATGTGCAGGTTCAATCGATAGGTTTCGGAAAAGCGGCTATTGCTTTGAGAATGGCTGACAGCATTCAGGGTAAATGGTCCGACCCCCGTATTTTATATACTCCTGACTATTCAGAAAACAGCCAGCCGCTCATGTATGCGGCAAGGGCGCATCCGGAGCTGCGCGGCAATGGACTGTATATAACCTATAACCTGAATAGTTTAGACTGGCGCGAATTAATTGCCAACCGAAAGATCTACTATCCCCGTTTTATCAAGGTCCTTATTACCGCCCGGTAAATCATCGTGGACTATTTGCGCATCTCACCCAGACTATTGTCGTAATTCCCCATTCATAATTAGTGAGGCATAAACGAGCTTTGAGTCGTACAAAATTTAAGATGTATGAGAAAAATTATCGTGTTATCAATGGTTACCCTCGATGGGGTAATTCAGGGACCGGGAGGTCCGAAAGAAGATAGTTCCGGCGGCTTTAAATGGGGTGGTTGGGTGGCTCCCTACGGCGATGAAGTTGACAGCAAGGCGATCCAGGAAGAGTTGAATATGCAAACTGACTTTTTGTTGGGTAGGAAAACCTTTGAAATCTGGGAACCTTACTGGCCGAAGCATGGAGACTTCTGGCCCCGAATCAATGAGGGAACCAAATATGTATTCTCCAAAAAGAGAAAAAAATCTGACTGGAACAAGTCGGTCTTCCTGAAAACCGTTGCGGATCTTGAGAAACTTAAACGATCCAAAGGCCCCGATATACAGGTATGGGGAAGTAGCCAGCTTGTCCAATTGCTATTCAAAAACGACCTGGTCGACGAACTGCGACTGAAAATTTACCCGCTGACATTGGGAAAGGGTAAAAAGCTGTTCGGCAAAGGGAACATACCAGCAGCATTTACACTGAAAAGCCACACCGTAACCGGTACCGGTGTGATCCTCGCGAATTATAAGCGAGAAGGGAAAGTGAAGACAGGAAAAGCAGGGGTTTAAGAGAATATTGTCAATCGAAGGAAATATGTTGCAGGATCAGAGCGAGGTAGCCCGCTTTAAGCGATCTTAGCAAAGGGTAAAACTTTACCACAACGCTTGCTGCGTTCAGTTAAGCCTGCAGACATATGACCAAACTCAAGAAAAGACTCCTGCTATTCTCCGGCGTATTGGCTATTCTAGCCGCTACCATCGCTTATTTTCATTTTGACTACTATAGTATACCCAGGCATAGAATCGCCTTAAGCGAAAGTTATTCAGAGATGCCGGAAGATAGCTTTCATCATTATATCAATCTGCCTGTTGATCACCGCGATACGGCAGCCGGAAGCTTCAGGGGATTGTATTTGTTCAGTCCTCATTTTTACCAGCACCGCAACATCTGTCTTCTGCTGACCGACGGCCAGATGGAACTGGTATCGACCAAAACTGATTTTGATTTTTTTGAGAACGTATTACAGGGGGCCGCGTATGTGCTGATAGGAGTGAGAGGGCATTCGCCCAGCCTTTTTCCGGAGGTGTACAAAGAAGGCGGGGTTGATTTCGGCAAGGCACTTCGTCTATTTGATTCCGACCAGCAGGTAGAGGATATCGAATTGGTGAGAAAGGATCTGGTGAGGAAAGGATTATTAAGCGAAGAAGAGAAGATAAATGTATTTGGAGCGTCCGGTGCAGGCGTTCTCGCGCAGCAGTATGTGTCCAGGTATGGAACGCATGTTAACAGGATGATCCTGGAATCTACCGGCGCTCCCGACCTGGCCAGGAAGGATTCCCTGAAATATTCTCCCGATTTCAAAGACTTCAATCCGGAAGGCGAGTTGGTACTGGAGAGATTGTTGAAGAAAAGATCACTGAATAAAGCTTCTGTCTGTAATATTTTGTACCAGGCCGGCCGGTCCAGCAAAGATCCCCGCGAGGCGCAATTGGAAATTTTAAAGAAGCTGGAGGCAGGCGGGTCCCTTTTCAGGTATAAAATTAAACCCGTTACCAACCTCGACATCCTGAATTATATGATCAAGGCGCCTTCAGAAATAGCCGCCAGGGTTCGGTGGTTTGAACTGACGGGATATGATTTGATGAGATATAACAGCCAAACCGAAACCAACCTGTTATATGAGCTTTCTTCCAGGACTATTTCCGACCTGGTAGCGTATTGTAGCCTCAACCATATTTCTCCAAAAGAATTTACCATTGACCGAAAGAAATTTCAGGGGGAAGTGCTTATTCTCAAAGGCACCGAAGATGTGGTATTTTCGGATGCAATCAACCGTAAGCTGCAGGAAAGCTACCCTCATTCGCGCCTGCTGTTTTTTAAAGACGGTCACCGGATGCAAAATAACGTCAACCTGTACGTCAGGATCAGGAATACCTTTCTCGATTCCGGTCTTGCTTCGCAGGCAGTAAGGGAGTGAGAGCGGATGGGAGAAAGAGAAAGAGAAGGAGAAAGAGAAAGAGAAAATGAATGGGAGAGATGAATTCCTTTGCGCGCTTAGCGGTTCTTCGCGCCCTCTGCGTCCAGGCTTTTGGGGGAGCGGAGGGGAGAAGGGAACGGCAGTATTGGAAAAGTATTCGCTTCCATCATTCCGATCTCAGTTGCTTTGTGCAGATCAGGCATATCCACAGCAGGAAGCTGAAAAAGCTAATTTTCTGCACCACGGGCAGGTATTCTGCCAGGCCGCTATTATAATAAAGGATATTATTGGCAATCACCATTCCGAGGTTGAACAGTCCAAAGTAAAGAAGAAGGCGCCAGCCGTTCCTGTACAGTCCAATCATGGTACCGAGTGTGGCCAGCAGGCCGAAACCGGAAGAAATATTGATCACCAAATCGTGGTTAAGGGGCGTTAACAAGAGTAAAGCATTGATCATGGCAAGGCTGCCAAATATTTGAATAGACAACCGGTAGGGCTTTCTGAGCCTGCTGTGATTCGGAAACTGCCACCAGAAGATTGCGAGACTCACACAAAGAACCAGCATCGCCGCCAGGGCGATCGGCCGGGCTGTATTCGGCATTCCGTTAATGGAACGTTCATCGAGCAGGTTGCACCAGTAATTATGAATCCAGCTGAAGCCCGCCTCGCGCGTGTTGTAATGCGAGCCACCCGGATAATAGCGTGTCGCAATATAATAGAGCAGGAGGAATAGCAGGCTGCCCGCAACCGGAAGTTGTAATAATCGGTTGTTTTTATCTACTTTTTTTGTCAATGTTCTGCAATGATTTGGTGATTTTCCCGTCAAAATGCATTCACACCCACAACGAAACAGCTAATACCTCATCGAAACTGATATTTTCCTTCTTGCGAATCTCTGCTTTTAGTGGCAGTAAGTAGGTTTTGCGCTTCGAATCATACCAGATCGCCGTTGGCCATTCGGTTTTTCCAATCTTCGCTTTTGCTTTTAGTCTGCCCCAGCCCTCTTCTTCCCACTTCGAACCTTTTCGGATAGTGGCCGACATTACTTGCGGCAGGGAAACAAAATGCCATCCCCCCGGACCGGCATGTTGCCAGGGCCTTGCCTTGAAGTCATATTTCTTTTTACCGGGTGCATGGATCATGGTGGATGGATATTGCTCTTTGAAATTGAAATTTGCCTGCACTACTTTTCCCTGCAGGCGCATTCATGGTGAATGTTCAGGTATTCGATCGTGTCGGCACAGAGTTTCTCAAGAATGCCGAGATCGATATCTGCCAGTTTTTTTGTGTAGATGCAGGCCTTGCCCATTTTGAATTTCCCCAGCTTCTCCACCAGCTTTTTACTTTTTTCAGTGGGCGAATACACGTAGAGCGAGAATTCAGCTTTCCGGGGAGAGAAGCCGAGCATTGGCGCATCGCCCTCATGCCCGCTGGCATATTTGTAATGATAACTTCCAAAGCCAATAATGGAAGGTCCCCACATCTTAGCAGGAAAACCCGACCAATTTTCCATCAGTTTGATCAATTGAAAACTGTCGGTCTTCTTTTGATCATTGTCTACAAAAGACTGAATAAAGTCTTTCACTTTCACTTCCGTTTCGGTGGTTTTGTTTTGTTTCGCCATAGTGTATTCGTTGAAAGTTCTTTGCTAGAGTTGACTTTATTTCCCAGGCCTGAGTATTAGCCTGGCGAAGAGCGGACGGATAAAACGGTATACCAGGAAAGCCAGCCCCGCGATGACCAGGATGAAGAGGGTTGGCAGTACGGGCCCGAACGAAGGGGTCGCTGCTAACACAAATCCCCCTATAAACTCCGCATAGTATAAGGGAATTAACAAAGACAGCAGCAACAACAGGTAGGGAAAATTGTCGAGGACTATTTTAATATCCAGTTTGAAGCAGACCGCCAGCAATACTCCCAATACCAGACCAGCGAGGAACAGTGCTGTATGGAACACACGTTTTGACTGACTTGCTTTCAAACGGTTTTTACGCGATTCAATTCTCGACAGGAGGATCCAGGTTAGCCCGGGCAGCCAAATCAGCCCCCACCAGTTGGATATTCCCGGAAGATCTTTCCGCTGCAGAAGGTGATGCGTTACAACGCCTCCGTTGAAATGCTCCCATAGTAGCCAGCCGATGGTGTAAAGGAGAACAGCCGTCAGGATGAAAAATCTATTCAAACCAGGTCAAGTTTCTACAATTTACAAAAAAGCCCGGCGGATAGCCTAAATACTGTTGTTCACTGCCTTCTTTTTAGAATAAGCGCGCTGATCAGGGTAACTATCAGTCCAACCGGCAGCACCTCCAGGTAGGTAATTAGTATCACGAACAGCGGGTTCTTGTACATCTCTTTGAAATTATTCATTTCAACCGTCCTGGCCGGCAGGTCGTTTTTCGAACAGTTGTTCAATACATGGGCCGCGTATTTATCGATAAAATCGGGAACGAACAGGTAATAGTAGAAAAGCCAGACGATCACATAGAGGGTGGAGGCCAGCAGGGTTATCAACGCCCCTGTTTTGAAGGCCTTTCCGAAACTGATCAGACCCCCCAGTTGTTTATTACGATAGTTCCGGATTCCAAAAAATATGAGAGAAAAAATTACCACCTGGGCCGCATAACCTAAAAAATCATTCGATTTGAATTCCGGGTGGTTGTAAAAGACATTTACCATGATGACCATATTCACGCATAGTATGAGGCCAAGTATTAAACCGAAGATCAGGATTACCTTTTTCATTGTTTGATTTGTTTTTACAAATGTATTTCCGCCGGCAGGCGATTCCATCATACGAAAGTGCCAATCCTGCCCGATTTCAAAAAATCATACTTTAGTATGAGAAGTAATTACAAGATGATTTTCAATCGCTTAGCTTTTTCGATAGCCTGGGTACGACTTTTCACTTCCAGCTTCATCAGAAGATTGGATACATGGGTTTTTACGGTGCTCAGAGAAAGGAAGATGTTTACGGAGATATCATTATTGCTCATGCCCCTGGCGATGAGTTGGAGGATCTCATATTCGCGGCTGGTCAGATTTAATTTTTTTAGGGCTTCCTCGTCGATGGCGGCATCCGGATAAACCAATACTTCTTTTTCCACGATCTTTATTTCCACTTTGGGTTTGTTGAGTTGCTGGGCGATCCAGATGCCCAATGCCGTAAAAAATACCGATACCAGGCCGATATAAATTTCAATGGAGTTTTCTGCAATGAGGAATTTCCACTCAATCCATTTCAGCAGGAAAACTAAAATGGCCAGCAATACCCCGTACAGCAGGATTCGCTTGTAATCACTGACGAATGACCGAATAGCTTTTGCCATAAAACAAATATAGGGGAAGAAAATGCTAATTTGCCAATGGGCCAATGCGAATGCAATGACGAATGACGGATTTCGAATGACGAATTCTCTTTGTGCGCTTTGCGGTTCTTGGCGCCCTTTGCGTTCCTTGGTCGGGGAGAGAAAACAATTAGCAATGTGTTAATTGGTTAATGTGCCAATGCAATGACGAATGACGGATTTCGAATGACGAATTCTCTTTGTGCGCTTTGCGGTTCTTGGCGCCCTTTGCGTTCCTAAAATAGGGAGCGAATATAAAACTCAGCTTTTAAATTTGTCAATGAGCTCCCCTCGCCCTTGGGAGAGGGGTCGGGGGTGAGGGCCGCAAACCGCAAATTGTAAACTGCAAACAACCCTAAATTCGCCAATGAGCCAATGCAATGACGAATGAAGTGCAATTTGCCAATGAGCTAATTAGTAAATGAGCCAATGCAATGACAAATGACGAATGGCGAATGCCGAATTAAAAATGCAGTACCTGAATAATAAAATGTATTAATAAGCTAACCAACAGTAAACATCAAACAGTAAACCTCAAACCTCAAAACCTCAAACCTCAAACCTCAAACCCCAAACCTCACCCAACCAACGTTTTCCCCGATTTTATTGTCTCTATAAATCAACTCTAATCGCAAGATTTTAAAGCTACCTTATCTATGACTGAAATATATCATTTGAATTGTTTAAAAATCGAGACACCGATACGGGAAAACGTATGCGGGCATTGCCTGCTGATCAGGGAAAACGACAGGCTGATATTGGTGGATGCCGGCATCGGACTGGAAGACAATCGCCACCCATATGAGAGAATCGGGGAGGAACTCGTAAAGGCAGTGGGATATCATTTTGATGAATCGCTGACGGCCTTCAACCAGATAAAAGCGTTAGGGCTCGACCCCGGTCGGGTGACGGATTGTATTTTGTCGCACCTCGACAACGATCACCTAGGGGGAATAGCCGATTTTCCGCAGGCAACCATTCATGTGTCCGCAGAGGAGTATGACAGTTTTCTATCGGGCCACCCCAGGTACCTCGGGTTGCCGCTGGCCCATCAGCCCAGCGTGGTCACTTATGCCGAAAACTCCGGAGAATGGGAGGGCTTTCCATTTCGTAAAGTAGCAACGAATACAGAATCGGAAATTTTCCTGGTGCCTCTCTTTGGCCACACCCTCGGTCATTGCGGGGTATTGATCAAAAGCGGAATCGAAACCATTTTCTACGTTGGAGACGCATACTACCTTCGGTTGGAACTGGAAGATTCGACCCATCCTGTAAACGAACTTGCCCGGTTTCGCGCCGAGAATAATAATCTGCGGCTGGCTTCACTTGAAAAATTGAAGCTATTTTCGAAGAGGCATCCTGGTGTTTCGATGTTTGGATATCATGACATCGAAGAGTTTCAGGTTCGATAGGCCTGAGAGTAAAGAAATTTTTATTATTAAAGACTATGAAGAAGCAACATATTTTTCTCATAGTACTGCTGTTGCTGGCGGGCATTTATTTTATTGCCGCCGCCATCAACCAAAAGAAGAGATCTGACGATATACTGGCTAAATTCAATGAAATAAACGATCAATTACAATCCTCTCTTGATACAGTTTCCGCTCCTCGCGTAATTAGTGTTGAGTCTGGCGATACGCTCATAATTTATGGTCGCTCGGCGGTGATGTATCAACCTGACAGTGCACAACTGGAGCAATTTAGAAGACGGGTGGGTGACGAGAATTACAGGATAGGGGTGGACGATAACCTGACCTTGCTCCACCAGTCGGAAGAATACCTGACTCAAAAAAAATGCCCGGTAATTACTACCGGAACCAGGAAGTACCTGCGCTTTGTAATGAATGATCATATAAGCCAGCTGGTGAACCTGAACAAGGTCGAAGATTTGTGGGGGATCATTCTATTTGATCCGTCAAAGCCGCCCCAATACGCAGATATTACTGATATGGAGACAGAATACCAGCGTTTTTTCAAGTGACTCGTCAATTATCGGAGCTGTTTTAGTGTAACTTAGAGGGGAAGTGTCTATTCCGCATATCGCTTTATTATACCATCATGACTCATTCCCCAAGAAGATCATTTTGCTTTCTGATCTCCCTGTTTTTACTCTCGGGTGCCGTATTCGGGCAGACCGTTTACTACCCGGATAGTTCGTGGAAATCCAAATCACCCGGAGAGCTGGGGATGAATGCGACTGCTCTGGACAGCGCAATCAACTTTGCCCTGGCTTCCGAGAATAAAGTGGAGCGTGATCTCCGGATCGCCAACCTGAAAGCCTATGCCAATGAGCCCGACTATAAGATCGTCGGACCCATGAAGGAACGGGGCGGTCCCGCAGGCCTGGTAATCCGGAATGGATACATTGTTGCCCAATGGGGCGATGTGAACCGTGTGGACATGACTTTCAGTGTAACCAAAAGTTTCCTTTCGACTACTGCCTTGCTGGCGATTGACAATGGTTTGATCAGAAATGTGTCGGACCCGGTTAAGAAATATGTTTGGGATAGCCAGTTCGAAGGCCCTCATAATTCGAAGATCACCTGGGAGCACCTGCTTACGCAGTCTTCCGATTGGAGTGGTACCCTTTTCGGTCTGAACGATTGGGCAGACCGGCCGCCAAAAGAAGGAAGTATTGATGACTGGAAGAACCGGAAGCTAAACGAACCCGGTACCGTATTCAAATACAATGACGTTCGGGTAAATCTATTAGCCTATTCTCTTTTGCAAGTTTGGCGAAAGCCGCTGCCGGTGGTATTGAAGGAAAAGATCATGGATCCGATCGGCGCATCTACTACCTGGCGCTGGTTTGGGTACGAAAATTCATATGTCACAATGGATGGCCTGATGATGCAGTCCGTAAGTGGTGGTGGGCATCATGGGGGTGGAATTTTTATCAGCGCCATGGACCAGGCTCGCTTCGGATTGTTATTTCTTAGAAAAGGCAGGTGGAAAAATCAGCAACTGCTTGCTGAAAAATGGGTAAAAGCAGCGCACGAGTCTTCTGCCGTTAATAAGGACTATGGATACATGTGGTGGATCAATGCCAGCCGTAAATGGAAAGAGGTTTCACCTGAAGTATATTATGCCGTTGGTTTTGGAGGGAATTATATTGTGATTGATGAAGAACATGATTTGGTGTTGGTATGCCGGTGGATGGATGATGGTAGAATAGGAGAGTTTGTTCATTTGGTAGAACGTTCTATTACGAGCAAGAAGTAAAATACCTGCATTATTTGACCGAGCGCTGAGTGTAAAAAAATATATATGAATCTGACTGTATTATTATTTGACGATTTTGAAACACTTGATGTTTTTGGACCGGTAGAAATATTCGGTCGTTTGAAAGGAGCTTATACTATCAGGTTCTGTTCACTGGAAGGGGGACTCATCGGAAACAATCATGGAGTTTCGATTCCGACAGAGCCGATCGACCAGCTATCGGAAGAAGTAGAAATTTTTCTGATTCCGGGCGGTTATGGTACCAGAAAGGAGGTTTTTAATGAAGCGTTGATTGACGCTATCAGAAAGATCGCTTCTCGTTGCCGATATGTGCTGACCGTTTGTACTGGTACCTCCTTATTAGCCAGGACTGGTTTGCTCGATGGCAAACAGGCAACTTCCAATAAAAAAGCGTTTGACTGGGTTGTTACCCAGGGTAAAAAGGTTAGCTGGAGTCGCAAAGCCAGATGGGTAGTGGATGGAAAATTTCACACTTCTTCAGGGGTAACGGCGGGCATGGATATGTCGCTGGCTTTTGTGGCCGACAGGCAGGGAATGGACACAGCCGAGCAGGTAGCCAAAGACATAGAGTATATATGGATCAGGGATAAAGACGATGATCCGTTTGCTTTCTGAAACAGGCAGGGTTGTTAAGATCCGCAAAATTTTCTCCCCGAGAGTTATCTCGTATTGGCTGAAGGTCTTAATTTAGATGAATAGCCAAACAAAACAAAAATGACCAAGACCCGCCAATGCAAGGTGATGGTATGCCTATTCATCACCATTTCAGTTCATCTGTCTGCGTATTCCCAAGACATTCGCCAGTCTCTCAGCCAGTATTTCCAGGCTTTACATCAAAATCAGCAATTCAACGGAAATATACTGGTGGCGGAGAAAGGTAAAATAATCTATGAGCAGTCATTTGGATACGCTGATTTTGAAAAAAAGCAAGTTAATACCAGTGTTACCCGATTTCCTATTGCTTCTATTTCGAAGCTGATTACTGCTACTGCTATTTTACAGCTTGAGCAGGCCGGTCGGTTAAAGGTTGCTGATCCCGTAAAAAAGATACTTCCGTCATTCCCTTATGCAGACATCACGATCAGGCATCTTCTTTCTCACACCTCTGGCCTCCCGCCTTACAATGCTTATTTCGACAGTGTAAAAACTGCCTCTCCCGGGAGAGTATTTACGAATGCAGATTTCCTCGAAGGTCTATTGAAATTTCCCCGCCCGCTATTGTATAAACCGGGGGATAATGGAAATTATGATAATGTCAACTATATAGTGCTGGCACTTATCATTGAAAAGCTATCGGGACTAAAGTACGAGGACTATGTTATAAAAAATGTGCTGGATCGTGCCGGCATGACCAATACAAAATTGCTTCCGCTTACGGTACAATACTCAAATAAGGAGATCGACCGGTTTGCTTATCCCTATTTGTTTGCTCATATCTATTCCGACACTCCTATACTGGCGAGGTCAATTCCGTATGTTGCGGAGTATTGGAGCGCATACAATTTCTCTGGTTTTGCAGATTTTGTGAGCACAACCCATGATTTACTGAAATTTGACCGGGCTTATTACGAAAAGACGCTGCTATCTTCCACAAGCCAGCAGAAAGCATATATCCCGGTGCGGCTTAATAGCGGCCAGAATAATCCTGCCAATTTCGCACTGGGATGGGACGTTGAACCGGACAGCTCCATGGGTAGAATCGTATACCATAGCGGTGGAGCCACAGGTTTAAGTTGTGTATTAATGAGGAATATTACCAGGGATCAGACAGTAATTCTTTATAACAATACACACTCCAATGCTTACACAGTTGGATTAAATGCGCTGAAGCTGATCAATCGCGCTCCGGTACCGCTTCCCAAAAAGAGCCTGACGAAAATGTATGCAACCATATTGCTAACAAAGGGAACGGAATATGCCAGGGATATGGTGTTGCGTCTGAAAGCAGATACCGCTCAATGGGAAGTAAATGAGGAAGAGATCAATTCGCTGGGTTACGACCTGATGGGAAAAAACAATGCCGCTACTATCTTCAAACTCCCCAGCCGGATTCAATTGACGGAAGCGGTGGAAGTGTTTAAGTTGAATAGCGAACTCTTTCCTTCCAGCTGGAATGTTTTCGACAGTTATGCAGAAGCACTGGCTGCCATTGGCAAAAAAGAGGAAGCGATCAGGATGTATGAGAAATCCATTGAGCTGAATCCTGGCAATGAAAACGGCAAGAAGATGCTCCGCAAACTGGAAGGAAAATGAAGAAACTGCTGATAATATGTTTATTGTTCTGCGCACTCAATGCATTTGCCCAGGATTCTCTGCACACCGGCAGGCAAACAGCAACTTTTATTCAACCCTTGCTTCCCGTTCCATTCGGTACTATCACCAGGCTCACGGTGCAGGTCATCGACGGAGATCAATTGCACCGGAAAGCATATGAGGGCTACTACCTGTTGAAGGTAAAAGAGATCAATGGCCGACTATTGACCGATACCACAATCCTGCTATTTACGGACGAAACAGGTAAGCTGGCGGTTGACAATTACCAGCTATATTATCTCAGAATTAAGAAAAGAAAATCATCATTGCATTTGGATGAAATCAACATGATTAAGCGTGGATATGTCGGAAATCTATATGACATTGTTGCCTATGAAACCGGACGGTTCACGGGATATCCTGAGGGATATTTCGACTACCAACCATTACAAACCGGAACGCCGTATCATTTTGAACACCGCCTGAATGTGATAGCAGTGCATGCGCCGGCCACTCCTAAATAACTAAATTTGGCGAATGAAAGGAGAAAAGGATCTGCAAACATTACTCAGGAGCATGAAGCCCCGATTGAATGAAGGTGAATATGTTTTTTGTACGATGGGTGAACTGCCTGCAGCAGCCATTGCTCATTGTCTCATGACTTTTCGGGAGGAGGAAGGAACCACGGTGATTACAACAAGAGAAGACGCCGATGCGCTTGGATGGAAGTATCATTATGTGGCAGCATGGATCACTCTCACCATACATTCGTCGCTCGAAGCCGTGGGCCTGACGGCAGCATTTTCCACCGCTTTGGCAAAGGAAAACATCAGCTGTAATGTGGTGGCTGCTTTTTATCACGACCATATTTTCGTTGATATCAGAGATCGCGACAGGGCCATGGAAGCCCTGTATTCCGTCAGCCGGTTTTAATTTCATTTTAATTTGCTTTTGCGTTTTGATATTCGCCTTATTTCATTCACTGGCATATAGTATATCCTGTAGCAAAAGTTGTCGAAATTATTTGTTCCGATTGTAGCTACAGCGCTACGCCATTTCGAAAATACTGGCAATGAGTTATTTGATTTTCATGGAGTAGAGCGCTGTTGATTTTTATCAACAAAACGCACTGTTGCTTTAGCGTTATGTGGTTGACTGAGATCAGTTTCATTCTTGAAGCGGATCATTTTATTTCAAATGGGTAGCGACTAGATTGCCTAGGGAGTTTACTAATTCTCCCTAAGCCATGCGTAGACAAAACGACCCCAAACTCTATCCGGATCTTCTAAGTACTCCGGCCTGGCTAAATGCCCTGGTGGATAATTCTCCCGATATTATTCTGGTAAGAGATGCCTGGAAAAGGATCATTCATTGGAACAAGGGTGCAGAGCGAATTCTCGGTTTCAGGAAAGAGGAAGTGATTGGCCGTACTGCACTTGAAATCGGATTCATTTACTTTACAGAACGGGAAATGACAGAGATCGATGTGTCGCTGAAGAATACCGGTTATTGGAAGGCAAACAAGAAATATTTTACCAGGAGTGGAAGATCTTTTTATGGTGCGGTGACGGCCAATGTCATCAGTCTGGAGCAGGGTCTTGGGGAGGCGGTGATGTTTATCATCAAGGACATCAGCCAGCAAAAAAAGCTGGAGGATGATTTATGGAAGATCAATGGGGAGCTGGAGATGAAGGTATTTGAAAAAACGATAGAGATCAGGAAGGCCGAGAGTCGTTTCAACGCAATGGTGGAGAACAACCACGAAGCCTTTGCCATGATAGACGGCTCGCAAAGGATCCTGTACAGGAGCCCGGCAGCATCGAGGTTGACAGGCTGGTCTGATGAAGAGGCCTTGCAACCAGGATTTCTTGACAGACTGATCCATCCGGCCGACAAAGAGAAATTCTATGGGTTTATGAAGACCGCCAAGGATTCGCCCGGGAGGCTGATCCGTACATTTTACCGGATCATTAATAAAGAAGGAGAAACGAGGTACCACGAAGGCACGCTGGTGAATTTGCTGGGTGAAAACATCGGCGCCATCGTTTCCGATGTAAGGGATGTAACCGAGATCGTATGGAGGCAGCAGGAACTGGAGAAGAGTCGCCAGAAGATTGAAGAGCGCGAAAGGCTTCTTCAACTCTATATTGAACATAGTCCGGCCTCGATCGCCATGTTTGATACGGAGATGAATTACCTCGTCGTTAGCCAGCGATGGGTGAAGGAGTTTGGACTGAACGGAAAAAAACTCATAGGAAGATCTCATTATGAAATTTTTCCTGAGATCACGGAAGAATGGAAGCAGATTCACCGCGAATGTCTTGGCGGAGCGACCAGGAAGAACGACGAGGAGTTGTTTGTACGGGCCGATGGAACGCGTACCTGGCTCAGATGGGAAGTGAGGCCCTGGTACCATTCCGGCGGCAGGATTGGCGGAATCCTGATATTTTCAGAAGACATCACCAAGAGAAAGCTCGATGAGGAAAGTATCGCTCTCAGTGAAATAAAGTACCGTTCCCTGATCGAAAGTATTGCTGATGGGTTTGTGGCGGTGGACAGGAACTGGCAATTTACCTATATTAACAAGGTAGCCGAACAAATGCTGAGGAAAACCGCCGGAGAATTGCTTGGTAAAAATGCCTGGGACGAGTTCCCCGTCATGGTCGGATCTGCTTTCTATCCCGGCTTTCAGGGAGCCATGAAAAACAGGCAATACACCGTGATCGAGGATTTTTCCATCTACCTCAATCACTGGGTTCGGGTATATATTTATCCGTCCGAAGAGGGGTTGTCGATTTTTTTCAAAGACATTACCAGGGAAAAGCAGTCTGAGCAGGAAATACTAAAAAGCCAGGAAAGATTGCAGAGAGCACAAAAAATTGCCCACATGGGTCATTGGGAGATAAACTTCAAGACTAATATTTCCAAATGGTCGGATGAAGCTTATCGGATTTACGGAATGGAACCCGAAGATCAGAATATTTCCTTTGATGAGTGGCTGAAGTGGGTACATCCCGACGACCTGGAACATGTAACCGATGCTGTTGAGAGAGGTAAAGAGAATTGGCGTGGTGCGTCTTTTCACCACCGGATCATCCGCAAAGATGGAAGCATCCGGCATCTCTTTGCCGAAAGCCGTTATGAAACAGATGAGATGGGCCATCCGGTGTCGATGTACGGGATTGTATATGACATCACGCAATTAAAAACACTTGAGCAGGAATTGCAGAACCAGCAGCGTCAGGAGCAGATCAAACTCACTGCTGCGATTATCGAGGCCGAGGAAAAAGAGCGAAAAGCCATTGGAGAAGAATTACACGATAATGTAAACCAGATACTGGCCGGAATCAAGATATTGTTGTCTACCATCGATACCCGCTCGGAGAAAATCAGGAATGTACTATCCTGTTCCATGGAGAATCTGCAGCTGGCCATCAATGAGAACCGGAAAATCGCACATGAACGAACTTCTCCCGATTTTGAAGGGCTTTCCTTGCTGGAAAGCATCGGTCATTTAACGGAAAGCATGCTGACCAATGCCGGGATCCAGGTCGACATCGTTAAAACAGATTTTGACGAATCGAAGCTCAAAAAAGACATCAAGCTTACCTTTTACCGGATTGCGCAGGAGCAATGCACGAATATTGTAAAGTATTCGGGAGCAAAAAAAGTATCTGTCGTCTTTACGGACACCAACAATGTGATGTCTATGCGAATTTCCGATAATGGAAGAGGCGCCGATCTGAGCAGGCAAAGCGGTGGCATCGGGTTGAAAAATATCAGGAGCAGGATCGGCATTTACAACGGAACTGTCCATGTTCAGACTGCACCCGGTAAAGGCTTTGCTCTCGAGGTGGCGATTGATATTTCGCCGGAATCCAGGTAGCAGTGCCCGGGCTGGTATTCGATTCCTATGGAGAATTTGCTGATTTTTGACTATTTTATATCCGTGAAAACCTCTGATATGCGAAAGATTATTCTTGCCCTGGCAATTCCCATCATTTTTATAGCAAATACAAGCGGCCAAAACAATGACCCCCATTTCAGGAAGGCCGCTGACTACATCGATAAAAAGCAATTTTCCCTGGCACTGGATGAACTCCAAAAGGCTTTGATGAATGACCCTCGCAATGCCGAATTTTTAACGGTAAAAGGTAATGTGCTCGATATGATGGAGAAGTACAAAGAAGCCTTTGAAGTATACACCAGGGCTATTGAAACAAACCCAAAATTTTCCTATGCCTACAACCAGCGTGCCCTATTGCTGATGAAATTCAGGGAAACAGAGGCTGCCATCGTTGATTTCAATACTGCTCTGGGGTTTGAAAAGGCGGATACGGTGCGATTGTCGCTCCTGCTGAACAGGGGAGTGGCCCATAAGGATATCCGGAAATTTGAAGAGGCCTATGATGATTTTATCGCGGCTCTGAAGCTGGATTCGAGCAATGTTGGCATATTGAATAATCTCGCGGCCGTTTGTGATGAAGTGGGAAAGGGCGATCAAACCCTGGTGTATCTGTCTAAAATACTCTCACTTGATTCTACTTTTATCGGAGCCTGGGTGAATATAGGATTCAAATACCAGGAAATGGGAAAGCACGATACTGCTATTCGCTATTTCAACAAAGCGCTGCAGATCGATCCCGATGAGCCACTGACCTATAATAATCGCGCCTACAGCAAGCTCAGAAGCGGAGATATTCCCGGTGCGTTATCGGATGTGAACCGTTCCATTAAACTCTATCCGGGCAATTCCTTTGCATTTCGTAACAGGGCCCTGATCTACCTGGCCATGAAGCGGAAGACCGACGCGTGCAGCGATATTGAGCAGGCATTAAAGCTCGGCTTCACCAAAATGTATGGTGATGAAGTAGAAAAAATGAAAAGAGAGCATTGCGAGGAACCTCCCATTCAAAAAACCGAGTAGCAACAGGATCTCCGTATTTTTTGCCAGCTCATTTCAACACCTGCGATACCGGTACCAGCTCAATATCCGGATTGTATTTCATCAGCTCCTGCAAAATGGCTGTATGCCCTGCCCCGAAGATTACGAGGATTCGTTCTTCTTTTCCGGTAAGTCGCTTCATGATATTTTCATAGATCACCATATTTCTGCGCCACCACTCACTCACCAGGTAGGAGCCCACGTGATTGCCGACTTTCCCGGCGGGTAGTAATTTGAAGTAAAAGCCATGCTGGAGCCGATACATTTCTTCGCTGTTTTCTCTCAGCAACATCTCGCGTATGGTCATCGTTGACAGCGACTGGTTGAACATCTCCTGGATCTTGGTGATGGATTCCTGTACGTAGTTTACCAGGTCTGTCTGACCCGCTTCTGCGGCTGATTTCATCAGGCTGTCGAATGGAAAATCCGCATCATAATAATCAACTCCATACAGTGTAGGAAGGTTCAGCTCTTTTGCCAGGCGAAATCCCAATTGCTGTGTTTCCGAGGCTTTGAGGGGGGCATTTCCCGTTTTGTAGGCGAGATAGGCAGAGTCTGTTTTGGCCTGGCGCTCGGGTGCAGACTCAATGAATATGCGATCAGGCGCATAGGCTTTCAGCATTTTATGTATTTCCATCACCTGCTGCTGCCGTTTTTCCGAGAGGATATTGGCATCCTGAAATTTGGCAACGTCCAGACCAGGATTGTCGAAATGAAAGGTTCCAAGCAGGAGAACTTTTACAGGTTTTTTTGACTGAGCCATTGAATGCAGGCTGACAAGTAGGCAAAGGAGGTAAATAAGTGACTTCATATTACAGCAGTTGAGTTTTAAAGTTAGGTATAAAGTTTTCGGGCGATTGGTAAATCATATGACAAACCGGTCTTCACCGGTTATGAGACATTTCTCAGACGAACCCGCCTCCCGGATTGTTACAGATATTGCAATTTTTGTTGTAAGGAGCATTTAACCAATGGTAAGCAAATTTCATTTTTAAAATAGCGTGTACAGAGATAACTTACATCGTGTGCTGATTGTCACACCTTTAAAACAGGCAACTGATGAAACCTTTTCAATTTTTAGTTTTTCTTTTTGTACTGGGTACTCTCGGCAGCCGTGCGCAGGATTCCTTATTTCGATCGCTGGAAACAGGGGTTTGCCTGGGATTGGCCAAAGAAAAGACGGTTACCAATACAGGGTATCGCCAGATATTCGAACAATCGCTGGAGCAGCAACATGCCGCGTTCCTGGAACAATGCATGAAGAAATTCGGGGATAGCTCCAAAGAGAGCCAGGAAAAATTCACAGACCTGTTATTCGATAGTCTGTCCGTGCAGTTGGTATACTCCTGCCGGCCCTACTACCGGTTTATCGATGAAATCCGCTATGAAGGAATACTCGGGCAGAACAAAGATTCTGTTATCCGTCAGATAAATATGATGAATGCTTCGTCTCCCGAATTGTGGACGGCCTCCACCTATACCAAGCGGGGTATATTGTTTTTACAGGTGGCGCGCCTCGACTTTGCCTTGCTGGATTTTGAAGAAGCGCTGAGAATCGACCCTGTAGCCACACAGGCCATGTATGGAAAAGCCTGGGTTCTCGAATTGAAAAAAAGATACCAGGAAGCCTTCGACTTATATCAAAAGTTGTTCATCCTAACCGGCAATAATATGTACCAGGTATTTGCCGCCGTAGTGGAAAGGAAAAAAGGAAAATAAGAGAAAGAGAAAGGGAAAGGGAAAGAGAAAGGGAAAGGGAAAGAGAAAGAGAAAGAGAAAGAGAAAGGGAAAGAGAAAGGGAAAGGGAAAGAGAAAGGGAAAGAGAAAGGGAAAGGGAAAGGGAAAGAGAAAGAGAAAGGGAAAGAGAGAGTGTGAGATAAAGAGCAGGAGGTTTTCTTTGCGTGCTTTGCGGTTCTTCGCGCCCTTTGCGTCCAGGCTTTGATGGGAGCGGAAGCGGGAGTGAGAGCGGAAAGAGAAAGAGAAAGGGAAAGAGAAAGAGAGAGTGTGTGAGATAAAGAGCAGGAGGTTTTCTTGGCGGCCTTTGCGGTTCATTGCGCCCTTTGCGTCCAGGCTTCATGGGAGCGGGAGCGGGAGTGGGAGCGGAAAGAGAAAGAGAAAGGGAAAGAGAAAGAGAGAGAGTGTGTGAGATAAAGAGAAGGAGGTTTTCTTTGCGTGCTTTGCGGTTCTTCGCGCCCTTTGCGTCCAGGCTTCATGGGAGCGTGAGTGATGATGTATGATGCGTTTTTGATTTTTTAATTTTGACTTTTTACTTAGCCTCATTCATGACACCAATCAACAAAAATCCACAACCAATGTCAATTACAGTTTTCCTGGGATTGCTTGCCCTCGGATTGCTTGCCGGTTATTTCAGCGGCCTGGTAGGAATAGGCGGAGGGGTGATAATTGTACCAACACTCGTGCTACTCTTCGGATTTTCTCAATATATGGCCCAGGGCACTACGCTGGCCATTTTAGTACCACCCATCGGCATCCTCGCGGTATGGAAATATTACCAAAACGGCTATGTGGATATCAAAACTGCTGCCATCATATGTGTCGGGTTTATTATCGGCGGCTATCTTGGTAGTGTAACGGCTGTGAATGTGCCGCAGGTAACCCTGAGAAAAATATTCGCCGCCGTATTGGTCATCCTCGGGATAAGAATGTTTTTTGTGGCTGATTAATAAGTAAAAAGTAATATTTTAAATACCTGTATTCAATAATAAGAACCTACTTGGGCAGCATTTTTTTGGAACGCAAAGTTCGCGAAGAACCGCTAAGTTCGCAGAGGAACGCAGATTATACAGAAAAGCGCAGAGGAACGCTGAACAGCAAACCGCAAACTTCAAACCGAAAACCAACCCTAAGCTATAACGTGAAACGATAAACCTGAAACGATAAACAGCAAACGGTAAACCGCAAACCAACCATAAACGCCCCGGCGCAGCCGGGGGCTGTCGCTTTTCTCCATCTTTTTAGTCTTTTTGTCCATTTTTTAGGCAGACTGCCTGTCTCATCTTTGCCAGTAAAAAATGGAATCAAGACCACCCCTTCCCCCTTTCACCCTCGAAACTGCCTTGCAGAAAGTTAAGCTTGCCGAAGAAGCATGGAATTCCAAAGACCCCGAGCGGGTAAGCCTGGCATATAGCATCGACACCGAATGGCGTAACCGTACCGAGTTCATCAATGGCCGGGAAGAAGTAAAGGCTTTTCTCACCCGCAAATGGCAGAAAGAGCTCGGTTACCGGCTGAAGAAAGAACTCTGGGGATTTCGGGAAAATCGTATGGCTGTGCGATTTGAATATGAATGGCATGATAGTGAAGGACAATGGTACCGTAGCTACGGCAATGAATTGTGGGAGTTTGACGAAAACGGACTGATGCGTAAACGTTACGCGAGCATCAACGATCTGGCGATAGAAGAAAAAGACCGAAGTCTATGAGGGTTTAGTTTAACAAGGCAGATGCTGCTGTTTGAAGAATACATCGCATCTTTGCCTTTCCAAAAAATTGAAGCAGATGAACAAGGAATTGAAAAGAGTGGTCATTACCGGTATGGGGGCTATTTCACCGATAGGAAATACCATTGAAGAACTCTGGCAGAATATTGTTGAAGGCCGGGGCGGGGTTGGTTTGATTACCAGGTTCGATACAAGTTTATTTAAAACAAAGTTTGCGGCAGAGGTTAAAGGTTTTCAACCGGCGCAATATTTCGAAAAGAATGAAGCACGCAAATACGATCTTTTTACACAATACGCAGTTGCTGCAGCAGAGCAGGCTATCACAAACGCGGGACTGGATTTTACCCGGCTGAACAGGAATCGCATTGGAGTGATCTGGGGTTCGGGCAATGGCGGTATCTTCACCTTTCAGCAACAACTCGAAGAATATTATAAGGGTAACGGAGCGCCCCGGTTCAATCCTTATTTTATTCCCAAGATCATCGCCGACATACCTTCAGGTGTAATTTCCATGCGGCACGGATTGAGGGGATTAAACTTTTCAACCATGTCGGCCTGCGCCACCTCCAATACGGCCATCATCGATGCCTTCAATTATATCCGGTTGGGGAAAGCAGATATCATTGTTACCGGCGGATCTGAAGCGGCGATCTGTGAAAGCGGCATCGCCGGATTCAACGCATCGAAGGCATTGTCTACCCTGAATGAAAATCCGGCGGTCGCCTCCAGGCCCTTCGATGTAAACCGGGATGGATTTGTAATGGGAGAAGGCGGGGCCGCGCTGATATTGGAAAGCCTTGACTCGGCCCTCGCACGCGGGGCGAATATCATTGCAGAAATCGCGGGAGGCGGCATGGCCGCAGATGCCTATCACTTAACGGGCACACACCCTGAGGGAGAGGGCGCTTACCTGGGTATGCTCGATGCGCTCGATGATGCGGGTCTTACACCCTCGGATATTGACTATGTCAACGCGCATGCCACTTCCACACCCATGGGAGATGAGAGTGAGTTGAAAGCCATCGAAAGGGTATTTGGCGAAAGAAAAGAGCTGAGCGTCAGTGCCACCAAATCTCTCACGGGTCATTTGCTGGGCGCTGCCGGAGCCATAGAGGCCATCATCTGCACCCAGGCGATCGTAACAAACAAGATTCCGCCAACAATCAATACCACTGAAATCGAACCGGCATTCAAAGACAAATTTCATTTCCCGCTCGGAAAGGCGGAAGACAAAGTGATCAACTATGCTTTGAGCAATACCTTCGGATTCGGCGGGCACATCGCCACCACCATCATAAAAAAATACAACAGATAAACACTGACGGTGGCTCGGATACCTGTCGGCCGGCCGACAAAAGCTGCTGTGGTTTTTCAGCAATTTGAATAGTGAAACAAACATTTCCGACTTATCATATCGGTGACTTGGTAAATCAGCATGCTGATAAACGGGATTTTGAAGTCCTGTTGTTCGAGAGTATGCAGGAGCCGGAGATCGAAGACGTACATAAGCATACGTTCTATGAGATCATATGGATAGATGCCGGTACGAGCAGGCAAACCATCGACTACAAGTCTTACGAAATCCAGCCTGGCAGTCTTTTTTTTATTTCTCCCAACCAGGTTCATGAATTTGAGGAGTGGAAAGCCCTGCGAGGGGGCTCAATCCTGTTTACGGAAGATTTTTTCCTGTTGAACAACTACAACCGCGATAAACTCCTTGAGATCAGTTTTCTTGATAATTTCTATGCCAACCCGCACCTGGCCTTAACCGATACCGATTTCGCGGACGTCAGGAGAACGATTGAAATGCTCCTGCAGGAACATCACCGCCCCGACCGGAACAGCACGATTGCACAATCTTTACTTCATGTGCTGCTGGCACAAATTCAAAGGGTAGTTGAACGTTCGGAAAAAATGCCGCTTCACAGAAAAGATGTGATCATTTACAAGAACTTCAAAGATCTACTGGAACAGCATTTCGAGATGAATAATACGGCCAGTTTTTATGCCAGCCTGTTGAATATTACCCAACACCACTTGAATCAGTCGGTCAAGGCCGTAACCGGTAATACTGCCGGCGAAGCGATCAGGGCAAGAAGCATCCTGGAAGCCAAGCGCCTTTTAACTTTTTCTGAGAAGACGGTTTCGGAGATTGCTGCCAGCTTACATTATTTCGACAGCTCCTATTTTTCAAAACTATTTAAGTCAGATACCGGACAAAGTCCACTGGAGTTCAGAATCAGCATGTCCGAAAAATACCGAATAAAGAAGGTTTTGTTATAACAGTAAGGATCATTTATGATTCAACTTTGCATTCAATAAAATATATTCAATGCAAAAGTTTAACAACAAGAGAGTGGTCATTACCGGAGGTTCCAGCGGAATTGGTTTAGCTGCAGCCCAACTTTTCGGTAAGGCCGGTGCCGAAGTGTATATCACCGGCAGGCATAAGGATTCAGTAGACAAGGAAGCCGGCAATGCAGGCGTTACCGGGCTGGTATCTGATCAATCCAGCCTGACCGATATAGCTGAATTGGTAAAGCAGGTAACGAAGAATGGAAAGAAAGTAGATGTTCTCTTCATTAATGCCGGAATCGCTGCTTTCGCCCCGGTAGCGGCAGTTTCGGAGGATCATTACGACAGCATCATGGACATCAACGTAAAGGGTGCCCTGTTTACTCTTCAGCAATTCATTCCTCATTTGAACCAGGGAGCCGCTGTTATTTTTCTATCATCGATCAATGCCTACAATGCAATGGAAAATAGCGCCGTTTATGCAGCGAGCAAGGCGGCTCTAAATGCCATTGCCAAAGTTGCGGCTGTTGAACTGGCTCCACGCTCTGTGAGAGTCAATGTTGTTTCTCCCGGGCCGGTGAATACACCCATTTGGACTAAAGTAGGGATGACAGAAGAACAACTTACCCAGATGGCCGGGCTTATCCAGGGAAAAGTTCCCTTGAAAAAATTCGGATCGCCTGAAGAAATTGCTCGTGCGGTACTATTCCTGGCCTCTGAAGAATCGAGCTTTACTACCGGAGCTGAATTTGTAGTGGATGGCGGGTTCAACCTGCATACCATGATCGGATAATGGTTTATGGCTGTATAATAAGCGAAGCCCGGCCAAAGCCGGGCTTCTAATTTATATGTCTGGATTTAAAACTATCAACGATCCCGCTCTGGGCCTGACGTAAAACTTGTCTAGATCGCCTGGTGATTGAAAGGCTGTAATACCATTTCGCTGACCACTGCACTGCGTGGTTGCTGGCAAAGAAACCAGATGGCTCTCGCAGCCTCTTCAGCAACGATCATTTTTTCGCGCTGTACTCTCAGGGAAATCTGGTCCCAGAAAGGCGAATCGACTCCTCCGAGAAACAGATTGGTGATGCGGATCTCGGTTCTTTTTATTTCTTCTCGAATGCTCTGCATCATTCCGGTTAGTCCATACTTGGAGGCGGAATAGGCAGCGGCACCAGCCATGGGCGTTTTTCCTAATACCCCCGGGATATTGATGATCAGACCGGCTTTTTTCTCTTTCATAGACGGAAGAAAAGCCTTAACCAGTAAAAACGGCGCGACCAGATTGTAATGGATTGTTTTCAGGAAGTCTTCGGACGTGAGCTCTTCCACCGGTTTAATGATCCCGATACCGGAAGCATTTACAAGAATGTCGATAGAGGAAAAATTTTCAACAAATTTTTGTTGGAGCAGTTCCACTTCTTTTTCCAGCGACAAATCAGCAGCATACCAACTGGTTTCGGCTATATTCAATTCTTCAGCCAGGGCTTTGAGCTTGTCGGGGTTTCTTCCCGTCAAAAACAGGTTTGCGCCACTGTTTTTTAGCAACAGGGCCGTTTTTTTTCCAATGCCGCCGGTTGAACCTGCTACCAGGATGTTTTTATTTTTTAGTGTTTCCATGATTTAAGCAGATGGAGAATTATCTTTTTGAAATTTTGTTCAGGCTGATGGCTTTTTGGCGGGAGCAATGAAACCGGGTGATGAGCGATGAGCGGAGTGCCTGGTGCTTTGTTTTTCTTCCATTCATCCTCTTTCGCCACCTCTTAAAACCGGAGGACTTCAACTCTTTTCGCATTAGCGAAATCACATCGGCTTCTGAAAGACCAAACTGGGCCTCGATAGCTTCGAAGCTGGTGCGGTCTTCCCAGGCCATTTCAATAATGCGGTCGGTCGCTGCCGCTGAAAGTTGGTTTGCCTGCATGTCGGTGTATCTGGAAGAATATCAACAAAAGCCGAAGTGAATTGTTTACACCAGCATGAAACATTATTCACTGGAAGAGATCAGGCAATGGGAACGATTTTACAGGGCGCATTTTGTCAACTCGCTAAGCGGGTTCAAGAGTGTCAGCCTGATCGGTACGATAAACCAGGAGGGGAGTCATAACCTGGCTGTTTTCAGCAATATTGTTCACATCGGAGCCGACCCGGCCCTGATCGGGTTCATCAACCGACCCCGGGAAGCAGCGCCCCATACATTGAGTAATATAGAAGTGACGGGCGAATACACGAT
This sequence comes from uncultured Chitinophagaceae bacterium, assembly GCA_964605065.1. GTDB lineage: Bacteria > Bacteroidota > Bacteroidia > Chitinophagales > Chitinophagaceae > Endoryza. The sequence goes on from CAZSAQ010000019.1 coordinate 79,429, forward strand.
CAATCTGGTTCCAGCTGGCATGATCGGTCAGGCCCATCAGACCAGCGCGAAGTACGATAGAGGCATCAGTGAGTTTGAGCAAACGGGTTTGACCCCTGAGATACATCCTGTTTGCCGGGCGCCATTTGTAAAGGAGAGCCCGCTGAAATATTCATTGTCATTGCAGCAGATCATACCCATCACGTTAAATAATACCTGGCTGGTGATAGGGGCGCTCACCAACGTGTTTTTAGACAATCAAAAGGTAGTGTCAGAAGACGGTTTTATCAGAATGGAAGAGGCCGGGATCACCTGTTCATTGGGAATAGATGGCTACTATCAACCCTGTTTGCTTGAACGCTTTCCTTACGCAAAACCGCGGCGGGAAGGATGAGACCGGTAACAGGCGCCTATTTGTTTCGGCGGCAGCGTTCGCTGCAAAATTTCACGTCTTCCCAAACAGAAGCCCATTTCTTTCTCCAGGTAAAAGGCCTGTTGCAGACAGAACATATTTTAGCAGGCAGATTGGCCTTGTTCCTATTTTTTTTACCCTTTTTCACATTCTCACTATTTTTTTATCGCGCAAAATATCCAGTGTTAAGGGCTGACCTTCCTTATTGTTTTTAAAGGAGTGTAATTCGCATAGATACAGCCGGTGATCCGGGGCGGGGGAACCGGACGATAACGGGACAGGCGTGCCTTTCATTTCCATCCAGGCCAATGCCTCTCTCAGTACCGGGAATCCTTTATATTGAGTCAGCAATCCTCTTTTGTCAAGCCTCTGTATTTTATTTACCTGGTGACCAGACTGCTGCCCCAGCAATCGAACCAGGTTGTATTGATCGGCTGCCAGTAACTGAATGATAAAATGAGGATTTTTTTCAACCAGCTCAAGGGTGCGGGTGCCTTCATAAATTCCTGCAATGAATAGTTTGGGATGCATGCTCACGGGGGTGAGATAAGTGATGATGTGCATATTGGAGAAGGATCCTGATTGACTGCTCAGGCTGTAAACAGGAAGATCGACGCGGTTCCAGGGTTTTTTCATGCTGATTGATCGAGAGATTGTAAAAAAGTTTCCGCGCGATGAAGATGGTTTTTTCTTTTTGCCGGCTCCATCTTGTCGAAGGTGCTCAGCAACATGCCCAGTCGCGGATTTTGTGAAAAGAACGAACGGTGAACGTGCATAGAGCGCCAGAACAAGGCATCCCAGGTTGCCTGCCAGTCGCCCTTCGGATAATCACTCATCTTCATCAGGTAATTGCTTCCGCTGATATAGGGTTTGGTGGTCATCAATCCGCCATCGGCAAACTGTGTCATGCCATAAACATTCGGCACCATTACCCAATCGTAAGAATCGATAAACATCTCCATGAACCAGCGATACACATCATCGGGGTCGAACTCACAGAGCAGCATGAAATTGCCCAGCACCATCAGTCGTTCGATGTGGTGGCAATAGCCGGTCCTGGTAATTTTTTTGATAGTAATATCAATCGGAGCTATGCCGGTTTCTCCGGTCCAGAAAGCAGGCGGGATCTTTCTTTTGAAGTTCCAGTAGTTGCGGGTGCGCTGGTAGCTGCCCTCGCGTTCGTAAACGATCCGGATAAATTCCCGCCAGCCCATGATCTGCCTGATAAACCCCTCGAGTGAATTGATCGGAATGGCATTTTTGCGCGCGTATTGGATGGCCTTGTTAATTATTGTTTGCGGAGTGATCAATCCGATATTCAGCATAGGGGTGAGCACCGAATGATGCAGAACGGTTTCTTCCGCCACGATGGCATCTTCATACACTCCAAAATGTTCAAACCTGTTTTTCAGAAAATCTTCCAGCCAGCTTTCGGTATCCTCGCGGGTGATCACAAACAGGTTGCTGGTATGTGCCGATCCATAATGAGAGGGGAAATTTTTTTTCGTGTATTGCAAAGCTTCCTCGATGTAAATATTGGTTGGGGGAACAGTCAATACAGGCGCCTTTTGCTTTGCGGGAAATTTTTTCCGGTTCTCCGAGTCGTAGGTCCATTTGCCTCCTTCGGGCTGACCGTTTTTGTCCAGCAGTACCTTTCTTAGTTTTCTCTGCCAGGTGTAGAAATCGGTTTGAAAGTAGGTCTTTCGGTTATTGAAATAGTCAGATACCTCGGGCAGTGTATTGATAAAAAGGGGGGAAGGATAGACGACCAGCCTGGTACCTGATTCGTTGCAGGATTGCTGCAATCTTGACAACAGCCAGTTGTCGACCGGGTCGGCAATATGAATTTCACGGACTGCCTTTTGGGAGATCGAAGAGACCAGGAGGCGGCAATCGCATTCGGCAGTGATGGCTTCGATGTATTCCACCTGGAAACCTTGCAGTACCAGTTCCTGCTGGTATTGTTTCATGCTGGCCCTGTGCAGCATGATTTTCTGCTTGTGAAACCGGTACTGGCGAAAGAAAAGCCATTCTTCCACCAATAGGATTTTCCGGTCTGCTGAAAGGGCCGGATGATTTTTAAAGAGTTGATGAGGAAAGATGATACAAACAGCCGACGACATGCATGCTCAACAAAATCGCCGGCCATTTGTTTAAAACGCAAAAGCAACGTGAATCATTCCTCTGTTGCCGCCTTTAACCATGCCGCCGGCCAGGTTTTGTGAAACCGGAAACTGGTAGTTGGCGCCCAACGCTATTCTTTTAAAATTGAATTCGAGTCCACCTGTGCCCATCACACTCCATCCGCCCGACTCGTCCACTTTACTGTTATTTATTTTATGATCATTGGCTGCCTGTTCCCACATCGCTCCGGCATTGGGGGCGATGGTGATACCGGCTAACCGGAACTTGTAATATCCGAGGAGATTGGTGGTCAGTTTGTTTCCATACCGGTAATGGTACCGGTTGGCGCTATTGATCTTGTAGCTGGCATTGATGTTTATTCCAATATCCTGCACGCGCAGATCATACATGGCATTCAGGGTGAAGTCTGCACTGGCTGTTCCGAGCTGGTATGTATTCTGGCTGCCGGCTGTATTGGATTCATCATTCGGATCATAGTGCCCGGTAGGCAGTTTAACGCCTCCGCCAACCCATAGCGACTGGGCAATAAACTTGGAATCGTTTCCACCGGTTGATCCTCGCCCGGAAAACAATTGATAATAACCCACCAGGGCGATATCGCCCAAACCTGTTTTGTGCTGGTCGATGCCCTGGTTGGTCTTGTTTACCTGGTTAAGAGGAACGAAGCCCACTACCCGGAAGCGGGAACCGATATTCCAGGCGCCCCATAATTCATAGGAGCGATAGGTTTCGTCGGTGGTGAGGTAACTGCGGCTGCCATCCGGGCTGAGATGGGTGAGCAGCGATTTTTGCTGGTAGCGAAGTCCGATGAAGCGTTTTTTGAAATCGGGCAGTATGCCAAGGTAATAACTTCCTACTCCGCAACCGCAGATATCGCAGGCAAAGGCTGTCATCTCCCCCGCGAGTGCCAGCAGTAACATTAAAGCGATTTTCTTTTTCATTTTTTCACAGATTGATGTTCTTCCAGGTAGCTTTTCTTGCAGTAATCCGAGCAGAAGCCATACACTTTGCCATCGATCAGTGCGGTATCGGCAATACCATGAGCGAGCGACATTTCACACTGCGGATCTGTTTGCTGAGCGAGTGTCAGTTTGCTGAAATCCGGTTTGGTTTCGGCCTGAGCCGGCATCGTATCTTTTTTATTTTCTTCGGCAGGTGGCTGCGAAGCCTGATTGGCACAGGAACAAAGAAGCACAAGCGGAAGAAGAATTAATAAAGAGAACTTTTTCATTTTTTACATTTTAACATGATTTCATGGAAAGTGTCGTGAGCTTTGGAGATCATGGCCTGAAGTTCCTCATCAGATTTCTTTTCTCCGATGGCCGTTTTGATGCTTTCGGTTTGGGTAACAAGCCTGTCAAGAATAGGTTTGATCAGTTTCTTGTTGTACCCAGCAGGAATTTCCGAAGCCTGCCAGGTTTTGGCTTTTTGGATCAGTTCATCAACATTGTCTCGCGTTGGTTTGAGATCACCATTTTCAGCAGGGTGAAAGGTTTTCGACATAATGGTATGAAAGCTGTCCATTTATTTCCATGGCTTCTTTTGTGAATAAGTCACCAGTGAGGCAAAGAGGCAGATAAGTAACAGGGATAATTTGTTCATGTTTGTTGAATTTACTGTTCAGAAAATTTGGAATCTCTTACGAAGGTTTCATCGTTGAGGGTGTTCAGGAAGACGAGGATCTTGCTTTTCTCTTCCTCGGTCAGGGGAATACCTTTTTGTCCGTTTTTACGAAGCAACGGATCCAGGGTAGGACTGTCGATCACGCCTTTGTTATAATGATCCAGTACGGCTGAGAGGGTCAGAAACCGGCCATCGTGCATGTAGGGGGCAGAGAATTTAAGGTTTCTCAGCGTCGGGGTCTTGAATTTGTATTCATCCGCCGGATTGAGCGTCACCATATTTCTTCCCTTGTCGTCGAGTACCGAAGGCGGAAGACCATTGTTGTGAAAATTATTGTCGGTGAAGAGATCTGTCTGGTGACAGGCGCTGCATTTTTCCCTGACCAGGTTCATGCCTGCCAGTTCATCCGCGGTGAGGGTGGCGCCCTCGTTTCTTTTAAACTGATCGTACCTCGATTGCGCGCTCACACATTGGATCATGAATTGTGACAGGGCTTTGAGCAAATTGCCCGCCGTGATATCGCCAGGCCCGAACACTTTGCGAAACTGATCCGGATAGGTTGCATCCGCTTTCAGTTTCACAACAACGTTCTGTATGTCTTCATCCATTTCAACATGATTCTTGATAGGTGCCAGCGGCTGCAGATCCAGGTTAAAGATTCCCCCATCCCACATAAACAGGCCGCTCCAGGCCAGGTTGAAAGTTGGGGGAGAGTTACGAGTGCCGATACGATCTTCAATACCATGGCTCACCGAATGCCCATGCTGGGTAAATGCACTGGTTTGAATATGACAGAACCCGCAACTGATCGTATTGTTCCGGGAGAGCCTCACTTCATAAAAAAGTCGTCTTCCCAATTCGAATCCTTCTTTGGTAAGATGATTCTGAGAGGTATCGTATACCAATGGCGGGAAGTTCGATGGCCTTACAAGAGGCATATCGGTCAGGCCGGTTCCCCTGTTGTCACTGGTGTTTTTGCTGCAGGACATGCCCGCCGCAAAAACACCTGTGATCAGGAGGCATCCGGTGATGATTTTATTTACGGAAATGCCGCTCATGTTTAGTCGTTGTGAACATGATCGATTTTGAACATGCTCTGGTAGTTGTTGGCGATATTTACCGAGTAGGGAGAGAACATCACCATGCTGTTGGCGCCAATGCTCACATTGGTAGGTCCGTTCAATACTTTGGCGGCATCGGCAAACAGGTGAAAATGCGGCGCCTCGGCTTTGTTTTTACGCACCTGCGCACTCATTCCTGCCGGAGCCGTGAGCGAGATGGTTTTGATGTTGTTGATGGTGGGGGAAGAATAGCCTCCGAACCCGCCGATGTGGTAGTAATATTTCTTATCCGCCATCATAACGACCGGAGAGGTTCCTTCCATTTTGAGAAAGATGTATCCTGAGTTCCAGGTCCAGTACATATCGGCTCCATCGCCTGCCGGATCCAGCACGCCTTTTCTTTCTGCCAATGGCGCTGTGCTCTTAAGGCTGTCTACACCTACCACAAAGCTCAAACCTGAATAATCACCGGCCGGGATATCGTCGAGCGTGATCAGTTGAGAGGGTGCTGATTCGTCTACCAGGAAATAGCTGCTGTCTTTAGTTACCGTATAGGTAGTACCGTCTGTTTTTTTCAGCTGAATATTGCTGATATAGTATTTAAAGGTGGTGATGGTATAGGCTTCGCCTGCGGCGTTGGTGTAGTTACCCGTATTCAGGATCAGGTTCTGATCTCCTACAATATTGTCGAATTCAATTTCCAGTTCCCCCTTGTCGCCGGGTTGGATATCGGATACGCTTTCTTTTTTGCAGGAAGTAAACAACACAGCTGCTGACAGCGCTGCGATCATAAAATGTTTCATAACGAAGTAGAATGATAGGTTACTGCCGGTGCGGCAGCTAAATAATTTTTTTAAGAATAGACACACAGGCACACGCTCTTCTTTACAGAAGGCCCTGCGGTTGGTTTAAATAATTGTAAACGGGGAGAAGATCAGGCCACAGATGGCGGATGAAAAATATCGGTGAGATATGCCGACTGGAGAGAAGGATCGTTAGACAATAAATATTCTTGCTGAAGATCGATCTGTTCTACCTGTAAAGTGGCAAAGAATGATTTGGAGGAGGCGGGAGGTTCATTTTTGTTTTCCTGTTTTCTTTCCGGGTTGCGCTGATCCTTTTTTTCCTCCTCTTTCAGCTTTTTCATCAGCTGGCACTTACCATTACAATGAAGTGTCGGGCGATATTTGTTCTCGCAATTCTTTTCAAAGGAAGCTCTGTTTACCACGTAGCTTAATTCAATAAAGCCCTGGTTAAAGGTTTGCGCCAGAAAAGCACCCATCAATAATATGACTGCAAAATACCGGATCATAACACGACACAAAAGTAGATAAATAATGGTATGGAAGTATGATCATGGTCATAATACACCATAATTTTTCTCGAAAACGATGTCGGGAGCGCGTGTGGGAGCGGGAGCGTGAGCGTGAGCGAGTTCGGGAGCGGAATAGAGTATTTCGAATGAATAAGAAATCACTCATTGTTGTTTTTCATTCGAAATTCGTCATTCGCCATTCGTCATTGCATCGGCTCATTAACCAATTAACACATTGCTAATTGTTTTCTCTCCCCGACCAAGGAACGCAA
>CAZSAQ010000020.1:0-52246 GCA_964605065.1 uncultured Chitinophagaceae bacterium
AAGTAAAAAGTAAAAAGTAAAAAGTAATATTTTTTAAATACCTGTATTCAATAAAGGCAAGTTATTGGTGCGGGATTTTTTGGAACGCAAAGATCGCAAAGAACCGCAGCGTTCGCAGAGGATAAAACGCGGAAAACGCTGAAATCGCAGAACTGTAAACTGTAAACTTGCCGCCGAACTATAACGTGAAACGATAAACCTGAAACGATAAACAAGTCGTAAACCAAAAACTAACCATAAACAATAAACGCCATCCATTAGTTCACAGCACTTCCTGTAAAATGGGTAGCGTTTTCATAGTGCCGAATTCGGGTACGTGCAGTCCATAAAAGAGCATGTAGGCATCCAGGATCTTTCTTCGCTTATCCTGGTTGATCCTGATTTCTTCGAGCTCGAAAGGTTGCTGCGCCTTTAAGAACTGAGCGGCCTGGAAGCTGTAGGGTTCATCGAGGTAATAGGCGTGAAGCGGCTGTTCGGATGTGAAGGCCCCTTCCTGCAAGTCGAGAATATGATTTTTGGCGCTGTATTCATCACTGATGCGAAATCCGAAGAAACCAGCGAGGTGCGAGGCAAAATAAATGGGAAAATTGGCCACCACTGTTTCGGAACCCTGATCGAGATGCACCAGCGCATCTTCAATAAAATAATACAGATCCGGATTGGCTTCGGGCTGACGGATGGTTTTGTTCAGGAGTTCGATCAGGAAGAGAGCCACACTGTTTCTGATGACGTCAAACAGGATTCGCTGATAGAGCACGGCCCATTTGAACTCCTTTATACGCTGCAGATTCTTGAATTCATTGTGATATACGATCAGCTCGAGGATGGCGCCCGACTGAAAGAGGTTGGCCTTGCCGCTGCCTTTCTTTGTAGAAGTACGTACGCTGTTGACGAGGTAGGTCTGCAAACCGAAAAGCTCCGTGTACATTGTGACGATAAGACTGGTTTCGCCATATTTTACCGAACGCAGCACGATGCCCCTGGTATGGTGAAGAGTGGAAGACAATCTATTTCTTTATGAAGACGATTTTGGTGACCATTTTTTCTTTCTTGTCTTCCGTGCTTACAAAAACAAGGTATACACCGGAAGCGATTGTTTGCCCTTTGTAGTTTTTACCATTCCATACAGCCTGTCCACCGAGGGCGCGCGTCTGGTAAACGAGCCTGCCATCCGTTTCGGTAATTTTTACAATGGCGTTATTGACCACCCCTCTGATGGCAATGGTACCGGAATAACCGGGTGGTACGGGATTGGGAAATACCAATACATCCTGGTTGCTCTCTGTACCTTCTGTGGCGGTTCCCTTCCAGGATACGATACCTTTTGCCGTGGCAAAAAAAACAGTACCGTTTTTTCCGTCAATCCCGATCTTTCTAACATCGTTGTCGGGAAGGGGACTGTTGGATATGGTGAATCTTTCAATGGTTTTATCGCCATCGGGGCTGATGAGCCACACGCCATTTTTTGTGCCTACCCATTTTCTGTTTGCTCCATCAACGGCCATGCATTGTACCTGTTCGTCCCGGAAGAGGTAACCGGCAAAATTATCCTGTTGCACTACGGGCAGTATCGCTTCACAGGCATTGGAGCCGAAGATTTCTGACGCGCAGGGAATGATTCCGATCCCCTGGCGGGTACCGATCCATATCAACCCGTTCTTATCTTTTACCAGGCTGGTTACATTGTTATCCGGCAGGTTGCCGTTGCCTGTGCCTGTTCGTAACCATTTCCAGCGGTCATCGGACGGGTTGTCTACAGAAGGGCCTGGGCTGTATACCAGCAAACCCTGCGATAAAGGCGCCAGTATCCACAGTTGATTATAATCATCAATTAGAATGGAACCCACGGCATTATTCTGCAGAGGAAACGGAACAGTAAACGAACGCCAGCTGCCGTCGGGTTTGCGTACATGCAGCGAAGGACTTCCTCCAAAATTGGTTACCCATAATTGTTGTTGGCTGTCGAAGGCCAGCCCGCTCACCTGGTAACTGCCGGAAGTTTGTAACACACTATTCTGCTTATACACGGTGGCAATGTTTCCGTTCAGGTTGACCAGTCCTCCGCCGAAGGAAGCCAGCCAAATGGAAGCATTGGAGGGATCGGCTACCGCACTCACCAGGTCAGGAAAACTGTCCAGCGCAGGGTTTGACCGGGGAGTAACATTTTTCCAGGCATTGTCGCTGTATATGGAAAACCCGTTCCTGTTGCCTGCAGGCTGCCCGCTTTCTGAAACCTCTCCGGAGGTAGTAATTACCGAGCTGTTACCAATAACCAGATCACCTTTAGAAATGGAGTAGGGAGCATTCGGGACATAGGAAAGAAAGGCGGAGCCATCGAACTTCGATAATCCATTCAGGCTGTCTGCGATCCACCAGTTGTTACCCGATATCCAGGCCTGTTTCGGATACCTGATAAAGGAAAGATCCTGTAAGGTCCGTTCCGTAACTCCTGCCGGGGTAACAGACAAGACGGATGACGGCGGTGATTGCTGGCAGATCAGTATTCGGTTATTGGATACGGATATATTGCTGATGGGCTTACTGTTTGAAAAAAAATAGCTCCAGCTGCTTCCGTTTTGCAGAAAAAGTGAATCTTTCAGCAATGCCAGTACCTGGTTGTTGATCACGGTTACCTGCCTGGCCGGTCCCGCTGGTAAACCCGGTTGACCGCCGAGATTTTCCCAATTGCGGTAATCGGAAGGATTGCTTCCCGTAAGAGAACATCTTTTCAATCCTTCGCTGGTGGCCGCGTACAAATAGTTATTGGATATCGCTGTCTGAAAAACGGCGATGCTGTTTCCTGTTGCACCGATGATATAGGTGTCTTTTACTTCTATCCGGTTACAATCGATAGCGATGATTCCGAAGCCGGTTGAAAGATAGGCAAGGCTACCTTCAATAAGAATATGCGTAATGGACTTGTTACCCGCGACCGTGCTGTTTTTAACCGCGTTGATGTTATGAACAGTTCCATCTTTGAGAAGGTCAATATTACTGTTCTGGTAAGCGATAATAACAAGGGAAGAATTTAACGAGGAGGAGAGGCAACTGACACCTGTTTCCGACAGGCCATTTACCTTACTCCATCTGTCGAGACTGTTTTCGGATTTATCGATCGAGTAGACGCTGAGGGCCGTAGCACACCATATTTTATCGGCGCTTTCGGCTACCTGGATTGCCTGGGAATAGGGCAGGTGGTCGGTCCATTTACCGATTGGCTGTGGCAGGCCGTCAACGGGCAACAGCCAGCAGCCCAGCAGGAAGCCTGCAATAATCAGGGTGCGAAACATATCTCCAAAGATACCGGATCGGGAGGGTAAAATTTGTTCTTTCCTAAGCGGGTGAAATTAAGTTTCTTTGTCTCCATTTTCAACAACAATTGAACGATATCTATGTGGGCAAACCTGGGCAGATTCATCCTGAAGAACCGATGGGCATTATTGGTATCCGTGATAGCAGCCACTGCATTTATGAGCTGGCAGGCATCGAAAGTGGAGCTCAGCTATGAATTCACCAGGGCCATCCCGACAGACAATCCCAAATATATCGTTTATCAGTCCTTTCGCCAGCGATTTGGTGAAGATGGCAACATGATGGTGATAGGGGTGCAATCTGAAAAATTCTTTGACACCGGTTTTTTCAATGCTTACAGCGCCCTGGTAAAAAAAATAAAGACCATTAATGCTGTTGAAGATGTATTGAATATTCCTGCCGCCACCAATCTCGTGAAAGATACCGTAGGAGAGAAGCTGAGAGCCTTCACCGTTTTTCCTGACAGGGTAACGAGCCAGCGGGAACTCGACAGCTGCGCACAGGTATTTCGTTCTCTTCCCTTTTATCGCGGCTTGCTGTATAACCCGCAAACGCATACTTACCTGATGGGTATCCGTATTAATAAGGATACCCTCAACTCCAAAGCCAGGAATCATGTAGTAAATGAAATTGTGGATGCGGGTAACCAGTTTGGTCAGGCACAGCAAACAGAGATGCATTTCAGTGGCCTGCCGATGATCCGTACCAACATGGCTACCAAGATCGCCAATGAAATGAGATGGTTTCTCGCGGGGTCAATCATCCTTTCCGCCATCATCCTGCTGCTTTTTTTCAGGAGCCTCAAGGCCATGTCGCTCTCCCTCAGCGTAGTGCTGATTGGCGTGGTGTGGAGCCTGGGCACCATCCATCTGCTCGGGTACAAGATCTCGCTGCTGAACGCTCTGATACCGCCACTGGTGGTGGTGATCGGCGTGCCCAATTGTATCTATTTTCTTACCAAGTATCATACCTCCTACAAGGATACCGGTCATAAAGAAACCGCCCTTGTGGAAATGGTGAGCCGGATGGGGATCGTTACCCTGTTTTGCAATATCACCGCCGCCATCGGCTTTGCCGTGTTTGCGCTGACCAAAAGTGCGATACTCAAGGAATTTGGAATTGTAGCCGGCATTAACATCATGGCGTTGTTCTTTATATCTGTCATCATCATTCCGGTGATGCTCAGTTTTATGCCGACGCCAAAAACAAGGCATACCAAATATCTCGATAACAAATGGCTGCTGGCCCTGCTCGACAGGATCGAGATATGGAGCCTGCATCACCAACGAATTATATATGGAGTAACCGGATTCGTGCTGGTGATGTCGGTCATAGGCATGACCCGTCTCAGATCGCAGGGCTTTATTGTGGATGATCTTCCGCAAACCGACCGCATATATACGGATCTCAAGTTTTTTGAGAAGCATTTTAAAGGAGTGATGCCGCTGGAGATCATCGTTGATACCAAACAACGGAATGGTTTGCGAAGGAATATCCTGCAGACCTTTTCGAAGATAGATTCATTATCGTCCTATATCGCCGCCCAACCCGAGATGGCAAGGCCTCTATCGATAGTAGAAGGGATGAAGTTTGCCCGCCAGGCTTATTATGATGGCGACAGCACTACTTACGGGCTCCCCAATGGTTTCGACCTGGCCTTTCTCGCCCAGTATCTCGGCAGCAAGGGCGACGACAGTACCGGCAAAGCCAATAATTTCAGCCGCATCATCCGGTCGTTCATGGACAGCAGCAGGCAGTATGCCCGTATCAGTGTAAACATGGCCGATGTGGGAAGTATCCGCCTGCCGCAGATCGTACAATCTATCCAGGACAGCAGCAACAAGTTATTCGACACTGCGCACTACCAGGTCGAGTTTACCGGTACCAGCATCACCTTCCTGGAGGGTAGTAGCTTTATTATTAATGGTTTGAAAGAGAGTATTTTTTGGGCGTTTCTATTGATCGCGATCTGTATGCTGTACCTGTTTCGTTCGTTCAAGATCCTGTTGAGTTCGCTGATTCCTAATATCATTCCACTATTGGTTACTGCCGGGGTAATGGGATGGGTCGGTATTTCCATCAAACCCTCTACCGTACTGGTATTTTCGGTCGCGCTCGGGATCGCCATCGACATCACCATCCGGTTCCTGGTCAATTATAAACAGGAACTGAAACTCAGTAACAAGCTGCCCGAAAGCATCGTTATTGAGACCATCCATAAAACCGGTATCAGTATCGTATATACCTCCCTTGTGTTGATTGCCGGTTTTGTCATTTTCTGTTTCAGCGGATTTGGGGGTACCAAAGCTCTTGGATGGCTTACTTCCTTAACGCTCGTGATGGCTACACTTACCAACCTTATTTTTCTGCCGGCTCTTCTTCTGACCCTTGTCCGGTCGCGGCAGCCCAAAAAATCATAAGTAATTAAATTTTAGCTTTTTACGAATTTTCTAAGCCAGACTTAATACATATTAGAATTTCTAATGTGGCCACTCCTGTAGTTTTTCCCATTTTCGCAAGGATATATTTGGTTGAAATGCAGCCTGTGGAATAAATTCGCTGTCCTTTTTAAGGATGGGCAACCTTTCAGGTTGTCTACTGTTATTTAACAAACAAAACTGTTGCAAATGAGAAAATTGTTCTTGCTCCTGGCGGGCATACTCCTGTTTACAGGACAGTTGCTCGCTCAGAACCGGACTCTTACCGGTAAAGTAACAGATGCAAACGGGCTTCCCGTTCCCAATGCTTCTGTTCTCGTAAAAGGTACTTCTGTCGGAACGACAACTAAAGACGATGGAAGTTTCTCCCTCTCAGTTCCCTCATCAGCGCGCACATTGGTAATTTCCGCGGTAGGCATGGCCTCCCAGGAGTTTGCTATTGGCACCAAGACAAATTTTGAGGTAACCATGAAAGCGGAGGAAAAGACCCTCAATGAAGTGGTTGTTGTGGCTTATGGTACACAGAAAAAAGCCGATCTGACCGGTGCCGTTGGCGTTGTGAAAGCTGCTGACATTGAAAACAAGCCTTTCACTTCGGTTGATAAGGCCCTCCAGGGAAATATTGCAGGTCTGCAGTCAGTTGCTGCTTCCGGTCAGCCCGGTGCCAGCCAGGCGATCCTGATCCGTGGGGTGAGCTCCATCACTGCCAGCACTGCTCCTCTGTGGGTAGTAGATGGTATTCCCATCAATACCGGTGATGCTTCCCGTCTTCAGACTACGGCCAACCTGCTGAGTACTTTGAACCCTAATGACATTGAATCAATCACTGTATTGAAAGATGCGGCTTCTCAGTCTATCTACGGTAGCCGTGCTGCCAACGGGGTAATCATTGTGAACACCAAGAAAGGCCGCGCAGGTAAAACCGTATTCCGTTTTGATACGGAAGTAGGTCAGAGCAGCATTGCTTATGAAAACAGCAAGTACATTCCTTTGAATGCGGCTGACTATTTCACCATTACCAGTGAAGGCCTGGTGAATGCCGGTGCCACTCCTGCACAACAGGCTTCAACCCTGGCAGGTCTGGGATATAATAATGGTAATGATTTCAACTGGTATAAGAATACCCGTAACGACCATGCTACCCAGCAGCAGTATAACATCAGCGCGCAGGGTGGTAATGACCGTACCAATTTCTTCCTGTCTGCCGGTCATTTCATCCAGGAGGGTACTACCATCAATTCCAAATTGAAAAGAACCAACGGAGATATCAAGATCCAGCACAGACCCAACGACAAGCTCACTATCACAGCCAACCTGAACGGTGGTTTTGTTAACCAGCGTGCTCCTTTGGCTGGTGGCGCTTTCGGTAACCCTGTGTTGTCTTCCTACTTCCTGTTGCCTTCCAGGAATGCATACAACCCGGATGGATCCTATAACCTCACTTCAGCAGCACTCGGTGGTTTGCACAATACCATCGCACTGACTGAGCTCGACAAGCGTTTTCTTCGTCAGACCAGCTTGCGTGGCGGTTTGACACTCGAATACAAGATCCTGAACAATTTGAAGTTCAAGACTGCCTATGGAGCTGACTATAACATCCTGGAAGAAGATCAGTATAACAACCCCTTCCATGGTGACGGTCAGGCTTCCAACGGTCGCGCCTTCTCTTACTATACCCGTTATTACAACTGGGTTTGGACCAATACACTCGACTGGCAGCAAAACCTGATGAGAAACGGAGACCTTTCTCTTAACCTGCAATTGGGTTATGAGTCTCAGAAGTCTTCCGGCTATTTCTCTTCATTGCAGTCACAGGATTATCCACCTACACTGCTGCTGACTTATCCTGCAGCGGGTGCGAAACCTATTACCGCTTCTGCTTCTATTTCTGACTATTCATTCCTGGCGCAGTTTTCTTCAGCCACTTTGAACTATCAGAACAGGTTTGTACTGACAGGTAGCTTCAGAAGAGACGGTTCTTCCCGTTTCGGTTTGAACAACAAGTATGGTAACTTCTGGTCTGTGGGTGGATCATGGAACATCGACCAGGAAGAATTCCTGAAAGATGTGAGCATGATCAACCAGTTGAAGCTCCGTTCTTCTTATGGTGTGAACGGTAACGCCGGTATCGGCAACTACGACTGGTTACCGTTGTATGGATATGGCGCCAACTACAACCAGGCACCCGGTAGCTCTCCTTCTAACGTAGGTGATTCTAACCTGACCTGGGAATTGAACAAGCCTTTCAACGTGGGTATCGATATCAGCTTGTGGAAAGGAAGAGTAAACCTGAGTGCTGATTATTATTCCCGTAAGTCTGAAGACCTGCTGCTGAACGTTCCTCTTTCCAGAACCAGTGGTTTCTCTTCTGCAACCCGTAACATCGGTGCCATGAAGAACTCTGGTATTGAAATCTCTCTGGGATTGGTACCGGTTCAAACCAAGGATTTCAGCTGGGATATCAATTTCAACTTTGCGCATAACAAGAATAAAGTTACCAGCCTGCCAGGTGGAAACGACATTGCCGATGGTAACTTCATCATTCGCCAGGGACAGGCCTATAGAACTTTCTTCCAGAGAGTGTATGCAGGTGTAGACCCCGCCAATGGAGATCCTCTTTGGTATAAGGATACTACGCTTACTGCTACTACCAATACTTATCCTGGTGCTGCTGCGAGGGTACTCAGCGGAAATGCATTGCCTAAGTATTTCGGTTCTTTGACCAACCGTTTTGCATACAAAGGATTTGAACTGGAAGTTCAGCTCTATTACAACTTCGGCAACTACGTGTATGATACATGGGGAAGCTACTATCTCGGCGCCGGTTTCGGTGGTACTTACAATAAAGTGTCTCGTGTACTCGACCGCTGGACCAAGCCCGGACAGGTTACTGATGTTCCCAAGTATATCTATGGTGGAAACAGAAGCTTCCAGAGCGCTTCCACTTTCTGGCTTTCCAAAGGAGATTTTGTTCGTGTTCGTAACATTGAGTTCGGATACCGCCTGCCCAAGGATGTGTTGTCCAAATTCAAGATCAACACGCTGTACTTCTACGTACGCGGAACAAACATCCTCACATGGGTGAAAGACGACAACCTGCCTTTCGATCCCGAGCAGGGAACTACCAGCGCAACCAACCTGAACGTGTTTATTCCGAAGACTGTGACAGCTGGTGTTAATATTTCATTCTAAATTTTAATACTATTACTAATGATACAGAAAATAAAAAAAGGCGGGATATTGCTGGCGACCCTTGCAGTATTTTTCACCTCCTGCAAGAAGAGCTTTATTGAACTTGCTCCGCCGACTTCACTTACTCCCGACAAGGCCCTTGCCACTGAGGCCGACCTGCTGGTCGCTCTCCGCGGAGCCTATGCCGGTATGCGTAACGTTGACTATTGGGGAAGAACCATTCCCATTATCGGAGACGTGATGGCCGACAATGCCTATCAGCATTCTTTGAACACGAACCGTTATACCCTGTACAACAACTATACCTTCAATACTACTGATGGTAACGTGCTCGGTTTCTGGACAGCGGCCTATAACGACATCCTTCGTGCCAACAATATCATCAATTCACCCGTTGCCAGCAATGCCAACGTGGATCAGTACAAAGGGGAAGCCAAAGCCATCCGTGCGCTGGCTTACTTTACCATGGTTCGCTTCTTTGCCAAGCCTTATACTGATGATCCGAATGCGGCTGGCGTTCCCATTGTTACTTCTTACAATGCCGACTTCAAGCCGGGTCGTGATAAAGTGAGTGATGTGTATGCCCTGATCATTGCTGACCTCAATTCAGCTTACACGCTGATGACGAAGTATACCAACTCTTCCCAGTTCAGCAAGTATGCTGCCAAGGCCCTGCTCGCTAAAGTGTATCTCACCATGGGTGATAACACCAACGCCAAGGCTGCTGCACTCGACGTAATCAACAACAGCGGATTTACCTCTCTGACTACTGCTAACCATGCCGGTTACTGGTCTAATTCTGTAGTAACTACCACCAAGCTGGAAACCCTGTTTGAGGTTTCTTCAGATGCCGTAGGCAACCTTGCTTTTGATGCGTTGAGCTATCTCTACAGCCAGGCAGGTAACTACGGTGATATGGTATGCTCAGATGATCTTTACGCGCTTTTCGAAGCCGGTGACGTTCGTCGTGCACTGTACCCCGTAGTTCAACGTCCTGTAGGCGGAGCCAACGTAGTATCTGTAAACAAGTTCCCGGTGATCCAGGGTGACCTGAGCGATACCAAAGTACTTCGCCTCAGCGAAATGTACCTGATCGCAGCAGAAGCTTCCCTGCCCGGTAACGAAGCAGATGCCCTGACATATGTAAACTACATCACCAGCCGCCGCGGCGCTACCGCCATCGCTTCAACCGGTGCTGCTTTGAAAGATGACATCATCAAGGAAAGACGCAAGGAATTGGCGTTTGAAGGTGATCGTTATTTTGATCTTCAGCGCTTGAAGCAGGATGTGGTGAGAAGCACCAACTATCCCGCTGCAGCTCGTAATATCCCCTATTCTAACTTCAGAAGGATCCTCCCGATCCCTCAAAGTGAACTGGATGCGAACCCAACTATCCGCAGCCAGCAGAACACAGGATATTAATAAATCTTTAATGGATTTTACAAAGCCACTTCTGAAAAGAAGTGGCTTTTTTATTAGATTTGATTGTACAATAAAACTGCCTGATGAAACAAATTTCGTTAATAGCTGCCTTCTGTTTTACCGCATTGATACTGGATGCCCAGGATATGATCCTGACCGACCCGGTAACTTCACGAACCTTTGATACACAGAAATATTCAGGTATAAAGGGATCTCCTTTTCTGAACGAAGAATTTGTGCTGGCTGATGTAGTGATCGGCAGAGGGATCTACAAGAATCAGAAAATAAAACTCGACCTGGTCAACAACACGGTGCTTTTCAGCAAAAATGATGAAGAGTTTGAGTTTACGGAACCTGTGCTGAAGTTTACACTCATGCCGCGCCCTTCCGATACTTCCAGTTATCAGCATTTCATTAAGGGAATCAATGCCGGCGGACTAAAGCCCGATCAATTTGTACAGGTGCTGGCAGAAGGCCCTGTGGCACTATACCGGTCAGACATTAAACTGGTATCTGAAACCAATGAAGTGAATGCAGGTGTGATCAAGGTTTTCAATAATTCTACCCGTTATTTTATCAGGGATAAGGAGGGGAGGGTACAGGTAATAAAGCTCAACGAGAAAGATATTCTCAATTTTCTTCAGGACAAGAAGCAGGCGATGGATGAGTATATATCAAAGAATCGTCCTAACCTGAAGAGAGAGAAAGACGCTGCGGCGTTGGTTAAATATTATAATAGCCTGTAAACCCTCAAGCCGTTCACTTTTAAATGGCATTGCTGCTGGAAGGATCTGGCCATCCCTATTGCCTGGCTACAACATAATCACCTTTTCTTTTTCCGGGAATGATCGTCCAGCCTTCTTTTAATTCCAGCTGCCAGTCAATCGTTTTGAGCAGGCGCAGTTGGCTATCGAAATTTTCCGGTAGTGGCACATATACCGTCATCCAGTCTTTGATCAGCACTCCTCCCCTGGTTACCTGTAATACCCCCCAGGAGGCTGTTCCGGTGAAAGAAGGATAAATAGGCCCGGCTCCTTCCAGCACCTGCACCTCGTTGGGGTTGAAATTAAAACTCAGCTGATCATTGGGAAGTTCCAGAACAGGTCCATCCACAAATTTCTTGCGGTTGGATATTTCAAGCGCCAGCCGGTTGGTTTCCCGTTGTTGTTCGGCCGGATAGATATCGGGATAATGGTAAAGACCCGCGGCTGCGATTTTTTGCAGGAGTGAGCTATCTGCTGCAGGAATCGTTAATCTAAACGAACGGATCAATAGTTTATCGAAAGAGGCCAGCTGCCTGAAATCTTCGAAGCGGAGGGCTGGAATCTTATTTCTTTGAGCAATCAGCTTTTTCGTCCAGCCCGGATTTTTTTGGTTGAGCAGGTACCCATACAGGCAGCCCGTAATATAGCCCAGTGAGCGGGTGAATGTTTTATTTGTGTAGAATTGTTCCAGTTGACTGTTGAGATATTCTTTTTGAAGCTGGTCGGTCATGTTGGCCAGCACAAAACCGGTGTAAGTGGCCAGTCCTTCATTGAACTCCAATGCATGTTCCAGGGAGTCTGCTGATGGATAAAGGGAGTAGCGGTATTGTCTCAGTGCGATCGCGTTGGCAAGGTCGGATGAATGATGCCGCGGATAGGCGTTAATGGCTGTTCGCAGCGCTTCTAGTTCCAGCCGGAGAAGCAGTCGGCCCTGGTATTGGTCCAGGTGATCGCAGGCCGGGCTATAAGCGGGAATCCTGGTCTTGAGCTGGGCCTGATGGAAGAGTTCATGCATCAGGAGGTTGGCACGGTCGTTTTTTTCCTTAGGCAGTGGCCAAAGTATCACGGTCCAGTATTTACCTCCCCAGTATTTTCCGGTATTACTGGCGAAGGTTTTCGGAACATTTCCTGTATAGATGTTGGCCGACCTCTTAAATGTTCCTGCCGAATCCATTTCATTGGCAAAAGCTTCTCCTGTTTTCGGGTCTACAAACAACATAGGACCATACAGGGGCAATCCCCACAATTTCCCGTTGTCTTTTTCGGATAACTCTCTTGCTTCCCTGAAGTAGTTACTGGCCAGAAATGCGGAAGAATCAGTTGACTGACTGTTAGCCGGTAAGAAATGGAATGTGAGAAATAAAGTGACCAAGCAGGAAGCGAGGGCAAGGCAGCGGGACATGCAGACTAAATTTATACGAAGATATTCGTAGAATATGACTTAAGCAAAATAATTGTTGTCGCGACAAAAAATTTTATGAGTGTTTAAATGCTGCGACGATTCTGCGTGTTCGTCGGTCGGCGCGGGCGTTTTGTAGGGAGATGACCGCCCAGGCGGCTGCGGGAATCCAGCCGATCAGGGTTATCTGCAGGATGAAGCAGAGGATGGCCGTCAGAATTTTACCTCTGAGCAGGAAGGAGAGGGAGGGAAAAAGAATGGCGATAAGTGTCATGGCTAATACTTTTAAGGATCCTGATAATTCTGCAGGCAATTTATAAGAAAATTGGTTTTGTTTAAAGCGCTTATCGAAGAATGGCGGTGAACCCCCGACTCTTTTCGGTGAATGGATTGTTGTGGAGAGTCGGTGAGCGTAAAAAGATGTACCGTAGTCTCAGACTACGGTACATCTTTTTACGCTTGTGGGGAGTTGTTTCCTCTTTTAGTGTGAACATATTTCGGAACCCGGCGCTACGGTACATCTTTTTACGCTCGTGGGGAGTTGTTTACTTCTTAAAGTGTGAACATATTTCAGCACCCGGCACCACGATACCTCCTTTTACGCTCGTGGGGAGTTATTTCATTCGTAAAGTGTCAAATTATTTCGGAAGCCGGCACTATGATACATCTTTCTACGCGCACGAAAATATTTTTGTGAAGAGCGAGTATTTTTTAAAACACAGTCCTTTCTATATTACCTCGCTGTTCGGAAAACTATCACAAGGGGAGGTCGGTTGATTTCATTATCCAAATCGAGCGAATATATTAGCCGCACCAACGAATGAAAGGGAAAAAACGTTTTGAAGGGCGTTCATTAATCAAGGATACAATCACTCTTCATTTGAAATTGCCAGCCTAAATTCAATTTCAGATGACAGGAGGGTATAAGATCCGGAATCAGTCGGCTATTCATTTTGTTACCTTTTCAGTAATCAGGGCTGTCGACGTCTTTACCAAGGCAAGGTACAGAGACATTGTTTTAGAAAGCTTGAAATTCTGCCAGGTTCACAAAGGGTTATCTCTTCACAGCTGGGTGCTCATGAGCAACCACATCCATATGGTCATGTCGGCCCAAAACAACAACCTGAGCGACATCCTTCGCGACTTTAAAAAATTCACCAGTAAAAGCATTATCAATGCCATCATCGGCAACGAAAAAGACCGACGCCAGGAATGGCTGGTAGACCTTTTCAAAATGGCGGGTGAGGCAAATAGCCGGAACGAAGAATACCAGTTCTGGCAACAAGGAAATCATCCGGTAGAATTGAGTAGCCAAAAGTGGATCTCGCAAAAGACAAACTATATTCACCGAAACCCGGTTAAGGCTCTGATCGTAGCAGAACCTCATCATTATCTCTACAGTAGTGCGAGAGATTATTACTATGGGAAGCAGTGCGGAATGTTGGAGGTGGCGTTTCTATAATTAGTCTCTGACTAATTATAGAAACTTAGTCCGAGACTAACTTTAGATACTTAGTCCGAGACTAATTTTAGATACTTAGTCTGAGACTAACTTTAGATACTTAGTCCGAGACTAAGTATATCACCGAAACCTTTCTACAAAATCCTTTACGGTGCTGGCGAATAAATCAGTGTCTCCGTTCATGGGGGTATGCCCGGAGTGGGGCATCATAAATAATTGCTTGTACGAAGAGCCGAGCTTCTGCAACGCATGCTGGGCGGAGAAGACGGGCACATTAAAATCATACTGGCCCCAGATGAGTAAACTGGGAATGGTGATTTTGGGCAGGTCGTCCGTAAATGTTTTGGTTTCTAGCGATTGTAAAAACCGCTTTCCCTGTCCATTGTAATATATATTATACAGGTTGATGCCGAAATTCAATGGAGAAGAAGCTGAAGTGTATTCAATGGGCGTCTTGGTATGATTGATGTCTACATAGTCTTCTACCTCATGCGCGAAACCATTGATCTTATAGCTGACTTCTAACGACACATTCGGTTGGTTGGCGGTACAATAATCGAGTATTCTGTTCCAGTCGGCCACATGCCGGCCGCGCGTCATCTCCACCACAGCAGTATCCATTAACATCTGCCGGCTGGTAACATTTACTTCCGGATAATCATGCGCGCCATCTACCTCAATCCATCCGGTGATATTTGCCTGGTTATTACCTTTTACCAGGTAGCCGCTTCCCAGCAATCCTCCGAAACTATGACCCATCAGGAAAATTTTTACCTGGCTGCCATATCGGTATTTGAGAATCGTTACCAGCTTCTCCAGATCCTCGACCATGTTGTCGAAAGTGAGATTCTTCTCGTTGTTATTTCCTGCGGAGGAAGCGGCATCCCGCTGATCCCAATAGGCCATGGCATAGGGTACCTGCAACTGGTTTGTCTGAAAGCCACTGTATCTATGTGCACCGATACCAGGCCCACCATGCAAAAACAAAATAATAACTCCTGAAGCGGTATTGCCTTTCACCCATACGGGCATGTCGGCGCCTTTGTTGGTAAACCAGAATACTTCATCGGTCTTTGTACTCAGTACCACCTCCTGCTTGCGGCAGCCAATCTGCAGAATGAGTACAACAACGAACATGATATTTGGTAAAAGCCGTTTCATTTCTTTACTTTCTCTTTTAGTTGAACCCTTGTTTGCCAACGGGCCAGGGGATATTTAATAGTGGCCTGTACACTGAAATGCGGAAGAACAAAACTGTTATAGGGTAGCTGAAACCATAACGAAGGCTGGCACTGTATCAAAATAGGGGGAGAAGAAGAATATGACTTTCGCAGATTCCAACCGAGCGTGGTGGCAAAACCAGCGCCTCCGTAAAATCGGCCGAAATTGTTTTTTTCTGTTACATGGTTATTGTTGTCTACTTCATATACTTTCCCATCATAAAAGGTCCTCAGGGCCACCGACTGGAACATTGCCTCCACATAGAAGGATTTCCCTGGATGAAAACGCTTTCCAACAGAACCGATGAGTAACACGCCTGTATGGTTCATCACGTACCGGTAGAAACCAATGTCTCCATTCAATACCCAGTCGCTATAAATCTTCCTGGTTGTACCGTCTTTCCTCGGAACTATCCGGACCTTGCTGCTGAATACCAGGTCTACACCGGCGGATGCCCCATAACTTTTTGGAAAATCATACAAAAAAGACGCATGTAAGTAAACGGGCTTTGAAACAAACCCGGCAGTATCCTGCCCTTTAGATTCCAGAAATGGGAAAATCAGGAGAAGTGTGACGATGATTCGAAAAGGAAAAGGTATCATAATTGACTGTTATGGGTGAAAAACCCCTTCCGATAACAGTGTGTTTGGCGCTTGTGGAATAAAAGTACTCAAAATCCGTTTGAAGAAAGGATATCGACCTCTTTAATTTGATATTATACGTGTCAATGGCACTGGTAGTTGTCTCCCTGAGCAATATCAGGACCAATACACACAAAACTATCGTACATTTAAACAGGCCTGATTAAGTATTCGCACTATGAAAAAGGCATTCCTCATAGTAGTGGTAAACATCGTATTATTCTTTCTCTTGCGTTACCTGAACGTAGTAGCCCTTTATTTGATCAATGACAAGCCGAACGAAACTTATAATGGTTTTTGGGACTTTCTGCCTTCATATGTCATCCAGGCACTCATCCTGATGATCGTTTATATTGGCAAACTGCGCAATGATGAACATTATGGCGCCTTCGTATATCCTCTCTGTCTGATGATCATCACTGGTCTGTACTTCGCTTTATATCTCGGGTTGATACCCGATTTCCTTTCACTTTGAACGCTGCTTTTTTGGCGGCAACAGATTGGTCAGCCAAGCCTCTCTCCACTACTTAAGCAGCTCACTGAGTTTTGCGTTTAATTGCGGGCCTCTCAACTCCTGCGCAAGAACCGTTCCATCGGGACCTACCAGGATATTAAAAGGGATGCCATTGAATCCGAAGATGCCAACTGATTTACTTTGCCAGTAAGCGAGGTCACTGATATGTGTCCAGGCAAGGCCATCGTCTTTAATGGCTTTCACCCAGGCATCTTTTGATTTATCGAGTGATACTCCGAGAATGGTGAAGTTTTTATCCTTGAATTGATTGAAGGCAGCCACCACATTGGGGTTCTCCATCCGGCAGGGGCCGCACCAGCTTGCCCAAAAATCAACCAGCACATATTTTCCGCGGAAAGAAGCGAGGGAAATTTCTTTTCCATCCGCATCAGGCATGGAGAAATCAGGCGCTTTTTTACCTACCCACTGCGGACCGCTTTCTTCCTGCTGTGTGGCCTGGGCCGCTCTATTTTTAGCCGTTTCATACTGATCTTTCAATCCGGTAATGCTGGCTTCTGCGGGATATTTTTTAACGGTTTTATCAAGGAGAGATTCAAACTCCGGGGTGGGCATCGATTGTGATGCTCTGCCCAGGGCGAAAGAGGCAATGATGGGTTGAGCCGAATTGCTGATGGTACTGGTAAGATAGGCATTCAGCGCTTCGAGTTTGCTGTTCTTATTGTTGGTAGCCACAATCTGTACACTGTCTGCCGCATTCAGGCTTTTCAGGCTGTCCATGGTATTCATTGCCTGGTTGAATTGGATGACGTGCCCGGTATAAGTCGTGATAAAATCCTGCAGCTGCTTACTGGCTTCAGAACCGGAAACAGTATAGAACTTATCCTTGCTGGAAAAATCGAGGTCTACCCTGATATTGGCTGCGTCATTGATAATCGGCACCACCGGGCCGTTCTTGTCAACCGAAATATCGTACATGCTGGTAGTTACTGTGGTTCCCTTCAGTGTAAAACTGTTCTTGGATTCGGTAACCGTTACGGAATCCAGCTGAATGGGTTGCATCCCTTTTCCGAAGGGGATTTCATACAGGTACAGTGTTACGGAATTATTATGAACAATTCCGGGATAAGTGGCATCGAGCTCCTTTAAATTCTTTATCGTACCGCTGATTTCAATAGAATCTTTTGGTTTGCTTTTGCAGGCAATAACCAGTACAGTCATCGCCATGATTGTCCATAACTTCATGATTGCAATTTTTTGATCAGTATATCATTTGTCAGCTTCGGATCGGCTTTTCCCCTGGAGACCTTTTTAACTTCTCCAACAAACAGGCCAATCAGGCCTTTCTTGCCTTTTTTATATTCGGCCACTTTTTCGGGCATCCGGTTCAACACTTCTTCTACCCAGGCGGCAACAGAATCTTCATCGGAATCCTGTACCAGGTTCAACTCCTGTGCGATTTCTTTCGGATCGGTTAAAGGTCGTTGTAACAATGCCGGGAATACTTTCGAGGATGCCGAAGAAAAATTCAATATTCCTCCTTCAATTAACGAGATCAACCCGGCGATGGTTTCTGCCGGCAGAGAAAAATGCTCTATCGAAATATTAGTTTCGTTGAGATGGGATTTTACCGGACCCAGCATCCAGTTAGCGGCGGCTTTGGCGCGATCGGCTCCGGCGATCTGTACAATTCTTTCGAAATAGGCCGCAAAGACCAGCTCATCGGCCAGTACTGATGAATCGTATTCGGAAAGTTGCCATTGCTGCTGGTATCGTTGCTGTTTTTGTTCGGGCAGTTCAGGCAGGTTGGTTCTTATATCGGCCAGCATCTGGTCAGTTACACGGAAAGGGGTAAGATCCGGATCCGCGAAATACCGGTAGTCGTTGGCTTCCTCTTTGCTGCGAAGGGCGAAGGTAGTTCCGTTGTTCGCATCAAAGCTTCGTGTCTGCTGAATGATCGGCTCTCCATTTTCTTCCAGGTCGATCAGCCTCTTCATTTCATATTCAATCGCCCGGCGCACATTGCGGATGGAATTGAGGTTCTTCACTTCCACCTTGGTGCCGAGTTTGGTTTCTCCTTTGCGGCGAATGGAAATATTGGCATCACAGCGCATACTGCCTTCTTCCATATTTCCATCACAGATTCCGAGATAGCGAACCAGTTTTCGTACTTCGGTAAGATATACATAGGCTTCTTCGGCTGAATGTATATCGGGTTCGGTAACCATTTCTATTAAGGGAACACCGGCACGGTTGAGATCTACACAGGTATAGGCGGGATCGACATCATGCAGGCTCTTGCCCGCATCTTCTTCGAGGTGGATCCGGTTGAGCTGGATATTTCTTTCACCGCTCCCGGTTTTTACTTTTACAAATCCACCCACACAAATGGGCGTGGTATGTTGCGATATCTGGTATCCTTTGGGAAGATCAGGGTAGAAATAATTTTTCCGGGCGAAATAGTTATGACGGGTGATCTCGCAATGACAGGCCAGCCCCATCCGGATGGCATACTCCACGGCCTTTTTGTTCAGCCTGGGCAGCGTACCCGGATGCGCCATGGTAATGGGGCTGATATGGGTATTGGGTTCGCCGCCAAAAGAAGCGCTGTCACCACAGAATAATTTACTTCCGGTTAGCAATTGGGCATGTACTTCAAGACCCACAACGAGCTCATATGCTTCGTAATCAATTGACATCTGCATTTCACCGGCCTGGCCGGCGGTTGCAAAAGTACCGCAATCGGCCAAGATTTATGTAAGCAATGTTACAAAGGCCGCATTTAAACGGCAGGCAATAAAAAAACCCCCGGGTTGGCCGGGGGGTTGTTTTTCATGGTCGCTACAATCTTATAAATTGGCTGTTTTCAGCTTCTTTGGGATCTTGATCTCGATGGTCTGGGCTTTTCCATCGCGCGTTACCTGTACTTTCATGGCTGTTTTCTGCTCTTCGCGGGCATCATTGGCTGCCTCAGCGAGGTCATCCGCGCTGTTCACCGCCTTGCCATCAAATTCAGTGATGAGATCGCCTTCCCTGATCCCTGCCTTTTCTGCAAGAGATTCTTTGGCCACGTCCAGCACCTTCACTCCTTTGCCTTCTTCGGTATCCTGAGCCCTGATACCAAGTCTGGGACGGCCCATTACACTGAATACATTATCGTCGTATTTAAAATCGAACGGCTCCGGAGAAGCATATGCCCTGGGACCACTTAAGCTGTATGACTGGATACCGGTTGAACGACTCTTGCCCAGCGTGGCCTCTGCCTTGTTTTCTTTGCCGTCGCGCGTGTAGGTAACAGTCACTTTATCCTCAGGTTTGAACTTACCAACAGCATTGGAAAGGTCGGCCGGGTCTTCTACCTTGATATCGTTTATTTTTTTAATTACATCGCCCTTTTTCAATCCTGCCTTCTCAGCAGCGCTCTTTTCAGTAATACCGGTAATTTTAGCACCTCCGTCTTCTTCTTCTGTTGTTACACCCAGGAAAGCCCGGTTGGAACTGTACACCAAAGCAGGCGCATCTCCATCTTGTTCCAGGTTCCAGGCCCTGCCAATAGTAGTTAAGGGAGCCAGGCTGCGGAAACGGGCATCTGCACTGAATACACGGGGAGTCTTTGAGCGAAGAACAGAAACATCCTCATTCTCGAAATCTTCCAGGGGCTTGCCGTTCACGATAATTTCACCGCCTTTGATCTCGATCGTTACCTTACTGTCTTTGTCGGTTTTTTTGCGAATGATGATCTGGTCAAAATCATCCTTTGTTTTGAAGTCTTCTTTCACTTCATAGTCCGTTTTAGTCCTGGCGGACTTTTCCTTCACTTCTTTGTCGCGGGTTTTTTTATCCTGGGCGAGGCTGGGGTTGGAAACAGCTACCGCTGCCAGCACCACCGTTGCAAGAACAATTTGTTTCATAACTGAAAAGTTTGATCGGTTAATATCTACGTTGATTTTCGTAGATCAAATATAGGGAAATAATTGAAATACGAAAATTTTCGCAGATCGGGGGGCTGTTTTAACAGGTTGTTGGGGAATGGCGGGGCAGATGACGAATGACGAATGGCGAATGACGAATTTGGAAGTATGCGATATTAATACGATAAGTCAATAAACAGTTCTGTTTAGAATTTATTCATATTGTTGTGATTATCAATTTGTTATATCTAAAATAGGACATGTAGGCTTCAACCCTTAGATAATTCGTCATTCGTAATTCGCCATTCGCCATTCGCCATTCGTCATTCGCCATTCGAAATTCATCATGCGCCATTACAAAATTGCTTTCACTGCAGAAATAACCTGTTTCAAATTGCCCGCTTCCTGTCCGCCCGCGGTGGCCAGGTTTTTTTGTCCGCCTCCGCCTCCTTTGATGAGCGGGGCAACTAGTTCCTTGATGATTTTTCCTGCATCGAGTTGGCGTGCGGTTACAACCGTATCGGCTATACCGATGGCAACAAAAGGCTTGCCGCCGATATTGGCACAGAGTACGGCTATATAATCGTTGAGGTTATTTTTAAGGTCGAAACAGAGTTTTTTGAGGGCGTCGGCGCTGGGCACTTCAATAATATCTCCTATGAAGGTAACACCATTGACGATCTCATCTTTTTGCAGCAACTCGTTACGGATACCAACCAGCAGCCTGTTTTCAATATGCTCCAGTTTTTTCTTCTGGTCGGAAGATTCCTGCTGCAGGCTTTCAATCGCCTTCACCAGGTCTTTGGGATTCTTGAGTTGCTCTTTGGCTCCCTGCAGCTGCCCAAGCTGTTCGGCAATATATTGTTCGGCTGCCGGTCCGGAAACGGCTTCCACCCTCCGTACACCTGCAGCTACTGCTGATTCGGAAATGATCTTGAAAAAACCAATCTCGCCGGTATAACCTACATGGGTTCCTCCGCAGAATTCGATAGAATAGGAGGGATCCATTATCACTACTCTTACTGTATCTCCATATTTTTCCCCAAACAAAGCCATTGCACCAATTTTAAGCGCTTCTTCTTTGGGCATTTCTTTGATCACCACTGCTATGTTTTCCCTGATCTTTTCATTCACCAGTGACTCTACCGCTTTGATCTCTTCGGTGGTCATTTTAGCAAAATGGGAGAAATCGAATCGCAGGTAATCGGCATTCACCAGGCTTCCTTTCTGGGCAACATGGGTGCCGAGTACTTTTCTCAGGGCCGCATGCAACAGGTGGGTTACGGAGTGATGAACAGTAGTGCGGCGGCGTACCGTTGCGTTTACCCGGGCATCAACCACAGCGGTGATATTAACCGGGAGTTTATCGGTGAACTGGATGATCAGGTCGTTTTCCCTGCGGGTATCGTTTACGCCAATCTCTTCGCCATCAAAGTATAGCACACCTGTATCTCCTACCTGTCCACCGCTTTCCGCATAGAAGGGAGTGGTGTCGAGTACCAATTGAAAGGATTCTTTTCCTTTGGCTTTCACCTTACGGTAGCGGCTTACTTTGGTTTGCGCCTCCAGGGTATTGTATCCCACAAACTGTTGCGATACGTTGTCATGAAGAATCACCCAGTCTTCGGTATCGAGCGCAGTAGCCGCGCGGCTGCGGTCTTTCTGCTGCTGCATTTCTTTTTTGAAGGCTTCTTCATCCACCGTGAGTTTATTTTCTGAGGCGATGAGCATGGTAAGGTCATAAGGAAAGCCATAGGTATCGAAGAGTTCGAAGGCATCTTTGCCTTCTATGCGCTGGTTTTTGGCATTGCCGACAATTTCATCAATGCGTTTCAGCCCTTTGTCGAGTGTGCGCAGAAAAGCCTCTTCTTCTTCCTTCACTACCTTGCTTACAAAGGCAACCTGTTGTTCCAGTTCGGGGAAAACATTTTTGAACTGTGCGGCCAATACGGGCACAAGCTGGAACAGCAGGGGTTGTTTATGGTCGAGATAAGAATAATAATAACGTACTGCCCGGCGAAGAATGCGCCTGATCACATAACCTGCACCAGTATTCGAAGGAAGCTGGCCATCGGCGATGGTAAAAGAAATGGCACGGATATGATCGGCTAATACGCGGAAGGCAACACTGGTTTTGTCGTCTCCGGCTTCGTATTTTTTTCCTACGATTTTTTCTACGCTGTGAATGGTACCGGTGAACAGGTCGGTATCGTAGTTGGAATTCTTCCCCTGCAAAACACGTACAAGTCTTTCCAGGCCCATACCGGTATCCACATGTGTTTCGGGAAGCGGCTCCAGCGAGCCGTCTTTTTTACGGTTGAATTGTATGAATACATTGTTCCATATTTCGATCACCTGCGGATGGTCTTTGTTAACGAGCAGGTGTCCGGGTGTTTGTTTTCTCTCTTCTTCCGGGCGGCAGTCTACATGGATTTCACTGCAGGGTCCGCAGGGACCGGTATCACCCATCTCCCAGAAATTATCTTTTTTGTTTCCCATTACGATATGATCGGCGGGAAGCAATTCTTTCCATTTGGCGAGGGCTACGGTAGAAGCCGGGAGGTTTTCTTTTTTGTCGCCCTCAAACACTGTGGCATACAGACGGTCTTTCGGGATCTGATAAATTTCTGTAAGGAGTTCCCAGCTCCAGGTGATCGCTTCGTTTTTGAAATAGTCGCCGAAGCTCCAGTTGCCCAGCATTTCGAACATCGTATGATGATAGGTATCCACCCCAACCTCTTCCAGGTCGTTGTGTTTTCCGCTGACGCGAAGACATTTTTGGGTGTCGGCCACTCTTTTCCAGGGTGCTTTTTTCACTCCCAGGAAATACTCTTTGAACTGGTTCATGCCGGCATTGGTAAACAAAAGGGTCGGGTCGTTTTTTATCACGATTGGGGCGGAAGGAACTATCGTGTGTCCCTTCGATTTAAAAAAATCCAGGAAAGCCTGCCTGATCTGGTCACTCGTCATCATAATGGAATAATCTTTGATGGATAAAGCGCCTTGGAATATTATATTTGTATGCTTGGCGTTTTACAAGTGCGGCAAAAATAGGTGTAATAGTTCAAAAGTTTCAGCCCGAAAGGCCAATAAGGCCCGGTCAATAGCCCCTCATGAAGAAAATCAAATATTACTATAATACCAATTCACTTCGATACGAAAAGCTGGAGACGCCGCTTCGTGTCAGGCTGTTGCGGGTATTGGGCTTTATTTCTGCTGCTATCGTTACGGCCATCATCATTGTTTCGATCGCTTACCGCTATTTTCCTTCGGCCAACGAGAAGATCCTGCTCCAGGAGAACGACAAACTCAAACAGCAGTACCTCGTGCTGGACGAGCAGACCCGCAAGCTCCAGCAGCAGATGACGGAGCTGGAGAAGCGGGATAACGATGTATACCGCACCATTTTCGAAGCCAACCCGGTTCCCGACAGCATACGCCTGAAAGAAATGGCCCAGCAAAAGGAAATTCAGCTGGTGATGAGCATGAACAGCTCCGAACTGGAGGGGTCGATCGTCAACAGTCTCAACAATTTGAGCATGCGGATGGCTTACCAGGAAAAGTCCTTCAACGAGATAAAAAATTTCATCAAGAACAAGGAGGAACTGCTGGCTTCCACCCCGGCCATACAGCCGGTGAGCAACAGCGACCTGAAAAGGGTGGCTTCCGGTTTCGGCTACCGGATCGATCCGGTCTATAAAACAGTGAAGTTCCATGCCGGGCTTGATTTTACAGCTCCACAGGGCACCCCGATCTATGCAACCGCCAATGGAGTGGTTCGTATCGCCGGCAACCTGGGCAACGGGTTCGGAAACCATGTGGTCATCAATCATGGGTATGGCTATGAAACCCTGTACGGACACATGTTCAAAATCAAGGTCAAAGGCGGACAGCGGATAAAAAGAGGGGAAATCATTGGCTGGGTGGGAAGTACTGGTAAATCCACCGGCCCGCACTGTCATTATGAGGTGCATAAAAACGGCCGAACCCTCGATCCCGTCTACTTCTTCTATAACGACCTGACTCCCGAGCAGTTCGATCGCCTCCTCAAACTGGCGGCTTCCAGCAACCAAAGCTTCGATTAACAGCCTGCCGCTATACTTGAGAAACCAGTTTCTCGGGAGAAACCGGTTCTTAACATAAGTTATTAGGACAGTAGGGGCTTCTATCGTAAATTTGCCGTCTGACATGTTCAACCCTCCCGACATATTAACCCTGGCTCAGAAGCAGCCCATTATGCAGGAGCAAATGGTGCTTTTGCAAGACAAGGAACGCCAGATTCCCGGTTCGGTCCAGTATGTCATCAAGCGCTACCGTAAGATGCCGGCCTGGAATATGGAGGATACCGGCATGATGGTGTATCATTACAAAAAGGCAGACCCCAAAGAAAACTATTTCGAACTGAGGTTCTGCGTAACAGGAAATGTTTATTGCCGTCAGAAAGACATTGAGTGCGACATGTGTAAATTCAATGCATCCCGTAGTTGTGTGGAAAGAGTGGACAGCGTGGATGTGGTGAGTTTCCGTTTTTCTCCCGTTCACCTCTCCCAGTTCGTGAAACCGGGCAAGTTGAAAGACAAGCTTGTAGACGAGGTGTTGAGCTTCACGCATACCTCTTCCTTTTCCAAAGTATTGTCCTTATGCAGCCGCACCCGCATGGTGCTGGAGGCGCTGCTGAACCATACGTATACCGACAGCCTGGAGAACATCTACATCAATGCACAAACGCAGATGCTGCTTTTGTACAGTCTCGAGTGCATGCTGGGTGACAGCAAAGACGTAGAGAGCTTCCAGTGTAAATTCCTGGCCAATGAAGCAGACCGGGAAAAGATCGTTCGTTCCCGGGAAATCCTTCTTCAGCATATCGGCGAGCCGCTAACCATCAAGGAGCTCAGCCGCAAAGTGGCTATTAATGAGTGCTATCTCAAAAAAGGATTCAAAGAGTTGTTCGGCACTACCATCTTTGATTTCTACCAGAGCCAGCGCATGGAGCACGCCCGCTACCTTTTATATGAAAAGGGACTGAGCGTAACAGAAGTATCTGTTATGCTGGGATATTCTTCCATCTCTCACTTTTCCACCGCCTTCAAAAAACATACGGGCCTCAAACCCTGCGAGCTGTTGTTGCATTAAATCCGTTTCGCGTTTAGCGTTTCACTTTTTTGATCCAGGTTGAGGGGTTCACTATTACCTATTGATTTTTCACTTTCTCAGGCGAGTCTTATTCCGCCGAAGGCGGGAGGATTCGCCCCGAAGCCTGCAATTACGCACGCCAGGTGCAATGCCGGACTATTGCCGGTTTCGCTGTTTGCGTGCTGTTTCACTTCGTACTCTACCGCGCCTCACCTTAACTCTCTGCAGAGGGAGAGGAAATTTAATTCATCTATTTTTTCAAAATCTGAGTTCTGCCTTTCCCTCCATTCTCCATTGCTTTTCGCAACATCAAAGCCCAAGGAAATATTAAATTCACACCTAACATTCTGTATCCATAATAATTTTTGAAACTCTTAGTTTGAAAGATATATAATCAACTCCGTCCACTTGATCCGCCTTTGCTAACCTCTGTTTGTGTTTCATTCGGTAGCCTTGAAAAACAACCTGTAATAATTGCGCTACAAAAATGATTTTTTTAAAAGAGATATGAACATCGCTATTGATTGTTGAATACTGTGATTCATTGATATAAAACACCGATGAAAAAATCTGACAATTCCATGGCATTGTTTTTGGTTAAGTGGAAATACCGTGCGTACTCTGATCCTGATATCATTTAGTGCATTCTATCTGCTTGTTGTCGCAGATGGCATGGAATTGCTCAAGATCGATAAGATGATTGAGCATTATCGCTATCACAGGATAACATCGCCCCACACCAGTTTCTTACAGTTTATTGCCCAGCATTATGCGGGCGATGATGGAGTGAAAGGAGATGCTGTTGCAGACAGCCAGTTGCCATTCTGCAGCAGTCACCAGTTGTATTTTATGCCATTCTTCCTGGTAGTAATTACCACCGCTGCCATTGGTTACTTTAGTTTTTACCCACCTGCCAATATTTTAAATGGTTACCGGGCTCCTTATTTTTTGGGGGGCCACCTTCGAATGATTTTCCATCCACCTGACAGGAAATGATATTGAAGTATCAGTAACCAGGGGCATTTTCCCCATTCAGATCTGTCTATAAAAGACAGAGTGATTTGTATTGTCACAACCGAACATACACCAAAAAACCACTAATATGAAAAACAGAGTTGCTGTGGCCATCACAGCATTGAGCATCTCCATGCTGTTCTATATGTGCCGGCATGAGATCCTGGACCCTGGTACTCCCGGAAACGGAGGAGGAACCGGTGGAGGCGGGTACACCCCCCCACCTACTACCAACACCTGCAGTCCGGACACCGTTTACTTTGTAAATGTGATTCAGCCATTGATCGCATCCAATTGTACCACCAGCGGGTGTCATGATGTGGCCTCTCATGCGGATGGAGTCAATCTTACAACCTACTCCAACATTATGAAGTATGTAAAGCCCGGCAATGGCACGGGAAGCAAGTTGTATACTGTACTGAACAAATCGGGCGGAGATCGCATGCCTCCTCCTCCCAAACCGGCCCTGACAACGGATCAGAAAAACAAGATCCTCACCTGGATCAACCAGGGGGCAAAGAATAATTATTGTTCGGGCGGTTGCGATACGGCGGTATTCACCTACAGCGGTGCAGTGAAAAACATGATGCTTACCAAATGCGCGGGTTGTCACAACCCTGCTTCACTGGGTGGAAATATTGATCTGTCGACCTATGCCGGAACCAAAGTAGTTGCCGATAACGGCAAGCTGTATGGTTCTGTGGCACATTCGGCAGGTTTTTCGGCGATGCCGAAGAATGCCGCCAAATTATCCGACTGCGAAATAAGGCAGATTCAAAAATGGATTCAATCAGGTTCACCCAACAACTAAACCAACCATGAAATCAATATTGTCAATTTTACTGGCAGGCGCCTTCTGGGTAATGGCAGGCAGTTGCTACTACGATAAGGAAGAACTGCTTTACGGCACCAATACAGCCTGTGACACACTGGTAACGGTTTCCTATAACCAGCAGGTAGTTCCGCTTCTTCAGCAACAATGCTATAGTTGCCATTCAGGAAGTTTCCCCTCGGGAAATGTACTGATGGGCACCTATGCGGCCGACAAAGCCATTGCCGTGAATGGCAAACTTTACGGTTCCATTACGCATGCCAGCGGATTTGTACCGATGCCACAAGGCGCGGCACAGATGTCGAACTGCCAGATCAGTACTATCAAGAAATGGATCGATGCCGGAATGTCTAACAATTAAATCGTTTGTATGAAAAAGAAAACCCCCAGATGGATGATCATCACCGCCGTGGTTCTATTATTGCTCACCATTGGAATCGGGTATGCATTCAGGGAATACAATCGAAAAGAGCCCCAAACGGGCGATCGTGCAGCTGTATTTACGGTAACGGCAACCGGCCTGATGGATCAGTTCAAAAAAGAGGAAAAAGCCGCTAACCTGCAATACCTCGACAAGGTGATTGAAGTGAGCGGAGAACTGAAATCAGTGGATACGGGCGAAAAAGGCGAACTGACACTGGTATTGAAAACCGGTGAAGATCTTTCGTCTGTCCGTTGCAGCATAGACAGTCTCTACAACACGCAGACAGGTCCTCTCGTCGCTGGGAATCCTGTTAAAGTGAAAGGGATCTGTACAGGATACATCGCCGATGAGTTATTAGGAGCGGATATTATCCTGAAGAAATCTCTTGTCGTGTCTCATCAATAAACCAAACCAATCCAAATCCACCACTAAAAATTTCCAGTATGAAAAAGTTATTCCAGATAAGTTTCCTGTTGTTGCTGACGGCCACCGTTCAGGCGCAGGATAAATTTTTTACCAAATCGGGTAAGATCAATTTCAGTGCAACAGTTCCCAGTTCGCCCGAAAATATTGAAGGAGTGAACCGCAACAGCACCTGCGTGCTCGACAGCAAATCGGGCGCTATTCAATTTGCGTTATTAATGAAAGGGTTTGAATTTGAAAGGGCGCTGATGCAGGAACATTTCAATGAGAACTATGTGGAGAGCGATAAATTTCCACGTGCCGAGTTCAAAGGCTCCATCGTAAATAATGCTGCAGTTTCTTATGCCAAAGATGGTGTATACCCGGTGAAAGTGAAAGGCAAACTCAGCCTGCATGGAGAAACCAAAGACGTGGAAACGGACGGCACCATTACGGTTAAGAGTGGCAAAATAAATGCGGCTGCCAGGTTTGAAGTATTGCTGGCAGACTATAAAGTCTCTATACCCACTCTGGTAGCGGATAAGGTATCGAAAACCGCCGTCATCAACGTCGTTTGTTCGCTGGAACCCCTAAAGTAGAATCAACATGAAAAATATAATCAGAACAGGCTTGTCAGGATTGTTCCTGCTAAGCTCTTACCTGCTGCGGGCACAGGACCAGGATTTGCTGAAACTGGTGGGAGAGCCCAAGGCAAAAAAAGAGTACGTGAAAAGCGCGTTTAAATCTCCGCGCGTTGTGAACAGTCATTCGATTGAATTTCTGTCGCCGGGTACCATGGATTTCAGAATACTCCATCGGTTCGGTCAGATTAACCAGGGGTATAAAAACTTCT
The DNA here is from genome assembly GCA_964605065.1 of uncultured Chitinophagaceae bacterium. GTDB lineage: Bacteria > Bacteroidota > Bacteroidia > Chitinophagales > Chitinophagaceae > Endoryza. The sequence goes on from CAZSAQ010000020.1 coordinate 28,893, forward strand.
TTGGTCTCGATCAGGCATCTATGCGTTTAGGCTTTGACTTTGGAATATTGCGCAATCTGATGGTGGGAGTGGGCAGAAGTACCTACCGCAAGGAACTGGATGGATTCATCAAGTATGCACCCTTGCAGCAGTCTACAGGCGCCCACTCTATGCCATTAACGGTGGCCCTGGTAGCCGGCATGACCATGGACGGCATGGATTGGGCCAATCCCGATCGAAAGAATTATTTCACCTCCCGGCTGGGCTATTATTTCCAGGTAGTAGCGGGCCGAAAGTTCTCCGATTTCTTCACGTTGCAGGTAATGCCCACCGTGGTACACCAGAACCTGGTTGTGAATGCAGCCGACTCAAACGATGTATATTCAGTTGGGGTGGGTGGCAGGATCCGTTTATCGAGAAGGATCTCACTGACCTGTGACTACTATTACGTGCTGAACCCGCTCACCGACCGGACTTATTACAATCCTTTGTCGGTGGGTATCGATATTGAAACCGGGGGACACGTCTTCCAGTTGCATTTCTCTAATTCAACCGGAATGAACGAGAGGGCTTTTATTACTGAAACGACAACCAGTTTCAGGAAAGCGGAGATCCGTTTCGGATTCAACCTTTCGAGAGTGTTCCAGTTGAAGAAGAAGAAAATGTCCTGACCGTTGAGAACGATCAGCTGATTTCAGACAGGCTGTCTTGTGTGGCCTGGATGGTTGCATCCAGGTCCGCATAGGTCAGCGCATTGTTGAGAAACCAGCTTTCAAATGCGGAAGGAGGCAGATAAATTCCCCTCTTCAGCATGGCATGAAAATATTTCTTGAAGCGATCGTTGTTGGCGGCGGAAGCGCTGGCAAAATCCGTGACCGCTTTATCGCTGAAATGAATACTGATCATGGAGCCCAGCTGATTGATCACGTATGGCTGTCCCCATGCCTGAAGCACTTTATCGAGGCCGTCCCTGAGATAGATTGTTTTGCCCTCCAGTTCGTCGTAAACAGCCGGCTGGTTTTTTAATTCGTTTAGTGTGGTGAATCCGGCGATCATGGCGATCGGGTTGCCGCTGAGCGTGCCGGCCTGGTACACATTTCCGAGTGGCGCTACAGTTTCCATGATTGCGCGTTTGCCGCCAAAGGCGCCCACAGGCATGCCTCCGCCAATTACTTTTCCATAGGTGATCAGATCGGCATCGATTTGCAGTCTTTGCTGGGCGCCACCGGCAGCCAAACGAAAGCCGGTCATCACCTCGTCGAATATCAGCACTATTTTCTCTTCATCGCAGATTGCCCTGATTCCTTCCAGAAAGCCGGGAGCAGGCAGGATACAGCCCATATTTCCCGCTACAGGTTCTATGATGATGGCGGCAATGTCTCCGCGGTGGCTCTTTGTGAGTGACTGTACAGCTTCGAGGCTATTATAAGCGCAGGTAAGTGTGTCATTGGCTACTCCGGCGGTTACACCGGGAACGGTTTGTATGTTCAAAGTGGCCAGGCCGCTGCCGGCTTTAACCAGGAAACTGTCGGCATGACCATGATAACATCCTTCAAATTTGATGATCTTGTTCCGGCCGGTATAGCCCCGCGCCACACGGATGGCACTCATACAGGCTTCTGTTCCGCTGCTGACCATCCTGATCAGGTCAACATTCGGGCACATGCTTTTGATCAGCTCGGCCATTTTTATCTCCAGTTCGGTAGGCGCACCATACGAAGTGGAATAGGCCGCATACTCGCGTATCGCATTCACTACCGGTTCAAAGGCGTGTCCAAGGATCATCGGTCCCCAGGATGCGATATAATCAATATAGCGATTGCCATCAGCATCGAAAAGATAAGCGCCGGCTGCCTTTTGCATGAACACAGGAGTGCCCCCGACACTTCGAAAGGCCCTCACGGGTGAATTGACACCGCCGGGAATTGATTGCTGCGCACGTTCGAACAAGCGCTGACTGGTCGATTGATTCATATCATTCAATTGTTATCCTCGATTAATGAAGGAGCCTGATGGCATCCTTTGCGAAATAAGTGGCGATCAGGTCGGCTCCTGCCCTTTTGATGGAAGTGAGCGTTTCCAGGATGGCCTTGTCCTCATCCAGCCATCCCATTTTCGCGGCGGCCCTGATCATCGCATACTCACCACTGATATTATAGGCGCTGACAGGTATTTCCACAGCATTCTTTACTTCACGAATGATATCGAGATAAGACAGCGCTGGTTTTACCATCACAATGTCTGCTCCTTCTTCGATATCCATCAACGTTTCCCTGATAGCCTCCTGCCGGTTGGCATAATTCATCTGGTAAGTCTTCTTGTCTCCGAATCCGGGAGCAGAGTCCAGCGCATCGCGGAAGGGTCCGTAAAAACAGGAGGCATATTTGGCGCTGTAACTCATGATGCCGGTGCGGGTAAACCCGGTTTCTTCCAGAGCCATTCTGATCGCCCCGATTCTTCCGTCCATCATATCGCTGGGCGCTACGAAATCGGCGCCGGCCTGTGCGTGGCTGACACTCATTTTTGCAAGAACTTCCACTGTAGCGTCATTGACAATTTCTCCGTTCTCTACAATGCCATCGTGTCCGAAAGAAGAGTAAGGATCCAGGGCTACATCCGTCATCACCAGCATTTCGGGAACGGCGTTTTTTATGGCTTTGATGCTTCGCTGCATCAATCCATCCGGGTTGAGGGCCTCCGTACCTTTGTTGTCTTTTGTTTCGTCTTTGGCTTTTACGAACAGTAATACCGCCTTCAATCCCATGTTCCAAAGTTCTTTTACTTCTTTTACGGTCAGGTCGAGGCTTCTGCGGTAATATCCGGGCATCGAAGCAATTTCTGATTGTTCGTTGCTGCCTTCAATAATGAACAGCGGAACTATGAAATCATTGGGCGATAAACGGGTTTCGGCAACCAGCTCGCGAATGGCGGCCGACTGGCGAAGTATTCTGTTGCGGCGTTGAAGGATCATAGTATATATATGAGTGTGCTTTCAAAAATAATCACCTGCCGATCAGCAGGTGTTGGTTTTTCTACTCCATTCTTCTCTTTCCTGATCTGAAATCCAGGAAGCCCAGTCGCGCGGGTGTAAACAGGCATCCAGTAATTTTTCTTCCGGAGACCCGGTTTCGGGCTGGTAATTATAGTCAAAGCGCACGGTAGGAGGCAGGCTCATCAGGATACTCTCCGTTCTGCCATTTGTTTTCAGTCCGAAAAGTGTACCACGGTCGTGCACCAGATTGAATTCAACATACCTTCCTCTTCGTATCTCCTGCCAGTATTTATGCCCGGCCTCAAAGGGCTGCTGCATTCTTTTTTCAACGATGGGTATATAGGCATCCAGGAAGGCGTGGCCGCAGGCTTTGCCAAATTGCATCCACCATTCGGCAGGTCTTTCGAGGGAGGGGCGCTGGTGATCGAAAAAAATTCCCCCGATCCCCCTTCGCTCCTGGCCCCGGTGATGATTGACGAAATAGTCGTCGCAGATATTTTTGAAATCAGGGTAGAAATTTTTATCGAAACGGTCGCAAACCTGTTGATAGGTCTGGTGAAAATGCCGGGCATCTTCTTCAAAAAGATAGTACGGTGTCAGGTCGGTGCCTCCGCCAAACCAGCGATCAGTGAGCTCTCCTGCTGCGTTGTACAATTCAAACATCCGGTAGTTGCAATGAACTGTGGGAACAAACGGGTTGTACGGATGAATGACAAGACTCAGTCCGCAGGCAAACCATTGATCGCCCTGGATATTCAATTGCCTTTTCATCGCCTCACTCACTTTTCCAAATACCACTGATGTGTTAACGCCTCCTTTTTCAAAAACAGCGCCATTGCTGATAACGCGTGTAATTCCACCACCGCCTTCGGCACGCGTCCATTTATCTTCCTGGAAACGGGCTTTGCCGTCTGTCAACTCTATCTTACCGCAGATGCTGTTCTGCAGTTGATGTATGAATGATATCCATTGTTCTTTTACCGACATAGCTGACTATTCATTCCTTATGATTCTTTCACCGCATCCACAAAGGCCCTGGCATGGTCTACCGGCACGTTGGGAGTGATGCCATGACCCAGGTTGGCAATGTATTTTTGTTTGCCGAAAGCGTTGATCATTTCCTTCACCGATTTTTTAATTTCCGGGATTGGCGCCAGCAACTTCGCGGGATCAAAATTTCCCTGTAAGGTAATACTGTTGCCGGTGAAGGACCTTGCCATTTCCGGCGATACGCACCAATCGATGCCAATACCAGCCGCGCCGGATTCACTCAGGTCTTTCAACGCGTACCACGAACCTTTGGGAAACAGGATAACCGGCGCATCTTCCCGGAGTGCCTGGGCTATCTGTACCAGGTATGGTTGAGCGAAGTTCTTGAAATCCTCGGGACTCAGCGAACCGGCCCAACTGTCAAATACCTGTACCGTGTCGGCACCGGCCTTTACCTGGTTTTTGAGGTATTGAATGGTGATCGTGGTGATTTTTTGCAGGAGCTGGTGCGCCAGTTGTGGTTGGGTGTAGGCAAACTGTTTGGCCTTATCCCAGGTCTTGCTTCCTTTGCCTTCTACCATATAACATAGAATGGTCCATGGGGCGCCGGCAAAGCCGATCAGGGGCACCCGACCATTCAATTCTTTTTTGGTGAGGGAAAGAGCCTCGTACACATATGATAAACTGGTCTCCGAATTTTCGGTAGTCAATGCATCAATGTCTGCCTGCGACCCGATTGTTTTGGGAAGGAACGGACCCTTGCCTTCTTCGAGAGTGACAACCAGCCCCATTGCCTGCGGAATCACCAGGATATCCGAAAAGATGATCGCCGCATCCACCCCTACCTGGTCAACAGGTTGCAAAGTGATGGCCGTGGCCAGTTCCGGTGTTTGTACCCTGGTAAAGAAGTCATATTTCTCGCGGAGTTTTATGTAATCGGGGAGATATCTTCCCGCCTGGCGCATCATCCATACCGGCGGTCTTTCTACTGGTTCCTGCCGAAGCGCTCTCAATAACAGGTCGTTCTTTAATAGGTTCATGTTTGTATGATTCGTTTAGTTCCCTTCAAAAAATTCAATGGCTTCCTGCAGCAGGTTTTCCTTTCCCGGCTGAGAACCGGTTAGCACGCGGTTCCTGCTGAATTTGCCGATTTCCCCGGCTGTTGTTTCGCCGATGGCAAACAGGATAGTTTGCGGATCGGCTTTGTTAACGGAGAAAAAGCTTTTCACTGCGCTGGGGCTGAAAAACAAAATACCGTCATAATGTTTTTTAATTTTATGCGGGGTGTTTACTGTAGTGTACACTTCGATTTCGGTGATATCTATCTGGTGGCCGCGGAGAATATCCGGGAGTTCATCACGGCGCTGATTGCCGCAAAAAAAGATCACCTCTTCCTGATCCCATTCCTCCGCCACCAGTTCCGCCAGCTCGGCAGCGTTGTTGGCGGTGCCGGCCAATGCCTGTTCACCGAAATATTCTTTCACCAGTTCCGCAGAAGTATTACCCATGGTATAGATCTTCCAGTCGGGCTCCTGGCCTTCCAGTTGTTCTGCCACTGCCTGTACCGCATTCATGCTGGTAAAGATGACAACCGCAGATTGAAGCAGTGCGTTCTCGATTTCCTGCTGTACTTCTACGGTATCGATCGCTTCGGTTTCTATGAAAGATAAGACGTCGATCTTTATATGATGACCGGCTGCTTCCCGCACGGATTCTGCAGAAAGAGGTCTTGTACTTAATATGTTGATGTTATTTTCCGCCATTTTGAATGTCTTCCACAATTGCCTGTCCGCCGTTGCGCAGCAGCTGATCGGCTGATCTTTTTCCCAGGTCAAACGATTGGTTAACCGGCATGTTCGCCTCTACGCTTAGATTTTGTTTTCCGTCTGTTGAAAGCAGATTACCGCGGAAATACACTTCCTCTCCTGCAATCGAAGCATAAGCGCTGATTGGCGTGGAGCATCCGCCCATCAGCGTTTTCAGAAAATCTTTTTCAATCAGGGTGCAGAGGGCAGTATCGGGATCATTGAGTGGAGAGGCCGCTTCGATAGAGAGTCGGTCCTGTTCACGGCACAACACTACAATGGCTCCTTGCGAAGGAGCGGGCAGCATCCAGTCGAGCACGATGCTGGTTTCCGGACGGAGGCCGATGCGTTCGAGGCCTGCCTGGGCAAAGATGGCTGCATCCCAGGGTTCCTCACTTAATTTTCGAAGACGTGTATTGACATTGCCTCGCAGGTTTTCGATATGGTGATGAGGAAACCTGTTCAGCCATTGTGCTTTTCTGCGGATGCTGCTGGTGGCAATGGTCAGCGGCGCCTGTATGCTGTGATCCGTTTCCAGCTGATGATATTTTTCCTGTGCCTCCCGGTTCTTAAATACCAGCAGGTCGTGCACCGGCCCGCGGGGTAAAACCGCCGCCTGTGCGAGGCCATCGGCCAGTTGGGTGGGTACGTCTTTCATGGAGTGAACGGCAATATCTATCCGGTCGTTCAGCAAAGCCGCATCCAGCTCTTTGGTGAAGATCCCCTGCACCCCCATCTGGTAAAGAGGTGTTTTGAGGTCGATATCCCCGCCGCTTTTGATATATACCAGTTCGGAGCTGATGCCACGCACTTGCAGGGACTGCTGTACCTGCCTTGCCTGCCATACGGCCAGCTGGCTTTCCCTTGTTCCAATACGAAGTTGATTTCCCATGTTGATCAGATGGTGCCCGTAGCGATATACTCATTGATAGCTTCTATGTAATGGCAACCTTTCTGGTTCACCACTTTCAATTTGGAAGCCATTCCATTGATCACCCGTTGAATTTTATCGTCATGACCGGAAGCAGCCGGGTGATAATTATATAAAGGTAAGAATAATGGGTCGCTGTGAAGTTCGCGCAATTTGGTTTTAACGGCTTTGAGTACCGGTACATGTTTGCGCATCTCATACCATTCCATGAACTCGTTGTGGTGCTGGCCGATGATTTCCTTCGCACGGGGAACTTCCGCTTCTCTTTTATGAAGGGTTTCGTCTTTCAGTTTTGATAACTGATCTACATTCACAAGAGTCAGCCCCGGCACCTCACTAACGGCGGGATCCACATTATAGGGAATGGAGAGATCGATGATGTATTGTTCTTTTGCTCCTTTCAGGTGTGCAGGAATAATAACCGGCTCGTTTGCATTGGATGCAACCAGTATGATGTCTGCTTCGCAGAGATATGAATTCAGCTCTTCGATGGGGGCATACTGTACTCCGATTTCTTTCGCCAGCTCGATTGCTTTTTCCGGGCTTCGGTTGATCAGCGTAATGGAAGAGCCGGGCAGATAGTCTGCCAGGTTTTTACCGGTATTGCGACCGATCTTGCCCACTCCGAGCAAGAGGATCTTTTTATTTTCTACAGAGGCAATGTGTTCACGGATATATTGAACTGCGGCAAAAGACACGGAAACAGTGCCACCGCTGAGCTGGGTCTGATTCTTGATGTTTTTGGAGGATTGCAACACCGAATTGACCAGCCTTTCCAGGAAGGCTCCGGTGAAGCCCTGCTCTTTCGCGAATTTGACGGCGGTTTTGAGTTGCCCCACGATCTCATAATCACCCAGGATTTGTGAATCCAGGCCCGCGGCCACCTGGAAGATATGCTCAACTGCTTCCCAGCCTGATTTGATATAACAAAGGGATTCGAAAGTGCTGCGATCGCCAGTGGTTTGCTGACAAACCAGGTTCACCAAATCCGAAGCCTGTGGAGCAAAACCATATATTTCAGTGCGGTTACACGTAGAAAGAACAAATAATTCATCCAGATGAGATTCACGGGCATCTGAAAGAAGGGCGCGATATTGCTCCTGGCTGATCGCAAACTGACCCCGAACCGATGCATCGGTTTTGCGGTAGTTGATACCGGCAATATGAAAATTTGAAATGCTCCTGGTACTGTTTGCGTGCATGTGAATCAATAAAAAAATTACGTTGCAAAAATAATTTTGGAATCCTCAACGTCCTAATAAATCTGTCATTGATCTGTCATTTTAAAAGGTGATAATCATCAGTTGAGCAAATGACTTATGAACTGTTTGCTTCGGTATATGAATTGAGGGGTAGGAAATTGTGCGGGTTATTTTATGAAAAACGAACATTTAGCAGTTTCACGGGTTACTTTTGCAAATCTGTCAATCTATGAGCACAACATCGAAAAAAGCGATCGTACTGATGAACCTGGGTTCGCCCGATTCTACCGAAGTGAAAGACGTCAGAAAATACCTGAATGAATTTCTGATGGATGAGCGGGTGATCGATGTAAACTATTTACTGCGTCTTTTCCTGGTGCGCGGTATTATTTCACCCTTCAGGGCACCAAAATCAGCGGAAGCCTATAAGACCGTCTGGACGGCAAAGGGATCGCCCCTGATTGTACTGACGCGTCAACTGCAACAGGCATTGCAACAAATCACCCCTGATAAAGTAGTGATCGCCATGCGATATGGCAACCCGTCTCCGAAAGATGCGTATGACGAACTTGTTCGGTCGAATCCATCTATTGAAGAAGTAACGGTGGTGCCGCTGTATCCGCATTTTGCGATGAGCAGTTATGAAACAGCTGCTGAATATGCCAAAGAAGTGTACCGAAAAGGAAAGTATCCTTTCAGGCTGAAAGTCATCAACGCTTTTTACAGGGACGAGCCTTATTTACATGCGCTCAGTGAAAGCATCAGGCCATACCTGGCCAATGAATTTGATCATTTGCTGTTCAGTTATCACGGAGTTCCGGAGCGGCACATCTATAAGGGTGACATCACCGGCCAGCATTGCCTCCGCTCAGCGGTATGCTGTTCTGTGGAATCTCCTGCCCATGCGCAGTGCTACCGTCATCAGTGTCTCGATACCACCCGCCGTGTCGGAGAATCCCTTCAGTTACCAGATAGTAAATACAGTTATTCCTTTCAATCAAGGCTTGGCCGCGACGAATGGCTGAAACCCTATACCGCTGCAAGACTGGCTGAATTGCCCAAACAGGGGATTAAAAAATTGCTGGTGGTTTGCCCGGCATTTATCAGCGATTGCCTGGAAACACTGGAAGAAATTGCCGAGCAGGGAAAGGAAACCTTTATGCACGCCGGTGGCGAATCCTATACCATGATTCCCTGCCTGAATGTGCACCCTCTTTGGGTGAAAGCGTTGGATCACCTGGTAAAAGAAGGAGCGAGTACACTGGTATAAGTATATTTGCCGGCAGATACCATCAGTTGCCATCATGTATCTCTACATCAAAGCCATACATATCATTTTTGTTGTCACCTGGTTTGCCGGACTATTCTACATTACCAGGCTATATATATACAACACAGAGGCGGGCGACAGGGATGAACCGGCCAGAACGATCCTGAGAGATCAGTTCGCCCTTATGATCCGCCGACTATGGCTGGGGATCACCTGGCCCTCAGCCATCCTGACCCTGCTGTTTGGCGGATGGATGTGGTACCTGCTCGATGCCACACCGACCTGGCTGCTGATAAAGCTGGGTTTTGTGATCGGCTTGTTCGCCTATCATTTTTCTCTGCATCGGATTTATCTTCAGCAAAAAAGAAAGGAGTTCAGATACACTTCCCAGCAACTCCGGATATGGAATGAAGTGGCCACCGTTTTCCTGTTCTCGATAGTTACACTGGTAGTAGTAAAGCAAAATCTCAGCTGGGCCTGGGGAATCGCCGGCCTGTTCTCACTCATGATTGTACTAATGAGCGCCATTCGCCTCTATAAGGCCATTCGCAAGAAATAATCATCCGCTTTGTCATTCGTGTGTCAGTTTCCTGATACCGTAAATCGAATTCCTTTAACCGTAATCAGATCGGTATACTTCATTTTTTCTTTGCAGTCGAAATAAAAAATCAAAAAATGAAACTGACTGATATAAGAAAAGCAATGACATTGCTGGTATTACTCCTGCCCATGTTGACTGTCCTGGCACAGGAAGGCTCAATCAGAGGGCGGATTACCACCCTCGACGGAAAGGCTGCTCCTTTCGTTACCGTGCAATTGAAAGAGATCAGGAAAGGAACCATGACCGATAGCGGCGGTTATTTTATCCTGTCGCGCATCAAGGACGGATCCTATACGATCATGGTATCGTTTGCAGGACTAAAAACCATCCATCAGCAGGTGGTTGTCAGGAATGGTGAGTCGGCTGCGCTCAGTTTCGTGCTCGATGAAAATTCAACGCAGCTTACAGAAGTGGTGGTTACTTACAACCGCGGCATGAATGAAAGGAGTACGAGTGCGGGTAAGATCAACATCAAGCCAATGGATCTGCCGCAAAGTATTTCCGTCATAGGAAAGGAGGTTCTGGAACGCCAGCAAACTTTGCGGCTGAGTGAAGTGCTGATGAACATCACCGGTGTTTATCAATACGGAAATACCGGAGGCACGCAGGAGGAGATCGGGGGCAGGGGATATGCCTTCAACAGCAGCAATACCTTCAAGAATGGCGTGCGGTACAATAATGCGGCAATGCCCGAGATCAGCGCGCTGGAGAAAGTGGAAGTTTTGAAAGGAAGCGCCGCGATACTGTATGGTAATGTGGCTGCAGGAGGTGTGCTGAACCTGGTAACGAAGAAACCGAAATTCGAAAAAGGAGGGGAAGTGGGATTCAGAGCCGGCAGTTATGATTTCTACAAACCCTGGATTGATGTATACGGTCCCATCAATAACAGCCAGGTGGCGGCCTATCGGGTCAATGCCACCTATGAAAAATCCGGGAGTTACCGCGATGAAGTGAAAGCCGAACGATTTTATATCAATCCTTCTTTTCTTTTTAACCTCGGCAAAAAGACAGAATTATTGCTGGAAGGTGATTACCTGAAAGATAACCGCACGAGCGATTTCGGAACAGGGGCCATCAACTACGAAGTGGCGAAAATACCTCGTAACCGCTTCCTGGGAGCTGCCTGGAGTTATTATAACACCGAACAAAAAACAACCACGCTCACACTCACGCATCATCTCCGGAAAAATTGGGAAATTAAAAGTACCAGTGGTTACCAGGCCTTCAGCAGCGAACTGTTTGGCACCACCCGACCCAATGCCAGCAGCCAGTTCATCCAGCCTGATGGAAGATGGGTACGCGGCCTGCAAAAGAGCGGTACTGAGGAGAATTATTTCATCACCCAACTGGATATTACCGGTAAATTTAAAACAGGAGGTATAGCTCATCAGTTGCTGGCGGGAGCAGATGCGGATAAATATCTCACCAATGCATATGCCTACAATTACGCCAACGCGGCCATCGGTAATAAAAATATCTACGATACCATCAATGTATTTGACCTCACCCGTTACAGGCAACGAACAGATGTCCCCGCCGTGACGGCCACTACCCGTACTCAAACGCCCATCACCCGGTATGGCATTTATGTACAGGACCTCGTTTGCCTTTCCAAGCAATTTAAGCTGCTGGCCGGCATCCGCTTCAGCAAACAGCAGACAAAAGGCGCTTTTATAGATTCGCTTGCAAAAGATAAAAGGGTGTTCACGTCAGATATATCAGACCAGGCATTTACACCGCGGGTAGGATTGGTGTACCAACCGGTGAAGCAAGTCTCCGTATTTGCTTCCTATGCAAATTCTTTTACGCTGAATACGGGCACAGATATCAATCTGCAGCCCCTGAAGCCCTCCTTCCTCAATCAATATGAGGCCGGCGTTAAGACTGAGTTTTTTGAGAAATTATTATCAGCCAATGTTACCGTATACCAGATCGTCAATAGCAATCTTGCGCAAACGGCACTGACAGATGCCAATGGGAACCCCAACAGCAATTCCAATATCAAGGAGCTTGCCGGTGAAGTAACCAGCAAAGGAGTAGAAGTGGATCTGTCTACCAAATCCCTGGCAGGGTTTCAACTGATGGCGGGGTACAGTTATAATGATACCCGATATACCAGGAGTAATACCTATGTAGTGGGAAGCCGGCTGCGGTACAATCCGCAACATACGGCCAACTTCAGTGTGTATTATTCGTTCAGCGAACGCTCTCCGCTGAAAGGGTTCAATGCAGGCGCCATGGTGTACTATGTCGGAAAAAGAGTTGCCGGCCGGTCGACCCGGGTACAGGTACCAAACGACAGCTTTAAACTGATGTCGGTTCCCGATTATGCACAGGTAGATGCCTCGCTGGGTTACAGCTGGCAGAAATTAAGTATACGGCTAAAAGTTTCCAATCTGCTCAATGAATTAAGCTATAATGTGCATGATGATAACAGCGTGAACCCCATCGCGCCCAGGATGGTATCTTCTTCCATTTACCTCAGATTCTGACAGCAAAGAATAGCCGATAAAAAGAAAACCTCCCTGGCAGGAGGTTTTTTTATAGGGGTCGAAAAGTTTTTCAGGAACTGGCCTTAAGGCGTCTGGTTTTACAGGATTTGGATCCGGTAAGTTGCTGTGGTGTTTTTTCAAGAGGTGGTCCTCGGAGATTAAAAACGGGTGGTAACGGAAAAAATGAAGAAGTTGATGGCGGGGTGCCTTTCCAAAAAAAAGGAAAGGGGAGCAGGAATACTCCCCTTTTTAACCCCTAAACCCTAAACCGTAGAAAAGGTTTTTCATGTAATGCCTTATGAAATTAAGTCAAATGAATCAAGTATTTAAAGTAAAACCACTTGGGATTAGATGCAATTTTTTGTCGTGATTTTCATCGTAATCTATCACACTATATCCATCACGCTGGCATCATTCACAAGCACAAAAATAAAAACAGAAATGATGCCAAAGGATTTAAATGTGGAAAACTATGACAGTGGCATTACCGGCAACAGCTGCTTTAAGTTTTTCTTAACGAAGCAGGGTGATGGAGCCGGCACGTCTAACACGTTGACCATAAACGTCTAATCCTTCTATGGTCCAATAGTATGTACCTACAGGTAAGGGTTTACCCTGTTGCCTTCCATCCCATTCCCGGCCAATGTCACGCGTATCAAAAACAGGCTGCCCCCATCGGTTAAAAATTCTCATCACATCCAGCTTGAAATAGCCTGTGACCTTGATATGGAAGAAGTCGTTGACACCATCACCATTTGGACTGAAAACATTGGGGATATCAAGTTGAGTTACATCGAGCACTTTGATCATGATCCTGGCTTCGGCGCTGCTACAGGGGCCTGATACGGTTTTGACAATCAGTTCGCGATCCTGCGGCACTTTCAACAATATAAACTTGCCAGTGGTATTCTCTTCTATCAGGCTGCCGGTTGACGCATCAATTAATTGATAAGTGAGCCCGCTTCTGAAATTGTCAACTCTGAGCCTGGCATCGGTGAATCGCGGAATCGTCAGATTGTCGTAGCGGGGTGTCGGCAACGCCGGCACTTCCTGCGAAACGGTATAGGGCTGACTGGATACCTGGCAGGCATTGACATCACTGACCGTTAACTGGTAAACTCCCGGTTTGAGATTTTTCAGATCGGGCGTATTACCGGCGTTGACGCCCTGCGCATCTTTCCAGTTGTATTGCAGGGTGCCGGTACCACCGGTAACCTGAAGGCCATTGATCTTCCCGACATGGAATTCGCAGGTGTCAGGTGTCACAGTCACCCTGGTTTCATCCAATAAAGGCGGGCCCTGCATCACAATTGTCTTTTTGTAGATGGCTTTCGTGCACCCGTTCGTATCGGTGGCTATCAGGTAATAGGTGGCCGGCGACAAACCGGTAACGGTAAGCGTTGTACCTATGTTCGTAACACTATCGCGCAGCCATTTGAAGGCAAAGAGATTTTCATTGGCGCTGAGGCGGCTGATGACAATGCTGCCGTTGTTGTTATTACAGCTGGCTTCTTTTTCCGTTACCTGCTGAACCGATACATTGATCATATTGGCTGTACCGATCGTATATACGCTGCTGCTGAGGGTACAGCCCAGGGCAATGTCCACTGCCTGCAACTGGTATTGACCAGCCGGCATGTTCACCAGGCTGGCATTGTTACCAACAATCGAATTGGTAACCGTGTTTCTCCAGATTAACCCGGTGGCGCCGGTCACCTGCAGCCCGGTAATACTTCCGTTGTTTCGCGTACATCCTGCGGGTCTGATCTGCAGGGCCGACGAATCAATTGATACATTACCATTATTGCCCACGATATAAACACGGCTCAGAACCGTGTCGCAGGTGCTTCCTGCATCTTTCATTTTAAGGCGATAAGACCCGGCGGCTACATTGAGCAGACTGGCATTATTACCCACTACGCGATTCGCTGCGTCGACCCAGGTATAGGAAATGGAACCAATGGTGTTGATGGCCCGGATATTCAGGATGCTTCCATTATTCTGACGGCAGGTACTGTTTTGAATGATGACCGCGGAGGTATCTAGCGCGGGTGCGGGAGTAGCATTGACGACTATATATGCTGTGGAATCCGCACAACCTTCCTGCAGATCGCTTACGATCAGTTTGTAAGACCCGGCGGGTACATTAAACAGTTCGCGACCGGTGCCTGCAACCTGCCGGTTCTGATCGATCCACCGGAAAATCGAATATTGGTTACCGGTAACGGTGATCCCCTGAATGGAAGCATTGGGCAGATTACAGGTTGATGGTGTTATAACGGGTGCTGACAAGCCGATGCGGGGTGTAACATCAACAATTTCGTATAGTGAAGTAACCGTATCACAGAAGCGATTGAAGACCCGGAAACGGTACCGGCCTGCCGGTACATTCCGCAGATCGATATTGGTACTGATGATATTTCCATTCGCGTCCTCCCACTGCCAGCGGCTGGCGTTTTTAGGGGTGAAACCGGTAAGGCTGCCATTTGATTTTCCGCATCGGTTATGCGTGAGGTTTACACCGCCACTGCTGTCGATCCCCAACACACTGTCGACGACATTGAATACAAATACTTCTTCGCAGGATTGTGTACCCACTGCGAGGCGGAGGTAGTAACGACCTGCCGCAACATTATTGAGACAGGTATCGGTTCCCAGCACCTGCCCGTTTGCGTCTTCCCATTGCCACCTGGTACCACTCACTATCTTTAATCCGCAGATGGATGCTTTCTGATTGCTGCACAGCACAGCCGGTTTGCTCATCAGGCTCGTATCGATTTGCGGAGCGGAATACTCGGACGTAGCGCCTCCCCGGTCGGTGGCCGTGGCTATAATATTATCTCCGTTGAAAGGACCCCGGTACATCCAGTTTCCGGAGGCATCGCTGGTTGTTCGGGCGAAATAGGTCTTCCCCTCGCAATTGGGACAGTCATCATCATAAAACAACTCGACGGTGGAAAGTGGCAGTGCCTTGCCGGAAATCATTCCAAAAAGCTGATCGATGCGATTGAGGGTAACAAAGGGCTGTAGCCTGGCGGCATCATTGAAGGGAAACCAGTTTCGGATTTCTATCGCTCTTTTCCGGTTGCAGTAGGTGCTGTTTTGAAGGATACTGACGTTACGGGTAGCATCCAGCACAATGGCGCCCGCCGACTGGTAACGGATCGTATTTTCCATGGCGCCGGCAGCATTGCCGATCATGCTGTTTTCACACTCATTCAGGTAGATGCCCATGCCATAAGTGGCATTTCGCGGACGTTGCCCGTTTTCTTCATACCCGATCAGGTTGAGATTGATCAGAAAACGGGGCGCCATATGATCGACCTGGATAGCAATCGCTCTTTGTATGCCTCCGAAATAATTGCGGGTAACTTCGATCGGCGGAAATCCTGCCATCCAGGTAGACATGTGCGTAAGCCTGACGCCGCAGGCTGTACGGCTATCCAGATTGGCATCGCGAAAGCCGATACCAAAGCGATTATTGATGATGCTTACCCCCCGGTCGATATTGGAGTTGAATTCGCCCTCCACAAATACATCGGTGATGGAGGAATTGAAATAGTTTGTTTCCCCGGCTGCGGGTCCGCCAATCTTTACCGGGCCGAAAGTTTCTTCGATGTAAATGCCATCGCCGTTGGTAGTAGTTACCGGCACTCTTCCGGGTGTTTGCAGAGAAAGGCCATCGGTATTGATGCCGAGGTAATTTGCCTTGAAAGTCATCGATCCCGACCTGGCGAAACGGGCGTCGAAATCGTTGAAAAACGCCCGGCCCCATCCGTTGATCACATTACCCCTGGCGATATCGCCGATAAAAATGGAGGAGGATGCCTGCGCGTAGATTCCATATAGTTGAGCCGGCGGCTGCCCTGTTGCCCGGTCGGCTACTGCTGCCTGGATCACCAGTCCGTAAATATAAATGTTCGTACACCCGCTGATGTTGAAGGCATAAATAGGTCCGGCCCCGGAATAGGCACCTTCCACCGACACCACTACCCTGGCGTCGGTAACGCCCAGGGCTGTACCCGGCTGGGTAGTACCGTCAATAGTAATGTATGAGGTGAGGGCCGGCAGCAGCGCTAGCGGGTTGATATAAATGGTTTTGTCGCGGGCCCGGGCAGGGATGTCGAAGTTGATGTAATCCATTTCGCGGGTACCATTGGCATTGGCTTTTTCTATCGCCTCCCGCAAGGTGCCTGCCCCGGCGGGTGCCGGGTTGGTAACGATGAAAATCTCGGCATGAGCGGATTGACTGATTAAAAACCAGACGATAAGGTATATGACGACGATCCCTCTCATTGCAGCAGGTTAAAGATAAAATATTGCCCGCTCTGCACCTAATCATTAGCCGCCAGGGGCTCTATTTTTTATGTACCTTTGCCAACTTATTTTATCAGATTCAGGAGATCAACAATATGAGTTCAAAGTACAGGGAATTTTCGCAGTTAAACCTGCCGGCAATGGAGCAGGAGACACTTTCTCATTGGGATCAGTCGCAGGCATTCGAAAAAAGTATTTCCAACCGCAATGGCGCCACTCCTTTCATTTTTTATGAAGGTCCGCCCAGTGCCAACGGGATGCCTGGTATTCACCACGTTATTTCCCGCACACTGAAAGATCTGGTGTGCAGATACAAAACCATGAAGGGCTTCCAGGTCAAACGCAAGGGCGGCTGGGATACCCATGGACTTCCGATTGAACTCGGTGTTGAAAAGGAGCTGGGTATCCGCAAAGAGGATATCGGGGTGAAGATCTCCGTAGAAGAGTACAACCAGAAATGCCGCGAGGCGGTGTTGCGCTATAAAGACAAATGGGATGATATCACCCGGAAAATGGGGTATTGGGTGGACCTCAACGATCCCTATATCACCTTCACCAATGAGTACATTGAAACGCTCTGGTGGATATTGAAACAATTATATAACCGCGGCCTGCTATATGAAAGCGTGAGCATCCAGCCTTATTCACCGGCTGCCGGAACGGGCTTAAGCTCGCATGAGCTCAACCAGCCCGGCACTTATAAGGATGTAAAGGATACCAGTGCAGTGGCGATGTTCAAAGCTATCAGCAGCGAACAGTCGAAATTTATTTTTGAAGCTGTGGAAGACAAGGAAGTATTTTTCCTTGCCTGGACGACCACTCCCTGGACTCTTCCTTCAAACCTCGGATTGACCGTGGGTGGCAATATTGACTATGTGCTGGTAAAGACTGTCAATCCATACCTCCACCATGAAATCTATGTGGTGCTGGCAAAGCCGTTGCTTGGAAAATATTTCAAGGCCGAAAATGAAAACGCTGATTTCTCCGTGTACCAGCAGGACGGAAAAAATATTCCGTACCAGGTATTGAAGCAGTTCAAAGGGAAACAGCTGGAGGGATTGAGCTATGAACAACTCCTTCCTTATGAAGCCAACAGCCCGGCAGCAATTGAAGCGACCACTCCGGGCGCAAAACCCTTCCGTGTACTGGTAGGCGATTTTGTGACCACAGAAGATGGTACCGGTATTGTTCATACCGCACCTGCGTTCGGTGCCGATGACTTTAGGGTCGGCAAAAAATACAATATTGGTATACTCACCATGGTAGACAAGCAGGGTAAGTTTGTAGAGGGCCTCGGTGAGTTCAGCAACCGGTATGTAAAGAATTACAAGGACGATCCCGCCTATGTGGATGTGAATGTCGACATCGCCGTGAAACTCAAGAAAGAGAACCGTGCTTTCAAAGTGGAGAAGTACGAACATAATTATCCCCATTGCTGGCGTACCGATAAACCCATACTTTATTATCCGCTCGATGCCTGGTTTATTAAAACTACTGCCATTAAAGACCAGATGGTGGCGCTTAACAAAACCATCCAGTGGAAGCCGAAGTCGACCGGCGAAGGCCGTTTCGGCAACTGGCTGGAGAATATGGTAGACTGGAACCTGAGCAGGAGCCGTTTCTGGGGAACTCCCTTACCTGTATGGAGAACCGAAGATGGAACGGAAGAGGTTTGTATCGGAACCGTGGAGGAGCTGAATGCCGGCATCCGCAAAGCCAGCGAAGTGTTGGGGGGAGAGGTAAACAAAAACTATTTACACGAAGGTATTCTCGATCTTCATAAGCCTTATGTAGATGAAATTGTGCTGGTGAGTGAATCCGGCAAGCCCATGAAAAGGGTGCCTGATCTGATTGATGTTTGGTTTGACAGCGGCGCCATGCCATATGCACAGTGGGGGCTCGATTATGAGAAAGTGAAGAAAGGTGAGAAGTATCCCTTCAAACTTCCTGCCGGCACTAAAAATTTTGAAGAATTATTTCCCGCCAGCTTCATTGCAGAGGGCGTTGACCAGACACGCGGCTGGTTCTACACCCTTCATGCCATTGGCTCGCTCCTGTACGATTCGGTGGCTTATAAAACAGTAGTATCTAACGGGCTGGTGCTCGACAAGAACGGAAACAAGATGAGCAAGCGCCTCGGCAACGTGGTGGACCCGTTCAAAACCATTGAAACCTTTGGCGCCGATGCTACCCGCTGGTACCTGATCACCAATGCCTCGCCCTGGGACAATCTCAAATTTGACCTGGAAGGCATTAAAGAAGTACAGCGTAAATTTTTCGGGACCTTATACAATACCTACCAGTTTTTCAGCCTGTATGCCAATGTGGATGGTTTTGGGTTCAGGGAAGAATATATACCCGTCAATCAGCGGCCCGAAATCGACCAATGGGTTCTTTCTTCACTGAATAGTGTGATAAAAAAGGCTAATGAGTTCATGGATGATTATGAACCAACCCAGGCCGGACGGGTGATAGAGGATTTTGTTGATGAGCATCTCAGCAACTGGTATGTTCGATTGTGCCGCCGCCGGTTCTGGAAGGGGGAGTATGAACACGATAAGATCTGCGCTTACCAGACTTTGTACGAATGCCTGGAAACAATTGTCAGGCTGATGGCTCCCATATCGCCCTTTTTCAGCGATACCATTTTCCGCAACCTGAATGCCGTTACGAATCGTTTTCTGGTGGATTGCGTTCACCATGCCGATTACCCTGTTGCAGAAGCAGGTGTGATCAATGAAGCTTTGGAAGAACGGATGCAGATGGCGATGGATGCATCTTCGCTCGTTTTGTCGCTTCGCAAGAAGGTTAACATCAAGGTGCGTCAGCCCCTGCAAAGGGTGCTGATACCCGTGTTGAGCCCCGGAATGCAGGGTCAGTTGCAAAAAGTGGAGGATTTGATAAAAGCCGAGGTAAATGTGAAGGAATTACAATACCTGACCGAAGACAATGGCTTTATCAGGAAAAAGATCAAGCCCAATTATGTGGCACTTGGCAAAAAGCTCGGGCCGATGATGAAGGCAGTCGCAGCCAGGCTTTCGGAATTCACACAGGAAGAGATCGGACGGTTGGAAAAAGAAGGCGAGGTTTCATTGCAAATTGGTAATGAACCCTTAATATTACAAATCGGTGAGGTTGAGATCAGTAGTGAAGATATTCCGGGCTGGATGGTAGCCAATAAGGGCAGTTTGACAGTTGCCCTGGACGTCACCCTGACGCCAGAACTGGAAAATGAGGGAAATGCGAGAGAGTTGGTTAACAGGATCCAGAAAATCAGGAAAGATAATGGGTATGAGCTGACTGACAGGATTGCGGTAAAAGTTTCGGAAACACCCGCTCTAAAGCAATCCATCGCTCAATTTAATACCTATATTTGCGCCGAAATTCTGGCAGACAAACTGGAATTAGTATCCGAAATACCCGATGGCATTGAAATTGAAGTTAATGAGATTCCATTAAAAGTATTCGTTACAAAAAACGCCTAACAGTATGGCAACCAAGAAAAAAGCAGCCAAGCCGGTAAAGAAGCCGGCAGCCCCCAAAAAAGCTGCGGCCAAGAAGCCAGCCGCCAAAAAAGCCGCGCCTAAAAAGCCCAGCAAACCGGCTCCGGCCCCCAAGAAGGTCGTCAAAAAAGCCGCCCCTGCTAAACCGGTTGCCAAGCCAGTGGTAAAAGCTGCTCCCAAGCCCGAACCCAAGAAAGCCCCGGTGGCAGCCCCCGCCAAACCCGTAGAAAAGCCCGCAGAAGTAAAAGGAGTTGTATCCGGAAAACCCATTAAGCTGGTAACGGCCCCCCCGCCTCCGGTAAAAAAGAAATCGGAGCCCACGAAGCCTGTTAATGTTGTTATGCCTGATATAAAGACCAAAACCTCTCGTAAATACGAGCCAGAGTTCACCAAATCAGTTTTAGATCAACCAGGAAATATTCAAACCGGACCCACTATGCGATACAGTGATGCAGAATTAACAGAGTTCAGAGAACTCATCCAGAAGAAACTGGATCAGGCAAAAAAGGAATTAGCTTATCTCCAGGGCCTCATCACCCGTAAAGACGAAATGGGTGGCGACGAAACAGAGAATCGCTATATGACTATGGAAGATGGCAGCATGAGCATGGAGCGCGAACAACTCGCTCAGATGGCCAGCCGCCAGATCAACTATATTGATCACCTCGAAAAAGCGCTGATGCGCATAGAAAACAAAACCTATGGCATCTGCCGCGTTACCGGGAAATTGATCGATAAAGCCCGCCTGCGAGCCGTTCCTCATGCCACCTTAAGCATCGAGGCTAAACAGATGATGAACAAGTAATTTGTTTACGGTTTACTGTTTGAGGTTTACAGTTTGTTCGATAAACCAAGTTGAAAGTTAGAGCGATACGTTCTTTCAAGACTGATTAATAAAATTACAACAGGCGAGACATGCATGGCATGCTCGCCTGTTTGCTTTTATAGTATTTCCCATCAATAAACCGTAAACCTCAAACACCAAACAACGAAGCGAGCCCCGCCATTGGCGGGGCTCGCTTCGTTATGTTTTTCTCCTCTTAAAACCCTCTCTGACCACTGCCGCCGCTTCCCCAGAAAACAGAAGGCATTGGTTTGTTCAACAGGTATTGATAGTAAAACAGGTAGGCTTCGTTTCTGTTGTGCTGTGCCTTATTGGCGCTGTTGCCTCCGATCCCGTGTCTTTCACCCGGATAAAGCATGAATTCAAAATGCTTCTTGAGCTCTTCCAGCTTGTTGATCAGCTGAATGCTGTTTTGCATGTGTACATTGTCGTCCGATGTGCCATGAACGATTCGCAGCAGCCCTTTGTATTTATCCGCATAGGTCATAACCGAAGTGGATTTGTATCCCTCGGGGTTTTCGCCGGGTGTGTCCATGTATCTTTCGGTATAGTGAGTATCGTATAGCTGCCAGTCGGTTACCGCGGCATTGGCCACGCCATGCGTAAATACATCGGCTCCATAAGTTAGCGCCATGCAGGTCATGTATCCACCGAAGCTGCCGCCGGTGATAGCTACCCGGTTACTGTCAACCCATGATTGCGACCTTAGCCATCTGCCGCAACTCATGTAATCTTCGATTTCATATTTACCCATCTGGCGATGGATATAGTCCAATCCTTTCTTACCGAAATGACCGGAACTGCGGTTGTCGAAAGCCACCTGGATCATTCCCTCCTGCGCCCACCACTGGGTAGCGCCTCCCACCGGCCTCCAGCGGTCGTATACGGTACCTGCGTTGGGACCACCATAAATACTCACCAGCACAGGATATTTTTTGTTGGGATCAAAATTGACAGGATAGGTGATCAGTACCGGCAGATCGAATAATCCGTCGGCCGATTTAACTCTTGTCAGTTCCACTTTCGGAACATTGTAGTTGTCGAACTCTGCGCCCTTGTTGTTGCCCAATTCCCGCACTACTTTCCCCTTGGCATCCACCACAGCCATGGTCATGGGTGAGCTCACATTGGAATAGGCAGTGATAAAATACTTTCCGTTAGGAGAAAGATTGATCATATCATGACTGTAGTCGCCGAAGCTCAGACGGGTCAGCCCTTTTCCGTTCAGTCCTATTTTATAAAAATCGAACCGCGCGGAATTTTCCTTGCGGGCGCGGAAGTAGATCAGCTTATTTTTCTCATCGACCCTTGTTACTACTGTACCCCAGAAATTTCCAGTGGTAATTTGATTGATGAGTTTCCCTGACATATCGTGCAGGTAGAGATTTTCCCAACCATCTTTATCACTTTTAAAAATAAATGACTTCCCATCTTCCAGGAAATCGATTCTCTCTGCATCATCGAGGTCGATCCAGGTTTTTTGTTTTTCGTCATAGATTTCTGTCTTGGCGCCAGAGGCCAGATCGGTCTGATAGATCTTGTAATTGTCCTGCCCGCGGTTCATCCACGTGATCCAGAGCTGGCCGCCGGGTGTCCAGATGGGTGCACCGAAATACTGATCGTCTTTGGGATTGAAATCGGCCCAGGTAATTTTTGCCGGATCATTCACAGAGATCAACCCCAGTTTCACCTCCGGGTTCTTGTCGCCGGGCTTGGGATAACGTTCATTTTCGAGTCGACCGTGCTGACCATCGCTCCAGTAAATGGGGAAGACGGGAACTTGCGAATCGTCGAATCGCATGAAGCAAATATTTTTGGAATCGGGGCTCCACCAAAAGGCTTTATAGCGGCTGCCACGACCGAGGATCTCTTCATAATATACCCAGGAAGCATAGCCATTGAGGATTGTTTCTGATCCATCGGTGGTGATTTTGGTTTCTTTGGCCGAGCTGACCTCGCTGATGTAAAGGTTATTGTCTGGTTTGGTATAGGCCACCCATTTCTTGTCGGGCGAATAGGTAATGTTCCGGCCATCCTTCACGGAGTAGGGAGCACTCGCAGGGGCCTCTGCTTTGGCCGGAGCGGTATAGGGTTTGGCAAGACCGGTCTTTACGTCAACGGCAAAGGGTTTGGTCTTTCCATCGGCTTCATCTTTTCTCATTTCCAGGTAATGATCATCGTCTGCCCAGCCGGTAATAGCCGGCAGGGGTTTGCTCATATTCGTAGCCGCTCCTTTAAATAACTGATCGTAACTGAAATTTTTCTTTTGCGCCTGTGCGGCGGCAATAGAAATAAATAGTAATAAAATTGGCAACAAGATTTTTCTCATGTAAGTGAAATTTGAAGGTTGCTGTTTGGTGTTTACGGTTTGAGGTTTACGGTTTGAGGTTTACGGTTTGAGGTTTACGGTTTGAGGTTTACGGTTTGA
>CAZSAQ010000020.1:52346-85147 GCA_964605065.1 uncultured Chitinophagaceae bacterium
GGTTTACGGTTATGTCAAAAGTCAAAAAAATTTTGAAGCCTCGTAAGGTACAAAAAAAATCACCAGGGTCTTTCAGGTATTTGTAAACTTCAAACTCCAAACTTCAAACTCCAAACCCCAAACTCCAAACATCAAACCCCAAACCGTAAACGCTAAACCTGAAACGCAAAACCTAACTTATCTCCTGCATATCCACCAATTTCTTATAGAAACTGTTGAGTGCTATCAATTCGTTGTGGGTTCCTCTTTCTATGATGCGGCCTTTTTGGAGAACGATGATCTCGTCGGCATGGCGGATGGTGCTGAGGCGGTGTGCGATAACGATGCTGGTACGGTTTTGCATCATATTGCTGATTGCATCCTGTACGAGTCTTTCGCTTTCGGTATCGAGTGAAGAAGTGGCTTCATCCAGGATCAGGATCGGCGGGTTTTTCAGCACGGCCCGGGCAATGGTCAGTCGCTGGCGCTCTCCTCCCGACAGTTTACTGCCGCGGTCGCCGATATTGGTTTGGTAACCTTCTTCCTTGCGCATGATGAAGTCGTGAGCATTGGCGATCCTTGCGGCGTCTTCGATGTCGGCAATATTGGCGGTAGCATCGCCCAGTGCAATATTTGCTGCGATGGTATCATTAAAGAGCACCGGCTCCTGGGTTACAATACCCATATGGTGGCGAAGGCTTCCCAATGAAAATTCTTTGATATTGACCCCATCGATCAGGATCTCCCCTTTGGTTACATCATGAAAACGCGGGATGAGGTCGGCCAGGGTGGATTTGCCGGCGCCGGATGAACCCACCAATGCCATCGTTTTGCCTTTGGGAATGGTGAGGTTGATATTGTCCAGGATGGTTACGTCTTCATAGGAGAAACTGACGTTTCTGAATTCGATCCTGTCGTTGAACGCACCGAGTGTTTTTGGCTGGCTGATTTCCTGTACGGTAACGGGGGCCTGCATGATCTCTTCGATCCTTTCGATGGCCGCACTTCCGCGTTGCGCGTTATAGAAGGCGGTAGACAGCGATTTGGCAGGATTGATGATCTGCGAGAACACGATGATATAGGTGATAAAATTTTCCGGGGTCATGGCGATGGTTTGCTCCAGCACCTGTTTGCCGCCGTACCAGAGAATAAACGAAAGGATCATCACCCCCAGGAATTCCGACATCGGCGAGGCCAGGTCGCGGCGGAAAGCGATCTTGTTCCTGAGATGGCTGAGCCGGTCGTTGGAGTCGTAAAAATGATCGCCAATCTTTTTTTCGGCATTGAATGCCTTGATCACTCGTAAACCTCCCAGCGTTTCATCTACTATCGACATCAGTCCGCCCATTTCTCGTTGTGCTTCACCCGAATCCTTTCTTAAGGATTTACTCAACCGCCCGATGATGAGAATGGCGATCGGCAGCAGCAGCAACACTACCATAGTGAGGTAGGGGCTGAGATAGATTAATGTACCAAGGTAAAGAAGGATGGTTAGTGGTTCACGGATCAATCCTTCGAGGGTGCCGAAGATGCTCCATTCGATTTCGTTCATGTCGTTGCTCATCCGGCTGATGATATCTCCCTTCTTCTGTTCGGTAAAATAGCCGATTGGCAATTGAAGGATCTTGGCATACAGATGCGCCCGGAGATTATTCATGACTTTATTGCGAATCGGCGCCATGACGCGGTAAGAGAGGTAGATGAAAATGTTCTTCAGCAGGATCGCAATGATGACCACCAGGCAGATCACACCCAGGGCGAAGGCCTTGCTGTTTTCATGCACCAGTACCGACAGTTTGTATTTGAGAAATTCGGAAACCGACGAAGCCGACCAGGAAAGAACCGGGGCTTCGGAAGGTATCTGGGCCTGTCCGTTGATATCGAACAGCATTTTCAGAAAAGGACCGATACCTGCCAGGGAAACGAGCCCGAAGACAATGGCCAGAAGAATGGTGATTCCGTACAGCCATATATTGGATTTCTGATCTTTCAGGTGCCTTAAAATCGTTGAAAAACGCTTCATGTATTGAGTTAAACGGTGCAAAGTAACTAATTTTGAAGCGAAGTAGGGCTCCTGGCGGGCCTGAACGGTAAACAAGGCTCTCCCATCGGTAAACGAAGCAGGGCCATCACCTGGTAAATAAGAAAGATATGCAGGAAGGTAAACGACAAAAGCAGGTTGCGGGCCTCATTCAGGAGGAGATGAACGATATTTTTCAACGGCTTGGCCTGGCCATGCTCGACGGTGGAATGGTGTCCATTTCAGCCGTGAAAGTGACGCCCGACCTGCTGGAAGCCCGCATCTACCTGAGCCTGTTCCAGGTCAGGGATGCGGCGGCCACCATGAAGAAAATTGAAGACCGCGGATGGGAAATCAAGAAAGAACTGACCTCCAGGGTGGCCAAGCAACTGAGAAGAATGCCGGAGCTGAAGTTCTTCCTCGATGATACGCTCGATCAGGTATTCAAAATCGAAGAAATACTCAAAAAGATAAATGACGAAAGGGATGCTTCCGGGTCCTGAAACAACGGATCTGAAGTGAACCAGCGTTCATTCCACACACATGAATTTTCTTTTTGCCTGGCGATATTTCAAAGCAAAGAAAACCACCAATGCCATTAACATCATCGCTTGGGTGAGTGTTTCCGCTATTACTTTGATCACCGCTGCCTTTATTGTTACGCTTAGCGTTTTTAATGGATTCGAAGGGCTGGTAAAATCTTTGTATTCCTCTTTTTTTCCCGATATCAGGATCAGCGCCCAGGGTGGAAAAGTAATCACCCTCACCCCAGCGCAATTGCAGCAACTGAGATCTATTGAAGGCATCCGGAGTTTTTCGACGATAGTGGAAGAAAAAGCGCTTTTGCAGAATGGTGATCTGAAAACCATCGTTACCCTCAAAGGCGCGGATGATCATTACCAGGACGTAACAGGTGTTACTCAAAATATCCGAGAAGGACGCTATGACCTGGGTACCGCCGACAAGCCCGGTATCGTACTTGGCAGCGGTGTACAACATGCGGTAGCGGCAGATGTGGAAAGGGCCATTTATCCGTTAACGGTGTATCTGTTCCGAAGGGGGGTGAGCGGGGCCGTGCTGGATCCCTACCAATCTTCGGCGATCGATGAGATCATCGGCACGGGTACTTTTTTCATTCAGCAGGATATCGACAGCAAGTACGCGATCACCAATATAGGATTCATGAAAAGAATGCTGTCGCTGCAACCCGATGAGTACTCCAGCGTGGAGATTGCGGTGAAAGAGGGGAAAAAGACGGATGATATAAAAAAGCAGGTGCAGCAAATTCTCGGAAAGCAATACCTGGTATTGAACCGGTATGAGCAGGACAAGAGCCTCTATGCGGTAATGACCCTCGAGAAATGGGCCATTTTCGGTATTCTCACGCTGATGCTGGCAGTAGCAGCATTTACTATTGTCGGAGCGCTGACGATGCTCGTGCTGGAAAAGCAAAAAGACATACAAGTGCTGAAGGCAATCGGGGCCAATAACAGGCTGGTGCAGAAAATATTTCTGAGTGAAGGCCTGCTGATCGGGGGAATAGGTGTACTGACGGGGTTTGCGCTCGGATTGCTGCTATGCTGGGCCCAAAGTAATTTTCATCTTGTAAAAATAGAAGGCGGCACTTTCCTCATCAATTATTTTCCGGTAAGCGTTCATTTTCCCGATCTCGCGCTGATTGCGGCTACCGTTCTGCTGGTAACGCTTCTTGCCTCCTGGATGCCCAGCCGCCGGGCCGCCTCACAGGTTGTGGAGTTGAGGAGTTAGAGAGATTGGCTGTTTGAAGTTTGAAGTTTGCTGTTTGAGGTTTGCTGTTATGTCCCCGAAATTTACGATCGAAACAGTAAACCGTAAACCTCAAACTGTAAACCTCTTTAGTAATCCCCCAGTGTTTCCGGTAGTTGCGCCAGGGCTTTCTGGAGTTGTTCGTCGTTGGGGGCGATGCCATGCCATTCGTGGCTGCCGGCCATGAAGTCGACACCTGCGCCCATGGCTGTTTTCATCAGGATGACGATGGGCTTTCCTTTTCCGGTAAATGTTTTTGCTTTTTCGAGGGCGGCTACCACTTCATCCACGTCATTTCCTTTTTCGAGGGGAACCACCTGCCATCCGAATGCTTCGAATTTGGCGCCCAGGTCTCCTTCATTCAATACTTTCCTGGTAGGACCGTCAATTTGCTGGCCGTTCCAGTCTACCGTAGCAATGAGGTTGTCGACTTTATTGTGTGCGGCGAACATGACAGCTTCCCATATCTGTCCTTCCTGCAATTCTCCATCACCATGGAGCGAATAAACCAGGAAGGGGTCTTTGTTTAGTTTTTTGGCCAATGCTGCGCCAATGGCTACACTAAGTCCCTGTCCGAGTGAGCCGGAAGCAATGCGGATGCCCGGAAGATGTTCGTGGGTAGCGGGATGCCCCTGCAGGCGGCTGTTCAGTTTGCGAAAAGTAGCCAGTTCTTTCACCTCGAAATACCCCGCGCGGGCCAGGGTGGAATAATAAATGGGTGAAATATGCCCGTTGGAAAGAAAGAAGAGATCCTCATTTACACCATCCATATTGAATTGAGGATTGTGCTTCATTACCTTGAAATAAAGAGCCGTAAAATACTCGGTACAACCCAGAGAACCACCCGGATGACCCGAGGATGCACCGTGAACCATTCGGACTATGTCTCTACGCAATTGGCTGGCAATATCTTTTAAAGCAGGCATATAGGTGAAATGTGATAAATGTGGCGCAAAACTAATGGAATTCACCGGGCCTGCTTAAAAAAAATATCTGCTTTTTGGTGATAAATAGGGCCACCCGGCAATAAATATGTGTTAATTGTTGTTATTCAAAGAACATGCTTTAAGTTTGCACCGGTTTTTACCCGCAACACCCAACCGGCCAGATTCGTAGCGCGTAGCATATTACAGACATACAAAACTTGGCTGATGTTACAAAACAATGTATTCGATGTCTTACTCTCTGTAGCCATATCGTTCACTATTACATTTCTGGCGATACCGGTGATTATAACAGTGGCGGAGAGAAAAAAGCTTTTCGATATACCTGACGAAAGAAAGATTCATAAAACGCCCATCCCGTCTTTGGGAGGGTTAGGCATTTTTGCAGGCTTCGTGATCGCCAGCCTGCTTGCGATACAATTTCAGAATGCTTCCGAATTCCAGTATTTCCTGGCTGCTGCGATCGTGATATTTTTCCTTGGTCTGAAAGATGATATTCTCGTCATATCACCTGTAAAAAAATTCATAGGACAGGTACTGGCGGCATTTCTTATCATTTACAAGGGGGGCATTCAGATCAAAAGCATGCATGGCTTCCTGGGAATACATGAATTGCCGGAAATGTTCAGCTTGCTGCTGACGTATTTCACCGTTATTGTCATTATCAATTCTTTTAACCTGATAGATGGAGTGGACGGTCTGGCCGGCAGCCTCGGCCTGATGACCACCTTGTTTTTCGGTGTTTATTTCCTGCAGGCCAACGTAATAACCTATTCCGTTTTGTCTTTTGCCATGGCAGGCAGCCTGATCGCCTTCCTGATCTTTAATTTTCAACCCGCCAAGATATTCATGGGAGATACGGGGTCGATGCTGATCGGCCTGATCAATTCCATCCTGGTGGTCAAGTTCATCAATGCCGCGGGCGAGCCCGGCGAAGCCTATCCTATACTGGCGGCTCCGGCTATTGGATTCGCAGTACTGATGATCCCCCTGCTGGATACGCTCCGGGTGTTCGGGATACGGATGTTCCACCGCCGTTCTCCTTTCAGCCCCGACCGAAACCATGTTCACCATTTATTATTGGACAGGGGACTGTCGCACCGAACCATTACCCTGTTGCTGGTAACCATCAATGTACTCTGCATTGCCGCTACCTACCTAACCCGGAATGCCGGATGCACCTGGCTGATACTGGCCCTGGTGATCCTGTTTTTCGCGGGCATGGGTGTTCTTTATTATACCCGGCGTCAGCCCAGGCTTTTCGTGGCCAGGTCCATGAAAAACAAAGTGGGCTCTACCCGTGTGGTACCCCTCACAAAAGACACTATTCTCGAGCAGAAAAATTAATTCAGCCTCCTTTTTGATCGTGATGACAGGGTGTTAATACCTGTCTGGCAGGCTTTTTTGTCTTTTGCATGTTCTATTTCCTTTGTAGGTTTGTGGGCCTTAATAATTGAAGAATATGTCTGACGAACTTAAGAAGATCAATGCACATGCGCTGGACGCAATGGAAAAAGCCATCAGTCACCTCGAAGCAGAACTGGTAAAGGTGAGAGCCGGAAAAGCCACTCCGGGGATTATCGACGGGATCATGGTAGACTATTACGGCAATCCGACACCCATCAACCAGGTGGGAAATATCTCAGTCGCCGATGCCCGCACGCTGACCATTCAGCCCTGGGAAAAAAATATGCTTCAACCGATAGAGAGAGCTATAATCGCCGCCAACATAGGCATTACTCCTCAGAATGACGGAAACATGATTCGCCTGTTTCTTCCCCCATTAACCGAAGAAAGAAGAAAGGAATTGGTGAAAAAAGCACAGGGAGAAGGGGAACATTCCAAGGTAGCGATCCGCAATATCCGCCGCGATGCCATGGAGCACATCAAGAAGCTCCAGAAGAACGGACTGAGTGAAGATATTACCAAAGATGCGGAAAAGAATATGCAGGAAACGACGGATCGTTTCATCGCGCTGGTGGACAAACATCTTACTACAAAAGAAAAAGAAATAATGACCGTATAAGCATGGGTAAAATCAAACTCAACGAAGTCAGCACCAGGGCCCCGAAAGATTTCGATAAAAAAGACATCAAGGAGAAAACCATCAGTATACTGGCAGAGCTCAATGAGCTTCAGAACCTGCTTTATGCCGAATCGAAACATGCAGTACTGGTAGTGATCCAGGGAATGGACGCCAGCGGAAAGGATGGATTGATCCGCAATGTATTTGGCGTACTTAATCCGCAAGGAGTTACGGTTAAATCTTTCAAGGCTCCTACACCCGAAGAACTCAGCCACGATTTCCTGTGGCGCGTTCACAGCGCCACTCCGGGCAAAGGAATGATACAGTTGTTCAACCGCTCCCATTACGAAGACATTATTGTAACCCGTGTTCACAAGTGGTGTGATGACAAGACCGCCCTTAAAAGAGCAGCGGCGATCAATGATTTTGAAAAGCTGCTCGAGCAGCACAACAACACCGTTATTCTCAAATTCTATCTGCACGTTTCCCCGGAAGAACAACAGGAGCGATTGAATGAACGCATTCATGATCCTTCCAAACAATGGAAGTACAACGAAAAAGATTTTGAAGAAGCGAAACTCTGGAATGAATACATGAGTGCGTATGAAGATTGTTTCGAACGCTGTAATGATGTTCCATGGACAGTTGTGCCATCGGATCAGAACTGGTACAAGGAATATGTTGTCGCCAAACAATTACGCGATAAACTGGTAGATTTAAAAATGCAATTCCCCGGGTTGAAGAAGTAATTTGTCGCCACCTGTTCTCTACGGTTTGTGGGTAATATGAATTTAGCTCTCCACAATTTCATGATCGACTATAAATATTCAGTACATTTAGTTAGCAAGCATTTTCAACAACTAAAACTGATATTTTATGGGCTTAATGAAAGAGTTTAAAGACTTCGCATTGAAGGGAAACGTAGTTGATCTGGCAGTTGCCGTTGTTATCGGCGCCGCATTTGGAGCCATCGTTTCCTCACTTGTTGATAACGTGATCACCCCCCTGCTGCTGGCACCTGCCCTTAAAATGGCAAATGCAGAAAACATAGACAAGCTGGCCTGGGGTACCGTCAAGTATGGCAAATTCCTCTCTACGGTTATCCAGTTTGTCATCATTGCATTTATTCTGTTCCTGATTGTAAAGGCGCTGAATTCCATGAAGAAAAAAGAAGCGGCCGCACCGCCTCCCGGTCCCACACCCACGGAGCAGCTCCTCACGGAGATTCGCGATGCCTTAAAGAAATAAGCTAAACACGTATCTTTGTACGGCATTTTGAGTATCTTCAAAATGCCTTTTTTTTACCAAACCTAAACAGCTAGTATGAGAAAATCTATCCTATTCTCCCTTGCGATTATACTCGCTCATTCAACACTGGCGCAGGATCGTGCGGTTAAAGACATGCAGGATCAGGCCGGAAGAAGCGGCAAAGAAGATACTTCGAAGCCGAAAAAGGTTTGGAAAACGGGAGGTATCATCTCCATCAATATGGGTCAGGGCGGAAGCCGAAACTGGGCAGCAGGAGCCGAAAAGTTCTCCTTTTCCCTGGCTACCTATGCCAGCCTGTATGCGAACAGAAAAGTAGGGCCCTGGTCTTGGGACAATACCCTCGATCTCGGATACGCTCTCGTTAACACCACCTCCCTTGGCGTACGTAAGAACGATGATAAAATAGATCTTTTCAGCAAGATGGGCCGGTCGATCGGCCATAACCTGTTCCTGTCGATGGTGGGTAATGCCCGCTCACAATTTAACGACGGCTATGATTATAATTATCTCGGCAAAGGATACAAACGCCGCACATCCGGGTTCATGGCTCCGGCCTATGTTACCCTGGCGCCGGGTCTTGAATGGAAACCCGTAAAAAATCTCTCTGTTTTCCTTTCACCGGTAGCGTCCAGGTTTGTAATCGTTACCCGCGAACCCAAAAGCTATTACTTCCAGGGTGGTGTAATACCTGCCGGAGATGGTGGTGGATTCGAACTGCCGGTGGCTACCTTCTATGGTGTTGATCCTGCCCGCCAGGTTCGATTCGAACTGGGCGGATTTGCCTCGATCAACTACCACCAGGAGATATTCAAGAACGTCAACTACAAAACAAGGCTCGACCTCTATTCCAACTACATGGAATCATCCCGGTTTGTTGCCACCGGTCCCGACCAGTTGCAGATCACCAAGTCGGGCCCCAACCCGCAGAATGTAGACGTATACTGGACCAACACCTTCGGCCTTTCTGTAAACAAATGGCTTCAGGTAACCTATAATTTCGATCTCATTTATGACGATGATGTGCGCCAGTTTGGTCCCCAAAAGACCTCTGCAGCAGCCCAGTTGAGATCCCTGCTGGCTATCGGCGTGTCGGCCAAATTCTGAATAAGTTTTTTCAACTTTCTGAAGCCCCGGTCGTAGATTGGGGCTTTATTTTCATCAAAAATCGCAAAGTGAGCCAGGCTTCGTATCAAATCAAGTTAGCGCAGTTTGAGGGTCCGTTCGACCTGCTTTTATTTTTCATTGAAAGGGATGAACTCGACATATATAATATTCCTATCACAAGGATTATCAACGACTTCCTTGAGTTTATCCATAGCCAGGAAAAGTTGAATATCGAGCTGTCCAGCGAATTTATCCTGTTTGTTTCCACGTTGATGCGCATCAAAGCCAAGATGCTATTGCCCCGCAAAGAACTCGATGCGCAGGGTAATGAAATCGATCCCCGACAGGAGTTGATTGATAAAATATTGGAATACAAGCGATACAAAGAGGCTGCCGCTCAAATGGCCGAAATGGAGGCCCTTCGCCTGCTGATGGTAAAACGCGGAAATATCCAGAAAGAACTGACTCATATTGGCGAAGAGGCTGGAGAAGGAACTGAAATCCAGGCCATTACGCTTTTCAAGCTGATGAAAGCCTTCGAAAAGGTGATGAAGAAAATGGAGGACCGCTCCCGTCGCCCCGTTCACACCGTGGTACAGTACGCCTATACCATGGAAGGCAGCCGTGCCTACATGCTGGATACCGTTCGCGAGCAGAAGATCATGCCTTTCGAAAAAGTGTTTGAAATATGCGAGGATCGCATCCACGCGATTTTCCTTTTCCTTTCCATGCTCGAACTGGTTCAAATGAAATACATGACCTTAATGGTCGGTGAGGGCCGTAACAACTTCATAGTAGAATGGAATGAAAACAGGCAGGAGGAAGAAGATATTCCTTTTAACCCCGAAGAGCCTGTGGTTTCTCCTGACGAAACGGCCTGATTTCCCTGACAGATCAGTCAAAATTATTGCTGGTACGGATATTGGCCACTGAAGCCTGCATCCGTAACGATTCCTTTTGCCTCCCCGGTTTTCGACATTGGGAATACCTCCCGTCGTTCCAAACTTTATGAGCGCGTTGCTGTTGCCTGTAGGTGAACCGGTGTGGTTTTTCCACCGAATGATGCCAGTTCACCGACATCAACACTCAACACAACAAAAGGAGAACAAATGAGAATCGCTATCATGATTGGTTCTGTGCGGATCGGAAGGCAGAGCCAGAAGGCCGCCCTGTATCTCGAAAAGGAACTGAGAAAACGAAACCAGGAAGTAACCCTGATCGATCTGGCAACAGAACAACTGCCTATTATGGAAGAGAGAATGAGCCGGGATGTGGATCCTCCGGCCGGCGCTCTCCGCATCAGCCGCCAACTTACAGAAGCCGATGCCATCATCCTGGTAACCCCGGAGTACCATGGCAGCTTTTCCGGCGTATTGAAGAACGCCCTCGATTATTTTCTGCCGGAGTTTGCCAAGAAAGTGGTAGGCGTAGCGACAGCTACCACCGGTCGCTTCGGCGGATTGAATGCGTCCGTTCAATTGCAGCACGTAGTATTGAGTATGGGGGCCTATCCATTGCCTCAGAAACTGATCGTACCGGATATACCCAATGCGTTCGATGCCGACCTGAATCCAACCAGCGAATTGCTGAGCAAACAGGCTCATAAATTCCTGGACGAATTCACCTGGCTGGCAGAAGCCGTTACCCAGGCATCTCAAAAGAAAAAGGAGTTAGTATGACAACACGCACCGTAGCACAGGTAATTGATGCTACCAATGAAAGGGTGGGGCCTTTCAAAATCAAGAATGCCCTTCCTACCAGAAGCCTCAACCAGGTGGATCCTTTTTTGCTGATCCATCATATGCAACCCTACCAGGTATCGGCAGGCGCCGATCTTCGGATACCCCCTCACCCTCATGCGGGGTTTGAAGTGGTAACCTACCTGTTGCAGGGCCAGTTTTTTCATCGCGATAGCAAAGGTCATGACCAGGTGGCCGGTCCGGGCGATATGAACTGGATGACCTCCGGCGCCGGAATCGTTCATTCGGAAGGGCCCACCAAAGAGTTTCTGAAAGAAGGAGGCTATGCGGAATTGCTGCAGGTATGGATCAACCTGCCCGCCGAAAAGAAAACGCTGAACGCCAGTTTCAGGAACTATAAATCCGGGGAGTTTCCGACAGAAACTATCGGGAACGCGCAGTTGAAAATACTGATCGGAACCTATGGAAGTAAAACTTCCGGAGTATCCACCCATACGGATATGTTCTGGTATCAAGTGGAAGCAACGGCAGATCAATTGATCACCATCCCCGTGAAGGATACGCACAATGCAGGAGCTTATGTGTTGG
Organism: uncultured Chitinophagaceae bacterium; assembly: GCA_964605065.1. Classification (GTDB taxonomy): domain Bacteria; phylum Bacteroidota; class Bacteroidia; order Chitinophagales; family Chitinophagaceae; genus Endoryza. Next base: position 63,762 of record CAZSAQ010000020.1, read on the forward strand.
CCGGAAATGCCACCATACTCAACGAAACCATCAGTGCCGGTCAATTGGTGGAATTTTCCAATAATGGCGATCAGCTGGTGCTGAAGCTGCAGGCTGGTTCCAGCCTGATGATTTTCGGCGGAGAACCCATCCGTGAAAAAGTAGTGAGCTATGGCCCTTTTGTGATGAACAGCTTCGCAGAAGTACAACAAGCGATAACTGACTATGAGTCTGGAAAAATGGGAACGCTGAGTTATTAATTAGCCAATGAGCCAATTGGTAAATGTGCCAATGGGGTGAAATGGCGAATGACGAATGGCGGATGACGGATGGCGGATGACGAATGGCGAATGGCGGATGACGAATGACGGATGACGAATGGCGGATGACGAATGACGAATGACGGATGACGAATGGCGGACGACGAATCCCGGATGACTAATGGCGGATGACGAATGGCGAATGACGAATGACGGATGACGGATGACGAATGGCGGATGCAATTAATTTAAGGGAGCGGGAGTGAGAGCGCGAGCGGATCAGTGTGTATTTGAAATTAGCTCGTCAGCCAATGACTAATTTCTGCGGTGGTGAAAAGCTTTAGAATAAATACGGGCAATTAATAAAAGAACTGTAAAGTCTTATCCGGACAACAGTTATTGACCAATTGGCCCATTGACCAATTGGCCCATTAACTAATTGTCTCATTTTCCAATCGGCTCATTGGCGTATTGGCAAATTTTTCTTACGGTGTTGGCGATGCCCTGGGCATCTATGCCGATTTCGGAATATAGTTGTTTGGGCGTACCATGTTCTACCAGCCGGTCGGGAATACCCAGGATATGAACCTCAGCCTGGTATTGATGCGCAGCCATGAATTCGAGCACCGCGGTTCCCATTCCTCCCATCACGGTTCCGTCTTCCACGGTTATCACCTTTTGATATTTCTGAAATACTTCATGGAGCAATTCTTCATCCAGCGGTTTCACAAAGCGAATGTCGTAATGGGCGGGGTCTATACCTTCTGTTCTCAATTCGCGTATGGCGGTGGTAACAAAATTACCGGGATGCCCAAGTGAAAGAATAGCGAGGTCTTTTCCGTCTTTCAGTTTTCTGCCTTTTCCGATCTCGATTTGTTTGAGTTCCGTTTTCCATTCGGGCATTACGCCTTCGCCGCGAGGATAGCGGATGACGAAGGGAAGCTGGGTGGATTCCAACTGGGCAGTGTACATCAGATTTCGCAGCTCAGTTTCGTTCATGGGCGAACTGATGATCATATTGGGGATACACCTGAAATAGGCGATGTCGTAACAACCGTGGTGAGTAGGTCCATCTTCTCCTACCAGTCCTGCGCGGTCGAGGCAGAAAATAACCGGCAGTTTCTGGATAGCCACATCATGCACCACCTGGTCATAGGCGCGCTGCATGAAGGAAGAATAGATATTGCAGAATACTTTCAAACCCTGTGTGGCCATCCCGGCGCTGAGGGTTACCGCGTGCTGTTCGCAGATGCCCACGTCAATCGCGCGGTCCGGCATTTTTTCCATCATGAATTTGAGGGAAGAGCCGGAAGGCATGGCCGGGGTGATGCCGAATACTTTGTCATTTTTTTCCGCCAGTTCGATAATCGTATGACCGAATACGTCCTGGTATTTGGGAGGCTGGGGAAGATCGAATTTTTTCTTGTGTATTTCACCGGTCACTTTATCGAAAAGACCGGGAGCGTGCCATTTGGTTTGATCCTGTTCGGCCAGGGCATAGCCCTTGCCCTTTACGGTAACCACGTGCAGGAGTTTCGGACCCGGAATGTTCTTGAGATCATGAAGGGTATCAAGCAGCTTGGTGATGTTGTGGCCATCGATCGGACCGAAATAGCGCAGTTTAAGGGCTTCGAACAGGTTACTGTTTTTGTTGATAAAGCCTTTGATACTGTGTTCCAGTTTGCTGGCCATATCGCGGGTAAAGTTCTTTCCCACGGGCAGTTTGCCAAGAGCTTTCCAGATATCGTCCTTGAACCTGTTATAGGTAGGGGAGGTGGTGATATCGGTGAGATATTCCCTGAGAGCACCCACATTCGGGTCGATGCTCATGTTGTTGTCGTTGAGGATGATCAGCAGGTCTGTATCGGATACCCCGGCATGGTTCATGGCCTCAAAGGCCATACCGGCTGTCATCGAGCCATCTCCTATGATCGCGACGGATTTGCGGTCTTCCCCCTTGTATTTGGCAGCGATAGCCATACCCAGGGCCGCCGAGATAGAGGTCGAAGAGTGGCCGACGCCGAAAGTATCGTATTCGCTCTCGCTTCTCTTGGGAAATCCACTGATCCCTTTGTATTTGCGGTTGGAGATGAAATTATCCTTTCGGCCTGTGAGGATTTTGTGACCATAGGCCTGATGACCCACGTCCCAGACCAGCTGGTCGAAAGGAGTGTTATAGATATAATGCAGGGCCACGGTCAGTTCAACCACGCCCAGGCTGGCGCCGAAGTGACCACCATGAACACTCACAACGTCAATGATATACTGGCGTAATTCCTCGCAAAGCTGATGCAGCTGTTCGCGACTGAGCTTTTTGAGGTCGGCCGGCGTTTCGATCGTGTTTAAAAGGGGTCCAGGCTTGATTTCCATCAATTCGTGATTTCTACGTCAAAAATACGGTTTTACAACGGCCCGGGGCCGCTCCGTGGTATTATTTGGTTCAACAAAAAAAAGAAACGGCGGTTGAGCGGCAAGCCAATTTTTTCACAAAAAACACTACTTTGAGGGGATTGGACGCAGCCGATAGACGAGATATATCGCCATATATCCTAAATAGGCTACTACGGCAATTTGAATAAGTAGTTTTGTATTTGTGTATGAAAGTTTTTAACCGGATATCTAATTATTGGCTCTGCCAGATTGGTGGTTGGGGATTGTTTGGGTTTTCCATGCTTTTCTATGCGATCTCCTTCAAGGATAAGCTGACCAACGAGTACATGGCCAGGATTCTCATCTTCGTGATGGGCGGAATTCTCAGCACGCACCTGTTGCGTGAATTCATCCGGCGCACCGGCTGGATGCTGCTGCCCATTGAAAAGATGATCACCAGGCTGATCGGCGCCATCATCGCCACCAGTACCCTGTTCAGCCTGATCGTGGTTTTCACCTTTGAACTGTTTTCCCTGAGCGAGAACAAAGACGTGGATTTTGCCACCCGATTGTTCGCCAGTGTCATCAACTCGGGTATTTTCATCACCCCCTGGGTGCTCATTTACTACTTCTATCATTATATAGAAAAAAGCCGGCGCCAGCAGCTTGATACGCTAAAACTGGAAGCACTGGTAAAAGCGCTGGAACTGAAAACGATCAAATCGCATATCAATCCGCATTTTATTTTTAACGCGCTGAACAGCATTCGGGCCCTGATCGACGAAAACCCCGGCCGCGCCCGCGATGCGATTACGGAACTCAGCAACATCCTGCGCAGCAGCATGCAGGCCGAAAAACTGGAGATCGTTCCTTTCGAAAAGGAGCTTAATATTGTAAAGGACTACCTTGCACTGGAACATATCCGTTTCGAAGACCGGTTGAAAGTTGAATATGAAATCGACGAAGACACCCTCGATCAACCGGTACCGCCAATGATGTTGCAGACCCTGGTAGAGAACGCCATCAAACATGGCATCGGAAAGGAAGTAAAAGGAGGTGTGATCAAAATTATCTCCGATTTCAGAGGAAATTTTCATGAATTGCTGGTTCAGAATTCCGGCAGGCTGAACGGAACCACCAATGAAGACGGATTTGGATTGTCGAGCACCCGCAACCGGCTCCAATTATTATTTGGCGACAAATCAAACTTTGAAATCAGGCAGGTAAACGGAAATATTGTTGAAGCCAAAGTGCTGATACCAGTGAATATAAACTAAAGGTTATGATAAAAGCAATCATTATTGACGACGAGAGACTGGCCAGGAATGAATTGAAGAAGTTGCTGATGGACTATCCCGAGATCGAGGTGGTGGCTGAAGCCGCCAATGTGGGCGAAGGAATCGAAAAAATTGAAAATCTCAACCCCGAGCTGATCTTTCTTGATATCCAGATGCCCGGTAAAACCGGCTTTGACCTGTTGTCCGAACTGGACAAAACCCCGCATGTTATCTTCACTACCGCTTATGATGAATATGCGCTGAAAGCATTTGAGGTAAACGCGCTCGACTACCTGCTCAAGCCTGTTGAACCGAAACGCCTGGCCGATGCTATTCAGAAATTACACCTGCAGGAAGAAAGAGAACAGGTAAACGGCAGCACCGAAAACATCAATCGCTCCACACTCTACGAGCACGACCAGGTTTTCGTGAAGGATGGTGAAAGATGCTGGTTTGTAAAACTCAACGAAATCCGTTTGTTTGAAAGCGTGGGCAACTATGCCAAAGTGTATTTCGGGCCCAATAAACCGCTTATACTCAAATCACTGAACGCACTGGAAGAAAGACTCGATGAAAAGATGTTCTTCCGCGCCAACCGGAAACATATCATTAATCTCCGGCTGATTGAAAAAATAGAACCCTATTTTAACGGAGGATTATTGCTTGAATTGAAAGGAGGCGAAAAGATAGAAGTAAGCCGCCGCCAAACCGTGAAGTTCAAGGAAATGATGAGTCTCTGATAGCCAACTCACCGCTTTACACACTGAAAGCTCAACTAAACCATAACAGAACAATGAAAAAATTTTTGCTTGCAGGCCTGCTGGCAACCGCAGGTTCCTTCGTTTACTCCCAGGATATCGATAAGATCATCAATGCTACCGAAGTAGAGAGAATCGAAAAGATACTTTCTTCCGACGACATGCAGGGCCGCCGGACATTTTCGCCCGGGATCGACAAGGCCGCCGATTTCATTGCAGAAGAATTCAAAAAGGCCGGCTTGCAGCCTGTTAATGGAAAATCCTATTTCCAGGAATTCAAACTGGTGAAAGCCAAATTCATCAGCGCCGATGGCACCGTTAATGGCAAGACCATCGACAGCCGCAATATCGTGGCCCTGTCTAACCAGACCAGTCTTTCCATCACCCAGGCATCCGGGTATGAAAAAATAAAAGTAGCGGCAACGGACAGGCTATATGATGTAGTGACTCCTTTGCTCAACAACAAGAAGAATTACTTTCTGGTGGTAGATACTTCACAATCCCGTCTTTTCAATAGTTTGAAAAGGTTCCGTCAGCAGTCGTTTCCCTCCGAAGCGAATATCGTACTGGTGATGACGACTGAAGATCCAACAGAATACAGCATCAACTTCAAGCAGGAGATTTCTGAGGTGTCTTTGAAGAACGTGGTGGGTATTCTTCCCGGAAAAAAGAAGAAAGAGGAATATGTAATCTTTTCCGGTCATTATGATCACCTCGGCATCGGAAAGGCCAATGCCGACAAGGATTCCATTTTCAACGGAGCCAATGATGACGCGGCCGGAACAACCGCAGTAATGATGCTGGCTCATTATTTCGCCCAGAAAAAATCAAATGACCGCACCGTGGTATTTGCCGCTTTCACTGCGGAAGAAGTGGGCGGCTACGGATCGCAGTATTTTTCGAAGCAGTTTGCCCCGGAGAAAGTAATGGCGATGTTCAATATCGAAATGATCGGAACAGAGAGCAAGTGGGGAACCAATTCGGCCTATATTACCGGGTATGAAAAAACGGATATGGGCAAGATCCTTGAAAAGAACCTGGAGGGTACCCAGTTCAAATTCTATCCGGATCCTTATACCAAACAAAACCTGTTCTATCGGTCCGATAATGCCACTCTTGCCCGTTTGGGCGTGCCTGCGCATACCATTTCTACCTCCCGGATGGAGGCGGATCCCAATGCGGCCAATACCACCATTGATAAATACTATCACTCGCTGGATGATGAAATAGAAACACTGGATATGAAGAATATGGCAGAGATCATCAAGGCCATTGCGATCAGCTCCACTTCCATCATCAGTGGCAAGGATACTCCCTCGAGAGTGGATACCAAGAGCCTCCGCTAAGCGGTTATCCCGGTAAATAACGTTCCAATTTTTTTATCGGCTCCTTCAGCAATGAGGGAGCCGAATATTTTTTGATCAATGCCCTCGCGGTATCAGAGAGGTACCAGCCGAGCGGAATATTATCACCCGTATACCGGGGAAGCCGGAAATCGATACTGATCAGTGAATTGTCGAGGTTTGCCGTAACAGCATTGGCCGCATCAATCCACCGGAATAATGTTTTCATTCCACCGATCAGCGGGGCTGCTTCGTAGTTCCAGCCCAGGGCCTTGCCCAGCTTTCGGTTGCCCGATCCGTAACGGATGGCAAGAATAATCGGGACGATCTTTTTCCCACCCAGATTCAATTGTTCGGCGGTCTTCCTGATCATGATGGCCGTTTGCTGGGCAGTTTGTACCGCGGTATTTTCGAAGTATCCCCCATCAACGAGGTGTCCCATATCATGATGCGTGTCTGATTTCATCAGTCCCGGCGGAGTGATGAGGGGAAAGCGGGCCGAAGAAACCATCGCTTCGCTGGTGGTCACCATCACCCGGGTGGTATCGAAAATGTCGAGCACATCCCGGTACCACTTTTCGGATAACCGTATTGGTGAAAAAATGGCTTTCTGACCCTGTTCCACAAAAAGGCTGTTGTAGAGGATCAGTGGATAAGTAAAACCGGAATCTTTCATCCAGGGGCGGATCACCGCATCATCGAGGATGGAAGGCTGGTCCGCTCCAACGCTGTGCCGGGCGAATGCTTTTTCGAAGCCATTGTTCAGGAATTTGGCCCGGTCGAATGAACGGATCGGAAAAGGAATGGCCCGTTGAATGAGATCGGGAAAGAGAAAGCCATAGGTAACGCCGGAAAGATAATCCGATCCGGCGATCGTATCCAGGGTCTGGTAGAATGCCGGATCTGCCAGGCGGCTGGCATCGCTGCGGGGATTCATCTGGTACAGGTAATTGTAGAAGAAGCTCAGGCCTACCGTTCCGCCGGAGGCTCCGGTAACCGCAAAGGTATTCTGGTAAAGTTGCGGATAGGCCAGGTGAAGTTGTTTCATCACCTGCGTGGTCCAGTAGCAGGCGCGGATGCCTCCGCCTTCGGCCGCAATGATGAATACCGGAATCGTATCGCCGGCGCTGCTCAGTTTGCCGGCGTTCCATTTCGTGGTCAGCCATTCACGGGTAAATGTAGTATCCTGTTTGCGCGCCCTGATCATCTCCAATCCTTCTTTCGCATTTCCGTATTCGCGCAAAGCGTGGTTGTTGTTCCTGGGAAGCGAGAGGAAGAGCATGACGATGACGAGCAGGAAGAAAAAGGGAAATTTCAATTTATTGGACAATGCGTCGAGAAACAGGCCGAGGATGGAATAGAATATGAGTCCGCACAGAATGATCAGGCCGGGTTTGCCGTCCAGAGAAGGAACAGAGCGGGCGGTGAACCAGGCGTAGGCAAACACGCCCAGGAAAACAAACGGCATGATGAAGCGGGTCGTTGTACGGAGGTGTTGCCGGTCCACCACTTCCCTGGTGCTGTGCGCGCCTTCGAGGCTGAAGCGTTCAGTGGGGGAGAGGCTCCTGTTCTTATCGACGAATATTTGTGTGCGGTAACACAAGTAAAGAACATGCAGGACACCCAGCAGAAACACGACCAGTAACAGGATGGCCGTATGACCATTCAGTCCGTTCACGGCCAGCAACCCCCAGATAAAAACCAGGTAAGGCACCGCAGCGAGCACCCGGGGAAGTATTTTGGCAATCTGCTTGATCGAATCGCGGTAACGGCCGTCAATAGCAACCACAGAATGATCTTCCCTTAGCTGGCAATTGGTGCCGCAATCGGGATCTTCCAGCCCATCTTTCAGAGGTACTTCCCTGTCAACAATGCGGCGCAGGTTGGCTGAGCCAAGTACCATTCTACCCACGTACCAGCAAACGCCCGCCCATACGATGAGCAGACCAACAAAGCTGATGACGTAAGGATGAAAAAGACTCAATTGGCCGAAGGCGGCCATCAGATCCTGACCCTGGTCGTTGATCACGAAGCCGAAAACAGCCACACCAATAAGGATCAGCAGAAAGGGAATTTTGCCCAATACAAAAAAGATCACACGGATCCACATCAATGCCTTGTTGGCAATTTTTTGCAGCAGGTTGTCTGGCTTTTTCATAGCAGAGTGGGTTGGTGAGAATGATTGCTACCATGAATGTACCGAATTTGCCAGGATTCGGGAAGATCGGCCAGGATCGGAAATTACCGGATAAATGGAACGTAAAGGTTTATGCGAATTTGGCGATCACTTCCGCCATTTCCTTTCTTACCTGGTCGTTGCAGAGATTTCCGATACTTCCTTCGTGCTGATGGTGGAGCTGCCGTTTGTAGTCGAAGTGAAATACTCCTTTATCGATGTCATTTCCTACCTGTTGATAGGCATCCCGGAAGGGCACTCCTTTATTCACAAGGTCGTTAACGGCTTCAACGCTGAAAATGTAGCGGTATTTGTCGTCGTCGAGAATATTATCTTTTACCTGCATGTTGGAGAGCATCACCTGCATAAGCTGCAGGCAGGCTTTCAATTCTTCGATGGCGGGAAAGAGTATTTCCTTGGTGAGTTGCATATCGCGGTGATAACCCGATGGCAGGTTATTGATCAGCAGGGTCAGCTCATTGGGAATCGATTGCAGGCGATTGCATTTTGCGCGGATCAGTTCGAAAACATCCGGGTTTTTTTTATGCGGCATGATGCTGCTGCCGGTAGTCAGTTCAGACGGAAAGGAAAGAAATCCGAAATTCTGGTTCAGGTAAAGGCAGCAGTCCATGGACAGCTTGCTTAAAGTGGCCGCAATAGCCGCCAGCCCGACAGAAGTGGTACGTTCGGTTTTGCCCCGGCTCATTTGCGCATATACGCTGTTCCAGTTGAGCGTTCTGAAATGGAGCAGTTCGGTAGTACGCGTCCGGTTGAGGGGAAAGGAAGAACCATAACCGGCGCCGCTGCCCAAGGGGTTTTTGTTTACGATGCGATACGCTGCCGCCAGCATCTCCAGGTCATCCACCAGGCTTTCCGCATAGGCACCCAGCCACAAGCCTACAGAAGAAGGCATGGCAATCTGCAGGTGGGTATATCCCGGTATCAGTTTATTTTTGAATTGCTCCGACTGGCTGAGGAGGAGTTCAAACAGATCGGAGGTTGATTTTTTAATTTCCAGAATTTCTGCACGCAGGTAGAGTTTGATGTCGACTGCCACCTGGTCGTTGCGGCTGCGGCCGCTGTGTATTTTTTTGCCGGTATCGCCGATTGATTGAGTGAGCATGTACTCCACCTGCGAATGAACATCTTCCATATTGTCTTCGATGCGGAACTGACCGGCATCGATCAGAACGGCAATTCCTTTCAGCGCTTCTACCGCTTTTGCGGATTCTTCCGGAGTCATCAGTCCCACTTCGCCGAGCATGGTTACATGGGCGATAGAGCCCTGCACATCGTACCGGGCCAGGAGCTGATCGAATTCCTTGTCGCGGCCAACAGTAAACTGTTCAATAATGCCGGATACCGAAGTGTTTTCTTTTTGCCACAACTTCATATGAGCTGGTTTAGGAGTTGAATATACAGGTCAATGCCGTTCTTTATTTCATCCAGGTAAATGAATTCGTCTGCAGTATGGCTTCGCGCGCTGTCGCCGGGTCCCATTTTAAGCGTGGGAAAAGGCATCAGCGCCTTATCGGAAGTGGTAGGTGATCCGTAGTAGGAGCGACCCAGTTTTTTGCCTGCCAGGATCAATGGATGATCCAGGGAAATGGAAGTGGATCTCAACCGCGTGCTTCGCGGCTGAATCTCACTCTTGAGGTGTTCACGCAGAATGGACAGGATCTCTTCAAACGTGTATAATTCATTTACCCGACAGTCGACCACGAATTTGCATTGGGCCGGCACCACATTATGCGCTTTGTTATCGGTTTCTATGACGGTTACACTGAGTTTAACCGGCCCCAGCAGGTCCGATACTTTGGGGAACCGGAATTGCCTGATCCATTCAATGTCTTCGATCGCTTTGTAGAGGGCGCTTTCGCCCTCATCCCGCGCGGCGTGTCCTGCCTTTCCATGGGCCGTGGCATCGAGCACCATCAACCCTTTTTCTGCGACTGCCATTTCCATTTTGGTGGGTTCGCCAACAATGCCAAAATCGATATGTCCCAGTCTTGGCACGAGCGCTTCGATGCCGTTGTGACCGGAGATCTCTTCTTCTGCAGTGGCGGCGAATACCAGGTTAAAAGGCAGGTCGGCGCGTTCGTAGAAATGGATAAAAACCACCATCAGTGAAACCAGGCAGCCTCCGGCATCATTGCTGCCGAGTCCATGCAGCCGTCCGTCGATTTCGAGAGGTGAAAAAGGATCCAGGGTGTACCCCTTGTTGGGTTTCACCGTATCATGATGCGAATTGAGTAAAATGGTTTGTTTGGAAGGATCGAAATAGCGGTTCTGCGCCCAGATATTGTTGAGATGTGTTTTTACCCGCACCCCTTTGGATTCCAGGAAGCGTTCGATGAGGTCGGCAGTGATCTGCTCTTCTTTGCTGAATGAGGGAGTGGAGATCAGCTTCTTCAGCAAACCGACAGCATCCTGATAAAGTATGTCCAGTTCTTCCTTCCGCATGGCTGGTATTTTTGATGAAGCAGGCTTTCACGACCGAACGATGGTAGTGCCGGCGGCACCTTCCAGCAATTGGCCGATGTTCTCTGCTTTGCCGATGATCACTTTCTGAACGCCGTTATGGATAGCTGTAAAAGCGTTCTCGAGTTTGGGGATCATGCCGGCAAATATTTTTTGTTCTGCTTTCAGTCGGGTGAAGGTTTCGGGATTGATTGAGGGGATGACGGTAGACTCGTCGGCGGCATCCAGTAATACTCCGGCTTTTTCGAAGGAATATACCAGGCTTACGAGGTACAGGGAGCTCAGCGCCTTGGCCAGTTCCTGCGCAATAGTATCCGCATTGGTATTCAGGATATGGCCTTTGCCATCGTGCGTGAGCGGAGCTACAACCGGCACCAACCCGCCTTCAATCAGTGTTTGCCAGTGTTTCGGATTGACCGAAGCGCTTTTAACGTCGCCCGCAAAGCCATAGTCAATTTCCTTGACCGGTCTTTTCTCAGCCGGCAGCAGGTTGGCATCTGCGCCGGTAACACCGATGGCATTACATCCCTGCGCCTGTAATTGTGCAACGATCTTCTTATTGATAAGGCCGCCATACACCATCGTTACCAGGTCAATGGTATCCGCATCGGTGATACGCCTGCCATCGATGTATTTCGATTGAATGCCTAACTGGTCGCCGATGCGTGTGGCTATCTTGCCTCCCCCATGCACCAGGATCTTTTTTCCTTCGAGTGAAGCGAAAGAGGAAAGGAATGAAGAAAGACTTTTTTCGTCATCTACTATATTCCCGCCGATCTTTATGATGACCAGTTTGTCCACCGTTACCTTTTACTTTTTAAGATTTCTGCAAGAATGGCCTGCGCCGCCCAAACGCGGTTGCCGGCCTGCCGGGTTACGATGCTGTTGGGGCCGTCCAGTACTTCATCACTCAGTTCCACATTTCTGCGTACCGGAAGGCAGTGCATCACTCTTGCTTTATGGGTGTCTTTCAGTTTTTCCGTGGTCAGCATCCATTCAGGATCGTTGCAATAAATGCGACCGTAGTCTGTATAAGTGCTCCAGTTTTTTACATACACGAAATCGGCTCCCTGCAAGGCTTCTTCCTGGTTATGGGTGATGCTGGCACCTGCCGTAAAGCGCGTGTCGAGCTCATAGTCTTCCGGATGCGTTATCACAAAATCCGCTTTTCCCCAGGCATTGATCCACTCGGCGAAGCTATTGGCCACGCATTGCGGAAGCGGTTTTACATGTGGCGCCCAGGTGAGAACGATTTTCGGTTTGCGGCTGGCCGGCAACGGATTTTGTTGCAGGCTCTCCGTAATGGTGATGATATCGGTAAGGCTTTGCAATGGGTGCAGGGTGGCGCTTTCGAGACTCACTACCGGTACGCCCGCGTATTTGATAAATTGTTTGATGAACAGTTCGCTGTAATCATCTTCCTTGTTTTTGAGGGAAGGAAAAGTGCGGATACCGAGTATATCGAAGTAGTTTCCCAGGATAGGCGCTGCATCTTTTACATGCTCCACGGTAGTTCCGCTCATGATCGCTTCCTCTTCAAATTCGAAAGTCCAGCCTTCCTGTCCAACATTGAACACGATCGGTTCTACTCCCAGGTTTTGAGCAGCTATCTGCGTACTGAGGCGGGTACGCATGCTCGGGTTGAGAAAGATACAACCCATACGCTTACCTGCCCCCAGGGTTTTATCCGCAAAGGGGTTTTGTTTATAGGCCAGGGCCTTTGCCGCCAGGGCATCGATGTTGCCGGCATCCTGTACTGAAATGAACTGATTCAATTAATGATATTTGTGATTTGAAAGGGAAAACGATTTTTCAAACAACCATCTTTACCTGTTGAAGGCATTTCCTTCCCGCCGGGTAAAGCATTCATCCATCACTTCATTGACTATCGATCCTCTTAACTGTTTACGGCAAATTTCGCCACTTCTTCCTTCAGCGCTTCGATAAAATCTTCCGCATCTCTTTTTTTCAAAGCCAGTGATGGAAGCAAACGGATCACATTGGGTTTCGCTTCGCCCGTAAACACCTTCTGGTTCCAGAGCAGATTTTTTTTCAGGTCTTTCAATTCTTCGGGAACATCGAACCCGATCATCAGCCCTCTTCCTCTTACATTCTGTACTTCCGGGATCTTTTTGAGTTCTTCCCTGAGGTAATGACCGGTTGTGACGGCATTGCCCATCAGTTTTTCTTCTTCAATCACTTCCAGTACAGCCAGTGCGGCGGCACAGGCCAGGTGGTTTCCGCCAAAGGTAGTTCCCAGCTGGAAGTGTTTGGGTTTGATATGAGGGGCGATGATGATGCCTGCCACCGGGAAACCATTGCCCATCCCTTTGGCCATGGTGTAAATATCGGCATTGACACCCGCGAAATCGTGACTGAAGAATTTACCGCTTCTTCCGTATCCGCATTGCACACTGTCGGCTATGTATACCGCTCCATGTTCATCACAGAGCTGACGTATTTTCTGGAGAAAGCTGTTTTCGGCCACGTTGATACCGCCAACACCCTGTATCCCTTCAATGATCACCGATGAGATCTCTTTTCCGTGTTTGCTGAAACAGTCTTCCAGCGCTTTTGCATCGTTGAAAGGAAGAAATATCACATTGCCGGTTTCGTTCACCGGGGCGATATAATTTTTATTGTCTGTAGCCGATACTGCCAGGGAGGTTCTGCCGTGAAAGGATTTGCTGAAAGCAATAATTTTTTTACGGCCATTGTGGAAGGAGGCCATTTTCAGGGCATTTTCGTTCGCTTCTGCTCCGCTGTTGCACAGAAACAACTGGTAATCGGGCTTGCCCGCGATCTTTCCCAGTTTTTCCGCCAGTTGAAGCTGCAACGGAATCCGGATGGAATTGGAATAGAAAGCGATCTTTTCCAGTTGCTCTTCGATTCGTTTTACCCAATGAGGATGGGTATGACCGATGCTGATGACCGCATGGCCGCCATAGAGATCAAGATACTGCTCGCCTTTATCATCCCACACATAGGATCCTTTGGCTTTAACGATGGTGACATCGTTGATCGGGTAAACGTCGAATAAATTCATAACTCATGATGGAAGCGACTTACCGCTTCCTGCTTTTGTATGTTAGAAATAATTTGCCTTTAGTTTCAAACCGGTGGTTTCGTCCAGGCCGAATGCCAGGTTCAGGTTCTGAACGGCCTGGCCACTGGCGCCTTTCAGCAGGTTGTCCGTGATGGAATGAACCACCAGGATGCTACCCACTTTTTCCAGTTGAATGATGCATTTATTGGTATTCACCACCTGTTTCAGGAAAATAGGTTCACTGCTTACATGAGTGAAAGGATGTTCCTCGTAATAGCTGGTAAACAATTGTTGAAGGTCTTCCAGCTTTTCATCGCACTGTACCTGCGAACTGATGAATATCCCTCTTGTAAAGTCTCCTCTCCAGGGTACAAAATGAACATTGATTTCATTTTTCACCTGCAGTTGACGGAGCGATTGACCGATCTCCCCGAGATGCTGGTGCGTGAGTGTTTTGTAAGCCTGGATATTGTTGGCCCGCCAGCTGAAATGTGAAGTTTGTGTAAGCGACTGTCCGGCGCCGGTACTTCCCGTAATTCCTGTTGTATAAACATCTTTCAGCAATCCTGCCTTTGCCAGGGGAAGCAATCCCAACTGCAGCGTGGTAGCAAAGCAGCCGGGGTTGGCGATATTGTGCGCCGCCCGAATCTCGTTCCTGTTTAACTCCGGAAGCCCATACACAAAATCCCTTTTGGCCGAATGGGCCGGGTGTACAGACGACTGACCGGCCAGTCGAAAATCATTGGCCAGATCGATCACTTTGATGGAATCATCGATCCTGTTTTCAGACAGGAATTTTCTCGATTCGCCATGACCCAGGCAAAGGAACAGTACATCCAGGCTGTTATTGGTGAGGGCAGACAGATCACCGGTGAACGAAAGACTGGATTCGCCCAACAGATCCTGGTGTATGTCAGAAACCGGTTTTCCGGCATTGCTCCGGCTGTGAATGAAGTCGAGCGACACCGACGGATGATTGATCAGCAAACGGATCAATTCGCCTCCGGTATATCCAGCTCCTCCAATTATGCCTGTGCGGATCATAGATGTTGTTTATCGTTTTTCGTTTTACGTTGAATGCGTTTATCGTTTTTCGTTTTACGTTTCACGTTGAATGCGTTCCGCTTGCGGCCCCTCACCCTAGCCCTCTCCCAAGGGAGAGGGGATTGTTTTAATCTATTTTGAATTTTTTACTTTTCACTTTTGACTTTTTACTTCGTGCGCTTTGCGGTTCTTGGCGCCCTCTGCGTTCCACTTACGGCCCCTCACCCAAGCCCTCTCCCAAGAGAGCGGGGATTGCTTTAAACTATTTTGAATTTTTTACTTTTCACTTTGCACCGCCATCCAAATTCCCGTCTGGTTGCCGAATATTCGGCTGAAGCCTCTTACATCTTCTCCGGTGAATCCGGTATTCATTTCGCCGTATTTGCCAAACTTGCTGCTCATCAGATCGAATGGCGATTCGATACCTATT
Organism: uncultured Chitinophagaceae bacterium; assembly: GCA_964605065.1. Classification (GTDB taxonomy): domain Bacteria; phylum Bacteroidota; class Bacteroidia; order Chitinophagales; family Chitinophagaceae; genus Endoryza. Next base: position 78,926 of record CAZSAQ010000020.1, read on the forward strand.
ACCTGGAAACGGAAGGGCTGGAGCTGAACGAATACGTCTCCAGTAACAGTTTCCTGACTTTTTTCAAAGAAAGCTTCGATATCTCTCATTACCGGATCCAGGATCTGTCCTTCATGCAACCAGTTGCCATAGAATTGAGCCAGCTGGTCTTTCCATTGCAATTGCCATTTGGTGAGTACGTGTTTTTCCAGGGCATGGTGCGATTTCAGAATGATCATCGGGGCGGCTGCTTCAAAACCCACTCTTCCTTTGATGCCGATGATCGTATCGCCCACGTGAATATCGCGGCCTATACCGTAGGGCCCTGCGATGGTTTGCAGGTATTGAATCGCTTCAGACGGATGCCCGAACGGCTGGTCGTTCACGGAGGTCAGTTCGCCTTTTACAAAGCTCAGTTTAACTTCTTCCTGTCCGGATTTAGTTACCTGGGTAGGCCAGGCTTCTTCCGGCAGCATGCCCTTGCTCTTCAGTGTTTCCTTTCCACCGACGCTCGTACCCCATAATCCTTTGTTGATGGAGTACATCGCTTTTTCGAAGTTCATGTCCACGCCCTTGCTCTTGAGGTATTCGATTTCCTGCTCGCGGCTGAGACGGAGGTCACGGATCGGAGTGATGATTTCAACCCCCGGGATCATGATATGGAAGATCATATCAAAGCGAACCTGGTCGTTGCCCGCGCCTGTGCTGCCATGGGCTACTGCTTCCGCATTCAGTTTTTTCACATGCTCGGCAATATGCAAAGCCTGGCTGAGACGCTCGGCAGAAACACTCAGGGGGTATGTGTTATTTTTCAGGCAGTTCCCGAAGACCAGGTATTTGATGATACGGTCATAGTAACCTTTGACTGCATCGACCGTTGTGTGCGACTTTACACCTAGCTCATAGGCATGTGCTTCTATTTTCTGCAATTCGTCTGCACTGAAGCCACCGGTATTGACGATTACGCTGTGAACTTCATATCCTTTTTCTTCACTGAGATATTTTACACAATAGGTGGTATCCAATCCACCGCTGAAACCAAGAACGATTTTTTTTGATGCCATTTTTTATGTGTTGAAAAGGGTTGTAGGGGCCCCTAAAAATTGAAAAAATAGTGGAACAGGGATTTTGGTTTGGAAGCTCCATTATCCTGAGTATTATCACCAGATTCTTGCCTGGACGATTGTTTCAGGAAGGGTTTCAGCAATTTCCATTCCTTGTATCGCAGCAATCGTTCGAATATATTTTTCTTTTCCTCGAAGAATTGTTTGGTTTCTTCCGGTTCGTAGTGGTCTTTCGGATCGTAGAGCATGGCCGTGCACATGCAGTTCTTGCGGTCTTTGCTCATCAGGATCTCGTAGTTCACACAGCTTTTGCATCCGGCCCAGAAAGCTTCGTCCTGGGTCAGTTCACTGTAAGTAACCGGTTCGTATCCCAGTTCGCTGTTGATCTTCATAACGGCCAGGCCGGTTGTCAGTCCGAATATTTTTGATTCGGGGTAGGTTTTCCGGCTCAGTTCGAATATTTTCTTTTTGATGGCTTTGGCCAGGCCGCTTTTGCGGAAGGCAGGCGCTACGATCAGGCCAGAGTTGGCTACGTATTCGCCATGGCTCCAGGTTTCAATGTAGCAGAAACCCGCCCAGATGCCGTCCTGGTTGAAGGCAATTACTGCTTTGCCTTCTCTCATTTTTTCCTGTATGTAATCGGCAGTGCGTTTGGCGATACCGGTTCCGCGAGCTTTGGCAGAAGAAGCCATTTCATCACAGATGATCTGCGAAAAGCCGAAATGACTTTCGTTGGCTATTAATATCTGGAAACTTTGTTGCTGATTTTCCATTTCCTGAAAAATATAGTAGTAATAATATCATTGTTTGTGGATGGGGACACGTCCCCGCCGAGCGGATTCATAGTTCCAATTCCTGAAAGGATCCTATGGTAGAATGGTATCAACGTCGCACCACAACGGGAATCGGGCGACAAAAAACTGTACGAGGCTGTACAGGAAAAACCCCACGCAATATAGTAGCTGCACTGGCAACTACATCAGCGAGTGTTATGGTGAGATTTTTTTGCATTTACTGTTCGAGTGTTCTGTGTCTTAAAAGTTTAACGGCACAAAAGAAATCATTTTTTTTAACAATGGGGAAGATTTTATGCTAAAATTTCGCCATGCGGGCAAATTAATTGGTAACGCTTGTTAGCACACTGGTGATTGTCATTAAATCGTCTTGTGAAGCTTACCGGTGAGACCGGAAATTATTGCGCGGAACTTACTTCTACCGGATGTAAATGCTGCAAGGATTGAAGTAAAATATCCTTGACCACACCGGGGTATTGCCACCGGATCAAATGACCGGCATCGGGCAGAAATACGAAGCGGGCGTTCTTTCCTTCGAGTTGTTTGCGGGCGAAATCGAGATTGACCGGTCTTACGATCGAATCCGCGCCTCCCTGTACAACGGTTATGGGAACGGTTAAGCCGGCCCATTTGGGTTGAAGGATCCGCAGCTCCCTGACATGGGCAAATTTTTCGGTGGTAGTTACTCTCATAAAATGAGGCAGCATCCATTTGATCGGCCCACCCCTGATGAGCGGGTGCCACCACCAGAATTTTTCATGATCCGGGTCGATGGCGCCAGCCAGCATAACCACCTGGTGAAATTCGTTCGGATAGAGCATGGCCATATTGGCCGCGATCGGCGCTCCGAAGGAACTGCCCATTACCACACCGGTTTTGCGCGACCGGTTGAGCCGAAGGGCTTCGTGACAGGCAATGGCCTGCATTTCGATGGAAGTAAGCGCTTTTCTCTTACCCCTGAACCGGGAAGAACCGTAGCCGGGCCGGTCGACCGCGATGATATGAAAATGCTGTTTCAGCAGACTGTCGCTGAGAAAATTCCGGCTGCCATACCAGGCACCAGGAGCTCCATGAATGATCAGAAGAGGGGGGAGAGTATCATTGCCGCTGGTAGCGCAAAAGAGCTGAACCGAATCGTTTTTTATGGTGAAGTATACCGGTTTGTCGGTTCGATTCCGGTAGTATTCATTCAGTTCTTTTTTGGTCATCACAAACCGACCAAAACATCCTGATAAAATGAAGGAGAGAAAAAAACAGGCCAGGTAAACACCAACTCTCATTGGTTGAAGTTAACCAATTTGCCTCTTCCGTGTGGTTACCGGCCTGTTTATGATCAAAGCGAATGCGGATTGTTTTCCAGTTCTTCCCATTCTTCGTCGGTAAAAATCCGGGAACGGGTGATGAATCGGACTCCCAGGGGAATCTCGAGTGAAAAACTCGACCCCCGGCCCTTCGTGATGTCGATCGTCAGTTGGGTATGTTTCCAGTATTCAAACTGATCGCTATTCATGTAAAAAGGGCAATTGGCAATGTCTCCCAGCTTGATATCACTCTCTCCCAAGAGAAAATCGCCCTTTTCAAAACACATCGGCGCCGATCCGTCACAGCAACCCCCGCTCTGGTGGAAAAGCAAAGGGCCATACTGCGATTGAAGTTGCCGGACCACCTCTTCGGCTGCCGGGGTGATCAATACACGCGGTACCATCAGAAGAAACCCAGTTTTGATTTACTGTATGAGATCAGCATGTTTTTGGTCTGTCGATAATGCGCCAGCATCATTTTATGAGTTTCGCGGCCAAAGCCCGATTTCTTGTATCCGCCGAAGGGAGCATGTGCCGGGTAGGCATGGTAGCAGTTCACCCAGACACGTCCCGCTTGTATCTGCCGGGGAACCGTATACAGTTCATGTGCGTCCCTGGTCCATACACCTGCCCCCAGTCCATACAGACTATCATTGGCGATGTTGATGGCTTCTTCCGTGGTTTGGAAGGTAGTAACACAGGTCACCGGGCCAAAAATTTCTTCCTGGAAGATGCGCATCTTGTTGTTGCCCGAAAAGATCGTTGGTTTGATATAATAGCCATGCTCAAGGCCGCTGTTCTGGTGATACGCTTCTCCACCACAGAGAACCCTGGCTCCTTCCTGTTTGCCGATTTCCATATACGACAGGATTTTTTCATACTGGTCATTGCTTGCCTGTGCTCCCATCATTACTTCCGGATCCAGCGGATTACCCATTTTGATCGACCTGGTGCGGGCAACTACTTTCTCCATAAAGGCATCGTAAATGCTTTCGTGTACGAGAATTCGCGACGGGCAAGTACAAACTTCTCCCTGGTTAAGCGCAAACATCACCGCACCTTCCACGGCTTTGTCCAGATAATCGTCATCTGCCGCCATCACGCTCGGGAAAAATATATTGGGCGATTTTCCTCCCAGTTCCATCGTAACCGGTATAAGATTTTCGGAGGCGTACTGCATGATCAGTCTGCCCGTAGTAGTTTCGCCCGTGAAAGCGACTTTAGATACTCTTTTCGAAGTGGCCAGCGGTTTGCCAGCTTCGATGCCGAAGCCTGTAACTATGTTCAGGACTCCCGCCGGCAGGATGCCTTCGATCAGTTCCATCAGTACGATGAGGCTGGTAGGGGTTTGCTCTGCCGGTTTCACCACTACACAGCAACCTGCTGCCAGGGCCGGCGCTATTTTCCAGGCTGCCATCAGCAGCGGAAAATTCCAGGGGATGATCTGACCCACCACGCCGATGGGCTCATGCAGGTTGATGCTTACCGTTGTTTCGTCATGCTCTGAAATGCTTCCTTCTTCCGAACGGATAACACCTGCGAAATAACGGAAATGATCTATTGCCAGAGGCAGGTCGGCGGCCCTCGTTTCGCGGATAGGCTTTCCGTTGTCGATTGTTTCGACCGTTGCCAGATAATCCAGGTTTTTCTCCATGATGTCCGCGATCTTCAGCAGCAGATTGCTGCGATGCGCCGCTGCTGTTTTGCTCCAGCCGGGAAAAGCCTGGTGGGCGGCATCCAGGGCCAGTTCGATATCTTCTGCAGTGGAACGGGCTGCCCGGGTAAAAGGCTTGCCATCTATCGGTGAGATGTTCTCGAAGTATTCTCCTTTTACCGGCGCCACAAAGCGGCCACCTATAAAATTGTCGTATCGGGCTTTGAACGTGGGGCGTTCAACCAGTTTCCTGGGTTTTTCCATGGTAGTAGGCATAGTAATCGTTTTTTGTAGCCTAAAACTATGGTCGAATGAAGGGGTAGACGGTTAACTCCCGTCTCCAAAAATGTAACTATTGTATCAAACTGGTCTTTTTTGGCCGGTCCTTTGTTGAAATACTTCCTAATTCGGCGTAATTTTTAGGTTCAAATGATCGCTTGCATGGGAAGCAGAAGAGGCATATCTCCCCGCCCGGTGGCGCTGGCTCCGGGTAAGGAATTACAGACCCTGGTAGAGAACCGGAAGGTGTATACACTGGAAAAATGCGAGCTCAATATTTTCGAGACATACCAGGCGGCCAATAGTGTGCCCCTGAAATTTGAGGAACTGGTGATCACCAGCATGCTTCGCGGGAAAAAAAGGATGCATGGAGGGGGAGATCAGCTTTTTGACTATGTACCGGGCGAATCGCTGTTATGGCAGGCCAATGAATGGATGGTAATAGATTTTCCTGAGGCCACTGAAAATAATCCAACTCAATGTGTAGCGCTTACGATCAGTTATGAAGAAGTGCAGCAAACACTCCAGTTCCTGAACCGGAAATTACCCAAGACAGAGGAGAGCGGTGAATGGAAGATTAGCATGGAAGATTTTTTTCTGCTGAACTCCGGCGAATTCGCACAGGCCATCAATAAAATTATACAGGTATCTACCGATAACAGCCGTCTTAAAGACGTATTTGCCGAACTGGCTCTGAGAGAATTGTTGTTGAAGCTGATGCAAACGCAGGCGCGGCAACTGATCGAGACTAACTACCGGCAGATGTCGGCGTATCATCGGTTTGCGGCAGTTATTCAATATATCAAGGAACACCTGCATGAAAAAATATCCATTGATGAGTTGAGCCGAAAGGCGTACATGAGCCGCCCGAGTTTTTTCCGTTCTTTTAAAAGAGAATTTGGTATTACGCCGGTCGAATTTATTCTTCGAGAAAGGATCGGCAAAGCCAAGGAGCTGCTGGGCGATTCTTCTGTTTCGGTTATCTCAGCCTGTTACCTGAGCGGGTTCAATAGCGTTAATTACTTTATTAAAACATTCCGGGAATTTGAAAACTGTACGCCACTGAAGTACAGGGAGAGTGCGAGAGTAGGGAATAGGTAAAAAGTAAAAAGTAAAAAGTAAAAAGTAAAAAGTAAAAAGTAAAAAGTAAA
>CAZSAQ010000021.1:0-76691 GCA_964605065.1 uncultured Chitinophagaceae bacterium
ACAACGTGATGTACGCGTATATCGACCGTAAGAAAAAATTCCCGGTTACCACTCTTTTGCGTTCTATCGGTTATGAAACCGATAAGGATATTCTGGAGCTTTTCGGTATGGCCGATGAAGTGAAAGGAGATAAAAAAGCCCTGCAGAAATACCTGGGCCGCCGCCTGGCTGCCCGCGTACTCAGAAGCTGGGTAGAAGATTTTGTTGATGAAGATACCGGTGAGGTAGTAAGCATCGAACGTAACGAAGTGGTTCTCGAACGCGATTCCATTCTCGATGAAGAAGCCATTGAAATGGTGGTGGACATGGGTGTGGACAGCGTATTCATTCAGAAAGAAGATGTGGGTGGTGATTTCGCGATCATCTACAACACGCTTAATAAAGATACCTCCAACAGTGAGTTGGAAGCGGTTCAGCACATCTACCGCCAGTTGCGCGGCGCCGACGCTCCCGACAATGAAACTGCCCGCGGTATCATCGATAAATTATTCTTCAGCGACAAGCGTTATGACCTCGGTGAAGTGGGTCGCTACAAGATCAATCGCAAACTGAACATCAATGCTCCGCTGGATCAGAAAACGCTGACCAAAGAGGATATCATTGAGATCATCAAATACCTGGTGCGCCTTACCAACGGTAAAGCGGAAATCGATGACATCGATCACCTGAGCAACCGCCGTGTTCGTACGGTGGGTGAACAACTCTACGCCCAGTTTGGCGTGGGTCTGGCCCGTATGGCCCGTACCATCCGCGAAAGAATGAACGTTCGCGACAATGAAGTGTTTACCCCGGTTGACCTGATCAATGCGAGAACGCTTTCTTCTGTGATCAACTCGTTCTTTGGAACCTCACAGCTGTCGCAGTTCCTTGATCAGACCAACCCGTTGTCTGAAATTACTCACAAACGCCGTATTTCCGCTCTCGGACCTGGTGGTCTGAGCCGTGAAAGAGCGGGCTTCGAGGTTCGTGACGTTCACTATTCTCACTACGGACGTCTCTGTACCATTGAAACACCGGAAGGTCCAAACATCGGATTGATCTCTACCCTTTGCGTACATGCGAAGATCAACGAGATGGGCTTTATCGAAACGCCTTATCACAAAGCAGAGAACGGAAAAGTAGACCTGAAAAAACTCACCTTCCTCAGTGCCGAGGAAGAAGATACCGCCCGTATCGCCCAGGCGAGTGCACGCCTCAATGAAAAAGGCGAATTCGTGGAAGACAAGATCGAGTCCCGTCAAACCGGTGACTTCCCGATCCTGGAGAAGAACGAAGTGGAGTTCATGGATGTGGCTCCCAACCAGATCGTGGGTCTGAGCGCCTCCCTGATTCCGTTCCTGGAGCATGATGACGCCAACCGCGCCCTGATGGGATCGAACATGCAACGTCAGGCTGTACCGCTGATCCGCCCTGAAGTACCCATCGTAGGGACCGGACTGGAAGGAAAGGCAGCCCGCGATGCCCGTGTACAGATCCTTGCCGATGGAGAAGGTGTGGTGGAATATGTAGATGGAAGCGAAATTCATGTTCGTTACGATCGTACAGAGGCCGACCGTCTCGTAAGCTTTGAAGAAGACCTTCGTATTTATAAACTGACCAAGTTCATCAAAACCAACCAGGAAACTTCTATCAACCAGAAGCCTGCGGTTAAGAAAGGTCAGCGCGTGAAAAAAGGAGATTTCCTTACAGAAGGATATGCTGTACAAGGCGGTGAAATCGCCCTGGGCCGCAACCTGAAAGTGGCATTCATGCCGTGGAAAGGGTACAACTTCGAGGATGCCATTGTAATCAATGAGCGCGTAGTACGTGAAGACCTCTTCACTTCTATCCACATCTCCGAATATGAACTGGAAGTTCGTGACACCAAACTGGGTGAAGAAGAACTGACTCCGGATATTCCGAACGTGAGTGAAGAAGCAACCAAGGATCTCGACGAAAATGGTATCATCCGCCTGGGTGCCGCCATCAAGGAAGGAGATATCCTGATCGGTAAGATCACTCCGAAAGGAGAAAGTGATCCTACACCGGAAGAAAAACTGCTGCGCGCCATCTTCGGCGACAAAGCCGGTGATGCGAAAGATGCCTCCCTGAAAGCTCCGAACGGAGTGGAAGGTGTGGTTATCGGTAAGAAACTCTTCCAGCGTGCGAAGAAAGACAAGAACGCCAAGATCCGCGAGAAAGCTTCCCTGGAGAAACTCGAAAAAATCCACGAGAAGAATGAAGAGGATCTGAAGGAACTGCTCCTGAACAAGCTGCAAACGCTGTTGAGAGACAAAGCTTCCGCAGGCGTGAACAATAACTTTGGAGAAGTACAGATCGGTAAAGGCGCCAAATTCAACGCCAAGAACCTGGCCTCTATTGATTATCTCAACGTAAATCCGCTGGGATGGACCGGTGAAGCCAAGATCGATGACCAGATCAATACCCTGCTCCACAACTACAGCATCAAGTACAACGAAGAACTCGGACGTTATAAAAGAGAGAAGTTTAATATCTCAATCGGTGACGAACTTCCTGCCGGTGTATTGAAACTGGCGAAAGTTTACCTGGCTGTGAAGCGTAAGCTGAAAGTGGGTGATAAGATGGCCGGCCGTCACGGAAACAAAGGTATCGTTGCCAAGATCGTTCGTGCGGAAGATATGCCGTTCCTGGAAGACGGAACTCCTGTTGATATCGTTCTGAACCCGCTGGGTGTACCAAGCCGTATGAACCTGGGTCAGATCTATGAAACAGTATTGGGTTGGGCCGGTTTGAAACTCGGTGTGAAATTCGCGACGCCCATTTTCGATGGAGCTACCGTGGAAGAAATCGCCGACCATATCAACAAAGCCGGATTGCCGAGCTTCGGACATACTTATCTCCATGATGGTGAAACCGGCGAGCGTTTCCACCAGAAAGCAACCGTGGGTGTGATCTACATGATCAAACTGCACCACATGGTGGACGACAAGATGCACGCCCGTTCTATCGGACCGTACAGTCTCATTACCCAGCAGCCGCTTGGTGGTAAGGCCCAGTTCGGTGGACAGCGTTTTGGAGAGATGGAAGTTTGGGCGCTCGAAGCATACGGTGCCTCCAACATCCTGCAGGAATTGCTGACCATCAAGTCCGACGATATCATCGGTCGTGCGAAGACCTATGAAGCGATCGTGAAAGGTGACAACATTCCACGCGCAGGTATTCCGGAATCATTCAATGTATTGGTTCATGAATTGAGAGGTCTGGGACTCGACCTGAAGTTTGAATAAAAAAGTAAAAAGTAAAAAGCCTTATATACAGAGATGACTTTTGACTTTTGAATTTTCAAACTGAGTTCCGATAAACAAACGTTCTTAACAACTATAGGATAAAAATTATGGCTATTAAAAAAGACAACCGTCCGAAGGCCACATTTTCTAAAATAACCATCGGCCTCGCCTCTCCGGATTCCATTCTGGAAAGGAGTTATGGTGAAGTGCTGAAGCCGGAAACCATCAACTACCGCACCTACAAACCTGAAAGAGATGGATTGTTTTGCGAGAGGATTTTCGGTCCGGTGAAGGATTATGAGTGTGCCTGCGGAAAGTACAAGCGTATTCGATATAAAGGAATCGTGTGTGATCGTTGCGGTGTGGAAGTGACGGAGAAGAAGGTACGTCGCGAACGCATGGGCCATATCAAACTCGTTGTACCGGTCGTTCACATCTGGTATTTCAAAAGCCTTCCCAACAAGATCGGTTACTTGCTGGGTGTAAGCTCCAAGAAGCTGGAGACAATCATCTACTACGAGCGTTTTGTCGTTATCCAGGGCGGAGTGAAAGAAAACCTGAAATCAGGTGATCTGCTGACAGAAGAAGAATACCTGGAAATTCTCGAAACTCTTCCAAAAGATAACCAGTATCTGCCTGATGACGATCCTCAGAAATTCATTGCCAAAATGGGAGCTGAGGCCGTTCATGATCTGTTGCAGAGAATCGATCTGGATTCCCTGTCATTCAGCCTGCGTAATGCTGCGGCAACCGAAACTTCACAACAACGTAAGGCAGATGCCCTGAAGCGTCTGAGCGTGGTAGAAGCGTTCCGGGAAGCCAATTCACGCATTACCAACCAGCCTGAATGGATGGTGATGCAATATATTCCCGTTATTCCTCCGGAACTGCGTCCGCTCGTTCCCCTGGATGGCGGTCGTTTCGCGTCTTCCGACCTCAATGACCTTTATCGTCGCGTGATCATCCGTAACAACCGCTTGAAGAGACTGCTGGAGATCAAAGCTCCCGAGGTCATCCTTCGTAACGAAAAGAGGATGTTACAGGAAGCGATCGACAGCCTTTTCGACAATAGCCGTAAGTCTAATGCGGTTAAAGCCGAAGGTGGTCGTGCGCTGAAATCACTCAGTGATGTATTGAAAGGTAAGCAGGGTCGTTTCCGTCAGAACCTGTTGGGTAAGCGTGTTGACTATTCCGGTCGTTCTGTAATCGTGGTAGGCCCTGAGCTGAAACTCCACGAGTGCGGTCTTCCGAAAGATATGGCTGCCGAACTGTTCAAGCCGTTTATCATTCGCAAATTGATTGAAAGGGGTATCGTAAAAACGGTTAAGTCTGCCCGTAAGCTGGTAGACCGCAAGGAAGCCGTGGTTTGGGATATCCTTGAAAATATTCTGAAGGGTCACCCGGTGATGCTGAACCGTGCCCCGACACTTCACCGTTTGTCAATCCAGGCGTTCCAGCCCAAACTGATTGAAGGTAAAGCCATCCAGCTTCACCCGCTGGTAACGAGCGCCTTCAACGCCGACTTCGACGGTGACCAGATGGCGGTACACGTTCCTTTGAGCAATGCCGCGATCCTGGAAGCACAGCTGCTGATGCTGTCTTCTCACAACATCCTTAACCCCCAGAACGGTGCGCCGATCACCCTGCCTTCTCAGGACATGGTGTTGGGTCTGTACTATATCACCAAGGGTAAGAAGTCTACCGACACTGAAAAAATGCGCGGTGAAGGAAAGGCCTTTTACAGTGAAGATGAGGTATTGATCGCCTACAACGAGGGTAAGGTTGACCTGCACGCGTTCATCAAGGTTAAGACCAATGTGCGCACCAACAGCGGGGAACTGGTGAAAAAGCTGACCGAAACAACAGTTGGTCGTGTAATCTTCAATCAGTTTGTTCCCAAAGAAGTTGGATTCATCAATGCCCTGCTCACCAAGAAAAACCTTCGTGAGATCATTGGCGATATCATCAAGATCACCAACGTTCCGAAAACAGCCAAATTCCTGGATGATATCAAGCAATTGGGTTTCCGTACTGCCTTCCAGGGTGGTCTGTCGTTCAACATCAATGACCTGATCATTCCATCTATCAAAGAAGATGTACTGGAGCAGGCCAAGGGCGAGGTTGACGAGGTTTGGGACAACTACAATATGGGTCTGATCACCAACAACGAGCGTTACAACCAGATCGTTGATATCTGGAGCCGTGTGGATACCCGTATTACTGAAACACTGATCCGCGAATTGAGCACCGACAAACAGGGCTTCAATTCAGTATATATGATGCTCGATTCAGGCGCCCGTGGTAGCAAGCAGCAGATTAAGCAGCTTTGCGGCATCAGGGGTCTGATGGCCAAGCCCAGAAAATCGGGATCAAGCGGAAGCGAGATCATCGAGAACCCCATCCTTTCCAACTTCAAGGGAGGCCTGAACGTATTGGATTATTTCATCTCCACGCACGGTGCGCGTAAAGGTCTGGCCGATACCGCCCTTAAAACCGCCGATGCGGGTTATCTGACTCGTCGTCTGGTGGACGTTGCACAGGATGTGGTGATTACAGAAGAAGATTGCGGAACGCTGCGTGGTATTGCCACCTCCGCTCTGAAAGATAATGAAGAAGTGGTAGAGCCGCTGTACGACCGTATCATTGGCCGTACCTCTCTCCATGATGTATACAACCTTCAGACTGACGAACCAATCGTATCTGCGGGTGGTGTGATCACTGAAGACATCGGCAAGGCTATTGAAGAGGCAGGTATTGAAACAGTGGAGATCCGTTCAGTGCTGACCTGCGAAAGCAAACGCGGTGTGTGCGTGAAGTGTTATGGCAAGAACCTCGCCACCGGATATGTGGCACAGAAAGGGGATTCTGTGGGCATCATCGCCGCTCAGTCGATCGGTGAACCGGGTACACAGCTGACCCTCCGTACCTTCCACGTGGGTGGTGTGGCCGGATCTGCTTCCATTGAGTCTTCATTAACCGCGAAATTCGATGGAACCATCCAGTTCGATGGATTGAGAACAGTAACTTCCGAGAACAACGAAGGAGAGAAAGTTCAGGTGGTAATTGGCCGTACCGGTGAGGTAAGGATCATGGACCTGAAGAACGACCGCCTGCTCATCACCAATAACGTGCCTTATGGCGCTACGATCCTGGTGAAAGACGGCCAGAACGTGAAGAAAGGAGATACCATTTGTACCTGGGATCCGTTCAACAACGTCATTGTTGCTGAAATCGCCGGTCAGATCAAATTCGAAAGCGTGATCGAAGGCATTACCTTCCGGGAAGAAGCCGACGAACAAACCGGTCACCGTGAGAAAGTGGTTATCGAAACAAAAGACAAGACCAAGATCCCGACGCTGATTGTAGAGGGAAGTAAAGACGTTAAGCAATACAACCTGCCCGTTGGTTCGCACATCACAGTAGAAGAAGCCGAAGACGTGAGAGCCGGTCAGGTACTGGTGAAGATCCCGAGAACACTGCGCATGCAGCGTGACATCACCGGTGGTCTGCCCCGTGTAACTGAATTGTTCGAAGCACGTAACCCGGGCAACCCCGCGATCGTTTGTGAAATCGATGGTGTGGTGAGCTTTGGTGTGATCAAACGTGGTAACCGCGAGATCGTGGTAGAAGCCAGAGACGGTGTGGTGAAGAAATACCTCGTTCCGCTGACCCGCCAGATCCTCGTGCAGGATGGTGACTTTATCAAAGCCGGTGCGCCGCTGTCTGACGGACAGATCTCACCTGCAGACATTCTCGCCATCAAAGGACCTTTTGCCGTTCAGGAATATGTGGTGAACGAGATCCAGGAAGTATACCGCCTCCAGGGTGTAAAGATCAATGATAAGCACATCGAGGTGATCGTTCGCCAGATGATGAAGAAAGTGGAGATCAAGGATCCGGGAGATACCCGATTCCTCGAGGAAGACCTGGAAGATCGTCTCGACTTCAACGAGGAGAACGACTGGATCTTTGACAAGAAAGTAGTCACCGATCCGGGAGAAAGCACCAAGATGAGAGCCGGTCAGATTGCCAGCCTGCGCGAGATCCGTGAAGAAAATTCACTGCTCCGCAGAAATGACAAGAAGCCTGTCGATTATCGTGATGCAAATCCTGCCACTTCTCAGCCTGTATTGTTGGGTATTACCAAAGCTTCTCTGGGTACGCAAAGCTGGATTTCAGCCGCATCGTTCCAGGAAACTACCAAGGTGCTCAGCAGTGCCGCTATCCAGGGTAAAACCGACGATATGCTCGGTCTGAAAGAGAACGTGATCACCGGTCACCCGATCCCGGCCGGTACAGGTCTGCGTGACTTCGAGAACATGATCGTTGGCAGCAAGGAAGAATACGAACTGCTGCAGACATCACGTGAAGCCATGGCATTCGATGAAGAAGAGTAATTCTGTTAAATAATCAGTAAAGAGGCTTTCTCTATCCGAATAGAAAGCCTCTTTTTTTTTCAAAACCATTTATTAAGGAAACAACCGGGAGAAAGCGGGATATTGTTAATTTTTTTAACACTTGCTTTCGATCTAACCTTTTATCTTGCGCAAAACAGGTTCTGATGAAGCAAATTTCTACGATCTTAAGTAGCTTGGCATTGATTGGAGTAGCAGCACTTTTCTATTTACATTTTAGTCATACCGAACAATTAAAAAAGCAATTGGCCACCGTTAAATCAGGTGGTGATTCTATCCATTTCAGGGTTGCTTATTTTGATATAGACAGTCTTCAGAAAGATTACAAGAAGTTCAAGGATGCCGAAGATGAATTGAAAACAAAGGAAGATGCCGCCAAGCGTGAGCTCGCTAACCTGAATAACAGCTACCAGGCGCGTCTGCGTCAATTACAGGATAAAGCCCAGGCTGGAAACATGAGCCAGGCCGAAGGGGAAGCCGCACAGCGGGAACTGGCGCAATTGCAACAGTCGTTCCAGCAGCGCGAAAACGAACACGACCAGGCCATCAAGAGACTGCAGATGGAGCGCATGGGCGAGTTGCAAAAAGAAGTGGAAGATTATCTCAAAAAATACAATCAGCAGCGCGGTTACGCTTATATCTTCTCTTATCGCCCCGGTGAATTCATTTACTACAAAGACAGTCTGCTGGATATTACCCGCGACATGATCCAGGGTTTGAATGCTGAATACGATCGTAAGAAAGGCGGAAAGAACTGATTATTCCGGTGAACAGTCTATTGTGAAGCACCCCTGCTGAACACGCTGGTTACTCCATCGTAGTTATTATCTGTTATTTCCATTTGTTGCCGGGATACCTGGAGGATCATCCAGTCGGGCTCGTTTGCTCCTTCAAAATGGATTACTTTTTTATCGCTGTGATCCCTGATGCTTTTCGCGGTTTTCAAGGTGTAATTTCCTTGTGAAACCAGGTTTCCGTTTTGATAGAGGGAATACCTGCCATCGGCAGTAAGCTTCCATTGAACGGATTTCCCGGTGGAGGCGGGTGTTTCATGGATATGATAACCAAACCCGCCATCGGTCCTCACCCAGTTCCAGGTTCCGGACAGTTCACCCGGCCGTTGCGAAGAAGGCGTGTATTTTGAACAACTTCCCAGTGTGAATACCAGTAAGCCGGTGAACAGCAGTGCAGCTATCTTTTTCATATAGTAAATAATTTTCAGTCCGCGTTATGAAAGGGTTTTTATTGACTGACTGTATTACAAGGGAAAACGTTGTATTCCGTTACCGTTCATTTTTCAGGAATACGAATTCGGAAGACATGAGGTCGTACGCCGATTCAATTTCCTCGGTATTGGTTCTGAGATTGCCTCTTAATATGATGGGTCGGGCCTTCAGGCGATCCTGTTCATCCCTGAATTGCACGATAAACAGCGCGCGGTAAGGATTGCGGTATTCCTGCCGGAAACGTACTTCCGAAATGGAGGAACGAAAGATAACCGGGGCATCCGAACCGGCTTTTCGGGTTTGAGAATAAATAAGCAGTGCGGTACCCAGGAACAGACCCGAACCTGCCCCAAAAATATTTCCTTTCCATATCGACAAAATGCTGGCTCCCACCAGGATAATTCCAACAATCAGCTGAATGACTTTGATTACCTGTCCATAATTTTTGGAAGACGGTTGTCTGATATCTTCGGGATCCTGGCTGTTTGAAAGCACGATCCTGTCAGGAAAGAGGTGGCAATACCCTGTTGCGGTTGGGAATGACTGGTATTTTTCCATGTATTCGTACAAATTACAAATTAGAGAAGATTCGGGCAAATGACAGCACCGGCCGGCTCGATTGTTTTTGTTAATTTTCCCATTCAATTGTTGGTATGAAGCTACATGAAAAGATCGCTGTTGTTTATGGCGCCGGCGGGTCATTGGGTTCCGCCGTTTCGTTGGCAATGGCTAAGGAAAGGGCCAAAGTATACCTGGCCGGCCATCGACTGGAATCTCTGGAGCGAACTAATGCGGCCATTGCAAAGGCAGGCGGTAAATCGATCACCGACCGGGTCAATGCCTTTGAGGAAACACAAATACAGGCTCATCTCGAAAAAATAATTCAGCAGGAAGGCCGGGTGGATATATCTTTTAATCTGGTAGGCATCGACGTTATTCAAAACAAACCCCTGATCGAGTTGGATGAAAAGGAAATGGTAGAACCTGTTACCCGGACCCTCCAAACTGCGTTTCTTACTTCAAAGGCTGCCGGCATACAGATGAAAAAGCAGGGTAGCGGGGTCATTCTTTTTCTGACCGCAACGCCCGGAGGCATCGGCTATCCCTACACTGGTGGATTTGCGCTCGCCTGCAGCGCGATGGAAACACTTAGCCGCAACCTAGCCAGTGAATTAGGGGTTTTCGGGGTAAGAGTATTGACCATCCGGTCGGGCGGATCTCCCGACTCTACTGTGTTTAGTGAGGCTCTTCAGAAAATGCCTGAGGTAGTATCGCCGGTTTTACGTCAGATGGAAGGAGATAGTATGCTCAAGAGATTACCTTTGATGGAAGATATCGCCCAAACAGCCGTATTCCTGGCGAGTGAAGGAGCGAGGTCTATTACCGGCACTACCATCGACGTAACGGCTGGCACTACAGGCGGGTTGAATTATAAAGTGCAGCTGCCTTAGTTGCCATTGCGCATCTCTTCTTTCGCTTTCACTTTCGCGAGATACTTTTTTCGGATGATGGATTGAACCGGTACATTGCTGATCTTGGATTCGAGCCAGGAGATGATATCCAGATACATGAAGGCCCTTGTTTCGAACTGGTTTCTTTCCAGACTCTTCAGTTTATCAAGTAATTTTTCAAACTCCGATTTGAAATGTCTCGGGGAAACCCGGAACGATCTCCTCAGGAATTTGAAAATTTCCTCTTCGACCAGGCTCAGATTTTCCATTTTTGACATGAAGCGATAAACGGATTTAATCAGGAATTCCAACAGCTCGAAATTTCCCAATTCGTAATGGGCGATGAGATGCAGCAATCGGGCATAGCATTGCAGATCGGTGCGCAGATCAACTTTCCAGTTAATGATCTTGTTGAGATAGTCGATCGTTGTTTCATAATCACCGCTGCCGAAATACAGCGAGGCAAATTTATAATAGAATACAAGGATGCGGTGACGATCGAGGTATAATTCGTATTCCTTCAGCTTTTCTTCGATACCTGGCACTTCCCTGGTTCCTTCGGTGAACAGGCCTTCGGCGAAGTATTTATTAATGCGGGATATATTGAGATACACAAAGGCCAGTATTTTGTTGTTGTCGTTTTGTTCGACCACTTTTGTCCGTGAAAATCTCAGGAATTTTTCCAGCGTCTCATTGAATTTATGATAATTCTGCAAGTCGAAATGAGCGCCCAGCAGGTTGTGTAAGCCTTTTATGTAAAGCCCTGTTTCTACATCGATCATGAAACTTTCCTGTTCGAAAATATCCACCCATTTCAGGGAATAGCGATAGTATGTGAGGAAATCCTGTTTGATAAAAGCCAGCCAGCAATGGCTTTGATAGAGGTAGAGTTTCTCATAGAAGCCCGATACTTTTTTGGCTTTGTCGGGAAAATGCCGTTCGAAAAAGGCGTTCACAGCTGCGATATCCTTGTCGTTGCGGGCATGGCCGTTTCGGATATACCAGCTGTAGAGCTGGAGAGACAGGCTGGAAAGGTCGGAGATCAGGCCGATCTTGGTCATTACGTCTTCGGACTCGTCGGATAATTGAGCGGCGCGGTCCTGCATGCTTCGTGTGATGTACAGGGCTTCGATCTTTTTTTCGAAGAACAATACCTGTTGCAGGTAGGTGAACTGGTTATGGGCTCTGGCCAGTTCTTTCATTTTGTCCAGCACTTTCAGGCTCTGGTGGTACAAGCCCTTGTTGTAAAGAATACGGGCAAAATCCATTTGCTCGTGAAGCTGGATATCGATGTTGTTTTCGTTCTTGATCAGGCGAAGGCTCGACAGGATCTGGCGGTAGAGATGAGCCTTCATGTTCGATAATTGCTGCTTGCGGATAGACTTGTTTTTCCTGAGCAGAAAATCCTCGTCGTAGGCCTCCATTTTGTCGAGAGCATCAAAAAGCTGGACGATTTTGAGGTCTTCGCCGCCACTCCTTTTCACGTATAGCTTGAAATTCCGTTTTTCGGACTTTTCGAGCGATTTTATCAGCAAAAACAGCGGGTCTGTAGAGCGGTTGGGCATCGTATTCGAATATTGTCAAAATCCAGTCCTGTACTGCATTTCAGCCGATTCTGACAGGTTTAAGGACTGTAAAATAGTGGCTTTTTTGATTTTCTCACAGCCTTCGATCAAAATAACTTCGAAGAAGCAGGTTGTTTTAAAATCATTATAGCAAGCAACACAAAATTAAGGCAGCCTGCCCTTTTTTATTTCAGGGAAATATATCTCATTCTGAACAGTCTTGATCCTCTTCCAGTCTCATAAATATTCAATTCTTGCTTAAACTTAGTTATGTCAGAGAAAAAGATTTTCATATTTGATACCACTCTCCGGGATGGAGAGCAGGTTCCGGGCTGCAAGCTCAATACGAAGGAAAAGGTGGAACTGGCCCTGCAGTTAGAAGAGCTTGGGGTAGATATAATCGAAGCCGGTTTCCCAATATCCAGTCCGGGAGACTTCGAAAGTGTGGATCAAATTGCACGCACGCTGACCAGGGCAACCGTTTGCGGACTCAGCCGGGCGGTTCAGAAGGACATTGAAACAGCCGGAGCGGCGTTGAAGAATGCCCGTCATGCCAGGATTCATACCGGTATCGGTACGTCCGATTATCATATCAAATCGAAATTCAATTCAACCCGGGAAGAGATTCTGCAAAGGGCCATCCAGTGTGTAAAATGGGCCCGCAACTACACCGATGACGTGGAGTTTTATGCCGAGGATGCCGGAAGAACGGATAATGACTACCTGGCCCGGGTGGTGGAGGCTGTGATCGCCGCCGGCGCCACTACCGTGAACATCCCCGACACGACCGGATATTGCCTGCCGCATCAATATGGGGAGAAAATCGCTTACCTCGTCAATCACGTACCCAATATCGACAAGGCCGTTATCAGCTGCCATTGTCACAATGACCTTGGCCTGGCCACAGCCAATTCAATTGCCGGGGTGATTGCCGGAGCCCGCCAGATCGAATGTACCATCAATGGCCTGGGAGAGAGGGCCGGAAATACTTCGCTCGAAGAAGTGGTGATGGTTATTCGCCAGCACAAAGAACTCGGATTTTATACGAGTGTAAACACAAAAATGCTCAATCCTGTCAGCCGACTGGTGAGTGATGTGATGCGTATGCCTGTTCAGCCCAATAAAGCCATTGTGGGCAGCAATGCCTTCTCCCATTCATCCGGTATTCACCAGGATGGATTTCTGAAGGATTCGCTGACCTATGAAATTATTAATCCTGAAGAAGTAGGTGCGGACGGTTCCCGGATCGTGCTGACGGCCCGCAGCGGCAGAAGCGCGCTCGCACACCGTTTCCAGAAACTGGGATACCAGTTTAACCGCAATGATGTGGATGTACTCTACGAAGCATTTCTAAAGGTGGCCGATCAGAAAAAAGAAGTGCAGGATGAGGACCTGAAGCAGATTGCCACTGCCTACCAGCCGGAAGCCGTATTAGCTTCATAAGGGAAATTTTCTCATGAGCGTAGTTTTTGTTTGGCGTGGCGCTTCTGCGCCACGCATTTTTCACTAAACAGCAAGATCATTCACAGCGAACCGGAAGGTTGCTATTTCAGAAAACCGATTTTTCAATTGACATATGGGTAAAACACTATTCGAAAAGATTTGGGAAAAGCATGTGGTAAAAACGATTGATGGCGGCCCGTCGGTGTTGTATATCGACAGGCATTTCATTCATGAGGTAACCAGCCCGCAGGCTTTCAACGGCCTCAATAAAAGAGGCATCAAAGTAGCCAGGCCGGCCCAGACGGTGGCAACAGCCGATCATAACGTTCCTACGCTCAACCAGCATCTTCCTATCAAAGAAGAGTTGAGCCGGTTGCAGGTCGAGGCGCTGAAAAAGAATTGTGCCGAACATGGAATCGAATTGTATGGCCTTGGACATCCGTTCCAGGGCATTGTTCATGTAATTGGCCCCGAATTGGGAATTACGCAGCCAGGAATGACGATCGTTTGCGGCGATAGTCACACCTCTACTCATGGCGCTTTCGGATCGATTGCCTTCGGTATCGGCACCAGCGAAGTGGAAATGGTGCTGGCCACCCAATGCCTCCTGCAGAGCAAGCCACGCCTGATGCGCATCAATGTAGACGGCACACTCAACAAGGGGGTCGTGTCAAAAGATATTGTGTTATACATCCTTTCTCTGATCTCGGCCAGTGGCGCTACCGGCTATGCGGTAGAGTTTGCGGGTAGTGCTATCCGTGGGCTGTCGATGGAAGCCCGTATGACCATCTGCAATATGAGTATTGAAATGGGAGCCCGCTGTGGACTGATCGCGCCCGATGACATCACTTACGAATACATGAAGGGACGCCTCTTTGCACCCGGCAATGGCCAGTGGGATCAGAAGATGGCGCAATGGAAAGAACTATACAGTGATGCGGATGCAAAATTTGACAGGGAGATCCAAATCCGCGCTGAAGACATAGAACCCTGGATCACTTATGGCACCAACCCTGGAATGGGCATCGGTATCACCGGTCATATTCCGGCTCTTGACGAAATTGAAGAGAAAGAAAAGGCAGGATTTGAAAAATCACTGAAGTATATGGGCCTCGAGGCCGGTTCCAATATAAAAGGGCAGAAGGTGGATTATGTATTCATCGGAAGCTGCACCAATTCGAGGATCGAAGACCTTCGGATGGTAGCCTCGTTTGTAAAAGGAAAAAAGAAGGCCAACGGAGTGGAAGTATGGATTGTTCCCGGCAGCCAGCAGGTAGAAAAGCAGGCCCGTGAGGAAGGCATTCACAAAATTTTTGAAGAGGCCGGATTTGTATTGCGGCAACCCGGCTGTTCGGCCTGCCTGGGGATGAACGAAGACAAAATTCCCGCCGGCAAATATTGCATCTCTACTTCCAACAGGAACTTTGAAGGAAGGCAGGGACCCAATGCGCGCACATTTCTCGCTTCCCCTTTAACGGCTGCTGCTGCCGCCATTACCGGACAGGTAAGCGATGTAAGGGAATTAATGAACTAATCACTGACAAAAAGGAATTGAACCAATCATGAGCAAGGCAATCAATCATATCAAGAGCACGGCTGTTCCGCTGAACATGGAGAATGTGGATACCGACCAGATCATACCGGCCCGATTCCTGAAGGCCACCAATCGCGACGGCTTCGGAAAGAATCTTTTCCGCGACTGGCGATTCGAGAACGATGATGAATCCAGACCCAAGAAAGATTTTGTACTGAACAACAAGACCTACCAGGGAAAGATATTGGTAGCTGCCAAGAATTTCGGTTGCGGATCTTCCAGGGAACATGCCGCCTGGGCCATCAAGGATTATGGGTTCGATGTGGTGGTAAGCAGTTTTTTCGCAGACATTTTCAAGAACAATGCACTGAACAATTTTCTGGTTCCGGTGCAGGTATCCGAATCATTTCTGCAGAAATTGTTTGATGCCATCGCGAAAGACCCCGCTACAGAAATTGAAGTGAAGGTAGACGATCAGACCATCACCCTGCTCGCAACCGGGGAACAGGAAAATTTTGATGTAAACGCTTATAAAAAGACATGCCTGGTGAACGGGTACGACGATATCGACTACCTGTTGAGCATCAGGAAAGACATTGAAGAATACGAAACAGCCAGGTAATCCCTGACCGAAACAAAAAAGCAGTTTGAATATGAAAAAACATATTACAGTAATTGAAGGAGATGGAATAGGGCCTGAAGTAACCCGGCAGGCGATCAGGGTACTGAATGCCGTAGCGCAGCAATACGGCCATGAGTTTGAATATGAGTATCACCTCATGGGTGCCGATGCCATAGATAAGACCGGCAATCCTTTGCCTGATGAAACAATAGAAGCCTGCCTCAACAGCGATGCCATCCTGTTTGGCGCAATCGGTCATCCTAAGTATGACAACGACCCTACGGCCAAGGTTCGCCCGGAGCAGGGATTGCTGAAGTTGCGGAAAACACTTCAGTTGTTTGCCAATATCAGGCCCGTTAATACTTATCCCTCGCTTGCGCACCTGTCGCCACTAAAAACAGAAAAGCTGGAGGGCGTTGATTTCATCATCTTCCGGGAACTGACCGGCGGAATATATTTCGGAAAAAAAGAACTATCCGAAGATGGTAGCCGTGCATCGGATGCCTGCGAGTACAGCAGAGAAGAAATTGAAAGGGTGGCCCATCTCGCATTCCAGTATGCGCAGGGTCGCCGTAAAAAATTATTGCTGGTAGACAAGGCCAACGTGCTGGAAACGTCACGTCTCTGGAGAAAAGTGGTGCAGGAACTGTCTTCGCAATATACCGATGTGGCTGTTGAATACATGTTTGTAGACAATGCTGCCATGCAGATCATCATAAATCCCCGTCAGTTCGATGTTGTATTAACCGAGAATATGTTTGGGGATATCATCAGTGATGAAGCCAGTGTATTGAGTGGATCGCTCGGTTTGTTGCCTTCGGCCTCTATCGGGAAGGGTGCTGCCCTTTTCGAGCCGATACACGGATCGTATCCGCAGGCAGCCGGAAAAGATATTGCGAATCCGCTGGGATCGATTCTTTCCGCCGCCATGATGCTCGATCATTTCGATCTGCCGGCCGAAGCGCAGCAGGTTCGCCATGCCGTTCAATGGACCCTGCAAAACGGATTTGTAACCAAGGATATCGATCCGGTTAATTTTTATTTCACCAGCACGATCGGTGAACTGATCAGTGATTTTGTGTCCGGCAAGATTCCCGGAGCCATCAATAAGGAGAATATTGAGTTGAGGAAGTCGACGATTATTTAGGGAGCAGGGTTTACTGTTTGGGGTTTGCGGGTTGAAGTTTGGGGTTTGTTGTTGGCAACCATAGAAAAAAGCGAAAAAAAAGTTCTTTAATTAGTGGGGCGGCTGTATATTCGCATTGATACATCCTTCATGCAAAGGCAAAGATTCAATAACATCATCTCTGTGGTAACTGCAATTATTATTGTGGTGGTGGTGATTATTCCTGCAACGCCTGGAGGTGGAGTCTTGTAAAATAAACAAACGAATTATACAGAAACCCGCCTCCACAAAGGCGGGTTTTTCATTTCATACCGTCACAAAAAACAAGCATTATGGCGCAGTACTATAACGATCAGACCGTGTTGTTCCTGAACGGAGCCTTTGTAAAAGCGGCAGAGGCCAAAATGGACTTCTACAGCCAGAGCCTGCACTATGGATACAGTGTATTCGAAGGCATCCGGTCGTACAAGAACCAGAAAGGAGAGACCCGGATATTTAAAGCCGTGGAGCACTTTGAGCGGCTCCGGCAATCGGCTCTTTCCCTGAACATGCCGTACAACTGGACCAACGAAGAGCTGATAGCAGCTACTTACGAAACGCTCCGGCTCAACAATTTGACTGACGCGTATATCCGGCCGGTAGTTTATGCGCCCGCCAACATGAGTTTTAACCTGAACAAAGAATCATATATCGTCATTGAAGTATGGGAGATGGGATTGTTCCTGGGCGATCGTTTGCTGAAAGTGATGACGAGTTCGTTTCAGCGACCCAATCCGAAAGCGTTTGCGATCCATGCCAAGGCAGGCGGCCATTATGTGAACTCGATACTGGCGAGCCAGGAGGCCAAGGCCAAAGGGTTTGATGAGGCCCTGTTGCTGGATATGAATGGATTTGTTGCCGAGGGCCCGGGAGCCAACGTGTTTATTGAAAACGATGGAAAGCTGTTCACTCCCTCACTCGGAAATATCCTGCCCGGAATCACCAGGAAAACCGTGCTTGAGCTTTGTAACGAATTATCTATACCTGCTGAAGAAAAGAAGCTGTCGCCCGAAGAGTTGAAAAGTGCTGACGCGGCTTTCTTCTGCGGGACAGCAGCTGAAGTGATCGGGTGGGAAAGTATCGACGAATACCGGTTTCCGCTCGACTGGAAGAATTCTTTGGGCCGCACCATTCAGATCGCGTACAAGAACAGGGTGACCGAATTGCCTGTTTTCCCTTCGGCTCCCCAAAAAGCATTACTGGCATAACTGAATTTATCATAAAACACAACGGCGAACAGACCGGCAACCAATATGAAAGAACTGAACAAATATTCAAAGACGCTGACACAGGACCCCACACAACCTGCCGCTCAGGCCATGTATTATGCCATCGGTTTCCGGGAAGAGGATTTCGGGAAGGCGCAGGTGGGCATTGCGAGTATGGGATGGGATGGAAACCCCTGTAATATGCACCTCAATGACCTCGCCACCCAGATCAGAAATAGCGTCAACAACACACCGGGATTACTCGGCCTCCGGTTTCATACCATTGGGGTGAGCGACGGTATCAGCATGGGAACGGATGGCATGCGCTATAGCCTGGTAAGCAGGGATGTTATTGCCGACAGTATAGAAACCAATGCCGGTGGTCAATACTATGATGCCCTCGTGGCGGTGCCCGGATGTGATAAAAATATGCCCGGTTCGGTAATGGCCATGGGACGCCTTAACAGACCCGCCATCATGTTGTATGGCGGCACCATCGCCCCCGGTCATTACAAAGGCGAAGACCTGAATATCGTGAGCGCCTTCGAAGCGCTGGGTCATAAAATTGCCGGCAACCTCAGTGATGCCGACTTTAAAGGAATCGTTCAGCATGCCTGTCCCGGCGCAGGTGCCTGTGGGGGCATGTATACAGCCAATACCATGGCCGCGGCGATTGAAGCCATGGGGATGAGTCTTCCTTTTTCTTCCAGCAATCCTGCCCTGAGTGCAGAAAAGCAGAAAGAATGCGAAGCAGTGGGAGCAGCCATCAAAGTATTGCTGGAAAAAGACATCAAACCCAGAGACATTATGACCCGTGAGGCATTTGAGAATGCCATTACGGTTATCATGGTGTTGGGAGGTTCTACCAATGCGGTGCTTCACCTGATCGCCATTGCCAAAAGCGTGGGAGTGGCCCTTACACAAGACGATTTCCAGGCTATCTCCAACAAGGTTCCCGTTCTTGCTGATTTCAAACCAAGTGGCAAGTACCTCATGCAGGACCTGCATCAATTCGGCGGCGTGCCCGCAGTGATGAAATACCTGCTTAAGAATGGGTTGTTGCATGGTCATTGCCTGACCGTTACCGGCAAAACCGTGGCGGAAAACCTGGTTGATGCACCCGATCTTGACTTTAATGTACAAAAAATCATTCAACCCCTCGGTCAACCTCTCAAGGCTACCGGGCACCTGCAAATATTATATGGAAACCTCGCTGCCAAGGGAAGCGTAGCCAAGATCAGCGGAAAGGAAGGCGAACGGTTCGAAGGCACCGCCCGCGTTTTTGACGGGGAGAAAGACCTCATTGCCGGGTTGCAATCGGGCCGCGTGCGTGCCGGAGATGTGGTTGTGATCAGGTATATCGGACCCAAAGGCGCGCCGGGCATGCCGGAAATGTTGAAACCCACCGGTGCCATTATCGGTGCAGGTCTCGGTAAATCGGTTGCATTGATCACCGATGGAAGATTCAGTGGCGGCACCCACGGATTCGTGGTAGGACATATTACCCCTGAAGCTTTCGATGGAGGATTGATCGCCCTGGTACAGGACGATGATATCATTGAAATCGACGCAGTGAAAAACACCCTCAGCCTGAAAGTGGGAGAGGAAGAGATCGCCCGACGCAAAGCTGCCTGGAAACAGCCGCCGCTGAAGGCCACCAAGGGGGTTTTGTATAAATACCTGAAAACGGTTAAGGATGCCAGTGAGGGATGCGTAACGGATGAACTGTAACTAAAGTTGATTCAAAAACAGTCAAGTATAAAAAATTAAACTATGAGCAGCGTAATGGAAACCAGCAAAAAAGCCAAAAACGAATCCAGGGACAATACCAATACCCAGGCTTCTGTGGTCGCAGAAGCGCCGCAACAGGTCAGTGGTTCTGTGCTGGTGCTGGAGGCATTGCTGGCAGAGAAGGTAGATACGATTTTTGGTTACCCGGGTGGAGCCATCATGCCTATTTACGATGCCTTGTATGATTACAATGATAAACTGAGGCATATACTCGTTCGTCACGAACAGGGAGCCATTCATGCGGCACAGGGATATGCCCGTTCTTCGGGGAAAACCGGAGTGGTATTCGCTACCAGCGGTCCCGGAGCCACCAATCTGGTAACCGGTTTAGCGGATGCCATGATTGATTCTACCCCTGTTGTTTGTATCACTGGCCAGGTATTCGCGCATTTACTGGGAACCGATGCATTCCAGGAAACAGATGTAATCAATATTACAACCCCCGTTACCAAGTGGAATCACCAGGTAACAGATGCCAATGAAATTCCCGAGGTACTGGCGAAGGCTTTTTATATCGCCGGCAGCGGAAGGCCGGGACCGGTGGTGATCGATATTACCAAGAACGCCCAGATGCAGATGGTCGCCAACCAGGCTTATGAATCCTGTCATCATATCCGCAGCTATCGCCCCAAACCGATCATTCGCAAGGAATATGTACAGAAAGCTGCGGAGTTGATCAACAAGGCGGAAAGACCCTTTGTGATTTTCGGCCAGGGCGTCATTCTCGGACAGGCAGAAAATGAATTCAGAAAATTCATTGAAAAAGCAGGACTGCCCGCTGCCTGGACGATCATGGGCATGAGCGCCATTTCAACGGATCATCCGCTGGCTGTGGGAATGCTGGGCATGCACGGCAACTATGGCCCCAATGTTCTCACCAACGAATGTGATGTCCTGATCGCGGTAGGCATGCGTTTCGATGACCGCGTAACCGGCCGTCTCGATAAATATGCCAAACAGGCAAAGATCATTCATCTCGATATTGATCCGGCCGAGATCGACAAGAATGTGAAGTCGACTGTTCCGGTTTGGGGTGATTGCAAGGAAACACTTCCTATGCTCACCGAACTGCTGGAGCAGAAGGTGTATCCACAGTGGTTGCAGCGGTTCAAAGACTGCCAGCAAAAGGAAGAGGAGAAAGTGATAAGGGAAGAGATGCATCCTTCTTCCGATATCATGACCATGGGAGAGGTGATTGGTATTCTCAATGAACTCACTCACGGAGAAGCGATCATTGTAACCGATGTAGGCCAGCACCAGATGGTAGCCTGCAGGTATGCCGCCATGAAAAAGACCAGGAGCAACATTACCTCCGGTGGATTGGGTACGATGGGATTTGCGTTGCCGGCAGCCATTGGCGCCAAGTTTGGCGCGCCTGATCGTACAGTGGTAGCCGTTATTGGAGATGGAGGCTTCCAGATGACCATCCAGGAACTCGGAACTATCATGCAGTTTAAGCCCGAAGTGAAGATACTGGTACTGAACAACTGCTTTTTGGGCATGGTCCGTCAATGGCAGCAACTGTTTCATGAAAAGAGATATTCTTTCGTTGACATCACCAGCCCCGATTTTGTGCAGGTAGCGAAGGGATATGGTATTGCAGGAAGCAGTGTGCGCGACCGCAAAGATCTCAGAGAGGCGCTAACTACCATGCTCCGGCACAACGGTTCTTATTTGCTGGAAGTAATGGTAGGAAAGGAAAACAACGTATTTCCCATGGTGCCGCAGGGCAGAGGTGTAGCGGAGATCGTGCTGAGCAGGGAAGAAGTGTAGGTGGTGGGGTTTGAGGGGTAGAGATTTTGAAATCAAAAGTCAAAAAAAAAAATTAAAGCCTTGTAAGTTACGGAATGCAATGACATATTTTCCTCGGCAAACTGCAAACCGTAAACCATTTCAGTAACACCGAATACGCATACAACATGAACAAGCAGGAATATACCATCACCGTTTATACCGAAAATCAGATCGGTTTGCTGAACCGGATCGCCATTATTTTTTCGAGAAGAAAGATCAACATTGAAAGCCTGAATACCTCTCCTTCAGAGGTGGATAGCGTTCATCGTTTTACTATTGTGATTACCGAAACGGAAGAAGTGGTGCGGAAGCTATGTCGCCAGATCGAGAAGCAGGTGGAAGTCTTGAAGGCTTACTACAATACGCAGGATGAGATCGTTTGGCAGGAACTGGCCCTGTACAAGGTTCCGACAGATATCATTGCCGCCGAAGTAAAAGTGGAGCGTTTGCTCCGGGAGCACGGCGCCAAGGCCGTGGTGATCCGCAAAGACTATACGGTATTTGAAGTGGCCGGTCACCGCGAGGAGACGGACAAGCTGATAAAAGTATTGGAACCGTATGGGCTGATCGAGTTTGTGCGAAGTGCCCGAGTGGCAATCATCAAGAACAGCGATGGTTTCCATGAAAAGCTGAAGGATTTTGAGTACCGCGAACCCGGCGAAGAAACGATCGAAAACGAATTTTTGAACGAGAACGAGAAAGTATTTACAATGTAATCGTATGGAGAGACAGTTTCATATCATGAGGGAAAACAGGACCGCATTCATACGGCTGGTGGAAGAGCTATCTCTTGAAGAGCTCAATGAGGTTCCCGAAGGTTTCAATAATAATATCGCCTGGAACTTCAACCACATGGTGGGAGTGCTGGTGGTGTTGAATTATGGAAGGGCAGGCGTGGCGCATTCCATGCCTGCTGAGCGTATTCAAAAATATGCGAGAGGAACCCGGCCCGAAGGATGGATTGACCAGGAAGAAATGGACTATTTCAAATCACATGCTATCCGGCTGGTGAACCAGTTTGAAAGCGACTGGAATGCCGGTCTTTTTACAAAGTACGAGCCCTTTACCACTTCGCTGGGTGTGTCGGTAATGAACAATGCGGATTCATTGCATTATACTGCTACCCACGATTTTCTGCACTATGGTTATGCCATGGCATTGAGAAGGCTGGTTAAGAGACGTCAGGAAGTTCGATAAACAATTTACATATTCATATTACCGGTAAAGGAACCGGGAAATTTTAAACTAAACACAATGGCAAAACTAAATTTCGGCGGCACTGAAGAAAATGTGGTTACCCGCGACGAATTTCCCCTCGCCAAAGCGCAAGAGGTATTGAAAAATGAAACGATAGCCGTGATTGGCTATGGTGTGCAGGGCCCCGGCCAGGCACTCAACCAGCGCGATAATGGCATCAATGTTATCGTTGGTCAGCGCAAAAATTCCAAGACCTGGGATAAAGCGGTGAGGGATGGTTTTGTACCCGGTGAAACATTGTTCGAGATTGAAGAGGCATTGCAGCGCGGCACCATTATCTGTTACCTGCTCAGCGATGCCGCCCAGATACAATTGTGGCCAACCGTTCAGAAATACCTGACGCCTGGGAAGGCCCTGTATTTCTCTCACGGCTTTGGTATTACATTCAATGAGCAGACAGGCATCCTGCCTCCGAAAGAGGTGGATGTGTTTCTCGTGGCTCCCAAAGGGTCTGGTACTTCATTGAGGAGAATGTTCCTGCAGGGTCGCGGACTCAACAGTTCTTATGCGATCTACCAGGACGCAACCGGCAAAGCAAAAGAACGCGTGATTGCCCTGGGAATTGCAGTGGGAAGCGGCTACCTGTTTGAAACGGATTTCAAAAAAGAAGTGTATTCCGATCTTACCGGTGAAAGAGGAACGCTGATGGGCGCCATACAGGGCATCTTCGCGGCCCAATACCAGGTGCTGAGAGACAAAGGCCATACCCCTTCTGAAGCTTTCAATGAAACAGTGGAAGAGCTGACTCAGTCGCTGATGCCGCTGGTAGCAGAAAACGGAATGGACTGGATGTATGCAAACTGTTCAACAACCGCTCAGCGTGGAGCACTCGACTGGTGGAAGAAATTCCGTGACGCCACTCTTCCGGTATTTAAAGACCTGTATGAGAGCGTGGCTACCGGCAAGGAATCACAAAGATCCATTGATTCGAACAGCCAGCCCGACTACCGCGAGAAGCTGGAAGCAGAACTGAAAGAACTGCGCGAAAGCGAAATGTGGCAGGCCGGCAAAACAGTTCGTTCTCTTCGCCCCGAAAATCAACCGGCCAAAGGTGAAAAGAAAAAAGAATTGGCATAAGCATTTTACCGATTGCCGTTTATCGTTTGCCGGCTGCAAAACCGTAGCGATGCAACGATAAACGGCGATCATTAATTACGCAAGTATGAGTACGGGGACGACCAGGACACCTCTTGAATTTCACAAGGCCGCTATGCGCCTGAAAAAGATTGTGACGAAGACCCCTCTGCAGTTCAATGCAAACCTGTCGAGGAAATACCAATGTAATGTTTACCTGAAAAGGGAAGATCTTCAAGTAGTACGCAGTTACAAGCTGAGAGGCGCCTACAATATGATGAGCAGTTTGCCCGCTGAACAACTGGCAAAAGGAGTAGTATGCGCCAGTGCCGGCAATCATGCCCAGGGTTTTGCCTTCAGCTGTAAAAAGCTGAATGTAAAAGGAGTGGTGTTTATGCCCATCATCACCCCCAATCAAAAGGTGCGTCAGACCCAGATGCATGGCGAGAATAATATTGAGATCAAGCTGGTAGGCGACACCTTCGATGATTGCGCCGTTGCTGCCAAAAAATATACCGAAGAGCAGGGCATGACCTTTATCCCTCCCTTTGATGATTACCGTATCATTGAAGGGCAGGGAACCGTTGGTGTTGAGATCCTGGAAGAGTTATCGGACATTGATTACCTGCTGCTGCCTGTTGGCGGGGGCGGATTGTGCTCCGGAGTGGGCAGTTATTTCAAGACCTATTCTCCCCGAACCAAAATAATCGGACTCGAACCGGAAGGGGCTCCTTCCATGTCGGAAGCCCTGAAAGCAGGCCACCCGGTTACCTTACCCGAAATAGATCGTTTCGTGGATGGAGCGGCCGTTAAAAGAGTCGGCGACCTTACATTTTCGATCTGCCGCGAAGTACTCGACGATATGCGCCTGATTCCCGAAGGGAAAGTGTGTTCCGTTATCCTGAAACTGTACAATGAAGACGCCATTGTGGTAGAACCCGCAGGGGCTCTGTCCATTGCAGCGCTGGATGAGATCGCCGATCAGATAAAAGGGAAAACGGTGGTTTGCATTGTCAGCGGAAGCAACAATGATATCGACCGGATGCCAGAGATCAAGGAAAGGAGCTTGCAGTATGAAGGATTGAAACATTATTTCCTGATCCGGTTCGCCCAAAGACCGGGAGCGCTGAAAGAATTTGTCAATTTTGTTCTGGGCCCCACCGATGATATTACCCGGTTTGAATACATGCAGAAGACCAATAAGGAAACCGGCCCCGCCCTGATCGGGGTGGAATTAAAAAGCCGGGAAGACTATGATCAGTTGCTGGAGAACATGAAGAAATTCCAGATCAATTATACTGAACTGAATAAAGACGATACACTCTTCTCGTACCTGGTTTAACGGAAGACTTTACTGCGGGCAGATGATCTGCGACAATTTCTTTGCTACCATTTCTGCCGCCTGCGCAGTAGGATGCCCATCTCCCTTGATGAAAAAAGCAGGATTGTTGATGTCGAAAATGGACGAGGCGCGTATTACTGTTACGCCTTCTTCTGACAATCGCTGAATGGACTCTTCGATGCTGGTTTTGTTCAGCACCTGGCTGTCATCGCTTTCTTTCCATTTGTATTTATCCCAATAAAGCAGGATCAGTTTATTGCCATGGGCGCTTACAGATTGATTCATCCTGTTCAGCATCCAGAAAACACGTTTGTAGTCTGAAGGCTGCAGTGATTTGGCTGCGCGCGAGGCAACCACGGATGTCTCGATATCGGTGAGGAAGGTAAATGAATTAAACAGGGATAAATAACGGGTATATTTATGCGTTTTGGCAAAGCCGGAATAATCCGATGCCTTTCCTTTCAATACCAGCGAGTCGGATTGCCAGTCGAAGTACGGGTCGTTGATGTTCCAGGGATACACGCATTTGGCGCGCAGGATATGATCGGGTATGAATGAATACACAAAAACCCGCTGCCTGTGATCGTTGAGAGATGCGTATTTGTTCAGGTAGATATTATAGGCCTGGTGGGTGCCAAAACCTGAAAAGCCGAAATTCACGGAAGAGCGGTTACAGAGTTCGCCGGTTTTATAGGCGAATGTTTCCTTGTCGTGGATGCCCTCGCCATAAGTGATACTGCAACCCAGGAAAACCAGTTCCGCTGAATCGGGCTGGCTGGAATGAAAACCCATCCGGTGATTCATGTGAATATTGTTAGAACCGCTGTCAGGGATTAAGGTGTAAGTGGTATTGAAAATGATGTCTCCGTTTCTTGCCTGTTTGGTAACAGTCATCTCGCCTGAATCTGCGATCATGAAGCCGGTGAGGGGATGGCTGGCATAGGCGCCGAAGTTCTTATTGCTCTTTACTGTAGTGGCATTTTTTTTCAGCAGGAATCGCCAGGCGGTTTCAATGATAACCAGGGTAATGAATATGGAGAGGATGACGACAAAAAAATTATGCAATCCCTTTTTCTTTTTCACCAGGCGGGTAGCCAGCCAGAGCAGCAAGGCCAGTCCCAGCAAAAAGAAGAATTTAACGTCCATTCAAAGGTTTTGAGGCTGTAAGATTAATCAAAAAAGGGCATAGATACAAGCCTGTAGCGCCGAATTAGCGCTTCAGTTTGGCCAGTTGCTGGAGAAGCGCTTTCATGTCTTTCGGCAGCGGGGCTTCGAGGGAAATCCGTTCGCCGGAAGGGAGGTCAAGGGTCAGCTTCCAGGCGTGGAGAGCCAGCCGGCCCAGGATCGGCCTTTCCTCTTCCTCTTTTTTGGAAAGGTGGTAGTTCTTTTTAAAGGCCGACAATTTTAAAGGAGCCGGATCGCCATAGAGCTCGTCGCAAACAATGGGGTGGCCTTCGTTTTTCATGTGTACCCGGATCTGGTGGGTGCGGCCGGTGTGGATCCGGAATTCGACCAGTGATAATTTTCCGAACTCTTCCTTCACTTCGTAATCGGTCACAGAGGGCTTACCCTTCTGGTGAACGATCATGGTTCCTTTTTTAACCGGGTGCTCCATGATCGGCGCATCAATGGTTTTTTTCTTTTCCGGCAACGTACCGCTTACTATACCCAGGTAATACTTTTCTATATTCCTGGATTCAAACAGTTCAGATAAGTATTTATGTGTTTCTTCCTCGCGTGCGAACAGGATCACGCCGCTGGTTTCCCGATCGAGGCGATGCACAGTAAGGATGCGCCCATATTTTTCCTGAAGGATTTGTTTAAGCGATACTTCTTTTCCTTCCCGGTCGGGAATACTGAGTAACCCGGCCGGTTTGTTGACCGCAACGACCTGATCATTCTCAAAAAGAATTTCCAATGCTGCCTTATGACTCATGAAAGCTGATTATTTCTTGGTGTAGGAGGCGTTGAGATATTTTAACAGGCGAACTTCTTTTTCGCTCAGGAAACGCCATTTACCCCTGTCTACATTTTTCTTGGTAAGGTTGGCATACATCACGCGGTCGAGATTGCGCACATCATAACCCATGTGC
This sequence comes from uncultured Chitinophagaceae bacterium, assembly GCA_964605065.1. Taxonomy (GTDB): domain Bacteria; phylum Bacteroidota; class Bacteroidia; order Chitinophagales; family Chitinophagaceae; genus Endoryza. The sequence continues at coordinate 27,229 of CAZSAQ010000021.1, forward strand.
TCAAATATCCGCCGAACGATCCTGTTGCGGCCGCTGTGTATTTCTATGCCGATGATGTGTTTGTTTTTGGCGTCCGGGAAGGCGACGGCGTCGGGGCGAATGAAGCCATCCTCCAGCGTGATGCCGGCGGCGATGGTATCCATGTCTTTTTTCGACAGCTGGCGATCGAGGGTTACCTCATAGATCTTTTTGATCTCGTAACTGGGATGAGATAATTTTTGAGCGAGCTCACCGTCATTGGTCAGCAGCAGAACACCCGTTGTGTTTCTGTCGAGCCGGCCGATGGGGTACACTCTTTCGGTAGTAGCGTTCTTTACAATATCAAGCACCGTTTTTCTTCCCTGCGGATCATCGGTGGTGGTGATAAAATCTTTCGGTTTATTGAGCAGGATGTATACCAGGTTTCTTTGCGGGCTGATCTTTTTTCCGTTCACCTTCACTTCATCTTTTGAACTTACCTTGAAACCGGGCTCGATCACCTGTTTGTTGTTAACGGTTACCTTTCCTGATTTAACCAGGTCTGCGGCATCGCGGCGGGAACAGATGCCGGCATGTGCAATGTATTTGTTCAGTGGCATCGACGAAGACTCCGCTTTAGGCGCGGTCCTGGCTGCAGCCGGTTCGCCGGCAGCGGTTTGACCAGTTGCTTTATTTTCCTTCCTGCTGATGGGCAGGGGAGCATTCCTGCTTCGCGGAGCTTGTTGATTTTCTTTTTCAGGAGAAAGGGCAGAGGGGCGGGCCCGTGTAGCCTGTTTTTCGGCTTTCTTCTTGTCGAAATAAGCTTTGGTCTCCTGGCGGATTTTTTTCTTTTCCTGGCGGATGCGTTCTTTCTTTTTCGCACCGCTTTCTTTTTTCTCGATAAATTTCTGAAAAGGTTTGTTTGCCATTGTTTGCTGTTTTACAACAGGAATAGTGATGAAATAATTAAAATAGTCCTGAAGGGCTATTACATGGTTTTGTTGGCGAGTTGTCCGCAAGCGGCATCGATGTCTTTACCCCGGCTTCTTCTCAGTCTTGCATTTACCCTGTTTTTTTCAAGGTGTTTCATGAATGCTTCGACAACAGTTTCCTCGGGTTTGGTAAAGCTGGCGTTTTCGATGGGGTTGTATTCGATGATATTAACCAGATCGGCCGGCACCTGGCGATAGATCCTGATCAGCTCGTCGGCGTCTTTCAGGCTGTCGTTGAAATTTTTGAACAGGATGTATTCGAACGTGATTTCATTTCCGGTTTGCTTGTAAAAATAGTTCAGTGCATCAATGAGAGCCTTGATGTTGTTGGTATCATTGATCGGCATGATCTCATGTCGTTTGGCATCATTGGCCGCATGGAGGGAGAGTGCCAGTTTGAATTTCACATTATCATCGCCCAGCTGCCTGATCTGTTTGGCTACTCCGGCTGTTGAAACGGTAATGCGCCGGGGGCTCATGCCGAGTCCGTCGGGTGAGCTGATCTTTTCAATGGCTTTCATGACGTTTTTATAGTTCAGGAGCGGCTCGCCCATACCCATAAAAACAATATTGCTGAGTTTCTTGTCGTATACCCGTTCGCTTTGCTGATTGATCAGTACCACTTCATCGTAGATTTCATCGAAATGCAGGTTGCGTTCTCTTTCCATATAGCCGGTGGCGCAGAACTTGCAACTCAGCGAGCAGCCGATCTGGGAAGACACGCAGGCGGTCTTTCTTTCATCGGTAGGAATCAGCACACCTTCTACCAGGTGTCCGTCGTGTGTACGGAAGCGGGATTTGATCGTTCCATCGGCGCTGTATTGAGTGGCGTCGATAGCGAGGGCTGGCAGGGTGAAATTTTCGCCCAGCTTCTGGCGAAGGTCTTTGCTCAGGTTGGTCATGTCGGCAAAGCTGTGCGCATGTTTTTGCCAGAGCCATTCATATACCTGGGTGGCCCGGAATTTCTTTTCGCCCAGGGACTCAAAATACTGCACCAGTTCGTCCTGCGACAGGTCCCTGATATTATTACCCTTTTTTAACATGGCGCAAAGATAGTTCAATAGCCTGAAAGGCCACCCATACTTCGGTATATCCTTGTTCTACAGGTACTTCAGCCACCATTGGTGGTGGGTGGATTTGTACCGGTTATACCAGGCGCAGATCGGGTATAAAAGGATGATCACCAGTGCCCATATGGCGTAAAGGGGCCCTAAACCTACTCCGAATGCCGGAGGTTTGAAGAGAAAAGGATTGTTGGGGGTAATGATGTCTTTTGAGGTGAATCCCTGCATATAGAATGCAATTACCACGATGATATGTATCAGGTAAAGGTGGGCGATGTAATAGAACATGGGTACCCTGCCGAATACGTTCAGCATACGGCTTACCGGCCCCATCGGCCTTTCGAGTAAGGAGAGCAGGATCAGCATCGGGCCGATTCCCATGGTAGCAAACAGCAGCGAAGGCGGATACTTGGTGGTGTTCATGAAGGAAAAGAATGTATATAAAGGTCCGCGCGACTGGTAGCTCCAGAGAGAAGGATCCCCGTAAATATTAACAGCCCTCAGGGTGATAAAGAACAGGATGGATCCGATGCCGGCATAAAGCAGCCTTTTCTTCCTCACAGCAGGGTCCACCGCGGGCGCATACCACTGTCCCAGCGAATAACCCATCAGCATGATGCCCAGCCAGGGCAGGAAAGAATAAACCACCAGCACCACGTGATCTTTAATCGGGCTATAAGCGGAGAATTCTGAATAATACAGCGCATCGGTAATGAAATTAGCCGGGGGTTTTGGAAGGAAATTCAAAACATTGTGCCCCGCGAAAATGAGCAGACCGATGACAAAGATCGCGGAAGAAGAGAGGTATACCAATGCCGAAAGACAGATCATGCTGATTCCGATGGCCCACATTACCTGTAATATAATAACGTTGTATAGCGGGTTAAAGGTCCAGGCGAGCGTGATCACCACCACTTCCATCACCACAATGAACAACCCTCTTTTAAAAAGATAGCTACTGAGCTCTTTTTTAGTTTTCCGTTGGCCCACCAGGCAGGCCGACACACCGGTGAGCAACAGGAAAGTGGGTGCGCAAAGGTGTGTGATCCATCGGGTAAAAAACAACAGAGGCGTGGTGGTTTCCGGGTTGGTGGGATTAAGCGTGAGATCAGCCGCGCTGGATACGCCGGGATTATAGAAATAATCGCGTACGTGATCGATCGCCATAATCACCATTACAAGACCTCTTACGATATCGATTGAATGGAGGCGGGATGTTTTTGCTGTCATGCAGGTTGGTTGTGTGTGGGGTAATGTTACTAAGGTAGCAAAAGGGTATCATTCGCACCTTCGCAATGAGTCAACAGGGTGTTTTGTTGAGCGGATGACGATCAGGCGTATCGGAAAGAACCTTTGCGTCTCATTAAAATCTCTTTCTTTATTTTGCATCACATTTCCGGAATTTGCGGAATCAATCTGAATGTATAACGTTGCTCAATACATAAAATGACAAACGCTTTTATCATAGATGCCGTCAGGACTCCCATTGGAAAATATGGCGGCGCATTGAGTTCCATCAGGCCCGATGATTTGCTGGCCCATGTGATCAGATCCCTGTTGCAGAGAAATCCGGGCATCCGTCCGGAAGCCATTGAAGATGTTATTGCCGGCGACGCTAACCAGGCCGGAGAAGATAACCGCAATGTAGCCCGAATGGCAGCCCTGCTGGCAGGGTTACCCGTGACAGTTGCAGGCAATACCGTTAACAGGCTTTGTGCCTCGGGATTGCAGGCCATCATGGATGCCTCCCGGGCCGTGATGTGCAACGAAGGAGAAATATATATTGCCGGGGGAGTGGAAAGTATGACCCGTGCTCCCTTCGTGATGGCCAAATCATCATCGCCCTGGAATCGTCAGCCTGAAATATTTGATTCTACGATCGGCTGGCGATTTATCAATAAGAAACTATCCGACAAATACTATCCATACTCCATGGGCGAAACGGCCGAAAATGTGGCCAGGCAATGGAACATCAGCCGTCATGCACAGGATGAGTTCGCACTGGAAAGCCAGGAAAAATATTTCGCCGCCCTCGATCAGCAAAAGTGGCAACAGGAAATTGTACCTGTTGAGATCCTGGGCAGTAAAGAAGAGAAGATCTATTTCGAGCGGGATGAACATCCCAGAAGAACTTCTCTGGATAAGTTAGCCAGCCTGAAGCCGGCATTTGCCAAAGACGGTACGGTTACTGCCGGTAACTCATCCGGAATCAATGATGGTGCGGCGGCCATGATCGTTGCCAATGAAAAGGCGGTGGAAGCTTATGGCTTACAACCCATGGCCAGGATGGTATCGATGGCCGTGGCAGGTGTGGATCCTTCGATCATGGGAATTGGTCCGGTATATGCCACGAGAAAGGCGCTGCAGCGCGCCGGGTTGAAAGCGGAAGATATCGGGCTGGTGGAATTGAATGAAGCGTTCGCGTCACAATCGATCGCCTGTATCCACGATCTGGGCCTGGATATTCAGAAAGTGAATGTGAATGGAGGCTCTATTTCCATTGGTCACCCGCTTGGATGCAGTGGCGTACGTATATCCGCCACCCTGCTTCATGAAATGCGCAGAAGAGGAGTGAGGTATGGATTGGCTACCATGTGTGTGGGAGTAGGACAGGGCGCCGCGATTATTTATGAAACAGTATAATCTTATTGATCGGCTCCTGTGATCTTGTTGGATTGCAGGAGTTCGATGATTTTTTTTCTTACTTCATCCAGCTCCCTGTTTCCATTGCCGATGATGGCAATGAAGAGATGCTGATCCGCAAGCAGCCAGTGTTCGGCACGAAATCCCCCCTGATCGCCTGAATGACCGATCTCTTTCACTCCATTCTCTTCGCGGATAAACCATGAATATCCAATAAAGGGAGGATGACCCGCCTTCCAGTTGGAAGGGGAAAATACTTTCCTGGAAAAGTCAACCGTGGCTGCCTTTACAAATACATGCTTTTCGATCGCTTCTTCGTATTTGAGCAGCTCTTCAACGGAACTCCACACTCCGCCATTACCCGCCGCGCAGAAAGTGGGATATTCTCCAAAATCATATTCTTCCCATTTGCCATTGTTCCACTGGTAGCCATGGGCCACACCCAGCTGCGGATATTCAATATCAGTGATCACGCTGTTTCGCATACCGGCAGGTTTGAAGATTAGTTTTTCTATGTAAGCCTGCCATTTCATACCGGTGACCTTTTCAAGGATCAGGGCAAGACCGTTAAATGCGGGATTGGAATACTCAAACTTTTCTCCTGGTTGAAAATGGAGGGTCTTGTTGGCAAGAATAGGAGCCCAGTTTTGAGCATCATTCGCGGTCAGGTAAAATATACTGTCTTTGGATACCGGCCGGATATCAGGAAGACCCGACGTATGCGTGAGCAGGTGTTTGATCCTGATGTCTTTTACCAATGCCTTGTCGGCAAACTGCGGAAAATATTTGATGATCGGATCTTCAATGGACAACTTTCCTTCCTCCTGCAATTTCAAAATTCCATAGGCAACAAATGTTTTCGAAACTGAACCCAGGTTGAAAACGGTTTTTGGGGTGATGGGTGTTTTGAGCAACAGATCGGCCACTCCGTAACCTTTGGAGAATATGATTTTTTTATTGGGGATGGCCACCAGCACTGCCATTCCCGGCTCATCGGGCTTGTTGATTGAACGGAGATATTCGTCGAGTTGCGACTGGAATGATACCTCATTGGTTTGCGCATTCGCAACGCCTGTAGCAGCGATAAGCATAAACAGGAGGGCAAGACGGAACATAGGTTTGTCGTTTGCCTAAATGTACTGATATAATCGAAACGCTGATCAGTATATGCGGAGCAATAGTTTCCTTACCATACGGTAGTTGGCCAGCAGCGACAGAACGATTAATATGCCTGCAGCGGCCAGGACCGACACATGCGGGAAGGAGGACAGTCCGGAACGATTGAGAAGGATCACCTGATGAAAAAGATATTGCAGCAGACCTGTTGCCAGAACAGCGGCCAGGATGACCATCACATACACCGGCACGAAACGCCGGGTTACCTGGTTGCTCAGCCAGTTGGGCGAATAACCCAGGGTCAGCAATAACTGCAGGCTGTCTTTGCTGCGGGCAATCATCAGTTGGAGGTAAAAGGAAAACAACAGGAGGGCCAGCCCGACAACGAGCAATCCGAATACGCCCAGTCCGCTGAATATGCCTTGCAGAATCGCTTTGCCTCTTCCGAATTTTGTTTTGTCTTTGTTGACGTCGAAATGATGATCCGCGAGGTACTTTAGAAATTCGGGATTGTTGGCATCTTTTGTTTTGACATATAAACGCGAGGCTCTTACCTCTCCCTGGTTGCTGAAAGATTGATTGGCCCAGTCCATGAAGGACTTCGGAACCAGGAATGAGTTGATGCGATCGCTGAGTGCTACGATCCGCCCCCGAAAGACATGCTGCGTTCCGTCTGGTGAAAAGCAGATCACCAGGATGCCCATGCTGGTCGCGGTTTCTTCCGACAGTTGCGGAAGACCGTAACCTGGGGCAAACACATTATAGATCTCCAGGAAGTCGGCCGCCACGATGATCGGCAGGTCTTCCTGTCCTTGCTGCCATTGAAATGTTGGCGGTACGGTATCGATGAAATGAGAATCCAGTGATTCCAGGAAAAAATCACTCTGGAAAGGAATGAGCCTGCCACCGCTCAATTGAACCCTGAAGTTGTTGGCCAGCAGGGGAGAAACATCTTCTACGAACGGCTGCGCTTTCAACTCATCGATATCCTTTTGTGTAAATTGATTTTTTGCCAGTTGGCCCATCGTTTCGTTGGTGATGTCTTTTCTGATGGCAATAAAATCGGAGCCATCTTTACGAATGCTTTCCGTTCCCATCAGTTGCTGGATGTTGACGTACATCTGGATCGAACACAGCAACAGCAATACACCGATCCCCAGCCCGAGATAGGAAAAAAGCCGGGAGACCGGGCTGGCACCGGTTTGAAGCAAAGGTTTGATGTGTTGGAACGAAGCTTTCATGAATGAAACGATAAGGCTACAAATGAAATATTTTATCGAATGGGAAATAATCAATTCTTTCCAGGTCGGCAAAAACGATGCTTGACTTTCGCAACGTGGCTTCTTCCAGCATCAGCTGCATGGCTTTTTGTGAATTGGACGTATCCAGGTGGCTGAAAGGTTCGTCGAGCAACAGGTAATCGAATGGCTGCATCAGCGATCGGATGATCGCCACCCGTTGCTGTTCGCCGTAAGAACAGGTTTTGGCGAGCCTGTCCAGTTTGTTTTCCATTCCCAGCCGGGCAGCCATTTCCCTTATCTTTTCTTCCGGGTGAAAGGGATTGAGCTGACGCTTGATATTTATGTTCTGCCAAACCGTTTGTTCCGGAAACAGTCGAAGGTCCTGGAAAACGATACTTACCGAAGCTTGTCTGAGCCTTGATTTCTGTTCGATGGTTGCCCGGGCAATATTGATATCTCCCCATTGAATGGTACCATTGAAATCGCCGCGCATTCCATACAGGAATGAAACCAGCGATGTTTTACCGCTTCCGCTCGGCGCCACAATTTTGATCATTTCTCCTTTGCTGAAAAGCAGGTCTTTTCCCCAGATCTCCGATTGACCGGCCCTGGAAGCATCAAAATAAGTGGGAAGAATATTCTGAAGGTGAAGCGTCATGAAATGAAGGTAAGGTTTCAGACAGGAAAAGCCACAGACCCGTTCAGGCTGTGGCTTTTTGAGAAATTGAAAATTTATTTTTTAACCGGATCCTTTTCAGGAGCGATGGCGGTTGTGTCGACTTGTGAATTGGTGTCTGTGGCCGGATCGTACTTACGAGAAGTAGCATTCATTTTATCTACCCACTGGTTGATCTGCTTCAGGCTGTTGGTGCCTTTGTCAACCAGGTTGATCTCGAAGTGGCTGGTAGTAGAGCCGTCCTTGTAATCTCCACCGGTCATCCAGGCATCCTGCCACATTTTGATGGACGCTTCGTATTGCGCCTTCTGACGATCATCGGTTAATTCTGCACCGGCTCCTTTGATCAGTTTATTGATGTCGACATACATGCCGATTCCATGATCTGCCAGTCTTCCGGCAAAAGCGAACTGATTGCTGGTGCCTGCCAGGAATTTAGCGTTATAGTCTGCTGAATTGGAAGCTACAAACCAGTTTTTATCGATCTGGTAGCTTACTTCTTTTGCGGCACCGCTTGCTTCGGGCATTTGCGAAGCCAGTGTGGTGATGAGTTTATCGAAAGCCGCCTTGTCGTTTACGGAAGTAGCGAAAAGAACTTTTACGTCGGGTTTGGAAGTGGTGTACTTATAGGGTTGTCCGCCATCTTCTCCGCCAATGGTCACTTCTTCTTTTTTAACCACGAAGTCTGATACGGCAATAACGAGGTCGCCTTTATTGGCACGGATGAATTCGTCCAGGCTGTAGTTCAATTTTTCGATCTGGCTATTCACCATTCCATCCACTCCTGCCAATTTCAGCAGATCTTTCAAACCATCCGGGGGATAGTTCATGGCGAAAACCGCAGCCACATCCTTCGAAGGGATCCGGTTGATCATATCGGCCGATATCTTCTTGGGCGGGTATTTTTTCATCAGCCCGGCCATTTTTTCGTTGAGATAGGTTTTGGAATCGAAGGTGATTTTTCCGTTCTCGAAATTGAGCACGGAAGCAGAAGTTTGTCCGTTGATGATGTCACCAATTTTCATCATGCTCAGTACTTCTGCGCCCAGCATATTAAAGTATTGTTCGTTGTTCATCCAGATGTGTACGTCGCCCGGAGATTTGATGAGTTCGGCAAAACGATCATCGCTGGTGAGGTTATCTTTTCCAGACAGGTTGAAGGTTGACTTGGCAAAAGAAACGAGGCTGTCTTTGCTGAAATGAAAAGATTCGCCGCGTGAAGCGCCCGGGATCATGCTGGCAGCCATACCCAGGGGCAGATCCACGATATAGATGAAGCGGGTACCTTGCGTATAGGCAATCACCCGGTCGTTTTGCAGTCCGATAACCATGCCGTCGCCATCTTTGGCCACGGTAGCCTGCGGATAGGTTTTTTTGTTGAACTCCTCAAATGCCTTCGGATCTTTCAGCGTTCCTTCGAAACCAACATATCCTCCACGTCCCTCCTTCTTTACAAACAATACCATATTTGCTTTGGTATCGATGCCTGAATTATCGGGATCGTCCAGTAATTTTCTGAGGAGAGAATCATTTGCATCGGCATAAGCTTCTTTGAACCACCTGGTAGATTTTATTTCCTCCCAGCTGAGTTTGCCGGAAAGGGAAGTGTTGTTCAGGTGAAAAACAAATGCAGATTCTTTAGGAACCTGTACACCTGATTTGTCGCCCGATTTACAGGAAATGATGGTGACCATACTAAAGAGGGCGATCAACATCAGGAAGGATAAACGTTTCATATGTGAATGGTTGATTTTACGGGGTCAAATAAAAGAAATATTCGTGAGATTTTCCATAGGCTGCGTTTGTTGTTCTCCTTTACGCAAATCTTTAACGATAAAGCTGTTTTCTGCCAGTTCCCGGCTGCCGATTATGATCACGTACGGGATGTTTTTCTTTTCGGCGTATTTGAATTGTTTGTCGAATTTGGCCGCTTCATGGTACAGCTCGGCGCGGATTCCCTCCTTCCTGAGCTGTTGCATGGCTCTGAATGCCTGGCCGGCTTCGTCTTTACCACTATTGAAGAAAAGCACCTGCGTACTCACCTGGAGGGCTTCGGGAAACAGGGCCAGCTCTTCCATAACATCATAGATCCGATCCAGTCCGAAAGAAATACCCACTCCCGGTATACCGCTTACGCCAAACAGGCCGGTGAGATCATCGTAGCGACCGCCCCCTCCAATACTGCCCATTTTCACGGATTGGGGAGCCTTTGCTTCGAAAATTGCGCCTGTATAATAGTTCAGTCCGCGGGCAAGCGTGAGGTCAAATGTGCAGGAGGTACCATTGGATTCGCAGGCGGTCAGGATGTATGCCAGATCCGCGAGACCCTCTTTACCAATCGGGCTGCCGGCCAGAAGTTTTTCCGCTTTCTCCATTTTTTCAGCATTGGTACCGTCGATCAGAAGATAATTGCGGATGGTGCTTACCTGTTGTTCATCCAGCCCCCTTTCTTTCAACTCTTCTTCCACCTTTGCCAGGCCGATCTTATCGAGTTTATCGATGGCGATGGTGATATCGGTCATTTTTTCCTGGCCGCCGCAACTATCTGCCAGGGCAGCCAGTATTTTTCGCGAGTTCAATCGTATGTCAAACCCCTTCATTCCTAAACGGGTAAAACATTCGTGGTAGATGGATGCCAGTTCCACTTCATTGAGCAGGGAAGTGCTTCCCACCACATCGGCATCGCATTGGTAAAACTCCCTGTATCTTCCTTTCTGTGGTCTGTCGGCACGCCAAACCGGCTGAACCTGGTAGCGTTTAAACGGGAAGGCCAGTTGCGCATGGTTCATGGCCACGAAACGGGCAAAGGGGATCGTGAGGTCGTAGCGAAGGGCGCGCTCCGTGAGAGCGGGATCGTTTTTTCCCTGTAAAACTTTTTCGAAAGCCGCCCTCGATCGCTCCAGGTGTTCCGGATGCCCGAGGCCGTTGTTGAGGATCTTAAAAATGAGTTTGTCGCCCTCTTCCCCGTACTTGCCCATCAGGGTTTCGAGGTTCTCCATGGCGGGTGTTTCTATGGGCTGAAAGCCGTAGAGTTCAAAAACCGATTTGATGGTCTGTATGATGTAATTTCTTTTTCTTACCACTTCCGGTCCGAAATCACGTGTTCCCTGTGGCAACGATACTTTGGGTTTAGCCATTGCTGTGAAAAGATTTAATTGCGCCGTTTATGATTGCTGTTGATAGTTGGTGATGATGGCCTCGCAGGCTGTTGCGATCATGTCGAATACTTCGTGATAGCCAGGCTCCGGTCCGTACCAGGGGTCCGGTACCTCACGGTCTTCACCAGGGTAGGGTTCATTCAGGAGGAGATTCACCTTCGAATGAATGAATTGTTTTCCCCCGATTCTTTTCATCTCATCGATCACATCGCCCGACATCGCATAGATTCTGTCGAATTTTTCGAAATCCGCGCCACTGATTCTTCTTGACCGCTGCTCGCCAATGTCGATTCCATTCAGGATCGCCACTTTTTGCGACAAACGATGAGGTGCTTCGCCATTGTGGTATCCATTGGTGCCTGCGCTTTCGATTGTCCAGTCGAGGCCCGCTTCGCTTGCTTTCTTCCGCATGATTCCTTCCGCCAGCGGACTGCGGCAGATGTTCCCCAGACAGACCATCAAAATTTTCATCGCGCAAAATTACGTTTTTGCCCGTTAGCAAGCGCTCGCCAGTTCCCGGGCCTGCCCGGTTTAAGATTGTGGAAAGAAAGGAGTTACTGCATCTAAATAATCAGACTCGCGCGAGTTTCATTTATTGAACATAAAACCGTTCGCGATGAAACCAGACACCATACTCAAATCGGATCTTCTCGATATCATATTCGAGGGCCGAAACAAGGATTACGGAGCGTATATGCTTCGCAAAGGATACAATCATCGACTGGTTCGATCCTTAGCCGTCACCATCGCCATGCTGGTTCTTTTCCTGGCCGGTTGGTACTGGATAAACAGTCATCACAGCAAAGACAAATTATTCGGAGTGGTTGATAAAAACGATGTGTCATTGACCCATGTGGAGATATTGCCACCTGTTCCTCCTCCTTCCACACCACCGCCGGTGAAACAGGTGGTGGCCTCCGTTCAATATACCAAACCACTGTTGGTGAAAGAGGAGGTGAGTCCGATGCCTGCCATCAGTGATCTCGGGAAGGACGTTCAGATTTCTACCGAAACCCATGATGGCGTGCCCCCGGTCACAGATCCCGGCCCCGCATCTGCAGTAATAGCTGCGCCGGTGCCACCGGTGCCCGAAGAAAACGCAGTTCTGACGCATGCTGATGTGATGCCTTCTTTTCCCGGAGGTAATGAAGCGCTGAAAAGATTTCTTTTAAAGAACCTGCGTTTTGATTTCGGCGACCAGGAGGCCGGAAGCCGCCTCGAGATCAGGTGTCGTTTTGTGGTAGACCAGGAGGGCAGGGTAACCCAGGCCGAGATCATAAAAAGTGCCGGCAGAAATGACTATGATAAGGAAGTGATCAGGGTTGTGGGCAAGATGCCTGTGTGGACACCAGGCCTTCAATACGGCAGGAAAGTAGCACTATATTTCACTTTGCCCGTAGTGGTTGAAATACCTGAGCAATAAGGCAATGCAATCGATTTACCGCTGGTATAATTTTTTAAATTACGGATAGAGGCGGATTTCTTTTTCAGGTAAATGACCTATCTTGCCCGTATCCCAAAACATTGGAAATGTCGACTGATTTTGATGAAAAAAGGCGGAAGGCTTATTCTGGTAGAAGATCCATTATGGATATTGGGATGGGGGTAGTTATTGCCGGCTTCGGGGTATTCTTTGCATTGGCCGAGAAGCTCGGAATGAAATTATCCGGCGAGCCTTTGCTCAGATATGTTTTTGCCGGAATGTGCTTATTGTATGGTTTTTTCCGGATTTACCGGGGATACAAGAAAAATTACTACAGAGAATGAAGAAGAATATATTTGGCTTGCTTGTCAATCTAAAGCTCTTTTCTCTTTTCATCGTTTTGATATTGATTTCACAGAGTTGCAAAAACAAGAATGTGAAAGATACCCGTAATACCCTTACTACGGGTACCATCTATGTCAGCGCCGATGAATCTTTCAAACCTGTTATCGATTCCCAGATTCAGGTGTTCGAATCACAGCATCCCGATGCTCATATTGTTGTTCGTTACAAACCCGAGGCAGACTGTTTGCGAGACCTGGAGGTGGACAGCATTACAATGGTGATAGTTACACGCGGGCTTACTGAAAAGGAGCAGGACGAGTTCAAGAAGAGCCTGCATTATGTACCCAGTTTCGGACTGCTGGCCTGGGATGCTATTGCGGTTATCACCAATAACCAGTCTCCCGATTCTTTATTTACCCTGCAGGACATACGCTCCATGATCAAAGGAACCAGTGGTTACAAGTATAAAGTTGTCATGGATGGAACAAAATCGACCAGTACGGTACGATTTGTGGTAGATTCCCTTTTGAACGGTGAGAAACCAGGCGCCAGCATGCAGGGAGCCAATGGCAGCGAGGCCGTCATTGACTATGTAAGCAACCATACCGATGCGATCGGTTTGATCGGGGTCAGCTGGATTGGAAACAAGGACGATCCCCAGCAGATCAGTTTCCTGAAAAAAGTAAATCTGGCTTCGCTGGAATGTAGCGGATGTACTAAAGGCCCATATGTAAAGCCCTATCAGGCAAATATTTATAGTGGTCGTTACCCCTTGCTTCGTCCGCTGTATTATGTTTTAAAAGAAAATTATGATGGCCTTGGCAGCGGCTTTCGAAATTTTCTCATCTACGAAAAAGGACAGCGGATCTTTTACAGGTCTTACCTGTTGCCGGCCCGTCAAAGACCGGAAATAAAAAAGATTGACATAACCGAGTAAAAACGTTTTTATACATTTACAAACACTAAAAACAAGCAATCGCAAATGAAGCGTTTATTCAGTTTAGTAGCTGGAGTTGTGTTAGCAGGCAACTTCCTTTTTGCCCAAAGTGTGGATCAGGGGAAGAAGTTCTTTTACTACGAGCGATACAAGAGTGCCAAGGAGACCTTCGAAAAAGTACTGGCCGCCAATCCGAATGACCTGAATGCTGTCTACTGGCTTGGACAAACGCTGATCGAGATGAAGGATTCCGTTGCTGCCAAGGATCTTTACTCAAAGACTCTTCAGCAAAATGGAAATGCTCCGCTTTTACTGGTTGGAATGGGCCAGATCGAATTGATGGAAGGCAAAGGGAGCGATGCGCGTCAACGGTTTGAAACCGCGCTGGCGCTCACAAAAAGTAAAGACATCAACGTCTTCAATGCGATTGGGACTGCCAACGTAAGAGCGAGGCAGGGAGATGCCGCCTACGCGATCGAGAAGCTCAATGCGGCCACACAATTGAAAGACTTCAAAAACCCGGATACCTATATTATACTTGGTAATGCCTATCGCAAGCTGATTGAAGGAGGTAACGCGGTTACTTCATTCAATAAGGCATTGTCGCTCGATTCCAGACTGGCAGCCGCCAAGTTCTTTATCGGAAAGGTATACCTGACACAGAATAACAAGGATTACTTCCTGCCGGCTTTTGAAGAAGCCACCCAGATCGATCCGGCCTATGCACCGGCCTATTTCGAACTGTTCTATTATTGGTATCCCCGCGATGTAAACAAAGCCGCCGTTTACCTTGAAAAATATACTGCCAGCATGGATCAGGGGCCCGAAGTGGAATACCTGAAAACAGACTTCCTCTATGCTTCTGCAAAGTTTGCCGAAGCCAGGGAGAGGGCAAAGGCACTGATTGCCCAGTTTGGCGATAAAGTGGCACCGCGTATGTATCGCCTGGTAGCCTATGCCTCCGATACCACTGGTGATCTTCCCGGCGCCAAGCAGGCCATGACTACCTTCCTGGCCAAAGCCGAGCCGGAAGATATTCTGGCTGCCGACTATGAAGAGCTGGCGAATATCAATTCCAAAATTCCGGGCAGCGAAGGCGAGGCATTTACCGCTTTGCAAACAGCCATCGACAGAGATACTCTCATCGACAATAAAGTCAAACTCATTAACCGGGGAGCTGCCCTGGCCAAGAAAATGGGTAACAGGAAAGAAGAAGCCAATTGGCTGGGTAAGGCCTATGCCATTAAAAAGAACCCCAATCAAACCGATTTGTACAACTGGGGTCTTTCCAACTATCAGGCAGGTAATTATGTAACGGCCGACAGCATTTTCTGCGGGCTGTACCAAAGCAAATATCCAAACGAGATTTTTGGTTATCTCTGGTGTGCGAGAAGCAAGCAGGCCCAGGATGATTCTACCAATTCCAAAGGACTGGCCGTAGAGGCGTACAAGATGCTCGCTGAAAAAGCCCGCCAGATCGATTCTGTTAAATACAAGTCACAGGCCATCTCTTCTTATTTCTTCCTGGTACAGTGGTATAATGATGTGGCCAAAGACAAGGCGACTGCCATATCTTACCTCGACAAAATACTTGAAGTAGATCCGGCTAATGCCGATGCCGACAGGATCAGGAAAATCTTGACACAACCAGCCAGACCACCGGCCCCGCCTGCCCGCCCCAAAACCGGAGGCGCCCGAAACGGAGCACCTAAATAGGGCCCGGGCTTGAAATAAAAATTATCATAGAAATCCTCTCGTAGTGTACGAGGGGATTTTTACTTATTTGACCCTGTACGATTGTTTTTCAGGGTAGCTGCCTTATTTTTGCCCCCAAATTCAGAAAGGTGTATGATTCAGTACCTGCTCCAGGTTTCCACTACTCCGCAAAATCCAGATAACGCCTTCTGGTACTTTCCCGTCGCTCTCCAACTCTTATTTGCCATTGGATTTGTTGCTGTCATGATGGGTGTAACCCATTTTCTCGGTCCAAAGAGAAAAACTGCCGACAAGCTGGAGAACTTCACTTCCGGTATCAAAAGCCATGGCGATGCCCGTCATCCGATGGCCATAAAATATTTCCTGGTTGCTATTCTCTTCGTTTTGTTCGATGTGGAAGTGATCTTTTTCTATCCTTATGCGGTTAATTTCAAAGAGCTTGGCTGGGATGGATTTGGCGCCGTAGTGATGTTCGTTGCGTTTTTCCTCGCAGGGTTCATTTATATCATTAAGAAAGGAGCCATCCGCTGGGAGGAATAATGCCGGCCCTTCGAGATGGGCATTGAAAAAGGTTTAGGATAAGTAAAACAGGAAACTCCGAACTCTTGAGTTTGTCAGGTGTTTTGATCAGGTAATACGCCGCCAGGCGATTATTAAAAAAAATTTGAATACTATGCCTCGTCCGGTTCGATATAATATTTATGGCCAGGGAGAAAGGAACATCAAGCTGGTGGAGGAAGGTCCTGAGGGATATTCCGGGGAAGGATTTATGGCAACCAATCTCGACAAAGTGGTTGGTCTTGCGCGTAAAAACTCGATCTGGCCCCTGCCTTTTGCCACTTCCTGCTGTGGGATAGAATTTATGGCTACCATGGCCTCCCACTACGATCTTTCCCGTTTTGGCGCAGAAAGAGTAGGGTTTTCTCCCCGCCAGTGCGATCTGTTGATGGTGATGGGTACCATCGCCAAAAAAATGGCGCCGGTGGTGAAGCAGGTATATCTGCAAATGGCCGAACCCCGCTGGGTGCTGGCAATGGGTGCCTGTGCTTCCAGTGGCGGTGTATTCGATACTTATAGTGTGTTGCAGGGGATCGACCAGATCATACCGGTGGATGTATATATCCCCGGTTGCCCACCCCGGCCCGAAGCGGTACTGGATGGTTTCATGAGAGTACAGGAGCTGGTAGGCAAGGAAAGTTTGCGTCGCCGCAACAGCGATCGTTACAAAGACCTGATGGCCAGCTACGGAATTCAGTAAACAATTGCTGCAGGAACGCAAGTACTGCAGACAGTTCAATCATATAATTCAGGGAAGGAAATCAGCAGGTTTCGTTCCAAAATGCCAAAAGA
Organism: uncultured Chitinophagaceae bacterium; assembly: GCA_964605065.1. Lineage (GTDB taxonomy): Bacteria > Bacteroidota > Bacteroidia > Chitinophagales > Chitinophagaceae > Endoryza. The sequence goes on from CAZSAQ010000021.1 coordinate 43,848, forward strand.
TTGATGTTGACCAACGAAGAGATCAGACTAAAACTGCAGGAGAAATTCGGAGACCAACTGACCGGATTCTCCGAACCTTACGGTATGCTTACATTCGAAGCGCCGAAAGAACTCAACCTGAAAGTACTCCAGTTTTTATTCGATGATCCCTCCCTCGGTTTCAGGTTCCTCACCGATTTACAGGCAGTACATTATCCGAACGACAAGGGTAGAGAACTGGCGGTAGTTTACCATCTCCATAACCTGGTTCAGAATGTCCGTATCAGGTTCAAAGTGTTTACTGATATCCAAAAGCCCGATGTATTCAGCGCTACCGCGCTGTTCAGCTCCGCCAACTGGATGGAAAGAGAAACCTATGATTTTTACGGAGTGAATTTTGTGGGCCATCCGAATCTGAAGAGAATTCTCAATGTGGATGAAATGGATTATTTCCCCATGAGAAAAGAATTCCCCCTGGAAGACCAGACCCGTGTGGATAAAGACGATGAAATGTTTGGTCGCTGAGGCGATCCCTAAAATAATTTAAAGACTACAGATCGAATGTCCGAAACAGCTACACATACCAACATCAGGCTTCCGGAAGGTTCCATTGAAAAGCAAACGACCACGCTGAATCTTGGACCCACCCACCCCGCTACCCATGGGGTATTCCAGAATATCCTTGAGCTCGATGGAGAAAGAGTGATGAGTGCGGAACAAACAGTGGGATATATCCATCGTGCCTTTGAGAAAATTGCCGAAAGAAGGCCGCTGTACCAGATCACCCCGCTGACCGATCGATTGAATTACTGTTCATCGCCGATCAACAATATGGGCTGGCACCTCACCTGCGAGAAGTTACTGCAGATAAAAACTCCGAAAAGAGTAGACTACCTCCGGGTAATCATCATGGAACTTGCACGCATTTCCGATCACCTGATCTGTAATTCGATCGTAGGCGTGGATACGGGCGCATTCACCGGCTTCCTGTACGTGATGCAATACCGCGAGCTGATCTATGAGATCTATGAAGAAGTGTGCGGCTCGCGCCTCACGACCAATATTGGCCGCATTGGTGGTTTTGAAAGAAACTTCACTCCCAAGGCATTCGAGAAACTGGAGAAATTCCTTCGGGAATATCCCCGGGTATTGAAAGAGTTCGAAAACCTCTTCAACCGCAACCGCATTTTCATGGAACGGACCATCGGGGCCGGTCCCATCAGTGCAGAGAGAGCGCTCAATTATGGGTTTACGGGTCCTAACCTGCGCGCAGCCGGCGTGGACTATGATGTGCGGGTACATACTCCCTATTCCAGTTACGAAGATTTTGAGTTTGACATCCCGGTAGGATCTACCGGCGATTGCTATGATCGTTTTCTGGTGCGTAACCAGGAAATGTGGCAGAGCCTTCGCATCATCGAGCAGGCCTACCGCAAGGTGCAGGAATTTAAAGGCGCGGATTCAGAAATATTCCATGCCGATGTGCCTGAGTATTATTTGCCAGAGAAAAAAGATGTGTATACCAAGATGGAAGCGCTGATCTGGCACTTCAAGATCATCATGGGAGAAATTGATATACCACCCGGAGAAATATACTGTTCAGTGGAAGGTGGAAATGGAGAACTGGGATTTTACCTGATCTCCGATGGAGGAAGGGCGCCTTATCGTTTGCATTTCCGTCGCCCCTGTTTTATTTATTACCAGGCTTTCGAAGAAATGGTAAAAGGGTCCATGCTCAGCGACGCGATCATCGTGCTGAGCAGCCTTAACCTGATTGCCGGAGAAATGGACGCCTGATCATTTTTTGTATTTAAGGAAACCGGATATATGAATCAGTTCAGTGAAGAAAAATTAAAGGAAGTTCAAAGAATCATCAACTTCTATCCTGCGGGAAAGCAGAAAAGCGCGCTCATTCCGGTGCTTCACCTGGCCCAACAGGAGTTTGGAGGCTGGCTCAGTTCTTCTACCATGGATTATGTAGCCTCCCTGCTGCAACTGGATCCCATTGAAGTGTATGAAGTAGCTACTTTCTACAGCATGTATAACCTGAAACCCGTGGGCAAATATATGTTTGAGGTTTGCCAGACGGGCCCCTGCATGCTGAGCGGAAGCGACAATATCATTCAGTATATCGGGGAGAAACTCGGCATCCGTCCGGGCGAAACAACTTCCGACGGACTCTTCACCCTGAAAACGGTAGAGTGCCTGGGAGCCTGCGGTTATGCGCCGATGATGCAAATGGGCAAGCATTACCGCGAGCACCTGACCAAAGAGAAAGTAGACGCGATCATTGAAGAGTGCCGGAAGAACGCGATGACGAATAATTAGTCAATTCGTGAATTGGTCACTTGGTCAATTCCTGACAATTAATAGCGGTCGACGAAAAAGGAGCGGAGAAGAGAAAGAGAAAGAGAAAGAGAAAGAGAAAGTGAAAGTGAAAGAGAAACTGAAATAGAAAGTCGAGAACAGCTGCAAACGTTAAACGAGAAACGATAAACGAACCATGGGTCGAAAATTATTAATAGACAAGGCAAACATTCCGGGTATACGCGGATACGAGGTATATCGCCGCGAAGGCGGATATGCTTCGGTAGAAAAAGCATTCAGGATGCAACCGGCTGATATCGTGGAAGAAGTGAAGAAGAGTGGTCTGCGCGGTCGCGGAGGGGCGGGCTTTCCAACGGGTATGAAATGGAGCTTCCTGGCCAAACCGGAAGGAGTGCCCCGCTACCTGGTCTGTAATGCAGACGAAAGCGAACCCGGTACCTTCAAAGACAGGTACCTGATGGAGTTCATTCCTCACCTGCTGATCGAAGGGTTGATCGTGGCCTCGTACGCGCTGGGAAGCGGACGTACCTATATATATATCCGCGGAGAATATGCCTGGATCGTCGACATCCTGGAACAGGCCATCGCAGAAGCCAATGCCAACGGATGGCTGGGTAAAAACATCCTGGGAAGCGGATTCGATTGCCAGATATATGTTCAGCGGGGAGCGGGCGCATATATCTGCGGCGAAGAAACAGCGCTGATCGAATCACTGGAGGGCAAGAGAGGCAACCCGAGAATCAAACCACCCTTCCCTGCGGTGAAAGGCCTGTGGGATTGCCCGACGGTGGTAAACAATGTAGAAACACTCGCGGCCGTGGTGCCGATCATGAATATAGGTGGAGAAGAATATGCTAAGATCGGTATTGGCAAATCTACCGGAACCAAACTGATCTCAGCCTGTGGAAACATTCGCAAGCCGGGAGTATATGAGATCGACATGACGATCTCTGTAGAGGAGTTCATCTACAGTGATGAATATTGTGGTGGAATAGCAAACGGAAAGAAATTGAAAGCCTGTATTCCGGGCGGATCTTCGGTTCCCATTCTGCCGGCCAACCTGCTGCTGAAAACTGCCAAAGGCGAAACACGGATGATGACTTATGAAAGTTTATCGGACGGAGGTTTTGCAACGGGCAGCATGATGGGCTCGGGTGGGTTTATTGTATTGGATGAAGACCAGTGTGTGGTTCGGCATACGCTTACCCTGGCGAGATTTTATCGTCATGAAAGCTGCGGACAGTGTTCCCCATGCCGGGAAGGAACCGGGTGGATGGAAAAGATCCTGCATAATATCGAATACGGAAAAGGAAAGGTGAGTGATATAGATCTGTTATGGGATATACAGAGAAGAATTGAAGGAAATACGATTTGTCCGCTGGGAGATGCAGCGGCCTGGCCGGTAGCGGCAGCCATACGTCATTTCAGGGATGAATTCGAGTGGCATGTGAACAATCCCGAAGAAAGCCAGCGCCGCAATTATGGCCTGGCCGGGTATGCGGAGCCGAGAGCGGCGGCCGTATAAAACACATTCTAAAAGTGCTGTTTTAAACAGAAGTTCTTTGAAAAGTCAAAATAGTTTTGGTCATATATCATAGTATGACTGAAAATGAACTGTCCTTCATCGTAATTCGGGAAGCAATCGCTATTCACAGAGATATCGGACCGGGGCTTTTGGAAAAGGTATATGTTGAGTGTTTGTGTTATCGACTGACACGGTTAGGTTTGAATGTTGTTAAAGAAAGGCCGATACCTGTAATTTATCAAGATGTTAGAATGGATTGTGGTTTCAGGGCTGATCTTTTGATTGAAAATAAATTGCTTGTTGAAGTAAAAGCGATCGAAGCTGTTGCAGATATTCATAAGGCAATCGTGCTGACGTACCTGAAGTTTCTACAATGCAAGCTTGGATTGCTTATCAACTTCAATGAGGTGATGCTTAAGGATGGGATCAGACGAATTGCCAATGGCTTGTGAGTGGAGGAAAATACCTGGACGCAAAGTGCGCCAAGAACCGCAAAGCGCGCAAAGGAAGTGAGTACCTGGACGCAAAGTGCGCCAAGGACGGCAAAGCGCACGAAGGAAGTGAATACAAGGAACGCAAAGCGCCAAGAACCGCAAAGCGCGCGAAGGAAGTGAATGCCTGGACGCAAATTGCGCCAAGAACCGCAAAGCGGGCGAAGGAAGTGAATGCCTGGACGCAAATTGCGCCAAGAACCGCAAAGCGCGCAAAGGAAGTGAGTACCTGGACGCAAAGTGCGCCAAGGACGGCAAAGCGCACGAAGGAAGTGAATACAAGGAACGCAAAGCGCCAAGAACCGCAAAGCGCGCGAAGGAAGTGAATGCCTGGACGCAAATTGCGCCAAGAACCGCAAAGCGGGCGAAGGAAGTGAATGCCTGGACACAAATTGCGCCAAGAACCGCAAAGCGCGCGAAGGAAGTGAATGCCTGGACGCAAATGCACTTAGAACCTTAAAGTACGCGAAGGAAGTCGCTGAGTGGGAATAGTAGTATAACTGTGGACTTTATTTAATTAGGCGCAGGACGAATGAATTGAAAGCCATGAAAAAAGTTTAGGATTTGTTCTCTTTCTTTCTTGAACGCAGTATCGTTTTGAATCGTTAGAGAGTCTTCGCGCTCTTTGCGGTTCTTAGCGGTCTTTGCGTTCCCACTGTGAAGATGGTAAGTGCAGAGAATGGCCGGGACTTTTGCATTTTGACTTTTGACTTTTTGACTTTTGCATTTTGACTTTTTAATTTTTCGAACCCGTTCGATAAACCATAAACGAAACACGTTTCAATGGCTGAAGAAAAGAAATTATTCAAGGTAACAATTGATAACATCACCATCGAGGTGGAGCCCGGCACTACCATTCTGAATGCCGCCCGCACCATCGGTGGAGATGTTACACCTCCTGCCATGTGCTACTACAGCAAACTGAAAGGCAGTGGAGGAAAATGCCGTACCTGCCTGGTGGAAGTGGCCGCCGGCTCCACCGCCGACCCACGCCCCATGCCCAAGCTGGTTGCCAGCTGCCGTACCACCGTCATGGATGGCATGGTAGTGAAGAGTATTACCAGCGAGAAAGTGCTCGATGCTCGCGCTGGCGTCGTTGAATTTCTGCTGATCAATCACCCCCTGGATTGCCCCATCTGCGACCAGGCCGGTGAATGTCATCTGCAAGACCTCAGCTACGAACACGGCCGTGAAGGCACCCGATACGAATTCAAGAGAAGAACCTTCGAGAAGCACGACCTGGGTCCTTATATCCAGTTGCACATGACCCGATGCATCCTGTGCTACCGCTGTGTGTTTGTAGCAGACCAGCTGACCGAAAAAAGAGGTCATGGCGTGCTCGACCGCGGCGATCATGCGCAGATCGCCACTTATATAGAGAAAGCGCTGACCAATGATTTCATTGGCAACGTAATCGATGTTTGCCCCGTTGGGGCGCTGACCGATAAAACCTTCCGGTTCAAGAACCGGGTATGGTTTACCAAACCGGTAGATGCCCATTGCAATTGCTCCAAATGCTGTGGGGAAGTGCAGTTGTGGATGAGAGGAGAAGAAGTGTTCAGGGTTACTGCCCGCAAAGACCAGTGGGGAGAAGTGAAAGACAGTACGAAAGGCACTCCAGGATGGATCTGCAATGAATGCCGTTTTGAAAAGAAAAAAGTGAGCGACTGGGTTATCGAAGGGCCCAGTGTGATCAGCCGTCATTCGGTGATTTCAGCAGGGCATTATGTAGGCGTGAAAACACCTCATGAAACTTTCCAGAAAGTAATGGAAGGACGACAACCCCGGTTGTTGATGGACATTCACCAGGTGAGCGAGGTTAATCAACCTGCCGTTCATCTCAGCGATATCCAGGGACCGGCCCATTCGGACGATTTTAATAATAAAGCGAACAATCCCTGACGGGATTGAAAACCATAACCAGGACGAATAAAGCAAAGACATGATATTACTGGCAGTAGATTGGCTTTTATTGGTGGAGAAACTTGTTCTGATCGTAGGCATCATCTCGGTTTCCCTGCTTATTGCCATGTACGAAACCTATTTTGAGAGAAAGATTGCGGCCTTTATGCAGGACCGCAGAGGACCCAACCGTGCCGGCCCGTTCGGGTTGTTACAGCCGCTGGCTGATGGACTGAAATTATTCATGAAGGAAGAGATCATCCCCAATACCTCCAACAAGTTCCTTTTTGTACTGGGACCCTGCCTGGCCATGCTGACAGCGATGATGACATCGGCAGTTATTCCTTGGGGAGGTACGATCGATTTTTTCGGGCGTGAAGTAAAACTGCAGATCGCCGATGTAAACATTGGTATTTTGTACATCTTCGGGGTGGTTAGCATGGGCGTTTACGGCATTATGATCGGCGGATGGGCTTCCAACAACAAATTTTCTTTGCTGGCCGCGCTGCGCGGTGCCTCGCAGGTGATCAGTTATGAATTGCCAATGGGGCTGTCACTGATTGCCCTGCTGATGCTCACCGGTTCGCTCAAGATGAGCGCGATCATGGGCATGCAGCTCGATAGCTGGTACAACGTGGCTTTTCAGCCGCTGGGATTCCTGATCTTTTTTATCTGCGCGCTGGCCGAATGTAACCGTACCCCGTTCGATCTGCCGGAAGCAGAAAATGAGCTGAACTTCGGCTACCATCAGGAGTATTCCTCCATGAAACTCGGATTTTATCTCTTTGCGGAGTATATCAATATGTTCATCAGTTGCGTGGTGATGGCCACCCTGTTTTTCGGAGGCTATGATATTCCATTTGTCAACGATGCGCACCTGGGTGAAAAGATCGGTCAGAACTGGCTGGCAGTGCTCGAAGCCGCTTCCTTGTTTACCAAGGTGGCCATCGGCATCTTCACCTTTATGTGGATCCGCTGGACCATTCCCCGTTTCCGTTACGACCAGCTGATGAATCTTGGATGGAAAGGATTGATACCACTGAGTCTTTTTAACATGTTGCTGACGGCTGCAGTGGTGTTGTATTTCAAGAAATAGCGGGGAAATTGAAATTGTGCAGTTGGGGGTATAAAAATATATTTGCAAAATTTTCAAAAGGCCTTTGTTTTCAAAAGCAAAGACCCTGAAAAAAATAAACTATGTCAACATTAACCAGCAGAGCGAAAGCAGTGGACCGGAAGCCAATGACCTGGCTGGAGAAGTTATACCTCTGGAATATCGCCAAAGGGATGTGGATCACCTTTACGCACCTTTTCAAAAGAAAAGCGACGATCAGCTATCCCGAAGAGAAACGTGAATTCAGTCCGGTGTTTCGCGGGCTGCATGTGCTGAACCGGGATGAAGAGGGAAGGGAGCGTTGCACTGCCTGCGGGCTTTGTGCCGTTGCCTGCCCGGCAGAGGCGATCACCATGGAAGCGGCCGAACGCAAAACCGGCGAAGAAAATCTGTACCGGGAAGAGAAATACGCGGCCAGGTACGAAATCAATATGCTTCGCTGCATCTTCTGCGGATTGTGTGAAGAGGCTTGTCCGAAAGATGCGATTTACCTCAGTGAAACTTTTGCCCCGGCCAACTACCAGCGCAAAGGCTTTATCTATGGTAAGCCCGATCTGCTGATCCCGAACCCGAAAACCAATCCGCAGGAATACCAGGAAGCGCTGGGCAACAGGGCTTCTGCGAAAGCCTGAGGAAAGGAGCCATAAAAAAGATTCTATCAAGACGCTAACTGATCAAGAGAAATGTCTGTAACACAAATATTATTCTGGTTTTTAAGTGCGCTGGCGATTATCAGTGCCCTGGCCGTGGTATCCAGCAGGAACCCGGTGCATAGTGTACTGTGGCTGATCATCGTATTCTTCGCTATCAGCGGCCACTATATTCTTCTCAATGCCCAGTTTATCGGTATCGTGAACCTGATCGTGTATGCCGGCGCCATTATGGTGCTCTTCCTGTTTGTGATCATGCTGATGAACCTGAATGCCAAAACAGAACCCCAGAAAAACAAATGGCTCAAACTGGCCGGGGTCGTTTCCGGTGGATGTCTGATGCTGGTACTCGTGGCCGCCCTGAAAAACGCGGATGAAAGCAAGATGCCTGTTCAGCTATACGGAGGTGATATCGGCCTGATCGAGAAATTGGGTAAAGTGTTGTTTACCGAATATGTGGTTCCCTTTGAGATCAGCAGTGTGTTGTTCCTGAGCGCGATGGTTGGCGCGGCCGTTATCGGAAAAAGAGGAGATTAAGGGGCAGATTAATAAACAGTAAACAGCAAACTGAAAGCGCAATTATGAAAATCGAATACTATATCTATCTGGCCATTGCACTGTTTTCAATCGGTGTGATTGGGGTGCTGATCCGGAGAAATGCCATCATCCTGTTCATGTGCATTGAGCTGATGCTGAATGCCGCGAACCTGCTGCTGGTTTCTTTTTCCAAAATGCACCATGCCGCAGGAGTGGCCACCAATCCCAATGCCGGTATCGACGGGCAATTGTTCGTTTTTTTCATCATGGTGGTGGCGGCAGCTGAAGTGAGTGTGGGACTGGCGATCATTGTGATGATGTACCGCAATATCCATTCGGTGGATATTAATTTCCTTAATAGATTAAAGCATTAATGAACTAAGTACTGTTCCTGTTTATGAGTAATATAATACAATGGGTTTGGCTGATTCCTGTACTGCCGTTTGTCGGATTCCTGATCAACGGTCTTTTCAGAAACAGTTTGTCCAAGGCAGCCGCGGGTGTCATCGGATGTGGAGTGATACTGGGTTCGTTCCTCATCAGTCTGCTGATCTTTTTTGAGGTGAAGGGAACAGAAGTAGTGAAGTTGTTTGACTTTATTACCGTGGGAAAATTGTCCATTCCGTTCGCTTTCCAGATCGACGCTTTGTCTTCGCTGTTCCTGCTGATCATAACAGGGGTCGGATTCCTGATCCATTTATATTCCACCGCATACATGCACGAGGAAAGCAACGCTCATTTCGCGCGTTACTTTGCCTATCTGAACCTGTTCGTGTTTTCGATGCTGTTGCTGGTGCTGGGATCCAATTTTGTGATCATGTTCATCGGTTGGGAAGGCGTAGGTCTTTGCTCATACCTGCTGATAGGATACTGGTTCAGGAGTATCGACTATACCAATGCGGCCAAGAAGGCCTTTATCATGAACCGGATTGGAGATCTTGGATTTCTGCTGGCGATCTTCTGGATGATCAACCAGTTCAATTCCGTTACCTATTCCGACGTGTTTTCACAGGCTGGAAGTGCAAGCGTGGGAGTGATTACCGGCATCACACTTCTCTTATTTGTGGGAGCAACCGGAAAGAGCGCGCAGATTCCTTTGTACACCTGGCTTCCGGATGCGATGGCAGGTCCGACTCCGGTATCTGCCCTCATTCACGCCGCCACCATGGTTACAGCGGGTATCTACATGATCGCGCGCAGCAATGTCATGTACAGCATCGCCCATGAAGTGACGCTGAATGTGGTGGCCTATATCGGCGCAGCTACTGCGATACTGGCAGCTACCATCGCCCTTAAGCAGAATGATATTAAAAAAGTGCTGGCCTATTCAACGGTCAGTCAGCTGGGATATATGTTTGTAGCCCTGGGAATGGGCGCGTATACCGCCGCCGTGTTTCATGTGATGACCCACGCTTTTTTCAAGGCATTGCTCTTCCTGGGTAGTGGCAGTGTCATTCATGCCATGGGAGGCGAACAGGATATCACCAAAATGGGAGGGCTGAGTAAAAAGCTGAAAATAACTCACCTGACCTTCCTGATCGGAACCCTCGCGATCGCAGGATTTCCTTTCTTTTCAGGATTCTTCTCCAAAGATGCCATCCTGCTGGCAGCCTGGGAGCATAACAAGATCATTTACGGCATCATGCTCTTTGGAGCGATGCTTACCGGTTTCTATATGTTCAGACTGCTGATCCTTACCTTCTACGGAAAGTTCCGCGGCACTCACGAACAGGAGCATCACCTGCATGAAAGCCCGGCAGCGATGACCGTACCGCTGGTGGTACTGGCCGCCCTTTCTATCGTGGGAGGATTGGTGGAATTACCTGCTGTATTCAGCGAAACCGGAAACAGGTTGTCGCAATTCCTGGGATCGGTTATCCCGGTTGTTACCGGTCATGAGGTGCCGCACAGTACCGAACTGGGATTGATGGCCGGCGCCACCGTGGCGGTATTGATCGCGGTTTTGTATGCCTTTGCCCGCTACCGGAAGTTTGAACCTTCTGAAAATACCGGTTTCGCGAAAGTACTGGAGAACAAATGGTATGTTGATGAATTTTATAATGCCATCATCGTAAAACCGCTTCGCTGGCTGGGCAAAAAGATACTGGCATTCGTGGAGAATACCCTGATCGATGGTGTGATTGTAAACGGTATCGGTAAACTGGTGCAGGCTGCCAGCCGACAGTTGCGACTGATACAAAGCGGGCAGGTGGGCAGTTATGTGTTGCTGATGGTAATAAGCATCCTGGTATTTTTCGTCATTGAGTTTCTGATCAAAAAATAAGTTGCAACGCCCCTAAGGGCTGCGCAGAATTCAAGAATATATGATACCTGTTTTACTGATATTGGTTCCTCTTCTCACTGGCCTGGTGAGCTTCCGGTTAAAGGAAGAACGCGCTGCCAAATCGTGGGCCTTATTTTCTTCCCTGGCTGTGTTGGTAATCTCCCTGCTTGGGTTGACAGTTTTCAAAAATAGCGCCCAACTGGAAGTTAACCTGGAGTGGATGGGAGGAATTGGCAGCCGGTTTCATGTGGGTCTCGACGGGATGGGTCAGATACTGTCCCTGCTGACTGCGATCGCTTTCCCGGTCATTTTCATTTCTACTTACAGGAGCCAGTATGCGAAACCGGGTAATTTTTACGGATTGATGTTGCTGGCGCAGGCTGGTTTGCTGGGTGTATTTGTGGCGATGGACGCGCTGCTGTTCTATTTCTTCTGGGAACTGGCATTGATTCCGGCTTATTTCCTCTGCTCGATTTGGGGTGGAGAAAGAAGGATACCGGTTACCTTCAAGTTTTTCATTTATACCTTTCTCGGATCGCTGCTGATGCTCGTAGGGATCATTTTCGTGTATTTCCATACCAGCGATGCGTCATTTGACATCAGCTCTTTTTACAAGGCAAACCTTAGCATGTCTCAGCAAAGCTGGCTGTTCTGGTGCTTCTTTGGAGCATTTGCCATCAAGATGCCGATATTCCCTTTCCATACCTGGCAGCCCGATACATATGAACAATCACCAACTGCTGTTACGATGGTATTGAGCGGAGTGATGGTGAAGATGGGCGTATTTGGCGTGATCAGGTGGCTGGCGCCGGTTTTGCCCAATGCTTTCTGGAGCTGGGGTGATTCTGCCGCCTTCCTCTGCATGTTCGGAATGATCTATGCCTCAATCCTGGCTATTCAGCAGGATGATCTCAAGCGACTGATCGCATATTCATCCATTGCGCACATCGGCCTGATGTGCCTGGCGATCTTTTCAACAACAGAGGCAGGTATGCAGGGCGTGATGATCCAGATGTTCAACCACGGCATCAACATCATCGGTCTCTGGATAGTGGTAGAACTGATCGAGCGCCAGTTCAAGACCCGCAAGCTGTCAGAGCTTGGGGGACTGGCACAGAAGGCACCCGCGCTGGCCATTTTCCTGGTGATCATCGCCCTGGCCAATGTGGCTTTGCCGCTGACCAATGCCTTTATCGGTGAGTTCCTGATGTTCACCGGTGTGTTCACTTCGAATGTGTCTGAGTATAATTATATCTATACAGTGGTGTCTGGCCTGAGCATCATCCTTTCAGCTGTGTATACGCTGAATATGATCCAGAAGATATTTTTTGGAAACACCAATACGCTGACCGCTACCGGCAAGGATCTTTTTACCAACGAAAAGATCGCCCTGTCGATACTGGTGGTGCTCATCCTGGTTATTGGCGTATATCCAAAGCCTTTCCTGGAATTGACGGAATCAACGGTGCAATCCATCCTGAGCATGATGGTATCGAAGCATCCAAAATAAATTACAGAGATATTTTTTGAATATATGAATGCAATTGTTATTTCGGCGGTATGGGGTGTGGTGATGATGTTCACCGGCCTGTTTGCGAAGAGCAAATCGGCGGTAAGATCGGTAGCCATCCTGGGAATGTTGATACTCCTGGCAGCGAATGTCATGGAGACCCGTGGAATTTCCCTGTTTCATGTCAATACGCATGGCATGCTGTCTTTCGAAGGTTATGGGCTTCTGTTTAATTCCATTGCATTCGGATCTACTCTGTTGTTTTTTATTTTGTCGGGAAAGGATATTGAACAGGTGGGCCTGCATGTGGCCGAATATTTCGCTTTGATATTCTTTGTGCTTTGCGGGGTGAGCATTGTATCTTCCTTCAGCACCCTGCTGATGCTTTTCCTGGGAATCGAGATCATATCCATTCCGCTTTATATTCTCACTGGCAGTGACAAGAGAAACCTGAAAAGCAATGAAGCATCCTTGAAATATTTCCTGATGGGGTCTTTTTCCACCGGACTGATGCTGGTTGGGATCGCCCTTATCTATGGCGCCAAAGCCAGTTTCAGCCTGGATGTGATTGCCACGGGTACCACTGCGCTTACTCCCATGCTGGCAGCAGGTTTCCTGTTGCTGTTGTTCTCCATGTCGTTCAAAGTGTCCGCTGCGCCATTCCATTTCTGGACGCCGGACGTATACGACGGCGCGCCTACTGCTTTTACTGCCTTCATGGCTACAGTGGTCAAGGCCGGGGCGTTCATCGCATTTCTTCGCCTTTTTGATTTCGGCTTTGGCGAAATACAGCCCCAGTGGCAATTACTGGTGTCGATCATCACGGCCGCCACTTTGCTTTTCGGAAATATCACCGCCGTTTTCCAGCAAAGCGTCAAACGCATGCTGGCGTATTCCTCCATTGCGCAGGCCGGCTTCATGATGTTTGCGCTGGTGGCGCTCAGTGCCCGGTCGAAGGAAGGCCTCATCTTTTACGGGGCTGCCTATAGCCTGGCCACGATCGGTGTTTTCGCCGTACTGCTCAAAATGAAGGATTATACTTTCGAAGGATTTAACGGACTGGCACGGAAACAACCCCTGCTGGCCGCTGTTACTACCATCTTCCTGTTATCACTCGCCGGTATTCCCGCCACTGCGGGTTTCATGGCCAAGTTCTATATGCTGTCTGCTGCCATTGCCAATGGTAAAGTGATGTGGCTTGTTATCCTGGCCATTGCCTGCGCCGCCATCAGCGTCTATTATTATTTCCGGGTGATCCAGGCCATGTACTTCAAGGAAGGAGAAGAAAACAGTTCCATCGAGGTCTCCGCTGCCTTCAAATGGGTGCTGGTGTTGCTGGCCGCGGTAATCATCCTCCTCGGCCTGTTTCCGCAACTCCTGATCGATCAGATTTATGTGATGGGGATCTGACCCTCCGGCTTTCCAGCAATCTGGTCCATTTTCCATTCATAAAATCCTTCCGGATTGGTTGGGCATATTCATTAACTTAGCCATATTATGGCGTTCCGGGACACATTTTCACTGGCTGTAAGAACCGTTAAGGGCAACAGGCTCCGTTCGGCAATTACCATTTTCATCATTGCTTTTGGTATCATGGCGCTGGTAGGCATCAATACCGGTATCGAAGCGGTTACCCAGAAATTTACCGAAAGTTTTTCGTCCATGGGCGCCAACGGATTTACCATCCGTTTCCGCGAACCCCGTTTTAACTTCGGCGGCAACTCCAGCATCAAAAAAGAAAAGAAGGGGCAGCGCAAGGAGAAGAAGTCGAACCTCAACAAGCCCATTACCAAAGTTCAGGCAGAAACATTCAAGCAGAATTACCAGTTTCCGGCAAAGGTTTGTCTCACGCTCTGGGGTATGCGGGATGCGGTGGTTTCCTATGGAACCAAAAAATCAAACCCCACCATTCGCATACAGGGAGGCGATGAAAACTTCGTGGACCAGAACGGGTTTTCCATGGCCTTCGGCAGAAACCTCACCCAGCTGGACGTGCAAACGGGGCGAAATGTTTGCGTCATCGGTCGCGACGTGGCCCGGAAACTGTTTGGAGAAAATCTCGAAACACCGATCGACAAAATCATCAACATCAACAGCATTCCATTTCGCGTTATCGGAACGCTGGAACCGAAGGGATCTACCCTGGGCATGAGCTGGGATAATATGGTCATCACTTCTTACAACAATGTGCGCCGTTTTTTCAATTCCAATCCGAATGCCTCCTTTTCGATACAGGTGAAAGTGAACGACGTGAAGATGATCGAAGGCGCGATCGGAGAGGCTACGGCAGTATTCAGGCCCATTCGCAAGCTGACTACTGTGGAAGACGATAATTTCGCCATCGACAAGAGCGACAGCATCGTCGAAATGCTGATGCGTAACCTGTCGCTGATCCAGATATGTGCCGTACTCATTGGTATTATCACCCTGCTCGGAGCAGCCATTGGATTGATGAACATCATGCTGGTAGCGGTTACCGAACGTACCAAAGAGATCGGCCTGATCAAGGCGATCGGTGGCAAAGGAAAGAGCATTCGCAACCAGTTTTTATATGAGGCCATCATCATCAGTTTATCCGGCGCGGCCATCGGCATTCTGCTGGGTATACTCGTTGGAAACGTGGTCGGACTGCTTCTGTCAACCAGTTTTGTAGTTCCCTGGAACTGGATCATCTTCGGCGTAATTATCTGCTCAATTACCGGGTTGCTGGCAGGTCTCTATCCGGCCATCAAAGCCTCCCGTTTAAATCCCATCGAAGCGCTCCGGTACGAATAAATACCGTTGCAGTTAATTGTTATTCCCGCAAGCATCACCCCTTTGTGGAGCGGGAGTGAGAGCGCGAGCGGATCGGTGTGTATTTGAAATTAGCTCATCAGCCAATGACAAATTTCTTCGGTGGTGAACAGCTGTAGAATAAATCCGGGCAGTTATTCAAAGATCATGCATAAAACAGGCAACAGTAACTATTCCAAGAAAAGTCTAATTACTGAATTACTCCTCTCTCCCCGCGGGAGAAGGTGCCAGGGGTGAGGGCGGGAACCGAGCGAATGGAATAAAGCCAGGCAATTATTTAAAGAACCGTAAAGTCTTAACCGGACAACAGTAATTCTTGAAATAATTATCCGACCAATGATTGTGAGTCTGTAGTCCGCATTGATCGGGCAGCCCAAATACTCCGACAATGAATCCGCCATCAGATTATTTGTTAAATGAAAAGCCCCGCCTGAGCGGGGCTTTTCTATAACCTTGAAAGTTTGTTCAGGCTTATTTGGGATTCAGGATGCGGTCGATCCTTTCGTTCAGATCCTGCAGGTGCATTTTGCTCATGCGGTCTGTATACAGGGGCAGGGCTGCGGCGATTTCAGCTTTGAGCTGGCGCAGGGTGCCTTTGGCAACAGAGAGGATGTCTGATTTTTTGGGGTCGATGGCAGGTCCGAAATTGATCACGATTCCACCGGCAGGTGAAGGAGCGGGGCTTACGATGGTACCCACTCTTTCCACGAATGACTTCTGGAGGTTGCGGCGGTACACATCGATCGGTTTGCGGGCAGCCAATTCACTCCAGATGCCTTTGCGCAGGTCGTCCATGTACTCATCCAGGCGATAGGCAGCCGGCTCGCGGTTAGCGGAGGAAACCAGTCTTTGCAGGCGTGCGGCAGACAGCAGGGTTCCCAGGTATTGATCCTGCAGAGCGCTGATACGGTCGCTGGTGGGTGCGGTGATCCTGTCGAGAATGGATTTATCCAGCAGCCAGGTGGGTGTTTCGAAGAGTTGCTTCTGCAGGAAGGCCATAGCCTCTTTCTGCTGGGCTTTCGGAACAACGGTGTATACCGCGCCGTCCTGGTCTGAGGTCTTGTAATCGGTAAAGATACCGCCGAGGTTCATGGCCACATGTCCCATGTAACGGGAGAACTGACCGAATATCTCACCATACACTTCATTGAGTGTTTCATAGTTTTCGCCTTTTTCATTCACCCATGAGGCGATCTTGGGCAGCATCCACTTGAGGTTTTTGATGCCGTATTCGCCGGCTTTCATGTTGTTGTCGCCGATGCATTCCGTTTGAGCGCGGGGATCCACGCCATCGATATGCAGGAAGCGGAGGCGGTTATTGGGGAAACGGGCTTTTACCCATTCGTTTAGCGTTTGTTTTTCCTGCTCTTCAGACTGGCCGAAGATGGGTTTGTAGCCCCATTCGATGGACCAGAGATCATAGTCGCCGATACGGGGATAGAGGCCGGCAGGAGAGATATTGTCTTCCGGCTGTGCCACGTAGTTGAAACGGGCATAGTCCATGATAGAGGGGGTATGGCCGTTGGCTTCTACCCAGGCTTTATCGCGCAGTTTTTCAACCGGCACGGAAGAAGAAGAGCCCATGTTATGGGGCAGACCCAGTGTGTGGCCAACTTCATGAGAGGATACAAAGCGGATCAGCTGGCCCATCAGCTCATCGTCGAAATGAGCCTTACGGGCGCGTGGATCGCTGGGAGAGGCCTGGATCAGGTACCAGTCGCGCAGCAGGTTCATTACGTTGTGATACCAGTTGATGTGAGATTCGATGATTTCGCCGCTGCGGGGGTCGTGTACGTGGGGGCCCATCGCGTTGGGGATATCGGAAGGCTTGTAAACGATCGCCGAATAGCGGGCGTCTTCCAGGCTCCAGGTGCTGTCTTCGTCGCGGGTGGGAGCAACCTTGGCCATGATCGCGTTTTTGAAACCGGCTTTTTCAAAGGCTTTCTGCCAGTCGTTGACGCCCTGGATCAGGTACGGCACCCATTTGGCCGGAGTAGCCGGGTCGATATAGTAAATAATCGGTTTTTTAGGTTCTACCAGTTCCCCTCTTTTCATTTTTTCGATGTCCTCTTCTTTCGGTTCCAGCCTCCAGCGGGTGATCAGGCTGATGTCTTTAACACCCTGGGGGTCTGCGTCAAAATCTGTGTAACCCGTGGTAAAATACGCCACTCGGTCATCATAGAAGCGCGGCTTCATCGGAACTTTCGGCAGGATCACCATCGAGCTGTTCAGTTCGAAAGTGGCATTGCCGGTGGGTCCGGAAGGAGCCAGGCCCGGGATCGGGGAAGGCATCGGCATTTTGCTATAGGTCTTTACCGTCTTGATTTCTGTATTGGTCGGGAAAGAGCGTACATCTACTATATAGGACTTATCGGGCTGTAATCCACCGATACGCAGAGCGGTTTTGAAGAAGGGGGCGAAGAAGAGGATGTCGTTATCGCCACTCATGTAGTCAGTCAGTTCGATCACCGATCCTGTGCTGTCTTTGGAGAAGGCTTTGATATCGAAAGCCGCGGAGATGGGTTGAACGTTGGAGTTCTGAACCGTTTTGTACATCGGTTTTGTGGAATCTTTCGCGTAAACCGAGAAGGAAATATTGCGCAGGAATATTTTGTTGTTCGGGCCTTTTTCGAATCGGATCACGTTTTCGTTGATTTCGTCGCCCGCGAAGCCGATGAAGCCGGAGCGGGTATCGATGGGCGCCTTGATGATGCGGTTAACCACCAGGATGTCTCTTCCCAGCAGGGAGTCACCCAGTTCGAAAAACCATTTGTCTTCGACTTTGTGCACCCAAAATAATCCCTTGCGGGTTACGGCTTTATCGGTGACAACGTCTTTGTAAGGTTTTGGACCGGGCTTGGGTGGCGCCGGTGGGGTGGTGCCGGGTGTTTGTGTGGAGTTACCGCCGGCAGGGGGCTGGGTCGTGGGCCGTTGCTGAGCCAGGGTTGTCGTGGTTGCAGCAATCGCTAATGAAAAAATCAAAAGCTTCTTTGCCACTCGAACAGGTTTCTGCATGTGTAATTAAGTTTAGTGATTGAAGGTAAGGAAAAGCCATTCACATGCGAAGCAACGTTTACATCAATGGTAAAAAAAGCCCTTCACTGTTGTGATATATCAAGAATATGTTTGATGGTATTTATTAATTCATTCATTTCCCTTATTTTTATCGCCCCCTGTGGATGTATGAATTTCCTTATCTTGTGAATCCCAATTAAAAAAAAACCTTGTCTTTTAGTTAGGAAAAAACTTTTTTTCTGTAGAATTGTGAGCTCTTAAAAAATCAGTATTATACTTAACATTCTCAAACACTAAAAACAAACAATTATGGCTGAAACAAAACCAACTGCTACTGCTAGCAAGAGTAGTACATCTGTTCAACCAAAGAAAAAGAGTAATGCGATTTCGTGGATTGCTCCTGTAGTATGTATCGTTGCGGGTTTTATCATCTGGAGATTCATTTTAGGAAATCCTGCCAATTTTGAAAAGCCCGATCTCGCTGGTGGTTTCTGGCCCGACCATAAAGGCCCCAAGGGTGGTTTGGTTAAGATGTACGAAGGTGGTATCATCGTTCCGATCCTTATCGCTAGCTTCCTGACAGTAGTTGTTTTCGTTATCGAGCGTTTGCTCACTATCTCCAAGGCAACCGGTAGCGGTAACATTGCCGAGTTCATCCGCAAGGTGCAGTATCACCTCGCCAACAAGAATGTTGACCAGGCTATCTCTGAGTGCGACAAGCAGAAGGGCAGTGTGGGTAACGTAATGAAGGCTGGTCTGCGCAAGTACAAGGAAATGATCACAAACACTGAATTGAATACAGAACAGAAAGTGCTCAACATCCAGAAGGAAGTAGAAGAAGCTACGGCTCTCGAACTGCCGATGCTGGAGAAGAACCTGGTGTTCCTGTCTACCATCGCCTCTGTGGCTACCCTGCTGGGTCTGCTCGGAACGGTGTTGGGTATGATCAAATCATTCTCTGCCCTCGGTGCAGAAGGTGGTGGCGCTGCGGCTGCTGAACTGTCAAAAGGTATCTCCGAAGCCCTTTACAACACGGCCCTCGGTATCGGTACTTCAGCCATCGCGATCATCATGTATAACATCTTTACTACCAAGATCGACGGTATCACTTATGGTATCGATGAATCTGGCTTTACCCTGACTCAGAGCTTCGCTTCCCTGTATAAGTAATCGAATCAAAAAAATGCGGTTTCCGCTATGGAAACTGGGTAATTTCGAATCTTATACTATCAAGTAAACGAAAACTTTGAAATCATGCCTAAAGTAAAAGTACCACGCAAGAGTACAAATATCGATATGACGGCGATGTGCGACGTGGCCTTTCTGCTGTTGTCTTTCTTCATCCTGACTACCTCTTTCAAGCCCGATGAGGCGCTTTCGGTGGTGACTCCCAAGTCGGTGTCTACCAAGCCCCTGGAGCCCAAGAACGTGGTGATGATCACGATGGATAAGGACGGCAAGGTTTACTTCAACGTGGGTGATGAAAACCCCGAGGAAAAGACGGCTGTTATTGAAGAAGTGGACAAACTCAAAGGACTGGGTCTTTCTGATGCCGAGAAAAAGGCTTTCAGAAAAAATGGTTCTTTCGTGGGTGTGCCCTTCAGCCAGCTGAAGTCTTACCTGAACCTCAGCCCCGAGCAGATGAAAGGATACAATTCGCCCGGTATTCCGGTGACCGACACATTGAACAATGAGTTGATCATCTGGATGCGCGCTGCCAATACCGCTTTTGCCGGTTCCAAAATGGAGCTGCTGGTGAAAGGCGATAACAGCGCAAAATATCCTTCTTTCCGCGGCATCATCGATGCCTTCAAGAAGAACGAGATATTTAAATTTTCCATGGTAACAGACCCCGAGAACGTACCTGCCGGTACCGATCTGTACAAACTGAACATGGAGAAGCCGAAAAAATAATTACTAAAACTTAAATTTTTGCGATATGGCAGAAATGGATACCTCCGGTGGGGGTGGGCATAAGAAAGGGCCAGGTGTAAAAAAAGGCAAGAAATTGTCGACCAGGGTTGACCTGACACCGATGGTGGATCTGGGATTCCTCCTGATCACCTTCTTTATCTTCACCACTACCATGGCACAGCCTACGGCAATGAGATTGTTCCTGCCGAAGGATACGGAGAAGCCTGAAGAGCAGAACAAGGTGAAGGCGTCCGGCGCATTGACCATCATGCTCGGAAAGGCCGACCAGGTCTACTATTATGAAGGTGACGATCCGACCAAGATCCAGGGTACCAACTTCAAGGACATCCGCGGAGTGATCATCAACAAGAAAAGAGCCACAGATCCCAAAGATTTCGTGGTGGTGATCAAACCCACAGTGGATGCAACCTATAAGAATACGGTGGATATTCTCGATGAAATGTCTATCAACGACGTAAAAAGATACGCCATGGTGGATATCTCACCCGACGAATACAAGCTCGTTCAGCTGACCGAGCAGGCCAATGGAATAAAGTAGAACTTTATTTATGGATTCTGACAAGGATCTGAATCTAATCTATTAAAGCAACTGTTATGGATGTAAACAAAATATTAAGCGCTGATATCCTTGATATCATCTTCGAAGGAAGAAACAAGGAGTACGGTGCTTACGAACTCCGGAAGACGTATAACCGGCGTCTGGGTATCGCCTTGAGCGCCACCGCCCTGGTTATCATTCTTCTGTTCGTCGGATACCTGCTTTCCAACTCCTTCTCGGGAGCGGAAAAGAAAAAGATGCAGGTGGAAGACGTTCAGCTCGACAACCTGAAGCAGGAGGAGCAAAAGAATGAGCCGCCTCCGCCGCCGCCCCCCAAACCACCGGAACCACCCAAAGTGGAAATGGCTAAATTCACCCCTCCCAAAATCGTAAAAGATGAGGAAGTGAAGGAAGACGAAAAACCACCGGAAGTGGAAAAACTGGAAGAGACCAAGATCGGTACCGTGAACCAGGAAGGTATCAAAGACGAAGGTATCGTGGCTCCCCCGGTTCAGGACGATGGAAAGGGTGTGGTAGAAGCGCCTAAAAAAGACGAAGAAGACTACGACAAGACCTTTACCAAGGTGGAAATCGAATCTGAATACCCGGGCGGTAATGGTGCATGGGCACGTTACCTCAACAAGAGCCTGAAGTATCCCCAGGAAGCGATCGACAACGAGATCCAGGGAACCGT
The DNA here is from genome assembly GCA_964605065.1 of uncultured Chitinophagaceae bacterium. GTDB lineage: Bacteria > Bacteroidota > Bacteroidia > Chitinophagales > Chitinophagaceae > Endoryza. The sequence goes on from CAZSAQ010000021.1 coordinate 65,143, forward strand.
AGTAGTTCAGTTTATCGTGGACAAGGAAGGAAACGTGAGTGACGTCGAAGCGGTGAGTGGTCCCAGCGAATTGCGCGACGAAGCGATCCGCGTAATCAAGAAAAGCGGTAAATGGACTCCTGCCGTTCAGAACGGTCGCCAGGTTAAGTCTTACAAAAAGCAACCTATCGTATTCCAACTCCAGACTGAAGGATAGAATTGATTGTTGTAACATAATTAAAATCCCTCCCGCGTTTTCGCCGGGAGGGATTTTTTATTTTTGCTCCTTTATCAATATTCCACAGCATGCTTGGTAAACTGACAGGATGGGACGATACGATCGTGGCGCTCGCTACTCCCCAGGGTATTGGTGCCCTCGGAATTATTCGATTGAGTGGTAAGCAGGCATTCTCCATCATGGATCAGCTTTTTCCTTCCAAAGACCTGTCGAAGCAACCCTCTCACACCCTGCATGTCGGCCTCGTGAAGTACGACGGCCAGGTACTCGATGAGGCGGTGATATCGCTATTTCGCGGTCCCAAATCATTTACCGGTGAAGATGTGGTAGAGATATCCGCCCATGGCTCCCCCTTTGTATTGCAGCAGATCATTGATGCCTGTGTACAGAAAGGGGCCAGGCTCGCCAGGGCCGGGGAGTTCACCCAGCGGGCCTTTCTCAACGGGAAACTCGACCTGGCCCAGGCCGAAGCCGTTGCCGACCTGATCGCCAGTAATACCGAAGCCTCGCGCAAAGCTGCTCTGCACACCATGCGGGGAGGGTTTTCTGAGCAGCTCCGCCAATTGCGCGATCAGATGCTCAGCTTTTCCGCATTGATTGAACTCGAGCTCGATTTTTCACAGGAAGACGTGGAATTTGCCGACCGCAGCCAGTTCTATTCGCTGATCAACAATGCGCATATCAGCACCCGCCAGTTGATCCAGTCGTTTCAATTGGGCAATGTGATCAGGAACGGGGTGAGCGTGGCCATCGTGGGCAAGCCCAATGCCGGCAAATCCACCCTGCTCAATACCCTGCTCAATGAGAACAGGGCCATCGTGAGCGATATTGCCGGCACCACCCGCGATACCATTGAAGAAGTGATCAATATCGATGGCATTTTATTCCGGCTGATCGACACTGCCGGTATCCGCGAACATACCAGCGACCTGATAGAAAGCATTGGCGTGGAAAAAAGCCTGGAGAAGATCCGCCAGGCCGATGTGGTGCTCTATCTCTTCGACAGTGCCGGCGAGACTCCCGAAACCCTGAAGGCCGATCTGGCTATGCTGCCTTACGACGAAAAGCACTGGATACTCGTAGCCAATAAAACCGATCGTTTGGGCGAAGAGGCCACCCGAGCCCGACTGGCCGGGATGGACTATCTCGTATATATATCCGCAAAAGACCGCCAGCATATCGAAGTACTAAAGGAACGACTGGTGGACAGTGTTCTGGTAGAAGGCCGTGCCCGCGAGGGAACCATTGTGACCAATGCCCGTCACTATCATGCGCTGCAGGAAGTAGCCCGCTCGCTCGACGATATCCGCAACGGGCTCGACAATAAAATTCCCGGTGACCTGTTGGCGTTAGACATCAGGAGATGTTTGCATTACCTCGGCGAAATCACCGGCGAGATCAGCAACGAAGACCAGCTCGACTATATCTTTTCGAAGTTTTGTATCGGGAAGTGAGTGATTTACTTAAGGTTACTAGTATTTAGCGATCGCCCCCCAATTGTGTTAACATGACTTATTGTTTAACATGTTAGACTAAATCACTTTGAATATTCTTCAAATTACAACACCAATGTTTAATATTATGTGGATTGGGAATCGTTATCCTTGGTAAGGGGAAAAGTCCGAGTAATTTTAACTTTCAATGAAAACGCATGTAAGTTAAATTCGAAGACGGGAGAGCTTTGATTATTAGCTCTAAGTAACAAAGAGCAGAATAAATGTTAACTACAGAAGATTGACTTGTCAAAGTCTGATATCGTTCATTCAAGTTGCGTCTAATGTCGTTACTCACGGAGAAAAGGTTTTATACAAGCCTCTGAAAATAATGATCACGAAGTCCATAAGCAAGTTAGGATACTATTTCTGGTCGCCGGAAAACATTGCTCCCAGAGTTTTTGAGTGGTATCGCCATTTTGCAGTTTATAATCGTCCGGGAACCATTCCATGGCATCCACTTTGACGGGCCTGAGTACTTCCACACCGTGACAATAATAGTCACCCGCTACGGTATAGGCGGGAACCTTTCCGCCTTAGGGCAGCCAGGTGAAGGGGAAGTCGGTGGAGGGGCTTTTCCATTTGATGAGCCCGTTTTCAATAAAGATGATCATGACCGGGTAATCCCAGACTTAACAATAGCTTCAGGTGCCCCTGCTAACAGGGATCGTAAAGGGTTTTGCCTCTGGAGCCATAGGTATTCTTCAGCGACTGTAGGATGCTATGGTCGTCAAATCCGTAGTTTGTAAGAATCAGGTGGTCATACATCGCTTCCACATGGGATACCATACGGTCGGCCTCCAGTTCCGTCATGATGTGCTTGACCGCGTTTTCAATGTGATTACTAAAAGTAAAATTATTCATCCGGGGATGTTTCTGGTATTCATCAAGCAAAACATCCTTGTGTGAAGGTGCATTGGACCAGAATACACCAGCGGCTTTGGGAAAAAACTGGTGCATCACCCCATTGCGGAATAATTTATAGATAGTATCCCCCTTGCAGCGGTCCTGCGGCGGGAAATAATTTTCAATAAAATGCGTAAAGTTGGCAGTATTCTGTCCAGATCCCAGCGGGGCCGCACTGCCGCTGTCCCCCACTCGCATCACCTTACCAAAATGATCGATCACACTGCATAGAAACATCGTATGCATAAGATCAAGCGTTCCGTCGGCTTGCTGTGGCACCTGGCGGTTAAAAAGGTCTATCCCTTTGGAAATCCGATCCATATACTGCTGGAAATACTGGTCCAATACCGCTTTTTTCTTTTCTTCGTATGTTGCCATGTTTTGTAAATTGAAAGATAATAACACCGGCAGACGTTAAAGAGTTTGCGTTGGGCTGGCTCCGGGATAGAAACAAGGCCGGTGGTCTTCAGGGTTATGATTTCAATATTGCTCCTGGTTTTAGGTCTTAACCAAAAAATCGCTTTTCGATTGAATTTAGGTTGTCGGAGGCGAAGCGGGAGCGCCCAGAATGCCGAGTTTAAAGATATTTGTGATCGACTTAACAATATCGCTGATACTGGCGTATCTGTCTGCTATTTTTTCTAAGCTCTGTTTTTTATCATTGATATCCTTGATCAAGTCTTTGAAGGCAAGATTCGTCGGTTTGAGCATTTCAAGGGCTCCTCTCAGGATAATGAGATTGGCGGAATCTATCATTTCATCCACTTTAAGATAAAGTAAATCCAGTTCCCGGTATTCTGGCGAATTTAAGGGAAACGAAAACCGGGTTGAAATGATTTTACCCCGGACGTTCATCAGGCTGTCTTTCATATTGCTGACCTTTTGAAGCGAGTCAAAATGAGCCTGTTGCCTTGCCCGTAGAATGGAATCGGACACTCGCTGAAACCGGATGACGCTATCTGTCTTCAATTCCTTAATATCTTCCAAGGTAAATTTTCGATATGCTGATTTCTGAGTGGTTATATATCTGCAGATTAGGAATCCGGCTGCCAGACAGATAACGGCAACGAAGATCGTTCGGAGGATGTGGCGGTTATTCCTGTTCGGTGACTTTTGCATCGTTTCCATGATGGATGTTTTGGTTGTTATTCGTGGGTTGACTAAAGCTTTTTGCTGTACCGGTCCATAAGAAGAAAGATTTCACTGACTTCTTTTGTAAAGGATGAGATGGTCTTGAACGGGTTGGGGTCATCATTCTTGTTTAGTTTATCCAGCATGGCCTTATGGGCCTTTCTGAATTTATCCGTAGCCTTTGCGACCTCTTGCATAAGAAGAATATTGGCGTCAAGACAATCTTTTATTTCAATATATTTCGGATTCAGGGTTGTATAATATTGGTACGGGGATCGTTCCGTGACGTCTACGAGCCGGAGAAAGGTTCTGTAAATACCTTCCAATTGCTGGCGGTCCTTTATTAATTCTTTTCTTAGATACATATCGAGGATTACTTCATTAAGGACGAAAGAAACATTGGCTACCAGCGAATCCCCCTTCCGGATAAATTCCCTCGCCTGCTTTAATTGCTTGCGGCTTATTCTTCGTTGTCCGATAAATTGGATCAACTTTGCCCCGAGATCTCCAAAGCCTGTCGGAATAGTATTTATTTTATTACTGGTGCTGGTTTTAATTAGCGTGTCGATGACCACACCCAGGGTGCTCGTATTTTCTTTAAAAACTTTGGATATATCGACATTCACAAATTCAAGGAGCGCTTTGCTGTATTTTTCAATCAACTGAAAAGAGGTTTTCAGATTGTTGCTTTCTTCTGAAGTACTAAAATAGGCGGCTCCTACGCTCTCAAGCGACTGTAGCATCAGGCTTGAATCCCTAAATTGAACAGCAGCCAATTGTTTGAATTTATAAATACATTCGTTGCAGGAACTTAATAGTTGTTTGGGTAATTCCGAATACGAACTTGCGGAACCCGCAAACTCCTCCACGGCTGATTTTTGAGACTTGCTTAAAACCGAACAGGAGGCAAGAATGAGAAGGCAGCCAGCTATCTGGTATCTGAGTTTGGGTGAATGTTTCATGGAACAAAGTTTGATGATGTAAGGTGTCTGGAGGTTTACGATTTTAACCGAAAATATCTTCAAGGGTTAAACCCAATTTCGTTACCGCATTCAGCAGGTAATTGTAGGGCTGATAACTTGTTGCTTTCAGTCCCTGTGCATTGCCCCAAAAAGCCGCAATAGCTTCTTTTGCCTGGCTCTTTTCTGATACTTCCACTAGAGCTGTTTGTAATAGGGCATATTCTGCAGGGTCGTCCACAAGTAGGGCAATGGGGTCGCTTGGAATCGGAGCCGAGCGATGAATGGGGATTAGTTTATCCTTTGCATCCTCATATCCAGGCTGGTTGGCAAGGTCGATAATCGCACCATCATGCCCGGCTCCTGCGTCTACGCGCTTGTTATAGACCGCCAGGGCGCCTTTATCATGTCCCCCGGTAAATTCAATTCTTGTAAAAGAAGCAAAGGGGTGAATATGAGCATTTTTTAGGTCGAAAGCAGGAATGATAAAATTTGATGTGGATTGCGTGTTTCCATATCCAATAGTGTGTTCCTTCAAACCGGATATATTCGAAATTCCAGTGTCCTTATGGACGTATATTTGTGAATAATAACTATCCCCAACGTGGCCGTCGATAATGCGCAATGCAACCGCGGCTGCATCGATAGCATTGTTCTGGTTTCGGGCATAAGCAAAACCCAGTGGGTTCATCAGGGCGATATGACTTTGTCCATTCACAATGGAGTTGATTTGATCGGGTACCTCCAGGACAGGGGCCACCTTAATGGTATGCGGCTTTATTTCTTCCTGCAATGCCAGCGCAAAAATCTCAATATTTTTTCTGATCTCCTCTGCAGGAACGTGCTGCGTGATCCAGGGATAATACGTCAGGATATAATTCATAATAAGTCAATAAAAAAACTGTGTAAAAATTGATTAACTCAACCATGCTGGTGATTTAGTAGGGAAAAGGATTGTTTGATATTGTAATATACAACACAGGTTCTTAACGTCACCGGGAACAGTATAACAAGTCAGAACGATAATCACAGGGCGGAATCATCCATTGATGAAAATTAGGGTAGTTCCGTGACGTGTGGTACCCGTGTTTACCCGGTATTTTGACGCGAGTTTTCCCCCTCCCTTCCATCGGGCACCAGTGGCCTTTCAATCCTGAATAATAATCTTAGACCTGGCAGACCCAATTGGCCAGTTGCATCACTTTCTGATCGGTGAGATAAAAGGTATGCTGAACGCTCTTGTCTACCACAATGGTCTTGAACCGTTCATCGGGATCATCGCCATAGACCATCATCTTGTCTTTATTCCCCAGTTTTTTTTTGATGATGGAAACATAACCCTGTTTCAGTGCGGGCTTGAGTACAATGAAATCATCGGGTGATACGGCGCCCTGTACGACCAGTTCGCCCAGCCCGCAAGAACCGTTGATGAGTAAGACATCTTTAGATCCCGATTCGGTATCCAGCGAAAAAGCCACGCCGGAAGCAACCAGGTCGCTGCGCACCATTTTTTGAATATCCACACTTAAGCCGACCACAAAATGATCAAACTTAAAATTGTGCCGGTAGCTGATCGCCCGGTCGGTAAACAGCGAAGCAAAACAATTCCGTACGGCATCAATCAACTCTGCTGGTCCTCGAACATTTAAATAGGTTTCCTGCTAACCCGCAAAGCTGGCATCCGGAAGGTCTTCGGCAGTCACGCTGGAACGCACGGCCACATCTGTATTTTCCTGCCCGTATTTTTTGGATAGTTCCGAATTAGCATGAATGACGGCTTCACTTAGGTCCTTTGGAAAGCGGGGGTAATGATTTTACGCTTGACATCAATAATCCGGATGCACCGAAGATTGTCTGTATGGGCAATAACCCGCAGAAGATACAGGTTTACGGAGCTGTGCTTTCTCTGTATGTATCCAGGCTGATCAAGACGGTTAATAAGAAAGGGAAGCAAAAGTCCAGCCTGGTATTTGATGAATTCCCGACCATCTATCTGAACAATATGGATAGCCTGATTGCCACTGCCCGGAGCAACAAGGTGGCGACCACCCTGGGTGTCCAGGATTTTAGCCAGCTCAAAAAAGACTACGGGAAAGACCAGGCAGACGTGATCATGAATATCACCGGCAATATCATTGCCGGGCAGGTAACCGGCGAAACCGCCAAACAGCTTTCAGAAAGGTTCGGAAAAATCATGCAGGACCGTACCAGCCTGTCCATTAACCGGACGGACACCTCAGTCAGCCATTCGAAGCAGCTTGATACTGCTATTCCGGCATCCAAAATAGCCGCTTTAAGCTCCGGGGAGTTCGTGGGCATGGTTGCGGATGATCCTGGCCAGAAGATGGAATTGAAAGCCTTCCATGCAGCTATCCTGAACGACCACGAAGGTTTGAAGAGTGAGCAGGATGGCTATAAGCCCATCCCCGTGGTCCGGGAAGTGACCCCAGCAATGATTCAACGGAATTACCTCCAGATCCGGCAGGAAGTGGAAGATTTAGTTAATGCGGAGATGGAGCGGATTATGGGTGATCCCGGGATGGCGGGGACGGTGTTAAAGAAAAGCTAAGGAATACTTCATGCTCTTTGATTGAGAGTCAAAGAGTTCAAGTAATATTATTCACAAAATTGTATATCTCATTATCTTATTTTTGTCCACAAATTGTATATTTAAAAGCAAACTGGCTCCAATGAACTCAGAGCTCATGATAAGACTATTTAAGGCTATAGAAGGCGATTCCAATGATGATATTATAAAAATTGCTAATAAGGTAATTGAGGAAGAAAATAAACTTGGACACTCTAAGCTTGCTCTCAGATTAAAAGACATACTGAATAAAAACATTCAGTCTTATACTGCATTTCGTGGGGAACTTAAATCAATTCTTCCAAAGGGAGTTGTAATACCTACTGATAAACGTTATAACATACCTCTTGCAACCCATATTGAAAGGGAGAAATTAAGACATGAAATGGTTTTGGCAGAGGAAATAGAAAGCAAGATTAAGCAGATTGAGAAGGAGTATGCGGCAAGAGAACGGCTAAAAAGTTTTGGGTTAAGACCAAAGCAAAAAATTTTGTTATATGGTGCTCCAGGCTGTGGTAAAAGTATGACAGCGGAAAGAATTGCTTGGAATGTCGGACTTCCCTTTTTAAAAGTTCGATTCGAAGCAATTATATCTTCTTATTTAGGAGAATCTGCTTCCAATATGAAGCGTTTGTTTGAGGCTATAAAATCAATTCCTTGTGTTTTATTATTGGATGAATTTGATTTTATCGCCAAAGCACGTTCGCAAGGGCAAGATGTTGGAGAAATGCACCGTACAGTTAATATTTTACTCAATTTGTTAGAGGATTATGAAGCGCCCGGACTTCTAATAGCAACAACTAATTTTGAGGGAATTATTGATTTCGCACTATTTAGAAGATTTGACGAACTAATTGAAATGCCAAAACCCGGCAAAGATGAAATTGTTAGATTAATGCAACAAACTTTGTCTGGAATTAAGATTGATAGGTTAGTTAGTCTAGCCAGCGCTGCTCAGAAATTAAAAGGATTTTCGTCAGCTCTAGTGGTCAAAGTAGCGGAAGATGCTGCAAAAATTGCGGTGATTGAAGGAAGAAAAATGCTTATGGCAGTAGATATTTCTCGCGCTATTTCTGAGAACATCGTTTTTAATAAGCAAAAATAAAATGCCTCAGTTTCCTCATTTACCTTTACCTAAGAAAATTCAGGCAAGTTATAAACACAAGGGTGTTCCAATTGAACGCCAGCTTGCTGAAACTACTGAAAACAACCTTCAAAACCGAAGAATACATGGTCGAAATTTAAGACGTTCTGCTAATCAACTTCGTGACTTCTGGTTTGAAGAACAGGAAAATCGCAGCTTAATCGGATTTCCTGATCTACCTAATAATGAAATCATTCCTGTTTTTCTTCAAATTGACCCTGAATTATTTGATCCGGAATCACTTTATTCGTTCGGAATCGAAGTGATTTCTGAAGAAGGGAATGGGTATATCATTGGGGCGTCTACTGACAACTTTGTAAGTCTAAAAGAAAAGATAAATAAGTTTATTGCGAATGAAGGAAAGTTTAAGAACAAGGCGGCACAACTTTGGAACATTATACAAGGAAATCAGTGGAGGATTGAGCAGATTCTTTCTCCGGAGTTAAGAGAGAAATGGGAAGATATCGCTGATGATGAAATGATACTAGTAGATGTAAGCATAGCTTGTTATTTGAAGATCTCTAAAGCCCCAAATAGAAAAAACGATGAGAGTATGCGCGCTTATCGAGACCGCTATGCCCGCTGGCAAACTAGGAAGAACGCTATTGAGGCAGCGAGATTTGACCTTGAAGAACAGCGACAAGATGAATTTCAAGAATTTATTCAGGCTACGGGAGGAGAAATAGTTACGTCATTTGTTAGCTATGAAGATAGTTTTAGTTGCAGACTTCGATTGCCAGGCATCGCATTAAAAGATTTGGTACTGAACTATCAATATTTGTTCGATGTTTCAGAATACGAGGATATTACTTTTCTTAATCCTGTGACAAATGAACAGGAAACAATAGGTGTAGATTTCACAGGTCCAGAGAACACAGATCCTGTCATATGTGTAATCGATAGTGGAATTCAGGAAAATCATCAATTACTGTCAGATGCCATTGACTCAGCTTCTTCTCACTCATATTTGCCTGGAAATGCGTCTGTCGCCGATGAAGTAAGTAATGGTGGGCACGGTACTAAAGTCTCAGGTGGAGTTCTTTTCGGTAATGAAATACCAAAGGAAGGAGAATATGTTCATGAAATCTGGATACAAAATGCAAGAATTCTTAATCAGCATAAGCTAATACCTGAACAAATTTACCCACCTCAGATAATGGAGCAAATAGTGGTGGATTATGAAGAAGCGAAAATCTTTAATCTTTCCATAAATGCTACGAGGCCATGTAATGTTACTCATATGTCTTCTTGGGCAGCAACCATAGACAAGCTTTCAAATGAAAACGATAAGTTATTCATCGTATCTGCTGGTAATATTTATCGGGAAACAGGTAGTACAAATTTTCCTGGTATTTCTGAATATATTGCCGCCGGACATAACTATCCCGCTTTCTTATTAAGAAATCCTTCCCGCATTTCAAATCCCGCACAAAGTTGTTTCGCGATTACAGTCGGATCAGTTTGTACTAATAAATTTCAAGACGACGATCGTACTTCATTTGGGGAGCGTGACGAACCTTCTTCTTTTTCAAGGACTGGTCCCGGTCTTTGGAGAATGATAAAACCGGATGTTGTTGAATATGGTGGAGATTATGTGAGAGAGAAAAATGCTAATCCTTTAATTACTGTAGTGCCTACAAGTAGCGCTGAAGTAGTAAAAACTACTATCAACGGTAATAATGCTGTGGGGTATGACGTAGGTACTTCTTACGCTGCCAGTAAAGTTTCACACATTGCGGGAAAAATATTGAAAGCGGTCCCCGGGGCATCAGCCAATTTAATTCGTGCTTTAATTGCACAAGGTGCAAGACTGCCTGGTGACAAGGTTCAGAATCCGCAGCAAGACGATCTGCGGAAATATGGCTTCGGTATAGCAGATAAGGGGAGATCAACTGAAAATACTGCTACCCGAATAACACTTATTTCTGAAAGTGAAATTGCTCCCAAGCAGGCGGAGATATATACTGTTAAAATTCCTGATGAACTGCGAGGAATAGCAGATGAATTTGACATACTGGTTGAGGTGTGTTTGGCATTTCATGCCAAACCGAGAAGAACAAGAAGACGGATGAAGTCATATTTGTCTGCATGGCTTGATTGGAAGAGTTCAAAATTTGGTGAATCATATAATCAATTTAAGAACCGGGTGACACAATACACAGAGGAAGATGATTTGAGTGACTTGGATGATACTACTGAGGAAGATGCTGAAAATATCAAATGGAAGATACGAGAGAATTCAAGTTGGGGCTCTGTAAAAGGTTTTAGAAGGCAAGATAGTTCTCTTCAAAAAGACTGGGTGATTTTAAAACCGCATGAGCTTTCGGATTCCGAAGAATTCTCAATTGCTGTAATTGGTCATCAGGGATGGGAAAAGGACATTTTTCAAAAGGTTAAATATAGCCTTACCGTTTCATTTGAGGTTTTGAACGCAAATATTGAAGTGTACGAATTGATCAGGATTGAAAATGAAATTGAAGTTGAGCAAGAAATAATTGTTTAATGGAAGGAGTTAATCAAGGTTGTTAAATTTAATGTCGAGAGCCATTTTTCATTTGGAGAAATAAACTGATATTTAGTTATTTTGATCATGCGGAACATTCAATCTAAAAATTAATTTCACGGGCGAAATTTTATTTAGCAGTTTCCGGTTTTTATTATAGGAAAGATTTTATCCTTGTTTGCTTTTATTTATTTTTTTTCTGTTGCCCTCTTGTTGCCCAACATTCCAAGTTCATTGATTATCAATGTTAATTACATTTTGTATTGGGAAGTGACGTTAATAAAGCGTTCATATTCAAATAATTACATTTTCTTAGATCGAATAATTACAAATAATTAGTAAAAATAAACTCTTTGAAAATCAACGCAATCTTAATCAAATGAGATAGTTTTTGGAATATTTTGTTGCCCAGTTGTTGCCCAAATTCTATGGCAACAAAGGGGCAACAAAATTGAAGATCTGCCAGTACTGAACTAGGAAATGATCAAGAAGGAAATTGAAAGCTTAGTAAATTATGGTGTAGAAAGAGTACTAAATGATTCTGAGAACGCCGGTGTAAGCTCCCCCTTTTTAGTACCGATTAAAAGTAGACTATTTCATTCATTTGGT
>CAZSAQ010000022.1:0-67294 GCA_964605065.1 uncultured Chitinophagaceae bacterium
TTACTTTTTACTTTTTACTTTTTACTTTTTACTTTTTACTTTTTACTTTTTACTCAACAGCAAACCTCAAACTGTAAACCGTAAACGACAACGAAAAACCGTAAACCCAAAAAACTCAATCTACTTTTCCCGAAGTCTCAAACGATCTTGACTTTTTTTCTTCGGCAGACAATTTGGGGAAAACGATTGAATTGTTTTTTACGCGGTTGCGATAATCCTTGAAGAGGCTGTGCCACCTGAGTTTGAGCACGCCGAGTATTCCTTCTTTTACAATTCCTTTGTGCATTTTGGAAGCGCCGAATTTGCGGTCTTCGAAGACGATCGGCACTTCTTTTATCCGGAACCCCAGCTTCCAGGCTGCAAATTTCATTTCTATCTGAAAAGCATAACCGAGAAAGGTGATTTCGTCGAGATTGATGGCTTCCAGTACTTCTCTTTTATAACATACGAAACCGGCGGTGGTGTCTTTCACCGGGATCCAGGTGATGAGCCTGGTGTATAAAGACCCGCCTCTTGACAGCAGGTTACGGTCCCAGGGCCAGTTGACCGTGCCCCCGCCTTTTACATAGCGCGACCCGATCGACATATCCGCCCCTTCTTCCTTGCAGGCTTTGTAAAGTCGTTTCAGGTCGTAGGGATTGTGCGAAAAATCGGCGTCCATTTCAAATATGAACTGGTAGCCCTTCTGAAGCGACCATTTGAATCCGTGAATGTAGGCGGTGCCCAGCCCGAGCTTACCCTTGCGTTCTTCCAAAAATAATTGACCGGGAAATTCCTGCTGGAGTTCTCTTACAATACCGGCGGTATTATCCGGGGAACCATCATCAATGACGAGGATATGAAAATCATCTTCCATGGAGAATACTGCCCTGATGATATTGGCAATATTTTCCTTTTCGTTGTAAGTGGGTATGATGACAATCTTTTCCAAAATAACAGAGCCGTATGAATATTTCTAAAAATACGTTATTTGATCCGTACGTTTTTCACAGGATATTCACGCTTTACTTTTTATTCCTTCTTTAACAAGGTGCGGTTAAATATTTCAGTCAGCTTTTGCTTGGTATGCAGGGGGAAATCACCTTTCATCATCCAGTCGTAATACTGTGGTTCGGCCTTGAGAACGTCGGAAACTGCCCGCCCTTTGTGCTTTCCGAAATTGAACACTTCGACGCCTTTGTCCATGACAAACCTGCGGGCAAAGTCAACCACTTCGTCTTCACCGGTTACTTTCAGAACAGAATCTACAGTTACGCCTAACTGGGGGTATCGCTGCAGCTGTGCCAGCAGGATCTCCCAGGTCGCCAGGGCATCGGCCTCGGCACTGTGCGCACCTTCGTGTTCTTTATTGCAGTAGAAACGATACGCTGCGGCCAGCGTACGCTGTTCCATCATGTGGAAAATCTTTTGCACATCGAGGAGCCTGCGGCCCCGCAGATCGAATTCCAGGCCGGAGCGGAGAAACTCTTCGGCCAGCATGGGAATATCAAATCGGTTGGAGTTATAACCTGCCAGATCGCAATTGTCAATAAACTGCTTTACTTCATTGGCGACCTGCCGGAAAGTGGGGGCATTCTTCACCATTTCGTCTGTAATACCGTGAATATCACTGGAGGTTGCCGGTATCGGCATTTCCGGGTTGATCAGTTTTCTTTTGTTCTGTTGTTTGCCATCCGTTCCGATGCGCACGATGGCAAGCTCGATGATGCGATCTGACCCCAGGTTGATGCCGGTGGTCTCCAAATCTATAATTGCCAGGGGCTTGGTTAATTGAAGCATATGGATTATCAGGTTTTTTCCGTTCCGGTTGCAAATGTAAGTATAATGATCAGGCTGACATAACCCAAAAAACACCGGTTTGTCATTTAGAGCCAATATTTTATGAATTCGTTGTGCATTTGCGGACCAGGGGGCTTGCGAAAGCGGGATTTTATGCTTTATTTTACGTACGCATTATCCAATCCTCCGAAATCTCTCATTTTCCCTCCCTTTAGAAAAAGTTTGTCCGCTCCTTTGAATCACCTGGTGATCGAACAGCCCTTGTCATCAGGCATTTTTTATTTACTTCATAAATACCACGAAAATGAAAAGGACTCTTATTGTTGCCATCATCGCTGTTTTGGCTGTTTTTACCGTAACCTCCTGCACAGCATCCAAGGGCGGATGCAAATCAACTCAAAATTTTGTAGGATACGGCAGTCGTTAATCCAGTCGCGACTCAGATAATATTTTTCGAATTACCCTGGGGTATTATTTACCATAGGGTAATTTTTTTTATGCCCGATTTCAGAACTTTGTGAGGCGAAAATTGTTATGGATATATGAATTGGATCCCGCTCAACACACCGGAACAGGTTAAGGACATCATCGAAAAATCAGCGCAAAAGCCGCAGCTGATATTCAAACACAGCATCCGGTGCAGCACTTCCTCCCTGGCCAAAAGCCGCCTGGAAAAAGCGCCGATGCCGGAAAATATCGACTTCTATTTCCTGGATCTCATCAACTACCGGTCTATTTCCCATCTTGTCGCCGAAACCTTTCGCGTTCATCATGAGTCGCCCCAGGTGCTGCTGATCAAAAACGGAGAATGCATCTATGAAGAAAGCCATATCGGAATCAGAATGGATGAAATTGTAGAGCAGGCAGCCTGACAACCTCAAACACCAAACCTCAAACTACATCTCCCACTGTACGGCCTTCATTTTCGGCACGAGCCAATGCATCACCAGCCAGGCACCGAGATAAGCAATTCCGCAATAAATAAACACAAGCAGGTATCCTTCCTGAATTTTTCCCAGCGCTTTATAGTGATCGAAAAGCCAGCCGGCGATTTTTGCGATGACTATACCTCCTAATCCGCCGGCCATACCGCCTACGCCGGTCACCGCACCAACGGCCTGCCGGGGAAACATATCTGATACGGTTGTAAATATATTAGCGCTCCAGGCCTGGTGGGCAGCCGCAGCAAACCCGATGATGAGAATCGCATACCACATACTGAAGGAGCCTGCCCACATGGCGGTTAAAACAGGTAGTGCGCAACAGGCATATAACAGCATGGAAGTTTTACGGGCCCGGAACACCGGCCATCCGCGTTTGATAAACTGAAGCGGGATCCACCCGCCTACAATACTTCCTATGGCCGCAACAAAATACACGAGGGCGATAGGAAGGGAAAGTTGCTCTTTGGAAAGTCCATACCCCGCCTTCAGGAATTTGGGTAGCCAGAACAGGTAAAACCACCATACGCCATCGGTCATGAATTTGCCCAGCACAAATGCCCAGGTCTGCCTGAATCGCAGGATCTTGCCCCATCCCACCTGCCGGACTGGAATCTCTGCTCCAGCACTTTCTTCGGCGTCACTGTGAATGTGCGCAAATTCTTCGGGGCTGATTTTCTTGTGTCTTTTAGGCACTTCGTATAAAACAAACCAGAATAACAGCCAGATCAGCCCGATGGCACCGGTAATAAAGAAGGCAAACCGCCATCCCCATTCGCTGGCTATCAGCGGAACGGTGAGCGGCGCAACAATGGCTCCCACATTGGTACCGGAGTTAAAAATGCCGGTTGCGAGCGCTCTCTCCTTTTTAGGAAACCACTCTGCCACTGTTTTGATGGCAGAAGGGAAATTGCCGGATTCCGTAACGCCCAGGGCTGCCCGTGCTACAATAAAACCGGTCGTGGTTCGTATCAGCGCATGCCCCATGGCTGCAACACTCCACAATACCAGCGATAATGCATAACCGATTTTTGTGCCCAACCGGTCAATAAGACGGCCGGCAAAGAACATGGCAATGGCGTAAAAAAGCTGAAACGCGATGGTAATATTGGAGTAATCGGTTTCTGTCCAATGAAACTCGGGAGTGAGATAATCATCTACCACGAGGCTGATCACCTGCCTGTCGAGGTAATTGATCGTGGTAGCGAAAAAAACAAGCGCGCAAATGGTCCACCGGTAACCGGACATTTTTTTTGGCATAGCAAATCATTTTGAAAGGCAATCAAAACCTCAACACCTTCTTACTTCAACAGCTTTCTCACCTGCTGTTCAGCACTTCGGGTTACATCGCCGGTTTCATATAATTTATTGACGGCAGCCGCCGTGGCAAAATCGATAATATCCTGGGAAGGGTTTTCTTTCCATATGCCCATGATCAGTGCGGCCATGAAACAGTCTCCGCTACCGACCCGATCGATCACCTGTTCCAGCGGAAGAGTCCTGGATACATAATAACTTCCTTGATGCTGCAAAACCGCGAAATAGCGATCCTCGAGACGAAAAGTATACGCAATAGTTTGGGCGGCCGGAAATTGCTTTTGTAATTCACTCATGCTTTTACGGGCAGCGTCTACCAGTTCTTCCGCCTGTCTGCCCCGGCTTTCTGCAATGGGCGAAGCAATACCAAGCATCTTGTCTACGGCCCACAGATTACCCATCACTACTGAAGCACGACGGGTGAGTTCGGGCATGACCTCCACGGGTTCCTTTCCATATTGCCAGAGTTTGGCCCTGTAATTAAGATCAAGCGAAATTTTGATTCCTCTTTGAGTGGCCATGTCGGCCACCCGCCTGGTTAATCCGGCGGCATTAGCGCTCAATCCGGGACAGATCGCGCTGAAATGCAACCAGCTAACGCCTTCAAACACCTTGTCCCAATCCACCTCCTGCGCATTCAGTTCGGCAAAAGAAGAATGGGCACGGTCATACACAACACCGGCATGTTTCAGGTCGGCCCCCTGCGGAAGGTAATAGGTTCCGATACGGTTACCGGAAAAATGAAATGCACTTACATCAATATTCTTTTCTTCAATAGATTGGAGCATTTCACGGGTGAGGTAATTATCGGGGCCGGCACTGAAATACCTCACCGGAACATTCCACATCGCCAGCGCGTGTGCCGCATTGAGCTCCGCTCCGCCAATATAGACAGGCATGCTGGCATGCTTCAGCCAGTGACCGTTCAGGGCGGGCGACATGCGGAGTAATATTTCCCCAAAGCATAATACCTTACTCATTACCAGCCGAAATAGTTTTTCGCGTTGTTATAGCAGATGTCCTGTACCACTTGTCCTATCCATTTGATATCGTTGGGCAACTCCCCTTTTTCAATGTCATTTCCCAGCAGGTTACAGAGTATTCTTCTGAAATATTCGTGCCTGGGAAAGGAAAGAAAACTCCGGCTGTCGGTAAGCATCCCTACAAACCGGCTGAGTAATCCCATACTAGAAAGGGTATTCAATTGATGGATCATTCCATCCTTCTGGTCCAGAAACCACCAGGCGGAACCCCACTGCACTTTATTGACCACAGATCCGTCATTAAAGTTTCCGGCCATGGTTGCAAACAACTCATTATCGGCCGGGTTGAGGTTATAGAGAATGGTTTTGGCGAGTTGATCGTGCCGGTCCAGCGTATCCAGGAAGGTTGCCAATGGCCTGCCCTGCTTAAAATCGCCGATGCTGTCCCAGCCGGTATCAGGACCCAGTTTGGCAAGCATGCGATGATTGTTATTGCGCAAGGCCCCCAGATGAAATTGCTGTACCCAGCCTTTTTCCCAATCCCACCGGGCCAGAATGACCAGCATGGCAGATTGGAATTGTCGCTTTTCCAATTCCGTTAGTTCCCTCCCCCCGCGAATGCGATCAAAAATGTTGCGTATCTGTGAGTCGGTATAATCTTCTGCATACATATTTTCCAATCCATGATCGGAAACACGGCATCCCATCTGGCCGAAAAAATCATGACGTTTCTTCAAGGCATCGAGATAATCGTTAAAATGGGCGATGGAAACACCGGAGCTGGCTTCCAGTTTTGAAAGATAGCTATTGAACTGTAATGGGTCGTTTGTTTGGATGGCTTTATCGGGCCTGAATGCGGGCAACACCTTGATGTCAAAATCTGATTCGGCGATCTGTCGGTGATATTCCAGGCTGTCGGCAGGGTCGTCGGTTGTGCACAGCACTTTCACGTTCATTTTGCGAAGGAGGTTTCTGACAGAAAACTCCTTTGTTTGCAACAGATCACTGCAGTTGCGGAATATCTTAACAGCAGTATCCGCTGAAAGGACTTCCTGGCAATTGAAATATCGTTGTAATTCGAGATGCGTCCAGTGGTATAATGGATTTCTTAACGTATAAGGTACGGTGGCCGCCCAATACTCAAATTTTTCCTGGTCGCCCGCCTGCCCTGTGATAAAATGCTCTTTGATTCCGTTTGCGCGCATGGCGCGCCATTTGTAATGATCGCCATACAACCAGGCCTGTGTTATATTTTCAAACCGATGATCGCCGGCTATCTGGTCGGGAGGCAGGTGATTATGATAGTCAATGATGGGCATCGGCCGGGCATAATCATGGTACAATTCCCGGGCTGCATCGGATTCCAGCAGAAAGTTATCATCCAGAAATTTCTTCATTGAGTCAGGGTTGGTTTAAAGCGATACTCCTCTTTTCCAGGGTATGAAATCATCCTGGTTCAACAGAACAGCCTTGGGTATTACTTCCCCGCTTGCTGCTTTGATACAATACTCCAGTATCTCCTCTCCCATTTCTTCAATGGATTTTTCTCCTTCAATAATCGGACCCGTATCAATATCAATAATATCCTTCATCCGGCGGGTTAAGGCAGAATTGGTAGATACTTTAATGGTTGGACAAACAGGATTTCCGGTGGGTGTTCCCAAGCCGGTTGTGAACAGGATCAGAGTGGCGCCCGAAGCCGCTTTGCCCGTAGTGGCCTCCACGTCGTTTCCGGGCGTGCATACCAGGCTAAGACCGGGACGGGTAGCGGGTTCGGTATAATCCAGCACATCTACTACCGGAGAGGTACCCCCTTTTTTCGCAGCGCCGGCACTCTTAATCGCATCCGTGATCAATCCGTCCTTGATATTTCCTGGACTGGGGTTCGCATGAAATCCTGACCCCACCCGATGGGCGATGGCATCATAGCTGCTCATCAGGTGAATGAATTTCTGAGCCGTGGCCTCATTTACCGATCGATCGATCAGTTCCTGCTCGGCTCCACATAGTTCCGGAAACTCCGCGAGCAGTACTTTAGCGCCGAGTGCGGCCAGCAGATCGCTGCAATACCCTACTGCAGGGTTTGCGGAGATGCCACTGAAACCATCGCTCCCCCCGCATTTGACCCCAACACACATCTTGTCAAGCGATGCGGGTTTTCTTTCGATTTTATTGATCTCCTGCAGGCCTTCAAACGTATGCCGGATGGCTTCGGCGATCAGTTGCTCTTCACTTTGTGATTGCTGCTGTTCATATACCAGCAAAGGCTTATCGAAAGAGGGATTCCTTTTTTTCAATTCGTTGAGCAGATCCTGCGTTTGCAGGTTCTGGCAACCCAGGCTCAATACGGTTACGCCGCCTACATTGGGATGATCGGCATAGGCCGCGAGCAATTTACCGAGGATGGCTGCATCCTGCCGGGTACCTCCGCATCCTCCCTGGTGATTCAGAAATTTGATTCCATCTACGTTGGGAAACACCCGGTGTTGGGCGGCAGACGAGGAAGGAGTGAATTGGATCTGATCAACCGGCTTACCTTCTTTATAAGCCTGTACCAGTTCATGAGTATAGCGTTTGTATTTGGCCGTTACAGCGTACCCCAATTCATTGTGCATGGTTTCCCTGATCACATCGAGATTCCGGTTCTCACAAAAAACTGTTGGAATGAATAACCAGTAATTGGCCGTTCCGACTCTTCCGTCGGAGCGATGATAGCCGTTGAATGTCCGGTTGCGAAATTTTTCGACGGAGGGTGCCGACCAGTGATACGCATTGCCGCGATAAGCATACGGTTGAGCAGCATGCTTTGTATTTGCGGTGGTCATCAGTCCCCCGGCTTTAATATCCATTTGCGCTTTGCCAACCAGCACTCCGTACATGATAACCGGATCACCTTCTTTCATATCCTTCGTGAAAAATTTATGTTTGGCAGGAATATCATCCTGCAAAACATAGGTTTCCCCTTTATAGGATATATCTTCGGAACGGGAGAGATGGGTCAGGGCGACGAGCACGTTGTCGCCGGGATGAACTTTCAGCACGCGTTGTTTCATATCAGGCATCAGCTTTAATTATCTCGGACAATTGAATGGTTTTGGCCACCCCAATATCCAACATTTGTTTCAATTTATCCCGAATCCCTTCCTTCAAACCTTCATAGAGATTCAGGTTTTCGCCCCATATCCCGAAGTCGGCCAGTAGTTCTTCGATACGGTTCAACGGATCTTCCTGTTTCCAGAACTGGTACAATTTACCGGCTGCTTCGTCCTGGATGGGATACCATTCGCCGTTTAGCCTGCCATAGAATTTTTCATTTTCCTGCTTTTCGGCTTTCATGAATAACAACCAGCCTGCCAGTCCGAGTGTGATATATGGCGGCACCCGGCTGTTTTTGAAAACATATTCTTTCAGTACAGGCAACAGGCGCATCCTGATTTTTGACGTAAACTGAACGGTAATGTTGATCCAGGCATGTTCAATAGCCGGGTTACTAAACCGATCCAATACCTGCCGGCCAAAGTTTATTGCGTCGGATGCAGGCACCGGATAAGGTATGGCTCCGGCAATGTCATCCATCATCACCCGTCCGATGTAGGAATGCATCCATGAAATTTCCATGGCTTCCCGTACCGTACGAATGCCGGAAAGAAAGGCCAGCCCGCAGGCAGCCGTATGGGTGCCATTCAGCAACCTCAATTTTAATTCGCGGTATCGGGTGATATCTGGCTCGATGATCACACCCGGGTCAGCGGAGGCAAACGATAATATTTTTCCTGTTTCCTCATTTCCTTCGATGGCCCATAGCCGGTACCATTCAGCAACAATCAGCAATTCGTCCTCATATCCGAGCAGATTTTCCAGCTCCTTTTTGCGAGGCGGCGCCGGTTTTCCCGGAACAATTCTGTCTACCAGCGAACTGCAGAACTGATTTTCCGTTTCCAGCCACTTGACAAATGAAGCGGGCAATTCGTTATAGGCGGCCAGCTCCAACACGATGGCTTTTAGCCGTGATCCATTGTCAGCGATCAGTTCGGTGGGTATCACCACCATCCCGCTTCCGGCCATTCCTCCCAGCTTCTTGAATCTTTCGAACAAAAATGCCAGCAGTTTTGCAGGGAATGAGGAAGGAGGAGACTGGTCGATCCTTTCTTTTACCAATTGTATCCCTACTTCGGTGGTATTTGAAATAATGATCGTCAGTTCAGGATTTGAGGCACACTGCAGGATTTCATTCCACTGAGAACGGGCAGACAACACCCGGCTGACAGACGCATTGATGATGTTTTCCGAAAATTCGGATCCGTTTTCGACCCCTCTTACACACTGCGTATACAGGCAATCCTGCTTATCAAAAGCTGCCGACTCTCCGCCCTCGGTAGATTTTACCAGCACCATGCGGCCGTTAAATTTTCCGGCTTTGTTTGCCTTGTCAATAAAATAATCCGGCAGTCCGCGCAACAACACCCCGGTGCCAAACTGCAATACTTTTTCAGGCAGATCCAGCAGGTGCGGTGCGGGTATTTGAACAAGACGCTGATCGAGCAGATTAAGTATTTCTTTCGACAATACCATGCAGGTTCATTGATCTTTTTAGTTGAAAATATATTTTTTGTCTTTCGCCTGTTTAAGTAACCAGGCGATAAGCTGCTTTGCGGCCTCTTTGTTATCGAACCCTGTAAGACCTCTTCTGGCGTCCATATACTCATTGTAGAGCCAGGGATCGCCTATCGCCACTACTACTCCCTTACCGTACCTTGAATAAGCCATGATCACGTCCTTATCACTTTTTGCCAACGCCTCTGATTTGCCGGAAAGCGACAATGTGCACGCTTCCTTGATGAACATGTTCAGCTTTGTGGAGATAATATCGTTTCGTACACTTTTAACGGTGCCGGATTCAAACCGGTCTTCCGGAACCCTGTTTACGGTTTTATCGGAGAAATGAATACCGAACAGATCGCTCAATCTGTTCAGGTGTGCCAAATCACAATTTGCACTGTCATTCGCCATCAATACCAGCACGCCACCAGCCTCTACCCAGAATTTCAGGGAAGGGATATCTGAAACACCTATATAATTCGGGTTGGGATTGTCTTTCAGGTTGTCCGGATCGACGATGACATAAATGGATACGTCTTCCATTTTATAGATGTCCGGAGGCCCATCCTGGCTGGACAATTCCGCTCCCTGCTCCTGGAAGAGTTTTCCCAGTTCAGAAAATCCCGGAAATCCTTCCTCTTCCCAGGTATAGTGAAAAAACTGAAGTTGTCCACTACTATCCGGCTTCCTCTCGCTGTTGTAATAACGGTCGAGTAGAACTGTCCTTTTCTTCTGCTGTTGCCAGGACTGAAACGTGGATGATCCCTGGACTGGAATAAGCAATATCGCAGCCAGACCTGCTATCAACAGCCATTTCCTTTTTCTATACATACATTATTTTATGTCCGGGATTTGAACAGGATCCATATCCTTGTAATCATAATTCTCCCCTGCCATTCCCCAAATGAAAGAATAATGAGACGATCCGCATCCGGCGTGTATGCTCCAGGGTGGTGACAGTACTGCCTCATTGTTTCCAACCAGCAAATGTCTTGTCTGTTGAGGTTCACCCATAAAATGAAATACGGTTTGTCCGGCAGGCACATCAAAATAAAAATATGCTTCCATTCTTCTGTCATGAGTATGAGGCGGCATCGTATTCCAAACACTGCCCGGCTTGATGATGGTAAGCCCCATCACCAATTGACAACTCTTCAATCCATCGGGGTGTATGTATTTATAAATAGTACGCAGGTTGGCCGTTTCGGAGTTTCCCATGTCAACCGGCGAAGCCTGTTCCCGGTTCATCCACTGATTCGGATACGAATGGTGAGCCGGCGCTGACAATAAATACAGCATCCCCGGCTTTTCAGTCGTTGCCGACTCAATGGTAACCTCTTTCACCCCTTTTCCCAGGTAAAGGCAATCATACTTATCCAGCTTGTATTTCGTTCCATCTGCCCAAATGCTGGCCGTGCCACCGACATTAATGATCCCCATTTCCCTTCTTTCGAGAAAGTAATTTGCCTTGAGCGCGTCGGGATTGGGAAGAACGAGTTGTTGAGTGACGGGCATCGCGCCTCCGATAATCATCCTGTCGTAGTGAGTGTAGGTCAGCTGCCACTGATCCGGTTTCATCAATTCGGTAATCAGAAATCGCTCTCTGATTTGACCGGTATTCATCTGCGCTGTTTCTGCAGGACTGTGCTGAAATCTTGTTTGCATACTCTTTTATTTAGCGGCCCATCCAGCCACCGTCGACGTTTAAAATGGTTCCGTGTATATAGTTCGAGGCTTCTGAAGCAAGGAAGACAACCGCACCTTTCAGGTCTTCGGGATCTCCCCACCTGCCCGCAGGGATACGGTCGAGGATTGCCTGGTTTCTTTTAGGATCGGCAATCAGTGTGGCGGTATTATCGGTGGCGATATAACCCGGTGCGATGCCGTTTACATTCACTCCGCCATTCGCCCATTCGTTGGCAAATGCCTTCACGAGCCCGGCGATTGCAGACTTGCTGGCTGTATATCCGGGAACATTGATACCTCCCTGGTAAGAAAGCATGGAACAGGTAAAAATTATTTTCCCTTTCTTCCGGCTGAGCATTCCTTTGCCAATCTCCCGGGTCAATACAAACGGCGCGTCCAGGTTCACCGACAGTACCTGGTCCCAATAAGCATCCGGATGGCTGGCCGCCGGCTCTCGCTGAATGGTGCCTGCATTATTTATGAGTATATCCGGAACAATTCCTTTTCTGTTCATTTCTTCCAGAAAGAGGTAGATCGATTCTCTGCTTGCCAAATCGCATTGGAAGGAATGAAAGGCCGCGCCGGATCGTTCAACTGCCAACTGTGTATCACTTCCCGGCTGAAGCGTTCTTGAAACTCCTGCAATATTTGCACCGGCCTCCGCCAGGGCAATTGCCATGGCTTTTCCGATTCCTTTGTCACAACCGGTCACAAGAGCGGTCTTTCCATTAAGCCTGAATAGATCCAGTATTGTCATGTCAGAATAATATGTTTACCTGCAACCCGATCCTGATTTATATTTTGACGGCCTGACGGGCAATCAACTTCCATTTCCGGCCGGTTTTTTCAAACACCAATAATACCTTCAGGGAAATTTGTCCTGCCTTGCCACCGTCCATGATATCTGCCCGGAGCGTATGTCGGACAATCGCCACCCTGTCGCTCACGTCAATGGTTTGGTCAGATAATTCCATGGTGATATACTTCGATCTTCCGCTGGTCAATTTGTCGATGAACTCCTTTCTGCTATCAATCACGCCGCTCGAATGGCCATAAGTTAGCTTGGGGGAAGTGAGCTCTTCCAATTGAATGCTGTCTGCACGGATCATCGCCTGCCGAAGTGATTCCACCGTTTCCGCCAGTTTCTTCTCTTCTCCGGATTGCGCCTGCAGGCTTGCCGGGGTGATGAATCCGAAGACCAATATCAGGATCGCACAGAATGTTTTCATTGTTGAAATATTTTTTTTAGAAATCGGTCAATGTAGTCAACAGTGGGTTCTATCCAGGGATCGAACAGGCAAAAAGCATGAGGAGCGTTGTTGAATGTCTGTACTTCGCTGTAGATACCGAATGAAGAAAGCTTTTTTATATAATCGTCTCTTCCGGCATGCATCGACAGCAAGGGGCTGTTGATAAACAACGTCGGCGGGCTATGGCGTCCGACCTGTGTGAGCGGAGAGGCCTCTTCCCATAACCGGGGGTTTTCTTTTTTTGAATACCCAAACCAAAAGCTGGCCGCAGAAGTGTACCGGGAGTCATTTCCTTCCCCGGATTCAGGATGTACAAAAGCAAGGATGCCGTCGATGTCCACTACAGCTTTAACCTGGCTCGACTGGCCTTTGTTGCAGTTGATTTTTTCAAAAGAGGGCATTCCGTTGGTGGCTCCCATAAAAGCGGCCAGTTCGCCGCCGGCAGAAAAACCTACAATGGCGATTCGATTGGTGTCTATATGGAAGGAAGAGGCATTGAGATGTATCCATCGCAAAGCCGCTTTGATATCTTGCACTGCAGCCGGATATAGCTCTTCTGTTGACAGCCGGTATTCTGGAGTAAAGCAGACATAACCCCGAAGTGCGAGCCGCTGAGCCAGCGGATAATGCTGACTCCGGTCACCGGATCGCCATCCGCCTCCATGAACGATAACGATGGCCGGCCTGGAAGAATCTGCTTTGGCGGATAATTCAAATTTGTCGAGCTCTAACCTCCGGCCAGGCAATACACAATAAGGAAGGTTGTGAATTTCAGTGAGGGTATCATCAATGATTTCGGGGGCCAGTGAAATCTGCGGAAAGGATTTCTGCGCATCCTTCAGGGCGCTATAATTGGTGAAGGAAGTGTCTTTTTCGCCTGTAATGCCTTTCAGAGACTGGGCATAAACAGCAGCGTGAAGGAGAAATACTAGCGGTAAAAAAATCCACTTCATCTGCTAAAGTTAATTCAACTCTTTGTATAGAGGGGATTTCCCGTAAAGTTTTCCGTCTATTTGACGGCAAGTACCATGTTGACCGCTCTCCACACACGTCCTTTCATGCTTCTTTCAAAAGCCTTTTCGGGATTGATCACAAATCCAAACTTGCTGTACAGGTGAATGGCTCCTGAATTAAAATCGAACACATTCAATTCTACCCGGTTTATTTCGGGATGCCGCTCTACCTGCGCCAGCAACTCTCTCATCAGCAAGTTGCCATAGCCGTTGCCTCTTTTGTTGGGCGCAATGATGAGTCGGCAAAGAAAAGCGGTGGTGTTGGTGAACCGTATTTCACCATATCCCAGTAGTTCGCGGGGACTATCTTTCATGAGGGAAAAGGAAGGATGTCTGGGGTCTGCCGACTGGTAAGGCAGTTGTTCGGCCGTCAGCGGATATTGAAAGGAAGGGCCGGCAAACTGCATCAGCATTTCTTCTGATTCAATCCAGCTGATCAATGTAATTACATGACCCGGACTAAAAGGAATGAGTGTAATCATTGGCTGTGCTCACTTTTTTTGTAACCGTGCCAGGAACCCGCCACCCGGGGCCATCCTGATGGACAAATGACTGTTCGCGCCTGCGTTCATTTTTTCCAGTTTATAATCAGACGGATAACGGTCGGCATTGATGCCGTCTTCGCAAATCGTGATCTCGTAGTTACCGGGTGCAAGAAAATTGAGAGGTATTTCAAACGTACGGGCAGTCCAATCGGTCATGGCCCCAATATACCAGTCTTCCCCTTTTTTGCGGGCAGTAATGATGTAATCGCCAATCCTGCCCTCGAGCACAAGGGTGGTGTCCCAGGTTGTTGGTATCGATCCAATCAATTGCATGAATTCCGGTTCCAACAGACCTTGTGAAGGATTGCCGGAAAACAATTGTATAGGACTTTCGTAAACCACAAACATGGCAGCCTGGTGGCAGCGGGTGCCGGCAGACATCACTTTCTCGGAAATCGGCCGGAAGGTTTGTCGTGTGGCATTGTCCAGGATACCCGGCTCATAGTCCATCGGGCCGGCAGTCATGCGAATGAAAGGAAGCAACAGGTTATGTTCAGGCGTGGGCTTGTCACTCCAGATGTTATATTCAGACCCCAGCACTCCTTCGCGGGTAATGGCATTGGGATAGGTTCTTCCCAACCCTGCCGGCTTAAAAGCGCCATGATACATGATCATCATCTTGTTCCTGGCACAGGCTTCGGCCACTTCAAAATAAAACTTTACCATTTCCTGGTCGTCCCGATCCATAAAATCGGTCATGATGAAATCAACGCCCCATTTTTTAAACTGTTGCAAGGCCGGTTCGAGTTGCCTTTTAAGAGTGAGCGCAAGTGTCCACATGCTTAACCGGATATTATTTTTCCTGGCATAAGAAGCGATCTCCTCCATATCGATGGCCGGATTTATTTTGAACAAGTCGTTGTAATCGCTCCAGCCGGCATCCATCATGATCCGGTCGAATCCGAATCGCCGGGCAAAATCAATATAATATTTGTAAGTGGCGGTATTGACACCGGAACGGAATGGTACATTAAATAGGTTCACTCCGATGATCCACTCATCCGTCCCTTTTCCGGGATGTATCCACGAGAGGTCGCTTACCCTCGAGGGAGAGGCGAGCCGGTATACGAGGTCGTTTTCCGGCAGCTGCTTGTCCTGGCCGGCCAGCATGAACACCCTCCAGGGATAAGAGCGCGTTCCCTTCGTTTTTGCGATGTAATCTGCGCGACGGGTGACTACCGATTGCTTAAACTCCCCTCCCATCACCTGTTCTTCCAGCGGGTACCCGGCAAATGCTCCGGTCATCCTCGCCCCTTTTTTAACCTGCAGAAACATTCCGGGATAATCTTCCAGGTCTGATTCGGTGATCACCAGTTTCCCGCGCGATTGGAAATCGATCAACACCGGGGAGAAGATGAGGTTCGATTCATCGATGCTGTCGGCTGTTTTCACCTGGTATGGCTCTTCAAAACTGGTATGAAAGATATCGGCATCCACTCTTTTCGCCACCGGTGAATAATAGACCGTATTGTCCGGCATGATCCCGTATTCCGCGGTTTCATTAAATATGGTCAGGCTGTCTTTGTACCGGGTCAACAGCCGGTACGCAACACCGTCGTCATACACCCTGAATTCTACGCTAAACAATCGATCGAACTGTAACAAAAGGGCTGAATACCGATCGGGGATGCTTTTCCTCTTCTCTGGTACGGGCGATTCGATGATGGAGTGATGATTGTTAAATGTTTTCTTCATGACGGCAGAACCGCTTAGCGAGCCCGCGCTTGTTTTCATATCTATTGTGCACGACCGGAGCAGCAGCTGACCTTCCCGTTCTACCGAGAAAGTAAGTATATCCGCGGTTCGTACTACCACTCTGATCTTCTGGTTGGGAGACAATATCTCCTGTTCTTCTGCTACCAATACTTTTTGCTGCGCAACGGAAGAGAGTTGAGCCAATACAACAGCCCCTGACAGAAATAACCGGCGCATATCCTAATTTTTACAGCAAGTAAGCAGAGTTCACGACTACAACAAAATATTTTTTTGGGCGAGAAAAAAAAAAGCCCCCCCGTTGAAACGGGGGGACGTTTAACCACTTCCCGGATTACCGGTTAATGGTACCTCTCGACATACGACATTTGAATATGATGACCGGATCGATCCGGAGATGTTCCGGTAGATATTATCAGGGATACAAGGCACTGAAACGATAAACCGCTTCATATTTCACTTCCGTTGTTTCCTCTGCAGACAGGGGCGGTAGTCCCGGCGCCTTTCCACCTTTGGTGGCAATACGCTGAACATATAATACCGGAGTAAAGATTCCGGTTGGAAACTTCCCGGTTTTGGGCTTCAGCAATAACCAGTCGATGGAATTCGGATCGGGACTGGCCACTGTTTTGGCCGGAACGAAATGTTCTGCAAACAAGGAATCAAATGGTGATACCTCCCAGAAAGGCCCCGCGCCATGTGAGCCAACTTTTCGGTTATGCATATCGTACAAGCTGGCAGAAGGCGCTACA
The DNA here is from genome assembly GCA_964605065.1 of uncultured Chitinophagaceae bacterium. Lineage (GTDB taxonomy): Bacteria > Bacteroidota > Bacteroidia > Chitinophagales > Chitinophagaceae > Endoryza. The sequence goes on from CAZSAQ010000022.1 coordinate 16,579, forward strand.
AACACCCATTCAAAGGTGCCAGGTGTGCCCGTCTTTTCACGAGCCTTGTACTTTTGTACACCCATGGCATAATAAGTGGCAACTCTCCAATAGCCTTCCCGGTTGAAGGGAAGCGCCACCTCTGCAGGAATGCGTAACCTTTCGCTTGCCAGGATAAACCCTCTGGCATTGGGCCGCTGCATGTGAAACGAATGAGCGGGTGTTTCCAGGTCATTGAAATCCGGAACAGGAAGCTGATCACGGCGACAGGCTGCAGCCAGGAATAAAAAAACAATCATGGAAAAAGAAAGAAACATTTTCAAGCTATACATAGATTTAAATTTTGATGACTTATTTTATCGCTACTATTCGCTGGAGCAAACCTGTCTACCGGTAGCCCTGCAGGCTTATTGCCCCTGCTTAACCAGTTCGACTCTTACCGGAATCAGGCCGTGTGCTTTTTTATGGGTCTCTATCACGCTATCGGCACTGGGTGCCTGTGATAGACACATCACTACACCTTTCTTTTCATCTACCCAGTAGTTCAAAAAGCTCACACCATATTTTCCCTGGGCAGCCAGGTCCTTTTCGTGCGCCTTCGCCACGTCCAGTGCCTTTACATTACCCGCACCCAGCTCGTGAAAGTCCAGGTAGTAGTTACCCGCCCTCTTCGCCTCGGCTTCCATGCCATCCGTTACTTCCAGGATTTCCTGGGGAAGCAGCCCATGTGCTTCCCGGTGAGTGGCGCTGATCATGGATGAATCAGTTGCTGAAGACAGACAGTATACCCGGCCTTTGCTTTCATCAACCCAGAATTTGAAGAACTCTACATCGTACTTTTTCTGTACCGCCAGATCTTTGATATGGGCATTGGCCACATCCTGAAAATTTACTTTGCCCGATGGCAGAATGTGCACGTCAATAAACAGGTGCTTTTTGCCAGTGCCATTTGATTGAGCGGGGGAAGAGAACTGGAGGAATAAGAACAGACCGAACGGAATCAAAACATAAGAAAGTTTCATTTTTGTATTTTTTATTGATGATAAATAGGTTTGCTACAGGTGTACATGTACGGCCGGGTTATTGGGCTTGAATACGCCATCCGGGTTATATTCCCATACCCAGGCGTGCAGAAGCCATAAACCGAATTCAGTATCGAATTTCCAGGCATCTTTGTCGCCAGTAAACCCAGTCGGCGGTGTAAGCGGCCTCAGATTGATCGGAACAGCATACTCGACGGCCACCAGCACATACTGGTTTTGCTCATTCCTGTTATAGACCAGGATTTCAGGTTTGGCCGGATCGAACGTAGTGTCCAGCAGATTGCCTTTCAAAAAATGATAGCCCATATTGGGACGAACCACGTTGATGTCTTCATATCCATCGGCAATGGCATTGCTCAACTGGCGATAGCGGACAGAGGCTGTGCGTGCAGATTTTAATTCTGAAATGGTGGCTTCAAACAAGCCCGCTTCCTGCCTCACTTTACTTTCCCAGGCATTCGCGGCCTCCTGTTCTGAATTGTCGTGGCTCTTGCTGCAGGAGTTGAATACCACGAACAGGTAAGTAGCCGTCAGCCAATAGAGCAGTCCCCGCGACAATCCACTCAAAATTTTGGTAACCCCACTCAATAATTGAAAACTGATTTTCATAACTAAGGTTTGTTTTTATGTTAAGACCGATTGGCAAACAACTGATTGCAGCTGTTGCCTTTTATTTGACCACGCAAAACTCACTCGTGTAGCAAAAATTCTGATAGGGAATATTCCCTAATTTTAACCCCCTGATTCCCTATATTGGAGTTGACAGCAAGATGAACCCTCCCCTTGGTTATGGATGAATTGGCAGCGATAGCGATTGACCGAAACTTTTAATGAAACACAACCGGAAAGCAACATGCAACTATTGGAGCGTGAAAAACAAATGGAGATTATTCAGCATGGATTTGAAAAAGCCATTCGTGGGGAGGGTTGTAGCTATTTTATCCTGGGAGAAGCTGGAACCGGCAAAACATCACTCATCCGGCACTTTTCCGAACAGGTAAAAGGGAGAGCCAATGTATTGGTATCACTTTGTGATTCCCTGTTCACTCCAAGGCCGCTGGGCCCCATATACGATCTCCTGTACAAAGCAGACCGCGAGCTGGCAGCCAACCTGGCCTCCATCCCTTCACGGACCGATCTGTTTGCCTCCGTATACCATGCCTTTACCTCTCTTGACAAGCCGACTATCTTTATTATTGAAGATGTACACTGGGCAGACGAAGCAACGCTTGATTTTATCAAGTTCTTCTCCAGGCGAATCAATCATTCCTCCTCGCTTCTGCTGATGAGTTGCCGCGAATATGAGGCTACCTGCAATCATCCGTTAAGAAATGTATTTGGAGAATTGCCGCGCGACAGTTTCTGCAAGGTCACCTTGCCGGCTTTCAGCCGGAACCTCGTCGATAAACTGGCCAGAGAAAGAGGATACCAGGGGGAAAGCCTCTATGAAATTACCGGGGGCAACCCATTCTATGTAACCGAGATGCTCGCCTCCTACCGGGAAGACATACCCGACAATATCAAAGACGCCGTGCTTGCCTTGTTCAACCCGCTGGTGGGCAAAACAAGGGATCTCTGGGAGATGCTGTCCATCATGCCCGACGGCATGGAAACTGCCAACCTGGCGAAAGTGGACAATGATTGGGAACAGGCACTCGATCGCTGTGTTTCTTATGGAATCATCCTGATCAACAACGATAAGGTTGTTTACAAACACGAGCTTTTCCGGAGAACTATTGAAAGTTCCATCTCTCCCCTGAGAAGGCTACAACTGAATAAAAGAATTCTGGAGCTCTTCCTGGAACAATTCGAAGGGGAAGGCGAAATTCAGCGTATTGTACACTACGCCACCAATGCAGGTGACAATACCATTGTGGCGAAATATGCGCCCGTGGCAGCCCAGCAGGCCGTTAAACTGGCTGCTCACACGCAGGCCGCCAAGTTGTACAAGACCGCAATCGATTTCAATGAGGATAAATCACCGGAAAAGCTGATCCCTCTTTACGAATCATATGCCTATGAATGTTACCTCACCAACCAGATCGAAGAGGCTATCATTTTCGTGGGCAAAGCGCTCCGGCTTCATCAATTATCGGGCGACCGGACCCGGATCGGTGATTCAACACGGTTTTTATCGCGCCTTTGGTGGTTCTTCGGCAACCGCAAGGAAGCGCTGAAATATGGAATGGAGGCCATCAGTATTTTCGAGAAAGAACCGATCAGTGCGGAAAAGGCCATGGCTTACAGCAATCTTTCCCAATTAAAAATGCTTTCTGAAGAATTCGAAGAAACACTTCATTGGGGCAACCAGGCTATTTCCATGGCACGAGAACTCAATAACCCCGATATTCTTTCCCATGCGCTGAATAATGTGGGTACTGCCCAGTTAGGCAGGCCCGAACGGCAGGAAGAAGGTTTTAATAATTTGACAGAGAGTCTTGAGCTGGCCTTACAAAACGACGCCCAGGAACATGCCGCCAGAGCTTATACCAATATCATTTCCAACTTTACGGCCAACCGTCAATACGACAAGGCCCGGATCTTTCTGGAAAAAGGCGTCCGATATTGCCTCGATAAAGACCTGCATTCCTGGATGAGGTACAAACTGGGTTGGAAAGCACGATTGCTGCTGGAAAACGGTTGTGTAGAAGAAGCAAGGCAGGTAGCGGTTTCGCTGCTGGAATTTCCGGATCTGACAAGTATCGTCAAGATCAATGCCCTGTTTGTACTGGGAATACTCGAAACCTGGCAAGGCAATCCGGAGTCCATTCAATACCTCGAAGAAGCCCGGCAGCTGGCCTCACGGGCTGAAGAACCGCAGCGGGTAATGCCCGTATCGCTCGCCTTTGCCCAATATGAATGGCTCAATTCGTGCCGGCTGCTTACAGATTCAGAATTGTCGATCCTTTTGCCAATGATCCGGAAAGCCGGTCTCAATCATCAGACCATTCATACCCTGCACTGGCTGAAAAAGGCAAGACCCGACAACGAGGATATCGCCACGATTTACCAACAGTTCGAAAGCGAACGGGACAACAGCCGATATGGCAATATGTTTTTTGAAAAAATGTTTGACTGCACATTTGAAAAAGCCATCCTCCTCTTTGAAGGATCTGACACCGGAAAAAAACAGTCGCTGGCCATATTAGAAGAAATGCAAGCGACAGCAGTCATTAAAAAACTGAAAGAAGATTTGAAAGAAAGCGGCATGTCGAAAATCCCCAGGGGCATGCGCAGCAGTACCCGGAACAATCCTGCCCTGCTCACTTCCCGGGAACTGGATATCCTTAACCTGCTTCGAACCGGCGCCGCCAACAAGGAAATCGCCGCCCATTTATACATATCCCCCAAAACGGTAGATCACCATATTTCCTCCATCCTGTTCAAGCTGGACGTGCCTTCCCGAACCAAGGCTGTGGGCGAAGCAGAGCGGCTGGGAATCTTAAAATAGGGAACCTGATTTTCTAATATGGGGAATTTTACCGGCAACTTTTACTTTGCAGTCAATCATCTTTAAATACTAAAGGTGAAACATGAAAAAATTTCTGATCGAAAGAAAACTGCCGGGTGCAGGCAACCTCACATTGGAAGAGATCAAATCCATCACGCTCACCTCGGCCGAGCAAATCAGCGGATTAAAAAGACCTTACCGATGGGAGGTATCCTACATCACCGAAGACGCGATTTTCTGTATTCATGAAGCCTCTTCGGAGAGCGACGTGAGAGAACATGCGAAGGCCTGCCGTTTTCCGATAAACAATGTTTACGAGATCATAGCTTCCTTCAGTGCGGCTACTGCCATCTGAGCCGGAAACCAAATACTTCCAGGTCCTGCTGTTTGAAATCAAGATCTGCAGATCGCTCAAACCCCATCGACTCATACATTTTCCAGGCAACCATCATCGAGCGGGTGGTATGGATGATCAATTGCGATACCCCTGAATTTCTGGCTTTTGTTACGCAGGCATTTGTCAGCAATCGTCCCACTCCTTTTCCTCGCGTATCCGGATGCACGGCCAGCAATCTGAATCCCGACGCATTGGTTTCTTTGGTTGCGGTACCTCCCGAACCATAATACTGCATCTCGCTGAAGTAAACCACGGCACCCAGAATATTCTCCGCCGAATCAGTCGCCACCAATATCACTGTTCCTGGTTTCTCCGTCAGCCGACCTACGTTTCTCAACAGTTGGTAATAGGCTGGTTGTTCTTCCGGTTTGGGAAATCCCTCGAGGGCGCTGTAAACATTCACCATTAATTCGCCAATGCGTTCGTATTCGTTTTCCCGTGCTTCTCTTACAGTCAGTTCGTTTGTATTCCTCATTCGGCAATAAAATTAGTACTAAAATCTTTTTTAAAGGATAATGCCCCTGCCCGAAGGCAGGAGCATTACACTTTCTGTATAATGATTCCTCGGTCTTCTATTTTATTTCTCCCGGCACCAGAAGATGAAAAGGCAGTTTCAATTGCCTGTCTACATTATTGGCCACAGATTTACCGGCAGCCAGTCCGGCCATCACGGATGGTCTGTAATGGATGCCCCCGTAAATCCTGGAATTTCCAGCCTCCAGCGCGGCAGCCTCGAAATTCTGGAAACTGCGGGGCTGCATGCCCAACTCATCATAAGAATGATCGGTGAAGGCGAAATTCCTTCCAAAATGAGCAGTCAAAGCAGCAGCCGCTGCTCCGGACAGTGTGGCGTGTGCCGCCAGGTACTCCGGATGTGCCGGCGTTGTGATGAACGAATTCCAGTTTTCATCTCCCATATACTTGCGGATATAAGTGATGGGCCTGATCTGGTGAAAGGTGAACTTCGTTTTCCAGCAATAGATGCCCGCGTCGTTCATGGAAATACCCAGTTGAAGGTAGGCCAGAGCCGCCTGGTTGAGCGGGAGGTTTTTCTTATCAAGTGCCTGCCGCAGAATATTGAACCAATGACCAAATACTGTCAGGTACTTGCCGTTAGGTGCATCATCCCAGTAAGTAGCGATGGCTTTTTGTTCAGCGGTCAGTTGCCTGGAAATATCGAGCACTTCTTTTACCATCAGGTAGAAAGAAGAATTGGGTTCGATGGAGAACGGAAGCGGTGCGGTGGTATTGACTCCTGCAAAGCTCTCTGCGAGGATGGTCTGGTTGTTGCCCCAGCCTGGTACAGCCGCCGCGGCATAGGCCGGCGCAGTGGGCTCCCAATAACCCGTGCCCCTCGGAGTGTAAGGAATGGACGCCTGGCTGGATCCATCCAGCTTACTCCATTCTACCACCTGGGTAGCTACTGTGTTGCCTAACTGTACGGAAGCCTCCTCGTCGGTGCTGTGCGAAGTATTGGAAGCAAACCTGTCGAAATAGGCTTTCTCCAATGAATCGATCAGCGTTCTGTTTTCAAATTTGCTGCCATAGAAAAATCGCAGTGTGGTGGCCATCGCGGCATTGGCTGCAATAGGTCCGTACAACGACTTATGACTCTGGTTGTCGCCACCGGCCCCCTGCTCACCATCCGGCATTCCCGTCTTATTCTGCCTGTCTGCTTTAAGAATAGAAGCATACATGGCTACTCCCGAATAAGCAAAGGGTCTTGAATAAGCCACATGTGTTACCCCGGTAGTATTCCGGATCAATCGAAGCTGAATGGCAATCCAGTCTTTAACCAGCGACGCGTCGACCTGGTGGGTACGCGGATAATCGTAATGATTCTTGTTGCAGGAAATCACCAGCACGGTAAGCGCTAAAACATAGATCTTTTTCATGAAAGGTTTGTGAAATTTTAATGAAGAATGAAATAAATGGCTACAATCAGAGCTATCACCAATTTTGAGATCATCCTTCCCATGGCGACAACCATCATATCAACCAGGGTGTCGGGACAGAACGCAACGGAATAACCCGGCGACCGCGGGCCTTGTGTGAACTTTTTTGAATTCATGGCTGATAATTGAGATCACAAAGCTAACAGCCTGACAAGCGGAAGACCTTACTGAAAAGTCCAGAGATATGACTGTGAGAACGAAGAGAAAGAGAAAGAGAAAGAGAAAGAGAAAGAGAAAGAGAACTGGAAACAGAATTGGAGCGATGAGTTGCTTCACCTGGCTTACTCTTAGCGAACCTTTGGGAGCGAGAGTGAGAGCGGGTGCGTAACAGGGTTTTCTTCGCGGGCTTTGCGGTTCTTTGTGATCTTTGCGTCCAGGCTTCAGGGGGAGCTGACCCTTAGCCCAGCAGGTGAAGCAGATTCCTCTCCATTCATAACTTAGCAACAGATCAATCGACGGGCAGCGTATTTGCCTTTTCTACCGGCAATAAAAACGCGCGAATGGGATAGTCCGCAGCTTCCTTTTTATTATACTCATTTATTAAGGCAAAAGCCTTCTCAGCCTGAACCGCCCCGGTAAAACTGAACAGCAGCGACGACTCAAATTCTTCTTTTCCGCTGCTGAACCAGTTGTCGGTCAAATCCGTCTGCTCCCCATCTTTCTTGCCCACTACATCGGTTACGCTAAATACGGCAATGCCCGCTTTTTCGAGGAGGTTGCCTGCCTGATTCCTGTAATCTTTCAGGCATGTTATAATAAGTAGTTTCATATTTTTTCAATTTCAGTGACTGTTTTACTTTTTCATTTTAAAATACAGCAGGGGAACTACCAGCAATGTCAGGAAAGTTGAAGTAACGGTACCTCCTATCAATGAAATGGCCAGGCCCTGAAATATTGGATCGAACAGGATGATGACAGCACCCAGTACCACCGCACCGGCTGTAAGCAAAATGGGAGTCGTTCGAACCGCACCGGCTTCAATTATTGCCTGTTTTACGGGTATGCCTTCACGCAATCGAATATCGATGAAGTCTATCAGCAATACCGAATTCCGCACCATCACTCCTGCCAGCGCAATGAACCCGATCATCGAAGTAGCCGTAAAGTAGGCACCCATTACCCAGTGGCCCAGCACGATGCCCACCAAGGAAAGCGGGATGGCTGCCAGCATGATTACAGGCACCGTGAAGTTCTGAAACCAGCCGACGATGAGCATGTAGATGATTACAATCACTGCCAGGAAAGCAATGCCCAGATCGCGAAATACCTCGAAAGTTATCTGCCATTCTCCATCCCATTTCAGGGAATATTCTTCTTCACTAAGGGGCTGATGGGTATATTCTTCTTTTAAAGTATACCCCTGGGGAACCTTCAACTGATTCAATTTCTTCGACACATCACCAATAGCATAGGAAGGGCTTTCCAGTCTTCCGGCCATATCAGCCAATACATACACTACTTCCTTTTGGTTTTTACGGTAGATGGGCTTCTCCCTTACCTGGCGGGTAACCGTAACGATATCTCTTAGCGACACCATGGTTCCACTGCCGGATGCCAGTTGCATATTCAGCAGATCTTCAATTCCAGCCTTATCCTCATCACTATACTGCAGCTTTATTTTCACCGGCGTATTGGATGATGGCACATAAAGATGGCTTGCCGTTTGTCCGGTTACGACCGCGTTTACGAATACAGCAGCCTGTGCCGGCGCTATACCTAACCGCATCGCTTTTTCCTTGTCCACTTCCAGGTGAAATTCAGGCTGATCATCTTCTACCATCCAGTCAACATCTACCACATTGCCGGTTTGAGAAAGCAAATTCTTTACTTCACCGGCCAGCCTGATCTGTTCCGCGCGATCGGGGCCATAGATCTCCGCCACAAGGGTCGATAAAACCGGTGGTCCGGGAGGAACCTCCACCAGTTTTGCATTCGCCCCATATTTTTTGGCGATGGCCTGGATACTGCTGCGCATGGATTTGGCAATTTCATGACTCTGCTGCGATCTGTGTTCTTTCTCCACCAGGTTTACCTGTATGTCGGCAACGTTGGTACCCTGGCGCAAATCATAGTGACGCACCAGCCCGTTAAAACTGATGGGTGCGGCGGTTCCTACATATCCCTGGTAGTTTTCAACCATCGGTTGAGAAGAGATATACTGGGCGATATCATTGGCAACTGCGTACGTTTTTTCCAGGGTTGCACTTTCAGGCATGTCAATCACCACCTGGAACTCATTCTTGTTATCGAACGGCAACATTTTCACGGCAACCGTTTTGGTATAGAACAACGTAAGGGAAGCAACCAGGATCAGGGCGATTGATACCATGAAAGTGTACCGCTTCCACCTTACTTCCATCAGTGGACGGATCATACGGCTATAAATCTTGTATATACCCGTTTCTTCCAGTACATGAGGTTTGAGGCTTTCATGGGATATTCCACGCTTTTCCTTTTCACGCAGAAAAATGTATCCCAGGTAGGGTGTCAGGGTCAACGCCACAACGAGAGACAGCATCATGGCAATTGAGGCGCCGATGGGCATCGGGCTCATGTAGGGGCCCATCATGCCGGAAACAAAAGCCATCGGCAATACCGCCGCCACCACGGTAAACGTGGCCAATATGGTTGGATTACCTACTTCATTGATGGCATAAATCGCCGCCTGAAGCGGTGGCAGTCGCCGCATCTTGAAGTGACGGTGCATATTTTCTGCAATAATGATCGAATCGTCAACCACAATACCGGTAATGAACACCAATGCAAACAGGGTTATCCGGTTTAATGTGTATCCGAGAAAATAATAGCTGAACAAAGTGAGAGCAAAAGTTACCGGCACTGAGAGAAACACCACCAACCCTCCCCGCCATCCCATCGCCAGCATTACAAAAACGGTAACCACTACAATAGCGATAAACAGGTGCAGCAGCAACTCGCCCACTTTGTCGGAAGCCGTTCGGCCGTAGTTACGGGTAACGGTTACTTGCACATCGGCCGGTACGATCGTTTGGTGAAGTTGATTTACAGTTTTCAGCACCTGCTCGGAAAGCCTCATGGCATCTGCGCCCTGCCGTTTGGCCACAGAAAGCGTTACTGCGGCATAAGAGGAAGGGAACGAGTGTTGCAGGCTGTCGGCCCTGCCATATCCGAAAAATACAAACTGATTGGACGTTTCGGGTCCGTCGGTTACCCGGGCCACCTGGCGAAGATATACCGGAGCGCCACCATTGATGCCCACTACCAGGTTGCCAACATCATCGGCTGTTTGTAAAAAATTGCCCGTTTCGATGGCATAACTGGTATCAAAACTGTACAGATTTCCCGCGGGAAGCTGGGTATTCGCTGCCTGCAAAGCCCTCCCTACCCCAATAAGATCCAGGTGATTTCCAGCAAGCCTGTCGCGGTCAAAGATCACTTTGATTTCCCGGCTGCGGCCGCCGGACAAATGCACATCCGCCACATCATTGATCTTCTTGATTTCATTGGTAACAGCCTGCCCGATCTGCTTTAATTCAAAATCACTCTGTTTCTCACTCCACAACGTAAGGCCCAGCACGGGTACATCATCAATGGCCCTGGTTTTAATAAATGGCATGCTGACGCCTGCCGGCATTTTATCCATATTCTTCATCAACTCGCTGTAAAGCTTTACGAGCGACTTCTCCACATCCTCTCCTACGTAGAATTGCACAATCAGCATCGCCTGTCCCTTCATGGAAGTACTGTACACGTACTCCACTCCCTTGATGCCGGAGATAATTTTTTCCATGGGCGCCGCCACCTTGGTTTCTATTTCTTTTGGATCAGCCCCCGTGTAGGTCAGAAAAATATCGGCCATCGGCACTTTGATCTGCGGCTCTTCTTCCCGGGGAATCAGCAATGTGCTGTACCCACCTACCAGCAGGAAAGCAATCATCAGCAGGATCGTAAGCTTTGATTGTAAAAACGCCCGGGCTATTTTACCAGAAATTCCTTTTTCCATTATGATAATATTCTAGATTGCTCAATTTTTTATTTCAATAGCGGCTCCATTGTACAGCCTGCCATTCGCTTTAACGATGAATGTCTCCTCCTTATCGAGGCCCGACAATACCTCTACCTCCTCTCCGTATTTTTTTCCAATCCTTATCCAGCGTAAAACCGCAGTATGGCTCTGTCCGGGAGTATAAATTCCGGTGAGCTGATCTTTCTGAACAAGTGCCGAAACCGGTATCAATAATTTTCTGCTTTCAGGGGAGGTGCCAGTTTTAGAAACAACAGAAACACGGGCATACAAACCCGCATAAAGTCCGCCATATTGATTGTGCGGTATGTTTATCCTGATGGCATACTGTCCCCCATTGAACCGGGAAGATGGATTGATCTCGCCAATGACGCCCGGAAATGACCGGTTGATCGAATTGAGGAGAACGGTTACCGAATCTCCCACTCTGATGTTGGATACTTCAGTTTCCGGAACATTGGCAGCAACACGAAAACCCGCTGCGTTTTCAAGAGTAAGCACCGGTATACCCGGGTTGGCAATACTGCCGGCTTCCGCATTCTTTGCTGTAATAATTCCATCGAATGGGGCTCTAACCCGTGCATACCCCATAGACGCGTCCACCTCATTACGCATTTGAATGGCCGCTTCCAGGTTGGCTTTCGCCGCTTCAAACTGCAGCTGTACATTCTCCAATTCTTTTGCGGTAGCGCTTTGTTGCTTGTACAATGCCGTAAAGCGATCATAGTCTTTCCTGGTGTTACGCAACTGCGCTTCAGCCTGGTTGATCACGGCTTCCGTCTGGGAGCGCTTGGCACGGAGGTCGTCGCTGTTCACGGTAAACAATACCTGGCCTTTTCTAACACGATCACCGATTTTCACATCAATTTGGGTGATCATGCCCATGATCCGGGTAGCGATCATCGCCGTTTGTGAGGCTTCCACATTTCCACTCAGCACAATGGCAGATTGAGAACCGCCAACAGGCTTGCCCACCTGCACTTCTACAGGCGCGGCTGGTTTGGCTTCTTTGTTGTCTGTACCACAGGCTACCGCCGTGAGCAGTAAACCAAAAAACAAAAATCCTTTCAGGTTCATATGATATATGTTCAGGTGATTATTTAGCTTTTGTGAGGAATGCGATATAATAAGCAGCCATTTTCCGGGATAATACCGATTGTTCAAGCGATAGTTGCTGGTTAAGCAACTGCGTTTGTGCCATCAGCACCTCTGTTGTGTTAACGAGTCCCTGCTGAAACCTGTTCTGCAATACGCGGCAGGCTTCTTCAGACGCCGATACCGCAAGTGTTTGCCGGGCCATCCGGCCTTCCGCATCCGCATACTGGCTCCTGGCTTTATTGATCTCAAACTGGCTTTCTTCTTTCTGCCTGGCCAGTTGCTCTTCCAGTTTCTTCTTTTCGATATGGAGTGAAGAGGTCTTGTACCGGATCGAATTGCCTTTGAAGAGGTCCCACGACAGCTGCACTCCGGCCAGGTAGCCATTGCCCCCGAATCCGAACAGGCTCCTGTCGTGAAACTGGTAATTGGCAACGGCATTGATGCGCGGCATGCTTCCCATACGGTTACTCTTGATCAGCTGGTCGATTGCCGACAGGCCAGACTCCATCGCTCTGAAATCCGCACGGCTGGCAGGCAACGTCTCCCCGATGTTTACGACCGGTTCTGCAGTTGCGGCAACAACATATGCCCCCGTGTCTGACCGGCCCATTAAAACCGCCATCCGGTTGCTTGTGATCCGTATTCCCGTTTGCACTTCAGCCAGGTTGGTTTCAGCACTTTTTACCATTACCTCCGCGTTCAGCAAGTCCGACTTCTGTAATAAACCCTGCTCGTACCGGTTGCGGGTAAAACCGTATAAAGCCCTGAACGACGACAGCGATGATTCAACCACTTTTCGGGTCCTGTATAAAAACTCAAGTTGCAAATAGGACTCTGTAACCTGCAGCGCCAGGTAATCTTTCAATCGTTCCGTTTTAAATACGGCAGATTGCGATTGCTGCAATACTGCTCTGCGCATATACAACGCATCCACATTCAGAATGGGTTGCTGGATTGAAATCTGAGTAGCAAAATCTGTTAGTGGAGAAGGATTGTTTAATATCGCCGGATCAAAATCCGAAGGCGTTACCACCTGCTGTTGCAGCTTGAACCCAAATACATTCAGGGGATTGCTGGAATGAAAAACCGAATAGCTTAGATTGATCTGAGGAAGAAAGGCGGAGGTGGTAGAACGATACGCCATGTTCGATGCCATTTCATCCAATTGGCTGATGGCAACATCCCTGTTGTGATCAATAGCCTCTTTAATGGCCTCTCCGAGCGAAAGCGGCTTTGCATTATCCTGGGCTATACCGCTGAAAAATCCAAAACATCCGACCAAAGTAAAAATGCAAATCCAACAGGCTTTCTTCCGGTGCATCATTTGAAATTTGATGCAAACCTATATCCAACCCACAGTTGCAGCAGTGACATTAATCACCTAAAGAAAACGGACCCGAAAAGCTGAACTGACAGCCATACAACAGCGACATGGATATCTTAATAAAAAACCTGGACCCGGAAGCACTTTAGCTGCAGAGTACAGCGAAAAGGAGATGACGATGCTTCCGGCAGACCGGCTTGCTTTAGCGCAATTTGCCATTGAGCCAATTAGCCAATGAGTCAATTAGTAAATGGGGCCTCAATTCTATTGACCAATTTACTAATTGACTAATTGACTAATTAATACTATTGTTTGATTATTTTTTGTACCGCGCCATTGGCAAGTCGCAGAAAATATACACCTGGGGTGAACTGGCTGATGTCTACCGTTTCAACGGGATGGTTAATCGTTATTACCCGCAGCGTTCTGCCACTGATATCGGTAAACCAGGCCTTGCTGCCGGGCTCCGCATTGCTTTTAATGGTGACGGGGATATTTCCTTTTATCAGGCTGGGATACACCAGCAGCAACGGTTCTTGCTTGTCTTCCGCTTTGTTAATTCGAATAATCTTCGAGTATCTGTACCCATTATCGTTGTCGGTCATTTTAAGCCGGTAATAAACGGGTATCGCCAAATTGAAAGCATCGTTGTATACGTAGTTATTACTTCCCTTTCCTTTCGCAGCGATGGTGGCAATACTGGTAAAGCCGGCGCCATCAATACTGCGTTCTAAATCGAACGAACGGGTATTAACTTCTTTTTCGGTTTGCCATTGCAGGTTCACCATACTGTTGATCCGTTTGCCGCTGAAGTTCAATAATTCCAGGGGTAATGAGAAGACGGAAGTTTTTGCAAAAAAGCCGCTGAAGCCCGCAACATCAAAACTGACTTCCCACCTGCTGGCTGTACTGTTCCATACAATGTCGGCATCGGATGGATCGATGGTTTGTGGGGTTCCGGTATAGGTATTGGGCTTGCCGGTATTATCGCTGCTGGTGCCAGGGCGCCGTTCGATCAGCAAATTGGCTTTGCGGCTGGCAATGGTGCCCGGATCCGTACTCACCGGAAGCAATAAAGCCGGTGCAGGGGTTTGCGTATTAAATGCGTTGAATTCCGCATCCGTGAAATAGAGGGTTACCCTTCCCGACCCGTCAACGGCAGGGGATACCTGGTAATGCCGTTTAACATATTGGATCGGCTGTACAGTTTCGACCCATACCCTGGCCACTGTACTTCCACTTACAGGGGACGCGCCGGTACCGGTTACTTTTGCAATCAGGGCATCGCAGGCGGCGCTGTATAAAGTACTGCCACTACCGTTCTGGACGAAGGCAGGACTGGTGGCACCACTTGTTGCGAGGGTACTGCTTTCAGAAATGCTACCGGTATAATAATGTACGGTGCAATTGATAAGCCTGTATGAATAGGTTGAGCCGAATGGATAGGATTTCCCTACCCCTCCGGTAAGCGTCAGATCACTGTTACTGGCAAGGGTTACATTGGTGACAGCAGAACTGGTGTAATTCAACCCGCCCGAAGCTGTATTGGTGATGTAAAATCCATAGGTGGCACCAGCGGGTATCGTAATGTTCAACGGAATCGGTATAGGGGTCGGCACGTTATTGGCCGCAGCGTAGACGCTATTGGCGCCACCGGCCATTGTCCAGTTGGCCGCAGTAGTTTCCGACCCTACATACGAACCGGCCTTATAATAGATTTCGTAACGGGCGGTTGTGCCGCCATAAAGGTTAACGTCGAAACTGGTTACCGTAATGGGGTTCGCGCCTGCCGTTATGTTGAACATGGCGCCCCTGCTTCCGTTATTGCTCGTATACGAAGTAGCTGCACTGCTGGCAGTACATTGGGCCTGCAGCGTGTAACCAATTCCGAAAAAAAGGAGCGAAAACAAAATTCTGATCGTACAAACCCGGGGTAGATTTAATAATTGGTACATCAGTTTAAAGTGGGGTTTAGGAATATTGAATAATACTGTGACAATGAACGAAAATTAATTCCCGGAACACATGTCTGGCAATTTAACTTTTATGCATTAAGTGGAATATCGCAACCGGTGTAGTAATTACTACCTATCCCGATTCGGCACTTTGATAATTATCAAACAGTTGCAGCATTAGCCTAACGTATCGAAAAAAGGAAGTATCCACACAACCACCACAATGATCGTTACAGGAATAATCATCCGAAAACTTATGGGCTGGAATTGATGCCAAAGAACCCGAAATATGAAATACCAAAAAATTAGAATAAGAACACCGGGTTCGAGCAGCAAGCTTTTTTCTGGATTTGCAGTGCCACTGTTGTCCGGTTAATGTTAATTGGCCTCCAACTTTATGCTGAAATAACCCCTGTTTTGGAGCGAGAGCGGATAAGAGAAGGAGAAAGGGAAAGAGAAAAGAGCAGGAGAGAGAGCGAGAGCGAATGGAAAGCATTTCTTCGCGCACTCCGGCCTTAACCGTACAACAGTGATGGAAACCTCAAATACTGGCTATACAGCACTATTTTAAAGCTTCTACCGCCTTTTTTAACCCACATCGCACTAAAGTTGCAAGCACCTGATCCTTTGTTTGTGGGGGATTTTTGAGCGTCTGTACTTGCGCTGCTAAAGCTGCCAAAACGGTAGATTTGTAGACATCGATCAACCGCAATAGGAATTTATCTGAAGAAAACACTTCAATATCATGGCTGTTAAGATAATCCTTTGGGAAATCCTTATTATTTTCCGTTACAATAACATTTGCCTTACCACGGATAGCGGCAGCCATCACATGACGATCATTTTTATCAGGAAGATTTAGCGCCCCGATCAAGTCTTCATAGTTAGTAACATCAGCATCAGGAAAGGCAGCATTCATTGCGGCAACAGTCTTTTCAAGATTTTCCTTTTTAAGGCTGGGACGATTTACCAGCAAATGACGTAACCATTCATCCTGAATCTCACTAGACCATTTGGGTTGATACAAACCTTTTGCAGCAATATGTAATAAGATATCCCGCACTGGAGCGGGATACAGTACATTGGCATCGAGTACTGCGATAAAGCCAGATGAACCACTCATTAATATCCTAAATTAAGCTCCTGAGCTTGTTGAGCCAAGAAGGCTAGATTCTGTTCTGCTATTGCCTTTTGCTTTTCTTTATATGCGAGGATATCACTTAACGCAATTCTCCTATGTGTGCCAGCCTTCGTAAAAGGAATAGTTCCTGATTCCAAAAGCTTCACTACGTGTGGGCGTGAAACATTCAAAATTTGTGCTGCCTGCTCGGTACCAATTTCTGTATCCAATGGAATAAGGCTAATTGCTTTACCTTCAGCCATAGCCTTCATTATATAGACTAATAGTTGAAACGCCTTCTTGGGAATATTTACATAGCCTCCATGCTCCTGTACTTTAATCCTTGTATAGGCATGCTTACTTCGTTTCACTACAAGAGAAGACACTTCTATCGCTGTAATAGAGGCCTGAGCAATTTTTTGTTCAGCTTTTGTCGTCTTCTCTTTTATCGCATCCATACGGATTATCTGTTTCACCAAAGATACACAAACGAAATAAACGAAACAAAGGAAAAGATGTTAAAATGAGAAAAATAGGTTTTCGAATTATACCACTGAATATCAATAATATAATGCATCTGTTATACTGTTGGAGATTTTCTCAATACATGCGCGCCGTATCGCCTTAATCATGCAATAGAGATTTATAGCACTGCCAACACTAGCGGATTCGGACCAATATAGAGTTCATTCTAAAGGAAAAAAGGATCTTTGAAAGAAATATTTGATTGCTTTTAAACAAAAAAAACCCGCCAGGTGGCGGGTTTCTTCTTATTAAGTGGAGGTGACCGGACTCGAACCGGTGTCCAAACATATTCTCCAAAAGCTTTCTACATGTTTATTTGCTCATTAATTGTCGGAACAAGGCAGGGGAACAACAAACCAACCTTGCTCTTAGCTGTATGGTCTTAAGCCATCGTCACAGCCTTCGATGGCAGCAGCCTGTTTTGTTTTTTTAAGTCGGCGGCGGAGCGTGGTAACAGACCAACCGGCTCAACGCGGCCCGAATGACTGTATAATCACTGATTACGCAGCCATGGCATACTGAGTATTGCCATTTAGTGTTTGAATATTCAGATTTACGTGCTAATTATCCAACGCACGACATGCTTACACTTTCAAAGATCTACGCTGTCAAAACCAAAACACCCCCCGAAAAGTTTATGGTTGAGTTCGCTGTATACAGTTTGAGGTTTACAGTTTAAGTTTTATAATTTGAAGTAAAACGGCAAACCTCAAACCGTAAACAGCAATCACACCCTAACCTTTTTTAAATATTCTAAACACATCCAGCCCCAAAGCGTATGCCATAAGTCCTAAAAGCAGTACCATACCGACGATTTGGGCATATTCCATGAATTTATCGCTGGGTTTGCGTCCGGTAACCATTTCATAAAGTGTAAAAATGACATGCCCGCCATCCAGCGCCGGAATCGGCAGAATGTTCATAAATGCCAGTACAATGCTTAGCAGGGCGGTCATGCTCCAGAATACTTCCCAATCCCATTTTGGTGCGAAATAAGAGCCGATACTGATGAAGCTTCCCAGCGATTCGCTGGTTTTCACTTCGTCGGAGGTAAACAGCAGCTTGAAATTCTTGATATTCATTTCCAGCGTCCTCCATCCTTTCCGGATACCCTGGGGTATCGCGGCCAGGATGCCATATTTCTGTTTGTATGCTCCGTTCAGCTCTTCTCCATCGCAATAAAAACCGATGGCGCCGGTCGAATCTGTCATAGCCTTGATGATCACGGTGTCTTTTCCTCTCAGTACTTTCAATGCTACTACCTGGCTTTTATATTTTACCCGTTCTCTTTTCACATCATCATAGAAAGTGATCGGGCTTTCTCCCAGTTGAATGACCTGGTCGCCTTTCAGTAAACGGTTTTCTATAAATCTTTTCGGTGTGTAAAATCCGGTATCCCTGTTAAGAACAGTATCAACAATGGCCAGGCAACGCGGGCTTACAAACTGCGATTTTGTTTTAATAAGCCGGCGGATGGTTCCTTTGGGCATATTCAGGCTCAATGGCTGTCCGTCCCGTTCTACCTGTATGGTCTTCACCTCTTCGAGGATGATATCGGTAGTAAGTCCGTAAAAATCTTTTACCGGTTTATTATCCAGGCTGATGATCCGGTCTCCGTTCTTCAGACCCACAGAATCGCTGATGGAATTGATGTCTACACCGTATTTCAGCTGCGACATGGGAAGTTTTCTTTCACCCCATATATTCAGGATCATGGCAAACAGGAAGAACCCGAGGATCAGGTTCACCGTAACGCCTCCGATCATGATGATGAGTCGCTGCCAGGCGGGCTTACTGCGAAACTCCCAGGGCTGTGCGGGCTGGTTCATCTGTTCCTTGTCCATGCTCTCATCGATCATCCCTGAAATCTTCACGTAGCCGCCGAGTGGAAGCCAGCCAATTCCATAGATCGTTTCGCCCACTTTCTTTTTCACCAGGGAAAACCACGGATCGAAGAACAGGTAAAATTTCTCTACACGACATTTAAACCATTTTGCCGGAAGAAAATGACCCAATTCATGAAGAACAACCAGGATGGATAAGGAAAGTACAAGCTGAGCGGCCTTTATGCCAACCTCAGACCAGTTTATCGCTAATAAAATCATGTGTGTAATGCTAATAAATAATTTAAACTTTTATCAAATATCGGTGAATCAGGCACCTGTCAAAACCATTCAAATAAAACCGGCAATATATAACGAAGCTGGGATTTTTTTAGTTTGGATGGAACAAGGAAGTGATTCTTATAATTTTATTAAAGAAGCTGCAAAATTACGGGCCTCCGCATCGCTTTCAAAATATTCCTCCAGCGTGGGTTTTTCGATAAAAGTCACGTGATTCATGGTTCTTTCCACCAGGTCGGTCATGTCCAGGAAGCCGATCCGGTTACGGAGGAATGCATAAACAGCGATTTCGTTGGCCGCATTGAGCACGCAGGGCACATTGCCCCCCTTGAACAGGGCGTCGGTGGCAAGGGCCAGGTTGCGGAAAGTTTTGGTGTCGGGCTCTTCAAAATTCAACTGCCCGGGTTTTCTGAAATCATATCGGGGAAGGGAGTTGGGTATACGCTGGGGAAAGGCCATGGCATACTGGATCGGCAGCTTCATATCGGGCAATCCCATCTGGGCCTTGATGCTTCCGTCTTCAAATTGCACCATGCTATGGATGATACTCTGCGGATGAACGACCACCTGTATCTGATCAGGCTTCAGGTTAAACAGCCATTTTGCCTCTATCATTTCCAGTCCCTTGTTCATCAGGGTGGCCGAATCTATGGAAATCTTCGCACCCATATTCCAGTTAGGATGCTGCAGGGCGTGATCCCTTTTTACATTAACGAGAAAATTGGGTTTCTTGCCCAGGAACGGCCCGCCGGAAGCCGTCAGGATCACCTTTTCGATCTTGTTGCGACTTTCTCCCACCAGGCATTGAAAAATAGCGGAGTGTTCAGAATCAACCGGAATTACGGCCACACGATTATTGACGGCATTTTCCATCACAATATCGCCAGCTACTACCAGGGTTTCCTTATTAGCCAGCCCGATCGCCTTGCCCATTTCCACGGCTTTGAGGGTGGGTTTAAGGCCGGCAAAACCAACGATGGCCGCCAGCATCATATCATATATATCCAGGGCTGCCGCCTCCTCCAGCGATTGCTCGCCGGCAAATACTTTTACATCCGTATTTTTCAGAGCTTCCTTTACCCGTTGATATTTTCTCTCGTCGCCAATCACCACCACATTGGGATTAAACTCCAGGGCCTGCCTTATCAGCAGTTCATCATTGCTCTGGGCAGTGAGCACTTCCGCTGAAAACAAAGAGGCATTCGACCGGATCACATCCAATGCCTGGGTGCCGATCGATCCGGTGGATCCAAAAATGGCGATTCTTTTTTTCGGAAAATGGGCTGCCATGAAATGTTTACACGATAAGTTTTAAAAATACGTAAAACAGCTTTCAGTCACTAATTATTGTTCCGCATACTTTTCCAGTTCTACAGCAATCAGCCGGTCATTGCTGAGTCGGGGAACCTTGTTTTGTCCGCCCAGTTTACCGATCGACTTCATATAATCGATAAAGCCGTTCTTTTTGACGGGTGTAATATGTAATGGTGTCAGAATATTGCCGGCGATCAGGTCGTCGTAATAGACATTTTTCTTTCTGAGGTTATCGTCGATCTTGCGGGCAAACTCATTGAGATTGTCCGGCCTGTTTTCAAATTCGATGAACCATTCGTGAAAGGATTTGCCTTCCCCCTGCTGGATAAGGGGCGCTACAGTGAATTCAGTAATATGCACTCCTTCTTCTTCCGCCGCTTTAAGCAGGCTGTATTCCACTTCTTCTCCTATTACATGTTCTCCAAAGGCAGAAATATAATGTTTGGTGCGACCGGTGATGACCATGCGGTAAGGGTCTACCGATACGAACCTGATGATATCTCCGATGTTATAGGACCAAAGGCCTGCATTGCTGGAGATGACCATCGCATAGTTCTCGCCCTTTTTCACCTCTCTCAGCGTTAGCCGGGTAGGATTGGGCGTATTCATTTCCGCAGCAGGTATAAACTCGTAGAAAATGCCATCGTTGGTATTGAGCAGCAGCCCTTCGGCCTCCTGGCTGTCCTGAAAGGCAAAAAATCCTTCGCTGGCCGGAAACACTTCGACCGTATCCACTTTCCTGCCGATACTTTCAAACAATTTTGACTGGTAGGGTTCAAAATTGACGCCACCCTGTATCATCAGGCTGAAATTGGGAAACAGATCTCCGACTTTTTTACCCGACCGTTCCATCAATACATCGAAATACATCTGCATCCAGGGCGGTATGCCGCTGATCATGGTCATATTCTGATGGATCGTTTCCTCCACAATTTTATCAAGCTTGGTTTCCCAGTCTTCGATGCAGTTGGTTTCGTAGGAAGGCAGCTGATTGGTACGGAGATATTTTGGAATCAGGTGGTTGGAAATGCCGCTTAGCCGGCCGGTTGGAATGCCTCCTACCCTTTCCAGTTCGGGTGAGCCCGACAAAAAGATCAGCTTGCCGTCCAGGAACCGTGTATTGCCCGTTTCAGCGGCATAACACAATGCCGCATTCCTGGCTGTACCGAAATGGTTGTTGACCGATTCTTTGGTGATGGGGATATATTTAACGCCGCTGGTGGTGCCGGATGTTTTGGCAAAATAGAGCGGCTTTCCTTTCCAGAGTACGTTATGGCGGCCCTGTTTTATTTTCTCGATATAGGATTTGATCTGCTCATAATCTCGCACCGGAACGGCCGAGGCGAAGTCTTTGAAGGAGTTGATTTCAGAAAAGCGATGATCCCTGCCAAACTCGGTATTCCGGCCCGTTTTCACCAGTTCCCGCAAAATCCGGTCCTGGTCGTCCAGGGCCGTCTGCATTTGCTTTTTGATGGACTTATATATGTAGCCCGCGAAGGGCTTCGCCAAAAAAGATTTGATCTTCATATGCCGCGATTCGATCTTTGAGGCACAAACCTACGTTAAATAGGTAAACCGCCAACAGGATCGGGTTGGGTTTTAGGGAACAATTTGGTGATTTTGAACTATTAAGAAAAGATTAGTACCCCTGCCGCCGGCCGGGGAGGGCTATACACATTTGGGGAAAATACCTCAAAAAAAATTAGCCTAATAGATTCATTTTCTGTCCGAAAACATTACCTTTGCCTCCCGAAAATTTTTATCGGAATAAATTTTGGAAACCATGTTCGCAGTAATTAAAGTAGCCGGCCAGCAGTTCAAAGTTCAGAAAGATCAGACTTTGTATGTTCCCCATATCGGTGGAAATGCCGGAGATAAAGTAGAATTTGCTGAAGTATTACTGGTTGATGCTGATGGAAAGCTTTCAACCGGCAGCAGTATTAAAGCTAAAGTTCAGGCTGAGATTGTCGGTCATGAACAAGGTGATAAGGTGATCGCCTATAAGCAGAAAAGAAGAAAAGGCTTCCGCAAGAAGCATGGTCACCGCACTCACTATACTAAAATCAAAGTAACTGGTATAGCTTAATCAGTCAAGTCAATCAAATTTTAAATCAATCTATCATGGCACATAAAAAAGGTGAAGGTAGTGTAAAGAACGGCCGCGATTCTCAAAGCAAGCGCCTCGGAGTTAAGATCTACGGAGGTCAGCCCGCTATTTCCGGTAACATTATCGTTCGTCAGCGTGGTACAGTTTATCATCCTGGTAAAAATGTTGGTGTTGGTAAGGATTATACCTTATTCGCATTGGCTGATGGAGTGGTTGAGTTCCGCAAGAGCAAAGGAGATAAAACCATCGTCAGCGTAATGGCTGTAGCGGCTCAATAATGTTTTTTAGACATTTGTGAAAATTTTTTTTGACGGTTTGAATTTAGTTTTTATTTTTACTGTCGTTAAATTCTATTTACTAACCGTTAAATTCACAAAACATGGCAACTAAGAAAAAAGCCGCTAAAAAGGCTGCAAAGAAAAAAGCAGCTCCTAAGAAGAAAGCCGCTAAGAAAAAAGCTGCTAAGAAGAAGTAAGTTTCTTCGAAAGCAACAAATAACAAAATCCTCCGCTAGTCGGAGGATTTTTCATTTAAGCCCTCTCTCCCCTATAGAAATCCCGGATATTTGTACCCCCTGAAGCAATCTGGATATGGTCGATAACTACTACATCGCGGAACAATTTTCTCTCCTGGCCAAGCTGATGGACATCCACGGCGAAAACTCCTTTAAGTCCCGGAGCTATGGTGCCGCAGCCTTTAATATTGAAAAACTCCCCATGCAGCTGCATTCGGTACCGCCGGAAGAGCTCTCCTCCGTAAAAGGTATTGGCGACTCGGCAGCCCGTAAAATCGCGGAAATCCTGCAAACGGGTAAACTGGCAGCCCTGGAAGAAATCATACTCAAAACACCGGCAGGCGTTATTGAAATGCTGAACATTAAAGGACTGGGGCCTAAAAAAATTTCAACCATCTGGAAAGAAATGGAGATCGAATCCATTGGGGAACTGCTCTATGCCTGCAACGAGAACCGCCTGTCGCTCTTCAAAGGCTTCGGCGAAAAAACCCAGAAGAATGTACAGGAAGCTATTGAATTCTATATGGGCAACCAGGGCAGCTTTCTGTATGCAGAAGTAGAAGCGATCTTCCCGGGAATTCAGCAATACCTCGAAAAATCATACGGAATAAACAACCTGGCACTCACGGGCGACTATCGTTCGCGCCAGATAACGATCGATGAAGTAGAATTCCTGGTTTCCCTGCCGATGGAAGCAGTGAAAAAGCCTTTTCAAACGGCTTTCCCTCCCGAAACCATCGCTGAATCGGAAAATACCATCACCTATAAATTGAAAAACGGCCTCCGCCTCACCCTGCACGCAAATATTGCGAACCTGGCTGAAAAACAATTTCATTCTACGGGCTCTCCCGCATTCCGCGAAGCGTTCCTGCAACAATTTCCTGCTGCTGTTTTTTCGGGAAAAGAAGAAGATACCTTCTCCCAATTGAATATACCCTTCATTCCTCCCTTCCTGAGAGAATCAGGCGAGATCGCTGACCTGATCGAATTGTCAAAAGCCGGCAACCTTATCCAGGAAAATGACATCAGGGGGATCATCCATTCGCATAGCAACTGGAGCGACGGACTGCATACGATCGAGGAAATGGCGAAAGCCTGTATTTCGCGCGGATTGGAATACCTCGTTATCAGCGATCACAGCAAGGCCGCGGCTTATGCAGGCGGACTCTCAGAAGAGCGGATCCGCGAACAACACAAATACATCGACGAACTGAATGCTGCCCTGGCCCCTTTCAAAATATTCAAAAGCATCGAATGCGATATCCTGGGAGACGGCTCCCTGGATTATTCCGATAACGTGCTCTCCACTTTCGACCTGGTCATCGCCTCCGTTCACAGCAACCTGAAGATGACGGAAGAAAAAGCAATGTCGCGCGTACTGAAAGCGATCCATCATCCTTATACCACCATTTTAGGCCATCCCACGGGCCGACTGCTCCTGAGCCGCAACGGCTACCCGCTGGATCATGAAAAAATAATAGAAGCCTGCCGGCAAAATAATGTGGTCATCGAACTGAATGCTCACCCGCGCCGCCTGGATATCGACTGGCAATGGATACAGCCGGCCATTCAAAAAGGAGTACTGATCTCCATCGACCCCGATGCCCATGCGATCGAGGGCTTCGACGATTGCAGGTATGGCGTGCTCGCGGCTCAAAAAGGCGGCCTCCAAAAACACCAGAACCTGAGCAGCTACTCTCTTGCAGCATTTGAAGAATTTCTGAAGAAGAGGAAACGATAGCGTTTATGGTTTGCTGTTTGAGGTTTGAAGTTTGAGGTTTGCTGTTAGTTTACTTTTCACTGAACATTTAACTCGTGGCTCTTAACAGCGGTATCTTCACATAAAAAGTGGTGCCCTCGCCTTCTTTGGTATCGAACCAGAGATCTCCCTGCGCATTCTCAATGATAGATTTACTCATAGCCAGCCCCAAACCTGTTCCGGATGTTTTGGTGGTAAAATTAGGTGTGAAAATTTTAGACCTGGTCTGCTCGGGAATACCATCCCCGTTATCAGTAATGCTTACAATGATGTTCTCCTCCTGCAATTCTTCCCGGATACTGATTGTTCTTCGTTCCCTGGACGAAGAGGCTTCCACCGCATTCTGGAGCAGGTTGGTGAACAAGCGGTTGATCTGGGTCTTATCGGCAAAAAGCAATACCCGCTGGTCTACCGGTGTCCAGCTGAAATCCAGGTTATCGGTTGCTTCGTATAGTGAAGACAGCGAATAAAGTACTTCGTGAAGGTCGAATACCTCCTTGCGCGGGTTACCGATATTGGCAAACTGAGAAAAATCGGAGGCGATCTTGGAAAGGTGATCGATCTGCTCTACCAGCGTTCTGGCCACATTGGTGGTCATCTCTTTTACATTGGCGGAATTATTGTCGATCGCTTTCTGCAGATACTGAATGCTGAGCTTCATCGGCGTCAGCGGGTTCTTGATCTCATGGGCAACCTGGCGGGCCATTTGCCTCCAGGCTCCTTCCCTTTCACTCTTGGCGAGGGCTTCCGCACTTTCATCGAGTTTGCGTACCATCTTATTGTATTCTTTCACGAGCTCGCCGATTTCATCATTCCTGCTCCAGTCAATTTCCTGGTTCACTTTTCTGAGGTTGATGTCTCTCATCTTGTGGCCGATGAGGGTAAATGAATAAGTGATCCGGTTGGTGATAAACAGGGCGATGGCCCCGGCCACCAGGAAGATGAACGCGTTGAGGTTAATAAGGGTCACCAGGAAATTGGAGATCTCCTGTTTCAGTTCGTCCTGGGTGCTGTAGGAAGGAACGTTCAAATACCCATACACTTTTCCTTCGTCGTTTCTTATGGGGTTATAGACGCTGATGTAATCGACCTTGCCCATCCGTTCGTCCTTGACGGTCTGGATCGCCTTCTGGATGTGCATGGCGTAGTAGGCCTCGGGGTTCATCTTATCGCTCAAAACGCCCTTATTATAGATCAGGGGCTTGGAGGATACTTTCAGGTTTCCCAGCCAGTCGTACAGGTTCACATCGGTTCCGTGAATTTCCGAGATCTCCTCCATTACTTTCTCCAACTCATCGTTGATACCAATTTCGAAGATGGGAATGCTGTCGTTAAACGATACATGGTCTTTTAACTGATCGTTGACCTGCTTCACCATGATCTGCATGGCCCGGCTAAGGCGCTCCTCATTATTGCGGTCGTACCGGTTTTTAAAGAAGATGATGGTGGCCACCCCTATCACCACAAACGAAAGAAGGCTGATCAGCAGGATGGTGCTGTGGATCTGCATACGGATGCTGAATTGCCAGTATTGCCGCAGCCGGCTCCACCGGAACCGGCTTCGTACTACGATTGAAACAACCCAGTAGATCGCCAGCAACAGCAGAAAAGTACTGAAGAGATAGGAGAACAGGGTGATGGCTTCAATAAACGAATTGTTCTTCCTGGAGATCACCACTACCTTATTGCCGGAAGGGCGGTACCAGAGCTCCTCATAATTTCCGTTCTTCTTCCGCATAAACTCAGACTTGGGGAGCTGCGAAGGATTGAGCTCAATGGGAAAGGCGTATTCGTTAAAGTAGGTCCGGAGAGTATCCGCATTGTACACCGCATAGGAGTACATGTTCGAATACTCGGGAAACATTTCGTTGGATTGCTTGAACAACTCCGGGATCAGGGCATCGCCCTTGTATTTCTTGGGATCCGCCAGGATAATGAAATAACCGACGGTCGTACTGTCGGAATTCTTTACTGTCTTTAAGGAGATGTAGGAATATTTTTCGAAAGATCTTTCGAAATACCGCATGTCGGTAAGAGAACCGTTCGTTCGTTTCCCCTGGAGGTGAAAAATCGTATTTAAAGTATCGAAGGAGATGGGGTCATCGTTAAACAGCGGTTTGGGAGATACCGATGGATCAAAGGTATAGATACGGGTGTCGAACTTGTTGATGTATTCACTGAAGTTCCTGTTAATGATGCTGTCTTTCAGGCGGGCATTTTCCGCGGCACTATAGAACCGGTGAAAATTGGTGACCAGGAAATCATTGTCGAGATAGGTCAGGGCGATGCTGAGAAGCCGTTCATTGGAGGGATCCGACTGCAGGGCCAGTTTTTCGGCGAACAGTTTACGCTGTTCAAATTCAATCTTCCTGTTTTCTGATACCATTACGGCCGCCATGGAAAATGAAAACACGAAGAGCCAGAACAGTACTTCCGAAACATTCAACCGGAAGCGAAGGCCCGAAAATACTTCCTGCTGCATCATCCAGATATAGATCACCAGCCAGATCAGCACGAACAGGTTGAGCTCGATGATATCTGAATTCCGGGTGAAGCTTAGTATCAGCAGCCCCATCCCGGCGGCAATGATATAGATGAAATAATTACCCTTGCCGGTGTAATGACGAACCATCTTCAGAATAGCCTGCGACAGGAAGAAATACGACAAAGCCAGGGAGGCCAGTATGACAAAGCCGACAAAGCTATAGCGGGTAAGGCTATCAAAATTGGTAACATTGAAAGATATTTTCGCGTCGGCCACGAGGCTCTGCAATATCCGGGCGAAGGTGAAGGTCAGCGCCACCTGCGCGGCGAGCAGCAAAGTGGCGTATATCCAGTTTCTGACGGTATGATCGGCTTTGGGTAAGGTTGCGGATCCAAATCTGCGGTTGATGAAAAGAGCGATCCAGCACAGCAGAAAGGAATTGAGGAGCAGATCGCCAAGCGAACTCAGCACGAAGCTGGATCCGTAAATGGCGGGGTTAAACAATTCAAATTGCCGCAGATTGAGTACATCCGGAAACTGGTAAGTGGCCAGTCGCAGCAGGATGATGACCGCCGACAGAAACGTTACTCCAGTCCAGAAGCCCATTCGATCGCCAATGAGGTGGGCCATTACATGAATGTACCAGCAGAGCAGGAAAAAACCCGCCATCACACATAATACCAGCCACCAGGAGGCTTTGGCATGTTCCGTTACCGGTTTGGCCTTTAAATAGAATAAGATATTGCCATGCGAACTTTTTACCGCAAACAGCGTGGGTGAGTTGCTGATGTCTATTTTTTTGATGGCATCGGGAAAGGAAACAAATTCAGTAGGCAGGTTTTCTATTTCAACAAAGTATTTATGAGTTACCGGGATCAATGCCTCTATCGCAAAATTTCGGTCGTTCAGGGTAATCATTTTGCTGGTCTGCACATAGGTACCATTGTTCAATACCACGGTGCGGCTTACATCCGACTCATCCATCAGGTTCACCGGCGGAACCGCCTCCTGGGTATTCCAGAACAAAAGGCGTGGTTCAATGGAGCCGTTCTTTTCATAGACAAAAAAGCCATACCCTTTCTCTTCGTCCAGCAGAGAAGCGAGAGTGACCTCCGAATAAGATCCGCTCACCAGCGTGCTCAGCAGTGCTGTATCGGTTACAAGCTGTCCGAAATCCTTTTCCTTCTTCTGGATATCCGCTTCGATTTTCCCGGCATAGTAAGAGGGTGAAGTGGTTTTTACGGAAGATTTGTCTATCACATAGGCTGCTGCAAAAAAAACGAGGGCAGCCAACAGGAGGTAGAGGTTGGAATGAAACTTAAATTTGAAGAGAGAATTCAATTACCTGTATTTTGTTTTTTGATCTTGTTCCAGAGCATGTCCATTTCCTCGAGGCTCATTTCCGTTAAAGGCTTCCCCTGCTGATGGGCCAGCTCTTCCATCCTGTTGAAACGGCTGATGAATTTGCGGTTGGTTCGCTCCAGCGCATTTTCGGCATCTACCTGCAAAAACCGTGCATAATTGATCAGAGAGAAATACAGGTCTCCCAGTTCTTCTTCCATCCTGACGGGGTCCTGGCTGGCTTCCGCTTCTTTTAATTCGGCCATTTCTTCCTGCACTTTTTCCCAGACCTGTGCCCGGTTATCCCATTCAAATCCCACCTGTTTGGCTTTTTCCTGCAGCCGGATCGCTTTTACGGTGGCAGGCAGCGAACGGGGAACGCCCGACAAAACCGATTTCTTCCCCTCTTTCAGTTTCAGGTTCTCCCAATTGCGTTTTACCTCTTCTTCATCGTTTACTTTCACATCGCCATAAACATGCGGATGACGGCTGATCAGTTTATCGCAGATGCCATTGAGCACTTGCTCCAGCGTAAACTGATTTTGCTCCTTGCCGATCCGGGCATAAAATACCAGGTGCAAAAAAAGATCGCCGAGTTCTTCCCGGATTCCTTTCCAGTCGCCGTCTGTGATGGCGTCTGCCAGCTCAAAAGTTTCTTCAATGGTGAGTGATCGCAGGGTTTGAACCGTTTGTTTGCGATCCCAGGGACATTGCTCCCTTAACTCGTCCATTATCTTCACCAAACGCAGAAAGGCCGCAGCCAGTTCACCATTGTTCTCCATAATAACTCAAATTAAAGATTCATGATCGACAGGGCCAGGAAGACCATGAACAGCAAACAGATTACAATCAGCGTAATGAAGTTGAGAAGAAGGAACTTGCCGATTGTTTTCCAACGGCCCTGTTTATAAAAATTGCGCATGGCCTTGTATACGTACCAGAAGGCATGGAGTGAAAGCAGAAACTGAATCCAGCCCACCCAATTCCAGTGCAGACCCGTTCTTAATTTTCCCAATGCAAAGAACAGCAGCAGGTTGATAAACGAGTAGATATAGATATGAATCAGGAAAATTCCATGACTCACATAATAGAAATCTTTCCGGCGGCGGATATACAGCAACTGAAGCACCAGGGCGATCAGCGGCAAAGAAACGAACAGCAATTGCGGGAAGGAATGCATGAACTTATTGATCCATTCCCTGATCACGGCATTTTTGTCTTTTCTGAAACGCGGCCCCAGTTCAATTTCCCGGTGGCGCATCGCACGGGTAAACCATCCGTCACGCTCGTCTGAAGGCAGTTTTTTCTGGGCGGAGTCATATTCAGCCACAGTTCTATACCTGGCGGTATCACCGGTGATGCTCTCACCGTCGTTTTCGTCCTCATCAGCTCCAACGCGTCCTGATTTGCTGAGGGTGTCGGCCGCTTCCTTTCGCTTTTTTCTCTTATTGAACTGGGAAGTGATCCTCGCGGAGTCCTCTGAGTTCCTGGCCCCTTTCAACGCCCAGGACAGGTACTCTGCATCATTTTTTTCGTAATCCACCGGTTCGGATACGTAATAGTCTTTTGATTCCCCTACGATTCCTTTCAGGGAGAAAAAGAAAGAGAAGAACATCAGGAAAAAGATCGCCGACGTGAACACATACATCCTGACAGGGTTCAGGTATCTCGCCCTTCTTCCCAAAACATACTCACGCGAAAGAAAACCGGGCCTCCAGAGAAGGTAGCGAAGGGTGTCGAAGAATTTTCCGTCAAAATGGGTGATGTCATGAAAAAAATGGGTGATGAGTGCCCAGACAGATTCCTTGGGTTCCACATTTTCCTGGCCGCAAACATGGCAAAAACGACCATGAAGGGGTTCGTTACAATTGAGGCAGATCTTTTCTGCTCTTTCCTTCGAATGCGACAATGGGTAAATTTTGACTAAAAATAAGGAAAGGCATTATTTTACAGAAAATTTTAGGATCTAACTGCATGAAAAGCATAGCTCATGCGTTATATCCGGGCGAATAAATTCAATTCAATGAAAAAAGTGATTTTTTTACTGGTGGCGGGTATTCTTGGTCAGCAGGCTGTTTCTCAACTGTATTACAAGGATATCCTCAGTGTTTGGCAGATCAATCAGAAACATTCACTCAACCGGGCCAACAAGGTCAGGAAGGTCAGCTTCCTGAGTTTTGATGGCGAAGGAAAATCCATTGAAGGGTTCACCTCCAGTCAGGAATACAGTGCAGATTCGAGAGAAGTAACCACCCGAACCCAGACACCGCTTTCCGGCCCCTCCGTCAGCACCTCATTTTTCAACAACAACAATCAACTTACCCAATCGGTAGATACCAGCGATGGCAGCAAAACGGTTGTTACCTATGAATATAACGGCAAAGGGCAGCTTACAATGATCACCAACGTCACCACTTCTGCCGGTGGGTTCAGCCTGAAAGAGAGTCATTCCTGGACGTACAATCCGCAAGGACAGCCCCTGTCGATGACGAAGATCAAAAACGACAAAGACACCACCCTCTTTACTTTCACATACGATGAAAAAGGAAATGTGGCCGAAGAAAGAAGCACACTGAAAGGTGCCCCCCTTCCTACCGTCTACTATTATTATGATGACGACAGAAACCTCACCGACATTGTACGGTATAACAACGCTGCCAGGCGTCTGTTACCCGACTATATTTTTGAATACGAAGGTAAGGACAGGTTAGCCAGTATGCTCGTTGTTCAGGAAGGAAGCAGCGATTACCAGAAATGGTATTACAGTTATGATGAGGACGGATTAAAAATCCTGGATGCCTGCTATTCCAAAACAAAGGTGTTGATCGGAAGAATTGAATACCAGTATGACTACTACAAATAATAGTGGGATCCGGTTATTTTCTAAAGAATTCTGCCATCTCTGTATCCAGCACCTCGCTGATTTTTGCCAGCGTTAATACACTCATATTCCGCTTTCCCGACTCGATTTTGGAGATGGAAGCCTTTTCAAACTGACAAAGAGAAGCCAGCGCCAGCTGTGTCATATTCTTGCTTGTTCTCACTTGCTTGATTTTCGATCCAATTTGCTGTAATAATGGGTGTGGTTGCATATAGTTACGTTATAATCAAGCAAGTATACCCCATTAGCTTTTTTAGACATATGACGTTTGTCATGTTGTCGTATGAGACAAATTGCTGATTCCCTGATACTTGTTAACACTTAGGCAATACCCAATTCGCATTAATTGTTTAACCATTCCATCAACTTTTCCACATAATCATCAATTAATTGTCGCAAACAGCTATTTTCATGTCTGATATTTGCCACAAAGGCTGTCGTCATTTGCGTTACAAACCGTTTATTAACCCATTTTTAAGACCTGTCTGTCCCTTATTTTGAAGGCAAAATTTCCTGGTTAAGGCGTAAAATTTCTTGATTTTTTTCGGAAGACTACTCAAAAAAATCATAAACCGCGCTATGGAAGAGTCTGTATTTCCATTCCAGCAACTGCTGGACATCGCCCCCGACGCCATGATCATTTCCGATGAACACGGGCGCATTATTCTCGCAAACCGCCAGGTGGAGACGTTGTTTGGCTATCAGCCGGGTGAAATCATTAACCAATCCGTAGAAATGCTGATTCCGGAAGAATTCCGGAAAACGCATATATTACACCGTGAGGAGTATATAACCGAGCCGCGTACGCGCTCGATGGGGGAAGGGCTTCAATTGCTCGGGCTGCGAAAAGACAACAGCAAATTTCCGGTAGAGATCAGCCTGTCTCCTATCAAAACGGCCCGGGGTATCCTGGTAGCAGCGGCGGTGAGAGACGTAACCATCATCAGGAAGTCGGAACAAAAATTCAAATCGTTGCTGGATGCCGCTCCCGATGCGGTGATCATTGTGGACCGGAATGGCCTGATTCAGATGGTCAATCAGCAAACTGAAAAATTATTTGGGTATACCAGAGAGGAAATGATTGGTAAAGAAGTGGAAATATTACTTCCGCGGGAACTGGCAGGCAAACATCTGGGTCACCGGGCCGCCTATACGGAAAGTCCGAAAGTTAGATCCATGGGGTCGGGACTGGAATTGAATGCCGTAAGAAAGAACGGAACTCAGTTTCCGGTAGAGATCAGCCTTTCTCCGCTTGAAACAGAAGAGGGCATCCTGATATCAGCCGCAGTCAGGGATATTACCGAGAGAAAAAAACTGGAGGCGGAGTTACGTAAATCGAACGAAGAGATAGAAGCCTTTACCTATTCGGTATCACACGATCTGCGAGCGCCCTTGCGCGGGATCATTGGTTACACGGCCATCCTGGCAGAAGACTATGGCCCCCGGCTGGATGAAGAAGGCAAGCGGCTTGCGGCAGCCATCATTTCGAATACCCAGAAGATGGGACACCTGATTGATGATCTGCTTGCCTTTTCCAGGCTCAATAAACAGGAACTCGCCAAGACCCGGCTGAATACTGCGGAATTGGTGATGGAGATCATAGATGGAATAAACCGTGCCCAACCGACTAAGAACATTCGCTGGAACACCGGCGAGCTGCCGGATGTGAGTGCCGATCTGAATACGATACGCCAGGTATGGATCAACCTCATTCAAAATGCGGTGAAGTACTCGGGAAAATCCGCTTCTCCGCAAATCAGCATAGAGGGGCGCCAGGATCAGCAGCAAATCATTTTTATGGTTAAAGACAATGGTGTTGGCTTTGACCAGAAATACAGTCATAAACTTTTCAAAGTATTTCAGCGATTGCATTCAGAAGATGAATTTGAAGGAACCGGTGTAGGCCTGGCGCTGGTCCATAAGATCATCCAGCGACATGGAGGGGAGGTATGGGCCGAATCAAGTGTGGGTGAAGGGGCCAGATTCTATTTTTCGCTGCCGGCCGGCCAATAAACCAAAATCATGACTTCCATATGAACCTTAACTATGTTGAAATCCTGCTGGTAGAAGATAATTCCAGCGATGCAGAACTGGCGATCCGGGAATTGAAGAAGAACAATATGGCCAATAACCTGATCCATGTTAAAAACGGGGAAGAAGCGCTGGATTTCATATTCGGCCGAGGCCCCTACCTCGATCGCAAGGATTCGATGAACTTTCCCAAGGTGATCCTGCTGGATATACAGATGCCGAAGATCAACGGCATTGAAGTCTTGCAAACACTCAAATCCGATCCGCGTACCAGGTCAATTCCTGTTGTGATCCTTACTTCTTCCAAAGAACATCCCGACATCAAGAAATGCTATGATCTCGGGGCCAATAGTTATATCGTAAAGCCGGTAAACTTTGAAAGCTTCGCTTCTTCCATCCGTCACCTGGGCTTTTTCTGGCTACTCCTCAACCAACCACCAACTCAATGACCTATGTCTGAAAAACTCCATATACTGCTGCTGGAAGACAGCCATACGGATGCCGATCTTATCAGGCGGGTATTGGTGAAAGAACGGATTGCGCATGATCTGGATATCGCCATGACCCGGGAAGCATTTGAGCGCCATCTGAAAGAAAAGGTTCCCGACGTAATACTTTCCGATAACTCCCTGCCCCAGTTCAATGCACAGGAAGCACTTCGGTATTTACATTCGCTCGACATGCAACTTCCTTTCATCCTGGTAACCGGTACGATGTCTGAAGAATTTGCGGTAGAAATGCTTAAATCCGGTGCTACGGATTATATTCTGAAAGACCGCCTCCACCGGCTTCCGGCCGCTATCAGGCAAGCCCTGAATCAGCAGAATATCGAAAAAGAAAGCAGGCAGGCTTTTCACCGGTTGATTGAAAGCGAGAGAAAATACCGCGATCTCATCGAGCGCATATCGGATGGCTTTATTTCTCTTGATAACGATCTGATCATAACCTATCTCAACCCGGTCGCTGAATTATTTCTTGGAATGCGAATGGAAAAAGCGGTGGGCAGATCGTTGATGGAAGTCTTTCCAAAAGTGCTCGATCGCCCCTTTTACAAGGCGTACCTGGAAGCATTGAACAGCGGCAAGCATGTACACCTGGAAGACTATTCACCGGAAATGCGCCAATGGCTGATGCTCAGCATCTATCCTTCCCCTACCGGCCTGAGCGTATTCTTCAGGGATATTACCGACCTGCGGAAGGCAGAACTGGATGCCAGGAAGAGTGATGAACTGTTTCGGGCATTTATTGAAAGAATCAAAGATGCTTTCATCGCCCTGGATAGCAACTACAACTATACTTATATCAACAGCAAGACCGAACAACTGATCCAGATGAAGGCCGCCGACGTGATCGGCAAAAATGTCTGGAAGGTCTTCCCCGACGCGATCGGATCCAAAACCTATCAGGCAATTACCAGGGCAATGGAAACCCAGCAATACCTCAGCAACATTGACTATTTCGAACCGCTTGACCTGTGGCAGGAAAACCATATCTACCCTTCTCCAGATGGCTTGTCTATTTTTATCCGCGACATCACCGCAAGAAAAAAGGCAGAAGAGGAATTGCGAAAAACCAACGAACTGCTGCAAAGCGTTACGCTGGCCACCTCAGATCTGATTTGGGAAATGGATTTCCAGACGAGGTATTACGCGATTTACAAAGGGAAGAAAAAAAGCGTGGGACAGAACCTGTCGGGCGAACCCTATATCGGTCATTCACCGGAAGAAATATTCGAGGATGACAGGCAGGATATCCTGATGGATTTTGAATCGACCCGGCTTGACCGCCGCAAAAAATTCTGGGAAGCGGAATACCGGATTCAAAAATCTGAAGAGGAAGTAAACTATGTGGTTAATCACGCGGAATTTGTCCGCTCCAGGGACGGGTTGGCCGTGGTGGCGATTGGCGCCATCAGGGATATTACAGAAAAAAAATTACTACAAAACAAATTGCTGGACCAGCAGAAAAAGGAACAGTTACTGGTAACAGCCACCACTCTGCAGGCCCAGGAAAAAGAAAGAAATGCCATCGGGCTCGAACTGCACGACAATGTTAACCAGATACTGGTTGGCAGCAAACTGCTGTTATCTATCGTTCGCCCCGGCAATGAAAAAGACAGGGAGATCATTGAGGATTGCATGAGCAATCTTCAGAAAGCGATTGA
The DNA here is from genome assembly GCA_964605065.1 of uncultured Chitinophagaceae bacterium. Lineage (GTDB taxonomy): Bacteria > Bacteroidota > Bacteroidia > Chitinophagales > Chitinophagaceae > Endoryza. Next base: position 52,148 of record CAZSAQ010000022.1, read on the forward strand.
TGAAAACAGGCGGATATCGCATGCGCTGGCAACACCCAACATTCAATCGGAAGGATTGTCCATACAGTTGGAGCACTTGTTCACTGACATGCTGGGAGCCGCCGGAATCAGTATAAAAATGGATTTTGAACAATTCGACGAAAGAAGAACCGACAATCAGCGGAAACTCGCCCTGTACCGGATCGCGCAGGAGCAATGCACCAATATCATCAAATATGCACAGGCCCGCGAAGTGAACGTGCTATTGGCTGAAAACGATTCAAGGGTTTACTTTTCGATAGCTGATGATGGCATCGGAATGAATCCGGGCAGCCTCTCCAAAGGGATCGGTTTGCAGAATATTGCAGCCCGGGTGGCGGTGTTTGAAGGAAAGTGCTCCATATTTACCCAACCCGGTAAAGGTTTTACGCTTGAAATAGAAATTCCCTGTGCTACTGTCTCAAAATTCCCACCAACCTGACTGATCATACGGTCTTGTATAATCGATTCGTTCGCCGGGCAACGGAAGTATGATTTCCTGTCCGGCTTTCCGGGCAGCAGGGGTCACCAGTTTGGCGGGCTCATTCCAGGGATGGATCGAAAGGGAAAACTTGGCCCAATGTACGGGCATCAGCACCGAGGCCTTCAGGTCTTTGGCTGCCTGCACTGTTTGCCCCGGCATCATATGTATATAGGGCCAGTAGGCGTTGTATTGACCGCATTCCAGGAATGCAATGTCGAAACCGCCAAATCGATCGCCAATCTGCCGGAAGTGCTGATCGTAACCGGAGTCGCCCCCAATGTATAATTTCTGATTTCCGATCTCAAGAGCGAAAGATGACCAGAATGTTTGTCCCCGTTTCAGCCCGCGACCCGAAAAGTGGCGGGCCGGCAAAGCAGTAAAACGAATCATTGATTCCGGTTCCAGCGACTGCCACCAGTCAAGTTCCCGGATCATCGCCGGATCGTAACCCCAATGCTGCAAATGCGATCCGACCCCCAGTGAACAGATCACTTTTTTCACTTTTGATTGCAAGGCGGTTACCGTCTTGAAATCAAGGTGATCATAGTGATCGTGTGTAAGCACCAGGTAATCTATTTCAGGCATCTCTCCGGCGGAATAGATATCGGTTCCGCGAAATGCCTTCACCATAAAGGGCAACGGGGATGCGTGTCCGCTAAATACCGGGTCTACCAGTATTTGTTTGCCCAGGTAACTCAGCAGGTAGGAAGAATGGCCAAACCACACCACTGAAGGAGTGGCAGGGTCGGCCTCCCGCAGGTTTGTTTTCACCATCGGTATGGCGGCAGAAGGAAATTTATCTTTGACCTTCCTGAAAAAGTATCCCATCAATTTCCAGTAGGACGCCTCTTCAGACATCATGGGGGTGGGTGATTCGTTCTGAAAAGATCCGTCCCTGAAATGCGGGGAACGGCTGATATCCTGCATATGATCTCTGTTTGGTAATTTTCCTGCCACTGCTATGGACATATCCGTGAGATTTTAGCGCCAAAATTAGGAACAGCTGTTGGCATGCGGGAGGAACAAACGGCCAATAGCGGATAATTGACGGCGAACAACCGGTTTAATCCGTTATAGCCTGGAAGCTGCTCCCCTGTCGAGCAAAACCAGTGCCTGTTCATGTTTCCTGACAACCGATGCCGGTATATCGGAAGATACCGGCCATTGAAGCGCTTTCTGGATAATCCCGGCCTTTTTTTCACCGGCAGCCATCAGGATCAGCGTTCGCGCCCGCAGCACCTGCCGGAGTCCGAGCGTAATCCCGTTCTTTACGGCTGTTTGTTTGCGGAAGTATTTCTGTCCAACTGTTTTAGTCGTTTCATCCAGGGCCACCACATGACTATCGTTTTCCAGAGAAGTGCCCGGTTCGTTAAACCCGATATGCCCATTCATGCCAATGCCCACGATCATCAGGTCGATTCCTCCCCTCTTTTCCAGCAATTCATCCATTTTTTTACATTCCATTTCCGGCGATGGAGACAGGGCATCATACCTGTAAAACTGGCTGGCCGCAAGTTGCAGCGGTTTCACTATTCTTTCCTCAAAAAAATAAAAGCAGCTACCCGGGTTTTCCGGTTCAATGCCCAGCCATTCATCCAACCCGATAAACAGAACTTTCTCCAGCGGCAGTTGCTCCCGGTTTACCTTTTTGACGAATAATTCATAAGCCCGCTTTGGTGTATCGCCCGATGCCAGGCAGATAACAGCCGACGGCCTGGCCCGGATGGCCCCGATCATTTCATCCGATACCCTTTCAGACAGTTCTTCTTCTGCGGGAAAAATTCCAACCTCCATATTTAATACTTATTTAGTGCAATTTATCCTTCTCGCTTCAATAGTCGTTGAATGAGTAAAAATATCCCCGACCAAGGACGGAACCTCTCCTTTGAATGGCTTTGTCAGGCTGATGATCTGGTGGCACTAAATATGATCAAGGGAAATATATAAAAACGTATTCGCCAATGAAGAATCTGGAAAAGAATGAACTGTTGATTGCAGCCCTGCAACGCTGCGCCGCGACCTGCCACGACCTGGTAAATGCCAGCCTAGGTGAATTTCCATCAGAGAATGCCGGTAACTGTGTTCGTCTGGCACTGGATTGTGCCGGAATCTGTGAGCTAACCGGTGCATTGCTGGCGCGGGGGTCATCCTATGCCGGTCCGCTACTAGATATCTGCCTGGATATTTGTGCCGTCTCCGCTGAGGAAATGTCGCGGAGCGATGGTCCTGTCACCTGCCGCCCCTGTGCAGCCGCCTGCCGCGATTGCGCAGATGCCATCAGCAAAATGAAGAACCCGGTAAGCCCCATGCGCTCTCCGGCCGATTAAACCCGTTTTCTTAACACAGATCAATGACCGCATGCGGGATAGTTAATAACTTCACCGACTAAAAATTTTCAACTATGTCAACAAAATGGAAGATAGATCCCGCACATTCGGAAGTGCAGTTTAAAGTAAAACACCTGATGATTACCACCGTCACAGGTTATTTTAAAACTTTCGACCTGGAAGTAGAAACCAATGGCGATGATTTCAACAGCGCCAGCAACCTCCGGTTCACCGCGGAAATCAATTCTGTTGATACCAATAACGCTCAGCGCGACGGACATCTCAAATCCGATGATTTCTTCAATGCCGATAAATTTCCTGAATTAAGTTTCAAAGGAACCAAATACCAGGGCAGCGGCGATTCAGCAAAACTGACCGGTGACCTGACCATCCGCGACGTAACTAAAAGTGTGACCCTCGATGTGGAATTCGGAGGGATTGCTACCGATCCCTGGGGACAAACAAAAGCAGGATTCACAGTATCCGGAAAGATCAGCCGCAAGGAATTCAACCTCCTCTGGAATGCGGTTACAGAAGCTGGAAGCGTGGTAGTGAGCGATGACGTAAAAATTCACGCCGAAATCCAGTTGATCAAACAGGCGTAGTTCGTTTGTAAACTAATTTAAAGCTGCTCCGGAATCCGGGGTGGCTTTTTTTATTTAGCAAGCCGATAAAAAAAGCAGCCATTGAAATGGCCGCCGCTCTAATTGTCGCTGTATGAAAAAAATCGCAGTTTAAGGGCGCGGAAGAGTAAAATTATCCTGTTGAGGGGACCAGGAATGCCTGAACCTGAATGAGCTGGTAATTTTACCAAATGAATTGTTGCATAAAAAAGCCACCCGGTTTGGGTGGCAATCGATGTAAGGGAAGGGCGATCATGCTCGCCAGTTCACCTTAATATGATATTTCTCGGCATAGGCTTTTCCTAATTTTTCCAGTTCAGCAAACAGTCCGGCAAATTTGGCCGCATGCCTTTGCTGAATCTCCGAGGCCAGTTCATAAGTCTCTTCCCTGTTGGCGCCTTCATCGTACAGAAGGGCGAGTTCTGAGTATTCGTTTCGGTATACACTTAATATGTATTCGTTCAGTTCAATTGACTTTTGCACCATCAGTCGTGTTTCATCGGTTACCCGGAGTGCTTTCAGGCAGGAAATGTTTTCCTCAACAAAACGGATCTTTTCGTTGATCACTTCTTTGCGTCGGAGACTCCTGGTCTGATCACGCGAACCCTCAGCCAGTTTTACAGACGGCTGCTCCAACTGGCGAAGCATTCCATCACCGGCAAATCCGGCCATCCCATTACAATTAAGAACTGCCAGGTCAAAATAATGTTCGGGAGTAGTAGTATTGCATGCCGAAAAAAAGAGCAGGATAGAAATACAGGCGGGAAAATATTTTTTCATGATAAGGCTTTTTTAGTCAGCACAAAAATACCTTACCCCTGTTCCGGCTCACTAAACCGTTACGACCGTTCACTCAATTTTTACCCGCTCTCCTTTTCCGGCGGCCTTATTTCCGGACCCGCCGGCAGATTCTCCGGCTCTTCGGGATACCATTCCGGTTCTTTGGAGGGATCGGGTTCTTCCGGAGTAGGGCCCGGCCGGATCTCGGGCGGTCTTTCCGGTGATGGCATTTCATCCGGTTTTACTTTCTCCTCACTGGCCATAAAAAAGGCTTTAAAAGACAAATCGACAACATTTAGCGCGAGGATCCAATGACTGGTATCAGGTAGTTTTTTGACAGCTATTTATTATTCATTCAAAAAAGACCCGCTGCTATGATTATAATCACAATCATAAAAATGTCTGATGGTGGTTATTGTCCTGCTTTTTCCGGTAGCGTTTCTTTGTATAAGAAAATTAATTACAGAAGATATTATATAGTGGTTATTAAGGATTGTCCAGGATCAGGTACGGCGGCTTTTTCTAAAGCCGCCTTTTTTTTGACATGCTTTTTTGTTTAAGAATTTTAACTTCATTTTTCTCAAATCATCAACCAACAACTTTGCATAAGTGAAATAGCCTGTCGAAATTTGACTACAATCAGCAAAGCCGATGATTGATACCCTTTCCCTGCCGCAGGCTGCTGGGTAAATTAGTTGTGTAAAAGGAGATGCCCGGCAAGGGGCATGGAACAATTTATATGGTAATGATGAAGCTAAAGCAGATTCAATCGGAAGCCGATACCTGGAAGCGATCGCTGGCATTTGTGATGGATGAAAATGCCCAGTTGAAGTTCAGGTTGTCGGAAATCATGAAAGAAGCCCCTGAGCTGCTTTCGCTCGATGAGCTGGAAATGTTTCAGAACAGATTCATCGAGGAAGACAGGTTCATTGCCTATGTTCGAAACGATATCCGGGAATTTGACCGGCTACTGGTCCGGGAAACTTTTGAAGACGGAAAACTCTACCGGAAACTGACTGTTCACCAGAAGTCTTTAAGAAAAACGATGAAGCACGCTGAAAAAGATTTCAGCAAACTGAAAACTGACTTTCATGTATTTGTTATGGAAACCCTGGAGGAGTGAAATCAATTGACCAGTTCTTCCAGTTTTCTGACATCAAGCAGCACAATATTGCCTCCCTCCATATCGATCAGCTTCTCCAATTTGAAATCGCTCAGTGTTCTGATCAGTGATTCAGTAGCGGTGCCCGCGATCGTGGCCAGGCTTTCCCGGCTCAGGCTGATCACTGCTTTATTCCCCAGGCTCTCCTGGTATTTGCGATTCACTCTCAACAACGCGTCTGCCACTTTTCTGCGAAGAGAGTTATAAGCCATCTGCAGCAGTATTTCATCTTTCTCGGTAATGCGTGCCGCCATCATTTGCAGCAGTTTCAGCTCCACTTCATTGTTTTCATGCAGCAACTCCAGGAAGTCCTCACGGGGTATGATGGCCAGTTCAGACTCTTCCATGGCTTCAGCGGTATCTTTGTAAACCGTTCCCTCCAGCAGCGCCATGTGGCCCAGGAAGTCGCCTGCCTTGTAGAGTTCCGTTACGAGTTCTTTACCGGCATCATTCGCCTTCCAGCATTTCACTTTTCCGCTCACCAGGTAATAAAGGCGGTTGGGATGATTTCCCACTGAATAAATCAATTGTTTTTTGCGGTATTTATTGAGATGGCGGTTGCTGATCAGTTGGTCCAGGGCATCCTTCCCGGACATCCTGGACAGCGCATGTTCAGATCCCTGTCCCCGGCCTAGTTCGTTGCGCAAGGTTTCGGTTTTCTTCAACCGGCTGTCGACAGCAGTCAGCAATTCTGTTGGACTAAATGGCTTGGTGATGTAGTCGTCGGCCCCCAGTTCCATGCCTTTTCGCAAATCGAGTCTTTCCGATTTAGCCGTCAAAAAAATAAAGGGGATGTTTTTCAGCTCTTCAATTTTCTGGATCGCGTGCAGTACCCCGTATCCATCGAGTACCGGCATCATAATATCGCAAATGATGAGATCCGGTCTGCTGGCAATCGCCTTCTCCAAACCCAGTTTGCCATTAGCAGCCACTTCCACCCTGTAATTGGAAAGCTCCAGGATTTCGGCCGTATTGGAACGAACATCTTCGTTATCATCGATCAGCAATACTTTCTTCATAGCATTTTAATTTGTCAGTGAAATAGTAAATGATGATCCTTTTTCCAGTTCGCTGGTCCATTCGAGCTGTCCATTCATTAATTCTACATAACGGGAAACAATGTGAAGACCCAGCCCGGTCCCCTGTATATTCGTCGCATTGGCACCGCGGAAAAATCTTTCCGCCAGGTGTTCCTGGTCGGCTTTTGAAATGCCGATCCCATGGTCTCTTACAGAAACCGTCAGCTGATGATCTTTTATTTCAGAAATTACCTCAATGGCGGTATGTTCGGCAGAAAATTTACTGGCATTGGAGATCAGGTTCATGATGATGTGAGTGAACAGTGATTTGTCAATATGAAACAGATCGCCGGAACCCTTGTGTAAATAAGAAATGTACTGCCCTCTCTTCAGATTGACCCTGATTTCATTCACAACACTGCGGATAAGGTCTGCCACATGGATCTCCTCGCGCTTCACATGGATCTTGCCTTCTTCAATCTTTCCAACACTCAGAAACTCGTTCAGAATATCGGTCATGATGTTTACCGAAGAAACGATTCGCTGAATATGTCGCTGTCGTTTCGGCTGATCATCCACCGAGGCATATTTTTCGAGAAGATAGGCCGATGACAGGATGGTACTCAAGGGAGTCCTGAATTCGTGAGACGCCATAGAAACAAATCTCGATTTTAATTCACTCAGCTCCTTCTCATGGGTCAGGGCCTCACTGAGCTCGCGCGTTTTCTCCGTCACTTTCTCTTCCAGGTTTTCATTCAATTGTTCGAATGCCTTCTGAGCGTTTTTCTTTTCGGTGATGACCTCTGTAAACAGGATCACTCCGCCAATCTGATGATCGGAATGATACCAGGGGCATAATTCCCATTTGATCCAGTCGACCGATCCATCTGACCGTGGAAAAGCGTCCTCTTCCACGCTGAACTTTTCTCCCTCTAAACAACGCCGGTGGAGCTGCTTCCATCGCTCTGTTATGTCGGGGAAAATTTCATAGTGGCTTTTACCAATGATATTTCGATCCCCCAGTTTATAGTCGTGAAGCCAACGCTTGCTAACAATGATATAACGCATTTCCCGGTCAAACATCGCCACGGCAGCCGGCGTATGTTCAATCAGCAGGCGGATCTTCCTTTCTTCCATCTGCAGGGCCTCATCTTTCCTTTTTCTTTCGCTGATATCCACCACGTAGGCAACCGTATAGGGCTGACCATCTTTCTGAAAGGACGCCAGGCTGATCTCCACCGGAAACTCGATCCCCGATTTGTTGACCGCGAACAATTCTCTTCCCTTACCCATCGCCCTGGAGGAAGGGTGCTGAAAATAGATCTCGTGATGACGATCGTGTGCAGACCGGTATCTGTCGGGAATCAGCAAGTTGATGGACTGATACAGCAACTCTCCCATTTCATACCCAAACATATTCAGGCCGAGCATATTCACCGCTGTAATGATACCTTCCCGGTTGGTGACGATGATACCCATGGCTGCATGATGAAACAGCGCCTCAAAATCCGAGTTGATTTTGAATGTTTGCATTTGCTTTGAGAAGGTTTTTTGATCAATACAAGATCAATCTTTCAACAGAACCGGAACTTGACCTTTATCAGTCGGGTGGTTGAAGAATCTCAGGCCGGTAGAATCATCTAAACAAGGCGTTACGCTTCTGTTGGAATAAAGCCTGTTCTCTTTGTTGCTGCCTTAAAAGCTATTAATGAAGGCCCTGGAAACGGTTAGCCGGAACACCTGGCCAGGCGACGATGGAATACAAAACAGATGGGGATCAAAACTCATCACCAGGAAAAGATCCACCCTTCCGGAAGATTCGTTACCGGAGGGCATTGGGATATAAGTAACTGCCACTGGCTTTTGCAGGCTGTTCAAACTGAGCAATCCGGTTACGCAATATGTTTTGGAAGAGGTGAGGTTGTCCAGGATATCCGGCCAACTAACCGGGAAACGCAATCGGAACGGATAAAATGATTCCGATGGCATACTCCCAACCGAATATTGCGAATCGAAAACGGCTTGCGGCAGGACAACGGAAAACAGAATTTCCCGGGAGTTTCTGTCAAGTACAGCCGTGGCGCCTTTAACGGTATGTGAGCGGGCGGAACTGTCGCTGATTGTCAATATTTCAGCACTGGTAGCCCGGTACACGTTTTCAGACGGCTGGGAACGTCCCGCAGCGGGTAGCAGCAATAAGAACACCCACCCCCGGCAGGTTAATTTGTTCCTTGTCATGACCCATAAGTTGATTGACAAAACTACATCTGGCAGAGCACCGGCCCATGCGGAATTCGATGGACAGGCAAAACCGGTCGCTATAAAGGTCATCTCCGGGTTAACAAGATTTTGAAAGCTCCCCGCACTGTTCTATTTTGAGGTGCGCCAAACCAAACTGCCAAGTGTTATGAGTCAACATTCCAGCCTCAAGGATGTCCTGCATGATCGAAAGGAATTTCAACTGGAGAGATTGATCCTCTTCAGTGATGCGGTCTTTGCCATTGCCATTACGCTTTTGGTGATTGAAATAAAAGTACCGGTTATTGAGCATGCCACTTCACATCAGCTGGCCGAATCTTTGAAAGAGAAGATCTCTGAATTCTTTGGCTTCTTTTTGAGTTTCGCTGTTATCGGGCAGTTCTGGATTACCCATCACCGCATGTTCGGATATGTTACCGGTTATACCAATGGTTTGTTGTGGCTGAACCTGCTCGTACTCTTCTGGATCGTACTGGTTCCCTTTACCAGCGGGCTCAACTCCCATTACGGAAACCTCGACATCGTTTGGATCATCTACAGCTTGAATATGTTCATGATTTCATTCAGCCTGAACCTTCTTTACCGCTATATAGGGAATGAGAAAAGAAATATTTCGCTGCTAAGCGGCGATTCCCACATTAAAAAATATGCCTATCAGCGAAACATCAGTATAGCCATTATATTCCTGCTGGGCGCGTTGCTTTGTATCCCGGGATGGATAGGAACTTCTATTGCCTCCCGTTTGGTTTTCTTCCTGATACCGATTGCGATCTCCATCATCAATAGAAATGCAAAGAGAGCCGGTGGCACCCCAGCCCTCTCTGCCTCAGAAAGCCCGGCTGCCGAAGGTAATTGACCGCAAACAACCTTTTTTCCTGCTAAAGCGATGTGCGTCTATTCCTTTCCGCCTGCTTTAACAATAAATACAGTCTGCTCGCCAGCATTACCCTGATCAGCCTAGTCATAAACACACTACAACTATACAAGGTGGGATCAAACAATCTGAAACGGTTATGTTTTCAGAACAACTTTTACACCTCCCCTTCAGGCTACTTTACTACGTAGATATTCTGATTGGTAACACTCGCCCTGAAGTAACCAAAGGGAGGCTTGTTATTATTGGTTTTATTGACAATATTTCCCTTTACATCCGCCGGTATAGTAGTGAAAGGGTTGCCAACTCTATTGCTGTTAGTGGCAATTTTCACAATGTAAAAATACGCTTGCTCATCAATACTATGCACTACAGCCGTCACTTTGCTGCCCACTTTTATATCCTTATGCGAATACAATGCGTACATATCCTGCCCTTTGGTGAGCCTGTCATCAAATGCAGTAAAGTCTTTATAAGGAATCCCTTCCGTGCTAAATCTTATAAAGAAAAAATGATCCTTGTCTGCAGACATGGCTTTTAATTTATACCGCAGGCCTATTTGTTTGTCATCGATCGATACGTCATTATTCTGCTCAACATTTATCACTTCTGTTGCCTCCTGAAAGGAAGAAGACGCCTCGTATGTATCACCCTGGTATACCACTTTAAGTGTATACAACCGAGAATAGGCCGGGCTAAAATTTCTGCAAATGTATTTTTCCGTGCCCGGCTCCTGGATAAAAGTATAGACTGCTCCCCCCTGATCTGTAACTGTAACTACAGCATTGTTAGCCGCAACCACATTATTATTGTAATAAGGAGTGGATAGCATCAATTTAATTGTCTGTACATTTCCGGTGGTGCCACGTTCCCAGTCCAGGCTGGCTTCTATCACCAGCTTCGGTTCGGTCGCCTCTAAATCGAGAAATACAGGTTTGGTGCAGCTGTTCAAAAAAAACACCAGTACGACAGCGGAAAACATCTTAATGACAGGTTTCACTTTATTTTGATTTTTTATGATAAAAAGATATTCAATCCAACAATCTGCAGGATGTGATTCTCTAAAATTTGAAATTGTACGTGACAGAGGGTATTGCCCCAAACAGGCTTGTTCTCAATGACTCGCTGGCAAGCGTTTCCATGTTTTGTGAGAATTGATAGGAAGCAGCGTTTAACCTGTTGTAAATATTGTAAACGCTAAATACAATCTCGCCCTTGAATCTTTTATTGGGTTTTCTGTTGGGAGTAAGCGTGGCGCTTAAGTCCAGATGGTGAAACAACGGCAGCCTGTTCACATTTCTGTCCCCGAAAATGGGAACAACAAATATGTCGTAATTGTACTGACCTTTTGGAAACGAAGAAGGCTGTCCGCTTTGAAGTGTGAAAATGGCGCCAAATCTCCATTTCTTACTCTTTTCGTAGTTGGCGACGATATTAAGATTGTGTGTTTTGTCAAAGCCCGCCAAATACCATTTGCCATTGTTGATGCCCGGTTCTGAGGCATTCCTTCCCGGCGTTTGTTGCTCAGCCTTTGACAATGTGTAGGATAGCCAACCGGTAATCTTACCGCTGTTCTTCTTCACCATCAGCTCCAAACCATAGGCTCTCGCCCTTCCGTTTAAAACAACTTGTTCAATCGCATCGTTGGCTATTATTTCTGCGCCGTCGATATAATCGAGCCTGTTTTTTGTCTTTTTATAAAACGCCTCTACTTCCACGCTGTATTGATTGTTTTTCAAATTCCTGAAAAGGCCAATGGCTACCTGATCAGCCAGCTGGGGTTTCATATAAGGGCCGCTGGGCAGCCATACATCGAGTGGGGTAGGCGATTGGGTGTTTGAAATCAGGTGCATGTATTGCACCATCCGATTATAACTGGCTTTCACGGAAGTGTTGTCGTTGAAAATAAAGGTGACCGTAGCCCGCGGTTCCAGGTTCTCAAACTCAGAAATAGCTTCACCACTCTTATAGTTCCTGGTGCCAACAGGCTTAGCCTTTTCATACACTTTTGTCGTTTCGTTGTAAAACACGGGCAGCCCATCCTTGTACTGGAAAATTGGTTCTTCCCCTAATCTTGCAAAGCAGGAATACCGAACTCCGTAAGACACCATCACTCTTTGCCCAATATTGTTCTTGGCATCTACATACAACGATGGCTCCAGCGCGTATTTCTTTATCAGCTGCTGCGGCACAATGGTTGAGCTACTATTAAGCCGGTCAATTTTGCCGGGATTAAAATCATACCACAGTGCGTTTACCCCATAGTTCAATTGCATATTGGTACTAATGGTGTGGTTAATATCGTATTTGAGGTTGTAATTAGTGATCTTGCTTTTCCAGCTAATGTCAGCAAACTCGAATTCAAACCCGTAATTGTAGGCACTGTATATTAAAGAAAGGTTGGAAAAAATTCTTTTTGAGAATAAATGATTCCACCGCAGGTTCACAGCAATATTTCCGTACGGATTGCTGAAGGCCCTCGCCAGGCTAAATCCATCCTGCCCAAAGTATCCCGAAAGAAAAAGCTGGTTGTTGCTATTCAGCTTATAATTGATCTTCGTGTTCAGATCATAAAATGATACCCTGCCTCTCTGATTTGCCAGGGCTAAAAATAAATTTGCATAGCTGGTTCTGCCTGCAAATACATAAGAACCTTTCCCGCCGCCTAACGGACCTTCCACCATGAGCCGGGAACTCAATGTTCCTATTCCCCCTGTTCCCGAAAACCCATTCTTATTGCCGTCCTTTTGAAAGATCTCCAAAACCGACGAAAGTCTTCCCCCGTATTTCGAAGGAACGCCGCCCTTATACAGTTTCAGGTCTTTGATGGCATCCGTATTAAACACGCTTAAAAATCCCAGCAAATGGGACGTATTGAATATGGTGGCTTCATCCAATAAAATCAGGTTCTGGTCCGCACTACCCCCTCTCACATTGAAGCCACTTTGCCCTTCTCCGGCATTGGTAACACCAGGCAGGGTGGTAATCGACTTCAAAATATCATTCTCCCCCAGCACCACCGGCATTTTCTTTACTGTTGCCATGGAAAGTTTGTTTACACTGATCTCTGTAGATTTAATACTGGCGATGGTGCTGTTCCTTCTTCCCACAACAACGACGCCTTCCAGGTTTGTATTCCTGTTTTCAGAAAGCTTAAAATCCCGGGTCGTATTGGCAGAAAGCGTCATTGAGTCTGTTAAAGTGGCATAGTTTACATGAGTGATCACGATTTCATATTGTCCTTTGGGAAGACTTACCGAAAAGAAGCCATAGTTGTTGGTTTGTGTAACGATATTGATGGGTTTGAACATGATCGTAGCCCCTATAACTGTTTCCAGCGAACTGCCATCTTTAATGGTTCCGCTCAAAAGTATTTTTGAAGCAACGGAAACATTTTCTTTGTTTTCTTGCGCCAAAATCTGGTGACCGCAACTCATAAGTACGGCCAGCAGTAATGAAAATCTCATTCCTTTTTTCATGATATTTCTGTGGTTTAATCTCTAATTCTCCTGTATGCCTGGCATTGTATAAACCAGGCAATAAGCTTTCTGCGGGATTGTGTTCCTGATTTTTTGGCGAGCTAATTCGTATGATGCCGGATTTAAAATCCAGATTTTCCATTATTGCATTCACCCTTCCCCGGTTACTGCCGCTCTTCCTCTCTTCCTCTCTTCCCTGCTTTCTATACTTCATTTTCCCTTCGAATTATCCATATGGCATGGCAAAGGGACTACACCGTAACAGGTATCCTTTTATTCATAATCCGCCATAATGGAGGGGTGTTGTGGTCAATCACCAGCTTACCGTACCATGTTTACTTTTCTACTTTTTTTACCGCCACACAAGAAGCTGCAGCCATCCAGGAGCAATGCATAAGCACCTCCGGAGACAGCCTTCATGCTGCCTTTCCGAACCACCCTCGTAGCGAATTTGGCTCTCTTGCCTTTGCGGAGAAGATACCTTTAACGTTCTCTGGTCAATGCTGCTTTTTTGACTAATAATGCTTTTGAACGCGCCAATACGGAGCGCCTGTTGTACTTGTAACAATCAAAGGGAAGAATGAGGCTTTCTTTTGCATTTCGGTATTATTATTTTAGCTGATACTGCAAAAGTAGGCTGGCGGGAACTTAATTATCGTTCACTTAAGTTAAGAAGTAAGCCCGGGTTATTGCTTTTTTTCTATAATTCTAGCTCTCAACCTGCTCAGGGACTGGGGCTTGATCCCCAAATAGCTCGCCAATTGATGCTGTGGTACCCGTTGGATGAGCGATGGCCTCGACTGTAATAAATTCAGGTATCGTTGCTCGGGGGAGGATGTCTTAAACTCGTCAAAATTGATTTGCTCCTTAATAAACCGCTCTTCCGATAAGATTCTGTAAAGCAATTCCAATCTTGGAAATTTACTAAAATTTACAGCTTCCAATTTAGGATTGGAAACGATCAGAGTGGTGTCTTCCACGCAAGAAATATAAAACTCGGAAGGGGTTTTATTGGTAACACAGGGAGGTGTGAGGCCTTCCATTTCTGTATAGAAAGAAGTAGTTTTTTCCTCGCCGTCGATTATATAATAAGTACGTATGCAGCCTTTCAAAACAAAATATCCTTCATTGGATCTCTGTCCTTTTGCTAAAATAGTGGCCCCCTTTTTAAGGCTCCTAAGAACGATTGATGACGTGATCGCGTTCTTTTCCTCCTCCGTCAGCGCAACATATTTGGATAAGTAGTCAAGCAATAAATTTTGCATTGCATTCAATTGTTACCGTATTACCAGCCAAAACCCATCTACGATTGGGTCCGTAAAGATATATCAATTCGCAAACAACACTCCAAGGGGGCATATGCGCAATGATCGCAAAGAAAATTGCTTTAGGCTTAAGCCATAACCTGGGCCAGATGAGGTATTATTATATTGCAGGTTTGGAAGAACAGAATTTGTCAAGAAGGCGGCTGAGAACTCAGTGAAAACAAGCGAAAGCGGCTATTTTGAGTAAATGGCATTGTCCGGAAAATTTAAATGTCCGAAAATGTCGGACAAGCAAGAAAACCGGACAAATCGCATTTTGTCAAAAAAATCTTTCTTTTAGAGACTTCACCAACTCACTCAATTCCCGCCTTTAAATATATTTTTGAACGCCTTTTTTTTTCGCCATTCACAAATTGAATTTACTGGAAGCCCACTCTTCATTCCGCTATTGTTAGAATATTCCTTGTATCCCCTTAATCGATTTATTAATTCCACTCCCCTCTTAAATCTATCTCCAGTTCATTAGATTCATAAATCTTTATATTGCAAATTCCCTCCAAAAAAATAGTACCCAATATCTATACTGTGTGTGTCGATATTCGAAAATCACTTGCGCAAATAAGTGAACAAGATCTAACACATTTCTTCTCATCCGGGAAAAATGAAAACGACAAAATAGCGTTCAAAAGTTATACTCCAGGTAGCCAGGCAAGGAACTGATAAAAAAGATTTACCGTGTAAAAAGAAAGAACCCTATTGTCTTAAATACAAAAGGACCCAATATTGTATTAGGTCCTTTTGAGTGCACTCAACTGTACAATTCTCGAACCACTTTATACCAGATTTGACAAGACTTG
>CAZSAQ010000023.1:0-40927 GCA_964605065.1 uncultured Chitinophagaceae bacterium
TCGTCATTCGTAATTGCCTTGGCTCATTGACCAATTATCACATTGGCAAATTGTATTCGTCATTCGTAATTGCATTGGCGCATTGGGCCATTGAAAAAAATAAAGTATTGGCTGATTGTTCTTGATCCCCGACCGGGGAACGCAAAGCCCGCCAAGAACCGCAAAGCGCGCTAAGAGCATTCGAAATTCGTAATTCGTCATTCGTAATTGCCTTGGCTCATTGACCAATTATCACATTGGCAAATTGTACTCGTCATTCGTCATTCGCCATTCGTAATTCGTAATTGCATTGGCGCATTGGCTCATTGACCAATTATCACATTGACAAATTGCACTCAGCTTCCCACCAACACACTGTTCGCCACTTTAAGGCTCACAACAATTTCTTTTTTACCTTTTAGCTGTAAAGTGAAGTTCTGGTCAAATTCCTCGACCGACCGGACTTTTATTAGATCACCCAAGGAAAGACCCATCTTGTCGAGGTAGTTGAGGAAGGAAACAGAGTGATCCGTAACTCCTGTAAATCGTCCCTCTTCGCCCGGATTCAGCGAAGACAACTGAACGGCTTTTGATTTGGCAAAGTTTCCCTTCGCATCCGGAATGGGATCACCATGCGGATCTGTACGCGGAAAACCGAGATAGGCATCCAGTTTTTCTATCAATGATTCACTGTGAATATGCTCCAGTTGCTCGGCAATATCATGTACTTCATCCCAGCGAAATCCCAGCTTCTCTACCAAAAATACTTCCCATAAACGGTGGTTGCGAATGATATGTACGGCTGCCTGTTTCCCCTTTTCCGTTAACCTGGCGCCTTTCGATTTCTGATAGGCCACCAGCTTCTTTTCCAGCATACGCTTCAGCATATCGGTAGCCGAAGCTGCCTGCACACCCAACTCCTGCGCCAGGGCCGAAGTTGTTACCGGCTCACCACTGTTACCCAGTTTGAATAATGCTTTCAGATAATTTTCCTCCGCCAGGGAATGTGCCATCCGTTGATTTTGAATGCAATTTACCATTTTCAGTCAGGTTCTAAAATTAGGTTGCCCTAATTTATTTGTTTTGTAAATCTAATTATATATTTTTGTCGGGCCTTTATATGAAACGATCCTTCTATATTATCACCCTTCTGGCGTCAGCGATACTGGCTGCTCAGTCGTGCCATAAACTTTTACCGGAAGCGCCATCCGAAGACAGCCTGCTGGATGGGCCGGTAGAAGGATTGAGCCCGGAGCAGCATTTGCTTTTTCTTCGGGGAGATGCGGCCTTCAACAATGAAGTATTTACTATTGAAAAAGGGTTGGGGCCTTTGTTTGTGGCCAACTCCTGCGCCAGTTGTCATGCCGGCGATGGCAAAGGTCATCCGTTTACCACCCTTACCAGGTTTGGGCAATCGGACACATTACAAGGCAATCTTTTTTTGCATAAAGGGGGGCCGCAATTACAACACCGGGCCATACCTGGCTTTGCGATCGAGTCCATACCGGCGGGTGCCAGCTTTTCCAGTTTTCTTCCTCCGGCCAATACCGGTCTCGGATTTATTGAAGCGGTTCCGGATGCGGATATTCTTGCCTTGTCGGATCCTGATGACAGAAATGGTGACGGCATTTCCGGAAGGCCCAACTGGATATCAGTACCGGCTTATGCAACACTGAGACCGGCCAGTGTGAGCGCCAATGGAAAATATATGGGAAGATTTGGCAAGAAAGGCGCGACGTATGATCTGTTGCAGCAAACCGCCAACGCATATAACCAGGATATCGGAATCACTTCGTCGTTTGAACCGTACGATACCTATTCCGGTCATTTGTCGGATCCCGAAATCGCTACGCAAACAGTTCAGGATGTAGTTTTCTATCTCAAAACACTGAAGGCGCCGATACCCCGAAATAGAAATGACCCTTCGATAATCGCAGGCAGGCAATTGTTTCTTTCCATTTCCTGCGGAAGCTGTCATACGCCCTCGCTTACTACGGGCTACTCTCCTATTTCAGCCCTTTCAGAAAAAACATTTTTTCCCTATACCGATCTGTTGTTGCACGATATGGGACCACAGCTGAATGACGGATATACAGAGGGAACGGCGTTGCCGTCCGAATGGAAAACACCGGCTCTCTGGGGGTTGGGTCTTTCAAAAAAATCGCAGGGCGGTCAGTACTTCCTGCTGCACGATGGCCGGGCGCACAGCATTGAAGAAGCGATCAACCTGCACGGAGGAGAGGCGGGTGCCAGCCGCGACAAATTCAAATTACTCACGCAAAAGGAAAAATCAGACCTCATCAGGTTTCTGGAATCATTATAAACATGAATCGAAGAGAATTTATCCGGCAAAGTTGCGGCGCCTGCCTGGCAGGTGTTGCCGGCGCTACGATGTTGTCGTCCTGTAAGGCCGGCCAACTGCTTAGCGGCCGGCTTACCGATAACGGGATCATGATCCCTTTGTCTGATTTCCGGAAACTGGACAAACCGAATACTTATCATACTTACCGTATCATCCGGCATGAGGCCCTTCAGTATCCGGTTTGTGTGTACCGGTTCTCTGAAACGCATTACAGCGCGCTCTGGATGCAGTGTACCCACCAGGGTACGGAGTTGCAGGTGTCGGGTGATGCGTTGCAGTGTCCCGCACACGGAAGCGAATTCGACAAACAGGGCAAGGTATCCGGAGGGCCGGCCAGCCGCGACCTCCGCAGTTTTCCGGTTACCATACAGGGCGATGAATTATTTATTGATTTAAGAAAGCCATGAAAAAAACCTGCCAGCTACTTGTTCTATACCTGATCGCGATGTCTGCTTCGGCGCAGATAGATCCATCGCTTTTAAGAAGGATACCCAAAGATTCGTCGGGTCAGTCGATGAACATGGATGCCGTCTATAATCGTCCTTTTTTGCAGTGGGGCAAGCTGCCGGTTCAGCTCGGAGGATATATAGAAGCCAATTACCAGTATTTCCGTGAGAACGGGATCAGCGAGGGCCACCAGTTCCAGATGAGGCGAATGAGCCTTTTTATTTCCTCAGCCGTTTCTAAACGACTGAAGTTCCTGACAGAAATTGAATTCGAAGACGGCGCCAAAGAAATCAGTATCGAATTCGCCTCGCTGGATTTCGAGATCATGCCCTTGCTCAATATCCGGGGCGGAATCATCCTCAATCCCATCGGCGCCTTCAACCAGAATCATGACGGGCCCAAATGGGAATTTGTTGACCGGCCGGTTTCCGCCACGCGCCTGCTTCCTGCAACCTGGAGCAATGCGGGTTTCGGAGTGTATGGAAAAAAATACAGCAACGATTGGGTGTATGCGTATGAAGTGTACCTGTCAAACGGTTTTGACGACCAGATCATCAATAACACGGAAAACAGGACTTTTCTGCCTGCTTCCAAACTCAACCGCGACCGGTTTGAGGAGAGTTTCAACGGCAGTCCCATGATCACCGCCAAAACGGCCATTAAAAATAAAAAGATCGCCGAAGTAGGTTTTTCTTTCATGTCGGGTATCTATAACAAGTTCCGGGAAGAAGGCATCGTTCTGGACAAAAAAAGAAGATTGAATGTGTGGGCGATTGATGCGAACAGTACCCTCCCCTTTACCGGCACCCAACTCACCGGCGAATGGTCGTGGATACAGGTAGATATCCCTTCTACCTACACCGAGCAGTATGGAAAGAAGCAGACCGGCGGCTTTATAGATATTGTTCAGCCGGTATGGAAGCGCCCACTGTTTGGTTTCGAAAAATCGGTTTTTAATGTTGCCCTGCGGGCGGAATATGTAGACTGGAATGTCGGAAAATTCAAGTCAACCGGCGGCAAGATATACGAGGACCTGTTTGCCATCGTGCCGGCAGTGAGCTGGCGGCCTACTTCCCAAACGGTCATCAGGGCCAATTACAGGTATCATTGGCAAAGGGATATTCTTGGCAATCCTCCTTCCCGGGCAGCTGGGTTTCAAATCGGGATCAGCTCGTATTTTTAAATTAAAAAAGCCCCGCTTCCTACAGACGGGGCTTACCAACCAACCAGGTGAGCCTGGTGTTATAACTGCTATAAAATCGAAGCCATAATCATTACACTGCTAAAGTAGAATTGCTCTCCGCAATCCGGACAGACCTGCATCAACCTGGTGCATGATCTTTATCAGGAGCGATTAATTCTTCCCCCCTTTCAGGATGTTTACAATGAAATTGTCGGAAATTACGGGAGTGAACAATATTTATTCAATCAAATTGTAACAATATGGCTACAACGAAAGAGTCTTTCAAGATAGATGGTGAGCACCTTTTGAAGAAAGTAAAGGAATTGATCAAGGAAGGTAATATCCGAAAGATCACCATTGACGACAAGGATGGCAAAGAACTGGCCAGTTTTCCGCTGACTGTTGGCGTGATAGGTATTGCCATTGCACCGGTATTGGCGGCCGTTGGCGCATTGGCAGCGCTGGTGGGCGAATGCACCATTTCGGTTGAAAAAGAAGTTTGATCCAGACTTTTAAGTAAAGAAAAAGAGTCTTCCTGGTTGAACAGGAAGACTCTTCGTTTTAGGGTAGGGTGGTATTATTGCACAAGCATCTTACCGGTAAGCATACCGTCTTTTCCGATTACCTGTACAATGTACATACCATTTGCCAACGGGCCACATTGTATGTCTATCACCTGGTCTTTCAATGCGCCACCAATCATTCTTGAATAGACCGGTTTTCCATTCTGATCGTAGATCCTGATTTCTTTCGGTACCACTCCTTTCCATTGCAGTCTGAAATGGCCGTTATTGGGATTGGGTGTAATCAGCAGTTGTCCGTTGATCCACTCGGCGGCATTGGGTTGTGCGGCTTTCGCGGTAACCGGTTCGGAAGCCAGTGTACTACCGCAAGGTCCGAGCTGAGCACCGATCAGCAGGGCGAGGGTCGCTTGTGCAGGGGTGTAGCACTGAGTAGATGTTCTGCCAAAAATGGTGAAGCATACCAGTACTTTATTATTCTGCGGTCCGCAACGAACATCAACCACGTGGATGACCTTACTGACTGTTGCCTGGCAACCGAGCGAATCTGTTACGGTAACTGTGTAAGTATAAGTGCCCGGAGTGGTGCCACACACATTGATATAGCTGGTAGTAGCGCCGGTAGACCATTGGAACTTGTAGCCGGCAGGAGGACGAACGCCACCAGTTACCGTTGCACTCAGATAAACACATTGCAATCCATATCCGATATAGATGGTATTGGGTCTGCCAAACAGGATGCCCGGCATAACATTCGGAATAGATACATTTATTGCGGTATTCACCCGAACGATGGTCTGCGCAACAGCCACATTTCCTGAACTGTCTGTAACAGTCCATTTGATGGTGCTGTAACCCGGATTGAACGCGCCGCTGGCATTGTATCCCTGTCCCGCCCTGCTGGTGGCACCGCTAATGGCGTAGCTGACCGATTTGATGCCACTGATATCGGTAGCAGTAAGGGCCGGAATATTATAAGGACCGGATGCCTGGTTACAAAGTGTTACGGAAGGAACGACGCTAACCACCGGAGGAACGGTGTCTATAACGGTTCCGTTTACCTGTATTGTTTGCCCGGCTGCATTGTTCGATTCAAGTGTAACCAGTTCATGGTAGGTACCCGGCCTGGTGTTGGCTTTCAGCCTTACAAACAGAAGTTGAGACCTTACTTCACCTTCTGCAGGTGAAACAGATTGCTGAGCATTGTAAGGCCCTGCCTGGCTCAACGCCACTTCAAAATGGGCGGGGGCCAGGATGTTGAGTGAATTGGACAGCCTGGTACCGCTTACACTCAGGGTACCTGGCACAGATGCGATTCCGCCCTGGGTGGAAAGATTGATACCGGCCACGCTGATCCGTCTGATGCGGTTATTGGCATAGTCTGCCACCACCACAGATCCATCGGGAGCCATTGCCAAACCGGCGGGATCCCAGAATTTGGCCACTGTTCCATCACCATCCGCGAAACCAACTACTGATCCGGCGATGGTTTTGCCGTTACCGGAAGGCATGAGGCGATAGATGGCATTCTGGCTATTGCCCATGATGACTGACAGATAAATATTTCCTAACCGGTCGATAGCGAGACCATCCTGGAAAAGATCGAAGCCAAATCCTTCCGTGCGTATTGTAGATACTACGCCGAGAGGTGAAATCTTTCTCAATGGTCCGTACCATTCAGTTACATAAATATTACCGGAAGGATCCACCGCCAGGTTATTGGGCGAATTAAAACTGGCATTGATGCCGGTACCATCTGTTACGCCCTGTTCGCCTGTACCGGCAATGGTAGTTACGTAACCGGTTGGCGTAATTTTCCGGATGCTGTGATTGGCGTTATCGGCCACGTAAATATTGTCATCGGCATCCACAGCTACTGCAATGGGACTATTAAATCTGGCAGCAACACCCTCTCCATCTATTAATCCGCTCTCTCCGTCTCCTGCCAGCGTAGATACCATACCGCCGGGCGTGATCTTGCGAATTCTCTGGTTGGTTTCGTCTGCCACATACAGGTTTCCGTTATGATCAATGGCAATGCCTGCGGGAGAAGAGAAGCTGGCTGCCGCACCCTGGCCGTCTGCAAATCCGGCTGTACCGGATCCGGCGAATGTGGACACCACTCCTGCCGCGCTTATTTTCCTGATTACATGGTTGGACTGATCTGCTACATAAATATTATTCTGCGGATCCACCACTACATTTCTTGGAAAGCGGAAGCTTGCCTGTGCGCTGTCGCCATTGTCTAATCCCGCCTGTCCGTTGCCGGCAATCGTAGTTACCAGTGACGGATCAAACTGGATGGCGGAACTAAATACAAACCCCGTTACGGCTAAATACTGGTTCGCTGTTCCGTTCGAATGAAACTGCAGATTGCCTGCATGACTTCCCGGAGCAGCAGAAGCCGCCAATCTCACATACACTTTAATGGCATTGATTTCTCCATTCGTTGTCGCAAGTTGAACAACCGGTGCAAATGGCCCAAGCGAATCGGTAGCCAGCTCATAGCCTGCCGGTGCTTCCATAACGGCTTCGCCAGAAAGATCACCGCCGCTGACAGAAATAAATTGCACGGGTGAGGGCATACCTGATAGTGAACTAAACACCAGATTGGGAAGCGTCAGTTTGCGGATTATATTACTGCCCGCATCTGCGGAAAGAAGGTTACCCTCCCGATCTATTGCCAGTCCCACAGTGCCTATGAATCTGGCGGTATCACCAGCTCCATCCCGGTAACCGGTAGAGTCACCAGCATACCTGATATCGCCGCCGCTGTTCAGGTGTCTAATAATATAGCTAAAGTCACCATTCGTTTGGCTGGATACGTAAATGTTGTCTGCGCTATCAATGACCAAACCGGAATGGAATCCTGTAAACAGATTCGACGAATATGTTGTTACCACCGCATCTGGGGTAATCTTGCGTAATTGACCATAAGATTCTGTTTCCCATAAATTGCCATGTTTGTCAAACGCGAGGTATTGAGGGTCATAGAAGCTGGCTTCTGTGCCGCTACCGTCCACTGAATAGTTGCTTCCATCGCCTGCAAAAGTGCTGACAACGCCACTGGTACTGATTTTACGGATACGATTGTTAAAATGATCCGCTACGAATACATTTCCGGATTCATCTACTGCCACATCGTAAGGATAATTAAACCTGGCGGAGAGTGCAGGTCCGTCAAGATAGCCGGCACTGCCGTCCCCGGCGATCGTTGTTACATTGCCATCCGGTGTTATTTTCCGGATGCGCTGGTTATATTGATCCGCCACATATACATTACCGGCGCCATCAACAGCCAATCCGAACGGAGCGTTGAATTGCGCAAGCGAGCCGATACCGTCTGCATATCCTCTCACTCCGCTGCCGGCTAAAGTGGAAACCAGACCATCGGGAGTTATTTTTCTTATTGAGTTGTTGCTCATATCGGCCACATAGGTATTGCCCCATTTGTCTGTCGCAATATCCATCGGCGCATGAAACCTGGCGGCTGTACGTGATCCGTTTGTGAATCCACCTTCCAGATTGCCGACCCAGGAGGTCACAAAATTCCGGTCGAAGTATACGGTTGGTACAACGATATGACCATTGAGGGCCAGTTGCCGGTTATTAACGCCGGCGGATTGAATTGTCAATTTTCCCGGCTTATCTCCGCCACTGTTCTGAGCAGCCAGCCGAACATAAATCACTGTTGACATCACTTCACCCGATACAGGTGAAACCTGGAGTGAAGAAGTATAACTTCCATTGGAGTCAATCGAAATTTCATATCCATCGGAAGCGCTTACGTTGATTGCACCCAACAGAAAACTACCACTTATCTGTACGGGCTGAGGTGATGACGGCTGGTTCAGCGTGGATTTAAAATAATAATCGGGCAAGCTGAGTCTTCGTATCCTGTTATTGTAAACATCCGCAATTAAAATATTCTGAGACGCTTCAACAGCCATTCCGTCTCCATAATTGAGTTGCCCTTGTTTTCCGTAACCATCCTGATAGTTGGCTTTACCGCCAGCCAGGTATGAATAATTCAGTGACTGCCCAAATCCGGATATCTGGTTGCTGTCAATATCAAAGAGTACCGACGTATAAAAATAGCCGGCTGTATCGCTGGTAATTCCATATTTATATCCATACATACCGGGTACAGTCAGGCTGCTCACGGTTCCGTCCGGTGCAATTTTCCTGATCGGGCCATCAAGCTGGGTTACATAGAGATAACCATCTTTGCCCAATACCATTTTATAAATGGACAAAAAACTGGCTTCTGAGCCCGGTCCGTCTATGTTGCCATAGCCGCCATTACCGGCCAGCGTAGAAACGTGTCCGCTATTATGTATCTTACGAATACGCCGGTTTCCCCTGTCTACCACATATACATTGCGGTATTTGTCTACCACCACGTCCGAAGGGGCATTGAATTGTGCGTCGACACCTTCGCCGTCCGCAAATCCGGCTACGCCCGAACCGGCAAAGGTGGAAACCAGTCCGGCAGGAGTAATTTTCCGAATGCGGTTGTTTGTCTCATCCGCCACATATACAATTCCATCAGGATCCACGTCGATGCCTGCCGGGTTATTGAAATGGGCATTGGAACCGCCGCCATCCGCGAAACCGGGTAATCCGTTTCCGGCAAACAGGGTAACAAGGCCTTGTTTAATTTTTCTGATAACGTGGTTGCCCTTATCGGCTATATAAACAATCTTATCTGCAGTGACAGCCACATCTGTGGGACTGCTAAACCTTGCTGCTGCCGAAGCTCCGTTGATGAGGCCGGGCTGTCCGTCGCCGGCAAAGGTCGACACCCTGGTGGGTTCAAACCTGATGACAGGAGGCGCCACCGGTTGCGGGGAATACTGCCACATGTCCTGCAGAGCCCCTACGGCATCTGATCCCATTCCAATATAACCCCGGTGATTAATCGAAAACGCAACTCCTGAATTTCGCGCGGTACCCGGCATGGATGTTTTCTGCGTCCAGCTATTGGAAGCAGGGTCATACTCCCAGGTATCGTTCAGGGCGGAATAGTACCATCCCTGCATCACATAACCTTTATTATCTATGGACAATCCCTGCGCGCCAAACCTCGGCGTGGCAGGCATATCGGCCTTACGGGTCCAGGCATTGGTACCGGGGTCATATTCCCACAGATCATTTAGTCTTGTATCGTAGTAATAAAAACCTGTTCCGATATAGCCCTTATTTCCAATGCTGAAACCACAGGCATTGGTTCTTCCCTGCTGGGGAACATCAGCCTTTCTTGTCCAGATATCGGTGCCCGGATCATATTCCCAGAAATCATTTTGGTATTCGGCATCATAAGCGGGACTGATCCGGTAGTTGCCGGTGCCTAAATAACCTTTATTGCCGATAGAAAAAGAAACCGCTGTATACCGGTACTGACCGGGAAAATCATTTTTCCGGGTCCAGGTATTGGCCACCGGGTCATATTCCCAGATATCTTTCCGCCAGTTGTAACTACCCACCAGGCCCATTCCGGCATATCCTTTTCCATTAACGGCAAAGGCGGAACCGAAATACCTGATGCCTCCTCCGAAGTTTGCCTTCTGAGTCCAGGTATCAGTAGCAGGATCGTACTGCCAGAAGTCGTCATGGTTGACTACATCATCCGATCCGGTTCCGATATAGGCCTTGTCTCCAATGGTAAAGGAAACGGCACCTATACGTATACCTGCCGGGTAATTTGACTTTTGTTGCCAGGAATCCTGTGCCCTGATCTGGCCGGTCATTAGCAGCAATACAACCGTAATGAGGTATAGAGGTCTCATAAAAATCGTTTAAGGTTATGGGTGATAAGAGTCATCTTATGTTTTTGGAATTTTTATTTTCTGCTGCACCAGTTCTTCCCTGCTGACAGACGGCAGGGACCGACCCGACTGCATTTTCTTAATAACAAGACTGGCAATCTTCCAGGCATCTTCTCTGCTGGAGAAAGGCTGATTACCGTTGAGGCCGGGGATGACCGGCTGATGTATTTTCGCTTTTCCGTTGACGAGAATATCGTACCCGAAACCATTCCCGGCCGCAAAAACCCGGATCGTATACAGTGCCGGCGTCTCCTGCGTCCTGGCTGGCTTATCGGCCTGGAACCAGCAAACCGGGATATCGTCAAGCTCCGCTCTTGTACATAGAGCGGAAACCAACAGTAACCATGTGTAAGTCATGTTGTTTCAGATAAAAAAATGACCAATAGAGCGAATACGGATTGCTGAGGAAAAATCGGATTCGGGATGCGGAAATGCTTTGAGCAGGAATAAATCAACTTCGATAAAAGTAAACCGGGCATTGATTCCGGTTCACTGATTGTTATTAGTAAAATAACTGACAGTTATCAAAGTTGTATCAATGATGACCAGCCTGTACGGATTGATATACCAGTTCGAAATTGGAAGACCGGCCATCTGACCATGCCTGTATGGTTTCAAAGGTGGTATCACAGATATTGGTAATGGCTTCATTAGTGGCGAAGGCCTGATGCGGAGTTACCAGCACATTAGGCAGGGTCAGCAGTTCTTCCAGGATCGGATCATTCATTTGTTCTCCGCGACGATCATAAAAGAAAACTCCTTTTTCTTTTTCGTATACATCCATACCATAATATCCTATCTGCCCGGAATGAATACCGTCCAGTATCGCTTTTGTATCTACTACAGGCCCGCGAGAAGTATTGACGATCATCACTCCCGGCTTCATCTGGCGGATCGCCTCCTCATTGATAAGATGCCGGGTTTTGTCATTGAGCGGAACGTGCAGCGTAATGATATCGGCCTTCGATAATACATTCGACAGGCTTGCATAGCGCAGGTTATACATTTCTTCCAGTTCGTGCTGAGGTGATACGTCATAGGCCAGCAACCGGCAACCAAAACCATCCAAGATCTTTGCGCTGATCTGACCAATCCTGCCGGTGCCGATAATGCCGGCAACCTTGTTGTTCAGATCAAAACCAATGAGCTCGTCAACCCTGAAATCATGTGTCTTCACCTGCCGGTCGGCATGCACCAGTTTCCTGTTCAGGGTCAGCATCATGGCCACCGCATGCTCGGCAATGGCATGAGGCGAATAGGCCGGCACATTCGCTACCCTGATCCCCAGACGGGCGGCCGCCTGCAGATCAATGTTATCGTATCCCGCAGCCCGGGTGGCGATGTATTGAATACCCAATGAAGATAGTTTCTCCAATACGGCTGCCGAAGCATCGTCTCCGGTAAATATGGACACACAGTCAAACCCACGGGCCTTTGCCGCTGTTTCCAGGTTAAGCGGCCTGGAAAAATATTCTGTAGTATGCCCATACCTGTTCGCTCTGTTCAAATAAGAGAGTTCAAATGGTTTAACACTATACAATAAACACTTCATCGTCACTAGATAATTTGAGTGGTGGACTTTTTTTCTGCCTGAATAATATTTTCAATTCCTTTCAATACCGCGTCGGCATTGAATGATATACTATTGATACCCTTCTGCACGAGAAACTGAGCAAATTCCGGCATATCGCTGGGTGCCTGGCCGCACAACCCGATCTTCCTCTTCTTCTCCCGTGCTACCTGGATAACCATCGAGATCAATGTTTTTACAGAAGCATTTCTTTCATCGAACAGGTCTGCTACGAGTGCCGAGTCCCGATCGATGCCCAGGGTCAGTTGGGTGAGATCGTTGGAGCCAATGGAGAAACCATCAAACAGCTCCGCGAATTCGCCGGCCTGTAAAACGTTGCTGGGTATTTCGGTCATCATATAGCACTCGAGCGAACGATCAAGCACTCTGTCGAGGCCGGCTTCTTTCATCACCTTCAATACTTTACGGGCTTCCTCCGGAGTGCGGCAGAAGGGGATCATCACTTTTACATTGTCGAGACCCATTTCCTGTCTCACTTTCCTGATTGCCTGACATTCGAGTTCGAAGCCGGGCTGATAGGCCGGGCTATAATAGCGGGAGGCCCCGCGAAAACCAATCATGGGGTTTTCTTCGCCCGGTTCAAATAACTTTCCGCCTACGAGGTTTGCATACTCATTTGTTTTGAAATCACTCATCCGTACAATCACTTCCTTTGGGTAGAAGGCAGCGGCGATAGTAGCGATTCCCTGCGACAGCTTGTCCACAAAATACAATCGTTTATCAGGGTAATGATGAGTGATCGATTCAATCTTTTTTCTCAATTCAACGTCGGTGATATGATCAAATTCAATGAGCGCCATCGGGTGAACCTGAACGTAATGCATGATGATGAATTCCATTCTCATCAGGCCAACTCCTTTGTTGGGATAAAACGACAGGCGGAATGCCTGATCAGGATCCCCAACGATCAGCATGGGTTCCACCTCATCCGGCAACTTAATATTCCGGAAATTCCTAACAGATTCTTCCACTTCCATTTTCCCGCGATATACCCGGCCTATCTTGCCTTCGCTGCAGGAAACCGTAATCCATTCTCCATCGGCAATAACCGCTGTAGCCTGCCCGCTTCCCACGATTGCCGGTACTCCCAATTCCCTGGCTACAATGGAAGCATGACTGGTACGTCCGCCTTTGTTGGTAATGATCGCTGCTGCTTTCTTGAGAATCGGGTCCCAATCCGGGCTGGTTAAATCTGTTACGAGCACTTCTCCCTCCCGGAGTGAATCAATTTCGGCAGGTGATTGCAGAATGCGCGCAATGCCTGCGACCACGCGGTCGCCAACTGCCTGCCCGGTGATCAATACTTCAGATTTTCCTTTGAGTTTGTATTGTGTGATGAGATAGGGGTCTTTCCTGGAATGAACTGTTTCGGGCCTTGCCTGAATAATATATAATTGTCCATCCACACCATCCTTCGCCCATTCAATATCCATCGGTTTGCCATAATGATCTTCAATTTCGATGGCCCAGCCAGCCAGGCGGCTGACCTCTTCATCGTTCAAAACAAACTGTTCCCTCTTTTCCAAAGGAGTATCCGTATTTATTACTTCCTGTTCTCCCTCTGCTCCATAGGTCATGGTCTTTTCTTTCTCGCCGAGTTTCTTCTGTACGATGCCGTTCCTTCCTTTCCTCAATGTTGGTTTGAAAACAAGAAACTCATCGGGGGTAACAGTTCCCTGAACAATATTTTCACCCAGACCCCAAACCGCGGCAATATGCACAATGTCCCGGAATCCTGATTCCGGTTCAAGGGTGAAGATGACACCTGATCCGGCAAGATCTGAGCGTACCATTTTCTGA
Organism: uncultured Chitinophagaceae bacterium; assembly: GCA_964605065.1. Lineage (GTDB taxonomy): Bacteria > Bacteroidota > Bacteroidia > Chitinophagales > Chitinophagaceae > Endoryza. The sequence continues at coordinate 13,712 of CAZSAQ010000023.1, forward strand.
ATACCGACTGAAAGGGCAATTTTTTCATGCGCAAAGCCATTGTCTTCACGGTATTTGATGGCACGATCCGTATATAAAGAGGCAAAACAACGTTTAACAGCCTGGAGTACGTTGGCAATTCCCCGGATATCCAGATAGCTTTCATGCTGGCCGGCAAAGCTGGCTTCCGGCAGGTCTTCCGCGGTTGCGCTGCTGCGTACCGCCACTTCCATGGCTTTACCTCCGGACAAACTTTCATACTCCCCGGTGATCTGTTTTTCCAGTATTGCAGGCATCCTGGCTTTGAGCAACAGCTCACGGGCGGCCTGCCCGGTTTCATGGAGATTGCTGAAATGAACCCTGTCGAGCTTCTTCATCAGCTCCTGTAAGGGCGCCTGTAGTTGGTTTTCACTGAGGAATAACCAGAAAGCATCGGCTGAAGTGGCAAACCCGCCGGGTACACGTATACCCTTAGCCGAAAGCGTTCTCGTCATTTCTCCCAAAGAGGCATTCTTGCCTCCCACTTCGCCGACATCCCGGATGCCGACTTCTGTAAATCTCCGGATGTAATTCATATGTGAAGATTATAAGGAGCAAGCTACTTTTAGCCGTTTCCATGAGGCATGACTGAAATCAATCTCGCTCTTGATTCTTTATCTGTTCTTTCCCAATCAATAGCGCGTTGATTTCTCCGGGCAGGCCGAATTACCTGGCGGATTTATTATATACATCGCCATAAAAACGAACCTGGTTGTTTTCGTCGATCCAGGCGGACTGATAAATTACCATCAATGGTACCCGGGCGGGTAAAGCAATACTAAACGGTTGCTGGTCCCGGGGGGCGGCATTGGCAATCAATGAATCCATTTGTGATTTCCGGTCTTTGAGGAGCATGCCGGCCAGTTCCTGCGCTTTTTCCACCCTGATGCATCCGTGGCTATAGTATCTTTTATAAAAGGCAAAGAAGGTCCTGTAAGGCGTATCGTGAAGGTACACACTAAACGGGCTGTAAAAATTAATCTTTATTATACCCAGCGAATTATCACAACCGGTCGACTGGCGTAGTTTGTAAGGGAAATTATCCGGACCCATTGACTGCCAGTTGATAGCATCCGGGTTGACCAGCCGGCCATTTCGATCCAATACTTCAAAATTGTTGGCCTCGAGGTAAGACCTGTTTCGTTGAATCAGGGGGAGCAACTCTTTGACGGCAATCTTATCCGGCACCAGCCAGTAAGGAAATAAAACGATATCAGTGATGCGGCTTGCCAGTAGTGGTGTTCTTGTACTGCTTTTACCCACAACCACTTTTGAATGTAAAGCAACGGTGTCGGCGAAATAATAGCGAAGCGAAGCGGAAGGAACATTCACAACGATCCATTCGCTGTTTGATTTCCGGAAGCAATCGAGCCACCTGCAAACCGCCATGGCATCACTCAATTCCCTGATACGGGTTCTCACGGGAACATTCATCTCCTTTAATAGGGCCGGCTCAATCGATTTTAAATGGGGAAAATAAAACAACTCCTGCCAGTCTGTAATGGATTGCTGATAGGAGCTGCTGTCAAGAGCACCTGCCGGACTTCCATACAGCCCATGACTCCATAGCTTGCCGATATACAGTGCGCCGTCGGGCGAAAGCTGTTGTTTGGTAAGCTTATGCTCCTGGTAATGACCATCGCGAAGCAGGTCTGCATACCAACGAAGTTTATCTTTAAGCGCCAGGTATTCGATGGAACGACATTCATGGTCGTTGATCCAGGCAATCAGCTGACCGTCGTTCACAGCCCGGGCTAATTCGCTGCCGGGATGCAGGCAGCTGGGCTGATACAGGATGCCATCGTATCCAAAATCTGGAGGCTTGCCATAAAAAAATTCCTGGCAGAACAGCAACATCCGACGGAGAATGGCTGCTTCTTCCTTTAGGGTATCGGAAGGAGAAGTGAGAAGGTCCTTTACACTGCCGGTGAAATAGGAAGAATCGATTCCCCAGTAGGCGGCCTGTTGTTTGCAGGCCATCCATTGGTCTTTTATACTACCCGAAAAATACCATCCGGTTTTATAGGTGACGGACTCATAAAAAGAAGTCATTTCACTGGCCAGCGCTCTGTTTTCCACTCCGGAAATTTCTGCTTCGATCATTTTACGGGCAGACTGTCCCCTGCCGGAAATCAGGCCCAGGAGAGCCCACAGAAGCAAAGAGAGTCTCTTGTTCATATCTGTCCAATAAAAAACCCCGCTACCCTAATAGCGGGGTAAAGTGGCCAGACAGTAGCTGGCCTCATTTGCTATGCGGACGGCATAGTTGGCTTTTTTTGTCAATCGGCTACGGATCAACCAATATTTTCATCATTCGAGGAGAAGGCCGACTGTGCGCCGTTGGCGCGTGCTTTCAACTTCTCGCCTTCTTCCCTCACTTTGTCTGCGAATTTCTTTCCTTTTTCGGCCAACCCTTTGCGGGTATCAGAGCCCTTGGCTGGCGCCAGTAAAATTCCCGCCACAGCTCCTGCGATCGCGCCCGCCGCAAATGCAATCAGCACTTTCATATTCTTGTTCATAGAACTGCTTTTTAATTTGATCAACGAGATTTCATCCCAAAGGTAATGCTCCTGCCAATGCGTATTGACTGACGGCTATCAGAAACTCGTTTGATTGTACTCAAGCTACCTTCTCCGACAGCTCCCATACTCCATGATAACTGACTTTCGCTTTCAGTGAATGGGAAACCAGGCAATACTTCCCTGATTTTTCAATCACCTGCATCACCTTGTCGGCCATTTCCGGATCACTCACCTGTACCCGGGGATACACATCAATAGTGGTGAATTCAAAATGTCCGTCCACCATCTCCACCGTCCCGGTGGTCTGACAGGCGATTCCGGAAAAATTCAATCCGAATTTCTTTGCAAATACCAGGAAGGTCGACAGGAAGCAGCTGTTCACCGAAGCGAGCAGCAGCGTCTCCGGGCTCCATTCCTTTCCTTCACCACCGAATTCTACCGGAGTTGCCACCCGGATCGGTGTAGTTGTTTCTTCCGTACTTAACAGGCCCGTATGTTTTTCGATCCATTTTAACTGCACGTCAAAATCATACCGGGGGCTCTTTTTTGGGGTAACTTTTACGGTGTCCATAACGAATGTTTTACTGAATAATTCCAATGTGTAAAATTATAAACTGATGATCTGCCCGATAGTGAGCAAGGTCACATTCATAAAAAAAAGAAGGGTGGAAACGAAATCCACCCCTCGGAAAAAACAACAAATGACCAAAACCTATTTGTGCGCGATGAATACAGGAAGCCTATGCTCCTTGATCACCTCAGACACAAAACTCTTGTGGAAAAGTTGTGCCAGGGAAGACTTGCTGTAAGCGCCGCTTACCAGCATCGCTCCTTTCTTTTCGTTCATCCACACAGCAAAATATTTTTTTGGATCCACGTGCAACTCCAATATGTTCAGATTCCTGAAATGCCGGGCTGCGAGCTCCTCGATGTACTCCTGGTATGGAATGCTACCCTTCCTGTCGACATTGACCATGATGGTTTTGTTGTCGCAAAGAGCGGGAAACAAATAACAGAATTGCTTGATGGCATATACAGAGGATTCAGAGCCGTCGTAGGCGAGGATGTTTGTCTGGGGAAAAATGAATTTCTCCGGCACTACCAGCACAGGACATTCGGCAGCATGAAGGGCATCCTTCAGGTATTCGTTGGGCTCAGACACGCCGAGGTTTTCATAGAAACTCTCGCTTCCCAGGATTACGAGGTCTGCAAACCGCGTTTCCTTTTTCAATTCCGGAAGGGCAAAATCCATGAAGTCTTTGTGGATCCTGAACTCAATATTATTCTTTACACACAAATCTTGAAAACGCCGGATGTTCTGTTTGATCTTAACCTCATCGGCGGCTTCCACCAGCGGGATAAACAAAGGCCCCTGCGAATTGGAAACAGAATAGCTCCACAGGCTGGAATAATCTACCTGTGGCAGAAATACGCCTGTAAGCAATATCTTTTCGGCTTCGTTCAATTGCCTGGCGAACTCAAAAGCGCCTTCAGAAAAATTTATTCCGTCAAATGCCAGTAATATCTTTTTCATGCGAATATTTTTTGCTGCCTGCCCGTTACGGCAATGGCTCATGTTATAAAACTTTGGCTACAAACTTGTAGAACTCCTGCCGGGTGTCGGTAAAGATCTTTTCGGCAGAACTGAACTCGTTGCGCAGCTTATCCTGCTCGGTGAGCAGCGGCTGGTTCATCGACATGTCGTAGGGTGTTGCCTTCTGTTCAAATTTCTTATCCTGCTCGCTGATATGATGCCGCAGGATATCGATCTGTTCTTTCTGGAGGATAAACTGGTTTTGAAAATGTTCGCTTTCGCTGAGAACAGTTTTACCCGTATTCTGACTAACTACTTCGCCGAGCCTTGATTCGAGAATCTTGATCTCATCTTTGTAAAATTCGAGGCTTTTTTTCCAGTCGCTCAGCTCGTGATGGTAAAAATCAATCTTGTTGTGACGCATAGATCAGGTTGGTTATGATTAATAAAAACAGTTTTCGCCCTGTTATTCAATCAAACCGATCGCCCCTTTACGGGCGACCGGTTATGAAATACATAGAACAAGGCTATTTAACTGGTATTTGCTTGGAGATGTTTTGTTTCCTGGCTTCTTCCTTTTTGGGCAGCATCAGTTTCAGGATGCCGTCTTCATACTTCGCGTCAATAGCCGCCTGGTTGATTTCTTCAGGCAGGGTAAAACTGCGGCTGAATGAAGAATAACTGTATTCCTTTCGGGTATATCTTGCATCTTTTTCCTCGCTGCTCTCTTCTTTCTGGCTGCTGATGGACATGATATTTCCCTCAATGGCCACTTTAAAATCTTCTTTCTTCATACCCGGAGCCGCCACTGATACAACATACCTATCTTTATCTTCTGTTATGTTTACAGCCGGAACTGTGATCTCCTTCATCCAGTTGCCGCCGTTAAACCATTCGTTCCAGGGTTTGAAAAAGTCGTCCATCATGGATGGAAGCATCTGACCTCTTTTGGTTAATAGACTGGTTGACATATGAACCTCCTCTTATTTGAAGTGAAGAATTGAATTAAAAGCAAGTTACCCAAGGGTGGATCTGGTCAGCAAGGACCTTTATCATTGGCGTGATTGATATCCATCAGATTCTTTACCTAGTAATACAACGTCAGGGCAATATGTCCATACTGATCCAGCAGGCCTTCGTCTACAAATTCAACATCTCCCCCATTCTCGATTACTTTTTCAATGGCTTCATCTACATCGTCTTTGATATGCCTGCCATCTGCCGCCTTTTTCAGGTGATGGAAGCAGGTGTAGTTCTTTTCCACTACCAGCAGCCTGCCTCTTTTATGCTCTGCCTCCCGCATAACATTGTCCATTCCGGATACAATTTTCTTCGCGCCTGTTGCTGCATCGAGCCGCTGCATGAGGTCGTCCTGTCTCACTTTCTTCCAGTCGGCTACATACGGCATGATCGCCTCCCGTATTTCATGATCGTCGGCATCTTCGAAATTGCCGTGTATGTATTGAATTACTTTATCGTGATACTTTGTAATCGCTTTGAAATGTCCGACTGTTCTGTCGGTGCCCATCACAAACAGAGGTAATGAATAGGCTTTTAAAATATGCCCGAGGCCGCTATCGATGTGATGCAGGAATTTATCCAGCATTACTTCCTTACGTCCGGAGATATCGGTAAAGTTTCCTACCCGTTGCGGGATATCGTTCTGCAGCGCTTCAATATTTTCAGAGGTATTGAAAGCGATTCGCATAAACTGAACGGTGTTCCCCAGGAAAATACGGCTGCGGTGACCGCTCAGTACCAGAATCAGGTATTTGTGTATATCCTTTTTGCTGAAAACCAGGTCACGGATCTCGAAGCGGCCGTCTACAATTATTTTTTCTTCCAGCGGTATGTCCAGGTAATAGGTTTTCTGCACCTGGGCGGATACAAACAAAGCGAGGCTTTGCTTGAAAGTGCCATAGTCGAGCTCCGCCACGAGCTGGCGCAGCCTGTCTGCGATGTTTCCGGAACTGGCAGCATCATATTTATCAGCAAGTTCGTTTTCAACACGGCTGATCACTGCCTGTAATTTCTTTTCGAGGTCTTTCTTTGAAGACATTTTCGGCTCGAAGGGAAGGAAGATGGATACACAAGGAGATGCCTTGATCGCCGCAGGTGTATCCTGATTTCTGGTCATTGTTGATTCGATCATACAGCATCCGTTTTAGTATTCAAAAATAGAAGGCGGCAAGGGTGGAAAACGCTGACGGTCATCAGCGGTCTGTTTGATAGTACTCAAGATTCCTGTAAAGTGACAATCCGCACTTTACCGGTTATGGGCGATAAAAAGAGGTTGTGGTGTTTGTTGCATGAGGGTGTCTGCCATACTCTCGCGGAACCAGCGCGAAACCATCCCACGCCGGTAAGCGCCGGTAACAATCAGAGTATTAGCTGCCTGGCCTTTCACGTACCGGACAATTTCTTCCTCTGCAATTCCTTTCACAACATGATATTCCGCATCGGGATAATGCCGTTTCATATACTCCTTCATCAGCGTATTGTCGGGAACATGAAAGGACGCTTTTTCGTTTTTGACGGTCAGCACTTCTTTAGGCACCCCCTTAAATATGGGCAACACATATGACAGCATTTTGGTGGCATATACCGATGAAGGCTCGCCATCAAACAGGAACAGGATCTTGCCGATCGGCTGAAAAGGACCGGGAACTATCAATACGGGACATTGCACCTCTGCCAGCAGGTCACGGATAAAGCGGCTGGGGTATTTTTCATCAAAACGTACCAGTGTTTCATTTTTGTCGATCAGGAGCAGATCCGAATAGATACTTTCCTGCAACAGTTCGTGCAACGCCACATTGCGGTCGTGATGAACAGAGAAATTCAATCCCTTTTCGCGGCAGGTGTTCTCGAACTGCGAGATCGCCTGCTTTCTCTTCTCGCGATCGCGGTCGTCCATCTTTCTCATCTCCCCTTCATCCAGTTTATTGTGATGCACTACTTCGCTGAGCGGATAGCTGCGATAGCTGATATCTTCCAGCGATATGCCCACCAGGTGAGCATTGGCAGCCCTAGTCAGTTCGGCAGCGTAGTCTGCCGTGCCGGGCGAATAACGAAGGCCATCGATGGCGGCGATAAATTTTTTCATGATGCTGACCTTTCGGGTAAATGTGAGTTTGAGTGGTTAAATGTAGATCACAATACCACCCCGGCTCCATGATATCAGTTAGCCGGTATTCTGAAGTTGGTCAAGCGCCAATGATTAGCGGAAATAAAAGCCGGCACCCAGGCTCAACATCGGCACGTATGCAGATTTCCATCCATAGATGCCGGGTTCAAAATCAAACACTGCCTTCGCTCCCCGTTGGCTGGACCAGCTCCAGCCCGCGAAATATTGCTGTATGCGGAGATCGATAAAGAAGGGCGACCAGTTAAACCGGTTTCCGACACTGGCATACAATCCGGTATTAACATAGTCCGGTAACTGATCAAGGTTGTGAAGGGAGTACAGCCGGAAGAACAGACCCGCATAAGGATTCCATTGCCGGTAGTGCGAGGGAAAGCAGAACTGAAACCCGCTGTGAACCTGGAACAGCTGGTAGCGTGATTGGGGTGAACCAAAGCTCAACCTTGTTTCCACGTTATACGTATCTCCCCATACTTTTCCCCCGAAAATAGAAATGCCTGTTTCCATATTGGAAAAAAGAGGCAGATGATCGGAAGTAAATCCGGAACGTATGCTGGTAAATGGCGCAACCGGGTTGATGCCCAGGTAGTAGTATTCCTTTTCATCCTGCGCCTGTTGATGCTGGCCAAACAAAGACAGACCCTTCAGGATCAGCATCAAAAAATAAAAAAGCGGGCGAGGGATTCGCATAATGACGGGAGTAATTTGACCATGAAATTATCTGCCCGCTTTCTGGAAAGGTATGACGCCGGTCAGCCGGCCCGGAAAACATTGTCAGTCCTTTAGCAAGCGCCTTTATAAAACTGGATGAAATTATTTGGACACAACGAAATACATTTATGATGAAATAGGCAGTAATGAACAGCCAACCCGAACATCCCTCTACTAACAGCCAGGAAACCAACACCGTTGAGTTGATCAGGGGAGGGCGTCGTTATTTCGATCTGTTGCTTCAACTCATCAGGGAAGCCCGGTCATCCATCCACCTGCAGGCTTATATTATAGTTGATGATGAAACCGGTTGCCTTATCCTCGATGCGCTTTGCCTGGCGGCTGAAAGAAAAGTGGAGGTTTACGTCCTGGCCGACGGATATGCCTCGCAGGGATTGCCCGCTTCGCTGAAATCGCGGATGAAAGAAGCAGGTGTACATTTTCGCTTTTTCGAACCTCTCTTCAAAAGCAAAAACCTGTATTTCGGCAGGCGCATGCATCATAAGATTGTGGTGATTGATACCGCCATTACATTGGTAGGCGGTATCAACCTTGCCAACCGATATAACGATATTGATGAAATGCCTTCCTGGCTCGATTTTGCAGCGCTGGTTCATGGACCTGCGGCAGCCGTTCTGGAGAAACATTGCAAAAGGATGTGGGACGACAGGGAGCTCACCAGAAATTTATATCCCGACGATCCTGATAGTTTTGATCCGGTACCTGGTCATCCTGTTATCAGGGTGCGGCGCAACGACTGGATTCATCGCCAGAATGAAATTTCTGCGGCCTACACCCGTATGTTCACCATGGCCAAATCACACATTCTCATTTTCTGCAGTTACTTTCTTCCCGGTAAAGTGATCCGGCGTCAGCTTCACTATGCCGCCAAGCGGGGTGTTCGCATACAGGTGGTCATTACCGAACGATCGGATATACCACTGGCAAAATATGCCGAGAGATGGTTTTACGACTGGCTGCTGCGGCGGGGAGTAGAGTTGTATGAATATCATCCATCCATTCTGCATGCCAAACTGGCTACCTGCGATGGCGTCTGGACAACTGTTGGATCCTATAACCTGAACGAACTAAGCTGGTATGCCAGCATCGAGTGCAACCTGGAAATCATCGATAAGCAGTTTGCCGAACATACCACAGCTGTATTGCAGGAGATCATGGCCAGCGACTGCATCCCAATCACCAAGGCCGTACACGAAGATCAGAAAAACTGGGTGAGGCAGTTTTTCCGATGGCTGAGTTATATGCTGATCAGGCTTACTTTTCTCCTCTCGACCTCCTATTACAAGAGAGACAAGAAAGTAAGGTTGCCCCGAAAGGAACCACGCCCGCAACGACAAACGGCGTAAGAGGTTGTTAGTTTCCCTGTATGCGTTTCAGATAAGCGCGGAAACGGGTCCTGTCCCATCCTTTGAATCGTCCGCGCTGCACCACGAGGCTGTTGTCTGCGGCGTGCTCCATGTAATAATGAAAAACAAATTTTGCCTTCGCATCTTCCCAGCCGAATATCTGCCCGAAACGAAGATCGTTGAACACGAGCGTGTCTTTCCATTGCTGAACCACATAAAACTGCTGAGAGAAGCGGATCAGGTTCTGTACTTCTTCGTGGTCGGCAACAGGCGCAAGCAGGGCAGATTGGCGGGGATAATATTCCAAAGCGAGGGTGGGTTGCTGATCGAATACGGAACGAAATCCAACATAGTATCCGCTGTCGTTGCCCGCCACCACAAACCAGAGCCAGTTCTGAAGCGGTGCAGGAGTCGTGAAATACCGGGAATAGCTGATTTGCTGACGGGCAAGCATCTTTTTCACGTCAAGATCAATTGAAATCTTATTATAGATCCCATACCCGAGATATAAGAACGGAAGAACGACACCAAAACGCCACCAGAATCGCCTGCGGGGATGAAAGCGGTTGTGCAGGATCAACGCTACCAGGGCAATACCGGGCCAAAGTGAAAAAAAGAAATCCACCACATAGATCGTGTTGAAAGAGTAGCGTGCCTGGCTGAAAGGTTCGAACCATCCAATGCCGTAATTATTAAAGGCATCCAGGAAAAGATGCAATCCGACCTCGGCGGCAAAGAACAATATCCATTTCCTGAAAGAAATATTGTGAGGATGATGAATTTTGTTCGCGGCAAACGCCATTACCGGAACAATGACGACGGCAAACAGCAAGGAATGGGTAATACCGCGATGCACCAGCAGGTCTTCAGAAGTCGGCAGCCAGAAGGAAGCGACAAAATCGATATCCGGTATGCTTTGTGCCAGGGCTCCCCAGATCATCGCCTTCTTGCCGAAGCCGCGTTCAAAGAAAGCTTCCCCCACGCAGGCACCCAGAGCAATATGTGTTAATGAATCCATGATTTAGAAACCTAAATATAAGCCTGGTTGATCATCCCGCACTTTCTTTATTTCTTTTGCCTGGCCTGCTCCCGCTCGAGCTTTCTGAAGTATGATCGGAAAAGAAAATTATGTTTTAAGGCTTCCATATTCTGGTTGAATCCTTCGGTACCGAGCCGGATATTCTCGAGGCTGGCATGAATCTTCTGAACCATTACGCTGTCGTCCAGAATGGCGCCTACCGTTGTCTTGTTGTTGTCAACCGCGCTTTGTATATGTGCCGCCGATAGTTTGAGGCTGTTAGACAGCGTGTCAATATTATTGGCGGCTGCCTGTATCTTACCCATGGCTGCGTCCAGCTGACGGGAGAAGCCTGTGTCCTGTAATAGCAATCCAAGCACGCCCTTCCCTGTTTTGGTTTCATTGACCATTTGCTGAAGATCAGAAATGAGGGAAGCGGAGCGCGCAGTAGTGAGTTTGATATTGGCGGCAGAAGAACGGATATCTGCGGGGATATGGTCGTCATTAAGGAGGCTCCATAACCCGGTACTGCCGTTGAGCCTGTCTACCGTGCCTTTCAGATTCCGGGCGATGATCGCCACATCTTCGTTGGTCTCGGCCAACGTACGGAGCATCTGATCGATATCGACTGCTTTGCTGGACTGGATAAGGTCGCCTTCCTTCACCAGCGGCGCCGGCTGGTTAACGGGAGAAATATTGATCACCTTATTGCCCATCAATCCGTCGGTAGCAATGGACGCTACGGCATTGTTATGAAGAAAGGTCTTGAATTTTTCGTCCACGTACATCACTATTTCGATGCTGGTATCGTTGAGGATCGTGATCTTCTCTACCGTACCGGCTTCGATCCCGGCAAACCTAACATTGTTACCGGGCACCAGGCCGTGAACATTGTCAAACCTTGCTTTCAGTTCAAAAGTATGGCCGAACATGTTCTTGTTCTTGCCGATCATGTACAGCATCACTACCAGGAAGAGAAGCCCTATAAGAGCAAAAATGCCCAGCTGTATATTATTTAAGTTTCTTTTGGCCATGTTATTCAAAGAATTGTTTGATCTGTGGATCTGATGAGGCAATAAAATCCTGGTAGGTACCCGTTGCGTAACATTTTCCCTGTATCAGCAGTACGATACGATCCGCTGCCAGTTTTACGCAGGTCATGTCGTGAGAGATGATGAGGGAAGACGATTTATATTTATTGTGTATGTCGATGATCAGTTGAATGATCTCTTTGGCCGTTACCGGATCCAGACCGGTGGTAGGTTCATCGTACAGGATGATATCGGGTTTCATGATCAGCGTCCTGGCCAGGGCGATCCGTTTGCGCATACCTCCGGATAATTCTGCAGGCATCATATCGATGGTATGAGCCAGTCCCACATCTTCCAGGGCCTCTCTCACGGCATGGTCGGCATCTTCCCTGGATAGCTGTATCCAGTGCCTTCTCAGGGGAAATTCCAGGTTTTCGCGGACAGTCATTGAATCGTACAGTGCATTGCTTTGAAACAGAAACCCTACTTTGGCACGGATCTCATCGAGCTCCTGGTGATCGAGTTCGGTAACATTACTGCCCAATACTTCTATGGTGCCTTCATCGGGTTCCAGCAACCCAATGATGCATTTGATCAGCACAGACTTCCCCGATCCGGATTTGCCCAATACCACCACATTTTCACCGCGTTTCAATTCCAGGTTAAAATCGACGAGTACTTTATTATCACCAAAAGCCTTATGCAGGTGTTCAATCAGGATCGCCGGGCCATTATCGGCCGGCTCCCGTTGCACGGTTTCTGGTATGTCTTCCCGGATCATCATTAGTTTAGTCCCAGTATATCGGTTACCTGTACTGCCAGCAGATCAATAACAAATATCATAATGGAAGAGACCACCACGGCTGAATTGGCGGAACGGCCCACTCCTTCGGTTCCTTTATTGGAATGATAACCCTTGTAGCAGCCGATGATGCCTACCGCAAACCCGAAAAAATAGGATTTCACGAACGCGGGCAATACATCACCGAAAGAAAGGTTGTCAAATACCTGCATGTAAAACAATCTGAAACTGGTGGTACCCCTGATATTGACCCCCACATAAGAGCCATAAAGTGAAATGGCATCACCCAGCAATACCAGTATGGGCAACATGGTAGTGGAAGCGAGTACCCGGGTAACTACCAGGAATTTAAAGGGGTTGGTACCGGACACTTCCATCGCGTCGATCTGCTCGGTCACTTTCATGGAACCCAGCTCGGCCCCGATGCTGCTGCCGATCTTTCCGGCAAATATGAGTGCCGTGATCACCGGCCCTATCTCCCTGACAATGGCGATACCTACCATGGCAGGTATCTGTGATTCCACTCCATAGTCTTCCATAGTTGGCCGGAGCTGCATGGTCAGCACCAGTCCCATGATAAAACCAGTGAGCCCGATCAGCGGCAACGACTTGTAACCGATCAGGTAGCATTGCCGTAAAAATTCCTGGATCTCATAACGGGGTTGGAAAACCTGCACTACAAACCTCCCCGCAAATCGGGTGATTCCTCCGGTTTCTTTTAAAAAATCGTTTGTCTGGGATGGGGTAGCCATAATATATTGAATGTAACAAATCTCTCCCAAGAACGCTGCAAAGGTTATGAACAGGATCAAGCAGGCGGGTGATGTTTGTCAAGATGCCAGACGGCAATTCGCTGTTTTACAATTGATGAATCATTCCGTTTCCTTAGTCCACGGGTCGTTTTGTTACCCGGATATGACCCAGCGGCGGCTGCATTCATCCCGACCGCTCGTTTTGTAAAACCGAAGACAATTTTTTGGTAATAGAAGGGGCTTTTTTGCTGTGCAGGGCGATTTTAGTATCCAATGTAAAGCGTTGGACAGACCGCGGTTCTATACCGGCATTTCTTTGCGGCATAAAAGGTATAGTCATGAAAACAAAAACAAATGTTTGGTTCGCACCGGTGATCCGGTTTACAGTTAAAGCAGCATTGGGCATGGGTTTGCTGATACAGATGTCGCTCAGCAATGCCGTTCGTGCGCAGTCAGGAAATCGCCCCTATTTCAACAATGTTGATGATAAAGGAGTGATCCTGGACGGATATGATCCGGTTGCATTCTTCACCGATCAGAAACCGGTTAAAGGCGACCCCTCTATTAAATTTACTTACCAGGATGCCATTTACTATTTCGCGTCCAATCAGCATCTGGAAACATTTAAAGCCGACCCGGAAAAATACAAACCACAGTTCGGCGGCTGGTGCGCCTATGCGGTTTCATTGGGCAGGATTGCACCTATTGACGTAAATACATTTTCCATCGTTGATGGCCGGCTGGTTATTCAACACAACCAGCGTGCGGTGAACGGATGGAACAAAGATGTTCAGGGCAATCTTCAACTGGCCGATCGCTACTGGCCCAAAGTTTCTGCCAACAGTGGCAAACAGATCGTTACCGATGAAGAAAAGGCCTTCCTGAATAATACCGATCCTGAAGGCGTGACCCTGCAGGGATACGATCCTGTTTCTTATTTCACCGACAAAAAAGCGATGAAAGGCGATGCTAAATTTTCTGCCCGCTATCACGGAGCCACTTATTGGTTTGTATCGGAAGAACACGCCAATTCATTCAAAGATCATCCGGAAATGTATGCACCGCAATACGGAGCTTTCTGCGGGTATGCCATGAGCCTGAACAAACTGCGTCCTGTCAATCCCGAGATCTTCCAGATCATCGATGGCCGCCTCATTCTGCAGCATACGCAGGATGCCTTTGATCAGTTCAACAAAGACCTCGCCGGTAACATCGTGAAAGCGGACGGATACTGGCCGGGACAGGTAAAAAAGCATGCGGGCAAGAAAGTGAAGTTCGATAAACCTGCCAAACCCGCTGCGGACTCTTCCCGATAAACCTGTAACCAATTGATTTCATCTTATAAATAGTTAGCCATGAAAAATATATTTTCTCTTCTTCTGGGTATCGTCTTATTCTCTGTAACATCCCATGCGCAGCTCCTGTCTTCCAAATCCCTGTCGCTGGAGGCGGCAAAAAAAATTACAGCCGAAGCAGTCCGATACGCGAAAAGCAATAATGCTCCCGGTGGAGCGATCGCGATCGTAGACAATGGTGGCAACCTGGTCTATCTCGAAAGACTGGATGGCACTTTTGCGGCCGCCTCCGAGGTGGCCACCAAGAAAGCCAATACCGCCGCTCTGTTCAAAGCGCCTTCGTCCAAACTGGAAAATTCGATCAATGGCGGTCGGGGTGCACTTATTACTGTTGGACATACTTTCCTGCAGGGAGGTATTCCCATTATTGTGGATGGACAAGTGGTGGGCGCAATCGGAGTAAGCGGTTCGGCCAGCGCCCAGCAGGACGAAGACATCGCCAATGCCGGCGCCAAAGCCTCGTTCTGATTTCATTCATTTTAAAAAAACTTTTATGCAATACCTGTTCATCAGCAGGCTGGTCGTGCTTTGCCTTGTGTTCAGCAGCTGGCAACTATCACTCTATTCGCAGGAAACCCGGCTGCTGGCTACCGACAAACCGCAGGCCATCGCCGACCTGCGAACCAAAGAAGGTGCGGCGCTGCTGAACGCCAGCTGGAGTTATCAGCCCGCCCAAATCGGACAAACGGATTTTCAATTGCCCGGTCCGCAAAAAACGGGAATGGATGCTCTGCTGCTCTATCCTACCGGCGCACACATCAAAACCAACCAGCTGAAACCCCAGATATCCGATCCGGCTTTCGAAAAATCTTTCAAACCCATCTCCCCCGATCAACTGGAATCGCGACTGGGAAATGGCCTGTTCTCCTTTGTGTGGTATAAACTCGAGCTGACAATTCCGGAGACCGTTGGCGCTTTCGAAACAAAGGGCAGCTTCGCCGTTTTTGAAATCGTGGTCGACGACTATAGTGAGATCTGGGTAAACGGCAAACAAACCATCGCCTTCGGCCAGCAAGGAAACGGTGTTATATCAGGGTACAATAACCGAAACAGGGTATTGCTGAGCAATAACGCCAGGCCGGGAGATCATTTCTCCATCGCCATCCTGGCCATCAATGGAGTGATCGGTCATCTTCCGGATAATTATATATGGGTGAGAAACGCAGTGGTGGATTTCTATCGCTCCTGGCCAACGAGAGAGGACTGGAAGAATGTCGGCCGGCTCTACACAATTGACTCTGCCCTGAACCAGGTCATTCAGCCCGGCACTCCGGTGCAGAAGATCGCCGATGGCTTCTCGTTCACGGAAGGGCCTGTCTGGCACCCGGAAGGTTTCCTGCTCTTCAGCGATCCGAACACCAATACGATCTATAAATATGATCCTTCATTCGGCAACGTCACCGTGTACATCAGCCATAGCGGCTACACGGGCACCGACATTGGCGAGTATCATCAACCCGGCAGCAACGGACTGGCAATTGATCAGCAGGGAAGACTTATAGTAGCACAGCATGGCAACCGGCGTATCATCCGGCATGAAAAAAAGGGCCCGGTAACGATACTGTCAGATCATTTCGACGGAAAGAGACTGAACAGCCCGAATGATCTTGTTTTAAAAAGCGACGGTACCATCTATTTCACGGATCCCCCGTACGGGCTTCCTGATTTTTTTCTCGATCGCAGAAAAGAGCTTCCCTACCAGGGAGTATACATGATCCGGCAGGGAAAAACTACCCTGGTCACTACCGATCTCGGTGGCCCTAATGGAATTGCCTTTAGCCCGGATGAAAAATATCTCTATGTAACCAATTGGGACATCCGCGATATTCATCACACCAAAACCATCTGGCGCTATGAAGTGCAGGGCGATGGAACGCTGATGAATGGAAAAATATTCTTCGATTTCAACCTTACCGAAGACGAGGAAGCTCTTGACGGACTGAAGATAGACCGGAAGGGAAATCTTTTCGTATCCGCGCCGGGTGGTGTAAGCATCATCAGCCCGGAAGGGAAATTATTAGGAAAGATCGTCACTCCCGAACGGCCCGCCAATATGGCCTGGGGAGATGATGGAAACACGTTGTACATGACCGCGCATAGCAGTCTGTATAAGATACGGGTGCAGACCGGTGGAAAATTCAGCTGGCAACCATGAAACAAAAAGCACTCGCCAGTATAGCCATGTTCCTTCTGTTGGTCCATCTGGCACAGGCACAGGAGAAAAAAACCAGGCAGCGCCTTCATTTTTCCAGCAGTTTCGGAGTGAACAAGATACAGGGACCATTGAATAAAACATTCCGTCATTCCCTGGCCATTCATTCAGGCCTCGAAAGAAAATTCGGAAAACGCATGATGGCCGCCATCGATGTTGGATTCAATACCATTCAGTACGACCAGCAGAAAAGGGATGAACACTCCGGGTACCTGTTTCAGAATACCCGGAGTTCTTTCATTGTAGCAGGATTGAACGGCGGAATAAACCTGGCTAATAGCCGGTCCAGGTTTCAGCTGACTCCCTATCTCGGAGCGGGCTATCTGAACACCGGCGAACCAAGATTGCAGGTGGATTCAGACGACCGGATCGTGCAACAGCGAATCATCCGGCATTCAGGCATTTTTGGCAGAGCGGGATCAAGGTGTTCCTTTTGGACCGGCTCCTCCATTCTTCAATATGTGTTTATTGACTGCTCCTACTGGATGTCTACCGTTTCCATTGGAGGCCATCGCATAAGAAGTATTTCGCTGTTTACCGGCATGCGAATGAAAATGTAATCTCATCAAACAAATACATCAACATGAAAACCGCTATCGTCACCGGCGCTTCCGGCAACCTGGGCCGGGCTATCGTGGATAAACTGCTAAAGCAGGAGTTTCACGTCGTCGCCATTGTTCCTCCGAATGATCCCAACCCCCTCGAAACAAATCATGAACACCTGACTATCCAGGAAGTGGACCTGTTGAACGAACAGGAAACTTCCCACCTGATCCAATCGATCCTTCTATCGGGAAAATCAATCGAAGCAGCCGTATTGACGGTAGGAGGTTTTGCTATGGGCAGCATTGATGCGACCTCAACGGCCTCCATCATGCGCCAGGTAGAGCTTAACTTCAGCACGGCTTATAACATCATACGTCCCTTGTTCGCCCAAATGCGTCAACAGCATTCCGGTCGCATTTTTCTGGTTGGCGCACGTCCGGGACTAAATGGCCGGGAGGGTCAAGGCATGGTCGCTTATAGTCTTGGGAAATCACTTGTTTTCAGGCTGGCAGAACTGCTCAACGAAGAAGCCAGGGGTTCGCAGGTGGTTACTCATGTAGTAGTGCCCAGTACACTCGATACTCCGCAAAACAGAAAAGCCATGCCGGATGCCAATCATGCATCATGGGTAAAGCCGGCCGACATCGCCGACATCATTCACTTTCATTGCCAGGAAGCAGCCACACCGATCCGGGAAAGTATCATTAAAATTTACGGAGACTCCTGATCAGATCAACACAAAAAAAATAAAGGGCGAAGCGATAATTACAATCAGCTTCGCCCCTTTTGTTTTATCATGACTATCAGTGAGGTCTGCAGGAAACGATATCGTCCTGCAACTTATTCCAGCTGAATGTGGCTGTTCTTTGCAAGGTGCCAGGCTGCAGATACAGCACCAACCAATCGTCCTGCTTCACCACGCGGGCTAAGAACTCAATCGGCTGTGCGATATAGTTTTTCAGCGACTGGTTCATTTTATTGCCATTTTGATCGAGTATCAATGCATAAGTGGTCTTCCCTGTTTCATCCTGCATCATCAATACAGGGCTCATTCCTCCTTCTATACATCTTACTGCACAATCGAGGTGCGGCTTTCCATATCCGGGTTTCATCACGCCAAAAAAACACTTGGGGTCTATCACTTCTCCTTTCAATACCTGCAATCCCAGCTCCTTTCTCACCGGCTCCTGCATTTCCATCGCCTCTCCCCATTTTTCAACAGGTTGATCGTTGGCATCCACCTGCAGGAGAGACTTCCCGTCTGAGTACAGCAAGGTTCCCTTTAAAGTTACCTGTTTGCCTTCCAGGCTAACTTTTTGTTGTTGCTGCCAGTCGTTTAGTATGCCTTCCGCTCCAAACTTTCCATATCCAACGAGGGGCATGGTCAGTACGTCATTCCTTCCCCACCCATCTTTCGCTGTTTGTACCACAAGAGAAGGCACCGGATGTGAGTGATAAATTCCGGTTACTTCTGTTGGTTTTCCAAACTCAAACTGTGCAGTAGAAAAGGTTTTTTGCTGTGTTGCCAGCAAGGCTGCCGTAAGGGCTGCTGCCGAAGCCAGCGCCAGGGCCGACTTCTTCAATAAGGAAGAATGTCCTTTTGGCGCTTCCGGCATCCATCCAATATAAAACTCCTGTTTGTCCATCATATTCCTGTTGATTAAAACAATGCGGCTGATGAGTTATGGTATGAGTGCTCCCGGCTGTTCCGTTCCTTCGGGAAAAGGCACAGGGTTTAGCCATACCTGGTTTCCCATCAGTCTGACATCGTAAGTATTGACTTTCTCTTTAAAGGGCGGGGGCGACTGACCGTTTTGCGGCAGGTATTGGTAACCGTGCCATGGACAGGTGATGCATCCGTCCAGGATCTTTCCTTCGCCCAATGGCCCGCCCTGGTGCTTGCACACATTGTGTATAGCATATAATATATTGTCATGCCGGTATACGGCTATTCTTTCAGATGCCACGCAGAATATTTTAGCCCGGCTGTTTTCGATGTCTCCCACTTCGCATACATACACAAACCCTTCCTGTTTGAGCGTAAATAAACGCTGATCAATCCTTTTTTCTTTGAGGGCTGCAGCCAGGTGCAGGGATACCAGGGTTACTGCCCCGGTGAAAAGGAGCCCTATCATCCACGGGTTTTTCTCCAGCTGTATTACTCCTAGTGCAACATGCATGATCACCAATGCGTAAGCCAGGTACACCAGCATATGGAGTGTTTTCCATATCCGCGGTGTCAGCTGATGGAGCCAGAAATCATGACTGGTGATCGCCATCAGGAAAAAAATAATCAACGCAAAAAAACCAAGCGATTGAAAAGGAAAACCACCCACAGAATTAAACCGGGTATTGGAAACAAACACCGACACCAGAGGGTTGAGGTTACCCAGTGCGTGAAATTGGAAAATGCTGAAACTTCCATGAACAAGCGCCACGCAAAACATGGTTACACCCAGGTGTCTTCTGTTATAAAGCAAAGGAAGAAAACGACTGTTCAGCCGGCACAGCGGGCCAATAGCCAGGATGATGTGAAGTAGCAGGAGGGCCAGGGTAGAACTGCTTCTGATCAGCAGGGTTTCAAAGGTAACCTCGCTGTTAACCAGTAACGACAATGAAACGAAAGTGACCAGGTACAGCAGGCTTCCCACCGCGATCATACGATCATATACTTTTTTTTGCCTGTTCCATCCAACGGCCGAATAAGAAACGCTCATAACCGAATATTAATATGTTCCAGAATCTGTTGATGAATAAAATCGTAGAGCACCAGATGCAGGTTGCCCTTAGCCGGATCGACTGAGTCCAGCGGAAACCAATACCGGCCCCTGGCTTCGATTCGGCCAATCAGTTGTGCCTTTGCCAGACTGGAATCGTGGGCATTCATCCGGTAAATGACTGCCGAAGGCACCATCAGTGTTTTCTTGTTGTTCCATTCGAGCTGCCAGGATGTTTGCTGATCGTTGGTGAGTACGCTTGCGCTGAATGAAGGCATATCATAAATATTCCTGACAACCGGCAGTACGGCTTCCCTGCCTTCCGGTAACCAGCGTACCGGTTCCCGATTGGGCACGGCCAGCCAGGCAAAAACGATACCCGCAGGCAGCCAGATCATCATTACCAACCATACCTGGAAATGCCGCTTACGAAGTGACTTGATCATGGTTTGACTTTTTAACGTTTCTGATCCATCGGCGCAACAGCAGCGGCCAGAATACGGAGGATCCGGGAATGATCAGGATCCTGAACCCTATTCCAGCTTCCTTTGCGCCTTCATCAATCAATTGAACACCTCTGCTAACAAATACCAGGGCGAAGGCAAAACCGATTCCGAGATATATAGCCGTGATGATTAAAATAATTCCTATCATGTTTCTGATTAATTATTTTGCTGTACAAAAAAGAGGCTGTTGAATCCACTGAACCCATCCGGCTCGCGGTATGGATTGTGAATGTCTTCGACCCAATATTTTTCATCTACCAGGAATTTGTAATAATATTTTCCTTCAGGAGGCATGGGAATATCAATTTTCCAGACACCATCCCGGCAAGGTTCCATCAGCAACACATCATCCTGCCAATTATTAAAACTGCCTGCCAGGGCAATCTGTGAAGCCTGTTCGTGCTGGATGTAAAAGGAAATGATCTTCTGTTCTCTGTTGATGTTTGGAGAATCCATTACCGGCGCGGGAGTTTCCCGGTTCATCACTTTCAACAATGCCTTCCTGGGATGAATGATACCAAAACCCTGCCTTTCGACCGGAAATTGTTTGTTACGTCGGGCTGTACTGTATAATAACTGTCGTATCTGCGCGGGTGTATAAGTCGGGTTTGCCTCCATGATCTGCGCAATCACCGAACTCACGATCGGGGCGGCAAAAGATGTTCCGTCTACATGCATGTAGGCAGGTGAAATAAATTTCCGCTGCTGAATGAGCCTGGCGATCGCTTCTCTTGTTTCTTCAAACGATCCGCCCTCGCACCCCAACAGTTCTTCCTGCCCTTTGATGGCAGCGCTCAGCTCCTCTTCGGTGAGCCCGAGCAGGTGATATAGCTTTTCCGATTCACGTGCTTCTTCTGTTCCGGGTAATATGGGCGCGGCAATCCAGATCGCCGGCGCAATGAGCTCGGGCTTCACGAGACCATCAACCGTAACGCCAAATGTTGAGTGATACAAATACAACTCATCACCAGCATCTGCCCTGTTCTGGTCGTCAAATCCACCCACGGCAATAACTGTGGGAGCGCTGGCCGGAGGTTTTACAGCAGCCTGCTCGTCATTACCAACGGCCGCCACCACCACAATCCCCGCCTCTTCGAGCTGCATAGCCAGTTGACAAATCCTGCTTTCGCGGTAGGGAACAGGGCTGTCTGATCCGAGACTGATATTGACGATCCGGATATCAAATTCCTTCCGATGATCACATACCCATTGAAGAGCTTTCTCGATATTTTCATTGGAGATTTGCTGCTGCTCATCCTGTACTTTCAGCAGAACCAGATTGGCCTGGCTGGCGATTCCTTTGTATAATCCTTTGCTGCTATATCCATCTCCCGCGCATACTACCGAGGTCATGGTTCCATGCCAGCTTTCGGAAGAAGAAGTGATAAAAACGTTCCTGTCAGTTGTATCACGGGTGACGTCAACGGCTGCCAGCACCCTTTGTCTGGAAGCAACCAGGTCGGGGTGAAAGTAAAATCCGCTATCTATAAAACAGATGGTAATATCCTTTCCGGTAAAACGCTGATCGGTATCCAGCCGAAAGGCCGTGGGAAGAATGATAAAATCATCGGCTGAGCGAACGGCGAAGTAAGGGCCGATCTCCGGAATTACCCTTTGCTGGAGAAGAATTTCGGTCCGATAATAATCTACACATCGGCTGCAAATGCCGTCGCCCTCCAGCCAGTCGGGGTTCTGCCGGCGTATCCAATCAAACACGCGCCGTTCGCCATCCAGGTGGAACCTGTAAAACAGCTTCTCCACCTGGTCATGGCATAGCGGGCATGTGAGTGAAGTCTTTTGCATACAGCAAATAGACTTCTATTTTGAAAAGTTGGATGTCGGTAGACAGACAAGTATTCTGTCTGCAGAGAGGAAACTTGATCAATCTGTCGTTGGGATGTCAAAGATGGGCCAGGATGTCGGCCACGGAAGCCCTTTTGGTGTAATCCTTATCGAAATGACGAAACACGATTTTACCCTCTTTGTTAATGACAAATACAGCCGGCACGGGCAGGTTGGCGCCATTCTCTGCTCCATTGGCTGCGGAAAAATCGATTCCGTAGGTTTTATACTTCTCAATGGTCTTGTCATCAACTTTGAAGGCCACATCATAGCTCTTCATGATAGACAGGTTTTTATCGTGCAGAATGGGAAAGCTGGCTTTGGTCTTTTCGATGGTTTTGTCAATGTTCTGTGGTAATTCAGGAGAGATAGCCAGTACAGTCGCGCCTTTTCCCCTGATGAGTCCAAGCGAGTCTTCCAGTTTTTTGAGCTGGCGATTGCAATAAGGGCACCATTGTCCCCGATAGAATACCAGCACCACCGACCCTTTCTTGAGCTGATCTTTCAGATGTACCTCTTTTCCATCTGCTGATTTTGCCGTGAAATCAGGTGCGGCATCATTTACCGAAAGGCCCTTCGGCTCCTGTTGTGAGTGGGCCAGAAAGGAAATGCATACAAAGGATACAAATAGTGCAATTTTCTTCATAATCATAAATTTCGGTAAAACTAATCAGGTCTGTACGCTGCATTTGTCGTACAACCGACAAACACATTTCTACAGGAGCTGTTTAATCAAAATGGCATGACCATCCGCGTCACGTATTATAAATCCTTTGAATGCGGGAGAGCGTTCCGGCCGATACGTTACCACCGCATTGCTAACAAGGTGGACACCTGCCTGCCGGCATTGCTGGAACAACGTGTCTGCCTTGTCGACGATCAGCACGGAATACCAGTTCCAGAGATCGTCGGACCGCGTATCTGCCGGGAACAATTTGCCCGGACCAGGCTTGAGGTATTCCAGGAATTCTACGCCCGGTCCCGACATGCTTCGGTAGCCACTGATGTGTAGCGAAGCGTTCTCAATATTGTTCAAATGCTCCTGTTCCCTTCCATGATTCCAGCTTTCGCCCTTTTTTTCAAAACCGAGTAGTTGCTGATAAAAAAGATGACTGCGCCCGGAATGACCGACGCCGATAGCCGTATGATCAATTCCGAGAAAAAGTTTTGAAGCAGGCTGATGCCATTTGGCCTGGCCTTTATCGGGAGGAAAATAGATCAATTCGAGGTTGTGCCTGTCCGGATCCTGGAAATAAAAAGCCTTCACTCCGGCCGCTTCCGGAATAGAAGCCGGCAGGGTTTGGGGAGCGGTAGATACCTGTTGCACGTGATGTGCATGCAACCACTGGTAAGCGCTGTCCATATTACTTACCACGATGGCGATGTGCTGAAAGATCAGATCATTACTCCTGGCATCTTCGGGTATGCTTCTCCCTCCGGCAGTCAGGTAATCCAGCAGATCCAGGTATTCATCACCCAGTTTCAGCCGCACCATTCTTAGCCGCGCTCCGAACAATCCATACAGGTTTTCTACTTCTGTACCATACACCTCTGTATCCGAGATGATCTGGCATTTCAGCATTTCGGTATAAAACTTAACCGAGCGATCCATATCACTGACGGTAATCTGCACGGATTCTACCATTTTCACCTGGCTAAAGAGGTGAGATACGTTGCCAATCAATAGTACGATCAGCAAGGTGACTATTTTCCTATTGTTCATGATCTGCGTACTTTACTTGTTTTTGTTTTCCGGTTATCCTTTTCACCAGCAAGAAAATCTCAGTAGCCAGCAACATGCCTGCCACCGGGATAAACTGGTAGATCCACCAACTGTCCCACCTGCCCGAAGGCCACGACGAAGCAAACGTGCGGGCGGGGTTCATACCGAATCCGCTGAGCGGGCCGGCAAAAATTACCCAGCAGCATACCAATACTGAAGAGAAAACGCGGGTATATCTTTTCCATTTATAATGATCGGAAGTAAACTGGATCATCAGCATGGTGATCAGCGCAATCAGGAACTCCGTAATCAGCGCCCCAGCCTGCCCATATTTACCCGGAATGGTAATGACGCTGTTGACGGGTGGCGCCTGGAGTGTTTCTCCCAGCACCCATTGCATACATACAACCGCCACTGTACCGCCGACATACTGAAACAATACATAAAACAGCAGGTCCCAGTGGCAAAGTTTCCCCAGCCTCCAGAAACTGACAGAGGCTGCCGGATTGATATGTGATCCGGAAGGAGACGTTAGCGGTGAATAGAAAATAAATAGCGCCGTAGCTCCCATCATTATTCCCATGATAATATTCCTTACCGAAGCATTGGGAAGAGAATCATGCCACGACGTGTTCGTACTTTCGAGGAGTGCGCCAAAAAAACAGGCAGACACCATGAAGATCCCAAGGCCCAGCGCCTCCCTGAAATACATCCGGTGATTTTTTTTCCAGGATGCCTTCAATTGCATCCACCCTGAAAACCCGGTTACAATTTTTATGGGGAGCGGTCTCATGACACGGCAGCAACCCTCCTCAGTTCCTTTTCAAGAAAATAATTCAGCCATGTTCGTATGGCGGCAATGGCGGCCAGCTGTCCAATATCATTCCAGCTCGGCGCAACAGCTGTTGCCAGCACATCGGCACCCAATAATAGTTCAAGGGCCACCGCCACCGACGCTCCGAAATGCAAGCGCATCTCCTCTCCTTTCTCCAGAACATTTCCCTTCTTAACCAGGGAAGCGATATAGAAGAAAAGGGTGCGCCCTACGCTGAGGCCTATGATCAGTGCCGCAATCATTTCCGCTGCCTGGCTGATATACAGCGTTACTTCTTTAACCAATTCCAGCATAAGAATCATTTTAAATGAAGAGGAACTGTATCATAATTTCAGGTGAGACAATTCATTTATCGCCACCCTGGTCATCGATACAGCCCTCTTCCAACCAAAACCACCCACTGATAAACAGTGATGTTAAACCAAAACTGAACCTGCCTTAACCGAAGGCTCCTTGTTCAAAACGTTATTAATAAGATGATCCCCCACGCGCAACGCATTGGCAGCAATGGTAAGTGCCGGATTGAAAGCGCCGCAGCTGGGAAAGAAACTCGCATCCAGCACGTATAGATTATCCAGATCATGCGCCTTGCAATTCAGATCCAGTACAGAAGTAGCAGGGTCCGTACCAAAGCGGCAGGTGCCGTTCTGATGACTCATTCCGCTGATATCAAGATCATAACCGTTCCATTGTGTATTGGAAAACCCTTCGTCCAACTTGCCCAGCTCGACAAAAATATTCCTGAGCTTTTCTTTAAGGCGCTCGTATGCTTCATAGTTGTTGCGGGTGTATCTGACTCCGATCGTACCATCTTCACGAAGCGTAACGCGATTCTCCGGATCGGGAAGGTCTTCTGCCGTTAACCAGAAATCAACGGTCATCCTTTTCAATTCTTCGTATGGTTTACCGGGGAATAATTTTTCTGCCAGCCATAAGATCGTCTCCGGATCATTTCTTCCCATCAATTGAATTTCTCCCAGCGGCAGTGGGTTCTCTGCTGATCCGTGGTAGAAATCAGCCAGGCCCAGGCTTTTCTGAAATGTGGAATTATTATCTTTGTTGATGAATGCCACCAGGCATCCGTTGTGATGCAGCATCAGGTTTCGCCCCACCAGATCCGAAGAGTTGGCCAGTCCTTTCGGATGCATTTCGTTTTTACTCCTGAGCAACAGGGCCGCGGTATTGACGGCTCCGCAGGCAACAATAATCATGTCGCCGCGAAATATTGTCCGTTCACCTTTTACAATGGCCATCACTTCAGTAACTCTTGTACCTTTTTGATTGGTCAGAATTTTTTCGACATAGGCATGTGTGATCAGGGTGACGTGTTTGTTCTTCAGGGCGGGTCTCAGGGCAGTAACATATCCATCCGATTTGCTCTCTGTCGGGTCGGGGAACCCGTCGAAATTTTCGAGCAACACAGGCGCTTCGGTTTCACTGAATTCCTGGGGAAGTTTCACACCCATCGGCAAGGGAAAGGGTCGAAGGCCGAGTCGTTGCAGCTTTTGATCGAGATCCATAATAAAAGGCTCGTATGCCAATGGCGGGGCAGGATACTCGCTGGCAGAATAGGGTTCGGAAGGATCTACTCCGCGCTTGCCATGTACGTGATACAATTTCTCCGCCTGCTCATAATAGGGTTCATACACTTCATAGCCGATTGGCCAGGCAGGTGAAGTCCCGCCATAATGTTTCACTTCCTGGAAATCGGATTCGCGAAAGCGAAACAGAGCGGCGCCATACATCTTGCTGTTTCCTCCCACATTGTAGTGAATAAAAGGCTTGAAGGGTTGGCCATGCTGATCGTACCAATCTTCTTTGGGGCGATACCGGCCTGCGGTCACCACTTCGTGCGGATCCCAGTTCTCTTTCTCTTTGGGAATAAACCCGCCCCGCTCAAGAATCAATATCTTTTTTCCGGTGGAAGCAAGTTTGTGAGCAATGGTGCTGCCACCACTGCCGGTGCCAATAATGATAATATCATAAGATGTATTCATACAATCAATTTCAATGCAAATAAATAAAGGGTGATAGTGTGGTATTGTCTTGCAAGAGACGAAAGAACAGAACGCCTGTCTGATTCTGTAGGTGGTTGTCGGCAATATGGCATTTTCAGCGTGCCCAAAGAACCGTGAAGGGAATAAACACATCGCTCTTTCCCTTTCTCTTTCCATTTCTCTTTCTCATTCTCTTTCCCTTTCTCTTTCTCATTCTCTCTTCCGCTCCCCAAATTCCTGGACGCAAAGGGCGCCAAGAACCGCAAAGCCCGCAAAGGAATTCAACTCATTACTCTCATTCTCTTTCCTTTTCTCTTTCTCATTCTCTTTCTCTTTCTCTTTCTCTCTTCCGCTCCCCAAATTCCTGGACGCAAAGAGCGCCAAGAACCGCAAAGCCCGCAAAGGAATTCAAATCATAACTCTCATTCTCTTTCCTTTTCTCTTTCTCATTCTCTTTCTCTTTCTCTTTCTCATTCTCTCTTCCGCTCCCCAAATTCCTGGGCGCAAAGGGCTCCAAGAACCGCAAAACCCGCAAAGGAATTCAACTCATTACTCTCATTCTCTTTCCTTTTCTCTTTCTCAT
>CAZSAQ010000023.1:41027-61780 GCA_964605065.1 uncultured Chitinophagaceae bacterium
TCTCTTTCTCTTTCTCTTTCTTCTCTCCGCTTCCGCAAACTGTTTATAAGAGCTGGTATTTATGAACTACCCGCAGCCATTCAGCCACGCCCCATGCCTGGGCCGCACAGCCCCGGGGATGATGTGACTGCCCTGCATCGAATATCTCCGAGACCGAACCGATACAACCGTCTTCCAGATGTGGTTTACATTCATCCATCACCGCCTGCAATCGATCTTTGCTGCTACCGGTTTTCGCGAGGGCATCGATATATGGACCGATCAGCCAGCTCCAGGCGGTTCCCTGGTGATAAGAGGAATCACGATGCCATTGATCGCCCCCGTACACGGGTATATAGCGGGGATCTTCTTCCGGTAATGATCTCAACGCGCCGGGTATGTATAGTTTTTGAGTAATCTTATTCAAAAGTTGCAAAGCCTCGTCTCCTTCAATGATCGAAAAAGGGAGGCTGATTGCCAGTAATTGATTCGGTCGAAAACTGGAGTCACCCTGGCCGTCTTCATCGAGCACATCATAGAGGTAGCCGCCCTGTTCGAACCAGAATTTTTCCATGAAGGACTGCCTGGTTCTTTCCGCCGATTGCTGCCAGGCGAGTTGTTGCTCTTTCTGCCCTTTTACTTCACAGAATGCTGCATAGATCAGTTGCGCATTATACCAGAGCGCCTGTATCTCCACAGGCTTGCCCATCCGGGGAGTTACCACCCAGTCTCCTATTCGGGCATCCATCCAGGTTAGTTGCTGGCCGGTTTCGCCGGCATTGAGCAATCCGTCTTGCTGAACCCGGATGTTAAACCGTGTTCCTTTCAGATGCCATTCGAGTATAGATTGCAGTACCGGTAACAATTGCTGTAAAACAAAATCATGATCATCGGTAGCCTGCCAGTACTGGTAGATCGCCACAAAATACCACAGGGTCCCATCCACGTTATTGTATTCAGGTGCCTCTCCGTTATCCTGGAACCTATTGGGCAACATCCCCTTGTCAACGACCTCTGCAAAAGCGAGTAATATTTTTCTGGCGTCTTCATAGCGGCCGGTTGTCAAACATAGACCCGATAAACTGATCATCGTATCACGCCCCCAATCGGTAAACCAGTGATAGCCGGCTATAATGGTTTTGAGGTCGTTTCCCCTGTTAACTATAAACTGATCTGCTGCGAGTGTGAGTTGTTGTTGAAATGCCGAGTTACCTACTTTCGATAGCAGGGCCTGGCGGCGTTCGGTCTCCTGCCTAAACAATTGAGCAGCGCTTCTATCTTCTACCGGTTGAGTGGAGACGAGTATGCCCAGCTGATCGCCTTTTTGAAGGGGGGCCGAGAATACACCATGATTCAACAGGTCTTCCTGAAAATCCAATCCCCGGTATTTTTCGACAGAATATTCAAACTGCCGGTACCATTGCGGATGATGGGTATATGATGATCCGGGAATTGAAATGTATAGGTCCACGGTTCCATCGGTACGGTTGTGGAAGATCCCGTTTTTAAAATCCACATCCCAATGCATCGATGGTCCTTCGTGCTGCAATTCATGATATCCTCTTGCTCCGGCAAGAGGCCTCCACTCCATTTCAAATTGCCCTGGCGCTTCCAGTATGTCGTACAGTATTACAACCGTGTTCTCCCCGTGTATCATCAGGAGCGACTTTCTAACTCGTATGCCGCCCGCCTGGTATTCCCATTGCGGAAAAAGGTCTTTGCCAAACTGATCGATGAATTGCTCTCCTCCCGGGTGACTCACGCCGGATGGATAGAGATGCGAGCCGAGTGGGAACATCTCTCCACCGTAAATAATTGTTTCGTCGAGAGAGGATAGTACCAGTCTTCTTTCCACCGGCGGAACAACGGCCGCCATCAGCAAGGCATGATAGCGCCTGCTATGAGCTCCGGAAAGAGTGGAAGAAGACCATCCACCCAGGCCATTTGTTTCAAGCCACTCCTGGTTAAAATGGGCTCCGGCAGTTTGCAGGGCCTGTTTGCTTTTCGTGATCATAAAACTTCATTATGAATAAACAGATGCTACACTTTGATTGGCGTTCTTTTGCCTGTATCTGGCAGTCTCTTCAATCAGGCTGGCCACAAGACCGGTCCATCCTGTTTGATGAGAAGCTCCCACACCTCGTCCGGTATCGCCGTGGAAATATTCGTAAAACAGGATCAGGTCTTTAAAATTAGCGTCTTCCCGGTAGAGGGGATGACCGTCGTGAATAGGCCTGCTGCCCTCTGGAGAAACGGTAAACAGGGAGATGAGTCTCTCCGACAGATCCATGGCAATTCCGGTTAACATCCTGTAATTACCCGAGCCGGTCGGATACTCCACTTCGCTATCGTAGTCGCGGCAATATTCCTGAAGTGCCTTGATCAGCAGGTAATTCATGGGAAACCATACCGGGCCCCTCCAGTTCGAGTTACCACCGAAAAGAGACGATTCACCTTCGCCCGGCTGGTAACTCAGCCCAAACTCCTCTCCATTGATCCGCACATTATATCCCGACTGATGTACTTTGGAAATGGAACGAATGCCTCCGGGCGATAAAAATTCATTTTCATCCAGCAGCGCCTTTAATAATTTGCCGAGGCGCTGACGGGGCACCAGGGATAATAATATATCGCTGTTCTCATTCAGGTCTTCGATCACAGGGCTGTGATTGTTCTTTTCCCGGTATTGGTGAAACCATTTTAAACGACTGTGGAAGTCGGGAAGTTTCTCCAAAAGATCCTTCTTCAGCACCAGTACTGCGAAAAGGGTAGTCAACCCTACGAGACTTCGTACTTTTAAGGGAATGTATTGGCCGTTCGGCAGCGACAGCACGTCGTAAAAAAATCCGTCTTCATCATCCCAGCTACCGGTCCAGTCGTCGCCAATCCGGTTTAGTGATTCTGCGATATAAATAAAATGTTCAAAGAATTTAGTGGTTACATCTTCATATGCCGGATTGACCTGTGAAATCTCCAGCGCCATTTCCAGCATGTTCAGGCAATACATCGCCATCCAGCTGGTGCCATCGGCCTGTTCCAGCACACCTCCGCCCGGGATGGTATTGCTGCGGTCAAAAACTCCGATATTATCCAGTCCAAGAAAACCTCCTTCAAAAACATTGTTGCCTTTGTGGTCTTTGCGGTTCACCCACCACGTAAAATTGATCATCAGTTTTTGAAACACTCTCTCGAGGAAAACGGTATCTCCTTTTCCGGTTCTTTCTTTTTCCAATTTATACACCTGCAGGCAGCTCCACGCATGTACCGGTGGGTTCACGTCGGAAAAAGCCCATTCGTAAGCTGGCAATTGTCCATTGGGATGCATGTACCATTCGCGCAGCAACAGGATCAGCTGATCCTTGGCAAATGCGGGATCAACCATGGCCAGTGGTACGCAATGAAAGGCAAGATCCCAGGCAGCATACCAGGGATATTCCCATTTATCCGGCATCGAGATGATATCCTCATTATTCAGCGAAGCCCATTGATGATTACGGCCTGCCCTTCGATCCGAGGGCGGAGCAGGATGACCGGGATCGCCCTGCAGCCAGCGCGGTATATCGATATTGAAATACTGTTTGCTCCATAGCATACCGGCCAGCGCCTGTCTTTGTACGTTCAGCCGGTCTCCATTATTTTCTTTGCCAAGATCCGAATAAAACACATCGGCCTCTTCGGTACGCCGGGCCATCAGCTTTTCAAACTGCTGAAAAGGCTTTGCAGTTGTTTCCTTGCACAGCCGCAATCTGATCGTTACCGATCCGCCGGCGGGAACCTGATACTCGTACTGTGGACTGAACTTGGTTCCCTGTTGCTTGTCTTTTAAAAATTCATAGTCATTATCCACCACTGCCCGGTGAAATGCATCTTTTACAAAAGGATGTTGATTGGGTTGCCGGTACAATCGCTCCGTGTTTGTTTCGTTCTCGGTAAACAGCACACGCAGTGGCTTTTCGAAATATAAATGATAGCCGGTCTCTCCATCCTCGTTCAGGCCGACACGGCCAAACTTGTCATTCCATTCCTCCAGTTTGATTTCGGGTTTCGCCTTCTCCGGGTAAAAACTCCATCGGTTCCGGAACCACAGCGTAGGCAATACGGTAAGGTGTGCGTCCTCCTTACCCCTGTTGTACACAGAAATTTTGATCAGAATATCTTCCTGGTCCTGCTTGGCATATTCGGTGAACACGTCAAAATAGGCCGACTGATCGAACACCCCTGTATCCAGCAACTCAAATTCCTTTTCCATCCTCGATCGTCGCCTGTTCACTTCCACCAGATCAGAATAAGGAAAAGCCGTTTGCGGATACTTGTAGAGATGCTTCATGTAGGAATGGCTGGGTGTATTATCGAGATAGTAATACAACTCCTTCACATCTTCACCATGGTTTCCTTCATTGCCGGTAAGTCCGAATAATCTTTCTTTGAGAATGGGATCTTTTCCGTTCCAGAGTGCAAGGGCAAAACAGATACGCTGCGTTTCGTCACTGATACCTGCGATGCCGTCTTCACCCCATCGATACACGCGTGACCGCGCATGATCGTGAGGAAAGTAATCCCAGGCATTCCCGCCTGCACTGTAATCTTCCCTAACCGTTCCCCATTGTCTTTCGCTCAGGTAGGGCCCCCATTTTCTCCAGCCATGCTCCCGGAGCCGGCTTTGTTCTGCATTCATGTGTTGATTGTTTGGAAGTAAATATTGATTGGACTCGAATGGGGAAGACGAATTAACCATTGTCTTCAAAACCCGGGTAAAGGGTCATACCCCCATCCACGAACAGGGTTGTTCCGTTTACATAATCGGCATCATCGCTGGCCAGCCATACTACCGCCTTGCCAATATCTTCTACCTGCCCGATTCTTTTTTGCGGAATCAATCTTAGCAGGTTCTGCAGGTGCTCGGTGGTATCCCAGGCGTCATGATTGATGGGAGTGGCAATGGCACCTGGCGCAATGGAATTGATGCGGATCTTTTTGGGAGCAAACTCCTGGGCGATGGTTTTCATCATCAGCATCACTCCACCCTTCGATGCGGCATAATTGGCATGGCCGGCCCAGGGTATTACTTCGTGAACACTGCTCATGCAAATGATCTTTCCCGCTGATTTTGATTTTTCGTTTACCCCCCGGCGTAGAAATTCGCGAATGGCCTCACGGGCGCACAAAAACTGACCCGTCAGGTTGACGCCGATCACGAAGTTCCACTGGTCGAGCGACATTTCTGTGAAGGGGGCATCTTTCTGCAACCCGGCATTGTTAACAAGAATATCCACGGTACCAAACTGGCTCACAACTTTGGCAAACATTTCGTGTACGTCCGTTTCTTTCGATACATCCGCCTGCATCGCAATGGCACGGCCACCGCTGGCAGCAATTTCGCTGACGACCTGCTCGGCCATTTCCTTTGTGGAAGCTACGGGGTAGTTTACTACCACGGTAGCTCCTGCGCGAGCCAGTTCTTTGGCACATCCGGCACCAATACCGCTGCTGGCGCCGGTGACGATCGCCACCTGTCCTTGTAATTTCATGTCTATACTATTTATGATGGTTAAAAAATTCCCAGCGCCGCATGTCTTTTCAACCCGAACTTCTTTGATTTTTCAAGGCTTTGCTGTATCAGCGACACTTCCAGGTCGTTCACCACCTTGAGGTAATAATTTCCGGCTTCCTGTTCAGTCGGGTAAGGGTTCCTGTATTTTTGATTCCGGCCGTTCATATAGTAAAAATGGTCGGCCGATTGTAGCATTCTCCATTTACGTATTGCCTGGCTGCAACCAGCATTCATAACCGTATTTTCCAGGCTGTATATTTTCCCCAGCATATTATGTTGCATCGGGTGTTCGCTCCAGACACAAGCGGCATCTCCCCGGTCTTCCCAGGAAATACGGCGTGTCACATCGTAACTGTCTACGGTATTCTGTTGAAGAATGACTTCTGAGGGAAGTGAAAAACTGAATCCGTCGCGCAACATTACATATTCGGGTAGCGCCTCCATGAACTGAAAGATTCCCGATTCCGCTGTTTTATGCAAACCCAGTGTTTCATAGTCCATAAACAGGTTGATCACTTCATTTCCCGGCGGGTGACTGTGTATCCATTCGGCAAACTTTTCTGCTGTCAACGGACGCTCAGACCAGTCGGGGTCGTCGAAACGAAAAGCGATGTCATCAGACAAGCGGGGGTTACGGAGCAAGAGTGGCAATTGACTTCCGGGTGCCGCATACAACCGGTTAGGACTTCTTCCCTGCAGCACGGATTCCACTCCCTCACACAGAATACCGGTAAAACCTTCCTGCGTGATCAGCGAAGCCAGTTCGTTGTCGTGTATCAATTCCGTATTTCTGTAAACCGTCGGAGTCAGCCCGAACCGGGCACGGATCAGGGATCGGTGAAGAGATACCTGTTCCTTCCATTCGCGGGCCGAATGAAGAGAGGCCAGGGAATGGTAATAGGTTTCTCCTAAAATTTCCACGAAGCCGGTGTGCACCAGTTCTGTAAACGAATCGATCACATCCGGTCTGAAACGTTCGAGCAGCTCGAGGGCGGTTCCGCTGAGGGAGAAACTGATCCGAAAAGCTCCTTGGTACCGGCGAATCAATTTCAGCAGCAGCCTGTTTGCCGGCAGGTAACATTGCTCTGCCAACTGATCCATTTTCTGGCGGCAGGAAGTAGAAACGGTGATGTCTTCCTTCGTTCCATACGCGTCGATCACATCCAGCAGGTATGGCTGATGTACTTTGAAGTACAAACAAATTGTTGTCATGGCAATACTATATAACTGGCGATGAACTGGGCCATTGCCCGGGTTCATCCTCCTTGTTTTTCATGAGAAGCAAAGCTATAGGGAGATGGGTGAAACGGTTGTCGCCTCCTTTACAGGCAGGCAGACAACGGTTCTGATTAGTTCCAGACGATGGGATTATTCAGCTCGATGTATTTGCGATCGTAGCAAAGAAGCCCGGAACTGCGGAGTTCATTGAGTAACATATTCACACTTTGTCTGGAAGTGGCGATGAAGCTGGCAATATCACTATGGGTCAAATAATTGTTGAGTACAATTTTATCGCCCACCCGGTTTCCGTCGGATCTTGCCCAATGTTTGATGAAACTGATCAGCCTGTCTTTCGCATCGAGGAAAACCAGGTCGGCATGACGGTTCTCCATACGCTGGAGCTTGCCCGTCACTTTCTTGGCGAATCCCATGATCATTTGCGGGTTTTCTTCCAGGATTCTTTTGAAATCAGACACCTGGAATGAGCAGATGATGGTATTGGCCGTTAGCGCTTCGGCAGATTCGTCGGCATTGATTCTTCCTTCGAGGCCGAGATCGCCAAAAATGTCGGGTTCGGTGAGGATATCCTTGATGAACTCCGTTTCTGCGTTGCTGATATCGGTGATCTTCACTTTCCCCTTCACGAGGAAGTGTATACGGGTGAACCCGGCATCGCCGTACCCGATGATCTCACCGCGGTATACTGTTCTCAGCTTCGCGATATTGGCTGCCTCTTTTAACTTCTGCTCAGATAAAGTAGCCAGCATCGGGTGGCTCTTGAGATAGAAGTATTTCATTTCTTCAGACATGGCTGTAGGTTTAAAGTTGATAAATGGTTATTTGGATTCGAGAGATAATGCGTTCTCGATTTTTGAAATCATCACATTCTTTGGTGTAAGCCCGGTTACATGATCCACGATCCTGCCGTTCCGGAAAAAAAGAATCGTGGGCAGCTCGGTAATTCCATACTCTTTGTCTATACCGGTTTCCGCTTCTACATCCACGATATAAAATTTTGCCTGACCGAGATAGGAAGTAGCCAGCTCTTCATAAATCGGTGAGATGATCTGGCAGGCGCCGCTCCAGTCCATTTTAAATTGAACAAGAGAGAGGTTCATGCTATCGATTATTTCAGACTTGAATTCGTTCTTTGAAATTGCCCGGGTCATTTGTTTGTTCTTTTATGCGGCTATATAGCCAACTGGCGTGCCAGAAAAAAATCCGGGTATTCTGCAAAGCTCTGAAACCCGCCACAGGACTGCATTTCAGAATATTTCATCAGGAGAGGACTTGAGCTAAACAAACATCTTTTTTCCCAATATTTTGGGAGAATCCCAACGCCGAGCGGGCGCGGGAAAGGCAACTACGAATGGCGAATGGTGAGTACAATTTGCCAATGGGCCAATTGGTCAATGAGCCAATGCGACGCAGAATTACGAATGACGAATGGCGAATGACGAATGAAGTATAATTTCTCGCTGGCGCGGGTATGGCTAACAAGGTGATGCTATCGAGGAAATTTTACAGCCTACCTGTGCCTTAGTTGACCGTTTACAAGGAATGTCTTATCCGCTCTCACTCCCACTCCCGCTCCCAAATACACTGGCGCGGGTATGCTTTACCATTTTCCACTCACGTTTTTCTTCGAGATCTCCGGAAACCTGGACGCAGAGGGCGCCAAGAACCGCAAAGCGCGCGAAGCAGAACTCTTCTGCTCGCTGACGCAGGTATATTTTAATACCTGCTGGCGCAGGTATGGCTAACAGGCAGATGAACTATAGGAAATTTTGCAGCCTACCCGTGCCTTAGCTGACCGTTTACAAGGAATGTCTTATCCGCCCTCACTCCCACTCCCGCTCCCAAATACGCTGGCGCGGGTATGGCTAACGGACTTCTCTCTTCCGCTCTCGCTCCCGCTCCCGCTCTCACTCTCTCCCTCATGCTTGCCGCTTTATTCCCAATTTTTTCATCCTGGCCTCGAGAGTGGTGGGATTGAGCCCTAATATTTTGGCGGCTCCTTTTTCGCCGCTGACTCTCCAGCCGGTCTTATGGAGTACTTCGAGGATATGATCCTTTTCCACATCATCCAGTTTATTATTATCTGCCTTGGCGTTCTCTGATTTTACACCGACCGGAATCCATTCGCCATATTCAAGGATACCCTGCTGGCTCAGGATCATCGCCCGCTCGATGATATTCTCCAATTCACGGATATTTCCGGGCCAATTGTATTCCATCAATGCGTCCATTACTTTGGTTGGAATGCTGTGAATGGACTTTCCTATCTTTCCCTCGCGTTTCTTGCAGAAATGTTTTACCAGCAAGGGAATGTCTTCCTTGCGGTCGCGCAGAGGCGGACAAACAATAGGAAATACATTCAACCTGTAGTATAGGTCTTCTCTGAATTCCTTCTTTTCAATGGCCTGCTGCAGGTTTCTGTTAGTGGCCGCAATGACACGAACATTTACTTTCATCGTTTTCGGATTACCCAGTCTCTCAAATTCGCCTTCCTGCAATACCCGTAACAATTTGGCTTGAAGTTCTACCGGCAGTTCTCCTATTTCATCCAGGAAGATAGAACCGCCGTCAGCCAGTTCAAAGCGGCCAATTTTTCTTTCCATCGCCCCCGTGAACGCTCCTTTTTCATGTCCGAACAGTTCACTCTCTATCAGGTTGGCAGGCAGGGTGGCGCAGTTCACTTTTACAAGTGGCTTTTTACTGCGGTTGCTGATGTTGTGGACAGCCCTTGCGATCAGTTCTTTACCCGTTCCCGATTCGCCCAATATCAAAACAGTGGCATCGGTAGCAGCCACCTGTTGAATCTGTTGCAATATTTTCTGGAAATCTTTGCTGCGACTGATGATCTCTTCGAAATTATAGGTGAGTTTGATTTCTTCCTGCAGGTATTTATTTTCGAGTTGCAACTGGTTTTTAAGCATCTCTATTTCCTTCAGTCGCAATTTCAACTCATCATTGGCTTTGGCGAGTTCTTTTTCCGCTTTCATCCGTTCGATCTCCGCGCCTGCGCGTGCCGCAAAAATCCTGAGAATGGCCGTCTGGTTCTTTTCGGTGGTGGTGGGGTTGGGATCGATGGCGAGGATATGACCGATCACTTCGCCGGTCTTGGTACTGAAAATAGGTACACCCACTCCCGATTCAATGCCCGCTTCTTTAGGGAACCTGGCCTGAAGTCCTTCGGCCATAAAAAAGTCTTTGCCTTCCAGGATAATCTCACAGGGAATATCGGCAGTATCGTATTCTACATTATCCAGAACTTTGTTGCCATCTATATAACACAAGGTCCTGAGCCTCGTCTTTTCTTCATTGGCACATTCGGTGATGACGGCATATCGCATCGTCAACGTCATGGTAATATGCCGGGCCAGTTCAATCAGGAAGTCCTCGCCGGTGAGTCCGGATGTGGCTTCTGAGACCGTTCGCAACAATTCCTCTTCCATTTTCCGGTCGCGGATATCCCTCACCAGGCTGCAGGTGTATTCGCGGCCCTCAAATACCAGGAAATTCTGAGCAATTTCAATATCGATCAGTTCGCCGTCTTTCTTTTTGAATTGTGCATCAAAAACTACTCGTTTCTTTTCCTTCAGCTTTGCCCATACCTCGTGCCAGTTGTCTGGTCGTACGTTTTGATTAAGATCGAAGACCTTCATGGAACGCAACTCCTCAGCAGTAAAGCCCGAAAGTTCCGTGGCTTTTTCGTTTACCTGCCAGATCGATCCATCCTGGTCGATCCAGAACACTGCTTCCTTGAGATGATTTAAAGTGAAGGCATAAAATTCATTGTCCTTCAGCTGCTTTTTCAATTCTTTCTCCGCCCGCAGTCTTTCCATTTCTGCGCCTACCCTCGCGGCAAATATTTTCAGGATCGGTAGCTGGTTGCTTTCTTCAGTAACGGCTGCCGGACTTGATACGATAATATGACCAATGATTTTGCCCGTTACGGAGCTGTAGATTGGAACGCCTGTTGACGATTCTATTCCTTTGGCTTCCGGAAACTGCTTATATACCTCTGAGGGGATGAATATTTCTTTACCGCTAAGGATCAATTCACAGGGCCGGCCGGTGGTATCGTATTCAATATTATCAATCACTTTATCGCCGTTCACCAGACAAAGTGTACGCACCTGCGTGCTGTCTTCTTCGAGACATTCCGCCACCAGCGCAAATGGCATATCCAGCGCCCTGGCGAAGTTGCGGCATAGTTCATCCAACAGGTCCTTGCCCGTCAGTCCGGATGTAGCTTCGGAAATCGAGTGCAGGATATCCTGCTGACCCATTTTTTTGGACGATTTTGCCATATATGATGAATTATCCAAAGATAATTAAAGCTGAAAATTAAACAGGCGCTTTCGGCCCGGGTGTCGGCCAGATGACAGCGTTCTATTGCCTTATGTTAATATAAACATTTCAAACTCAACGAGTCGATTGTAAATTAGCCTTTCCGGGAGAAAAACATAGGTAAAACCGCGAAAGCATCACTAAAAACTAACAGGACAGCTACAACCAATTGAGGTGGCGGGAATGGTCAGGGATTTTGACCCCGGCATTGTGTTCAGAAATATTCAGAACGGTCGGGAAACCTTTACCCTGGCGGGTTTGCCGGCCTTCGCCCAACAGGCACTGGCATTCTTTTCAACCAGGAAACAGACCATAAAATCAGTCTCGCATAACGGCACTTTCACTGAAGTTGATATAGGTTATTCCGCCATCTGGGCCATTGACGTTCCGAACCTGGCCAGCAAAGGTGACCAGCTCGAGTTAACCGGCAAATCCATTTTCGAGTTTAGGGAAGGAAAAATCGTGCCTCTGACTGATACAAGTTAAGAAACAAAAAAGCCCCAGGAAATCCAGGGCTTTCATGTAGATATTCAAATCTTTAATTCACTCGCTGCATTTGAAAAGTGCCTTGTACGTTGGCATCCAGATCTCGATTAATTCCGTCTGTCAGTTTACCGTCTTCGCTGAAAGTAGCCGTACCGGCCTGGTGCGATTGAACACCACCCGGATTATTAACTGTATTCACATCGTAACTGAACTGGGTGCCCGTCAGGGTCCATGTGCCGTTAGCATAAAACGTGTACCCGTTGTTTCCCTTACTCTTGTAACTCATGGAACCATCTGGATAAATAGTAAAACTGAAATACAGAGGTGGTTGTGCCTGGAAAACATAAGTTCCGATCCAAAGCCCGGCAATGGGATATTTTGTAACCGGGCATTCTTTTTTGCAGGAAGACAAGACGAAAGTCAGCAAAACGAGACTCGCCAAAATCACTCTCTTGTTCATAGTTCTTGATTTTTAGATTCACGTCAATGATATACAAAACAAAATTTTTTTTCAAATTTATTCTACAAACGTGTTGTTTTTTGCCACAAGTGTGTCAAAGAGAGATCGGTTACTCACGGAAAATCCG
This sequence comes from uncultured Chitinophagaceae bacterium, assembly GCA_964605065.1. Classification (GTDB taxonomy): domain Bacteria; phylum Bacteroidota; class Bacteroidia; order Chitinophagales; family Chitinophagaceae; genus Endoryza. The sequence goes on from CAZSAQ010000023.1 coordinate 53,208, forward strand.
CCACGAACCATAGTCGGCAAATACAAACCCAGGCTCAGGACCGAAAAGCTCAACCTCCCGTTGCCTGATGGCTCATTACATGATTATACAATTGAATATGTTTCCCTTTAACTACCGCGCCTTTTGAACAAAGCAAGATGCGACTGTTGAACAAAGTGACCCGTGAAAAGGCGCCTTAGTTTTGTTTCATCAAAAATCAATTACCATGACACAAAACAATTACCAGGGTGCGCTTCAGCAGCCTCTCCATTCGGGTTTTACCTCCCAATCTTCTTCCATTGATGTGATGCACGGCGTTAATTTGTCCGGCGTTATCGCAATCGTTACCGGCGGCAATACCGGTATCGGCCTCGAGACCACAAGATCACTTTGCCAGGCAGGCGCTACGGTTATCGTGCCTGCACGGAATACTGACAAAGCAAAAAAGAATTTGTCTGGCCTGGCCAATGTTGAAATCGAATACATGGACATGATGAACCCCTTAACGATCGACGAATTCGCCGCAAAATTCATTTCAACGAACCGCCCCTTGCATCTGCTGATTAACAATGCCGGAATCATGTGGGTTCCGCTGAGGAAAGATCAGCGCGGGCTTGAATCACAACTGGCAACCAATTTCATCGGACAGTTTCACCTGACCGCCCGCCTATGGCCTGCGCTGAAGAAAGCAGCAGGAGCAAGGGTGATCAATGTTTCCTCCCTGGGTCATCATCTCTCTCCGTTTGATTTTGAAGATCCGAACTTTGAGAATCGTCCTTATGAAACGCTGACCGCCTATGGCCAGTCGAAGACCGCCAGCAATCTTTTTACCGTGGCTCTCGATGAAAAAGCTGCTGACCATGGTGTCAGATCCTATGCTGTTCATCCTGGATCGATTGCCGGAACCGAGCTTGGCAGAGAAGCCTCTCCGGAGTTGTTCCGGCAAATGGGTTTCACCAATGAAAACGGGGAGATATTACCGGAAGTTCTGGCCACTCTTAAATCCGTACCCCAGGGTGCAGCTACCACCCTCTGGGCCGCTACCAGTCCCCTGCTTGCGAACATCGGCGGAGTGTATTGTGAAGATGCAGAGGTGGCCGAACTCCTAACAGACCATCCCCAATCAAAAGCTTCGCTTCATAAGAGCGGCGTACAGCCTTACTCTCTCGACCAGATATCAGCCCACCGACTCTGGGATTTTTCCGAAAAGGTAACCGGCGTGCGCTTTGGAGTAGAGTAAGCTTTCATTGGCTCTGTTGCCGCAGAATTGATTATTCTATATTTGTTTACGTTTTCAACCCTTGTTGGTCAGATGGAATACCAGGCAAAATACATTACCGAGCATATCAAGCTTTCCAGTTACCAGGATAAATTCTTCAAATCGGATATACTGTTCGAGCATCATATGCTGATCTGGTTCATTTCCGGCGAAACAAAGATTATACGACCCGAAGCGACCTATCATTTCAGCAAAGGCGATATCTTTCTGATTCCCCGAAATCAGCTGGCAACAATTCTTAACTATCCTGGCAATGGTCAACCGCATAAAACCGTGGTGATGCACCTGACCAGTGACTGGTGCAGGAAGTATTATTCGAAGGTTACTCCTTCAATAGCGGTTCCCGACCAGGCTTCGATACGACATTACAACAATCACCCATTGCTGGAAAGTTGCCTGGCTTCGCTGGTACCCTACTTCGGGATGAAGTCATTGCCCGCCGATCTTGCCGATCTGAAAATGACCGAAGCTGTTACCATATTGCGAACAATTGATCCCGGCATTGATAACATACTGGCCAGTTTCTCCGAGCCTGGCAAGATCGACCTGGCTGACTATATGGAGAAGAACTTTATGTTCAATATGCCACTTGAGAAGTTTGGTTACCTCACAGGCAGGAGTCTGACCACATTCAAGAAAGATTTCAAGTTGATATACGGCACCACCCCGCAACGATGGTTAGTGAAGAAGCGCCTTGACCTTGCCTATTATGAATTCACCGTCAAGAAAAAGAAGCCCATTGACGTCTGCTATGAAGTAGGGTTCGAAAACCTCTCGCATTTCTCATTCGCCTTCAAAAAGCAATTCGGCTATCCCCCCTCGAAATTGGTGGGGTGAAGGTTGTCATCTTTCATATAGAACTCGATACAAAAAAACCAATTGAAAAAGACCATTGAATGCACGTTTAGTCGTTTTTCAATTTTACTCTTTGCAGTTTCCAAGAAAGAAAGAGAAGGATCAAAAAGTCTGGGTTAACAAGCATCCAAAGAAAATGATACGGAATGATACGAAAATATCCGATACTGAGCCGATTTGAACGACAAACCTGGCTGATTTGGGCTTTGCTTAAACCTTTTCATGGGGAAACCCATAGCTTGATAACGACATCAGGAATTACCTGGATATCCGGTCTAAAATTGCTTGATTCCGCCTCACTTACCTCACATCACTATTTCCAGGAAGACTTATACACCCACACAAGTCGGAATTAAATATAGCACACACAATACTTGGGCTTTGGTTAACCTGATTTTCCTTTCCACAAAAAGCTTAGTTAAAAACCAAAAACTTCGGCGTAATCAATTCAATGAGTTCGGCGGCTAAAAAATACAAGAGCAATGCATACCCGAGTGCCATTCCGGACATCAGGAATGCGGCAGGCAGGTTGCCGGCAATAATTTCTTCAAATGGGTTCTTAAATCCCAAAAAAAGTTTTGCGGAGAATAATACCAACACCCAATACAACACATACAAAACCAGAATAACAAAGAAGAACCGGGCAAACCTGATAAAAACTGTAAAATAAACCGGATCACCTGCATGTTGCGCGGACTTTACTGTTTCAAATACACTATTGATCGAAGCAAGCCCGATCAAATAACCTCCCAATACCAAAAAAGATACAAACACACCCTGACTGTATTCCAATCCGGCGATAGGAAACTTCAACAGCCCCTTCTTTTTCATTACATAAGTCAGTACCAAGGTCTGCAGCATAAATTGAACAATTATTAATGCCACTACATACAAGATCTCGAAATTTAATATGGAAGTCATTTCTCCCTATTTTGAGTTTATCAATGCAATACTCCAGTTTTCCAATGAGGACATTTGCGGCGGGATCTGCCCGATATCAAATCCCTTACCGGTTGTTTCCCACAAATAATATTCATTCCCGCCAATAACAATGAATACACCATTTTTGAAGCCAGGGTTTTGAATGTTAACAGCAATCAAAGCATGTTTATAATATTCACTGGTTAGAAGTGCCACTTTGTATCCAAAATGGCTCAATACAGAATAGAGAAATATGGCTCTTGTATCGCAATCGCCCTTTAAATCGCTGGCAAACTCAAGGGGAGTCCTCACACCGAAGGCCTCCTCCCCAATACAGCAGTCCTGGGTGCAAGCCTCCATATAATCCCTTATATAGGTATCGCTGTAATTGTCGTTGCATCCCCTGTTTAATACCAGATAATACGGCAGCGATTGTACGGCCGATACCACGGCTCTGGCAAAGCCGGGGTCATCCAGGTTGTCCGTCTTTCTCAATGAATCAAAGGCGGAAAAAACAAGATCCATTTTTGGATTATCAGACGAAAGGATACTAGAATATACTTCTGAAAAATCCATTCCATAATTGTTGGCTTTCATGTTCTGATGGCTTCGGATGGAGCCTTCGAGATCATTTTTTCTGACCGATAGAGTAACCTGCCGCAGTGTTCCGTCAAAATCTTCCCATTGTACCAGATGACTTATCAACGAATCGCCTGCCGAACGGCTTCCTTCCTCCTTCTCTTTCTTTCCGGGTTGTTCTGGTACACTGGTTACTGTGGAAACGGAATCCCTGGCTTTTCGGTTCGCTGACCGAACGGCAGTTCCGCTTTTTCCCGCTCCAAGTAATGCTATTAAAAATATCACTCCTATCACTACCCCTACAGCCATTCCACTGCGTCCTTTGAACAGGCCCTTCATCGCTTCAGTCAACCAGAAAAGTAATGTTATCACCAGGATAAAGCCAAGCCCAATCAGTATTCTCGGAAAAAAAACGACTCCCAGTACCAGCAAGGGCACCATGAACCAGGCCGAACAGCCCTCCGCAGCAACAATGGGGGGAGTTTGCCTTCTATTTGGTCTGGCTGTCTCCCTCCAGGGACCCCAAAATGGGGTTCCATCACTATTAAAATATTCACTCCGGACCCTCACTACATTTTCGTCGGTCTCCGACTCGAATCGGCCGGTCTCCCCAAACCATTCCGTTACTTCCTCTTCCTCTTCTATTACGTCGAACTTTGAGGTGTAGGCGTATATATCTCCTCTCAATATGCCAAAGCTTCTGCCTTCATGCTTGGTGACGCCTTCAAATCGAATATTCTTAATCCGGATATCTTCCAACTCCAGTTCATATCTCAGTTCTTCCACACCGGTACGAACCAGACATTTTACAGGCTGAGTCAGCGGTGCGGCAAATAAGTCCGACTCTCGGTATGCCCTCAGGTAGTCTAACGGAATACCGTTACTCTTGAAAACGTCCTTTTCCTCCATCTCAACCAGAGTATGAGTAGGATGCAGCTTGTAACGACGCTCAGGGCCCGGCGGCATTCCAGGCATATAGGCCTCGTTTCCCCAAAAATCAATCACCACAGATCCCCGAACGTAGAACCTGGTCTCTCTCAAACTGGTTTTACTTCGCCGATAGGTTCTTTTGTTTGCAGATGATTTCTTTCCCGGATCATCCGGCTGACTGGTTTCCCTTGTCTGGCCCGGTTGTTCCTTACGATACTCATCATATTGTTGTCTCAAAATAGGGTTACTCAAAACCTGGTAAGCCTCGTTAACAAGCTTAAACATTTCTCCGTCTGTTGCCTCGTTTGGATTTGCATCCGGGTGATGTTTCTTAGCCTGCTGACGGTAGGCCGCTTTTATTTCCACATTTGTTGCAGAGGATGAAATCTCCAAAATAGCGTAGTAGTTCCGAGTGAAATCCATAGAATGATTTTAGGCAAACCGTTCAAAAAATGTCGTACTCGTACTGTACGCCGGTGGCGATTTCCTCCTGGTATTAAAAGGAGGATCTTCGTATTTCGTATAGAACTCTATTTGAATTCCAAACCTTGTTGAAAATATCTCTGAATACTTCTTCAAAAAAAATCCATACTCTCTGGAAATAATTTTTCTTTCGTATTCCTCTTTGATCGGATAGTAGGAATCATCCATTGAAATTGAGAATATCAGGTACCCCGGAAGCAGATACAATAAAACAACAAGCAGGGTAAATATCCAGGTCCATGGGTGATCCGAATGAAGTATTTTCAATTGCTGGACGACAAAGTCGGCTCTCTCAACTTTCTCAACTGTCTTGCGGATCAATTCGCTTTGTTCGCTTGTACATCGATCAATTTTTGTATGTAAACTTGCTATCTGCTCATCAAAATTCCTTTCGCCGTTAATGGACTCATAGTTATCCCGTTTCCTTTCCAGTAATGCCATCTCTCCGGAATACTGTAATCTTATTTTGTTGGAATGATCAGACTTCACCTGCTCCCGGAATTCCCCGAGTTTTTCATTGATGCTTGTCCGAAATATTAATAGCTCAACGGGTTTGGATAACATAGCAGCCATGAATATTACAAAACCGGTTCGGGTAATATTTGATATCGAAAAAACTGCCCTTCCCCCCGCATTGTTTGATATCGTCAGAATTAAAAAAATATACATCAGAATAACTAGGGCGGTAAGCAAGACCGACAAAAGAACTTCAGCGACTCTATTATGAAACATAAGCTCCACCAAGTAGAAAACTGACACTATTGAAAAAATGGCAATACCGATTATCACAAGTGCTGCGGTATAAAATCTTAATAAGACCTTGCGCCCGGCCTTGCGTAACAGCGCGTGTTCAACGCCAACCAGGTTGATCAGGCTTTTGGGTCCCGCTTTCCAGATATGCTTACTTTCCCTGGCCATGTACCTATTTTCTACTTTCCTCCGCAATGAATTCTTCAGGATGGCTTCCGGCTTCCTTTTTCTTTTTCTCTTTCCAGGCGTTTATGGCTTCTTTTGACAACTCGCTTTGTGCTTCCAGCACCACTATCTTTTCTTTAAGCAATCTTATCACCTCGTGATGTACGATCTTGTCCCTCTCAAATCCATCTTTGTCCTGGTAGTAGTTGTATTGAACTTCAATTCCCCGTTCGGCCTTGATCAACTCTTTTATGTTTTCTTCCAGATAATCATAAGGCCCCTTGATCAACATTAGCTTAAAAAATATAGGCGTTAGTTCGATTGCCATAAAAAGCAGCGTAATAAAAAGGGAGATGACCCAGCCTGCGATTTCATGGGCGAGCTTTATTCTTTCCAGAAGTCCATCCAGTCCGGATGCCACTTTTTCACTGGCGTTCAAAGCAGCTTCTCTTTTTTTCTCAATTTGATCCCGTTCACTCTTCAGGCGCATATATTCAGGGTGGTTTTGGGCCTGCCTGATCTCTTCGCCAACAGCATCCATTTGTGCTTTCACGGCAAGCGCCCTCGGGCCAACAGTAATTAATCTTGCCTCTTCTACATATTGCCTTTCCAGTTCAGCATGTCTTCCTATTTTTTGCTCCAGGTCTTTTTCAAATTTTTCGATCTCTTTTTCCTTCTTTGCAATTTCAGAAGCAAATAAGGAATCAGTCTTCGCCTTATAGGCTTGTTGCTGTTCCATTTGCTTTTCATGGAGTTTCACATCAATTTCCGTTTTGAACATTCTGATTTCAACAGGCTTTGAGATGGTCAGGGCGATAATGGCACCCATGATAAGCCTGGGCAAGGCGCTTCTGATCTCTTTTCCGGTAATTTCCTCTGTACCGTCGCCTTTGCCTGTGCTTGTGACAATAAACCGGTCGATATTAAAAATGATCAACCCCCAAATAATTCCGAATATGACCGACTTGATCATGGTCGGAATATTTATTGAATCATACGATCCTGCAATGTCCCCAGCCGTTTTAAATGAGCTCAGGGCATCCCCGCGAGGCTCGAAAATCGTATAAAACGCGTACCCCCCTGCCATGCCGGCCATGAGGCCTGTAGCAATGATGATTCCTCCCAGGCACAGGTATTTCATTTGATCACTGTAGGTACTATGTTCCAGAATATACCTGTCTGCTCCGGCCGCTTTCCAGAAAAAACGCATTAGGCGGGTAGATTTGGGGGTTGGATAGAATTCGTAATTGCCCATAATTATCTTTATTTGAAAGTGAACTGTTGAGACAGGAAATGGAACTTGTGGTGATACCTGATCCGGGGAATATTTGTCTGTAGTTTTAACAGAGGTATGTGCGGTACAATGCAGGATAAGTAGGGAACCAGGTTCTTCACTTCCAGGCTTGTCGGGTTTTTCAATTCCCTGAGAAGGGCTCGCGCAGACTTATCATCCAACTGGATATATTTCAAAGGAATAATAACCGTCGTGCTCCGCCAGAAACTGTGTGCTGTTAACCTGATGGATCCCGGCATATTGCCCAGCATAATAACTTTTGCGCCTGATTTTTCTCGAAACCTAATCCCTGTTCCCTTGAGGCATATTTTATAGCCACCATCCAGCTTCCAAATAATCAGGAAGAGTGGTTTCTCCTCGATAAGAATATCGACAAATTCACATTCAATAAACCTTGGTTTCCTGAATGTGAACAACCACCTGATGCGGTAAACCTGTTGAAGGAATTTTTTTCTATGCATTACCCATTTCAACTCATCAGAAAATCAATTCGATATTACCGGGTATGACACGGTTTGCAGCAATAAATACAGCCGTTGGCATTGTATCCCATTTTTTTCGCCAGTTCGACAGCCGGGTGGCAGGTGTCAAACTCTCCAAGAAATTTTGCATGCTCGTTGCCGGGAAGATAAATACAGTCTGCTTCATGAACCTCGTGGTCGCCATTAGACTGTTGCCGAGTGTTTACGTAATATTTCTTTCTCATAACATTGGTTTAGCACTCAAATCTATCTATCAGCAGTAAAGAAATTTTACGGGAAACCGTATTGATAGAAATATTACGGGTTGTTCTGCGAGAATTGACAATGGTAAGTGTCTAAAAATGGAACCGGTGGGATAGTTATGGGTTTTTCTTGGAGATAAATTACAGAACTCGAGTAATCGTTCTCACTCCATTTCTGTTTCTGTTTCTCTTTCTCTTTCTTTTTCTAGTACTCTCCTCCGCTCCCGCTCCCCAAATTCCTGGACGCAGAGGGCACAAAGAACCGCAATGGGCGCAAAGGAATCCAAGATTACCCAGTACATACTTTTTCACGATATGAACGTCGAATCAACTAAAGCCGGGATTCAACCACTCGGCAAGAGCAAGCCTGGCTCATGACCTATAGGATGTTCACTAATAATTCTTTATTGCAAAGCGGAGACTGAGGGATTCGAACCCTCGATACGGTTTCCCGTATACACACTTTCTCCCGACACAAGTGTCGGGACTCCTTCAACCACTCGGCAAAAACAAACACGCTTCATGAACCGAATGATGTACTCAAATAAATTTCATCGCTAAGCGGAGACTGAGGGATTCGAACCCTCGATACGGTTTCCCGTATACACACTTTC
>CAZSAQ010000024.1:0-53478 GCA_964605065.1 uncultured Chitinophagaceae bacterium
ACAGAAAGAGAAACAGAAAGAGAAACAGAAAGAGAAACAGAAAGAGAAACAGAAAAAGATAGAGAATCAGCTGGGGAAAGAGTATGACATCGCGGAAGGAGCGCGAGTGGGAAATTAGCTGCAAACCTCAAACAGCAAACCTCAAACCCCAAACATCAAACCCCAAACCTCAAACAAAAAAAGGACAATCGGCAATTTTACGTCTGCCAATCATCCTTTTATTTAAACTATCCTTTTTCAGATCAGAATTTTTCCAGTCCACTGAAGAAAAAGCTTCCTTCGATGGCCGCATTTTCATCACTGTCACTTCCGTGAACGGCATTTTCGCCAACAGAAGTAGCGTACAGTTTACGGATAGTGCCCTCTTCGGCCTGTGCCGGATTGGTGGCGCCGATCAGTTTGCGGAAATCAGCTACAGCATTGTCTTTTTCCAGGATGGCCGCGATAATCACTCCGCTGCTCATGAACTCTACCAGTTCCCCGTAAAAAGGACGCTCTTTGTGAACGGCATAAAATTCACCGGCTTTTTCGGAGCTGAGTTTGGTAAGCTTCAAAGCCACAATTCTAAAACCTTCCTTGATAATCCTGTCGAGGATCGCTCCGGCATGGCCATTTTTCATGGCATCCGGCTTGATCATCGTGAACGTACGATTGCTCATATTTTTATTATTTCATTGATTGGCCGCAAAGGTAAGGAAGGAGAGACAGAAAGAGAAAGGGAAAGAGAAAGGGAAAGAGAAAGGGAAAGAGAAAGAGTAAGAGAAAAGGAGGGGGCTAAGAGGGCCAATTCCCCCGATTCGGTTAATCTGCGCCAACATTTGGCACTTGACCTTAATTTACGCACCTTTGCCAGCATTTTAATGAAGGACATTCAAGAAATATTCCCGCTCCTGCCGGAGCCCCGGAAAGTGGTTATCACCGGCCACCAGAAACCCGATGCAGACGCAATGGGATCGTGCCTGGCACTCTACCACCTGCTGCGGCAATACAAACATGAAGTAACTGTTGTTTCCCCCACCAACTGGGCCGGCTGGCTAAACTGGATGCCGGGGGTGGAAACCGTGATCGATTACGAACTGAACAAAGAAAAAGTAGCCGGCATCATCCGGGAGGCTGACTGGCTGTTTTGCCTCGACTTTAACATATTTCACCGCACCAAAAACCTGGCGCCGCACCTTGCCGAAGCCAAATGCACCAAAATATTAATTGATCATCACCAGGAGCCTGATAGCGATAATTTTGACTATGGCATTTCCGATACGGGAAAAAGCTCTACCTGCGAAATGATCTATGATTTTATAGTTGAATCGGGCAATGCTGAAAAGATTACGCTGGAAATGGCCGAGTGCCTGTATGCGGGCGTCATGGCGGATACGGGGTCTTTCCGATTCCCTTCAGCGAGTGCTACGGTTAACCTGATGGTGGCCGCGCTCAAACAGAAAGGACTCAATCACACCCGGGTGCATGAAAATGTCTACGACAATTTTTTGGAAAACCGTCTGCGGTTCATTGGCCATGTACTGCTGAACAGGATGGATATATCTTACGAGTACAATACCGCCCTGATCGCCATTTCTAAAAAAGACCTCCTCCGGTACCAGATCAGGACAGGAGATACAGAAGGGCTCGTGAACTATCCGCTCAGCATACAGGGAATCAAGATGGCCGCGCTGGTGATCGACCGGGATGAGGAAAGAAAATGGAGTTTTCGCAGCAAGGGCGACTTTGACGTCAACAGCTTTGCCAGGAAACATTTTGAAGGGGGCGGTCACTTCAATGCCGCGGGAGGGCGCAGCAGCCAGTCGTTAGAAGAAACCGTAGTTCATTTCAAGAAAGTAATCAAAGAGTACACTTCACAATTACAATAAACACCAAATGAAAAAATCGATTCTTTTTGTTTGTAGCGCGATCCTGGTCATGGCTATGGCGGGTTGCAACCAGGGTTCCTTCAAACGTACCAAGTATGGTTTGATGTACAAGATCATTTCCGATGGCAAAAACCCGGTGGTAAAGAACGGGCAGGTGCTCAAATTCGACTTTACTCAGAAATTGCGTGATTCCGTTTTAAATACATCCAAAGATGCGGTTCCGGGATATCTCCCCATCGACAGCGTGTCGGTGGCTGAATACCTCAACCCGGTTGATGTATACCGTCAACTGCGCAAAGGCGATAGCCTGGTAATTGTGTATGAAGCAGACACGATCCGCAAGCAAAGAGGCGGTTTGCCTCCGTTTCTGAAAACCAAAGACAAAATCTTCTTCACGATCAAGGTTACAGACATCCTTGCTTCGAATGAAGCAGCCGAGCAGGATTATAAAGCTACGATGGAAGCTTCCAGCCAGGTACAAAAAACAAAGGACGACAAGGTGCTGAGTGATTTTCTGAAATCTAAAAACATAACAGCCCAGAAGGCTGCCAAAGGTACCTATGTAGAGATCACCGTTCCCGGTTCGGGCCCCGCCTGCGATTCCGGAAAATATGTATCTGTCATGTATACAGGTCAGACACTGGCCGGAAAAGTATTCGATTCCAATACAGATCCCAAATTTGGTCATGCCGGTCAGCCATTTGTATTCCAGATGGGAAGAATGGGTGCCATCGAAGGGATGTCGGACGGTATTTCTCTGTTCAAACAGGGAGGAAAAGGAAGGATCTATATTCCTTCGTCGCTGGGTTATGGCCGTGCCGGCGCCGGTGAAGACATCAAGCCCAACGAAAACCTGATCTTCGATATCGAAATCATTGGAGTAAGCGATACCCGCCCCGCTCCGGATACAACGGCTAAGAAGTAAGTGTAAATAAAAGATTTCGGTTGGCGGTTTACCGTGCACAGGTTGCCGACGAAATAAAATCAGCAGTCAGGAGTAAACATTCAAAAGCGGTCAAATAATCTGATCATTTTTGATTTTTTATTCCTGGCTTTTCATTTTACAGTAATTCCTATCTTCTCATCTCTTCCACCAATTTCACCGCTTCGACTGCTTCTTTTACGTCGTGCACACGGAGGATGGCAGCGCCATGAAGCAGGCCGATGGTATTCAGCACGGTGGTGCCGTTCAGTGCGTCTTCCGCATCACCCCCCAAAGTTTTATAGATCGTGGATTTTCTGGAAACACCCAGCAGTAGGGGGCAGCCGAGAATCCGGAAAGCAGACAGGTTTTTCAGCAATTCGAAATTGTGGCGGATGGATTTGCCGAAGCCAAAACCCGGATCGATGATCACATCGGTGATACCCTGATCGCGACAGAATTTTACTTTTCGGACCAGGTAATCCAGCACTTCGATCGTTACGTTTTCATAGTTTGGCTGACTCTGCATATTTTCTGGCCGGCCCTTCATGTGCATACAGATATAGGGTGTTTTCAGCATGGCAACCGTCGGGATCATTTCCGGATCCATTTCGCCGGCACTGATGTCGTTTATCATAGAGGCACCGGCATTCACTGCCTCCAGAGCTACCCTTGCCTGGTACGTATCCGCTGAAATAACCGCTTCCGGGAACGAGCGATGGATAGCGTCCACTGCTGGCAGCAAACGACCGAGTTCTTCGTCTTCGCTGATGCGGGTACTCCCCGGCCTGGAGCTTTGTGCTCCCAAATCCAGGATCGACGCACCCTCTACTAGCATCCTCTCGGCAGCCAGCAACAGTTGATCCATTGCCGCCATCCGGCTGCCCGCATAAAAAGAATCCGGTGTCAGGTTGAGGATACCCATCACCATCGGTTTATCCACAACCCACAGACGGCCTTTACAATTCAGTGTAAACATTGATCGCGAATCTTTATTTTTGATCGATAAAATTGAGGAATTAATCTCAATAATCTGTCGCCGGGCGGCCTTAACTATCAACGGCTTTATTAAATCATGACCGAATCCATACTTGTGGCTCAAATATCTGACACCAATCAACAATACGACCTGGCAGTACAGGCCTGTAAAGACATTTTTATAAAAAAGGCCAGCGATTACGGCACGTCCTGGCGGGTACTCCGTATCATTTCGATCGTTGACCAGATCTTTATCAAAGCGCAGCGAATCCGCACCCTGCAGCAGAAAAAGCAGCAAAGAATCGGTGATGATATCACCAGCGAATTCAGGGGTATTGTAAACTACAGTGTAATCGGCCTGATCCAGCTGGATCTTCACCATGAAGCGGTGGAAGACCTGCCGGTAGCAAAGGTGGGGCCGTGGTTTGATGAAAAAACCTCCCGGACCAAAGCGCTGATGATGGATAAAAACCACGACTATGGCGAGGCCTGGAGAGAAATGAGCCAGGAAAGTTTTGTAGATCTCATCCTGATGAAATTGATGCGCATCCGGCAAATATTGGCCAATGAAGGAAAGACGCTGATCAGCGAAGGAATTGACGCCAATTTCGCCGACATCCTCAATTATTCCGTTTTCGGTCTGATACTGATCAGCGAAGGCAAACACCAGGGCTGATTTCCTGGTTTTTTTTACCACCTAATATTCCAGCATGAAGTTCCTGATCAACGCGGCCCGTTTTATTGTCAGCATCCTGTTCATATTTTCCGGCCTGGTAAAGGCCAATGACCCGCTTGGGCTCAGTTACAAAATGCAGGAGTTTTTCGAGTTGTGGCACCTGGATTTACTGAACGGGTATACACTCGCCTTTTCCGTACTGATGATAGCCTTCGAAATTATTGCAGGAGTAGCGATACTGGTGGGCTGGAAAATGAACCTGTTCAGCTGGTTGCTTTTGCTGCTGATCATCTTCTTTACCTTCCTCACCGGTTACGCGGTGATCACCGGTACTCCAAAGGAATGCGGCTGTTTTGGCAATTGCATTCCGCTTACGGCAAAGCAATCCTTTTACAAAGATCTAATCCTGCTGGCGCTGATCCTTTTCCTGTTTGTGGTGCGAAACCGGATCAAACCGGCTTTGTCGACCCTTCCGAATGTGGTGATCCTGTTCTTTTCAGCAGTCCTTTCCTTATCGCTGATGTGGTATGTGCTGCAATACCTGCCGGTGGTTGATTGTCTTCCCTACCAGAAAGGCAAGTCTATCCTTACCGAAATGAAAATCCCGAAAGGAGCCATCCCGGACAGTACGGTCATCACCTTCGTATATGAAAAGAAAGGGCAGAAAGTAGAGTTTACCGCAGATAAGTTTCCGGATGATTTCAATGATTCCCTGTATCAATACAAAGACCGGTACGACAAGCTGGTCAGAAAAGGAAATGCAGAACCTCCGATCAAGGATTTTATTCTGACCGATGCCTCCGGTAAATCCGTAACAGACTCGGTACTGAACGCACCGGGATACAAATTCCTGCTCTTTGTACGACCCGGTTTTGAAAAGGGCGACTGGCGGGGTTTCGTCAACGTTATTCATGAATGGGGTGTTCGACAGCAGATTTCTCCCATCATCGTAACCAGTATTTCCGGCCAGGCAGACTATCCGAAAGGATTTACAGTCTATTCCTGCGACGCCACTGCCATCAAAACTGCTGCGAGAAGCAACCCGACACTCTATCTGCTCAAGGGAGACGTGATCGTTAATAAATGGGGACGGGCCGATTTCCCGTCTGTCATCAAATATTTGTCTGACAAAAAATAATTCCATGATCAAATACCTCCTCAAACGTATGCTGTATGGTATACTCGTATTGATGGGGGTGATTGTGCTGGTATTTTTCCTGTTCCAGGGATTCGGGGATCCATCGCGACTGGTTATGGGGCAACGCGCGGATGCCGCTACGCAGGAGAATATCCGCAAAGAACTATACCTGGATCAGCCCAAATGGAAGCAGTTTTTCCTTTATCTCAACGACGTGTCGCCGCTCGCCATTCATTCTGCCCGCGAAATCGAAAGCAAACAATTGAAAGGATTTTTCTTGGGGGGAGAAGAAACCAAACTCGCCATAAAATGGCCCTATCTGCGGCGATCCTATCAAACCAAAAAAGAAGTCGGGACGGTATTGATGGAAGCCCTGCCGGGTACGCTGGTGCTGGCATTGGCGGCCATTATACTGGCAATGCTCGTGGGTATTCCGCTTGGGGTGCTCGCTGCTGTTAAAAAAGACAGCTGGCTCGATACGGGTGCGGTTTTCTCGAGCATCCTGGGCATATCGGCTCCTTCTTTCTTCACCGGCATCATCATTGCTTACCTGTTTGGTTTTTTGTGGAAAGACTATACCGGCCTGCACATGACTGGCAGTTTGTTTGAGACCGATCCGTTTACCGGCCGGCATTTGCAAATATCCAACCTGCTGTTGCCTGCCATCACGCTGGGCGTACGTCCCATGGCGATCATTACCCAACTGACCCGTAGCGCCATGCTCGATGTGTTGTCGCAGGATTACATCCGCACCGCTTATGCCAAAGGGTTGAGCCGCCGGACTGTAATCTGGAAACATGCTTTGCATAACGCGTTAAACCCTGTGATAACGGCCATTACCGGGTGGTTTGCCGAATTACTGGCGGGTGCATTTTTTGTTGAGTATATCTTCGGATGGAAGGGGATAGGAAAAATTACAGTAGATGCACTCGAAAAACTGGATTTCCCGGTAGTAATGGGATCTGTTTTAGTATCTTCCTTCTTTTTTGTACTCATCAGTGTACTGGCAGATGTACTATACGGCCTGGCCGATCCAAGAGTACGGATGGATGGATGATGCTATTTTTAACCGGGTAAAACCTGCAACATACTACTATGAAAAAATCATTCTGGCTGATTGCCTGTTCGGTCTCTCTGACTTATTGTTCCCATAAAAACCAGCCACAGCAGGAATATGGGCGGTCTCTTTTCCGCGCCTATGACCTGACGGCAGAGAACCTGTTCTCCAGGAATATTGAAGGACCAGCCGTTGACCGCAATGGTCAGCTGTTCGTCGTCAACTTCCAGCAAGACGGAACTATCGGCAAGGTACAACCAGACGGCAAGGTTGAGTTGTTTGTAACATTACCCGATAAAAGTATCGGCAACAGCATTCAGTTCAAGAGCGATGGAAACATGCTGGTGGCTGATTTTACCGGCCATAATATCCTCGAAGTAAATACCGTCAGCAAAGAGGTGTCTGTATATTGCCACGACGATCGCTTCAATCAGCCCAATGATATTTGTATCAACAGGAAGGGAGTGGTTTTTGCTTCGGATCCTGACTGGAAGAAACAGACCGGCCAGGTTTGGAAAATTGATACCGACAAAAAAGCCTACCTGGTGGCATCAGGAATGGGCACCACAAACGGTATCTGTCTCAGTCCCGACGAAAAAATCCTTTACGTAAACGAAAGCATCCAGCGAAATATCTGGGCGTTTGATGTAGATGACCGCGGGAACCTGAGAAATAAAAGACTGTTTGCCAGTTTTCCCGACTACGGCTTCGATGGAATGAAATGCGATACCAGGGGAAATCTGTACGTTTGCCGGTACGGCAAAGGAACCGTAGTGATCATCAACCCCGGCGGAAAACAATTGCAGGAAGTTCAACTCAAAGGAAAAGATGTCAGTAATATAACATTCGGAGGAAAGGATTTCAGAACCTGTTTTGTGACTTTGCAGGACAGGAAATGCATGGAGAAGTTCAGAACAGACTACAGGGGGCGTAAATGACCTGCTGCCCACATCCCAACCATCCTATCTGAAAAGGATTCACCTCATAAACAGAAGCAAGATGTATAAGTGGATTCTGCTGGCAGCCTTCGTCTTTATTGTTGAAGGCCCCGCCCTGAACGCTCAAAAACCTGTCTATCCTGTTTGCGGATGGAAGAGCCCCGCTTCGGATCCAATATCGAAATCCAGAATGATCGCTGTTAACCAGCAGCTCCGCGCCTGGATAGAAAAACAACAACTTCTTGACGATGATCAGCTTTACACCCTGCCCGTAGTTGTTCATGTTGTTCATACCGGAACACCGGTCGGTTCGCCCGATAACCCCACTGATGCAGACATCCAGGCGATGATCCAGACCCTGAACCTGGACATGAGGAAAACAGCGGTTCAGGCCGGAGGGGTGGATATGAAAATTCAATTTCAACTGGCCGCAAGAGATCCCAACTGTAATACCACCACCGGCATCATCCGCGTCAACGGGAGTTCACTCGCCAATTACACATCGGGAGGGATCACTATTGGTGGCAACCCGGGCTCTGCCGACCAGGTGCTGGTGAAAAATCTATCACGCTGGTCCAATACCGACTACATCAATATCTGGGTTGTCAACAAGATTGACGGAAGCGCTACGCTTACCGGCGGCTTCGCTTATTTTGCAGAATACAATACCGCTGCCATTGATGGCATCGTGATCAATGCGGCATATGCCAACGGAAACGCTCATACGATCACCCATGAAATGGGGCATGTGTTTGAATTGTACCATACTTTTTATGACAATGGTTTTGAAGATACCTGCCCCCGGACCGATTCCTGTTCGTTTTACGGAGACCTGGTTTGCGATACGGAAAGCGGCCTGCTGGAATATTCCTGTTCCAATACCGTGAACTCCTGTACCGGTGCAGCCTACCAGGTTGCCGATCAGCAATACGGGTATACTGTTCTTAATAATTTCATGAATTATACCAATTGCCCGCACATGTTTACAGCAGGTCAGAAAGCGAGAGTGCGGGCGACACTGTTTAATTTCCGGCCGGGGCTGATCCATTCGCAGGCGTTGGTTCCCGCAGGCGGCGCCAGCACATTGGTGGCCTGCAGCCCCTTTGTTCCCAATGCGCTTTCCAATTATTACGGAATTGAACGTGTAGAATTCAACACCATTAATGTTTATTCCAACAGCAGCTCCGCCGATCTGTCCAACTTCATTGACCGCACCTGTTCGCAAAGAACCAATGTTTACCGCAATACAGCCTACGAACTGCGGGTGAAAGGAAGTTTTCGGAATCCGCACGCTATGAAGGCATACATAGATTACAATAACGACGGCGATTTCGATGATGCCGGCGAAACCATACTGTCGGCCTATACTGATTCTGCTTTCGTAATGGTTACCATTCCTGCTACTGCCGTAACCTCGGTACCCTTACGGATGCGTATCGTTGCTGATAACCCCGCACCCGGTTATCCCACCTGGCCAAGCGCCTGCCAGCTGAACGGTACCCCTGAAGAGGGGTCCGGACAGGTAGAAGACTATGCCATTATTGTGGTGCCGGGTGCCAGTATCCAGTCAGTTGCCTCCGGAGCCTGGAACAATCCTTCCACCTGGAATTGTCAATGCATCCCGAGGGCCGGTGATGTGATCACCATAAAGAATGGACATACCGTTTCTGTGTCGCAGGCAATGGGCCTGATTGAGTTCAGCAGTTTGACTATTGAAACCGGGGGAAATCTGCAGGCGAGTGCCAATGCCACCATCCGGCAGATCAGGTAGCAGGTGCCTGGCTCATTACATGATCACTACTTCAGAAATTGTTTTTTCTCCCAGCGCTTCATTGACTCTTTCAATGATCTTGGGCTTTTGGTATTGCAGTTCCTGCTTTAGCGGAGCCATATGGGTAGTGATATAGAGCGTGTGCCCGTGGATTTGAATTTTCTCGGTGTACTTGGCAATGGTTTTGCCCATAATTTCTTCCCAGATCTCTTCGATCTGTAAAGCCTGAATAGAGCCTTTGAGCCGGCTCTTTTGCAGGAAACTTCTGAGGGCCTCTCCGAGTGACATTTCGCTCATAAAGCGAAGGTAAAGATTCCGGCTGTTAAAAATTTGACCGGAATGCGGTTGTTACAATTCAATCAGTTGGAGCGGTTCGTTTCCGAGTCGCTCAAAATGCTGCCTGATCCGTTCGCAATGAGTGTCGGTAATAAATACCTGCCCGTCGTTTTGGAGGCACACTCTTTCCAGCAGGTTGTGCATTCTTTGTTCATCCAGTTTTTCAAACACATCATCGAGCAGGAGGAGAGGAGCGAATCCTTTTTCTTCGCAAAGCGTATCGAATTCAGATAGTTTGAGTGCAAACAGCAGGCTTTTGCGCTGGCCTTGCGAAGCCATTGTTTTAAAGGGCTGTTCGTTCAACAGGATTTCCAGTTCATCTTTATGAATGCCTGCCGTTGTGCGCTGCACCATTTTGTCTTTTTCTCTCGTTTGCCGCAGCAGGTCGGGGAAGGAATGATGAAGCAACTGGCTTTCGTAAGTGAGGTGTATCGGTTCGTCGGTACCCGCAATGGATTGGTAGGTATCCACTATCCGGGGTATGAGTTCTTCGAGTAGTGTTTTTCTTTTTTGAAAAATGTATTCGGCATGTGGGGCCAGCTGCGCATCATATACATCCAGCAGCGCGTCGTTGTGTTGCCGGGTTTCCGCCATCAGTTTCAGGGAGCTGTTACGTTGCGTCAGGATTTTTACATAATCCATCAGGTGAATCAGGTAACTGTGATCGATCTGGCTGAGCAGCGCATCGAGGAAGCGCCTCCTCTCTTCGCTGCCGTCTGTGATCATGTGAACGTCATCGGGGGTGATGATGACAGCCGGTATTTTACCAACATGATCAGCCATTTTTGTATAGGCTTCTTCATTGAGATAAAATTCTTTTTTCCCGGTTTCACGAAGGATGCATACCAGTTTCTGAGCAGCCTCATCGAGGGTAAAATTCCCTTCCAGCCGGAAACCCATCGCTCCCTGTAATACATTGGCTCCGTCACTCTTTTGAAAATAACTCTTGGTGAAACACAAATAGTAGATTGCATCCAGCAGGTTGGTTTTACCAACCCCGTTTTTTCCGCAGATACCTACCAGCCGTTGCTGAAACTGGAACTGGCGCCGGGCATAATTCTTAAACTGAAGCAATGATATGTGGTGAAGCCTGAGCATTGCGCTGCAAGATAAGAGGAATGTGCCTGAATGGGCAGGACGTTGCAAAGTTTGGTTTGTGAATGACTGGATAACGCTACCTTTCCGCCAGTATTGGGTCATCAAAACGGTTGACTATGGGTAAAGATCTTTTCTCCACGCAGGCCGATGTGTACGCCAGGTACCGGCCAACCTATCCGGCGGAGTTGTACGACTATATTTTTTCTTTCGTTTCCGGTTTTGACCAGGCCTGGGATTGTGCTACCGGCAACGGGCAGGCAGCGCTGGCACTCAGTACGCGTTTCCGGCAGGTAATGGCTACCGATCACAGCCAGCAGCAACTCGACCAGGCTACTCCCCGGCCCAACATCAGTTATCTGCGCTGCAAGGCGGAGCAGTCGCCCTTCGCGGAAAACAGTTTTTCGCTGGTCACCGTAGCCCAGTCATACCACTGGTTCGATTTTCCCGCCTTCCAAAAAGAGGTGGAAAGAGTGCTGAAGCCCGGAGGCGTACTCGCTATTTGGGGGTACAACATACCCCAGGGCGTCGACGAAAAACTGAACGAATGCATCCGTTATTTTTACCGGGAGGTTGCCGGACCATACTGGGATCCCGAAAGAAAGTACATCGACGAAGCTTACAGCACCGTTGGTTTCGACTACCACAACGAGCTGCCTTCCAGGAATTTTTACATACAGGTGGAGTGGGATGCCGAAGACCTGCTTGGATATTTCAGCACCTGGAGCAGCGTGCAGCACTACCTGAAAGATAGGGGAACAGACCCCGTGGAGGCGTACCGGAAAACGGTGCTTGACCACTGGCCCCCGCCCGGAAAAATATCCCTCCGGTTCCCCGTTTTCCTTCGGCTGGCCAGGATAGGAAAGCCCGCTAATAAAGCCTTATAAATCAAAAACCCAGAGCGGAGAATAACAGTTTCAAAATTGGGTTTTACCCCTTATCTTTGCCCCCGCCTCCGAAATAGCGCGGAGCGCCAATTACATTCAAATCTTAAGATAGTGGCCACACGTTTTTCAAAAGAAACTTATCTGTATTGGTACGAATTGATGTACCTGATCCGCCAGTTTGAACTGATGGCAGAAGAGAAATACAAAATGGAAGGAAAAATCCGTGGATTTTTTCATGCCTATGTAGGACAGGAAGCCATTGCTGCCGGTTGTATGACAGCCACCCGCCTGGAAGATCCTTTTGTAACCGCTTATCGTGATCATGGCCTTGCGCTGGCAAAAGGGGTGAGCCCCGATTCCTGTATGGCCGAACTCTACGGAAAAGCCACGGGATGCGCCAAAGGCAAAGGAGGCAGCATGCACTTCTTCGGAAAAGACGTATTCTTCTTTGGCGGTCATGGTATCGTTGGCGCACAGATCGGAACTGGTGCGGGTCTGGCATTCGCAGAAAAGTACAAGGGAACCGACAATTGTGCCCTTACCTTCTTCGGAGACGGCGCTGCCCGCCAGGGTATGCTGCATGAAGTGTTCAATATGGCCATGACCTGGAAACTTCCTGTGATCTTCATTTGCGAAAACAACAACTACGCCATGGGTACTTCGGTAGAACGTACTTCCAACGTGCGTGATATCTATAAACTCGCCGACGCTTATGAAATGCCTGCTGATTCAGTAGATGGCATGAGCGCGGAAGCCGTTCACGATGCAGTAACCCGTGCCGTGAAACGCGCCAGGGAAGGCGGCGGACCTACCTTGCTTGAGTTCAAAACCTATCGGTACAAAGGCCACTCCATTTCCGACCCGCAGAAATACAGAACCAAGGAAGAAGTGGAAGAATACAAAGGCCGCGATCCTATTCAGCAGGTGCTGAGCACCATCCTGGCCAATAAATTTGCTACCCAGGAACAGATTGATGAAATCAACAAACGGGTGAATGATGTGGTGGCTAATTCAGTAAAATTTGCCGAAGAAAGCCCCTGGCCTTCTGAAGATGAAGTACTGAAAGATATCGTTACCGAACCTAATTATCCGTTCATCGTCGATTAATGGAAATCCCTCAATAACCAACAATCAATAAAAAGTATAGTTTATCATGGCAACTGATGCGAAGCAACCTGAAGTGCAATCCCCCTCAAGTGAACACAGCCTGGTTCAGCGCTCACAGGATTTCTGGAGCAAGAATAGTAAAATGATCCTGGTAGCCCTGGCTGTTGTGGTCGTTATCGTGGGCGGTGCTTTTGTTTACCAGAACTATTTCAAAAAGCCGGCTGAAGCAGCCGCCGATGAAGCGATCTGGAGAGCTCAGGATAATTTCAAAAAAGATTCATTCCAGCTGGCGCTGACAGGCAATAATACAAAGGCCAATCCCGGCTTTCTGAAGATCATCAAGAATAACAGCGGCACCAAGGCAGGCAACATTGCTAAGATGTACGCAGGCATCTGCTACCTGCAGCTGGGCGATTTCAACAACGCCATCAAACACCTGGAAGATTTTACCGCTCCGGATAAGGAAATGAAACTGCTGGCAGAAGGCGCATTGGGCGATGCCTATGCCGAGACCGGCAAATTCGACAAGGCCATTGAGAAATACAAGTCGGCCTCTACCGTCAATGAGAACGATGAATTTGCATCTGCCGAAAACCTGTATAAGCTGGGATCGTTGTACGACAAGACCGGCAAGTCGAAAGAAGCAATCGATGCCTTTACGACACTTCGCGAAAAATATCCCACAAACCGCTACGCCTTCGAGGTGGTGAAGTATCTCGGTAAACTGGGTGAAACCAAATAATCTATGGCGCAGGTAACCGACAGCAAATTACTGAATATAGAGGCGGGCATTCTACAAAAGAATGCCCGTGTCGTTATCGTTAGAACCGAATGGAACGATAAGATCGTAGGGGAGCTGGAAGCAGGGGCGGTTCGAAAACTCAAGGAATCGGGTATCTCACACATCAAAGTGATCTTAGTGCCCGGAGCCTTTGAAATTCCCTTCGGCATTCGACAGGATTGGGAACGATCAAAGAAAAAGGACCGGCCGGCTGTCTATATTGCGCTGGGCTGTGTTCTTCGCGGAGATACTCCTCATTTCGATTACGTGTGCAAGGCGGTCACCGATGGAGTGCTTCATCTCAACCTGCACCTGCCCATACCAACCATTTTCGGTGTATTGACAGTAGATAACCAGCAACAGGCGGATGAAAGAGTCGGTGGCATTCATGGTCACAAGGGAGAGGAGGCCGCCATAACAGCCATAAAAATGATGCAGCTTCAGGCTACCCCGAAGCCTGCTAAAAAAGCAAGCTCACGAAATGCCGGAAACCGATAAACAACATATCTCTGGTCAGCCGCCGGTAATTCCGGCTGAAACAACGGTTTCAATTTTTGTTCCCTGTTTCGTAGACCAGCTATATCCCCAGGTGGCCTTTAATATGGTTCGCGTGCTGGAGAAACTGGGCTGCGGGGTCGTATATAACGAAAATCAAACCTGTTGCGGTCAGCCCGCCTTCAATGCCGGCTTCTGGGACGATGCCAAAGATGTATGCACCAAATTCGTAAAGGATTTTCGGGACGCGGAATATATTGTGGCACCAAGCGCTTCCTGTGTGGGCTTCGTCAGAAATTACTATACGAAACTGTTTGACAATTCTTCTCTTCACAATGAAGTGAAGGAATTGCAGAAAAAGACATTTGAGTTCAGCGAATTCCTGGTAAATGTGTTGCAGATCGACAATGTGGGCGCCAGTTTTAATGCGAAAGCTACCTATCACGATAGTTGCGCCGGCCTCCGGGAATGCCGGATCAAGGAAGAACCCAGACGTTTGCTGAAGCACGTGAAAGGGCTCGAACTGGTTGAAATGAACGACGTGGAAACCTGCTGCGGCTTCGGTGGTACTTTTGCCGTCAAATTTGAAGCGATCTCTGCCGGAATGGCGGACCAGAAAGTAAACAACGCGCTAGCCACCGGCGCTGATTGTATCATCTCTACTGATATCTCCTGCCTCATGCACCTGGAAGGATATATCCGCAATAAACAACTTTCCCTTCAAACCATGCACCTGGCTGATGTGCTCGCGGCGGGTATTTGATCTGCTTCCCGTTTAAAAGAAAAGCGAACACTTTATCCTTGGGAAAAAGGGAACCCCTGGCGTAAAATGAATTTCTGTTACAGGGTCTGTTTCCCATCGCAGACGGGAAGTGGTCTCAAACTGCGTTTCATTCCACTTGCAATTGAACAGGTTTTCGACCAGCAAGCCAATCTCAAAACGTTTGCGTGTATAGTTAACCGACAGGTCTGTGATGGTGTAACCGCGGGCAGTAAGCGATTTGTCTTCGTTAGCAGGTCTGTTTGCCATATGCCGGTACCTCAGGCTGCCATTCCATCCGTTTTTCATTTGCCAGCTGACGCCTCCCGTGCTGGTAAACACCGGTGCAAGAGGAATATAATTTTGTCCTTTGGCTTCGTCGATACTCCGGGGTCTGGCGAGGTTCAGGTTCATATCCGCAAACAGCCATTTGGTAAACTGGTAGCGGGCAGACAGATCGATACCTGTTCTGCGGGTGCGGCCCGCAGCTTCTACAATGCCTTCATCGCCCACATATACAAATTCCTGGTCGAGATACAGGTACCAGGCCGCAATATTGATGATCATATTGCGGTTGGGCTTCCACACCAGTCCGAGGTCGGAACCCCAGGCGGCGGGCAGCATTTCCTTGCCCCGGTTCTGGACCACCACCCGCGAATCGTTGCTGTGAAATCCCTTGCCGGCCTTGAGGTAGACCTGGGCGCGGGTATTGAGCGTGTATTGAATGTTCAGTTTGGGACTAAGTATCGCTCTTGTTTCTTTCGATTCGAGATCATTGTTGAGGTGGTCGCGGTACGAAAAACGGAAATGATCCAGCCTCACCCCCAGGTTGATGAGCCAGGCGTCTTTTTCGATGTTCGATTCTGCATAAGCAAAAGCATTCCATTCCCGGATATCTCCAAACTGCTGGTAAGCAAGTACTGTATTTCGGTTAATGGTATGGGATAGCTCACTGTTGAATGTCTGGTCAAACCGGAAACCGGTACCATAGTTCATTTTTACAGAAAGGGAGCCTTCATTGATTACCTGTGTAAATCGGCTGTGGTATCCGTAGATGTTCCGGCCTTCCCGCTGACGGATCTGATCACCGTTAACCGGGTCGTTGAGAAAGAAAGTAAAATTGGAATGCAGGTTGAAGTGATACCTCGAGTAATAGGCCTGGTTTTCCCAGGAATTTCCATTCGGGTAATAAGTACTGAGTTTGGCGTTGAAGTTGCTCCGGCTGGTATATCCGCCTTCGCTGCTGTCTATGTATCCGAAACGATCGATCAATCCGGCTTTTACGGCCCTTTCCGGTACCTGGCCGGATGCATCCCAGTCGCTATTGAGGGTAGAGGCAGACACTGAAATTTTGGATCGTTTGCCGATGGGTGTATTGAATTTGCCGAAAATATTAAAACGGTTGAAATGCTGGGGTGATACAAAAGGCCCGTCGGAATACAATATTTCCGAGGCCAGGTAGGCGCTGGTGCCTTTGTTTTTCAGGGAAGGCGATAACAGATCGATCATGGCCAGTGCCCTGTAGGTGTTGAATCGCCCGGCTTCCAGTTTTACGGTGTTTTTATCAAGGGTATTCACGGTATTCATGCTTACATAACCGGCCGTTCCCAGGTTTCCATAACCCGTGTAATACGGCCCCTTGCCATAATCCACCTGGCTGGTCAGCTCGGGAATCAGGAAATGCAGATCGGCATATCCCTGGCCATGCGCATGCGAAACCATATTTACCGGCATGCCGTCAACGCTTACGTTCACGTCTGTACCATGGTCGATATCGAATCCACGAAGAAATATCTGTTCGGCCTTGCCACCACCTTGGTGCTGGCCGATAAAAAGACCAGGTACCATCCTGAGGATGTCTTGTGCCGATCTTACGGGTTGCAGGTTCAGGTCGATCTTGCTGATGTGCTGAAACGGACTGGAAGACTGCCGGAGAATCGTCACTTCCTGCAAGTTCACGGAGCCTTTTATCATTTCGATCGTCAGGAATTGATCGGTAACGACCGGGAGGCTGATGGTCTGGTAACCGATAAAGGAAATGATCAGTTGCCGGGTGCTGTCTGTTGCCTGCGGGACTGTCAAAGAAAATTGACCGTTCCGGTTGGTAACCGTGGCTGCTTGGCCGTCCGACAGTTTTACAGATGCCCATTCCAGGGGTTCGCGGGTCATCCTGTCAATGACTCGTCCCTTTATATTGTTTTGAGCAACCGATGACAGGCTGATCAGCAGGAACAATAATTTCAGGAAGTACATTCTCATAAGCGATCTAATGTCTTGTTCAAATTACGCTCTTCCAATGGGCCCAGTTCAAATCCTCCCAGCACTGCCTCGCGAAGATACTTTTTTGCTTTCTGCTTGTGGCCGGAACCGAGGTAAATTCTGCCCAGGTAGTTCAGGGCATCGGGTTCAAAGCATTTATTTTCTACAAACCTTGCGGCAATGTCGATAGCCTTTTCCTGTTCGCCATTAATGAAATAGGCCCAGGCCAGCCAACTGTAAGCTTCAGGGGTCGGACGGTTGCCTGTTTCCCTGATCGCGAGTGCCAGCGCCTCGGGTCTTGCCGACACCCGGTTGGCCATTAAGGTAAACCGATATTTATTGTACATGTCGCCGTACATCACATTTGATGTTTTTACCAGGAAGGAATCCAGGTATCGCTGCTGATCATCCACCCGGCCTTCATACGCTGCGATGGTCGACAGCATCAGGTCGTAGTCTGGTATCGGGTGCACATTTTTAAGACACAGCAGTATTCTTTTCGCTTCTGCAGGCTGATGATCATGTGAAAAAGCCAGCCAGGCCAGTGCTTTCCATACATGGAAGTACTCGGGATTTTGCTTTACCACTTCCAGGTAGCAGCGGTAAGCCTTGTCAAAAGATCCCTGGTGACAGTAAAGATCTCCGAGGTTGGAAATCGTCCATAGCAGAAGTTCAGGAGACGATAATTCCCTGGCCTTGTCAAGGGCTTTCTCCATCAGGCCGACAGCTTCGTCAATATTCCCTTCCACATGATCCTTGTATTTGGAGAGACGGATGAGGTATTCAAAACTGTTTTTGTCGCCCAGCTTACTGAGGTCAGAAAAGGCTCTGTCTTTCGCCCCCAGTTCCATGGCCGCATCAAAATCCATCAAGATCGTTTGATACCGGTCATCGCCCAGTTTTAATGCCGAGTCGATATAGGATTGCGCTCTTCGGAACTGGTGCCGGGTGATGGAAAGGGCTGCCATCGATCTGAAAGTGCCGGAAGATTGCAGGCGGTTGAGCGGGCTCACCAGTTGGTAAAGACTGTCTGCCCTGTTGATATCGCCCATATCGCCCGAATAGGCAAACCTTTTTGTGTATAAACCGGCAATTTTGGAACGTGCTATAATATCGTCGGGGCTGCTGGCAAATCGTTTTGACCAAAAGGAAATTTCACGGTTAATGCTATCCGTATGACGGAAAGTTCCGCCAGCGGGCAGGTAGGCATTGTAATCTTCCGGTGATACCAGTGTTTGCTGCCTGCAGGAAGCCAATACGGCCAGTAACATCACGATCAAAAGCGAATTCAGTTTCATATCGATTCAATAAGAAATGAGAAGAAATAGTTTCCGGAAAGCACCGGAAACTATGGATCTGTTTAGTGAGGAGAGGCGAGGTACGGAAAACTGCTGAGAAATGGTTTGTCGTTGCCGTTAACATTGTCGCTGGTCAAACCGGGATTGGCTTTTCCATCGGGCCCTCCGAAAATCAATGTCAGTTCTACGTCAATGACATCGTCATCGGGCTTTCTGCCGGTGAGAACATTAGTGCCATCGTAGAAGCTGGTGGGAGCGGTTGTTGAAACGTTCAGCACATCTGTTGCCAGAACTGTGGAAAAAGTGGTTGCATCGAGGCCGAGGAGATTGGTAGTATAGCCTGCATTCAGGGCGAGCAACCTGTTTTTGAATTTGGTGGCATAGGCGGCACCCATAGCAGAAGGAGTTGTTACATTGAATACATCTTTTTCAGAGGCGTCGACAAAAACCGTGTTTATCGCGGGTCTTGCCATCTGGTCCATGGTCTGGTAATAGGTGATTGTGGCGTTGTCGTCGTCTTTGTTACAGGCAGTCAGGCCGGTCGCCAGTATAGCGCCCAACAACAGCATGAGTCTTACAGTATGTTTCATAATTTTTTCTTTTGCAGATTGAAAAATGAGGTAATTAAATTTTCTTTTTTGTTTCCAGCCACACATTCAGTTTTCCACCGGTGGCATTGAGCATGGTTTTAGGAACCTCCACAACCAGGCTCAGAACGTTTGTTCCTTTGAAACTGTCATCGCCCGGTTTATTGAATCCACTTGCCATTCCCCCCAGGATTTTCTTGAACTGATTCAGGTCGAAGAAGAAGGGATCATCGCGGGGACCGGCGAATGCTTTTATTCCGGAACTGTTGGTAACAATGGAAGGAGCGGCTCCATAAGCGGTTACCGGTACTTCGAGCGAAACAGAACCTTCAAGGCGGCTTCTGTTACCCGTTTCCGAAGGCTTTACCGGACCATAGAGTTTGATTTTGCCGGCAGAATAGATCCCCTGGATCACCAGATCTTCTACATTGTCGCCATTGTTATCGATGTTGAATTCGATCAGGGTGTTTTCGCTGAACGCAGCCGCTGCGGTGGCAGAAGGAGACAACAATCCCTGTGTATTGGCAACAAAGACCAGGTTGCTGGTATTCTCGCCCCGAAATACGTAAACGTCGGTGATGTCTGTTGTTTGATTGGTGACAGCAGGCGAATCAATGTGATCGGCCGCAAATAGCAAACCTGCGGAGATCATCCCGGCCGTTGCCAGCGCAAGGCCCAGGAATTTCATTTTTTTCATAATAAAAATTTGAGGTGATTGATAAAATGGTCAGGAGATGTACGAGGTGTTAAACAGTATGGATTTAAAAAGTAAAAAAAGATGCTAAAATAACTGTAATGGATAGTTGAAAATGAAAAACACCTCTTTCAGATACGCGGACATAAAAAAGGGGCTGTCTCCGTATGTTCAGACAACCCCTTTTGAAAAGTTTACTGATAAAAGAAGGCCCCTTGAGAAGGGCCTTCGTAAGAGCCTTTAGCTCTTGGGTAACACCACATTGTTGATGACATGGATCACACCATTACTTTGATATACGTTTTTGATGGTTACGGTAGCCATTCCGCCGTTTTCATCTTTGAGTACTACCTGATTGCCCTGCATCATCACCCACAACTTTCCACCGGCAACGGTGGTTAGCTCGGCAGTTCCATTGCCGGCTTTTATCTTTTCGGCAAGCGCTTTTGAATCCAGTTTGCCGGCAATAACATGATAGGTGAGAATGCCGGTAAGCTTGCTTTTGTTTTCAGGCTTCAGCAATGTTTCCACCGTTCCTTTCGGTAATTTATTGAAAGCTTCATTGGTGGGGGCGAATACTGTAAACGGACCAGCGCCCTGCAACGTTTCCACCAGGCCGGCTGCTTTCACCGCCGCCACCAGGGTGGTATGATCTTTTGAATTGACAGCATTCTCGATGATGTTTCGGGAAGGATACATGGCGGCTCCGCCCACTTCCACGGTCTTTTCAGATTGCGCCTGTGCCGAACTAACGGAGAACAGGGATACAAATAGTAAGGCAGCTGAGAAAATCCTTTTCATAATTATACTTTATTTTTTGATGTGTTAAAGAGATATCGGATCAGCTGATTCGAGAAAACATACGGGGCAGAAGGAAACACGGATTTGCAAAGACGAAATTTTTTTTAGTTGGAAGTAGTCAGTAATTTCGGACGCTTAAATTACTGCTTATGGCCTACTGGCTGATAAAATCGGAACCGTTTAAATATAGCTGGGATCAGTTTGAAAAGGATAAACAGACCATCTGGGAGGGAGTAAGAAATTACGCAGCCCGTAATAATCTCCGCTCTATGAAGAAAGGGGATCTTGCTTTTTTCTATCATAGTAACGAAGGACTGGAAATTGTAGGGATTGCAAAAGTGGTGAAAGAGGCTTACCAGGATCCTACGACGGAAGAAGAGGCCTGGGTAGTTGTGGATTTTCAACCACACAAAAAATTGAAGAAACCGGTCTCACTGACTTCGATAAAAGCCGATAAGAGACTTGCGAACATGGCACTTATTCGTTTGGGGCGATTAAGTGTACAGCCGGTTACAGAAGAAGAATGGGAAATAGTGATGGAAATGGCGGGAGAGGAGTAAGAGTGCGGAAGCGTACTTGGGAGCAGTAGCGGGGAAGAGAAAAGAGGAAGTGAATGTAAAAAGTAAAAATTCAAAAAATGACGAATTCGTCTCGCTTCTTGTAATAGAGTAGTTTCGAAATTTCAGTCCCTGGTTATGCGAACCCCTTTTGGAACGCAGAGTTCGCCAAGAACCGCAAAGCCCGCAAAGTTGGAGTACGGAGTATAAAGAAAATACGTTGTACACACATAGTGTTGAAATAGACAATAAGTCAAAAGTCAAAACTAAAAATTGATACAATACATTGTATTAGCTATGACTTAATCTGACAGTTGTATTACTTCAAATTGTTCAAAGCAGAGGTTTCTTCTTTGCGGTCTTTGCGGTTCTTGGCGAACTCTGCGTTCCTTCTTGGGTGATTTTACTATTTTGAATTTTGACTTTTGAATTTTGACTTTTGAATTTTGGCTTTTGAATTTTGGCTTTTGAATTTTGACCTTCCTCCTGCTACTCCCTTCAGTTTTAACAGCATCTCCGGGTTACCTCATTTCAGTTTCCCGTATCAATCTCCATAAATAGTCAACAGTCAGCTGCAAACGATAATAGCCGGCCGGAAATTATGTAGTTTCTGCAGTATGGCATCTTAGTGTTACTTACTCCAAAAACATTATTATATGATAGCGATTAGAAGACTGCTATCGGCCCTGCCGATATTGCTGGCTCTGTCTTGCCATGACGGCTCAGGTGGTTCAAATAACTCCAACTCCCCAAAGCAGATCGAGTCTCTTGCCAGGACGCAACCTCCTGTCCAGGACCAGGAATCAAAATCAATGGAAAAAAATATTGATGCAGTTACTCAGGAAGGCCTTGCTGCTGACGGAAAGGTGGAGGCAGACTCAGCTGGCGCCGGAGCCTACAAAACCGAAGAATATGAAAGCATCGTGGAGAATGATTTTTTAAGCCCTGTGCAGCAACCGCTCTCTACTTTTTCCATTGATGTGGACGAGGCTTCGTATTCAAATATCCGTCGGATGATTCTGGATGGATATTTGCCGCCGCCAGGAGCTGTCCGAATTGAAGAAATGATCAATTATTTTGACTATAACTATCCGCAGCCCCGGGGCAACGATCCTTTTTCTGTCAATATGGAACTCGCCAATTGCCCATGGAATCCCAGGCATCGCCTCGTGCACATTGGCTTGCAGGGGAAAGAAATACCTGCCGACAATCTGCCTCCCTCCAATTTTGTGTTCCTCGTTGATGTGTCTGGATCGATGGCAGATGCAGATAAACTTCCATTGGTAAAAGCTTCGTTGAAATTATTAACCGAGCGGTTGCGGGAAACAGACAGGGTGGCGATGGTGGTCTATGCTGGAAATGCGGGATTGGTTTTGCCTTCTACCCCCGGCTCTGAAAAGAAAGTCATTATGGAAGCAATCGGAGAGCTGGATGCCGGTGGCTCAACCGCGGGAGGTGAAGGGATAAAGCTTGCCTATTCCATAGCCGCAAAAAACTTTATTAAAGGAGGAAACAATCGCGTCATTCTGGCAACTGATGGCGACTTTAATGTGGGCCTCAGCAGCGAAGACGAGCTGGTACAGCTCATCAGTAGCGAAAGGGAATCCGGGATTTTCCTGTCCGTGCTCGGCTTTGGAACCGGCAATTACCAGGATCATAAAATGCAGGAACTGGCAGATAAGGGAAACGGAAACCATTCATACATAGATAATATCAATGAGGCCCGCAAGGTGCTCGTAAGAGAGTTTAGCAGCACACTTTTTTCGATTGCCCAGGATGTAAAGATCCAGGTTGAATTTAACCCGTCGAAAGTGGCGGCTTACCGGTTGATCGGGTATGAAAACAGGATGCTCGCTGCCCAGGATTTCAATGATGATAAAAAAGATGCGGGTGAACTGGGATCGGGACACACCGTTACCGCTTTGTATGAAATCATCCCCGCCGGTGTGAAAAGTGATTTTATCAAATCCGTGGATCCCCTGAAATACCAGTTGCCCGGTGTTAATCCTGTTACCGGCAGTCCCGAACTGATGACCATCAAGCTCAGGTATAAAAGGCCGGGAGAGGAACTGAGTAACCTGATCGAACAGTCGGTGATCGATAAGGGCCAGTCCGCAGAAACCAGCAGCGAAAATTTCCGGTTTTCCAGTTCAGTCGCAGAATTTGGATTGCTGCTTCGTAATTCTGCTTATAAACAGTCGGCCAGTTTCGAAGAGGTATTAAGTCTGGCTCGCTCTGCCACCGGCGAAGACAAAGAAGGATATCGCAGCGAGTTTATCACCCTTGTACGTCGGGCAAAAGGCATGATCGCGAAGTAAAATCCCTTCATGTTTTTGCCATTGTTCAGCCGGTGTTGAAGTAAGTTTGTATTATGAAAAAACTGGTTGTTTTATCCGGGGCGGGCATTAGTGCCGAAAGTGGTTTGAAAACTTTCAGGGATAGTGATGGTCTGTGGGAAGGATACAATGTGGAAGACGTAGCCACACCCCGGGCCTGGAAGCGGGATCCCGCCCTGGTACTCGAGTTCTATAATCAGCGCCGGCAAAATGTTCTGCTGGCTGAGCCGAATTTCGCTCACATCGGGCTGGCTTCTCTCGAAGATAAATTCGATGTTACCATCATCACCCAGAACATCGATGACCTGCATGAGCGGGCCGGCAGTACAAACGTTGTGCACCTGCATGGACAAATTTTTAAAATGAGGAGTGAACGGGATGATAGTAAGATTTATGACATCAGGGGAGATATGAAATTGGGCGACAAGGCGGCTGATGGCGGTCAGTTGCGCCCGCATATTGTTTGGTTTGAAGAGCCGGTACCGATGATTGAAAAGGCAATTTCGATTGTCAGTAAGGCCGATCTGTTTGTAGTGATCGGTACCTCACTGATGGTGTACCCGGCTGCAGGGCTTGTCAACTATGCAAGTCCTATGATACCGAAGTTTATCATTGATAAGAAAATTCCCTATGCCGCCAGCCAGGAAAATCTTACTGTAATTGAAATGACTGCCACGGAAGGAGTAAAAGAGCTGATAAAGCAATTGGTCAATTAGTTAATTAGTCAATGCGCCAATGCAATGACGAATTTCGAATAACGAATTCTCTTTGCGTGCATTGGGGTTTCTGGCGGGCATTGCGTTTCGAGTTGATTGGTGGTATTGGATTTATTCGTCATCCGTCATTCGCCATTCGTCATTTATAACTTTGCGTTCCTCGGTCGGGGAGCGGGAACGGAAAAAAATTCTTCAATTAGTAAATTAAAATGAAATTGGCTCGGAAGAAACAATAATTTACTAATTGACTAATTCACTAATTGACTAATTTCTCTTGCTTTCTCCGCCTTCCGGGCCATAAAATATTACCCAGGTAGCGAAGTCTTCGGTGAAATTCTCGAATTTGTGTGCAACACCGGCAGGCACAAATAATACATCACCACTCATGCAGGAGATTTTTTCTTCCGCCCGGATGAAGATGGCATGTCCCGATATAATGATATAGAGTTCGTCCTGCGAATGCGGCGTTTGTAAATCTTTTAAACGAGGGGCGTAATATTCTACAGACATTGACTGATGCTTCATCACCACGGTGAAACGCTGAATGGTTTCGAGTCCGAGCTGCGCTTTCGCTTCTTCAAGTCCAACTTTAAAAGGAATGCTGTTCATGAGATGGTTTTTTCAGTAAAAATGATGCCATTGTCTTCCAGTTCCTTTAACACAGGGTGGTATATTTCCGGGCTGATCGGGATGTGTAAGCCGGTGAGGTTGATTTTACCCAGCAGGATCAATTTGGCGGCGATGCCGAGAGGTAGTCCAACGGTCTGCGCCATGGCAGTACGAAGCGAGTCTTTACCTTTCACCACCAGGCAGCTATCGGTCTTGAATGTTTGGTCGCCGATTTCGTACTCGAGTTCGTGCAGCATCACGATCATGTCTTTATCGTCGGGTTTCAGGAGTAATTTTTTTTCAATGGCAAATTGCAGAACATCCAGGGCGCTGCATTGGCCTTTGTTAATGATCGTCTGATCGTCGTCCATGCCCAGGAAGAAAAGCTGTTTCATGGAGAGATTGGCTTCGTGCATCTGTCCGGCCACGGTGGCCGCGGCTTTTGTTTTGACGGCGCTCAGGTTGATGTCCACTAATTCGCCACTGGGATCGATCACCATAAAATCCTGCAGTTCTTTCTTGCCGGCTTCATCGATGCTGTCTTCTGCTTTCAGCAATTCCTGCAATTTCTCCAATAGTTCTTTTGTTTTTGAAAAGCGTTCGGTAAGTTGGTTTTCGATCCAGCCTGAAAATCCATGTTTGAGGAAATGCTGCTGGAAAAATTGCTGCAGGGTCATTCCGTCGGTATTGTATTCGACTGTTTCGTCGGTTAGTTTCAGGTCGATGATGTTTTTCCAGCCAAAACAGAATTCGGGATAGCGAAGCGTAGTTCTCACGAAAGTGCTTGCTTCTTCGAGGTGATACAGTGGAATATAACTGAGCGAGTCTCTGTTGGGATACCAGGCCAGGTAGCCAAGGTCGTCTACTTCCACCACTCGTTTGGGATCAAAAAGTTCCTGGTAGACCAGTTTTCTTACTTCGCCATTTTCCCGGAAGGAGGCACCGCTCATCCCTGCCTGTACCACATTGCGGGGGTTCCAGCTGATCTTATAGTGCCAGGGATTGTCGTCACTTTCGGGCGCCACCAATCCGCCGCAGTGGGATCTGAATACCGTAATCTTCCCCTGCCGGCTTTTGATTTCATGAATGAGCTTCATCGCGCTCATGTGGTCGATGCCCGGATCCAGTCCCATTTCGCATAAAAAGAGTAGTCCTTTTGCTTTGATTTCGGTTTCGAGGGCATGCATGGCCTCGTCAGCATAGGAGGCCGTCAGCAGGTTTTTGCCCAGTAATACGCAATCTCGGGCAATCAGGATATGCAGGTGGGGAGGAAGAAGGGAAATGACGATGTCTGCGTTTTTCAGCAAATCCCGGCGCGCCCCTTCCTGTTCTACATGGAGCTCAACTGCTTTGGCACGCGGATGTGACCCCAGCTTGGAGGAAGCCAGGGCGAGGTTTCCGTCGGCCACGGTGAGCGACCAATTCTGTTCATCAATAGCTTTCAGTAAATATTCTATTAAACAGGTGGCAGATTTTCCGGCGCCGAATACCAGGATCGATTTCATGAGCAAACAAATAAGTGTTGCAAGATAACCAATAGCAAGCGTAGTTTCTTACAACAAAAAAGCGGCCGGAGTTACCGACCGCCTTACATCCTGGAACCGTCCTCTATAATGAGTTCAAATTTTATTGCTGTAATTTAATTTCACCCACATCCGTTACCTGGCCTTCTTTTACTTCCACGCGTTCGAGAATCGCGTCTTTGTAAGGATCATTGGCATCAATAATTACTTTCCAGGCACCTGATTTGGCGGGTAGCACAAAACTTCCCCTTACTGTTGCGGCCTTGATGGTATCGGTACCGCTGATTCCCCAAACCCAGTTGGCGCCGTCAGCAGGGATCACCATACCTCTGATACCGGAGGTTTGCCGGTTTGTATAAAACGAAAAAAGGGCAAATGCAGTGATGACGAGGGCAAACAGAGATAAAAATGTCTTTTTCATAGTTGAGTTTTTACTGATGAGAAAATTGCTTCTTCCAGGCTCTAACACATTTTTCTCATAACAGTCGCTCTTCTCTGAAAAGAAAATCAACTACTATGCCAGCCCGCTTTTTTGTGGATAACAGCGGAGATGAAGTTTTGCACCGATTTTATTTGGGGAAATTAAAGCCCTGAATGGGCAAGTCCCAGTACTCTTGAGTTGATGCGACTAACGGCGTAGGTTACAGACACTCCCCGTTTGCTCCTGGGTACGGCTACGAGTTTCTGTTCGCCGGCGGCGATATCTGAAATGAGTACTGTTTCCTTCCGGACTATTCTTTTTTCCGGACCGTGATAGTTAACCGTTACTTCTACCTCATCGAGCGGGTAGAGGCTGTTATTGGATACCGTCAGTTCAAGATTAGAGATTCCACCGAGTACACCCACTTTGTATTTGCTTCCTTCCACTGATACCAGGTCGTAAATTTTTTTACGTGTGGTTTCTATGGCGGCGGTATTGATGGGTTCTTTTTGCTTGTTTTCGATTGGCGTTTCCCTTTTTTCTGTTTTTATGGATGCCGGATTGTCCTGCTGAACCGCATTGATGATCTTGGTAGCGGCGGGTGACGGTGATTTTGTCACCGGTTCGTCTTCTTTTTTATGAGCCGCTACCTGCCGGGCTATCGTTGTTTCGTTTGGAGCGGGTTCTTGTTTGTCAACCACCGGATCTTTGCCCGTCGGTTCACTTTCTGTCGGGGTTGGCTCCTGTTGTTGGTGGACGGGAGGTGTTGCGCTATTGTCTGCAATCGATTCTTTTCTCTCCTTTATTTTCTGCTGTACATACTGGCTTAGTTGTTCCTGTGCGGCCGATTGCCGGCTGTTGCTGATCGCCAGTCCGATGACGATTCCACCCAAGACCAGGCAGGCCGCAACGGCAGCTACCATAGAGTTGCTCAGGCGCCTACGCTGAACGGGCAGGCTGTATCTGTTTTCCGTCGATTGAAAGTTAGGCGAAGCCGGCACGCTTTGGGGGAGTGGATTGGCCGGCAGCTTCTCATTCCGAGTATCCGGAAGGAGGGAGGAGTAGTCGGCTACCACCGGCTTGGAGGCTTCCAGCGCTCTTTTCCTGATTGCCTCCGCTTTTGATTCCAGGCTTGTTACCGGTTCAAAAAAGGAAGGAGTGATTTCTTTATCGGCTGCTATTGCCGGGGGAACGGGTGGTATGACCTCCGCGTTTTCCGGAAATGTAACCGATATCTTCCTTGGTTTCATCGCCACCACCCGGGATCTTCTCGGAATTTCCTCCAAATCCTCATTTTTATTCAACACCTGCGTACGGTCAGCCTCTCTTACCACTTCTCTTTCTCTTTCTCTTTCTCTTTCCCTTTCTCTTTCCCTCTCTCTTTCTCTTTCTGTCAACAACGGGTGTTCCGATCTGGCAGGTGTTTTTTTATAGAATCTGTCGAATGGCTGTTCTTCTACGGCAGGGGCATAGCGGGCCAGTTCGGGGAGTTCACTGGCGTATCTCCAGCCAGCGCTTTTTCCTTCGGCCCAGATCAGGTCGTAAGGTTTAAATCCTTTTTCGATCAGTTCGTCGAAGGAATAAGGACCTGATTGCTTGTTATTTCGCAACAATAAATACCCGCTCATACGATTACTTTCTTTTTGACAGCTAACAATAGCAGTAGGAGGTTCGATCAACAGGGTAGGCGGATTGGGCCTGGGGATATTGAATTACGGGATTTTCAGAGGTGAAGGCTAAGTTAGCAATAAGGCTTACTTACTACCAAAAAACGGGCCGTATTCTTTGGCAACAAGCCGTTAAAATTTAATACGGATTGCCCCCTGCCCGGGGTTGGGCGACTGTTCACAGCGGGTGGAAAAATGGGGCCAAAAAACAACCCGTTTTGGCAGGTAATACGGCCTGAAAACTATAGATTTGCAATCCCTCCGTTATTGGAGAACTGCCCTTAAAAATTATAAGGGAAACTGCCCAAAATTGATGTTTTAAAAACGTATGGAAGAGAATCTTACACCACAGGAAACAAACGACCAGAACCGAATCATACCCGTCAATATTGAAGAACAGA
Source organism: uncultured Chitinophagaceae bacterium (assembly GCA_964605065.1). Lineage (GTDB taxonomy): Bacteria > Bacteroidota > Bacteroidia > Chitinophagales > Chitinophagaceae > Endoryza. The sequence goes on from CAZSAQ010000024.1 coordinate 28,679, forward strand.
TGAAAACCGCCTACATTGACTATTCCATGTCAGTGATAGTCGGCAGGGCATTGCCGGATGTACGCGACGGATTGAAACCGGTACATCGTCGGGTGCTGTTCGCCATGAACGATCTGGGAATTAACTACAACAAGCCGTATAAAAAATCTGCCCGTATCGTGGGGGAAGTGCTGGGTAAGTATCACCCGCACGGAGACTCTTCCGTTTACGACGCCATGGTTCGTATGGCGCAGGAATGGAGCATGCGGTACACGCTCATCGACGGGCAGGGAAACTTTGGAAACCAGGATGGCGACGGACCGGCGGCGATGCGTTATACCGAAGCAAGGCTGGAGCGACTGGCCGAGCACATGCTGGATGATATCGAGAAAGACACGGTCGATTTTCAATTGAACTTCGACGATTCCGAAAAAGAACCGACGGTTCTGCCCACCAGGCTGCCACAACTGCTCATCAACGGATCGAGTGGCATCGCCGTAGGCATGGCCACCAACATGATGCCGCATAACCTGTCTGAATGTATCGACGGCTGCGTGGCCTTTATCGAAGCCTACCTTGAAAAAAGAGAGATCGGTGTAGACGAACTGATGCAATATGTGAAGGCGCCGGATTTCCCGACGGGAGGCATTATCTACGGAATGGAAGGCGTAAAGGCCGCCATGCATTTTGGAAGGGGGAGGGTAGTGGTAAGAGGCAAACTGCAGGTAGATACCAAGGCCAGCGGCCGCGAACAGATCATCATTACCGAAGTACCCTACCAGGTCAACCGCGACGCGCTGACCAACAGGATCGGCGAACTGGTGAATGAAAAGATCATCGAAGGCATCGCGCATGTCAACAATGAATCGAACGAGAAAGAAGGCACCCGCGTGGTGATCGATCTCAAAAGAGACGCGATCGCCAATGTGATCATCAACCAGTTGTTCAAACTGACCGACCTTCAGACTTCCTACGGCATCAATAACGTGGCGATCGTAAAAGGACGCCCGCGCACCCTGAACCTCCGCGACCTCATCGGCGAATTCGTTGAATTCCGTCATGAAGTAGTGGTACGCCGAACCAGGTTCGAACTGAAAGAAGCAGAAAAAAGAGCTCATATCCTGCAGGGATACCTGATTGCCCTCGATCACCTCGACGAAGTGATTTCCCTGATCCGCAATTCAGCCACGCCGGAAATGGCGAAGGAAAACCTGATCAACGCCGGATGGGGTCTCGATGAAATCCAGGCAAAAGCCATTCTCGAACTGCGTCTGCAAAGACTGACAGGCATGGAAAGAGAAAAGATCAAGGAAGAGTATGATGAGCTCATGAAGCTGATCGCTCACCTCAATGAACTGCTCTCCAACGAAGGCATGCGCTATGACGTGATCCGCAAAGAACTGATCGAGATCAAAGATAAATTCGGCGACGCCCGTAAAACAGAGATCACTTACCTCGATGATGAAGTAAAGATCAAAGACCTGATCAAGGAAGAAGATGTGGTGATCACGATCTCACACCTGGGTTATATCAAAAGAACCCCGGCCGAAGAGTACCGCGCGCAGCGTAGAGGAGGAAGGGGGGTACTGGGCGGACGTACCCGCGAAGAAGACTATATCGAGCACCTGTTCGTGGCTTCCAGTCACCATACGATGCTTTTCTTCACCGACAAGGGAAGATGCTACTGGTTGAACGTGTATGAAATTCCGGAAGGCGAGAAGACCAGCAAGGGAAGAGCCATTCAGAACCTGATCCAGTTGCAACCCGATGACAAGATCCGCGCCATCATCGATGTCCGCGATTTGAAAGACGAAGCCTTTGTACAATCCCACAATATCGTTCTCTGCACCAAGAAGGGAGTGATCAAGAAAACCGAACTGGCCGACTTCAGCCGCCCTCGTCAAACGGGCGTGAATGCCATTACCATCATCGATGGCGATGAATTGCTGGAAGCCCGGCTCACCGATGGCCAATCCGAGATACTGATGGCTGTCAAGAGCGGCCGTGCCATCCGGTTCCCCGAAGACAAGGTACGTCCTACCGGTCGCGGCGCTATCGGCGTGGCCGGAATAGAAGCCGACAATGGCGGCGATGAAGTGATAGGCATGATTTGTGTAAACCAGGAAGAGCGTTCCACCAAAACGGTGCTGGTGGTCAGTGAAAAAGGTTTCGGAAAGAGAACACCCATCGAAGAATACCGGATCACCAACAGGGGAGGAAAAGGAGTGAAGACCATCAATATCACCGATAAAACCGGCCCGCTGGTAGGCATCCTCGATGTTTCTTCCAAAGAAGACCTCATGATCACCTGCAAGAGCGGTGTAACGATCCGTATGCCGGTTGCGGGAATCAGCGAGCAGGGAAGGGCCACACAGGGCGTGAAACTGATCAGGCTGGATGAGGGCGACGAAATTGCGGCGATCACCAAAATGGATGAACACGATACCAATGGAAATCACCCGGCAGCCGGCGTAAACGGAGATGCGGAAGGGAGCCCGGAAGCTTCGTTAAATCAAAACGACGAAGCAACCAATGCAGAGCCGGACACATCTGAAGAAGGAGCAAATGAACAGCAATAAAAAGTGGTAAAACAACTAAAAACAATAAACTCAGATGAAAAAACTACTTCTGATTGTAACGATTGCAGTTACAGCGCTTGGCCTGCAGGCGCAAAAGCTCGATAAGGCCAAGGACTATCTCAAGAACAATAAGCTGGACCAGGCCAAAACGGAGATCGACAATTTTGTGGCCGTTGAAAAAAATAAATCCAACTCGGAAGCCTGGTATACCAGGGCCAAAGTGTACCTGGCCATTGCCGGTAATGCAACCCTGAAAAGCACTGTTCCCGACGCGAAGAATGTAGCTTTCGAATCACTCAGAACCTATATGGATCTGGAATCAAAAGAAAAAGACTCTACCAAGAGAAATCTTCAGCTGACACTCGAAGGAAATGCTCCGTTCGGTGATCTGTATAAAGGATTCTCTGCCGATGGTGCCACTTTCTACAATGCCGGGAATTTCGCAGACGCATTCACCAATTTTTCGAAGAGCCTGGAAGTGTTTGATTATATCGTTGCGAAAAAACTGATCCCCGCGGCTTTCGATACCAACACCTGCCTGTACACCGGTATTTCGGCGGAAAAAGCCAATAAGCTGGATGAGGCGGCTGTTTACTACGGACGCATTGCAGAACGCAAGATCAAATCGGAAGGGTTTATTGAAATCTATAAATGGCTGGCCGATCATTACGGAAAGAAGAGTGACCTGGCCAATGCTGCCAAATACATCAATCTCGGACGCGAAGTATATCCCGGCGACCAGTTCTGGGATGCCTACGATATCGATCTGGTGAAAGAAAAGGGCACCAAGGATGATCTGTTCAGGAAGTACGAGTCTGTGATCGCGGCCAATCCTAACAACCATATATTCCCCTTCAACTACGCCGTTGAACTCTTCCAGGCAGGATATGACCCTGATATCACCAAGCGCCCGGCCAATTCCAAAGAATTGCTCGGCAAAGCGGTTGACAACCTGAAGAAATCACTGGCAGTGAAAGCCGACTATGCCAACGCCAATTTCCTGCTCGGTCAGATCATCTACAACGAAGGTGTAGACATCGTTACTGAAAACAAGAAGATCCGTCCTCCGCAGGGTGGTAAACTGAAGCCGGAAGAACTCAAGAAAAAGGAAGACTACCGCAAACAGATCGCTGCCAAGTTCAATGAAGCACTTCCTTATTTTGAAAAGGTAGAGCAGGCGCTCGGCTCACAGGGCAAACTGAAAATGGAAGAGAAGCAAACCCTCAAAGATGCGTATGACCTGATCATCACCATCTATGAAAATGCTGACAACAAAGACAAAGTTGCCGAGTATACCGATAAGTTCAACAGCGTAGACAAGAAACACTAAGGAGCAATTGGCCAATAAGCCAATTAGTGAATGTGCCGGTTATTGAATGTGCCAATACGCCAATTAGTAAATGTGCCAATTGAGTTGTGGTTGTTGAAAGAAGAATTTAAAAGTTGTAACAGCCTTCGCGAAAGCGGAGGCTGTTTTTTTTTCAGTTACCTGCCTGCGCGCAAATCTGCGTAAATCTGCGTTTTCAGCATTAATCTGTGCCCCAAAAAAAAGCCCGGTCTGTTAGAACCGGGCCGACTAGACTAGAGATTTTCTCAATGAAGTTCTAAGGTAGGGAAGATTTCAGGTAATTAAAAGCTGAAGACTCTTGTATTAAAGATGGAGTTATTTATAATGGTCACTATAATTACCTGCCTTCTTTATTGTTGAATTATGCCACCGCTGTTGTCCGGTTAAAGTCGGTTGGCATTCAGGGGGCGGGAGTAAGAGCGGGAGCGAATGAGAGCTGGAGAGCGTGCGAGCGTATTGGAGGCATTGTTGCCGGGGCAAGTCGCTGAGGGTACTTTTTTTGACTCGCCAAAAAAAGTACCACAAAAAAAGGCGAACGGAAACCGATGTACAGCCCGGTTTCCGTGGTCTAAAGCCCAGCTTCGGTTCTTCGGTGGTGAACAGCTGTAGAATAAATCCGGGCAATTATTCAAAGATCATGCATAAAACCGGCAACAGTAATTATTCCAGGAAAAGTGTAATTACTAAATTACCCCGCTCTCCCCGCGGGAGAGGGGCCGGGGGGTGAGGGCGGGAGTGAGCGACGATGTAGAAATGATGTGAAAGAATTACTGACGGGAGTTGGTTTTTTTTCATGAAATTGATTTTGATACAGCTGAGAAAGTGATATGGCTCAACGAACAGGACGCGAGATTTAATAATGTGTCTGTTCAAGACGTGGTTGCCAATATGCTGGTCTTTTTGGATATAGGTGGAGTGATGGTTTTCCGGAATTCAGTAATAGGGCTAACCATGCAAGGCTTCTTTTAGGTTAACCAGAAAGCTGAGAAATAAAAATCCCCCAGAAAATCTGGGGGATCAAGACGAATTTTTGAAGTATTACTTTGCTTTTTTAAGTTGAAAGTCGGCGTTTTCAGTTGGTACAAATTTTTTGATATCGTTAATATCTTTCTTTATTTCAACGATATGGGCTTCGATTTTACTAAGCCTGTCATCAACGCTATCAAATCTTCCACTAAGAGCTTGTACTGAATTTAAGAATTGCTGGAAATCGCTCATATGAAATAGCAGGTTTTAAACGATTATTTTGCACAGCGAGCAAGATGTTTTTCGAAGTCCGGCAAATGTTTCAGGCTTTCGCTTCAATTGCTGTTCCCGGATGGGCGTTGTAGTGATACAAAAGTAAAATATTTTTTTGCACTTTTTCTAAAAAAGATTAATAAAGCCTAAATCGGCTAATAAAGAGTAGTTTACAAGAGTGGAGAACTCTATCGGTAACGATTTAGTAATGGTGCTTACTGCACTTGCTTTCACTTGATTACCTTGTAAATCATTAATGCAAATGTAATAAAAAATGGGTAGAGTACATTAGTGCTTTACCCATTTTTTCGCCCTTTCCTTTCTACTGAAATATCAATAAAATCTCCCCACTGGGGGTATTCTGTGATATTGGTTTCAATATTATTCCCAAATTTTGGCATATCAACAATAGATGCAGCTCCGAAACAAATTGTGAGAACTTCTAAACGACTATGCTATGGAAATCGTGTTGAATAAGATATTAGCGCAAATTCATCATCAGGAAGATAAATTTTCTTCTCAAAAGATGCCAACGGCGGAAGAGGCTTATCAAATGACCCTGTTCCTAAAGGAAATGTTGTTCAATATAAAAGCCCAAGTCGTACAGGATGGATTTACAAATGAACAGCAAGAAATTGACTTTTTCAAGAACATTAAACCACAAATCTTAGGGAAGCTCATTTACTATAATAAAGTCTTCCGCATCGAAACTACCTGCCCTGTGAGCAATGGCAAAATACACCAAAGCTATTATGAGAACCTATTAAAAACCCTCAAATTACAATATAAAGAAACTATTTGCAATGAGGATTTTTACAGATACTACCGTGCAGGCAGAATAGACCGTGACCATAGTTATTTCAGGCTCGGACAAATCAATTACCACGATGGATTAAAGAGTGGTGTATTTGAAATTGACCTTAGCTTTTCAACATATTTTGATAACAAAATAGCCCACATTATAGCGAATGAATTACTTTATACTTATATGCTTACTAAAATCAGCCCCGAAGAAAATCCAGATTTGATTTTATTAAATGGAGAAGCAAACAAGGATATTTCGTGGACAAATTCTCAAAATGCACTTATCGAACTGATATATGCTCTTTATGCTTCTAATTCCATTGCACACGGAAAAATCGGCATCCGAAAATTAGCTTTGATTTTTCAAGTGCTATTCCGAACTCCCTTAAACGATATACATCACTCTTTCCACCGAATGAAAACAAGGGCAGGTTCCCGAACGGCATTTTTAGACCAGCTCAAAATATCCCTCGAAGAATATATGGATAAAGACCTTTAGCTACATTAAAAAACGGTATGTCCAGAGCAGTACACAAAATGTACTGCTTTTTCTTTGCCCATATCTGCCAATTGGCAAATGCTCTCAAAACTTCATTACAAAATATCCAAAATCCCCTAAAATCCTTATTAAACAAGGGTTTTCACTAATTGTAAAAATTTTCAAAAAACCGCCAAACCAATTGGCAAGGCTTGGCAGACAAACACTGCCACCTTTCACAATTTTGCATAGCGAACTTTAAAAAGCTGTGCAATGAAAATAATAACCATTGAAGAAGAAGCGTGGCAACAGCTAAACAGCCGTATCAATGCCATTGCCGACTACCTGAAAAGATTGGATGATAGAAGCTATGATGACCTGTGGGTCAATAACCACGAGGTATGCCAATACCTGCATATCAGCGAAAAGACCTTATGGCGCATGCGCACCAAAGGCGAGATTGCTTATTCAAAAATCTACGGTCAGTATTTCTACACCATAGGAGCAATTAAGGATATGCTCAATGCCAATGCCATACAGAGCAGTGATGAATTTGTGCAGGAGCTTATGGCAAAAGGCAAAAGCTATATCGAAAAAGGCAGAAAGCTAAAGGCAGACAAAAAATAGGTATGAACCCTTAAAGTATATTCCTATGAATATTGACAGAATGGAATTTTTGGCGTGGATGGAACGCTTAATGGGTCGCCTTGATATACTGGGCGATAATATAGACGAGTTGCAAAAGAAACGCAACAGTATAGATGGCGAGGAACTGCTCGATAATCAGGATTTGCTTCAAATGCTGAAAATAAGCAACCGCTCTCTGCAACGGTATCGCTCCATTGGCAAACTACCTTATTATACGATAAGTGGAAAATTGTATTACAAGCTATCTGATGTACATCAGTTCATAAGAGAGAGTTTTAACCCTCCCTCAAAATGAACGCCAATGAAAGACAAAGGCTGCCTTTGAGTGCCAAATTGAGCAATACAGCCAACGCTTCATTTACATTCGGCAGTGAATTTTTAAAACTTTCAAAATATGAGCGAAGAAATCACAAACAAACAGGAAATGCCCGAACAATTATCGGACATATTATTGGTGCTGGATAAAGAAAAAATGAAAATCCAAGCCGTAAAGAGTATTGACGAGAACGGAAAAATGGAAACCGTTGACCCCACGAAGAAAAACCAAAACCAGTTTATGCGTGTGGATAAAAGCGGCGACTTTTTTTCCAACTTCTTCTCCAATTTTTTCAGCCAATTAAAGAACCCTACCAATTTTTCATTCTTCAAAGTGCCTGCACCTATTGCAGTCGAAAAAGCACAGGAAATGCAAAAGCAGGTAAATAAGCCCACTCCAGAAGGCGAAAAAGTGATGAAAGAACACGAAGTAAAAATAGAGCCGCAACAGGATAAGAAACAAGAAAATCAAAATAATATGGCAACAACACAAACAACACCGGAAGCCAGCGAGTACCGCTACAAACCGGAGCAGATTGATTGGGACACAATGAAAAACCTCGGATTAAGCAAGGAATACCTTGAAAAAAGAAACCTGCTTGACCCTTTGTTACGAGGTTACAAAACCAATGAACTTTTGCCGATAGGCGTTAACTTCGGAGGTTCTGTTCTTCGCACAGATGCCCGATTGTCTTTACAGCAAGCCGAAGATGGAAATGTTATCGTAGCAATGCACGGTATCAAAAAAGAACCCAACCTGCATTTTGAGTTTTTCGGACACAAGTTTACCGATGAGGACAAAAAGAACCTGCTCGAAACAGGTAATATGGGGCGTGTGGTTAACCTGACCAATTCCAAAACGGGCGAACTGATGCCATCCATTATCAGCATAGACAGGCTAACCAATGATGTAATTGCCTTACGGACGGATTTCATAAAAATTCCCGATGAAATTAAAGGTGTAAAACTGAACGATGAGCAAAAACAAACTTTAATGGAGGGTAAACCGCTAAAGTTAGACGGTATGATTTCCACGAAAGGAACGGAGTTCTCGGCAACGGTCCAATTCAATGCAGACAAACGTTATGTGGAGTTCCTGTTTGACCGCAATAATTCCAACAGGCAAACTCAAAGCAACGGTCAAACTCAAAACAATCAGCAAAGCCAGCCGCAGGAAGCTCCAAAAACATTCAGAGGCAAAGAACTGACCGATGAGCAGCATAAGGATTTCAAAGCCGGACAAACCGTTTACATTGACGGATTGAAAGATAAAAAAGGGCAACCGTATCAGGGTTATATCACTTTCAACAAGGATACCGGAAAAACAGGCTTTGAGTTTCCTAATCAATATAAAGAAAGGGTAAAACCCACCGAAGCCCATAAAACGCAAACTGCCGTTAATTCGGAAGGCAAGACCAACGAAGCAACCAAAAACATCAACGAGCCTTTGAAGTCGGGGCAACAAAACCCAAAAAACAAACAGCAGCAGGAACAACAGGAAAAGCCCAAAGCTCCTACAAAGTCCAAAGGCGTAAAAAGGTAATCAATTATGAAAACAATTATTGCAGAAAAACCAAGTGTAGCAAGAGAAATAGCTGGACTTGTGGGTGCATCTGATAAAAAGGACGGCTACCTTACAGGTAACGGCTATTTTGTTACGTGGGCATTCGGACATCTTATAGGATTGGGAATGCCCGAAGATTATGGGATCTCGGGATTTGATAAAGCATCCCTACCCATATTACCCAACCCGTTTTTATTAACCGTTCGCAAGGTTAAAAAAGATAAAGGCTATACCGCTGATACAGGAGCATTAAAGCAACTGAAAGTTATCGAACAGCTTTTTAATCGTAGTCACAGCATTATTGTCGCTACCGATGCAGGACGTGAGGGCGAACTGATATTTCGCTATATCTACGAATACCTCAAATGCAACAAACCTTTTGAACGTCTTTGGATAAGCTCACTTACCGAAAAGGCAATAAAGCAAGGTTTTGATAACCTGAAAGACGGGACAGCATTTGACGGCTTGTATCAGGCGGCACAAGGCAGAAGTCGTGCCGATTGGCTCGTAGGTATCAATGCTACACAGGCACTTTCCATAGCCGTCGACAATGGCATCTATTCGCTTGGAAGAGTACAGACACCAACACTGGCCTTGATATGCAAACGCTATTTGGAAAACAAAAATTTCTCGATAATGAAATATTGGCAGATACAGCTATTACATAATAAGGATCTAATAGACTTTAAAAGTCTTTCCAAATCTAAATGGGAAGACCAAAAACTCGCCGATGATACGCTGAAAACCATTCAGCGAAGCGAAACTGCAACAGTTATATCGGTCGAAACCAAAAGCGTTACAGAACAACCGCCTTTATTGTTCGACCTGACTGGCTTGCAAAAGGAAGCCAACAAAAAGCTGAACCTTTCTGCCGAAGAAACTCTCAATATTGCTCAAAGTCTTTACGAAAAGAAGTTTATCACTTATCCACGTACTGGAAGCAAATACATTCCTGAAGATATGTGGGCAGAAATTCCCAAACTAGTGAGGGCTTTACAGGACAGGGAAACCTGTAAACAAGGCGTGTCAAAAATGAAATGGGGGCGTTTCAGTAAACGTATTGTGAACGATTTACGTGTTACCGATCACCACGGATTATTAATTACAGACAAAATCCCGTCAGCACTGAACGCAAAGGAAAATGCTGTTTACGATATGATTGCGTTTCGATTGCTGGAAGCCCTTTCACAAGCTTGTATCAAAGAGATAACTGATGTGGCTTTACAAGTATTGCATTATGATTTTATCGTAAAAGGTAGTAAAGTTACGGAAGCTGGTTGGCGTTCGATTAAGGGAAGTTTTACGGACGATGATACCGAACCTATACAAGATTTGCCTGAACTGAAAAAGGGTAATAAACTCAAAATAAAAGAAGCCTCTGTTTTGGAAAAGAAAACCAAACCACCTGTGCTTTATACCGAAGCAGGGCTTTTGTCGGCTATGGAAAGCGCAGGAAAGGAAATCGAAAATGAAGACGAACGGAAAGCCCTGCAAAATATAGGTATCGGTACTCCGGCTACCAGAGCTGCAATAATCGAAACATTGTTTACTCGTAACTATATCCAACGAGAAAAGAAATCTTTAATCCCCACCGAAAAGGGATTACAGGTATATGAGTTGGTCAAAGACCGAAAAATTGCGGACGTTGCAATGACTGCCGAATGGGAACTCACATTGCAGAAAATCGAAGATAACGAAGCCGATGCAGGAACATTTCAAAGCGAAATGGAAGCTTTCGCTTCATCTATTACCAATGAATTGCTGCAAACTTCCATTGCCCAAAACAACCTGCCTAAATTGGTTTGTCCAAAATGCAAAAGCCAGCAACTCATTATCCGTGATAAAATCGTGAAATGTCCCGATGAAGTTTGTGGCTGGGTACAGTTTCGCAATGTGTGCGGCGTACAAATAGGCATAGTAGATATTGAAAGCCTAGTCAGTAAAGGAAAAACTTCACTCATCAAAGGAATGAAAAGCAAAGCAGGAAAAAAATTCGATGCTTATATCGTGTTGAATGAGGATTGCAAAACCTCTTTTGAATTTGAAAAAACAAAAGTTACAAGAAGTAATGGAAAATAGACCTGCCATTAGCCTAATGGAAATTAAGAACCTGATTTATACCATACGTGGCAAGCAAGTGATGTTGGATAGCGACCTTGCTTCATTATACCAAGTGGAAACAAAAAACCTCAACAAAGCTGTAAAGAGAAACATTGAGCGATTTCCTGTCTCTTTTTGCTTTCAACTGACCGAAGAGGAAGTTGAAAACTTGAGGTTCCAAATTGGAACCTCAAGTTTAAATTACGGCGGAAGGCGTTATTTGCCTCATGTTTTTACTGAACAAGGGGTCGCAATGGCTTCCGCTATACTCCGTTCAGATATAGCAGTTAAAGTCAGTGTTGAAATTATGGAAGCCTTTGTGGAAATGCGTAGAATGCTTATCAGCAATGCCGCTTTGTTTCATCGTTTGGATAGTATTGAATTGAAGCAACTGGAAGCCGACCAAAAATTTGAAGAAATTTTTAAGGCTATGGAAAGCGACAAGCTCCACAGCGAAAAAGGCATTTTCTACAATGGGCAGATTTTTGATGCCTATACCTTTGTTTCTGATATTATTCGCAATGCCAAAAGTTCTATTATCCTGCTTGATAATTATGTGGATGATACGGTACTAACCATATTAGGCAAGCGAAACAGCAGTGTAACCGCTACTATCTACACCAAAAGCATCAGCAGTCAATTACGGTTAGACTTACAACGCTACAATAGCCAATATCCTCCAGTAGATATTAAGCTTTTTTCCGATGCCCACGACCGATTTTTGATTATTGACGGTACGGAGCTTTACCACATCGGGGCATCACTAAAAGACCTGGGCAAAAAATGGTTTGCCTTTTCGAGAATGGATATTGAGGTGGGCAGAATGCTCAAAATCTTAAACCAACAATAAACCCTCTAATTCAGAGGGTTTTCTTTAGTTTTTTGATGCTTCAAAATGCTCTTGTACGTTCTTAAATTAACTTCAATAATATTTTTTCTTTAGCCATAAACTTGCCCTTACCAATAATATGAGTACCGGAACTTCTACCAGTGGGCCGATAACGCCCACAAATGCCTGTGGCGAATGAATACCGAAAACCGCTATTGCTACGGCTATTGCCAATTCAAAATTGTTTCCTGTGGCTGTAAATGCGATGGATGCGTTTTTATCGTAAGGAACTTTAAGGGATTTATTGATAAAGAAGCTCACGAAAAACATCAGTACAAAATAGATTACTAACGGTATTGCCACTTTTACTACATCCATTGGCAATTCCAATATTTTATCGCCTTTCAGACTGAACATTAATACGATTGTAAACAGTAAAGCATATAATGTAATGGGCGATATTCGGGGTACAAATTTCCTGTTATACCATTCTGTACCTTTTGATTTGATAAGGAAGTAACGACTTAAAAAACCTGCTAAAAATGGAATGCCTAAGTATATCAATACGCTTTCGGTTACGTCTTTCATTGATACGCTTACATTGAAGTTGGCTAATCCTAATTTTGAAGGTAATACGTTGATGAACAGCCAAACTAAGAAGCTATAAGAAAGTATCTGGAAGATACTGTTTAATGCAACTAACATAGCTGTATATTCTCTGTTTGCTTTAGCTAAGTCACTCCAAACGATTACCATTGCGATGCACCTTGCCAAACCTATCAATATCAAGCCTGTCATATAATCGGGTTCGTTCCGTAAAAACAAAACTGCTAAACCGAACATCAGTACCGTGCCGATAACCCAATTCAGCAATAAGGATATACCGATTACTTTTTTATCCTTAAATGCCATAGGTAACAATGAATAATCAACCTTTGCCAATGGCGGGTACATCATCAATATTAAACCTATTGCCAACGGAATGTTTGTAGTGCCTACGGATAGGGCATTTGTAATTTTTGAAATACCGGGAAAGATATATCCCAATCCTATACCTACTGCCATTGCAAGGAATATCCATAAGGTAAGGTATCTGTCTAAGAATTTTAGTTTTGGTTGCATTGCGTGGCTAATTTGTAAGTTCTTTATATTGGTTTGATGTCAATAATTTTTCTAATTCTGCAATATCTTTTATTTCAATTTTTATCAGCCAACCATTTCCAAAAGGTTCTGAATTGATTAGTGTTGGTTCTTTTAATAAGCGTTGGTTCGTTTCAATGATTTTACCCGATACAGGCATAAATAAATCACTGACCGTTTTAACCGCTTCAACAGAGCCGAATACTTCATCCTGCTGAAAACTATATCCAACATTGGGTAAATCTGCATATACGATTTCGCCCAATTCGCTTTGTGCAAATTCTGTAATGCCTATTGTACCTGTGTTGTCGTGTACGCTTATCCACGTATGTTCTTTTGAATACTTTCTATCGGTTGGAAATTCCATTTTTATAAATTTTTAGATTAGTAACCTCTCCTTAAATTTTCTGCGTATTCGTTTGGTAAAATGCTTTCCTCTACTGCTTTTGCTGCTCTTTCAATATCATAATCAAAGCGTATAAATTCCACACTGATACTGTCTTTATCCAATACAGAACTTTGCTCGTTGATAGTAAGTATTACGTAACCGCCTCTTACATCGCTGTCTTTCGGCTTTCCTACCGAACCTATATTGATGGCGTGTCTGAAATGGTCTTGTCCGTCAATTCCCGAATTTAAAATACGGTGGTATGGCTTATGCGTATGCCCGAAACACATAATGTCTGCGTCTGCCTGTTCCATAATTCTAAGCATACTTTTTTCTTCCCTGTCTTCAAATAAGTATTCGTTTATCTTTCTTGGGCTACCGTGTACCAATAGTAAATTGAGCTTGTCCTCGTTCAACTGAAATTCTACTTTGATATGTGCCGGAAGTGTACGCAAATAGGCTCTTTCTTCATCTTTCATAATAGAGTTGGTAAAGGAAATAGATACGCTGCCATTGCCTTTTTCACTATCGGTTTTATAAGCACATCCGCAATCATTGCTCATACGCCCGATGCCAAAATCATAATTCCCTGCAATGGTTGGTATTTTCCTTTTACGGATTTCGTTCACTACTTCATTTGCCCAAATGTTATAGCCTACCAAATCGCCTAAGCAATAAATACTGTCGGGATTTCTTTTTTCTACATCTTCAAAAAATGCTTCTAATGCAGGTAGATTGGCGTGAATGTCACTGAATAATGCAATTTTCATTTTTATTTATTTTTATGATTATACTATTAACAACATCCTGAATTTGGTGTGCAACAAGTGGTACTGTTTAGCTCTGATAGTTTTACCTTTTGTTTCTCTGTTGGAATACCGCAAGCATCCTGAGCAAGACAAGCGGTTTGTTTATTCTTCAATACAAAATATTTTCCGTTAAAGTCTAAATCGTATTTACCAATCGTTTCGCTTTGGTATTCTACTTCTATTTCAGCATCTTCAATACCCAATTTTTCTTCAGACAGTTTGATGATATTCAATAGTTTTCCTGGTTTCAATCTATGTTCATAATCGTTGGCATTCCATAGCTGAAAGTTTACTACTTTTTCATTGCGGATTACACCGCCGCAATCAATAAAATTTTTATTGATTTGTCCCACTTCGGTAACGTGGAAATGTTCGGGAACAGGCGTTCCGTTCTCTAACTGAAATTCAACATTCTCTAATGTTGGTAACATTTCTTTGATTTTTGATAGTTTCATATTAACTGAATTTTAAGTAGCACAATAAATGTTATATTGCAATATAACGATGTTAAATATTAAAAAAATGCTATGGGCAGCACTTGGTTACTTTTACCTCCTGATTGAAAAACGCATTAAATTCCTCTTGAATTTCATTCCATACTTTTTCATCAATACAATAGCAAACAGATTTTCCCTCAATCGTTCCCTGAACGATACCGATGTTTTTTAATTCCTTTAGATGTTGTGAAATGGTTGCCTGTGCCAACCCTAATTCCTCAACCAAATCGTTACAGATGCAGGCATCTTGATTGATGATATATTGAAGTATAGCAATCCTTGCAGGATGCGCCAAAACCTTAAATCGAGAAGCCAGCTTATTCTGTTGGTCTGTAAATATTTCTGATTTGGTAAGTCCCATAGTTTACACTTTTACATCGCAATATTACGATAATAAGTTTAAACACAAAAGTAGTTTATGAAAAAATATTCAAATCTTAATTCTTTTCAAGTTTCTATTTCAATTTACTAAGTGGTAAAACCCTACCTCTCAAAGCCAAACCCTGCCACTTCTGCAAAGGGGCTCATCTACTGCTATAATTTTAGGCTTCAAGTAAAATTCTAAGCAAAATTATAGTATGGATACACAGCAAAAAGACCTATCGTATTTCAGGTTACGATTACAAGAATTATTAAATACCAGCTTTCCCGAAAAAGCAAATGACCAAAAATTTATTGAGCAACGTTCTTCGTGGGCTGCCAATGCTTACGAGGGGGCTTTTAGTTCGGGAAACGCTATTGAGCAATGCAACGAAATAGCCAATTACATACTTTTTGAGGGCTTGCACTTCTCCAAATTCGACACCGTTTTTCAGGTGGTATGCAATGAGTTTGATACCATAATGGCAGATGAGGAACTGCGACCGTTCGCCCTGAAAATGTTCGCGGTTTGTGAGCCTGTTTTCTCCGGCTACCAGCTAACCGATGATTTCGCTTATAACACAGAGTACGACCTGCTCTATACCGAAATAACCGGAACCATCGCAATATGGATAGAGGAAAATGGGCTTCAGTAAAAAGCAACATCTCCAACAGAACATTGATGCCCTGCGAATTGCTTTTAAACTGGAAAAGGAGAAACGACAAGCCACCGTAGGCGAAAGACTGCTAATGATGCAATACAGCGGATTTGGCGGTCTTAAATTCGTGTTGAACCCCATAGCGAACGAAATAGACATCAATAATTGGAGAAAAACAGAACACGACCTTTTCCCGATTACGCAGGAACTCCACCAACTACTCAAAGAAAATTCAGAAGACGAAAAGCAATACCGCAGGTATGTGGACAGTATGAAAAGCTCCGTACTGACGGCTTTTTATACACCGCCACAGGTCATAGATGCGATTTCCGCAACTTTGCGTGAAAGCGGTCTGAACATTGATAAATTCCTCGAACCCTCCGCAGGTATCGGGTCTTTCATACAATCCTTTTCAGAAAATAAAAAAGCCAGTGTTACTGCTTATGAAAAGGATTTGCTCACAGGCAAGATTTTAAAACAGCTTTATCCCGAAAGCATAATCCGTATAAGCGGTTTTGAGGAAATCCCCGAAAAGGGACAAAACAGCTTTGATGTAATCGCCAGTAATATTCCATTTGGCGATACTTCCGTTTTCGACCTTTCCTATTCCCGAAGCAGGGACAGTGCAAAAGTACAGGCAGCCCGAAGCATACACAATTACTTCTTTCTGAAAGGTGGTGATATGCTCCGTGAGGGCGGTTTGCTGGCTTACATTACTTCACAGGGCATTCTGAATAGTCCGAAGAACGAGCCGATACGCAGGGCGTTGATGCAGGATAATAATTTGGTTTCGGCTGTCCGCTTACCCAACAACCTGTTTACGGAATATGCAGGTACGGAAGTCGGCAGTGATTTGATTATCCTGCAAAAGAATACGGGAAAACAAAACTTGACCGAAGCCGAAGAACTGTTTTGCCAAAGCAGGCAAACGGAATACAACACTCCGGGCAATGCGCTCTTTCAGGACAGCACAAGGATTGTGCATACCGACCGCAAATTAGATACCGACCCTTACGGACAACCTGCACTCATCTATACTCATAAAGACGGTGTTAACGGAATTGCCCAAGACCTCAAACAAATGCTTACGGATGATTTTGGTAAGCACCTGAATTTGAATTTATACAAAGGCGAACGGAACGATGAGCCTGCATTACAAATTCCTGTTACACCAACACCAACGGTTACACCTCCGGTTATCGAACCTGTAACCATTCAGCCGGAAATACAATCTTTATCTGTTCCTATAATCAATCGGGAAAGTCCGCAGGAATTAAAGCAACTAAGCATTTTCGACTTGTTTGAAAATGTGGACGAGCCTGTAATGGTTGCTGCTCCATCCAAAAAAACGACACAAGTTAAAAGGCAAAGCACCAACAAAAGAAGAGGTGCAATAGGTCGCCAACCTGACCTGTTCAGCAGTGCGATGCAGCAACCTTATACGCCTCCGATTACCAATAGAACTGCCAACGGAAGCCCATCTACCAATGGCAAAAAACAGGAAGCTATCGGCGACCTGTTTTCACAAATAAACGGGAATGGCCAAGCTGATAAGCCAGCCGTTCCCAATACCATTCCCGAACCTGCTCCTTATAGTGGCGAACTGCAATCGTACCACCGTAACGATTGTCTTGTTGTGGATAATGGTTGGGTCGGTCATCTGCAAGATGTAGATACATCAGACGGTACGGCAGTTTTCCACCCTTTGCAGTTACCGACCTTACAGAAAGCAAGAGCCGAAGCGTACATTGCTGTACGTGATGTTTACCAAGACCTTTACAATAAAGAGGCAAAGTTTCAGACCGAATACAAGGAAGAAAGGGAAACCCTTAACCGCCTTTACGATGCCTTTGTCAAAAGGTACGGAAACCTTAACAGTGCCGATAATATCAAGCTCATCAAAGCGGATAGTTCCGGCAAGGAAATCCCTTATTTGGAGCGTGTTGTTGGTGGCGTGGTACACAAAGCGGATATATTCAGCCGTCCGGTAAGTTTCTCCACCTTAACAATAGCAACGGACAATCCCGAAGAAGCGTTAGCGGCTTCGCTGAACAAATACGGAAGCGTGGATTTGGACTATATGTCCGAAATCAGCGGTATTACCGATGATGCTTTGAAAGAAGCCTTACACGGTCGCATTTACTACAATCCTTTGCAAAAGGAATATGAAATATCCGAACGCTGGATTGCAGGAAACGTAGTAGAGAAAGCCCAAGAGGTACTGAACTACATTGAAAACAATCCCAATGATACTGAAGCCAAAACAAGCCTTACCGTTTTGGAAGAAGCCCGACCAAGACGAATTGAGTTTGAGGAACTCGATTTTAATTTGGGCGAACGCTGGATACCCACTGGCATTTATGCCCGCTTTGCTTCACATCTTTTTGATACGGACGTACTCGTTCATTACTCTGAAAGCTCCGATGACTTTTCAGTAAAGTGCGACCGTAAGAATTTGCATATATGGGAAAAATACGCTGTCAAAGCTGAAAGCAGAACGTTTGACGGGATTGCCCTGCTCAAACACGCATTGGTTAATACCACGCCGGATATTACCAAAAAAGTAATGGTTGGCGACCAAGAGGTCAAGGTGCGGGATATGGAAGCCATACAAATGGCGAATACCAAGATTGACGAAATCCGTACCGCCTTTACCGAATGGCTCCACGCCCAAAATGATGAGTTTAAAAGCAGGCTGACCGACCAATACAACGATACTTTTAACTGCTTCGTCCGACCGAACTATGACGGAACGCATCAGGACTTTCCGGGCTTAGACCGTAAGGCATTGGGCATTGAAGACCTGTATTCAAGCCAAAAGGACACGGTTTGGATGATAAAGCTGAACAACGGTGCTATCTGCGACCACGAAGTAGGTGCAGGAAAAACGTTGGTTATGTGTACGGCAGCACAGGAAATGAAGCGTTTGGGACTGGCACACAAACCGATGATTATCGGTCTGAAAAGCAACGTTCACGAAATTGCCGAAGCCTACCGCACCGCTTACCCACACGCTAAAATCCTGTTTCCGGGCAAAGAAGATTTTACGCCCCAAAAACGCCTGCGGATATTCGGCGATATTAAAAACAACGATTGGGATTGTGTAATCCTCACACACGACCAATTTGGTATGATACCGCAGTCGCCCGAAATTCAAAAGGAAATACTCGAAATCGAATTGGACAGCGTAGAGCGTAACCTTGATGCCCTGCAATCGCAAGGCAAGGAAGTTACAAGGGGAATGCTTGCCGGAGTAATCAAGCGGAAAGAGAACCTCGAAGTGAAGCTCAAAACCCTGCAACACGATATTGAAAACCGCAAAGATGATGTGGTTGACTTTAAGATGATGGGCATTGACCATTTGTTCGTTGATGAAAGCCACCAGTTCAAAAACCTAATGTTCAATACAAGACATACAAGGGTTGCCGGATTGGGCAATGTGGACGGTAGCCAAAAGGCATTGAACCTGCTCTTTGCTATCCGTACCATTCAGGAACGCATCAATGCGGATATGGGAGCAACTTTCCTTTCGGGAACGACCATAAGCAATTCACTTACGGAACTGTACCTACTTTTTAAGTACCTGCGACCAAGAGCATTGGAAAAACAAGGCATTCACTCTTTTGATGCGTGGGCTGCTATTTATGCAAGAAAAACGACCGATTATGAATTTTCGGTAGCTAACAATATTGTAGCAAAAGAACGTTTCCGATACTTTATCAAAGTGCCGGAGCTGGCACAATTCTACTCGGAAATCACGGATTACCGAACGGCAAAAGATATAGGTATTGACCGCCCCAATAAGAACGAGGTATTGTATAACATACCGCCTACTCCAGACCAGGAAGATTTTATCAAAAAGCTAATGGAGTTTGCCAAAACAGGAAATGCTACCTTATTAGGAAGAGAACCTTTATCACAAAGCGAAGAAAAAGCAAAGATGCTTATCGCAACGGACTACGCCCGTAAAATGTCTTTGGATATGCGGATGGTAAGCGGTGCGTATGATGACCACCCCGATAATAAGGCTTCGCATTGTGCGGCAAACATTGCCAAGTATTACAACCAATACAACGCACAGAAAGGAACGCAGTTCATTTTCTCCGATTTGGGAACATACAAGCCGGGCGAATGGAATGTGTACTCCGAAATCAAACGCAAGCTCGTGGAAGACCACGGCATACCTGCACACGAAGTCCGGTTTATACAAGAGGCTAAAAATGATAAGCAACGCAAGGAACTTATCAAAGGAATGAACGAGGGCAAAATCCGTGTACTGTTCGGTTCTACAAGTATGTTGGGTACAGGTGTGAATGCACAAAAAAGAGCAGTTGCCGTTCATCATTTAGATACACCGTGGCGACCAAGCGACCTTGCCCAAAGGGACGGTCGGGCAGTCCGAAAAGGCAATGAGATTGCCAAGTTCTTTGCCGACAACAAAGTAGATGTAATTATCTATGCCGTAGAAAAATCACTGGATAGCTACAAGTTTAACCTGCTGTACAATAAACAGCTATTTATAGACCAATTAAAAAACAACAATCTCGGCAAACGGACTATTGACGAGGGCAGTATGGACGAAAAATCGGGAATGAACTTTTCGGAATACGTGGCTATCCTTTCGGGAAATACCGACCTTTTGGATAAAGCCAAATTAGAAAAACAGATTGCCGGATTGGAAAGCGAAAAACAGGCGTTTAACCGTTCCAAGTTCAGTGCCAAATACAAGCTGCAAGACTTTACGGAATTGCTGGATAGTACGCAATCCCGACTAAACAGAATGAGCCTTGATTGGGAAAACTTACAGCAACGCATACAAAAACGTTCGGATGGTACAATTGCAAATCCTGTACAGTTGGACGGTTTACCGCCCAATGAGGATATTAAAAAAATAGGTGTAAAGCTCAACCAGCTTGCGGACAAAGCCCGCACCGGAGGTCAGTATGAAGAAATCGGTAGTTTGTACGGATTTACGCTGTTGGTAAAAACCGAAATGTCCGAAAAGGAGGGCGTGGATATACGGGTAAACCGCTTTTTAGTGCAGGGAGAGGGCAATATCAAATATACCTACAACAACGGTTTAATTGCTAAAGATGAAAAGCTGGCGGCTATGAACTTCCTAAATGCACTGGAGAAATTGCCCGGCTATATCGAGCAGGAGCAGGAGAAAATCGCTGAAATACAAAAAGACCTGCCGATACTTCAGGAAGTGGTTAACGGTACTTGGTCTAAGGAAAGTCGATTAAGCGAACTTAAAACGGATTTGGCAGCCGTAGAAAGAAAGATACAGCTATCTATTACGCCGGAAACCAAACAAGATGCTTCGGAGCAGGCAGAAAAGCAGAATGAAGCCCCAAAGGTGCAGGAAAGCATTATACGGACAAAAGGCGTTCATTCACCTCGTGGCGTATTATAATAGTCGTTACTTTTCGTCCTTTTCGTCCATTTTTTTTATTAGGGCTTCACACAGGCTGTCAAGGAATTTTGTTCGGTTTATCTTACGGGCTTTGAGTTCCATAAACGTGTGGTAAAAATCACCTAACTCAATATTAAAGGCATCTTCAAATGCTTTAGCAATCAATTTTATATCTGTATTCCCATTGTTAAATACACCGTGGGAGTACAGTGCATATATGAGTTCCGTAAGTGCTGTTTTGCTTGCCGTCCATTTCAACGAATTTTCTGAAACTTTTTTCAGATTAAGGTTATTCAACCTATCTTCCAAATAAACCTGTATCAGGTCATTGGCAATTATCTTGGCAACCTTATAATCGTGTGAAGTAGAAAAACGATGGTCTGCCTCAAAATAAAAGGTGTCCAACCATAGCCTTATATCATGCTTACCACGTACAAAAAACTTCTCATCAACGAAAGAATTATTGCTACGGTAATACTTGTAAAAATCAAGATTGTTGTCAAAGAACCTTTTTAGCTTTTTCAGTTCTTTGGTAAAATATTTCCTGATGCGCTTGGCTCCATAGGGTTTTCTCGTTTCGATTTTATAAATGGCGTTGTAGTAGATGAGTTTTGAAACTATAACAGGTTTCTGATATTTGAAAAAATAGATTTCTGCCTCCATATCTTTAAAGTCGTTTTTTAGTACAAACTCCTTTAAATCTGAAAGGCTTTTAATGATAAGCTGTATAATCGCTTCAATCCTTTTTATAGGGTTGTCAATCTCAATCTCCTGTTCCTGAATTGCAGTTTCCAATTTACGATATGTCTCATTGTAAAATTTATCCATACGCTTCATTTTGAAATTCATGATAGTACCTTGCACCGTCACCGCAAGAATATACATTCGGGTTGGATATACTCTGCATATACTCATTCACGGCTATTCCATTATTTTTAAAAGAAACATTCACCTTTTCTAAACCCATATCATCTATATCTGCGGTTCTTCCAGCAGCATGTACCACAAGAGAAGTAGCGAAGTTTAATTCATTTCCTCCCTGCACAGCATGAACTACAAAGTGATTATTTTCTTTGACTATGCTTATTGCCTCAGTGTTTAATTTAATCTGAATGACTAGTTTAACCATGTCAGCATCAAATTTTCCCAAGGGCATCTCCCCCCTGTGAAGAATAACTACTTTCACCCCAAAACGCGAAACAATATGTGCAAATTCAAAAGTTATATAACCACCCCCGATAAACAAAATGTCTTCTAGTAATTCTTTCAGTTCTAAAAAAGCGGTGCTATCGATGAGGAAATTTTCTCTAGGTATATTGATACTCCGTGGTTTGGCTCCGTTTGCAATAACAAACTTTTTTGCTTGTAAAATATTTTCGTTTATTTGAATGGTATTTTTAGAAACGAATTTTGCTTTGCCGTGATACATTCCAACGTCTGCTCTTTTTAATCCGACTTCAGTTTCAGATATTTTTGGTTCTGTAAAACTCTTTTTAAACCGCATCAAATCTTTCAATGAAGATGTGGTAGAAGTTGTGATGCCTTTTCCCTCCAATTGTTTATTGAGCGTCAATACATGCACTAGGCCGACCAAAACTTTTTCAGGGTCACACCCTCTCAAAGCGCAAGTGCCTCCATAGGGTTGGTAATCAATGATAGCAGTTTTTTTATCTGCTGCTGCACAACGCTTGGCTACGTTACTTCCCGAACCTGTGCCTATCACTATTACATCAAATTTTTCCATTTCAAATACTTCAATTTTTTAAAATATTTTCGCAAAATAATAACAAAGATCCTTTTTGGCTTTATCAAGTGGCACAACAGCTCAGTTTTGCCACATCTTTCCCAAAAGTAATTGCAGCCAATTTGATGCCTTCCCCTAAAGTCAAATAAGGATAAAAGCTTTCTGCTAATTCTTTTACGGTTATTCCATATTTGATTGCCATACTCAATTGTTGAATAAGTTCTCCGCCTTCGGGTGCTACTATTCTTGCTCCGATTAGTTTGTCGGTCTCGGTGTTGCGAATAAGCTTTATAAAACCTCTTGTGTCATTTGCTGCAATGGCTCTCGGCACGTCTTTCAATTCTATTTTAGAAACTTCAAACGGAATATTTTGCAGTTCAGCTTGTGCTTCGTCCAAGCCTGCACCTGCTACTTGCGGGTCAGTAAATACTACCCAAGGTAAAGAAGAGTAATCTGCTTTATTTTCACTTCCTGAAAAAGCATTTTCTACGGCAATTTTTCCTTCAAAAGCGGCTGTGTAAACAAAAGCGGGTGTGTTGGTAACATCGCCCACAGCATAAATATTAGGTAAATTTGTTTCCATTTTTTCGTTTACCAAAATGTGTCCTGTTTTATCAAGTTCCAAACCAATATTTTGCAATCCTAATTTTTGTATATTGGGTGTTGTGCCAGATGCCACTACAATTTTTCCTTTTTCTATAATTTGTGTAAAAGAACCGTCAGGGCATTTACAATGGATAATAGTTTCATTTCCTTTTTTATCAAATTTTACTGCTCTAAAATTTGGCAGGATTTCTATACCTTCGTTACGCATTTGTGTTTCCAAGGCTTCGCTGATGTCAGGAGTTTGTGTTCTTAAAACTCTATCTGTAAATTCGATAATACGCACTTTTACACCCAAACGATTATATGCCATAGCTAATTCCAAACCGATGTACCCTGCTCCCATAATAGTGATGCTTTCGGGTTTTTCTTCTAAATCAAAAAGCGAGACATTGGTCAGGTAGCCAATTTCATTCAATCCTTCAATGTTTGGGATATTGGTAGTCGCACCAGTGGCAATGATGAATTTCAAAGCTGTATATTCTGTTTTACTATCCACAACAATTGTTTTGTTGTCTTTAAACTCTGCCCAACCTGTTACCATTTTCAGGTTTTCAAAATCGCTTACCACATCCATATATTTTTTTTCTTGAAGTGTGGCAACCAATTTTTTCTTGTCTTTGATAACCTGTGCAAAATCAATATCAACTCCTTTTGGTTTAATACCTGTAAAGTTGGAATGTGTGGAGTGATAAGCAGTTTCTCCAGCACGGATTAAATTTTTAGATGGTACACAACCTACATTTACGCAAGTTCCTCCGAAATCTAATCCGCCGTTTACCATCAAGGTTGATAGTCCTAAACTTTCGGCTTTGATAGCTGCTGAAAATGCAGCCGAACCACCACCAATAATGATTAAATCAAAATGGCTGCTATTTTGTAAAGAACTATCTTTTTGTGTAGCGCAACAATCCTCTTTTTTGATTTCGCTTTTTACTTTGTAGTTTTTTGTTTCGTTGATTGTATTTACAATTTCTTCTTTACTTGTTTTTGAAGGATCAAACGAACATTCGCAACTGCCACTTTGATAACTTACTTTGGCTTCTGTTACACCTTCATTTTTTAAAAGCATTTTTTCAATGCCTGTTGCACAATGGTCGCAGGTCATGCCCGAAATTTCAAGTAATAGTTTTTCTTCAGTAACAGCTTTGCCATTTTTATGTTCGGCTCCGTTACCTATTATATTTTTTATGAAATTCATTTTTAATTAAATTTTACTTAGATTATTTTTTTGAACAGCATCCTTTCTTTTCACAGTTTTTATCGGATGAATTTCCCTTTTAACAACAGCTTTTCGACTT
>CAZSAQ010000025.1:0-51008 GCA_964605065.1 uncultured Chitinophagaceae bacterium
ACCAAATGAATGAAATAGTCTACTTTTAATCGGTACTAAAAAGGGGGAGCTTACAATCACGCTATCCGCGCAACAGTAAATAGGACGAATGAATTACAATGGCAACCTATAATAATATTCTCTTCACTGAATGAATAACTAATCTATTGTGGGTTATAAGTAATTTATAGACAACATCAGCTTAATGATTAAGATTGGGAGTGAACCTGCCAGGAGATTTGACTGTTTGGGCTTGACATGTATGAGAAAAGCTCTATGCTGTTAATTAAAACAACGCACTCTATGATTAAAAGTATCCTTTTTTGTTTTTTGACGATTTGCTTCTTTGAGTCTTTTTCTCAAAGAGTATTGGTTTCCTGGAGCCAGCAGAATATTGAGAACTACACTAAGGAAATGTATGATGCTGCGCAAAAGTTACATTCAGCCGATCTTTTAGTAAAGAATGTAAATGACAAAAGTTGGAGTGACGTTTTTTTGACCCTGAATGCGTCAATAAATAACTATTCAAATGATACGGGTTACCTGAAGGCGCTGGCAGAACAGATTACTAATACTGCAGAAACTAAATTAGTTGGTACCAGCAGGCTGATTATTTGGGATAGGATCAGTAGCGGAGACATATTATTTGAGGGGAAGGGATTGGTTATTGATAATGACTTATATCAAGTTGGCGGAAGAGCAAATCAGATTCTTCAGAACCTGACAGGGAAGAATTTTGGTTTTGTATCGATTCATTCAACGAAAAAAGAGCTTGATGAGATAAAAAGCAAGTGGCTGGCTTATTTGACTAACCAGACGGTTGAAGAAACTAAGACTGTTGAGTACCGGAATTCTAAAATTCCTGAATTAAGCAGCCTGACAGCTGTACAAGCCCTGATTGTCTCCCTACAGGATAATTCAAGGAAGGATCAAATTACAAAGAACTGCCTGAAGAATGTGTATAAGCTGGACGAGATGCCAAAAGAGAAGGGTTCTACGGCGAGTTATTGCAATCCGGATACATATACATTTGCCTATCTGGGAATGTTGTTTGGGGACAAAACCGTAGACGAAACCAAAGATGCGAAATGGTGGCAACAGTTCTGGAATACCAATCACGATAAATTGATTTGGAACAGTGAAAAGGGAATCTATGAAGTTAAAGATTGACTTCTGTCAGACGATCTAATGGGATGTACCTCTTCCCAAGACGAAGGCTATGAAGGCCGGAGGAAATGATGTTCACATCGAGTTTACGTTGGATACATTCCGAATTGAGATATTCATGGCCAGGTGCGTTGATCTTGGTTATTTTGATTTTTGGCATGCTTGAGGCAGTTTGCGCTGCAGCGAAGCTTTACGAAGATCTCTTAAACAAGTATAACAAGAACTTACTCGCTACACAGAAACCTGACGACAAGAGATCACTTGTTTAAGCGCACTATAGTTGGTATATTTTCAGAGATCATGAGTGCAGAATTGTGGAGATTATCAGTAAAAAATGAATATTACGGTGGAGGAACAAGGCAATAATTAGGCGAAACAACAGTGTTTTTGACCTTGTCCTGAGCCGCGTCGTCGCAATTTTTTGAACATTATGGGAGAGCGACTCAAAGTTATTAGTGAAAAAATTGTACCCAGCAATCGGCATTATGCAAGTTGAGCATCACAAGTAAATTTCCGCTGATTTCAATTGCAGGCGGTGGTTAGGATGGAAAGGCTGACTTTGGGTTTTTGCCTGGCTGTCCCGTTCTCAGGGCCGGTTGCTGCCAGGCAAGTAGGTCATCCTTCCAATAGTCAAATCTCAGCCTGTATGAGTGTACAAAAGAGTAGAGTTACCCTATAAGTATCCAGACCGAGATTGAAATAAGAAAATTGAAATAGAAGAAATCGAATTAAAGTTTCGAAGGGTACGAAAGGAAGCGACTAGTAAAGATATTTGACCAGATAATTATATATGCGACCTATAGAAACAAAAACAGATTTAAGTTCCCTTAATGAAAAACAACGAGAAGCGGTTGTCAGCGAAGACAATCGCATCCTGGTTTTAGCAGGAGCAGGCTCAGGCAAGACAAAAACACTTTTGCAAAAACTCATTTACCTCGTTGAAGAAAAGGGCGTTAGCCCGTCAAATATACTTGCTATCACTTTTACCAAGAACGCAACAAATGAAATGATCGACCGCTTAATCATTTCGGCAGACAAAACGGGAGAATATGAAAGTATTCTTTTAGATAAAAGGCTTAGTAGAGAAGACAAAGAAAAAGAAAGATTTAATCAGCAAAGAAAGTATAAATGGATTGATGGTTTAACGGTTAGAACATTTCACAGTTTTTGTTACAGCATCCTTCGTAATTATGGCGTAAACGAGTTTGACAACAAATTCAGAATTATTGGAGATGAAAAGAAAAACGAAGAAGACGAGTTGTCAAAGCATGTTGCACCTGAGACAATTTTTGAAGTCGTACACAAAATTCTAATTGGACGATGTGAAGATGCGGAATATTTGATTCGGCTTAAAAGATACATTTTGGATTATATTGTTGATAAAATTCACTTACATAAAAAAGATGAAAAAAATTTAATCAAAGACGGAAAATACTTTACGACTCTTGATGGAACAAAAGTTCGTTCAAAATCAGAGCAGTTTATAGCGGATTGGTTTTATAGGCGAAGCATCAAGTATCAGTATGAACCACGTCTGAGTGTAAAAGACTTTGCTTTTCATCCCGATTTTTATATTCCTGAAGCCAATCTTTACATTGAACATGTGAGCGAAAAGAGTTTTTCAACAAAGGATAAGGAGGAGCAGTTTGAAAAAGGAAATTTGCTCTTAGTGAAGACCTTTGAAACAATGACAAAGGATTCAGCCCTGTTCAATCAGACTCTTGATAATATTGTTAAGAACAGGTTACCAGCGAGCTATCCGGCAAAGGTTGCTCTTTCATTTCGAGAAGAGTTTAATAACTACCACGAAGAAGTGAAAGATTTTGTATCTCAGGTCATCCGTATTACCGACATGTTGAAAGTTGAGGGCATTGATTTAGATTGGGTGTTGGATAAAGCGCTAAAAGACCAACACGAAAGGGTTCGAAGTTTTTATGAGTTGGCAATCCCGCTGGTAGGAGAATATGCGGACTACTGTACCAATAAATCTTACCTTGATTTCAATGATTTGATTTCTAAAACAGCCTCACTTTTTCAGAACCAGGAGGATATTGCTAATAAATATAAAGGCAAATTCAAGTATATTTTGGTAGATGAATTTCAAGATGTAAACAACTTGCAAGTTAAATTAATCAAGATGTTACTGACTGACCAGACACAACTCTTTTGTGTTGGGGATGATTGGCAAAGCATTTATGGATTTAGGGGTTCCAATGTTAGTTACATAGTTGATTTTGAAAGACACTTCCCTAACGCAAAAGTTGTAAAACTCAATTTAAATTATCGGAGTACACAGAATATTGTCGGGGCAAGTAACGAGGTAATAAAGCATAACAAGTTTAAAGTCGAAAAGGAGATTCAGGCTTCGAAAAAGTCTGAACACAAGATTGTGGTTTATGCGGGGAATGATTTACAGGAGAATATTGATTTTTGTTTGAAGACAATAAACGAGCTGTTAGAGAGTGGTTTGACTAATGATGATATTCTATTTCTTTACCGAAGAAGCAAGATGTTTTCTCCTTACTTGTTCCGTTTTAAGGATGAAGGACTGAGAGTTCAAGCCAAGACTATCCATGCTGCGAAAGGACTTGAAGCGAAGGTGGTTTTTATAATCGGGTTGACAGACGGTAGCGGAGGCTTTCCGGATATTTGGTTAGAAGACCGGATTTTCCAGGTTATAAAAAAGGCAAATCATGATTTGCTGATGGAGGAAGAACGGCGTTTATTTTATGTGGCTATTACCAGAGCCAAAGACAAACTCTTTCTTATTACTGAAAAGGGTAACGAGTCAAGCTTTTTAAAGGAAATCCCGGAAACCTTCACTGTCAAGACAAGCATTCCAATTAAAGCTGTTGTGGAGAGAGTGATTCTTTGCGAGAAATGCTACAGCCAGATTGAAAAACTATGGATAGTCTGTCCTTACTGCGGAGAGAAAGTCAAAGGGCACTGAGAACGTCACGAATGTGTGACAACAGTATTTTTAAATTCAGTCTTCGGGAACCTTATTGGTAACCAGGGTACAGAGTTTGCTCAAGACAGAGAAGGCGCTTCTATCTAAAAATAAAAAAGACATTTAAATATTTATAGAATGGAAGGAGATACCGGAAGTTGACTTGTATTCAGACGGTGGTGCTGAACCAAATCCGGGAAATGGGGGTTTTGGATTAATTATGTCGTACAAAGGGATCAAGAAAGAGTTCAGCCAGGGATACCTGCTTACGACAAACAACCGAATGGAGTTGATGGGGGTCATTTTTGGACTTGAACGGCTAAAAACAAAGTCAATTGTAAATGTTTTCACTGATTCTCGTTACGTGATTAATGGGATAGAGAAAGGTTGGGCTATTCGATGGAGGAGGAAAAATTGGTATCGTACGAGAACGGAGAAGGCAAGCAACCATGATTTGTGGAGCAGATTGTTAGATCTGATCGAAGCGCATGAGAGGGTTACTTTTAATTGGGTAAAAGGTCATGACGGACATGTCGAAAATGAGAGATGTGACCAACTTGCGTTAGCAGCACTCAAAGGAAGCACTTTATTAGTTGACGTCGGCTACCTTCCTGTTGAACGAGAGAATGAAGATATGAACACCGAAGTGGGGGGGCTGTCGAGTTTTAATAAAACTAAGGTTAATATTGAAGGAGATGCTTGCAGAAAGTGTGGTGTCAAGGTTGTGAAAAAGCCTACTAGGAAAAAGGTTGCAAAGCCAGGGCAGACGTATTATTATGATTACTTCTTGTTATGTCCGGCATGTAAAACAATGTATTTGACAGAAGATGCAAAACGGCCAATCGCAAAGGAAGATAATAATTTGTTTACTTGAGAGGCAGGGTTACTGCTCCAAGTTGAGACTGTATACCAAATTTTATAGGGTATTAAGTGTGTTTATTTTCAACTAACTTGGGATGCGGTGTGCATAACCCTGATTTTGTAAGGAATATAGGGTCCTCAATTATGAAAACTGAATATATAAGTAAAATTATCATCAACGACCTGAATGAAAGAGACTTCAACAACTCACATGGAATTACAGAAGACAACATTGACCGGTTTCTTGTGGAACCCAGGGCTATTGAATTGGTGGATGTAACAGGCCAACTAAACCGATATTGGCTTGTGTTTGACGAAATACCGGGTGATCCCAAAAATGGCTACTATATCGTGTATAGTGAAGACGAAGATTTGTTTGGATTAGCAACAAAGTCTGCAATGCTCAGCAAGGAGGTCGGGCTTTTAGTTGGCTTGTATGGTTCCTTTGTGGATGTCTTAGACAATATGTAATGCACAGGTACAAACCGGATGTTATGCGAAGCTGTACCTCCCCCTTTTTTTCGGGCCACACTTAAAAGTCTTTTTTCTGTAATAGTAAATGCTATTGCCAAGAAAGTGGAAGCACAAGTGTCAATTTCAGCCAGCAAAGCTCAGGTTTGGAAGACCATCTCCAACATTGCGGAACTAGATAAAGTTCTCAGTGGAGTAGAGAAGATCGAGATACTCTTTCAACCTTCCAATGGATGGGTCAATCTAAAGTGGCGGGAAACACGCCTGTATTTTGGAAAGCCGGCTGCGATTGATAAATGGATTGTGGAGGCTACGGAAAATGAACATTACAGGACAAGGGCCGAAATGGACGGGTTCATTTTCGAGACCACCTTGTCGGTACATGCAGAAAACGAAGGCGGCACCATACTAACGAGTATTCATGAATACAAGGCGGGAGGGTTTCTGGCAAAGTTGAAATCTTTGCCAATGATCTTTTTCAAGGGAGCATTGAAAAAAGCCATCCAGCAAGACCTGGACGATATAAAGACTGCCATTGAGTGGGAGAACAAACCGCGATGACAGGCAGTTGTACGACACATGCATACAGAACTATTCCTCGCGCAAGTATTTTCGATTATAGATGCTTTCTTAAGACTATCAGGATGATGAAAATAGTTACACTCATGTTTGTAGGATCGATTTTAGCGATCGCGGGAAGTAATATCTCGGTTGAAAAAGATCGAAGTGTGTCTATTGTAGACGAGAAAACGTGCAGGACAGTGCTTGATTCCTTGACTATGAAAACCATATATTGTGAGGTTGATAAAAATGCTGAGAACGAAGGTGGAGAACCCGCATTGATGCGGCAGTTTGCAAAAATAACATTGGATTCGATCCCGGAAGACCTGGATACAAAGGTTATTATTGCATTCATAGTTGATGAAAACGGGCGAATATTCGGCGAGAGGGTTGTTAAAGACAAAACAAATGCTGTAGGTCAGAAAATGATCAGAATTGTAAAGTCTTTTAAGTGGAAACCGGCGGAATGTAAGGGAAATAGAGTGCCTGCTATTGTTAAACTGCCATTGCAAATCTGTTTTAGCGGAGTTTAGACTTGCTGCCACCATATAACCTGGTTTTTTAGGTGTAGTTGTTTTCGACTTGGAGTAGGAGATGAAGAGTGTTTTCTACCCGGATTTGAGATTTTGTTAGCCCAAAGAGTATTTGATCGCGATTAGTCGTGTCCTGGAGAAAAGAAAGAAAGAACGGGAAGGGTTGGAGTTGGGATAAAAGGTTAATCTGTTGAGAAGACGGAGTATTACAGTTATATCACAAAAGCTAGATTACAATTTGAGCGTTGAAATTATGACTATTCAAGAGTTGAAAGAAAAGCATAGGAAACTGAGGAAACACGACGGTGGCGGATTTTTCAAAGGCGCGTTTTACAGAGTATTCGGTTCTGACACACATAAATACGAGCTTAACCCTTTTTTAAAGAAAAGTGAAGTGGAAAGTTTTGAGAAATTGAACGGGGTGACGCTTCCCGCTGACTATAAGGAGTTTTTGATTTTTATGGGTAATGGCGGCAGCGGTCCGGCTTACGGCGTGCTTCCCTTGTCAGACTGGAACATTGAGCTTGAGATCGATGATAGTGAGTTTCTGTCAACAGAATTCCCTCATATCGACGAATGGAATCTTGCGAAAGACTTTGATACGGACGGGGAGGTATTCACGGAAGAGTATCAGCAATGGGAGGATGAGTATTTCTCAAACAGACATGTCACTGGTAGTATCAGAATTTGTCATTATGGTTGTGCCATTTATTACCTGCTCGTAGTAACAGGTAAAGAAGCCGGCCACATATGGGTAGATGACCGAGCAAGTGACTGTGGTATATATCCAGCTAAATCGGAAGCGACTGGTAATAGAATGACCTTTGTTGAATGGTATGATGAATGGCTCACAAAAAGTATAGCTCTTTACTTGTAAAAAGGGTTGACCTCATCCTTGTTATTGATCATAAAGCGCTTGTGGCGGAAACGTTTTGGCGCCAATCTCAGCCCATCCCTGTGCATCTGGCGAGTCACCCCCGACAAGGTCGGGGAGACTCGCCGGCGAAATTCGGCGGGCCGAGAGAAAGTTATTCGAGGAAAGAATCTGGCCAATCACTCAGGTGTAATTGAAGTTGACCTGCCTCTGGGGATATACAAGGTAATTCGATACAGAATTTATCAGACTGCTATTCGGGCGAGTCTTCCCCGACCGCGTCGGGGAGTGACTCGCCTGAAGCGATGGGGAGGATTCTCGTTAATTGGGCTACTCTCCCCGGACGGATCAGCGGGTGAATCGCCTGAAACGATGGGAAGGAATTTCGTTGATTGGGCTACTTTTCCCAGACGGATCAGCGGGTGACCCGCCTGAAGCGAT
The DNA here is from genome assembly GCA_964605065.1 of uncultured Chitinophagaceae bacterium. Lineage (GTDB taxonomy): Bacteria > Bacteroidota > Bacteroidia > Chitinophagales > Chitinophagaceae > Endoryza. Next base: position 7,838 of record CAZSAQ010000025.1, read on the forward strand.
GGGAAGGAATCTGGTTTTGAATTCATCACTCAAAAGTTCCGGCACCGCCGGAATGCATTCGGCAAGTCCGCCCCTCCCTGTGCATCTGGCGAGTCACTCCCCGACTACGTCGGGGAAGACTCGCCAGCGAAATTCGGCGGGCTGTAGGGTTCGAAAATTCGGATAGTCTGAAGAAAGACTATTCAGTTGAGAATAATGGCTGAACTTTATCGGGCAGGGATCAAACACGCAGGTAGTTCCGCGCTGCCAACGAGAGTTGATTCAATTTTTTCAAAATTGATATACGATGAAATATTTTATCTATCTTTTTTTTACCGCTGTCAGTGCCACTTCCTGCCAACATCATGAGGATAGTTCGGCCAGGCCAGCTGATGCAAAGGAGACAGGCAAATATGTACAGGTAAAGTACGCGATAGATATTAACTCACCCACCGTTGGCATTTCCAGCTATACTTTGATTTCTAATAACCTCGAAAGGGACAGCATAGAAGCCAGGCAGTTGATTCATTCAAAGGGTATTCTCCCGCTGGCCATGCAAAGTCATGATGCAAAGTTGTTTGATAGTACATTGACTGCTGATTTTATCTACGAGGGCGAGGAGGCCTTTTTTAGCCGGGCTGAGTACATCAAAGACCGGGTCAACGCCAAATGGATGATTTCAGATGTTCAATATGAGAACCTTGTTTTGCAGTTTTTTGATGGGTACGGCATCCTGACCTATCGCAACAAGGTGAAAGAAAAGGATGAGTTTGGTAAGGATCAATTGTATACCTGGTTCTGGACCGATGTTTGGATCAAGGAGAACGGCAGGTGGAGATTAAAAAATTTGAGGGCTATTAACTAAGTTGGCTACGGTCATGCAATAGGGTGCTTCGAATAGTCAATAGCGATTTTTCAAAATTGGCTTGTTGGAACCTCTTCCGGAGTTAAAAGGTCTCTCTACCTTTAGCGAATTCATATGAAGTTTATCTTGTTTAAAGCCCCGCCCGAGCTGAAAGTGGTTTTTACAAACCTGATGCAGTTTTATTACTATGATTTCTCAGAGTATTTGGGAATTGATACGGAGGCGAACGGGAAATTTGATGCATACCCGAACCTAGACGACTATTGGAAGGGTTCACCCGACAGGTTTCCTTACTTAATAAAGGTAGAGCCGCATTACGCCGGCTTTGCCTTGGTTAAAAGAATTCAAACGGAATCACAGAACTATTTTTCCATGGCGGAGTTTTTTGTACTGAGAAAGTACCGGCTCAACAAGATAGGGGAAGTTGCGGCCATAGAACTATTTGAGCGACACCAGGGGAATTGGCAGGTTTTTCAAAGACTTGGTAACAAGCCGGCACAATTGTTCTGGAAGAAGACCATTGCAAAATATACAAAAGGTAATTTTACTGAATACACTGAGGGGGATAAAATAATACAGGTTTTTCATACTTTTTAATTTCAAGTTGCAGGAACATCATAGAGGAAAGCAGGTGAGAAGAACTTCCTGTGAGTTCGGTATTTTCAATAGGTGATATGAAGTACTTATTAATATTTCTTGCATTGCAGCTGGTAATAGCAGGCCGGCCGCCAAAGCAGTTATATCTGACCGTGAAAATTTTGCCGGCACTTCGCGAAGCTGCGAAAATGCAGAAGGTAAATATAGAGGTAACTTCATCTATGTTTTCATTTCAATCTGTTTTGAACGTTGCTGACAGTTTGCCGCTTGTATTTGAAATGAAGAGTGATTCTGAAGTAGTTGTTCGTCTTGCAGGGTTGGTAACCTACGCAGATGGTTCTGAGCGATTTTTTATCAATGCTTCCCGATTTCCTATAAATGGCCAGGCGCTTAAGACTACCATAAATTTCCCCGAGGACTGTGAAGTGAATCTATATACGGGAGGAAAGAGTTGCCCCCGATGCAAACAATATAAGGAGGTCATTCCAATATTTTACGGGCTGCCTGCGCCGGATATGCAGGGTCAGCCAGGGATTGATTTTCAACCAGCCGGTTGTGTTCGTTCGACTTGCAGTCCGGCCTGGTATTGCAGGAAGGATTCGGTGGAGTTCTGATTTATCGACGTTATTTGCGGTCCGTGTAGCCAGGATCGTGAAGGTATGAAAATGAAAAGTTGACAGCTGATAGATGAAATTGATGAATCTATTCTTTATACAATGAGATACTTGATCAGCTTTTATTCCGGAAGCCTTTATTCAGGAGAGTATTTCGGTTTAAATAGTAACTCAATAGATAAAACCTGAAAAATAGTGCAAATAATTGACGTACACTCCATATTCTATGTCTGTGACCCGGAAATTTGAAGTGGTAGCTTTAAACAGTTTTCGATTTCGAAAAAAGACCACCCTAGAGTTCTGGTAAAAAGACAAAGGAAGAAAATTCTCGCGGTTGAAAATTATGTATATAATCCCCTTGATTAACAAGGGGATTTTGTTTTTTACTTGGCACCATTCCCGTACGGATCACCACCTAGATTTTGTATTTTTTTCATAATTAAGGAATTAATTTTGAAGTAGTATTTCCTACAAAGTAAGCAATATTCTAAGATTTCCACTTATTATTAACTCTAAAAAAGACTTCACAAAAGCCATCATATGGAATGGCCCTTCTTCTTAAGTCGATGAAAAGTGAAAAGTATGTTGCATAGAATTTGAAGATGCCAACATAATAAGCCTTGATTGTTTTTTCATCAACAAATCCTCCTTCAACACTAGTTGAAATTCTCTCAAGAAAATTTAATATAGTTACTATACTATCTCGCTGTGTTTCATTCAAATTATTATAGGTAATCGAATATTCCTTCTCGTCTTTGTTTTTTACATAATCTGCAAATTTTTTAGCTGCCGTAGCATGGTCTACTATATCCTTTCTACCCCATTCACCTATCAACTGACTTGCCAAGACTTTCTTGTCGTGCTCTAATTTTGCTTTGTCGAAAGCCAATTTTTCCCTATCGATAGATATCTTTTTTTCGTTGGAACTATTATTCAATTCAATATTGATAACATGAAAAATCAAAGTGCCACAAACTACACATGCGGTGAAAAAAGCAATTATATCCCTAAATTCAAGGGGTGGTTTATTAGGTTGTAAAGAATCATACCTCAAAAAAAGATTCGAAGTAAACAGCACTGAGGCGGCTAGCCACACCATGAGAAAACATATCCTGATATATGACGTTTTTACTTTCATAAAATTCATTTCCTTTCTATTCCCTTTAACTTCTTTTTGTTGCACTTTTTTGGCGAAATCAAAAGGGACGATCAGCGATTTGCGGAAGGGAAACCTGCCTCCAATACGCACGAAAATCCTCTCACATTCGTGTGGGGTATTTCTCCAGGCAACGTTCACCATAAGCAATAAACAAACTCTCCCTATCCTCCTTTCCCCGCCCAGGTTTCCCGGTCCAGGCTGCGATACTGGATCGCTTCGGCCAGGTGCTCGGGGGCGATCGTTGCACTCGAAGACAGGTCGGCAATGGTGCGGCTTACCTTAATGATACGGTCGTAGGCCCTGGCGGAGAGATTTAATCGTTCCATGGCCGTTCTTAATAACTTCTGGCAGGCCGGGTTGAGTGCGCAAAATTCTCTCAGGGCCTTACTGCTGATCTGCGCGTTGCAATATATGCCCGGCTCATTTGCATACCGGTCGGCCTGTACGCTCCGGGCCTGTATCACCCGCTGCCGGATGGTTTCTGAAGGTTCTCCCTTGCTCATGTTGGCCAGCTCTGCAAAAGAAACGGGTGTTACTTCGACGTGCAGATCGATCCGGTCCATCAACGGGCCGGAGATCTTATTCAGGTATTTCTGTACCACCATCGCCCCGCAATTGCATTGTTTCTGCGGGTGATTGTAGAATCCGCAGGGGCAGGGGTTCATCGACGCGATGAGCATGAACGATGCCGGGAAGTCTACCGCGATACGGGCACGCGAAATCGTCACCTTTCTTTCTTCCATGGGTTGCCTCATCACTTCCAACACCGTTCTTTTGAATTCGGGCAGCTCATCTAGAAACAACACGCCATGATGCGCCAGTGAGATTTCTCCCGGCTGCGGGATCCCGCCACCGCCCACCAGGGCAGCATCACTGATGGTATGGTGCGGAGAACGAAAGGGCCTTTTGGATATCAAAGTGGCATTCTCCGACAGTTTTCCCGCCACACTATAAATTTTTGTCGCTTCCAATGCCTCCTGCAAACTCAAAGGGGGTAGAATCGTGGGCAGTCTTTTTGCCAGCATCGTCTTCCCCGCTCCGGGCGGACCAATCAAAATAGCATTATGCCCACCCGCAGCCGCGATTTCCAAAGCACGCTTGATGTTTTCCTGTCCCTTCACATCTGAAAAGTCAACGTCGAACTGGTATTGCGACTGAAAGAAGTCTTCGCGTGTGCTGACATCTTCCGCCACCAGTGTTTGCCGCCCCGCAAGAAAATCGACCACTTCCATCAGGTTATTGACTCCATACACTTCCAGGTTATTCACCATTCCTGCCTCTTTTGAGTTCGACTTGGGAACGATCAAACCCCGATATCCCTCTTTGCGTGCCGTAATGGCCATCGGCAATGAGCCTTTTATCGGGAGTATCGAACCGTCGAGGCTCAATTCACCCATGATCACAAATTCGCTCAACGTCCGCTGGTATTCGAGTTGTTCATCGGCCGCGATGGCCGCTACTGCAATGGGGAGGTCGAAGGCCGTTCCTGTTTTCCTGATATCAGCCGGGGCCAGGTTTACTACCAGCTTCGACCTCGGAAGCCGGAAACCATAGCTTTTCAGTGCGCTTTCCACGCGCTGAATACTTTCCTTTACCGCATTATCAGGCAAGCCTACAATATAATAGGCGGGCGCTCCGCCCAGTACATTCACTTCAATGGTGATGGTAACTGCTTCCACCCCATATACCGCGCTTCCAAATGTTTTGATCAACATATGTTATTTCATCGCCGGGGAATAGCGCAAGCCGAAAAATGGAAACAGCCTGCAAAATACAGGCTGTCGTTTCCGAAAGAAGGTGATTAACCGAATGTAAACGTATGTAAGTGTTTGCGGGTTTAGGATGCTTAGCCTTTTTTTACGGTTCCCTCGAAGAGCAGCTTGACTGCCGGGTCGAGTTCAATGGTTTTTGGCGCACCCTGCACGGGAATTGTAAATGTTGAAACCTTTTTGCTTACCTGTACAGACTTGGTAAGTACTCCATCGTCGGCATTCGAACTGGTTACTTTGATTTCAAGCGGGAATACGAATTCCGTCTCCTGCTTCTGTGTAATGGTAACCGTGGTCAGCTTGCGGGCCTCCTCATAGACCCAACTAAGCTCTATGTCTGGCTGGCCGGGGGTGTACAACCATTGCCGAAAGAATACAGACAAATCCTTCCCTGACACCTCTTCCAATACTTTCTGTAAATCTTCCGAAGAGGCATTGGCACCGGCATATTTCGCATAATAGGTTCTGATTCCTCTCCAGAAAGTAGAATCGCCCAGCTGATTTCTCAGCATATGCAAAACCCATCCGCCTTTTTGATAACTATTGGCATTGAGTAATTGCATATAGTCGGTGACAGATTTATCCACCACGGGTCTCTTCACTTTTTTGGAGAATGCAATAGTAGCCTTCCGGTCGGCTATCAGCATTTTGGTTGCTGTATCTTTTCCATAACTGTTTTCCATGTAGAGGATAGTCATGTATGTGGCGAAGCCTTCACTTAGCCAAAGATGAGGCCAGTCGGTTTCTGTGGCCATGTCGCCAAACCATTGATGGGCGATTTCGTGGGCCAGCAGGCTTTCCGATTTCCGCGTACCGGTAACTGAATTCTCATAGTAGAATATAGCACCTGCATTTTCCAATCCGCCAAAGCGGGTTTTAGATTGCACGTTGGCTAATTTCTTATAGCCGTAAGGGCCTACGTTTTTTATGTAGAAGGGGAGAATTTCAGTGGCCTGCCCATAATCGTAGAAGCCGTTGTTGCGGTCTTCGGGATATACCCAGGCATATACAGGAGTGCAATCTACCATTCCGGAAAGTTGAACAGCAAAATCAGCTACTCCGATTACCATCACTTTGGGTGGGAGAGGGGCTGTTTCAGCATAACGGGTGAGTTTCATCCCGTTTCCAAGGGAGGTTTCTTCGGTCTGGATTCCGTTGGCGACGACCTGGTAGTGTTCAGGCGCTGTAATGATAAAGTCGACTGTTGCCTTGTCGGCAGGATGATCCACACAGGGAAGCCAGTTGTGAGCACGGTCGGGCCAGTGATCGGCAAAAAAACCGCGGTGCTTATATTTATTGTTGGCAATGATCAATCCATCGGCGGGGATGCCCGAATATTTTATCTGTATTTCTTTTTCATCGCCAATGGCTGGTTTGTCTGTCAGGTTTATGATCACATGAGTGGAATCCTGCTGAAAGTTAAGCGACTGCTCTCCCTGCATCACCGACAATACTTTCATTCCTTTTTCCTGTGCATTTATTTTCAGCAGGTCAAAGCTAACCCTGGACACCGCCTGCAGCATTTTGAACCTGATTCTCGCATCGCCCACGATCACATCGTTCTGGTCGGATAGCGTGATGCCAAATTCATAGTGTAATACATCTATGGCAGCACCGGGTTTTTGGGCCGTCACGGAATGGGCATAAAACAGGAACAGCAAGGCGGGGAGTAATTTCTTCATACAGGAGGAATTTCTGCCTTGAAGATAACAAATGCCGGTTAATCGAATAAATGGAGTTATCAGAGCTTTTCCAACAGCTCCACTACTTTTTCCCTTTTCAGAATGAGAAATCCCAGCCGGTCATTGCTGATGCCTTCCTTCAGCTGGTAGCTGAATTCCAGTTGCTCGGCATTGACGGTGGTTTCAAAATAGCGGAAGGAAATATTGGGATAGTTCTTCAACTCTTCTCCGATCTCGTAGAGGTGTGTAGAAAGTATGAATAGTGAATTCTTGATCTTGATAAGTCCCTTGATGACCGTGAGCGAACATTTCATGGCATCCTGCACATTGGTACCTTTAAACAGCTCATCAATCAGCACGAGCCATTTTCTGCCGTCGTTAATTTTCAGAATAGTGTTTCGTATGCGCTGAACTTCATTGAAGAAATAGCTTTCTCCTTTTACAATATTGTCTACTACATTGATATTACTCAGCAATCCGTCGAATATCGACAGTTTCATTTCGCGGGCCGGTACTCCCATGCCGAGATGTGCGAGAAATACCGCGCATCCTACTGCTTTGATAAAAGTGCTTTTGCCGGCCATATTGGCCCCGGTGAGAAAGATGAAATTACTCTCCTTGCTCATGTGCACGTCGTAGGGAACGGGTGTGGGCAGAAGTATGTGGTATAGCTGATGCGCATCGATCAGGGGTTGCTGGTCGGTGGTGAATTCGGGAAACTGCAAATGAAAAACTTCAGAAGCCCGCGCCATCGAATGCCAGGCATCGAAGCGGCCGAAGATCGCTATCAGTTCATTGCTGGCATGGCGGAAATGGTCGCGGATGAAATTGCCAAAGTAGATCGTTTCCTTCCAGGTAAAAGGCTGTCCTTTTTCTTTTTTAATCAGCTGCCGCAGAATTGGTTTATTCATCAGGTCGGCGGCCCTGTCCAGAAATCCCCTCGCCATCTGGGGAGTGCCAGGCTGATTGAAGATCTCAACCAGTTTGTTGATCCCTCTTAGAAAATCCGCAAAGTGTTCCAGGGAGTACCGTACAAGGGAAAAGTCCGGGCTGTGAAAAGTACGGTAAGTAAAGGCATTGACCAGGTTGGCCCGGTCGGGCATGCCGTCGATATTGCTGTCGTAGAATTTTTCGATGACCATCACGGTGCCGTTGCTGATACTCGAAGGCCACTCGTTCATGTGCTGCAGCATCAGTTTTACAACCTGTTGGGTATCGTGAATCGATTGCCGGTCGCTGAAAGGGTTGCTGAAGAATTTCAATAGCCATTCCCGGCCTTCTACGGTTTCGGTAAAGTTCAGCCGGTTGAAGACCGAGAATTCTTCTTCATGGTGAAAGATCGAGAGATCGTTGTATGTGGTCTGGTCAATATTCATTTGTCGGTATACGGCCTGCTGTTTTATGATCTGTTGAAATATAGACGCTGACCTTTATGAGACTCGTCCCAACCCTGCTTTCCATATACCAGGCGACCATTTACAAAGGTGCCTTCTATCGTAGCCGGAAATTCGAATCCTTCCAGCGGGCTCCAACCGCACTTGTATAAAATATTTGATTTTTCAACTGTCGACGGCTGCTGCAGGTTTACCATCACCATATCTGCAAAATAGCCTTCTCTCAGGTAGCCGCGTTCGGCGATCTGGAAGCAGTCGGCCACCGCGTGGCTCATTTTCTGCACTACTTTTTCGAGGCTGATCCTTCCTTCTTTCACGTAGTGTAGCATCAGCAGCAGCGGATGCTGCACAAGCGGCAGGCCGGCATGTGCTTTTTCGTAAGGTTCATTTTTCTCTTCCCAGGTATGCGGGGCATGGTCGGTAGCGATGACATCCAGCCGGTCGTCCAATAAGGCTTTCCATAAGGCCTCCCGATTATGAGGTGCCTTGATGGCGGGGTTGCACTTGATCAGGTTGCCTTTGGTAGCATAATCATCGGAGGTGAAATGCAGGTGATGCACGCATACTTCGGCGGTGATCCTTTTCTCCGAAAGTGGCAGCATATTCGAAAAAAGTTGCAATTCTTTTTCTGTACTGATATGCAGAATGTGCAATCTCGACTGGTGTTTTTTGGCCAGCTGGATCGCGGTGAGTGAGGACTCGAAGCAGGCGATCTCATCCCGGATAATCGGGTGATCAGACGGTTCGAGGACGGATTTTTCCTTTTTTAGTTTTTCGAGGTTGGCTTTGATGATTCTTTCATCTTCGCAATGGGTGGCGATCAGCACTTCCGAACCCGCGAAGATCCGGTCGAGGGTCAGCAGGTTGTCTACCAACAGACCGCCTGTAGATGAGCCCATGAATATTTTCACCCCGCAAATTTCCTTTTTGCGATCATTGGTCTTCAAAACTTCCTCCGTGTTGTCGTTGGAGGTACCCATGAAAAAGGAGTAGTTGGCCAGCGAGGTATTCCTGGCGATTTCATATTTCTGTTCGAGCAGCTCGTGAGTAAATACCGGTGGCATGGTATTTGGCATTTCCATGAATGAGGTGACCCCGCCTGCCACAGCGGCTTTCGACTCTGTGTAAATAGTTGCCTTATGGGTAAGACCCGGCTCTCTGAAATGCACCTGGTCGTCGATGGCTCCGGGTAATAAATGAAGTCCTTCACCGTTTATTTCCAGGGCCTGTGCCCGGGTATCGATGGAGGAGGCTATTTTCTCAATTCGACCGTTTTCAACGAGCACATCCTGCGGGCGCGACTGGCCTTCATTGACTACAGTAATATTCTTAATCAGGTATCTTTGCATAACTCGAAAATTCATAAATACACTGCATGCAATTTATCGTAAAAAATCTGTTGAGGATCCTTTTATTCGTGTTTCCGGCCATCGTGTCCGCGCAATCTGCCACCCTGCCGCAGGGCAGTAAATTTCAGCCGCTGCTCGACCGGCTTGAGATCCGCCTTCAGCACAACACCGATTTAAACCTGCTCAATGATAAGCCGCTCTTCCGAAAATATGCAGTGAGGGCAGGGGAATATGCAGATTCGCTTCAGCAGGCCGGGCAAATCAACCTCAGTACCGTGGACAAGGCGAACCTTCGAAGCCTGTTCATGAATAACAGCGAATGGTATGCCGGGGATAAGTCGGTTTTCGCCAGTAAAAAGCCTCTCTGGAATACGTTCTACAAGACGCCCGCCAACCTGATAGAGGCGGACGTAAAAGACTTTTACCTCGCCGTCAATCCACTTTTCAATTTCCAGGTATCCAAAGAAGCCGATAACGACCAGACCTTGTTTTTGAATACGAAAGGGGTCAGTGTTCGCGGACTGATCGCGCGGAAGATCGGTTTCTCGGCCTACCTCACCGACAACCAGGAGAGAGGGCCTTTGTTTTTCCGGGACAGGGTCGATTCATTTGGAGCCGTTCCGGGAGCAGGTTTTTTCAAAAGTTTCAAAAAAACCGGTGTAGATTATTTCGACGGCAGGGGCTCTGTTCATTTCAATGCCACCAAATACCTCGAGTTTCAGTTTGGGTATGATAAAAATTTCATCGGCTCCGGATATCGCAGCCTGTTTCTGAGCGACTACGCACAGAGCTACCTGTTCCTGAAAATCAATACCAGGATCTGGAAATTGAACTACATGAATTTGTTCATGGAACTCAATCCTCATTATAACCAGGGCGGATCCGATCCTCTGCTGGATAAAAAGTACGCCGCCATCCACCATTTGAGCATCAATGCCACCAAGTGGCTGAATCTTGGATTGTTTGAGGCGGTGATGTTTGGAAGAAAGAATCACTTCGATTTCACCTATCTGAACCCCGTCATGTTTCTTCGGGTAGCCGAACAGCAGAATGGAAGTTCCGACAATGCTCTCGTTGGGTTCGATTTCAAAGCCAATATTGCCAAAAGAGCGCAGGTGTACGGTCAGTTGTTGTTCGATGAATTTTTTCTGAAAGAGATCCGCGCCCAGAACGGCTGGTGGGCGAATAAATACGGCTTGCAGCTGGGCGCAAAATATATTGACCTTTTCAATGTGAAGAACCTGGATGTGCAGGCCGAGTTGAATGTGGTGCGTCCTTTTACCTATTCTCATAATGATTCTGTTTCCAACTACTCTCATTTCAATCAGCCCCTGGCGCACCCGCTGGGAGCGAATTTTTACGAGATGATCGGAATTGTTCGCTACCAGCCTGCTCCCAAATGGACAGGTACGCTTAAACTGATCTACTGGAAGCAGGGGCTCGATTCAACCGGCAGCTTCACTAATATCGGTTCGAACATTCTCAAGCTAAACACCACCCGCTCTGGTGGCGATTACGGATATGATATTGCCGGGGGAATACCCGGAAAAGGTGTGAACCTGCAGTTCCTGGTTTCTTATGAACTCTTCGAAAATCTCTTCGTGGAAGCGAGCGCGCTGTACCGGAAGCAGAACAAACCCGCCGGCGCCTATGTATCGCCCGATGCGAAATTCTTCACCGCAGGCATCAGGATGAATATGTTCAGGAGGGAGTATGATTATTGAATGGGTTTGAGGTTTACTGTTTGATGTTTGCGGTTAAAGAAAACTCAAGAATCTTAAATCATGAAGACGCAGAGTACGCAGAAATATATTTTCCCCGAACAGTAAACCTCAAACTTCAAACTGCAAACCTCCCTATCCCTCAAATATCAACGAGAAAATGATCATTCTGGAGCTGAGGCGGTCTATGCTGCTGGAGAATTTCAGGCGGCTGTCGCGGCTGTGTGTGTTGATGACGCCATTGCTGATTTTTATTTCGGGAGAGAGGATGAATACCGGGAAGTAGAAATTGAAACCGACACCTGCTTCCACGCCGATATCGAATGGTTTCAATTTTACCAGGTTTTCGGCCTTGCGGGCGCTTGAATTGGAGGCCAGGTCGTATTCGATCTTTCCTCCTGCGAACATATACACCCTGAAGTTATTGATGCGGTCGCTCCGGAATTTCAGATGAAGAGGAAAGCCTAACAGAATAGATTCCACTCTCTTGGTCATGAATGTGTCTTCATCCATGGATTTATTGGGATACTTCAGGTGATAGTCGAGGTTTTTGTAGGAGAACAGCAGTTGCGGGAAGATGGCGCGTATTTCAAACCGGTTGTTTATCCGGAGTGTATGAATACCTGCCAGACCGATGCCGCCTGTATTAAGCGGATTGATAGAAAGAACACTATCACTGCCCAGGAAACTTGGATGCTGTTCCAGCAGAAAGCGCGAACTGTTATACATCAGCCCGATACCCAGGTAATATTTTTTGTCGTCGTGATTGGGGAGGTTCAGTTCGACTTCCTGTGCCAGGGCAGGAGTTAATTTGGCGCATACCAGCAGGGTAAGTGCCCAGTTTCTCAGCGTTGACTTTTTATTCCACAGTAGATTGTACATATGCCTAAGCTCAACCGTTCGAAGGTTGTTTGGGTAAATCCCGTTTGTTGTAAAATGTGTAGAAATGTTTCTCCCTCTGGAAATGCGTTTACTGAGTTATTTAAATATTGATAGGCGTCTTTGTTTTTTGACAACCATTGACCTGCTTTGGGGGCAATGATTTTCATGTACAGGTTATAAATGCCTTTAAACCATTTCTTTTGCGGCTTTGAAAATTCGAGGATCACCAGTTTCCCGCCTGGCCGGAGTACCCGGTACATTTCAGACAGGCCTTTTTCCAGGTTTTCGAAATTTCGGACGCCAAAGGCAACAGTTACGGCATCAAACGTATTTTCTTCAAAATTTATTGCCTCACTATCCCCCCTGACCAGTTCTATATGCTTATTTAACAACAACTTGGCTACTTTTTGCCTGCCCAATTGCAGCATTCCTTCTGAAATATCTATGCCAATTATCTGATCGGGCTGCAGGTATTTCCAGGTCATGATGGCTACATCGGCCGTGCCGGTTGCCACATCGAGTATTTTCCGGGGGTGAAGGCTCTTGAGTTCACGGATGGCTTTTTTTCGCCAGTAAATGTCTACTCCGCCGCTCAGGAAGCGGTTTAAAAAGTCGTAGCGGAAGGCGATCTGGTCGAACATTCCGGCTACCTGATCCTTTTTGGATTGCGAGGATTCGCTGAAAGGAACTACTTCGTCGTGTGCAAACTTCGCCATTGGGGTGCAAAGATAGTGGGATTTCGGGTTTGCTGTTTACAGTTTGAGGTTTACGGTTCGGTTTCCAGTTTGCTGTTTTAGGGTTTACTGTTAGCCGTAAACAGTAAACATCAAACTGTAAACAGCAAACCCCAAACCGGAATTCCCACTATCTTGCACCAATGATCATCAAGAAAGCCGAATATCTGATCAGCAGTCCGGAGTTTAGTAAATGCCCGAAGCCGGACAGGCCGGAGTATGCATTTATTGGCCGGAGTAATGTGGGAAAATCATCCCTTATTAACCTGCTGGCAGATAACCAGAAACTGGCGAAAACCTCTGCTTCGCCTGGGAAAACGCAACTGATCAATCATTTTGACATGGTCAGTGGCAAACCGGGAAACCATCCCGGTCCGGAAGACAGGTGGTACCTGGTAGATCTTCCCGGTTATGGTTATGCCAAAGTATCCCAGAACAGCCGCCGGCGCTGGGAACAGATGATTGAGAATTACCTTCGGAAAAGAGAAAATCTGACCATCGTATTTGTGCTGATCGACAGCCGCCATGAACCGCAGAAAATCGATCTTGATTTTATCAATCTGCTGGGTAAATGGGAAGTACCGTTTTGCCTGGTGTTTACCAAGGCCGACAAGGAAACACAGAAAGAAGTCAGTAAGAATGTAAAGGATTTTCTGAATGCCATGCGCAAGACCTGGCAGTTTCTGCCTCCTCATTTTGTAACGAGCGCCGTAAAAAAAATGGGAAGAGAAAAGATACTGGGGTTTATCGACACTTATAATAACGAATGGTACAGGGGAGACAGCGGCCCTGAACGTGCGGGCACGTTCTGACATAAAAAAACCCTACAGGGCTTGCAGGGTTTAGTTGACTACCTTATTAGCGCAACTGCTGCTGGCAAATGCCTCCGGTTTGGCTTTAAAGGCAAATCCCATCCCCAATATATATCCCATCGCTTCCTTGAGGGCATCGTTGCTTTTGAAATGCGGATTGGTATTGATGTCGGCATGTACTTCCATGTCCACATCATACACGGTAAACAAATCGCATAACTGGTAAGCAATGTCGATGCTCCTGGCAACCTCTACCAGCATCCTCTCTTTGATGCTGTACTCGGTTCTCGTTTTCTCGTTGTGAATGAACATGAAACCTCCATGCCCTTCACGAAGGAAAACAATAACGGTCGCAAATTCAGTTTCGGATCCTTTTACCTGGGAGTCAGTGCCGATACAAACTTTTAATTTGTATCCTTTCTCTGTTTCGCGTTTGATCGCGTTTTCAACGGCTTCGACAATGGGGATGTTTATCGGGTCGCCATTAAATTTTCTCCATTTAAAATTCATATTAAAATGGGTTTTCCGAATTTACGAAAAACCCACTAATAAATACAGGGAGGAGTGTTATTGTTTTATGAGCTTGAAGACCTGCTTTTCATTTTCACACTGGCTTTGCAGGTAAAATAAACCTTTTGGCAACTTAAGTGTTTGCAGGCGGGTGATACCCGATTGCAGCTTGCCCTGCAGCAGGGTGCGCCCCGACAGGTCAACCACCCGGTATTCGCCGGCGGCAGAGGCCCATACTTCGATTTCCTGCTGCACGAGCGAATGATTGATCCGCACAACGGGCTTTGCAGTGGTAGAAAGCGAAATGATATTGCTGTAGAAAACCCGTCCTTCTTCATTGGTCATGCGGATGCGGTATTGTACTGAACCCCCGGCGGAAGGCTGGTATTGGTAGCTGAATATTTTTTCATTGATCTCGGCGAGTTTGCTGAAATCACGTCCGTTCCGTGAAAACTCGATCCTCGCAGTGGCGGGGCGGAGGTCCTGCCAGTTCCAGAAAAGCTGGTGCTGGCCGTTATTGACTGTTCCACCGAGGCGAAGATCGTCCAGCGGCAGGGCGGAGGCAAAGGCCGCATTGAGAGAATAGAATCCCATGCTTTCAGAATCCGACAGGTTGAGGTTGCCGACTCCTTCTACCACGAGGTAGTAAGTAGAGTTGGCCAGGTTGGTATCAACGGCGGCACTCACCAGGTCGGAAGGGTTATAACGGTTAAGGGTATCTCCATTCTGGTTGAGCAGGCTGACCCGGATGTCTACATTGGCTCCCGAGTTGGCGCCGCCGACGTTTTGCGGAATGGCGCTTAGCTGAACATGGGTGGTATTGGCGAGCTGAAACCGGAAAACATCTTTGTCGGTGGCGGTATTGATCAGTCCGCTGGCCACAAAGCCGGCGGCGTTTTGTATGACGCTGGTGGCCTGCTGGTGCTTATTGCCATGATCATCGCTGCGGAGGCCGATGCCGTTGTCGGGCCCGGCGAGAATATCGATATCGTTCTGAATGGAACCGCATCCAATGGTATTGGGACCGATATGCCAGGTGGTAAGATTTTTATAGTATCCCACACCCATGATCGGGGCCCAGCTGATTTCCCCTGAGCCCTGGCCGCCCGCGTATTCTGCTGTTTTCATGCAGTTGGCATCATAGCTGCTTTGATGCTGCAGACCGAGAGTGTGTCCGGCTTCATGAGAGGCCGCTTCTGCCACGTATTTGATATTGTTGTTCAGCAGCGCGCTGAATACCCAGCACGGAGTATCATCTCCCCAGGTAAAACTTCCCATGTAGGCAACGCCACCCGCGGCGCCATACCATTGAGACGTAGGGGTGATGATGACACGCGTTCTTTTACTGGCCGGGGCTGATGCATAGAGCGTGGAATCGGTAGTGATGTTGATATTAAAAATCCGGTAATCTTCTGCCACCCGGTTGAAAATTTCCGTTACGGCAGCAGAAGATAAACCGGCAGGCTGTGCATTGATAGGGCCGCTCCAGTTCCAGCCCGTACCCTGCACAGTTTGCCCATCGAAATCGAGGAAAATTACAGCCCTTGCCGAAGGATAGCTGCTTAATACTGGTATTTGAGCAGCGATCGGCAGACTGAATAAACCAACAATCAGAATGGACAGTAGTGCTTTCATGGGACAGATGTTAAACGGGTTAGGGATTCAAAAGAAATATCACGCCTATTCAGTCATGAAGTAGCGCTGCAATTGTTTTTGGAAATAGTAGTCTTGTTTGTCTCGTTGCAGGATGAGAACATCTCCCGACTGGGGATTGATGACCCGCCCGGTGAAACGGGGGATATTGCCATCTTCTATCACCACCAGCAGGTTGAACAGGGCTCCCGGAAAATTTTCCAGTTTGATGTTCAGGCTGTAGGATTGTTTGCTGCGAACGATTTTTTCGGTGATCACTCCCTGCAGGGAAAGATTGTTGTCGAGGGAGAACCTGACCCTGGCGTCTTTTTCAGCCTGGAGCAGGTTGTCGAGATCTTTTTTATTACAGGAAACTCTTTCCGGGATTTGCTGGAAAGCGAATGGTTTGTCGGTGATATGCTGCTTTACTGTAATGGCATCCTGGGCGTGAATACGAGTAGTACATAGACAACACAGCCCGAAGAAACCTGCTACGTAGAGGTTTTTCATTAAAGGCGAATTTTGGATTCTAAAACTTGTGTTTCCAGAGGTACGATCAACAATTGACGAGATGCAGATGCAGATATGAAACGACACTCCTGCGACAATATTTTATTTTTCGCATGAAATTGTTCTTCGTCAAGGAAGGGCTAAGTAACTGGTAGTTTGTATAGTAAAAACTCTTAGTATTGTCCCGTACTTAACAGTACCAGCGTACAGGCTTCCATGGGCTGGATGCCTTCTTTTAAAAGTTTTTCCTGCAGTTCATCGTTCTCGGTTCCGGGATTGAAAATAACCCTGCGGGGGTGAAGGGATATAATATAATCGTAATATTCTTTCTGGTGATCGGGATTTAAATATAAGGTAACCGTGTCTACCCCCTGTTCGGCGGGTGTGTCGGTTTCAATGGCTACATCTGCTACAAGTGCTTTTTTACGTCCGATGGCAACCACCGGATGTCCATGGCGGCGAAGATTATTCAGGGCCAGGAAACTGTACCGGGATGGATTGTCTGAAGCTCCTAACAGGACTGTCTTTTTGGGATGTTGTTCCATTTGTCAAAGCTAACAAGAAAGCAGGGCAGAAGGTTTAGAATAACTGATATTCCTTGCGCGGAGTCTGCTGCAAGACATTTTTCAAAGCCCCCTCCAGCGTGGGGAAATTAAATTGAAATCCTTCTCTCTCCAGCCTGGCCGGCCTTACCCACCTGCTTTTCAGGATCAGCTCGGTTTCGGTTCCGATCAGCAAAGCGCCTGCCTCGAGCATCCAGGCAGGGGCGGGCAGACCGACTTTATTTCCGGACAATTTTCTGAGGGCAGACATCAGTTCTTTGTTGGTAACAACTTCCGGAGCCGCGGCATTGAACACTCCTTCCAGTTCGGGGTGGGTAAATAAAAATTCAATGATGCCGGCGAGGTCTTCCTCATGGATCCAGCTGTATTTCTGTTCACCGGATCCCTGCCTGCCGCCCAATCCAAATTTGAGTAACCGGAAATAGGGAACCATAACCCCTCCCACACCAAAGGTGATGGCACTACGAAGCGCCACCTTACGCGTGAAAGGAGTGCGCTGATCAAATAAGGACTTCTCCCAGGCCTGGCAGACTTCCACCGAAAAATCCTGGTCGAGCTTCTGCACAGGAAGCGAGGCTTTGCCATATCGTAGCCGGTACCATGCTTTCCTGATCATCTGACGGATCCGGTCAACAAAGTTGTAAGGCATGTTATCTGTACGTTGGAGACTGATCTTTCCATTCCATTCGTCGTTCGCCTCGCTGTATTCATTCCTGTAAATGGTGGCCGAAGAAGCATTGATCCAGAGTAGGGGAGGACGGGTACACTGACGGATCGCTTCCCCGATTGCCGCCGTTGCCCGGATGCGGCTCTGCATGATCTCTTCCTTGTTCTTTTCGGTATACCGGCAATTGACTGTTTTACCTGCCAGGTTGATAACGATATCCGCTTCTTCCAGTTCACGGGCCCAGTGTTTTTCAACTGAGTGACCATCCCATCGCCAATAGGTAACATTGTAGCCGTCTTTGCCATTGGCCAGCCGGGCGAAATAGTTATTGTTTTTCACTCCTTTTACCGATTCGCGGGTTAGCAATATGATCTTGTTTTGCTTTCCAAAATAACGGGCCAGCGACTGGGCAACGAAACCAGTGCCTCCGGTGATGATGATTTTTTTATTTTTCATACAGGTTCGTTTGATTGGTATTGATTGATATTTCCAAAATTTCAGAAATAAATGAAATAAAATAATCCAAAAAAACCGGGTAAACCGGTTGAACAACAATGGGCCAATGTGGCAATTAGTAAATGAGCCATTCAAAACCCTTCCCCGCAATTAAACCAACGTGAAACAATAAACGCTACAGCTCGATGAGGCGAGTCTTCCCGTTCGCCTGCGAAACCGTAAACTGCAAACCGCAAACCTCAAACTCTTTCCCTCATTCCTATTTAAAGATCTTCATCAGGTTGCCGATGAACCAGTTTTCGTCGGCCTTTACCAGCACATCAAGCATCTTGTCGGCCTGCATGCCGAATCTTTTTATGCCGTTGACTGTATCGGTAAATTGTTTTACCTGTTTATCCTTTTTATCTCCTTCCACATTCTCGAGCTGATCAAGCAGCTTGAGCATCGGGTTCAATTCTCGTTTCTTTCTTTCCTTCACAATCTGGGTGGCTACCTTCCAGATATCTTTCTCCGCCACGAAATATTCTTTTCTTTCGCCCGGAATGATCACGCGGTCAACCAGTCCCCAGTCAATCAATTCCCGGATATTCATATTGGCGTTGCCGCGACTGACATTCAATTGTTCCATCAGGTCGTCCTGGCTCAGCGGGTCAGGGCTTATCAGCAACAACGCGTGTATCTGGGCCATCGTTCGGTTGATGCCCCAATGGGTTCCAAAGGCACCCCAGGAGGCGATGAACTGTTGTTTGGCTTCGGCAAGCTTCATGTTAAATGGATTTTTCAGGACAAATATACGGTCAAGTTCTGAAATTTCAAAACTTATTGAAAGAATAGGGCTGCTGCAGGAAGGTGGCAGGAGGGGTGTTGAAATATCTACCAGAGGTTGGGTGGGCAGTTCAGCCGTTTGTCGCCCCGATTTCCGGAGGCATTAAAAGAGTGGATGACCAGGGCGATGTATCCGCCTCCGTTGGGCAAGGATTTCTTTGAAAACAGGAAACCCAGGTTGTGAAGGCCTATCAGCAGCGGACCGGCTTTTACTGCCGCGCCGACCCAGAAATTGTTTTCGGTAGTGAAGCTGAGGGGAAGATAAGCGCCCCAGTTGCCGGTTTCCCATCGGGGAGAAACGGTCAGCAGGTTCATTTCTTTCACATAAAAATATTTTTTGCCAAACACACCGGATAAGTTCAGGGAGAGTTCTGCATTGACATAAAAAGCACCTGTAAGAAACCGATCGACATTTACCACCAGGCGCGCCGGGTTCAGCACACGGAACTGGCCGCCTGGCTGGCTGATCTGCTGAACCACTGTGGCCAGGCTATCGTTGAAGACCGATAAGGAGCGGATGGTAGAATCCATTTTATTGTTGAGCTCAAGGGAGCTGATTCCTGATCGGATGCCGGTTGCGTTGCGGCTGTTGATCCCGAACCGGTATTGATTCACGCCGAGATCGAGCAGCGAAACGCCAATCTTCCAGTCGTAGTCATTGAATGTTTCTTCTTCTTCCAGAGAAGACGAGAGATAACCGGGTTTGACGAGGTACTCTATGCCGGCATCGAGCGAGATACCACCATCGGTGTAACGCAAAAAATCGCGAAGGTTGCTGGCGGTGTTTCGGCTGTTTTGCCACCTGTCGTAATTGGAGGAATACCCATAAGAAGCGGCTGCGGAGCCGAAGGTATAATTGTTGCCGGTTCCGGTCCGGTTGAATCGTCCGTTCTGGATGCCGGCATAGGCGCCGGACACACCTCTTGATAATTTCAAAGTGATCGCGGCATTCAGCCGCCCGTCTGCATTGTCAAAGATCGTTCTGCCATAGCTGCCGTAAATTTCTATCCAGCCGCTGCTGATGAAGTCGCCTCCGAGTGGTTGCGTTCTTTCGTTGAGGGAGAGAAATTCGGTCAGTGTATGCAGGGTATCATAAAAATTGTATTCGCCGGTAACGAGCCGTGCATACGCCCTTATGTTGGCTCCAAAAGCGATGGCCGATTTCCTGTTGAGGGCAATCCTTGCATTCAGCAGGTTGATGTTCGAATTGAGTACCGCTTTTCGTTCGAAACTGCCGCCCTTGAAAAGATATTCGCCATTGCCTGCTTTCGAAAGAAGAGAGTATTTAAGGATCTGAACGGCATTGGTGGCTGCCTTGGCCTGTACTCCCAGCAGGGTAAGGTCCCACCGGTAGGGCGAATTGACGATGGCGGCAGGATTATTATGTACGGTCAGGCTGCCGCTATAGGAAGAACCGTTGAGCGCCTGGTAATTTTGAGAGAACAACTGCTGGCCTGTAAAAAAGAGCAGACTATATAATAGTATCCGGTACATGATTTAAAATGGCTGGCCATGCGTTAACCCGATCAGCCAGCGGGCCAGGCCTGGAAAGGTTTTAGTGATTTTTAATAAAAAATTGCTGAGGCTGCTATTGCCAAAAAAGCGCTGCAGGATACGGCCGGCAATCAGCCTTTTGCCAAAATGTTTCTCCCATTGCTGCGAATATTGCTGTTCCATGTCGAACCGGTTGATCTTTCCCTGCAGAAAATCATGGATTTCTTCAAAGGCCAGTTTGCTGGCATGCAGGGCCATGCTCATGCCATTGCCGCAAAGCGGTGTGATCATTCCGGCGGCATCGCCCATCATGAGCACATGATTTTCCACCTGTGTTTTCTTGTTGAAAGAGATTCGCGAGATGGTAACAGGTTCTTCGAACAGGAATTCAGCCGTTTCAAATATCTTCCGGAGAAATGGATTTGCCATCATGATATTCTGTTCTGCAAGATGGATATCATTCTGGTTTCTCCTGAGGTTATGAGCGGTGGTGAGGTAACAAAGGCAGTATTTATTGTCTTCGATCTGCGAAATACCGCAGTAGCCGTGTTCGAAGTTGTGTAGCGCGATCAGGTCTGCGGGATGATTGACCCGTATATGATATTTTACGCCCACATAATGGTTGAGCTTGTTGGGTTTCTTGCGGGTGAACGATCTTTTCCATTTAACATCGAGGTTGCTTCTCTTTCCGAAAGCACCGGCGGCCACGGTTACCTCGGTTTCTCCTTTGTTGGTAAACACCACGAAACTGTTGTTGCGATACAATACGTCCACCACCTTGGTATCTTCCCAAACCTCTACTCCCTCACGCCTGGCTACGGCGGCCAGTCCGTGATCCAGCGTATACCGGCTGATGCCAAAGCCGCCCATCGCCAAGGGGAATTCAGAAAATTGGCCGTTGGGAGCGCTGATGAGTACGCGACTGATCTGGGGCAGGGTCATATCGCTGAGCGGAACCCCGAGCTCTTGCAGGAAATTCCAGCTTTCGTTACTGATGTATTCGCCGCATACTTTATGAAACGGATACGTTTCCCTTTCGAAAAGTACAACGCGGTAGCCTGCCCGCGCGCACTGGATAGACAGCGACAGCCCTGCCAGGCCTCCTCCTATCACGGCAATATCGTAGCGGTTTTGCAATAACATCAGTGCTGTAAATATAAACTGCGTCTGTCTAATTCACTGGCTATTTATAGGGATTGATGGCAGATCAACCACCGGAAGGCCCATTTCCATTGAATGGCTGATTGAACCACTCCGCTATCTCCCAGAATTTTTTTCCAGTCGTTACGGCTGAAACCCCGGCAAACAGACAGGGGCGCATCATTCTTTACCAGATAGCTTCTCGAAAACAGGCGGGTCAGTGCGCGAATGGAATAAAAAGCCAGCGGATGACGATGAAGGTCGTTGATGAAAAAACCCAACCGGCTGTTTTGTTTCATCCACCGCATCTGCTCCTTTAGTTCTTCGTCGGTGAAATGATGGCAGAACAGCGAGGAGAAAAGGATATCCG
Source organism: uncultured Chitinophagaceae bacterium (assembly GCA_964605065.1). Lineage (GTDB taxonomy): Bacteria > Bacteroidota > Bacteroidia > Chitinophagales > Chitinophagaceae > Endoryza. Next base: position 29,562 of record CAZSAQ010000025.1, read on the forward strand.
GTTGTTCTGCAAATACAGCGTTTCTGTAATCGGAAACGATCCATTGGGCATTTAATTCCGGATGCCGGCTTCTGGCATGTTCAATACATTCGGGGTTTCTGTCGATACCCAGCAGATGGCAATTGATATTTTTTTTCCGGCACCACGCCGCGATGGCCCGCAGGTTATCGCCGCCGCCGCATCCTATTTCACCCACCAGCAAAGGTCTGTTGGAAGACTGTGGGTTTTTGGTCAATAGCTTTCGAAAGCCCTCAATGGTGATCGAATGACCTCCCAGCCAACGGTTGATAAATTCCAGCTCTTCCATATTGCGGCTGATATCCTCAAAGGGGATATCGTCCCGGTCGAGGAGTTCTTTCTGATCTGATCGTTTGGAGAAATCCGGCATCAGTACGAAGCTATAAAAGTTTCCATGGTTAATCCCGGACCAAAGGCTGCTCCGAACAGGTTGCCGTGTTCCGGACGGGAGGAGACAGGCTGCTGCATCAGCTTGCGTAGTACAAATAAAATAGTTGGGGACGACATATTGCCATAGTCCTTCAGTACCTGGTAGCTGGCTTGCAGTGAATCGACCGGCCAGTTCATTTGCCGGGTTATAACGTCCAGAATTTTTTTACCACCCGGATGAATGCACCATTGGTGTACCTGGCTGGCCGGAAGTCCCGCGTGACCAAGTGCGTTGGATACGAGCTGACCAAAATCTTCCTGAATCAGATCGGGTATATAACTGCTGAGGGTCATCAGGAAGCCTGATGAAGACAGTTCCCAGGCCATGTCTTTTTTACCCTTTGGCACCACTTCAGAATAAAAGTGAGTAAGAGTAATGCCACGGGAGGCATGATTGTCGGGTACTACCAGTGCCGCGGCGCTTCCGTCGGCAAATAAAAGGCTCGAAGCGATATTATCCATGCTCGGTTCGCGCTGAAAATGCAGGGTGCACAGTTCGGTGCAGACAATCAGTACGCGGGCCTTGGGTTCAGCCTTACAAATGAGATCGGCCATTTTCAACGCATGAATAGCGGCATAACAACCCATGAAATTGATGGAGGTTCGGAAAGTTGATTTGGGGAGATCCAGCAGCTCGAGCAATTGGAGGTCGAGCCCCGGCGCGCTCATACCCGTGCAACTAACCGTGATCAGGTGGGTGATGTCACGGGTGGTTGCTTTCCCATCCAGGCAATGGCGAATGGCATCAACCGATAAGGGCGCTGCGTATTTCTGGTAGGCCGTCATCCGTTGTTCGAGAGAGGGAAATGGTTCGATGTTCTCGGTTTGGGGATAGAATTTCCATTCCTGTACCGGTCGGCTGTAATCGGGAATCACCGAATACCGGGTATCGATGCCGCTGTGGTGATACAGGAATTTCAGTTTGCGCCAGTCCGGTTCTTCCAGTGCATAGGTGAGCTGCATGAAAGCGAGAATATCTGATTGCCGATGGCGGTATGCCGGCACGGCTGTTCCTATTGAAATGATCTTGCTCAAATCCACCTCCCGATTAAGATTGTTAAAAATGCCAGGTTGCTGCAAACGGAAGCCAGCAGGTTCATCCGCATGGTGTGGCGGAAATCAGCAGCCGATACATTTTTCCACACCGCCGCAGCCCATATAAAAAAATATACGAGAACAGGCAGCAAAAAGGTGGCCAGCAGTAGAAAATTATTAAAGGCGCCCGATTCATAGAAGTAGAGTGCCAGCACAGACATGGCCATTGAATACAGGATGGCTGTAAAAACAAAAGTACCCCGGTAGCCCAGCATATAGCTGATTGTTTTCACCCCGTCTTTCAGGTCCTGCTCATGCTGGTAGATCTGGGTGAGAGGATAAAAACTTCCCATGAGCAGGCTGGCCGCGAGCATACCCTTGACCGGAATCTGTAATGAATGCGACTGGCTGGTGCCGTGATAAACCATGAGGTAAGTTACCGCCCCCTGGAACACAGTTACTGTCAGGTAGCCGATGATCGGATATTTTTTTAAACGGATTCCGCGGTAACTATACGCGCGTGACGCGAGTATGTAGGAGAGGAGCGCAATAAAAAACAACAGACCAATCCAAATGGCCGCCACCAGTGCCGCCAGGTCCAGGAGGATCGAAACCACAAACAGTTGCCTGGTGGGCTCCATTGGTTTTTCAATGCCGCCAATGCTGGACTCATCGCGGTCCATATAGGAATTGTAGCCATTGCTCGAAGGATAAACCAGCAAATGGAGAAGAAGGAAAATCACAATTGCTTTCCACCAGTCGGGATCCGGAACCTGGCCAACAGCGAACAGATACACCGGCAACAGGAAAAAGGAAAAATGAAATCGAAGCAACTGGATCGTTGATTTTTGCAGCATCCACTAATTTACTCCAAAGTGAACTTTTTAACTGTCGGGTGGTTATTATCCTGTAATTTTATTCTTCAAATCAACCCAATGGGCTTCTGGCGGCAAATAGCGGAGTACCTCTATATTAAAAAGCGTGACCCCAACGCGCCCAATTCGCAATGGGTGAAATATATGCATGGCATCAACCGGCTGTCCATCCTGCTTTTTTTAGCCGCGCTGATCATTATGCTGGTTAAATTTGTTTTTCTGAAGAAATAGGCGACAGGAAATGAATAATTTCAGTTGCGGCGTTTTCGGAAGCGTCGCCTCCTTTGGAAAGTAGATTTTTCAGATGCCGGTAATCTTCCCTGATTTGTTCCATCTTTTCGCGGCTGTTTAACAATAACTCCAGTTCCCGCTGCAGGTTTTCGACATTCATGTCGTGCTGGATCAATTCCTTTACCACTTCCTTGTCCATGATAAGATTGACCAGTGAAATGAAGCGAATGCTGATGACGCGTTTGGCGATCGCATAGGAAACGGGATTGCCTTTGTAACACACCACTTCGGGTACTTCGAAAAGGGCGGTTTCCAGGGTGGCGGTGCCGCTGGTTACGAGCGCCGCACGCGATTGGGAAAGCAGCCGGTATGTTTGGTTAGATACCGAATGCACATTTTTGAAAGGGCTCAGCATTTCGGTATAGAACTCGTCTGCCATACCCGGCGCCTTTGCCACTACGAACTCATACTCGGGAAAGTGCCTGCTGACTTCCAGCATCACAGGCAGCTTTTTTAATATTTCCTGTTTTCGGCTGCCCGGCAGCAAGGCAATGATGCCTTTTCCTGTATGGGGGAGAAGGGGAGCTTCCGATCCGGCCTGTTGCCTGTATTTTTCAATGACCTCCGCCAGCGGATGCCCTACATATTTTACCGGCCAGTTCCATTTTTTTTGATAGTATTCCTGCTCGAAGGGAAGAATCACCAGCATCAGATCGATGCATTGCTTCATTTTCCTGACCCGGTTTTCTTTCCAGGCCCATACCTGTGGAGAAATGTAAAAGATGACTTTCATTCCCTGCTGGTGGGCCCATTCTGCAATGCGAAGATTGAAGCCGGGATAATCGATCAGGATCAGTACATCGGGCCTCCACGTCAGTATATCTTCCTTGCAGAAGCGCAGATTGGCGAAGATGGTTCGCAGGTTCATGACCACTTCCACAAAGCCCATAAAGGCGAGATCGCGATAATGTTTTACAATATCACCGCCTGCCGCCTGCATCAGGTCGCCGCCCCAGCAGCGAAATTGAGAGGAAGCATCTTTGCTGCGAAGAGCCTTGATGAGGTTGCTGCCGTGCAGGTCTCCGGAGGCTTCACCGGCGATTACATAATAACGCATGAAGAAATAAAAGGTATTGCGCGCAAATTAACGCAAAACGGCGAGTATGTGTTTATATCAGGAATTTGGTCAGCAGGGCGCCAATGGCATAAAACAGGGTGATGGCGAAGATCCCTTTTGCGGTCTGGTCGCGCTGTGTATTTACATAAAAAGTAAACAGGCCGATATTCAGCAGCAGGCAGGGAACCGTAATAGCCGTGATCTGGTTTTTGTTTTCGGCCATCAGGTGCAACACATCGGGAACCGAAAACTCGCGGAATCGAATGAAATAATAAATGACTACGCTGAGGAGGGGAGCAATGAACCCAAGCAGCAGACCGAATCGGAGGTTATCTTTTTTTAACATTCGCCTTCCAGGTTTTTTCGAGTTTGGCTTTTAAAACGTAATTCGTGAGGTCAAATTGCACGGGTACTACACTGACATAATTATTTTTCAGCGCCCATACATCTGTATCCTTTCCTTTGTCGAAGTTCTGAAACTCCCCGGTCAGCCAGAAATATTTTCTGCCATGCGGGTCGTTTCTTTCTACAAAGTCTTCTTCATATTTCGCATATGCCTGCCGGCAAACCCTGATTCCTTTGATGAGAGATTCGGGAACAGCAGGAATGTTTACATTGAGCACACAGTGTTTGTCGGGCCGGCTGTGCAGCAGCATTTCCACGATCTGCCGGGCATATTTCCTGGCAGCGCTGAAATCGGCTTCAATGCTGAAATCGAGCAGGGAGAATCCGATCGAGGGAATGCTTTCAATGGCTGCTTCCACTGCGGCAGACATTGTTCCGGAATAGATGACGTTGATGGAGTGATTGGCGCCATGGTTGATGCCGCTGACGCAGAGATCGGGTTTTCTGTGCAATACTTTGTCTACTGCCAGTTTCACGCAATCTACCGGGGTACCGGTACAGGCATAAGCTTCTATGCCTTCAAACTGGTTGGACTGGATCAGCCGGAGCGGTTGCCCGATGGTGATGGCATGACCCATTCCTGACTGAGGCTTGTCGGGGGCTACTACAACCACTTTTCCCAGTTCTCTCACTGCTTCCACCAGGTTTCGGATTCCCGGAGCAGTAATGCCATCATCGTTCGTTACAAGAATAACGGGTTTTGTTTTCTTTGCCGTCGCTTTAGCCATATCGGCAGCAAAAGTAAGCAGGTTTTATCAATAGCCTCAGCCCGGCACCCGATTGTCCGCCCATCTTGCTTCAGAAGCCCTCTATCCATGTGCCAATGTGCCAATTGGTCAATGAGCCAATGCAAATGCAATTGCGAATGGCGGATGACGAATGAATCCAAAATCTCTAATAAACGTGAAACGTTAAACCTGAAACGATAAACGTTTCTATTTTTCCCGCGCCAGCAGTACAATGACGAATTACAAATGACGGATGACCAATGAACCCCAAACCACTCAACGTGAAACGTGAAACCCGAAATGATAAACGCCTGTATTTTTGCTGGGCCTTCGTCCAGGGTAACCGACCTGCTCCGGCAGCCAGCCGGAATCCTGCGGGCTGAACCCGGCCGATACAGGACAATGACCAGGACACTGCCCTGAGCTACCAGGCTGGCCGCCAGGCGACTGCAGAATTTGCAGGTAATTCCTGAAATAGAGAAGTTTTACATAAAAAGAGGAGATCACAAGGAATATGCGGGCCGGGACAGATGTGGATTTCCTGAGGTAAAAATATGCCCTGTTTTTTTAGGTCGGGGCTGGAATTTTGACCCCCATCTGTTACCTTTGCGGGCGAAAAACGGGTGGCTTCATCCGTCATAAAAAGGCAAATAAGATAACATGGCAGGTCAATTAAAGGAAGTTCGTAACCGCATCAAGTCTGTTCAGAATACCCAGCAGATCACCAAAGCGATGAAGATGGTGAGTGCTGCCAAGCTCAGGAAAGCGCAGGATGGCATCCTCCAGATGCGTCCTTATGCCCGCAAGCTCCAGGAAGTTTTGAGCAATATCGTAAGCGGAAGCGACGGTGATACCAGCATCGGTCTGTCGGTAGAAAGACCCGTGGAAAAGGTATTGCTGATCCTGATCACCAGTGATCGTGGTTTGTGCGGCGCCTACAATTCCAACCTGATCAAGCTGGCAAAGAACATTATTCGCGAGAAATACGAAGCGCAGGCTTCCAGGGGTAATGTAACCGTATGGACAGTGGGAAAAAAGGGCTATGAGCATTTTCTGAAGCTGAAGTATAAAACAGATGCTTCTTTTAAAGATATTTTCCTGAATCTCACTTTCGAGACTGTTCAGGCCTGTTCACAAGCGGCCATGAAGGCATTTGAAGCCCGCGAATTCGACCGGGTAGAATTGATCTACAGTGAATTCAAGAATGCCGCAACCCAGCGTTTCGTATCCGAGCAGTTTCTGCCAATTCCCAAAGTGCAGAAAAAGGAAGGAGCCAAGAAGCTCGATTTTATTTTCGAACCCGATAAGGATACCCTGATCGCCGAACTGATGCCCAAGATCCTCAACACCCAATTATACAAAGCTGTACTGGAAGCCCATGCTTCCGAGCACGGAGCCCGGATGACTGCGATGGACAAGGCCACCGAGAACGCCAACGAGATGTTGAAATCACTGAAGATTTCTTACAACCGTGCCCGCCAGGCTGCCATCACTACCGAGCTTACCGAGATCGTGAGCGGTGCCGCAGCACTCCAGGGGTAATCAATCACTTTTACGGATGTGCGCCTGATAATTTATCCCACATACCAGCGGGACAAATGTGAATAATTGCCTGGTCACTTTTACCCCCGGCATTGTACATTCGTTGCTTAACAATTCACCATTCGATCAAATACGGAAGAAAGGAATGCGTATGGAAATATCTAATTTAATCCCCCATATCGAGTCATTGATTTTTGCCAGCGACAAGCCGCTGACCTCCCTGGAAATTACAGACCTGATCAATAATGCATTTGGATTCATGGAAGACAAGATCGGGCTCGACCAGATCGAGTCGTCCCTCGAAGCCATTGTAGAAAAATATCAATCCGAATTCTATCCGTTCGAAGTTCGTCAAAGCGGTGGCGGATGGCAGTTCCTTACCAAGAAGGATTACCATAAGACCGTTGCCCAGCTCAATGGGGAGAAGTTTTTGAAACGTCTTTCCACAGCGTCTCTCGAAACCCTATCCATCATCGCTTACAAGCAACCTGTAACCAAGGCGGAAATTGAAGCCATTCGCGGGGTCAGCAGTGATTACGCCATTCAGAAGCTTCTCGAAAAAGACCTGGTGGTGATCACCGGCAGAAATGAAACCATGCCCGGCCATCCTTTGGTGTATGCCACTTCCAGGAGCTTTATGGATTATTTCGGCTTGAATTCGGTAGAAGATCTTCCGAAACTGAAAGAGGTTTTTGATGAAACCATCATCGCCCCGACCTCTGTTTCTGACATAACTCCCTCCACCGAACCCGCCGATACAGATACCCCGGCGGAAGAAACCGAAGACGAATCGGGCGTGAATTATGCCGTCAGCGAAAATGGCGAACTGATCATCGAAGAAGTACAGGAGGAAGAATCAACCATCGAAGCTGAAGCAGCAGCAGAAGAAGAGGTAACAGATAGCCTCGAATCAAACGTTGACGAAACCGACAGTGATTTACAGGCGGATGAAGCAGATCAGCCGGAAACAGAGGAGGAGAACAACGAAGAAGAAGAAGAAGGTGAAAAAGACAACAACGAACAGTCTCCCGAATAATAAGGCCTTACATTCGAACACCCCGGATCAAATACCCGGGGTTTTTTGTGTCGCTCATCTCAGTTTTCCATTGCCTTACAAGGTGTAACTTCGCCCACTATGCCCGAACAACTATCTGACCAGGTTTTGCAGCAGATCGCTGAGCAGTATGGAACCCCCGTGTATATATACCATGCCGAAAAAATTAAAGAGCAGTTTGATCGATTGAAAAACGCCTTCCGGGAAACGGATGCGAAGTTCTTTTATGCAGCCAAAGCGCTGACCAATATCAACATTCTGCGGTATATTCTTCAAATCGGATGCAATGTAGACTGCAGTTCGATCAATGAAGCGCTGCTCGCGCTGAAGGCGGGGTTCGAGCCCCGTAACATTCTGTACACTTCCAACAATATTCATTTTTCGGAGATAGAAAAGGCCGTGGAGCTGGGAGTGAACATCAATATCGACAGCCTGTCGAACCTCGCCAGGTTCGGAGCCAGGTACGGTCATGGATACCCGGTAGGCATACGTATGCGCCCGAACATCATGGCAGGTGGCAACCTGAAAATATCAACCGGTCACGACCGAAGCAAATTCGGAATTCCGATTGAACAAACGGAGGAAGTGCTGAAACTGGTTAAAGAACACGGCCTGTTCATACGGACACTGCATATCCATACCGGCAGCGAAATAAAAGATGTGGAGATATTTGCCAAAGGCATCGAAGTGTTGTTTGAAGTAGCCAGCGATTTTCCTGAGCTCGAAGTGGTAGACCTCGGCGGAGGATTTAAGGTGCCTTACAAACCAGGTGAAGAAGGTACCGATATGGAGAAGCTGGGTAAAAAAGTGAAAGAGGAGTTTGACTTTTACGAAAAGAAATACAACCGGCATTTCCAGGTTTGGTTCGAGCCCGGCAAGTTCATGGTAAGTGAGTGCGGCCACCTCGTTACCCGTGTCAATGTACTAAAGCAGTCGGGCGATATCACTTTTGCCGGTGTTGACAGCGGGCTTAACCATCTCATTCGCCCGATGTTTTATGGAGCCTATCACCGAATAGATAATATTTCCAATCCCGCCGGAACGGTAAAACCGTTTACCGTGGTGGGCAATATCTGCGAAACAGACACCTTTGCCGAAGACAGGATGCTGCCGGAAGTCAGAGAGAACGACCTGCTGGTTTTTCGTAACGCTGGAGCGTATTGTTTTGAAATGGCCTCCAATTATAACAGTCGTTTTAAGCCCGCAGAAGTGATGGTGGTTGGCGGAAAGGCCAAACTGATCCGTAAACGAGACGAACTGGAGGATTTGCTGAGGTTGCAGGTGCTGCAGGATATCTAGTTTCGCAGTGATGATTTCTGGTTTATTGTTTATCTTTTGGATAGGAAACTAATTGGCGATACCCTTGAAGCTGCCCCTGTGAAATCCCTTATTTCAGCGACCAATTAAATCTTATACTATGCCAATCAGAATGACAGACGATCCGCAGGAGCAGGATCAATACGATGGTGGAGACAATAGCGGAGGTGGTGGTGGCGGCGGTAGCCGTTTCCCGGTAGGCCCCGGAGGGGGCGGCGGCGGAGGATTGTTCAATCTCATTCCTTTGTTGTTTAGTTTGTTTCGCGGAAAGGGAATCATTTTTCTGCTCGTAATAGTAGCCGGTGGTTATTTTCTGCTCAATCGCGGAGGTTGCAATATCGGGCAAATTACAGACAGCCTGGCCCGCGGTGGTTTCCTGGATCGTGGTCAATATGAAAAGGCGAGTATATACGAATCGCTCGACGATGATGACTCAAAGAACCCGCTTCCCGAGAGTGCCAATCTCCAGAAATTTGCGCCGGAAGTAGGTAACCAGGGACAGCAGGGAAGTTGTGTGGCCTGGAGCAGTGCTTATGGAGCCAGAACCATTCTCGAATCGGCCCGCACCGGCGACGCCGGAACCAATCTCAAGTTCAGTCCTGCATTTTTATATAACCAGATCGGCCTCGATGGATGCCAGGGATCTTATATCGTTAAGGCGATGGAGTACATGACCAAACAGGGCTCTGTGCCGTACAACGATTTCGAGTATACCGACCAGGATTGCAGCCGTCAGCCTGATCAGAGCCTGATCAGCAAAGCCAGTAATTTTCGGATGCGCGGATTCAATCGCCTGTCGCCCGGCGATCGCAATGATGCTATTGATATGCGTGCCATCAAGGAAAATATTGCGCAGGGCGCACCGGTAGTTATCGGTATGATGGTCGGCCAGAGCTTTATGCAATCCATGATGGGGCAGGATGTCTGGAATCCGGCGCCGGGTGATGAAGATGAAGTAGGATTTGGGGGTCATGCCATGTGTGTGGTGGGATATGACGATAAAAAATATGGCGGCTCTTTTCTTATCATGAACAGCTGGGGCAAGGAATGGGGAGTAAATGGATTTGCCTGGGTTCGTTATGTACATTTCAATCATTTTGTGAGGGAAGCCTACGGACTGGAGCCGATGCAACGCGTTGGGGCGGCCGCCGATCAGCCATTTGAAGCCGAGATCGGGCTGATGGAAGTTCAGTATGACGGAAAGAAAACCGTTCCCAAAGGATATCTCCCCCTTCGCACGTCAGGAAACAATGTTTTTGAAACAAGGACACCGATGAAAATCGGGACCCGTTTCAAAATGGAAGTGAAGAATACAACCGAATGCTACATTTATGTATTTGGAAAAGAAACCGACGGAACCAGTTTTACCCTGTTTCCGTATCCGCGTGCCGACAAACCTGAGATATCCAAGTACTCCCCGTTTTGCGGGATTACCGGTTACCGGCTGTTTCCCAAAGACAAAAGCATGACGCCTGATAGTATTGGTACCCGTGATGTGATGGCTGTGGTGGTCAGTAAAGAACCGCTCGACTGGTACAGTCTTAACCAGCAAATCAGCAAGAACCCGCAGCAGGACTATGCCCAGCGGCTGAATGCCGTGCTGGCCGGCAATTTGATCCGCAATGTCAGGTACCAGTCTGGCGAGAACGGAACCATACAGTTTAAGGCCGCCGAAGATCCCAATAAAGTGGTAGCTTGTATTGTGGAAATAGAAAAGAACTGATTTGTTTTATTAATTAATAAAGAGGCAACAAAATGAAAAAGGGTTTTCTGATCGTAGTAGCCGTGCTGGGAACGCTGATATTGGCAGCCCAGGACATGAAGAAATTCAACCTGTACAAACCGGAAGAAAATGCGGTGGAAGCATTGAACAAGGCCATCAAAGAAGCAAAGGCCAGCAATAAATATGTGTTTGTACAGATCGGTGGAAACTGGTGCGTATGGTGCGCACGTTTTCATGAGTTTTGCCAGAACGACAAACAGATTGATTCGGCGATCCAGGCCGGATACGTGACTTATCATCTGAACTACAGCCCTGAAAACAAAAACAAGGAGATCATGACAAAGCTGGGATTTCCGCAGCGATTTGGTTTCCCGGTATTTATAATTCTTGACGGAAACGGAAACAGGATACATACTCAAAACTCCGCTTACCTCGAAGAAGGTAAGAGCTATAGCAAGCAACGGGTACTGGAGTTTTTCGATAACTGGAGCCCTTCTGCCATGGATCCCAAGAAATACGTAAACTATTAATGAGCGATTCCGCTTCTTTTTTGAAACTGATAAAACATCCTGTCCGATTCAGGATGTTTCTGCTTTTTCAATTGCCCAGCGCCTTTTTTTCCGGTGTTCGGGTGCGCGAACTCAGCGCAGACAAATGCATTACTTCGGTCCCGTTTAAATGGCTGACACAAAATCCCTTCCGGTCCACTTATTTTGCCAGCCTGGCCATGGCAGCCGAAATGAGTACCGGTGTGCTGGCGCTTTCTCATATTTATAAGAGAGTGCCTCCCGTATCGATGCTCGTTGTAAAACTGGAAGCCGTGTATTATAAGAAAGCAATTGGCCGCACTTTTTTCACTTGTGAAGATGGGTCCGCCATTCGCAAGGCGATAGAAAGCGCGGTGCAAACCGGCGAAGGACAGGCTATCACTGCAAAATCAACCGGCCGGAACGAAGCCGGAGAAACCGTAGCAGAGTTCTTCCTTACCTGGTCGTTCAGAGCCAAAAAAATGAATAATACGGGAACCTCATGATGAGCTGGTTTGCGATTTATCCATAAACCAAACTGTAAACCTCAAACATCAAACCTCAAACAAAACCGTAAACCTCAAACAGCAAACCGCAAACTAAACATTAACAATAAACGCTCCCATCATATGAAAATAGCTTTTCACGGCGCGGCCCGGACAGTAACGGGGTCCAAGCATCTGATCACCCTGGTCAATGGAAAAAAGTACCTGCTCGATTGCGGCATGTTCCAGGGAATGGGACCGGAGACCGATTCACTCAACCGGGAGTGGGGTTTTAATCCTTCAGAGGTTAATTTTCTGATCCTGTCTCATGCGCATATAGATCACAGCGGCCTCATCCCCAAACTGATCAAGGATGGTTTTCAGGGAAGGATATTCTGCACTCCCGCCACCCGCGATCTGACTGCTGTATTGCTGGAAGATTCGGGAGAAATCCAGGAAGATGATGCGAAATTCTCCAACAAGCGCCGGGCTGTGCAGGGTCTTCCCTATATCACCCCCTTGTATACTTCGCAGGACGCGCAGGATGCAATGAGTTATTTTGAAACCGTGGAATACGGCAATTGGGTTCGTGTAGATGAACAGGTGGAATTGATGTATTCAGATGCCGGCCATATCATTGGCAGCGCCGCTGTTAATTTGAAAATAACCGAGAACGGAAAGACCACCAGAATTACATTCAGCGGAGATGTGGGGAGGTATCGCGATCTGATTCTGAAATCGCCGCAACCCTTTCCGCAGGCCGATGTGATCCTCATCGAGTCAACTTATGGCAACAGCCTGCACGATACCCACAATACCACTCCGGATATGTTGCTGGAATGGATCAACAAAACCTGTCTTCAGAAAAAAGGCAAACTGATCATGCCTGCTTTCAGCGTAGGAAGAACACAGGAGCTTCTTTTCTCTCTCAACCAGCTGGAGATTGAGAATCGCCTGCCGGCGCTTGACTATTTTGTGGACAGTCCGTTGAGCATCAAAGCCACTGAAATTGTAAAAAGATATCCCGCCTATTTCAACTCGCGGATTCAGAAAATCATCCAGTCAGATTCAGATCCCTTTGCCTTCCGCGGATTGAAATATGTGAAGACGGTGGATGAATCCAAAATGCTGAACTATCGCAACGAGCCCTGCGTGATCATCTCAGCCAGCGGGATGGCCGAAGCCGGCCGGGTAAAGCACCATATCAGCAACAATGTGGAGAACAGCCGCAATTCGATTCTGATGACCGGCTATTGCGAACCGAATTCGCTGGGCGCTCGCTTACAGAGCGGCACCAGGGAGGTGCGGATTTTTGGAGTAATGCATGAGGTCAATGCAGAGATTGGTGCGATCAGGAGCATGAGCGCTCATGGCGATTATGAAGATCTCAGCCAGTTTCTGGGCTGCCAGGATCCCCGGCAAGTCCGGAAACTATTCATTGTGCACGGTGAGTATGATGTTCAGCAGCCATTCCGCCAGCGACTGCTGAAGAAAGGCTTCACCGATATAGAAATTCCTGAGAGACATGCTGAATTTGGATTGGGATAGGGGCGCTTATCGTTTATCGTTTCATGTTTCACGTTGCAAGTTATAGTTTGCCGTTTACGGTTTGCTGTTTGCAGTTTTCGCGGTCAAATCAAACTAAAACGATAAACGATAAACCTTTTGCATTTCCTTCACTAAACTTTGACAAATCGTTAGTAAGCGGGGCCTCTTTTTTGCCGTTTATATATTGTGCGCATTGCAAACAATTAAAAACGGAGTATATGAAAAAGATGAGTGTTGCTTTACAATTGTTAGTGGTGTCCGGACTTATCTTCCTGGTGTCCTGTTCTCCGGTAGCTCATATCGAGAAGGACCGGAACACCGATTTTTCACGATACAAGACTTTCGCCTGGATGGAGAATTCAAACGACCATGGCAGAAAGAGCCGGTTCAACAACCTGGCCGAACAAAACATCAAACAGGCAGTAGGAGAGGAACTGGAGAAACAGGGCTGGCGTGAGGTAAGGTCGAACCCCGACGTGCTGATCGGCTACGATATACTGGTAGAAAGAGCTACCCGTCAATCCAGCAATCCTGTGTACTCTCAGCCTTATACCCGCCTTTATTTCAACCCTTACCTGCGGCGCTGGGGCACCATTTATTACCCCTCACAGTTTTTGGGATACGACCAGCAGGCCTATAACAGTAAGGAAGGTACCATCACCATCAGCATGGTGGATGTGAGATCGGATAAAACGGTTTGGCAGGGTTGGACAACCAATGAAGTAAACAGCAGTAATCTTACCAGGAAAGAAATTCAGAACGGCGTCAGATCAATATTCAGAAAATTCGACGTCGCCAGAAATTAACAGGACGGTTCAGTGGTAACAAGAGGGGCTTTCTCAGTAGGGAGGCCCCTTTTCTGTTTACAAACTTGCGGCTGCTTCCGGGTAGGTGTAAAAAAAAGCCCCACAGCTAAGCGGGGCTTTCAATTCTGTCTTGGGTCGTCAATAGTGTAAATTTTCGTCGATAGGTACAAGATTTAAGCGGATTTTTCACTAAAGACAGGATTCTGATCTGGTTTCACCGGCATTGGACTTGGCTTTTCTCGAGGAGATTACAGGTACGCTCTTTCATAAGATAGGATTAGGCAGGTTGTTCAGGATCTGGATTTCGGACAAGGTTACGATCAAGATTGAGGACAGTGGATTTCGGGATATAAAGGGTAACTCAAAAAATCGTCAGGAAATTCGAAGGATTGGATGGCGTGAGATGTTTTCAGAGGATCGCTGGATGACAATACAAAGATTGCCTTTCTTTACCCCCTTTCATAACTTATTCGCCGTTCAACCCGGATGCTTCGATTTTTGGCCGAAATTCTTCGATAAATGATTTTCCGCAATCAATCTTTTAAAAACCGTATTGTAAGTGAATGAAAATCAATTAGTTTCAATCTTGCCCCTTTTTGAAAGGTATAATCCACTGATTATTAAATGCATGAGATATTTTTCGCCTTTGGCTGGCCGATCAGATTTACCAAAAACAAAAAACCACACATTACTGTGTGGCTTCTTATGAAAATGAAATCCTGGAGTTGCAAGTTCTAAGAGGGTACGGATTTCATCGGTGGTTTTTTCCAGTATTTACCGTCGCTAAATCTATTTATAATCAGTTTATTGGATCGATTTGGTTTTTGTAGTCAGGATATCGTTCCTTTCTGATACAAAGATGCTACGGGATTAGCGGGAACTGAACTTTATTAGACCATACATCAGAAATGCCCGATGAATGGCCGGATTTCTTCGATAAAGGAAAAAAGAAAGCCTTTCAGGCGAGCGGGAGCGGAGGAGAGGAGGAGAAAGAGAGAGAGAAGGAGAAAGAGAAAGAGAAAGGGAAAAAGAGAATGAGTGAGAGCTATAAGGAGTATTTCTTTGCTGGCTTTGCGGTTCTTTGCGCCCTCTGCGTCCAGGTTTTTGGGGGAGCGGGGGTGTGAGCGAGAGCGGAGCAGAGAAGGAGAAAGGGAATGGGAAAGAGAAGGAGAAAGAGTTCGAGAAAGGGAAAGAGAGTATGAGAGAGAGCGAGAGCGGGTTTTTGTCGCTGGCGCGGGTATGGCTGGCAGCCTGATCCACTATCGGAAATCTTACAACCTACCCATGCCTAAGTTGAGAAAGAGAAGGAGAAAGAGAAAGAGAAATAGAAAGAGAAATAGAAAGAGAAAGAGAAAGAGAAAAAGAGAATGAGTGAGAGCTATAAGGAGTATTTCTTTGCTGGCTTTGCGGTTCTTTGCGCCCTCTGCGTCCAGGTTTTTGGGGGAGCGGGGGTGTGAGCGAGAGCGGGTTTTTCTTTCCGGACATCCGTCAGAAGCCAATCAAATAATATTCAGGCGTCTGAGAACATCTTGCTTATGGGCCTTGCTGATGGGAATTTCGGTTCCTTTTATGAAAAGATCGTTTTCACGGATATCGTCGATCTTCGTCAGATTGATGATATAAGACCGGTGAACCTTCATGAAGAAGCGCTTGTTCACTTTTTCTTCCAGTGCCTTGATGGTATTATGAGTAATATACTTCTTTTCGGGAGTAACGAATTTGACATAGTCGCCCATACTCTCTATATATAAAATATCCTCATTATTCAATCGAACCAGTTTGCCATCACTTTTAATGAATATGTGATTTTCAGATTGAGTCTCCTCACCGGCATTGCCGTTGGCGGCGTCTTCTTTTACCGCTACCCTTTGGAGCGCCTCGAGGAATCGCTGATAGGTAAAAGGTTTTTTCAAAAAATCAACCACATGGTATTCGAAGGCATTGTAGGCATATTCCGGTTTAGACGTAGTGAGAATGACCTGCGGAGAATAAACGAGCTGGTCCAGCAGATCGAAGCCGGTAGCTCCTGGCATTTCTACATCAAGGAAGAGAAGGTCGATAGTATTGGCATTCAGGTACTCCAGTGCATCGGGAACATTGGAGAACGATCCGCGAACCTCCAGCATGCCGCTTCTTTCCGCGCATTTGCGCGTATACTCGGCAGCTACCGGTAAATCTTCAACGATGACACATGAAATACTCATATCAGGCCTTATTAAATTCTTTTAAACGGACATAGTCATCTTCAATGATACGGGTGTACTCTTCGATCATGCTTTCCAGTTGAAAATACTGATTGTTGAGTTCATTTGTATCAGAAACAGAAGAACAAATGTCTTCAAAATTCTTGCATTGTTCCTGCTGCCGGGGCAGGCCGACAAATCCAAAGGAAGGTTTGATTTTGTGGGCGGTCTTTTTCAGTTCGGCCAGGTCGCCGCTTTCGTACGCCTTTCTCAGCAGGTTGAGATCGCCCCTGAGTTGTGTCAAAGTGATCGAAAATATCTCCTCGATGTAGGCAAAATCGTCTTCATACAGTTCTGATAGTGCCTGTCTGTCAATTTTATTATTGAAAATGAACAATTTAGGTTCTGTATGGTGGCTCACAGGAAAATAGATCTAAGGGTTTAACGTTATTGGATTACTCAGCCGACAGGTCGAATTTCGAAAACCGGTCTCTGACTATTCCAATAACTCTATGAAAGGCAAATTATTTTATTTAGTCTGGTCAATTTATCGGGATATCGTCTATTCCGGCCTGAGCGATGCCGTTACGAACAAAGAGCTCAGAAAAAAGATCATCCGCTTCAACCAGTTCGTTGTACTGGCTTTGTTGATCAATTTCTTTTCGGTCATCATCTATTTCTCCAACAAACTTTATATAAGCGCCCTGATTAATATCACTTCGGCGTATATTTTTCTCCTGGCATTTTATTTCAACGGCAAGGGCCGATTGGAGATCGGCAGAATCCTGTCTATCATCAATGTCAACCTTTACCTGATCATTATCTGTTATGTGGAAGGATTGAGAGCGGGAGAGTATCTCATGTTCTTTCCCTATTTCCTGGCGCTCACTTTTGTGGTGAGCATCCGCAGAAATTATAAAGAGCTGGTGATAGTATATGCCATCACTATTTATTCGCTGATACTGGCGATGATCCTGAGCCCTTATGTAAACGATATAGAAACGATCAACGAGGCTTTGTATGGCCGGCTTTTCAACAGCAACCTGATCATCTCCTTCATTCTGACCACTGTTTTTTCTTATGCCATTCTCCGGGTGAATAAAGACAACGAGCTGGCCATCCTGCAGGAGAAGAAATTTGGCGATACCATTTATAACACCTCTCTCGACGGGGTGTTTATCCTCTATACGCAGTCAAACATCGTAGCAAGCTGTAACCAGCGCGCGCTAGATCTGTTTGAAGTGAATGAAAAAACAGAGATTGAAGGCACGCATATCGATAACTGGTTTGATGAAGAACATATAAAGCAGTTCAATTCGATTGAAAAGGCGGTAAACGGCATTACACAAAACTGGCAGGGCGAATTGAGTTTTACCACGAAGAACGGCAAGAGATTTCCCGGATATGTGAGTGTGATCTCCTTTACTTATAAAGAAGAGCGATATGTGAAAGTGAGTATCCTTGATATCTCGAACGTAAAGATGACCGAATTTGAGTTGATGAGGGCCAAGGAGAAGGCAGAAGCGGCGGCAAAAGTGAAGACAAGATTCCTTTCCAACATGAGCCATGAACTCCGCACGCCATTGAATGGGATCATCGGTGCTTCCAACCTGTTGTTGCAGGAGGAATACCTCCCCGGGCAGCAATCTCACCTGGATATCCTGAAATATTCATCCGAGCACATGATGGTGCTCATCAACGATATCCTTGACTTCAACAAAATTGAAGCGGGGAAGCTGGAGCTGGCGTCGGCGCCGGTAAACCTGAAGAGTTTCCTGCAGCGGATCGTGGCGCAGTTCAACGGGCAGGTGGTTGGCAAGGGATTGAATTTCGTAACCGATATAGACGATAAACTAGATCTTGAACTGATGTCGGATGAAACCCGGTTAAACCAGATATTAAGCAACCTGCTCTCCAATGCCATCAAGTTCACCCATACCGGAAGTATTACGCTCGCCGCACGAAAGATAGCGGCCAGCAGTACCAAGGCAACGGTTCAGTTTATTGTACGCGATACGGGGATCGGCATCCCGGCTCACAAGCACAAAGAGATTTTTGAAAGCTTTACACAGGCGGATGTAAACACCACCCGCAAATACGGGGGTACCGGTCTGGGCCTGTCTATCACCAAACACCTGGTCAATAAGTTCAACAGCGAACTATACCTCGAAAGTGAAATTGGTAAAGGAACCACCTTCCATTTTACGCTCGAGCTGTTCATCAATGCCAACCGTAAAATGTATATCAACGACGACCGAAGCAAGTCGCTGACTTCACTGAGCGGGGTACATATCCTGCTGGCGGAAGACAACCCGGTTAATTTATCGGTTGCAAAACGATTCCTCCAGAAATGGGGCATACACGTTACCGAAGCAGTGAACGGACGGGAAGCCGTAGATAAATTCCGGCCGGGGTTGTTTGATGTGTTGCTGATAGACCTGGAAATGCCGGAGATGGACGGAGCAACGGCTTTGAAAGAAATCCGCAAGATAGATTCGAATGTTCCCATTATCGCCTTTACTGCAGCGGTATACGATAACATTCATGCCGACCTGATACAGAAAGGGTTTACGGATTTTATCCATAAGCCGTTCAGGCCGGAAGACCTGCACAACAAGATCAATCTTCAGCTGGCGGCCAGGAGAGCATAAAAAAACGGCTCCACAAATGGAAGCCGTTTGTTCAATGCGTTCGGACTGGTTTAGAGTTTAATGCCGAGTGATACACTCCATACCCGGTTCTTGTTTTTGTTATCAGCGTTGTTGTCTGATCCGGAATTGATCTTGGTGAAGCCAAAACCATAGTTGGCGCCGATCAGCACTTTGCCGAAATCAATACCTGCCATCACGTTTCCGCCGACGTCAAATCTTTTCATTTTTCCAATACCGGCATCTTCTTCGTAATCGAGTGTAGTCGGGTCGTCGTTGCTGAAGTCGATTTTGTCTTCGCTGCTGAAAGCTACCCCCAGGTATTTTCCTTCCACTTTGTTTTTACCTCCAATGCCCATCGCTACATACGGGCCTGCACCCAGGAAGATTCCTGCATTGTTTCCTAAAGGAATGGTGCCTACAAAGTTCAAGGGCATTTCCAGATAGATCGGGTTGGTAGTGGAACGGAAGTAGTTGGCGTCGGATGAGTTTCCATCCTGGATCTTGGAACCTTTACCGGTTACCAGCAGCGCAGGCTGAAATCCAAAACCGGAAGTAAAGGGAAGATGAAGCGCGGCTCCGACATGAAAGGAAGTGAGATATTTGGCATCGTCCACTTTTCCGTCTGTTGATTCTGTGATGTTCGCGAAGTTTACGCCTCCCTTCAGGATCACGGATGGCTTGGTTTGTGCCATGACTGCCGCACTGGATACCAGGCAGGTGAAGGCAAACAGGATCTTTTTCATAAAGTCATTTTTAAAATTGGTGAATGAATAGTTCATTCATCCCCGGTAAAGAATGATGCCAGCCATCTCCCCCCATTGCCAGTAATAATAAGTAGTAAAAAACATGATTGGCTTTGGATTGCCCGGCCTGCTGCTTTTTTTCCCCATCCGGCCGCGACAAGTACCAGGAATAACCTATAAAACCAGTCATTAACACATGGCATAGCAATTGGATATTGGATGGGAATAATGACATGTATATGAAAAGGATCATTTTTTATTTGCTGATCGCCGGGTTCATGACCACGCTATCTGTGAAATCGTTTTCCCAAAGTATGGGAAGTTCTTATCGGACTGCCTTGGGTGTAAAATTTTACCCGGGCGCCATTTCGCTCAAACATTTTACTACTAACAACACCGCGCTGGAAGGAATCGGCTATTTCTGGAACTACGGGTTCCGGTTTACGGGCCTTTATGAAATACATGGTAATATCAGCGGTGCGCCGGGATTGAAGTGGTATATAGGCCCGGGTGCGCACATCGGCGTATGGAATGATCGGTATAAAGACCGCTACAATGAAGATGGATCCTATTTCGGGATCGATGGTGTACTCGGTCTGGATTACAAGATCAAGGGCGCACCGATCAACCTGTCGCTCGACTGGCAGCCTTCTTTCAGTTTCGGAGTAGATGGCCGGAACGGATTCGATGGTGGCTGGGGCGGATTTGCGGTCCGTTATACATTCTAACCAGTCAACTTAAAAGATATTTTTTCGAAATAGTTTCTAATCAGAGCCTAACCAAATGCGGCCTGCCTTTCCAGGTGGGCTTTTTTTAAAACCTCAATTGCGATGAACACCCAGGTGACCCTTAACAGCAGGATATTACAACTTTTTGGTCTCATGCTGATAGGCCTGCTCATTTATTTAGGAAGCAGTATTGTAATGCCATTGGCGTTCTCTTTCCTGTTGAGCATATTGTTATTGCCAGTATACCGGTTTCTGCTTCGGATTCACCTGCCGAACTTCCTGGCGATCCTGCTCAGCGTTTTGCTGGCCCTGATACTGGTGTTCGGGTTTTTTACTTTGCTGATCGTACAGTTAAATAACCTGATACAGGATTTTCCCGCCATCGAACAGCACGTACAAAAACACACGCACCTGGTCAGTCAATGGATCGAAAGAAACTGGGGTTTTCCTGCACAGAAGCAAAGCCAGATGGTGAACGAGCAGTTGAAGAAACTGATGGATTCGGCCGGCTCCGTCGCCGGTGGTACTGCCGCCTCGGTAACAGGCACGCTGATGTATATTGGCCTGATCCCGCTGTATATGTTCCTGATCCTTTATTACAAGAACCTCTTGCTGCGATTCCTGTTTCTCTGCGCCAGCCGCAACTATCATAAGGAAATGCAAAGCATCATCTACGATACGGAGAAAACCCTGAAGAGCTACCTGACGGGTTTGATGATTGAAATGGTGCTGGTGGCGGTATTGAATTCCATCGCGCTCTTCCTGTTCGGAATCAAATACGCCATCCTGATCGCTGTTATCTTCGCCCTGATGAATCTGCTGCCTTATATAGGGGCGATCATTGCCAACCTGCTGGCAGCCCTTATCACCCTTTCCACATCTGAAAACCTTTCGGATGTAGTTGTAGTACTGGTGGTGCTGGCGGTAGTGCAGTTCATCGACAACAATATCTTCATGCCTTATATTGTGGGGTCCAAGGTAAGACTGAACGCGCTGGCTACCATTGTGGCTTTATTGATCGGTCAGGCCCTTGCCGGCATCGGCGGTATGTTTATGGCGATTCCCACCCTGGCAATTCTGAAACTGATCTTTGAACGGATAGACAGTCTGAAACACTGGAGCGTATTGATGGGAGATGAAACGCCGAAATTAAATCCGATGAGCTCGCCTGTGATGCGGCTTCGAAACCGGTTTAAAAGGAAAGCGCTTCCCGGGAATGACGAGTTCAATCCACCAGGCGGAGGAAGTAAGTAAAAAGTAAAAAGTAAAAAGTAAAAAGTAAAAAGTAAAAAGTAAAAAGTA
>CAZSAQ010000026.1:0-48699 GCA_964605065.1 uncultured Chitinophagaceae bacterium
AGTAAAAAGTAAAAAGTAAAAAGTAAAAAGTAAAAAGTAAAAAGTAATTTTTTTTTAAAAACTTCTCTTCTTACTAAAATGCTACCTGCGGCAAAATTTTTCAGGAACGCAAAGATCGCTAAGATCCGCAAAGCGCGCAAAGGATGCGGAAAAACACAGATTGCGCAAACTTCAAACCTCAAACTCCAAACCTCAAACTTCAAACCTCAAACTCCAAACCTCAAACTTCAAACCTCAAACTCCAAACCTCAAACTCCAAACCTCAAACCAACCCTAAGCTATAACGTGAAACGATAAACCTGAAACGATAAACAGCAAACGGTAAACCCCAAACCAAGCCTAAACCCATTCCCCGTTCACGGATGGCAATTTACCGCGGCACCCTGCAGGTATTGAGGGCTGATAAAGGGAATGCCGAGATTGAGTCCTCTCATGATCAGTAAGATGCCGGTGGCCACTATGAATACCGGAACGATTTTTCTGGCATAGCTTCTTCCTTTCCATCCCATCATTCTTCCTCCGAAAGCAACGAGTAACATGGCAGGCAGCGTACCTGCTCCGAAAGAAGCCATGAACGAAACACTGAGCATTACTTTTGAAAAACTGAGGGATGCGGCAGCGGCCAGGTAAACCATTCCACAGGGGAGAAGACCATTGGCCATTCCCAGCAGCAGAAACCCCGCCAGACCTTTCTGACTTTGCATGATCCGGATGATCAATGTCTGAACAAAGCGATACCAATGGGAGAGTAGGGGTATTTCGATATGTTTTCTCTGCAGGAAGTAAAACACCGCCATCAGGATAATCACCGAACCGGCAACAATTGAAAAACTTTGCTGGTATCCGCTTAGCCAGAAACTTCTTCCGGCGAGGCCCATTACCAGTCCGAGGGCTGCATAGGTGATCACTCGTCCGATCTGGTATAAAAGGATAGAGGCTATTCTTCCGGCGCGACCTAGATGCTGCACCGGTAATGCGAGGCTCAACGGTCCGCACATGCCTACGCAATGCAGACTGGAACTGATGCCTAAAATAAAACCTCCTATGATGGCGCTGTACAGCATTATTTCACGATGAGTTTCCTTTCTGAATGATAGTTCAGGCCCTGTTCGGTCCAGTCGATCTTGACGGTATAGGTTCCTGCCGCAATCGCATATTCCGGGAAGGTTTGTATGCCCGCATTGTCGGGCGACAATTCATAATGGCGATCTTTCTTTTCATCGTAAGCGCAGTAGAACCAGATCTTGCCGGTTACCCGGTGGTTTTTCATGGCGTCGGGCATTTCCAGGGTTACGATGCCTTCTTCTTCGCTGAGTGAAACAAGGCTGCCGAGCTGGTTTGCTCGCTCCGTGCCATCGATCACCTGCTGAAATTTAAGTTCGTTCTTATAGTAATCTTTTTCCACCAGTTCAAAGTTGGTGTGCATGGCCTTGTAAACCAGAAAGCTCATCAGGCCTGCAAAAACCACGAACGTGACCAGTAATCTGTTTCCCCAGTTCATATGAAATGTTTTAATGGTTGTTGTTGTTTATTTGGCGAAGGGTCC
Source organism: uncultured Chitinophagaceae bacterium (assembly GCA_964605065.1). Classification (GTDB taxonomy): domain Bacteria; phylum Bacteroidota; class Bacteroidia; order Chitinophagales; family Chitinophagaceae; genus Endoryza. The sequence continues at coordinate 1,547 of CAZSAQ010000026.1, forward strand.
TAGGAAATTTGTTTTGAGTTTCATGATTTCCTTATCGCCTTCTTTTACGGATACCACGAGTTTCATCTTGCGTTGGTTTACATAAGACCGGGGAAGGATGATAAAGAAAGAAGCTTTCTGTTGTCCTTCTTTCGGTACCAGAATATCCTTGTTTTCGGCTTCTACGATCCTTCCAGGAGCGCCATCGAGCGTCAGTGAAAGCGGAATATCCCTGAGTGTTTTATTAAAGACCTTAATGGTGAAGAGGTTCGACAGGCTGTCTGTTCCCCGTTCCTGGTAAAGCACACCGGGAGCTCTCTCGATATTTCCGCCCACATCTGAGCGGGTAGCGAGCAGGGTTGTCAGCAATCCGCCGAGGATGATCAGCAGCAGGGTATAGAATTTCATCCGTCCGGTATATCTCAGTTTTTGATTCTGGGATATATTGTTTTCGGAGGCGTAACGGATCAGTCCCCGTTCTTTATTTACAGCATCCATCATCGAATCACAGGCATCGATGCAGGCAGTACAGCCTACACATTCCATTTGAGTGCCATTGCGGATGTCGATACCGGTCGGACAAACCTTAACACACTGAAAGCAATCAATGCAATCGCCTGTATTGGTTGTTTCGCCGGGCTTGGGTTTACGGTATTTCCCGCGCGGTTCGCCTCTTTTGTAATCGTAGGCGACGATCATGGAGTTGCGGTCGAGCAATACACTCTGCAGCCTTCCGTAAGGGCAAACTACGGTGCAGGCCTGTTCGCGGAAGTAAGCATACACTCCGTAAAAAACTGCAGAGAAGACGAGGATGGAAACAAAGCCAATGAAGTGCTTGGTGAGGGGTTCGGTGATGATTTTTTCCAGTTCATCCATGCCGATGATGTACGACAGGAAGAAATTGGCGATGATAAAAGAGAACAGGTAGAAGACGATATGCTTGGTCAGCTTCTTCCTGATCTTGGTGCCATTCCATTCGCTGTTCTTCAGCAATTTTTGTTCGGCGGCATCCCCCTCGATCCAGTATTCAATTTTCCGGAACAGCATTTCCATGAATATAGTTTGCGGGCAAACCCATCCGCAGAACAGACGGCCGAAGGCGGCTGTAAACAATACAATGAAAACGATAAACGTAACCATGGTCAGGCCGAAGATGAAGAAATCCTGCGGCCAGAATATTTTCCCGAAGATGATAAACTTGGCTTCGAGAATATTGAACAGAAAAAGCGGCCTTCCATTTACTTTGATAAAGGGAAGCGTAAAGAAAAGAGCAAAGAAGAAATAGCTGACAACGGAACGGATATTATAAAACCGTCCTTTTGGTTTTTGAGCGAAGACCCATATGCGTTTTCCTTTTTTATCTACGGTTGCCAGCTTGTCTCTGAAACTCGGAGCTCCGGGTCTTAATTCTGTGTCTTTGTTTGCTACTTCACTCATTGCTCTTTCTTTTTATAGATCAGATAAGGATTAGTCGGAATTATTTTTTCACGCCAATGCTGTCGGCTTTTTTACCGGTGCTGTCGGCGGGCGCTGTTGTACTGCCTTCCTGTACCAGTGTACCCTGCGGCGCTTTGGCTCCGGCAGGATTGGTGCCGTGCAGGGATTTTACATAGGCAGTCAACTGGGCGATCTGCTTATTGGAATAACTGTTTTGCCATTGAGGCATCGCGTTGATACCGTATTTGATGGTTTTGAAAATGCTTTTCACATCGGCGCCATGCAGCCAGTAGTCGTCGGTGAGGTTGGGGCCTACATCTCCACCACCGGTTGGTTTGTGGCAGGCGGCACAAGTGGTAACGAACATGGTTTTACCCGCGGCGAGGTCTGAAGCGTCTGTCAGCAGGGTGACGGTGTTTTCGTCAACGGTTTCCCCTTTTTGTTTGAGGTATTCCTTGATCTTTACTTCGGCCTGAGCAACGGAATTTTCATATTCTTCTTTGCTGGAGGGACCGGTATGTGATACATGAAATCTCCAGAGGTAGATGCCGGCGAAAATGATGGTGATATAGAATCCATACAGCCACCACGGCGGAAGACGGTTGTCGAGTTCACGGATGCCGTCGTAATCATGGCCGAGATCGATGTCGGCTTCCTGTTCGATGGATTTGAATTTGTTGAATTTTTCCCACCAGGTCAGAACTTTGCGGCCACCCGGGGCGGTTGCGCTGGCAAATCTGGATCTTTCATTTTTTACCAGGAAGCGAATGTTCACGAGCAGGGCGAGGATAACGAACAATTCGAGAAACAATACGGAAGACATTGTATAAAACAAGGTCTTGCTCATTCCTCCGATAGAATTACTAACCGCAGCCTGCGCGGTAGTAGCGCTGGCGTTGTCCTGAGCAAAAAGTCCACCGGCCAGCAACAGCAGCGCGACGGTCATTACCACGGGCTTACCGGCGCCACCGTCTTTTTGTTTTTCTTCCGATCTCTTGAAGTCGGCGGTACCTGCCAGTACATTAGCCAGCAGCCCGATAATGATCAGCAGGAGCACCATCAGGATGATCAGGATAACGGCCAGGGGGTTTGACAGAAGCGAGGATCCGCTGTTGTCGGCAGCCCATCCCGGCTGTGCAATGCCAAGAAAGAAGAGCGTAGCGGCGGATGTTATCATTATTTTCCTTCGCATGTTGAATATTTTTTGGGAGTTAATCTTTGTCTTTTTAAAATCGGTTATGTTCAGCTTTCCAGTGGTATCTGGCTGATCTCTTTCAATTCCTTTTTGTCGGAACGGGCAACATAGATCAGCATCGCGGTAAAAAATCCGACGAAAATGATCAGCGACAACAGCCCGTAAATATCCACGCCGCTGATTTTTTCTATATAATTGATGAATTTCATGATCGGTTTTTTTATTTGCTGGCAACTACGGTAGCCGGCTGTGATTTAATATCCCTTCCAATTCTCTGCAGATAAGCGATCAACGCAATGATCTCTTTATTGGCGGGAGTTTCTACCTTGTCTTTTTTCAGATTGGCAACAATAGAGTCGGCCTGGCGCGACAAATCCTTATTGGCCAGCTGGTCATATCCTTCCGGATAGGGAACGCCGAGTTTCTGCATGGCCCTGATCTTGGCAGCAGTGGAAGTGGTGTCTAGATTGTTATCAAGCAGCCATACATACTGCGGCATGATGGAACCGGGCGACATGGAACGGGGGTCGTACATGTGGTTGTAATGCCAGCTGTCGGGATACTTGCCACCTACTCTGGCCAGGTCGGGTCCTGTTCTCTTGCTTCCCCACTGGAAGGGGTGATCGTATACAAACTCGCCTGCTTTTGAATATTCGCCATAACGGGCTACTTCATCGCGGAAGGGGCGAACCATTTGTGAGTGACAGGTATAACATCCTTCTCTCACATAGATATCCCTTCCCTGCAATTCCAGCGGTGTGTAAGGTTTTACACTCGCGATGGTTGGGATATTGCTTTTCACGAGGAAAGTGGGAATCATTTCAATGGCGCCTCCGATGGCAACCAGTATCAGACTCAACACGAGCATGGTAACAGGTTTCCTTTCGATGAGGCGGTGCCAGTATTCTTTGTGTTTGGAAACTTCTTTCACCAGTGCAGGAGCTTCAGCCGCCTCGTTGGGAACGAAGGTTCCTTTGGCTACTGTTTTCACCAGGTTGTACACCATCAGGATAGCGCCAATCAGGTAAAGGAATCCACCCACACTACGGGTGATATACATCGGCATGATGCTGTTAACAGTATCCATGAACTGGAACTTCAGCTGTCCTTCCGGAGTAAAGGCTTTCCACATAATGCTTTGCTCGAAACCTGCCCAGTACATCGGAACAGCATACAGGATAATACCAATAGTACCCAGCCAGAAGTGGTTTGTAGCCAGTTTTTTCGAGTACAGCTCGGTACCCCACATCTTCGGTACCATGTAGTACAGGATGGAGAAAGCGAGGAAGCCATTCCATCCAAGGCCGCCGATGTGTACGTGTGCAATGGTCCAGTCGCTGAAGTGAGAGATCGCATTCACGCTCTTCAAACTCAGCATCGGGCCTTCGAAGGTGGACATGCCATAGCAGGTAATGGCCACAACCATGAATTTCAAAACGGGATCTTCCCTTACTTTATCCCAGGCGCCTCTCAGGGTAAACAAACCGTTCAGCATACCACCCCAGCTCGGAGCGATCAGCATCACAGAGAAAACAACACCCAGTGATTGTGCCCAATCGGGAAGGGCTGTATACAGAAGGTGGTGAGGGCCGGCCCAGATATAAATAAAGATCAATGCCCAGAAGTGAATGATGGAAAGTCTATAAGAGTATACCGGTCGGTTAGCCGCTTTGGGCAGGAAATAATACATCAAACCCAGCACCGGAGTGGTAAGAAAGAATGCCACCGCGTTGTGACCATACCACCACTGCACCAATGCATCCTGAACACCGGCATACCAGCTGTAGCTTTTCAGGAAGCTGACGGGAATTTCGAAAGAGTTTACGATGTGCAGCAAGGCAACGGTAACCCAGGTGGCAATATAGAACCAGATGGCCACATACAGGTGTCTTTCCCTCCTTTTCAAAATGGTGCCAAACATATTGATACCAAATACAACCCATACCAGGGTAATGGCGATATCAATCGGCCATTCCAGTTCTGCATACTCTTTGCCGGTAGTGATACCAAGCAAAAGAGTAATGGCAGCAGAAGCAATGATGGCCTGCCATCCCCAGAAATGCAACCAGCTCAGTTTGTCGCTGAACATTCTTGCCTTACACAGGCGTTGCAAAGAGTAATAAATACCCGCGAACGACGCGTTACCGACAAAGGCGAATATGATCGCATTCGTGTGCAGCGGTCTTAAACGGCCAAATGTTGTCGGGGCGAAACGCAAACTGATGTCTGGATAATAGATCTGGATAGCAGCCCATAAGCCGGCCAGCATACCCACTATGCCAAAAACAACGGTTGCGATACCGAAGGCCTTGACGATCTTGTTATCATAGTAAAATCTTTCTACTTGCATAACCTGGAATGTTTAAGGAATTATTGTTTGTTTATTGATGAGGGTTTGTCTTCAAATAACATCCTGGAAGCGGGAGACTGGAAGTCTTCGAATTGCCCTTTTTTAACTCCCCACAGAAAGGCAGCTAGAAAAAGGGCGGCGATGGAAATGCTTGCGATGGCCAGGATAATGATTACACTCATAATTTCATTTTACAGCCGTAAAAGTAGAGTCGCCACCTCCGGGGACAGATAAGTTGAATCAACGGATAAAATGATTTTTGTCAGGTGAAGGGCTGCCGCTAACAGGTTGTTGCTGAAATAGTCCGGTTTTGTAGAGTATATACTACCGGGTCCCAACAAAAAAGGCATTCCGATCTGAATTGGAATGCCCCAATGGCTGGCAATCGCCGGAAAGTTTACAGTCGTTTCAACCAGGCAACTACATTGCTGCCGCCGAAAGTGATCAGTAAAATACTGAGCGAACTGCTTGGCATCAGTATCGCTGCAATGATGGGCGATAACACCCCTGTAACGGCGAAATACAATCCGATGATGTTATAAAGAATAGACAGAACGAAACTGGCGGTCACGATCCGTTTATTGGCTACACAGACGTCTATAAACTTTTTAAGACTGGAGAGCTTCGAAGCAGCAAGAATACCGTCGCTGGCAGGGGTGAAGTTGTTGCTCGATTCGGTAATGGCGATCCCGGCATCGCTTTGTTTCAGCGCGCCGGCATCATTCAGCCCGTCGCCAATCATCATCACTTTTTCACCGTTCGCTTGCAGCCCTCTGATATAGTCCAGCTTGTCTTCAGGACCCTGGTTGAATTTAAGAACCGCCTCGGGTCCGAAAATTTTTCTGAGGTTGGCCTCCTCCGAATCATTGTCGCCGGAAAGCACCGACAACCGGTAGGAATGTTTCAGCGAATCCAGCAGGGGGCGAACAGTTTCGCGGTAATGATTGCTGAACCGGTAACGGCCGAAAACCTGTTGGTCAATTCTGATGTAAACGGAAGTGGAACGATCGGTTGGCGCAGATCCGGCTACATACTCGCTGCTGCCGATCATCACCAGGTGCTCATCGATCCATCCCTGGATGCCGCGACCGGTTTCCTCTTTAAAATTTCGGATGGTGCCATAGCGATCGGCGCCCAGTTTCTTTGCCAGGCTCTTGCTTAACGGGTGATTGGAAGAGGCCGCCACCTGCGCCACCAGTTGTTGCTGGTACGGTGACAGATCAATTCCATCATATTGTATATCCTGCTCCTGCAAAGAGGTAAGCGTGCCGGTCTTATCGAAGATGATGTGGGTGATGCCGGCGATGTTTTCGATCGTTTGCGCGTTTCTCAGGTAAAACTGGTTGCGACCCAGAATGCGAAGGATATTTCCGTTGGTAAAGGTATTGGAAAGGAGCAGCGCACAGGGACAGGCCACGATAAACACCGCGGTTACGGCAGGCCAGAACCTCGACTGATCCTGAAATGCCCAGTAGATCCCCGCTGCAATGGCAATGGCAAATACACCATAGGTAAAATAGCGGCTGAACAGGTGCACAAATGATTTCTCGTCTTCGTGTTCTCGATTGTCAAACGTATCGCGGTTCCACAGGCGGGTCAGGTAACTCTGGGTTACTTCCCTCACGGTCAGTATTTCAATATTGGCGCCTTTCTGCTTTCCTCCGGCATATACCATTTCGCCGATCTCACGGGTAACCGGGATGGATTCACCGGTTACAAAACTATAGTCGATAAATGCCTTGCCTTTGATCAGTATCCCATCTGCCGGAATCAGTTCTTCGCTGTGAATGAGAAGGGTATCGCCCGTCTTGATATCCGGCAACTGCTTGCTTATTTTCTGCTCGTCCCTGATCACCGTTGCGGCAATCGGGAAGTAAGATGTATAATCTCGCTCAAAGGAAAGCTGTTTGTAGGTTTTGTCCTGTACAATTCGTCCGGCCAGCATGAAAAAAACTATGCCGCTCATGGAATCAAAATAGCCCGATCCGGTGCCCGAAAAAACTTCCCACACGCTGCGGGCAAAGGTGATCACGATCGCCAGGGCAATGGGGGCATCGATATTGAGAAACTTATGACGCAGGCTCTTGATGGCCGAACTGTAAAAAGGAGTGGAGCAGTAAAAAAATACCGGTAGCGACAGTACAAAGTTCAGCCAGCGGAACAGGTTCAGCAGTTGCTTTTCGGTGGTGTCGATACCCAGGTATTCCGGGAAACTCATGAGCATGATATTGCCAAAGGCGAAGCCGGCAATGCCGACCTTGTATACCATAGACCGGTCGAGGGGAGCTTTCTTGTTTCCCAGTTCGTGAAGGCTGATATAGGGTTCATAACCGATCGAGGTCAGTAATTCGGCCACTTTGCGCAGGGAGGTCTTCGGGATGGAAAAAACAATGGAAACTTCCTTACTGGTAAAATTGACCTGGCTGCTTTTGACCCCTTCATCGAGCTTGTACAGGTGTTCCAGCAGGTAAAGGCAGGAACTGCAATGCATCTGGGGAGTGTAGAAAGTGACATGCATTTCCTTCTCGTCGCGGTAGCTGACCAGTTGGCTCACGATCTTGTCGTCGTCCAGGAAGGCGAACTTATCTTCACGAACCTTGATTTTCTGCTGGGAACCCGGGTTGTTATTAAGCGCGTAATAATCGCACAGCTGGTGCTCATTGAGTATTTCGTACACCAGCTTGCATCCCTGGCAGCAGAAAATATTATCTCCCGACACTATCTTGTCCTGGAGGATTGGTTCGCCGCAGTGGTAACAAGTAAGGGCCTGGTCAGGCTTTACGGTTGGTCGCATCTTAGAAAGTATAAAGTCGGCTAAAATATCCCCTAACCACCGGCAGCCTGCTGACTAACTTCAAATATGGCAATGATTTTTCTCAAAGACAGCATTTTCGTTACTTTAGTGTATTGTTTACCAACAAAGAAGAACCATGTCCCATCGCACCATCCTGATAATTGACGACCACGACGATATCCGCGAAAACACTGCCGAGATACTCTCCCTGGGAGGATACCGGACATTGACGGCTGAAAATGGGAAAAGGGGTGTTGAAATAGCCCTGGCGGAAAAGCCAGACCTGATCATTTGCGATATCATGATGCCCGAGCTCGATGGCTATGGAGTATTGCACCTGCTGCGTAAGAACCCGGAAACCGAGGATATTCCACTGATATTTTTATCGGCCAAGGCGGAAAGAAGCGACCTGAGAAAAGGCATGGAAATGGGCGCGGATGACTATGTAACCAAGCCTTTTGAAGAAATCGAACTGATGAACGCCATCGAGTCGCGTCTGAAAAAATTTGATGTTCTCCACAAGAAATACAACCCGAGCGCAAAGGGGCTGAGCGAACTGGCCAACGACCTCCAGGAAACCGGCCTGCTTCATTTTAACCTCGACAATTACAACTCCGAAACTTATCTCAAACGCCAGGCAATTTATTCAGAAGGCAAGAGGCCCCGGTATCTGTATTATGTGAAAAAAGGAAAGGTCAAGGCTTTCAAAACACATGAAGACGGAAAAGAATACATCACCGACTTGTTCAGCGACGGAGATTTTATCGGCTACCCCGCTCTCATCGAAGAAAAGAATTATGATGACAGTGCCGTAGCGCTGGAAGAGTCTGAAATCGTTCAGATACCACGGGAAGATTTTCAACGCCTGATATACAATGACATCAATATCGCTTCAAAATTCATCCGCATTATCACCCAGAATGTAAAGGAGAAGGAAAACAGGCTGATGAACCTGGCTTACAGCTCGCTGAGAAAAAGGGTAGCCAAGGCGCTGGTGGATATTCACGCCAAATTCAACATCGAAACAAACAAGAAGGCGATCGAGATCTCACGCGACGACATCGCCCAATATGTAGGCACCGCTACTGAATCGCTGATCCGCACACTCAGTGATTTTAAAGGAGAGAAGTTAATCGAAATAAAAGAAGGAAAAATTCTGATCCCCGATGTTAGCAAGCTCTCCAAAATGTTGTATTGAGAACGGGTGTGGGGCAGCATAAACTAGTTATCGTCTCTCAGTAGATCAAAATCTTCCGCACTGTCTTCGGAGGGAGCCTGTGACAGTTCACGCCCATGTTCATTTTGCTTTTGCAATGTCCATTGGTCGGTCAGCGTTGTTTCCAGCCAAACATTACCGGATAGCCTGAACACCTGCGCATTCAATTTGAAATCGCTTTGAAGTCTATGTTCGAGTTCGCCCACCGTTGTATTTTTTTCAAATTGCAGAAGACCATCGGGTGTTTCCGGCTGAATTTTACCCAACGACAGTTCCGGGCTCAATGGACTGTTTTCGCGTTTCTTCAGGTTTCTGAAAAACTCGAGCTTCAGAAATGGAAACTCGGAATGGAATTCTGCCTGAACCTCACTTATTTTTTTCGAAGGATAAATATTGATCTGCATGGCTTTGATTGTAGATTCTGATCTGGCGTTCATATGTATATTCATTACAAATCTATTTGTTCAGTCTGCAGTGCGGAATGATCTAAGTTCCATTGACAGGTGATTAATCTCACGCGGTTAGTCTTAAAAGCCAACTTCCTGGAATCACGTCAACTGGCAAAATAGTTCTGGGCATTCAGTTTTTCGCAGCGGCCGGTGATCTCGGTAATCCTGATCCGGAAAAACACACCACCCACGGTACGCGGATTGGGTGTTTCGAAGGGCCAGTGCGGACTTAAATGCATGGTTTCACTGCTGATAAATGGTAGTGCCCGGCGGGAAAGCACCTCCAGTGCGTGCGCTTTTGCTTCCGGATCGCTTAACTCCTCATACTGTCCCCAGACGATCACACTTTTCCAGTTAGACAGATCTTTCATATCGTCGACCTGGAAGCAGAGAGAGTTGTTTTTTCGCAGCATGTCTACTTTTTTCCCTTCATGGGTGTGGATATAAATATATCCGTCACTGGCGTAGGAGTAACTCAACGGAGTAATATAAAGCTGACCATCGGCATAGCAGGCCAGCCGGCCAATCAGCTGGTTTGAAAGCAATTCATTTTGTTCCTGGAGTGAAAGCGTTTCGAACATGGTGTTGTTTTTTGTAAAAATACCCGCGGGCCTTCTGTCACCGGATGATAGGAGTCAGCAGGTAGTATAATAGTGGTCACGTATAACCCGTATCTGTTACCGGTTAATAATGGGCGATGAATATCGGTTGAAGTATGGTCCTGATCAGCACTTCTGCCTGGCTTGGCCGGAAGAACTGGGATAGCGATGATCTGCCGTAGGCTCCCATCACTACCATCGCATTTTTCCGGGGAAGGAAATAGCTCAGCATCTGGGCGTCTGTTTTTCCTTTCAGCACCTCAAAGCCAATGGCGGAATAGTGATCTTTCAGCCATTCCTTCATTTTGTATTTCTCTGCGGTTGTCCATTCGCCATCTTCGTTTACCTGTAGTACGATCACCTTTTTATCTTCCAGCGAAGAGAGCAGGTAAGTGAACTGCTTGATGGCAAAGACAGAAGACTTGCTTCCGTTATAAGTGAAGATTATTTCGTCGATTCCTTCAAATTGTTCGGGCGCCACGATCACCGGGCACTCAGCATCTTTAAGAATGGCCTTCAGCAACCTGGAGGGGCTGGTTTCGGGCTTGTTTCCCGCAGAGAGCGAGGCGGAAACAATGATGAGGTCTGCATAGCGGCTCTCTTCCACAATTTCATCAATGGCCACGCCACGATCGCGGTGAATGCCGGCATGCACTCCTCTTCTTTCGCAGGATGAAATGAATTGCTGGATATTGTTCTGAATCTTTTTCTGCCGGTCAACATCTGCTTCCGCATATACAGTGGGCCCACCAAATGATTTCGGTACTTCTCCGGGCTCTTCTTCATTGTCGGCTTCCTCGGCTGTTAGCGAAATATTTTCCAGGAAAACACCGGTTAATTTTGATTTGTTCAGTTTGGCAATATAACAGGCGAAATCCAGGGCACCCATTTCGGTGCTGGCGGCATCCAATACCAGGAGTATCTTTTCCATATATCTGTATTTTGGGTGATGGGTTATTTATGGGCGATGAAAATGGGCAGACGGTGATCTTTAACAACTTCGGTAATAAAACTCTTGTGAAACCAGCTCGACAGTTCTGATCTTCCAAAGGAGCCGCTCACGATAATGGCGTTCTGGCGTTCCTGAAGCCAGGCGTTGAAATATTTCGGATGACTCATGTTCAGTTGCTGAATAGTCAGTTCCGGAAAATGGCAGTCGGCCAGTTCCTCCATTCTGTCATGCTCGGGTATACCGACACCTTTTTCGGGCGATACGTGAACCAGCAGGGTATTGTTTTGTCCGATTTCAGGAAGCACATAGGCGAATTGTTTGATGGCATACACCGCGGTGGCGCTGCCGTCATAGGCCAGGATATTGGTGTCGGGGAAAGCGTACTTTTCCGGCACTATCAGAACCGGACATTGTACCAGGTGAAGAGAGTCTTTGAGGAAATCGTTGATTTTTTCAACTCCCATGTTTTCATAAAAGCGTTCGCTGCCGAGAATGAGCAAGTCGGCAAAAACGCTTTCCTGTTTTAATTGTTCCAGGGTAAAGCCTTCGCTTTCCAAATGAGTACGGTAGTTGATATTATAACGTTCGCAAAGCGCCACAAAACGGTCAACATTTTCTTTGGTTACTTCCGTATTTACTTCGCGAAGGGTCGGCATAAATGCCATGCCGCTGATGTCGCCACTGGCATAGTTCCAGTAGTCGGCAAATTCGATTTGCGGAAGAAATAACCCGGTCAACAGAATGGGACTGTGCTTGTTGAGCCGGCGGGCAAAATCAAAAGCTCCTTCAGAAAAGTGGTTTCCGTCAAAAGCAATGAGTATTTTTTTCATGTTGTTCCAGTTTAGGCAATACAAAAATATCAGCGGCATTTTCCGCCGGAAATGACAGTTGGCAGGAGTCGGACTGATTTTTATTACAATTAACTGGCCGCTTTGTCAGGTCTCTTCCCCACTGGTACAATGATTGAGTCTTCCCGAGTATGATCAACTTTATTTCAGAAGATGGGTACCTGCTGGATGCCTATTCCAAAACCGTAAGCAGGGTGTATAAAGAGAGGGCGCCTTCCGTGGTGCATATCAATAACCTGCGTGAGGGATCGAAAGAATCTGCCGGATCAATGGGTTCGGGGTTCATTATCTCTTCCGATGGATATATCCTGACTAATCACCATGTAACCGAAAAGGCCAGGGAATTATGGGTGACCCTTACCAGCGGCGAACCCCTGAAAGCAGAATGGAAGGGATCCGACCCCTCTACAGACCTGGCATTGCTGAAGATCGACAGCAGGAGTTTGCCGGCACTGGCTTTCGCCGATTCTGACTTGCTGGAGCCCGGCCAGATCGCCATCGCGATCGGTAATCCCTATGGATTGCAACAGACCGTTACCGCCGGAGTGATCAGCGCCGTAGGCAGGAGCCTGCGGGCTGGCAATGGGCGATTAATAGACGATGTCATTCAAACCGATGCTGCGCTCAATCCGGGAAATTCCGGTGGACCTTTATTGAATGCTGCGGGACATGTAATCGGTGTTAACACCGCCATCATCTCCAGTGCACAGGGTATCTGCTTTGCTGTATCGTCCAACCTGGCCTCCGCCATCACCGGTCAATTGATCATAAAGGGCAAAGTAACCAGGGCGCTGATTGGTATTGCCGGGCAAACCGTAAATCTGACCACCAGAATACGTGAGTACAACCGGCTCGACAATCGGACGGGCGTATTCGTGTTCGAGGTGATGAAGATCAATGCGCTCAACCACAAAAAAATTCAGTATGGTGACATCATCGTAGCATTTAACGGTCAGAGAGTAGAGACTATCGATGGACTGTTTAAATACCTGACCGAACAAACCATTGGCCAGCCCGCTCAGATATCCTTACTGAGAAATGGAAAATTACTGCAGGTGGTAGTTATTCCCGAACCGGCGCTCAATTGAAACAAGAGGTTGCAAATAGAAGATAAAAGAAATGCCGTTCGCCAGAGCGAACGGCATTTGAGCTGAGCAAATGATAAGAAAGAAACTATTTTTGCTGCAATTGAATTTCGCCTACATTCGTCACCGCGCTGTCAGCGCTTACCACAATGTCTTTCTTCCTCGTATTGGCATAAGGAGCCTGCGCTTCAATGATGATGGAATATGTTCCTGGTTTTACATTTTTGATCTCGAAGCTGCCATTCTGAATAGCCGCATTTACCGTATCGGTATTGGAGATCGCCCAGGCACGGATCCCTTTATCGGCAGGGGTTACACTGCCTTTGACAGTACTTGTTTGTTTTGCATTGAATGAAAACAAAGCCGCTGAGGAAATGGCCAGTGCCGACAATGCCAGTTTGATGTTCTTCATAAATTATTATTTAAGCGATGAATAAAAATGATTTCGACTAGTCAGCGGGGTGAAGTGTATTAAACAAGCACTGTGCCATAACTGTATGCTGTTAAAGAAGATTAACAGGTGAGTAGAAAGTGGGGAAGACTGTACACGGTTCAGCGCCCTCAGCGTCCTCAGCGTCCCCTGCGTAATCAGCGTTAAAAAAATTCGTGTACCTTCAGAAATCAAATCAACTGACATGAAAAAACTGCTGCTTTGTTCCCTCATCGCCCTGGCACTGCTGAGCTGCCATAGCGCGAAGAAAATTCAATCTGAAACGGGCAAACTCAACGGCTCGTGGATACCGGTGAAAGAAGAAATGGCTGGTACTACTTTACCACCGGCATCTTATAAAGAGCAAAAGCTGATCATCAATGACACCACTTATATAATGACTGCGGAGAGTATTGATAAGGGAGTGGTTAAAGCGAGAGAAGGCAGGATGGATATTTATGGAGTGCAGGGCGTGAACAAAGGACGTCATTTCACCGCCATATATAAATTTGAGAACGACCAGTTGGTGGTCTGTTATAATCTTACCGGCACTTCCTATCCGGAGAATTTCGACACCAAAGGCAAGCCAATGGCCTTTCTGGCTATTTATCGAAAAGAATAAAGAAAGGCAGATTGTAGGAAGCAGAGAAGCCTCTGTTAAATCAGGAAGGCATCTCTGCTCCATACGGTATTATGCGAGATGCGCGCGGAGCATCCAGGCCATTTTTTCGTGAGATTCCATCAGTCCGGTGAGGAAGTCGCTGGTGCCCAGGTCTTGTAAGTCGTTTCCAATGTGGTTGATGTTTTCTCTCAACCTGATAATAATTCCTTCGTGGTCGGCCAGTAGCTCTTTAATGAAGCCAGGTGCCGAGTTGGGCTGGCTGGATTGTTCAGTTAAGTGAGTCAGCTCCAGGAACTGTTTCAAAGTGGCTGGTGAGTAATGCCCAAGCATTCGAATTCTTTCGGCCACGCTGTCCATGATTTCATCCAGGTCTTCATACTGTGATTCAAAAAACTTATGCATTTCATGGAATTGAGGTCCTTCTACATTCCAGTGAGCATTGCGGGTTTTGGTGTATAACAGAAACACATCTGCCAGTAATCCGGACAATATTTTTGACACACCGGAAAGGTTTTCTTTTTTGATGCCGATTTGTGGTTGCATAATAAAATAGTTGAGTTGTTCAAAATTAGTGCTAATACCGGGGATAGATCGTGCTAAAATTTTCGCAGAATTACCACCCCCGATACAATCAGGGCCACACCGAACAACCTCCATAGGTTGATACCATGCTGTTCTGGAACAAGAATCCTGAAATGATCGAGCGCGACCGCCATCAGCATTTGTCCGCCTACTATAAGACCGAAAGTGAGGGCAGGCCCGAGTCGGGGAAAGGCCAGGATCACGGTGGTGACAAAGAAAGCGCCGAGACTGCCAGCCAGCCAGGTGTGCGGAGGAGTTTGCCTGATGGCTGACCAGTTCACCTGTTGTCGTGTAATAAGAATGTACAGGAAAACAGTGATGGCGCCGGTTACAAATGATACCATTGAAGCATATGCCGGGTTGCCGACCACTTTGCCGAACCGGGTGTTCAATCCGGCCTGAACAGGCAATACGGCGCCTGCCGCAAATGCAAGAAGAATCCAGGTTATTTTCATAATCAGCGTATAAATAAATGGTTGGTGATCGTGTGGTGATTAAACGAGATATTCAGCAACGGTAAAAAAGGGGTCGGCCGCGAGCGGATGCCCGGGCCAACCCCTACTGAACCGCACCTATCGTAATGCCGTTGCTATTTCATTGCCTGCGAACCGGAGAGCCGACTGCACCTCAGGTATATGCGCTAATAGATTCAGTAAACCGTAATCGTGAATCATGCCCTGGCATCTTACGAGCGTTACAGGAACGCCGGCCAGATTCAGCTTGCGACCGTATGCTTCCCCTTCATCCCGCAAAACGTCGTTTTCCGCTGTCTGAATCAGTGCAGGAGGCAAGCCCTTCAATTCCTCGAGGCTGGCTTTGAGCGGCGAAGCATAAATTTCGTTTCGTTGAGCCGGATCCGAGGTATAGCTGTCCCAAAACCACATCATCATGTTTCTTGTAAGGAAGCGATGTGTTGCGTACTGATGATAAGAAGTAGTTTCGAAAGACGCATCTGTTACAGGCCAGAACAGTAACTGGAATTTGATCTCGGGTCCTTTTTTGTTCTTGGCCATCAAAGCCACAGCGGCAGTAAGGTTACCACCCACACTATTACCGGCAATGCCGAGTTTCTTGCTGTCTACATTGATCTCGGCTCCATGTTCGGCCACCCATTTGGTTGCCGCATAGCATTCATTTAAAGCGGTTGGGTACTTGGCTTCCGGAGAGCGGGAGTATTCAGGATGCACTGCTACCACGCCTGAATAAACGACCAGGTCGCGAATCAGCCGACTGTGGGTGGGATAATCGCCCAATACCCATCCACCGCCATGAAAGAACATGGTAACGGGAAGAGGACCTTTCTTGCCGGCCGGACGTACAATGAAGAGTTTTACGGTAATACCGTCCTGGGTGATTATTTTTTCCGTTACTTCTACACCCGATAGGTCTACTTTCACAGAGGTTTGCGCTCCTTCCAGCACTTTTCGCGCATCGGCAGGTGCCAATTGCTCCAGAGGCTTTCCATCGCCCGAGTTCAGGGCCGTCAGAAATTTTTTGGTTTCCACCTCAATCGCGGGGTCTCCCGCGAAATCGGCTACAGTGATTTCCTTGTTCATATTTGATTCAGTTGAGTGAGTTACTTGTTTGTTTTCTTTTTCCTGTTCTGAGCAGGCAGTAAATAGTCCCGCCAGCATCAACAGGCGAAATGATTGGGAAAGTGTCATTTTAATTCGTTATAGGTGAGGAGAGAATATTTAGGTTACTACTTCGATCCTTTGGCGGCTTCTTCAATTACTGCCGCAACTGCCTTAGGCTGGCTGATAAACACTACATGGCTTCCTTTCACTTCGGTAACCTTCATGTTTCCCCGCTTGGCCATGATGCGCTGGCCTTCCGGATTGATGGATTCATCTTCGGTAGCCAGCACGTACCAGTTGGGATGAGATTTCCAGGCCGGGTTCTCAACGGAACTACCGAAAGCAGAACCGGCGATAGGAGCCTGTGAGGCACCCATGAATTCGGCTTTCTCCTTCGGAACATCGGCGCAGAACCCGGAATGAAACTTTGAAAGATCGTACCAGGAATAGCCGTTTTCATCGGGAGGAAGAATTCCTGACTTCGGAGTAGGGGGCAGCTTCTTGATCAGATCAATTAACACCTCATTCGATTCAGGAACAAAAGCGGCAACGAATACGAGGCCGGCTACCTTAGGATGATTACCGGCTTTTGATATAATACAGCCACCATACGAATGACCAACCAGGATGGCAGGACCATCCTGCCGGTCCAGTACTCTTTTGGTAGCAGCAGCATCGTCATCCAGACCGGTATTGGGATTGGCTACTACGCTAACCTTATATCCCTTGGCGGTAAGGATTTTATACACCCCTTCCCATCCGGATCCATCGGCATAAGCGCCGTGTACCAGTACAATGTTCTTAATTCCCTGTGCTTCTGTTTCCTTCGGTGTAATACCAAGTACAGTTGCCAGTGTCAATGCCATGAGCATAGGTTTGCCGGAAAAATGGCGGCTTTGAAAATGTTTCATGTTACAATTTTGTATGAATGATTGAGTTTAAAAATGTGAGGCTGAGCAGTAGCACGGGTACCCGTTTTTACCAGGGAGTACCTGTTTTCCGAACAACTTCTGCCGGGAAGGCCAGAAATCATTTCATTATTTCCATTAATGGCTGGGGGCGAATCGTTGGCGCATATCAGGCACGCATTAATACCGGCTGATCCAGTTATAAACATATTCTGCATCGCCTTCCCATCCGGGTTGTGCCAACACATGATGATTGCGTCCTTCAAATTCCTTGTACTCCAGCACAGAGCCATTCTGTTTATATTTCTTGAAGTTTCTATGGTTAAGATGCGGTGGAATGATATGGTCGAGAGAACCTGAAGTCATCAGCAGCGGAGGATGAGGCTTATGATAGTCGACAGCAGCGGCACGAGTAAGCCCGCCTCTTGCTACGGTCTTGGATTCAGGAATAACATATTTCTGGTAAGCCTCCTCCTGTTCCGACCTGGGCATGTTATTTACAAAGGCGTACTGAAAGGTTTTGAACGACATGAGATAGGTTTTTTTTACGGAGGTAAAAAGACCAAGAGAACGCCATCCAGCTTTTAAAAAGGAGAACTCGTAAGGGAATACGCCGAGGGTAGGTACAGAATGAATAGCAACTGCAGCCGTGGCAAGATCCCGGTTGCAAAGGATCTGGGTAATCATTCCTCCCAGCGAATGGCCGATGATGATTGGCTTGGTGGAATAGGCTTTGGCAATATTTGCATAGTGCGTCACCAGTTCGTCGAGCGTCAGCAAGGCCAGATCAGTGTCTCTGGGCTGTCGATTCCTGAGATCTTCAGCTGATCCGTTTTTGAATGGCCAGGCAGGAGCAGATGTGGAATATCCCCGGCTTTCGAAATATAGTCTCCAGTCGTCCCAGCAACTATTGCTGACAAAGGCACCCGTAATAAAGAGAATGTTTTTGGTTGGCATGGTTATGTTTTTATGGACTCCTTGCTCAGTCCGTTATTGAATCGGTCATCCAGTTGACGGGGTTCTCTACCATCCGGATCAACTGCTTTCCCAAACGTCCTGGTAGTTGCGGGCGTTCTGATGAAATTTTTGTTGGATCACTCTTGACAGCGTGATGATTTTTAATGCATGCATGCGGGCATATTCAACAATTTCATATAAGAGACGGCTGATATGCGCCTTTGCCTGTTTTCTGGCAGAAAGTACGGTTTCGCGGAGAATGAGTACATCGCCCCGGAGGGTAACATTGATGCGGACTGCCTGGTGGTTGGCTGCATGCAATACAAACGAACCTTCTCCGCTGATCCCGATATGTATGGAAATTTGGTACATCGCTGAATGGTGAAACAAATTTCCCTTATTACCGCGCGGAAAGGAATATCCTATTTATACAAATACTTGTCTAAATGAAGTAGAATTTATTGTCGCAGGCTGTTGACGGGTATATGGATGTCGGATCGGTCTTCATTTCTGAGAACCTGGCAGAAGGTATCAACGCAATTGGCATTACGGAAGAGAATCACAATTTCTTTTATTTGCTCATTGGCAGGAACGGCAAAAAAATTTCGTACTCCCGGAATGGTGTAGCTCCACTGATTTTTCTTCACTTTTTTGGCCAGCGCGGCTTCATCGGTATTGCCCCACTTGAATTTTACATATCGCCAGTCGTTGGGAAAGGTGGAGCTGTCGGTGATAAGACCCATATGAACGTATACCGGGCCTTCATAATCCAGCAATCCTTTGTTTCCCATGGCAGCATTGCAGATAATGGTCACTGCTCCGGTATCCTTTACCTGCCCGGGAGATGTTCTGATCAGTGGCTGCTGGCAACTGGTAGCCAGTAATCCCAGGATAATAAGAACGGTCTGTGTGGATCTGTTCATTCTCATATAGAAGAGTTGTAGGATTATTGATAAGTGTTGGTTAGAATTGCTGTTTATTTTTGGGGGCCAGGTGCTTCATGCTTCGGACTGTAGAAAGTTGGATGGATACGATGGTTCCGTCGTTACTACTTATTTTGAAATCGGCCAGGATGTCTTCACTTAGCCCCTTCATCAGCTTGATGCCGAGTGACGGCGATGATCCGATGCTAAAATCTTTCGGCAATCCTTTTCCGTTGTCGCTGACACGAAACTCCCAGGCGTCGGGGCCGGTAGGGTTGATGGAGACCTGGATATATCCTTTGTGCCGGTTTTCAAATGCGTGCTTGATGGAGTTGGTGATCGCTTCATTCATGATCTGAGCAATGGGTAACGCCAGGGAAACATCCAGAGTGAGCGGCACCGACTGTATCTTGATCTGGTAAGATTCTCCATTATCGAACCCGTCCCTCAGGTACGAAACAAGCTCATTCAGATATGCCTGCATATCGATGGCAGTAACATTAACTTCCGAGTTGTAGAGTTTCTGGTGAATCAATGACATCGCATACACCCGGTGCCTGGAATCGGTAATCGCTTGTAGCGCCTCGTCTTTTAAATAGGCAGACTGTGATTCGAGCAGGCTGTTGATCGTATGTAAATTGTTCTTGACACGGTGGTGAATCTCTTTTACCAGCCACTCTTTTTCTTCCACCAGCCGGTGAAGCGATAAATTTTTGCTATTGATTTCTTTCTGCTGCTTTTTCAGTTTCTTCACCTGTATAAAAATCACCGCACCCAGGGAGGCAAGCACCAGACAGGAGAGGGTAATAATGAGCGCATACCAGGTGATACCTCTCTTATCCCGCTCCACTACTGAAAGATTTTCCGCCTGTATCAGCGGCATAATTTCGCTGAGTTGTATAATACGTTGTCGGGCGCCATACGCTCTTGCATCGAAGGCTGCCTTGTGAATAAAATCGGAAGCCAGCTTTATTTGTCCCTGCCGGAACAATTGGGTAGATAGATTCAGCAGGGCCGAAGTCTCCTTGGTGCTTGACCGTATGTCTGCAATCGCTGCCCGGCATAATAAGATGATGGCAGAATCATATTGACCTCTTCTTAAAAACAGGTCGCTGTAAGTAGAATAGAGCAGGGCCTGCTGGTGCAGGGTAAGATCAGGCCTCGATTCAAGTTCCCGAAAACCCTGTTCAGCCGCTGGTAACTGACCGTTTCTGATGTGTTTCAGGGATGTGTAATAAATCGCATCAAACGTATGGGGAGGAGAAAGAAGAAGGATAGAGTCGATATAAAGAGACGCCTCACTGGTGTAATACTGGCTCGACACTTTCTGCTTGTTGTAGTCGGACAGATCATAGTAACTTCTTGCTTTCAGTTCGTAGTATTCTTTGAGCAAAGCTGGTGTATAAGGGCCGGGATGGATGGATTCCAGCGTGTCGAAAACACTTTTATACATACCCGATGCCAGTAAAGTCTGGCAATATTTGAGCCTTGCTGCCAGCAGCATGCTGTCGTTTTTTTCCAACCGTGCCACTTCAATCAGCTGATTGGCATAAGCAAAGGCTGAGTCGAAATTAAACAACGCGTATTCCTGGAATACAGGCAGCACGTCGAAAAAGCGTGGCGTCGAAATTTTATACAGATCTTTCTTGAGACTGTCGATTTTGTTCCTTTTAATTTCGTCGTAGTTCCTGGAGCGTGCAATTTCTTGCTGAACCTGCGTTATCCATTGCTGTTTGCCCGTTTGCGCACGTGCGGGTGACGAACCAACCGAAATCAATATGGTTAATCCGGTTATCACCTTAACGATATGGTGGATGGCTTTCTTCACTGGCTACACTACTTGTTGATGAGGAGGATTATTTTTCTACAGTGAAATAGTTTTCTTTCTGAATACCCAGTCTCTTGATACGGGAGTTCAGGGTGGATACATTGATCTTTAAGATATCTGCAGCGCCACCATGGCCGGCGATCTTGCCTTTACACCGTTTAAGCACTGCGATGATATGATCTCTTTCATTTTCTTCAATTGTTTTGGTGGGTTCTGACGAAGCCTGCCAGCTGACAGACTGCACCGGATGAGGCAGAATGATATCGGTAATGGTTGGCCCGGATGCCAGCAATACCGATCGTTCGACCAGGTTTTCCAGTTCCCTGATATTGCCCGGCCAATGATGCTCGAGTAATTTTTTCATGGAGTCGGCGCTGATGTCTTTAACCGGTTTATTGATTTTGCGGGCGAAATGCTGTACAAAATAGGCAGCAAGTAACGGGATGTCTTCTCTTCGGTCGCGCAGCGGAGGTAAGGTAATGGGAAATACGTTGAGACGATAATAAAGATCCATGCGAAAGCGGCCTTCTGAAATTTCCTTTTCCAGGTCGCGATTGGTGGCTGTTACAATCCGAACATCGGTTTTGATGGTCTCCCTTCCTCCAACACGTTCTATTTCTTTTTCCTGAAGTACCCGGAGCAGCTTGACCTGTAGTTCGATGGGAAGTTCTCCAATTTCGTCAAGGAAAATGGTGCCACTGTTAGCCTGTTCAAATTTCCCGATTCTTCTTTCGTAAGCGCCGGTAAAGGAGCCTTTCTCGTGACCGAATAGTTCCGACTCAATCAGGTTCACGGGCAACGCAGCGCAATTTACTTTGATGAAGGGGTTGTTTTTTCTTGCAGATAGCTGGTGGATGCTTTCCGCTATTTTTTCCTTGCCGGTTCCGCTTTCGCCCAATAACAATACGGAAGTATCTGATGGGGCCACCATCAATACGCTGCCAAGAATCTCCTGCAAGGCCTTACTTCTTCCGATAATTTGTCGGAACTCGGGCACCTCTGCGGGAACACTGGCAGACGGCGAATGATTTTCCCGTGTTTTCTTGCCTTGCAGGTATTGTTCATGCAGATACCAGGCGATATCCAGCGTAACGAGAATGTCTTTCTCCCGGAATGGCTTCACCAGGAAACCATAGGGCCTGGTCACCTTGGCTTCGTCGAGCGTTTTCCTGTTGGAATTTGCAGAAAGATACACGAAGCCGATATCCATTGCCGGTAATTTTTTAGCCAGATCGATCCCGGTAAGGTTGCCCTGCAGAAAGATGTCAAGTAAAACAAGATTGGGTTTTTCTTTTTCAATGATCTCCAGGGCAACCGAAACGGATCTCGCAATCGTGCAAACCTTGTATCCCGCTTTCTCCAATATCATTTGAAGATTATTGGCTTCGATGAATTGATCTTCTACTATCAGGATTTTCTTTTTCATGGTATAGGGGCGGTAACGATTTGTTTTTCCATTTTTTCCGGGGCTACAGCCACCGCAGCAGGGAATTCGATTGCAATGCGGGTACCGAATGTCCCTTCAATGCTGAATGAACCCCGAATGTCTTCGGTCAATCCCTTCATCAGTTTCAAACCCAGCGAATTTTTTTCAAGATTGTCCCAGTTATCCGGCAATCCTACCCCATTATCAGTGATGGTCAATCTTAGTTTGTCGCGCAGGGTCTTCCGGAGCTCAACCTGTATTTCACCCGACCGGTTGGCCGGAAATGCATACTTGATCGAGTTGGTAATGGCTTCATTAAGGATCAGCGCGAGCGGAATGGCTTTGGAAAGGTCCAGTTCAATGTCGTCTACTCTTGACCGGATCCGGATCCTTTGCCCGGTGTCGAAAGAATCTTTCAGGTACTCTACCAGTTCCGGGAGATAGATCGACATGTTCACGTTCTTTGAATGTTCAACCTGGTAGAGTTTCTGATGGATAAGCGACATGGCAAATACCCGGTGCTGGCTGTTTTGAACGGCTTCCAGCGCATCGTCTTTCAGAAAGGCCGATTGTGTTTCCAGCAGGCTCATAACAGTATGCAGGTTATTTTTTACGCGGTGATGAATCTCCCTGAGCAGTAACTCTTTTTCTTCCAGCAGTTTTTCCAGCGTCGTGTTTTTCTCGGTGATCTCTTTTGCATTTCGCTGTTTAACCCGGTAGTGGTTATACAATAGCAACAGAATGATCAGCAGGGAAATGGCTCCTGCTATGGTTACGTTCCTTACGATTCGGGTATTGGAAAGTTCCAGTCGATTTTTATTACTGATCAGGTCAAGTTCTTTGATCCTGGCATTTGATTTACTTAATTCGTATTCTGTTCTTAATGATTCAATATTACGGGTGAGCGAATGGTAGTAAAAACTATCGGCCAGGGCATGTTCCCGTTGCTTCATCAAATATGCCTGTTCAAAATCCTTCTTCTGCACGTAAAGGGGTATGATGTTTTTCAGGTAGCGGGTCTCCTGGTTATAGGCCTTTTTCTCCCTGGCCAGCATGATCGCTTGTTCGAGATAGAAGATTGCTTTATCAGGATTGCTTTTGCCATAGGTCTTCGACAGCCCGTAAAGCGCCTGCAATTCCCGCAGATAGTTGCCCAGCAATCTGGCTCGTTGCAGCGCTTCTTCCTGCAAATGCAGCGCTTTGGATTGCAGCCCCTGCCTGGCATATACCGATGCCAGGTTGTTGATCAGGGTAATATTGAGGCCCTGGTTGGAGGGATCGCGGCTTAGTGTCACTCCTTTCTCGAGGTATTGAATGGCCTGCTGATACTTGCCCGTTTCGCGGTACACCACTCCCAGGTGATTGAAAATATTGAGGCTGGTACTGGAAAAGGGAAGACTGTCATTGATTTTCTCTGCCATTTTCAGGTATTGAAGTGCCGATGCATAATTTTTTCTGTCCAGGTAAATCCAGGAAATGCTGTAGTATGCTTCCATCACTCCACTCTGGTCTTTCAATCTTTCAGAAATAGTGAGCGCTTCCAGGAATCTTTTCATCGCCTGCTCAAATTTTCCATTTCTCAGGTCTACCACTCCCAGGCGAATAGTGGTGGATGCGATTTTCTTTTGAATATTCTTCTGTTGATAAATGTCCAGCGCCTGGCTATATTTCGAGGTAGAACTTTCAAATTCACCCTGGTTATCGTCCATCAACCCCATCTGAACAAGCATGGAGGCAATGCCGATTGAATCGCGGTTTGCTTTCGCCCATTCCAGGCCCTTTTGAGCGAAAAAGGTGGCAGAGTCGGGTTTGTAATACCGGTAGAGCTTCACCTGTTTTTCAAATTCTTCCATCTGATCCTGCTGTTTCGACGCTGTTTGCGCGAAGCAACGCCCTGCAGAAAACCCAAACAGGAGCAGCATAGAACAGAGTGGAAGCGTAAACGTGTACATAATGTTGTTGTTTTGCCGGTGAAGGCAGTAATCGTGTAAAAATTACGGTTTTCAGGGTCCTTGATGTTGTCCGAAACATGCGGATTGTTATACAATTTATCTCAGCTGTAGGCCCTGTTTTTGATGATGCCCAGTTTCCTGATTTTTGAATTGAGAGTGGAGGGTTTAAGCCCCAGGATTTCCGCAGCCCCTCCGGGCCCGAAAATCTTTCCGTTACAGTGGTTCAGTACTTTTAGTATATGATCCCGTTCATTCTCTTCATGAGATTTCAGGAAATCTTCCTTTTGTTCGGTGGAATGACTCCTTTTGCGCAAGTCGGGTAAATGAACCGAATCCACGGTTCTTCCGGGTGTCTCCAGAACAGTTCTTTCGAGGAGATGTTCCAGTTCACGTACATTGCCGGGCCAGTGATATGCCATCATTTGTTTTATGGCCTTACCGGAAAGATTCCGGATATCTTTTCCGTTGTTACGCGCATATTTATGCATAAAGTGCAGCGCAAGTAAGGGTATATCCTGTTTTCGCGATCGCAAGGGTGGCAGTAATATGGGAAAGACGTTGAGCCGGTAAAAAAGGTCAAGCCTGAAACGGCCAGTCTCCACTTCATGGTAAAGATCACGGTTGGTGGCAGTGATCAGTCGCACATTTACCTTTATGACAGATTTGCCACCTATTCTTTCGATTTCTTTTTCCTGGATTACCCGTAGTAATTTGGATTGAAGCTCAAGCGGCAATTCGCCGATTTCATCGAGGAATAGAGTGCCGTTATTGGCCAGTTCAAATTTGCCGATTCTTCTTTCCAGGGCACCCGTAAAGCTTCCTTTTTCATGTCCGAACAATTCACTTTCCATCAGGTGGGCAGGCATTGCGGCACAATTCACTTTTACCAGGAGCCCGTTTTTACGGGGAGAGGAATAGTGAATCGCTTTGGCCACCAGCTCTTTGCCGGTGCCCGTTTCGCCCAATACCAGCACGGTACTATCTGTAGTTGCTACCTGGGAAAGCTGGTGAAATATTTTTTTCATCTCCTCGCTCTGCCCGATAATATCGGCGTAGGTCACATGGCTGTTCACCTCGCCCTGCAGGTAAAGCTTTTCCTCTTCCAGATGCTTACGATATTGGTTGATCTCTTCCTGCTGGCGATTGATCAGCTCCTGCCGCCGTACGATTCGGGCCAGGCAAATGGAAATACTGTTGTGAAGCGATTGCATCAGTGCTGCGGAGGGTTGTTCCCCGATTGCAGCTTCATTGGTACTACTGTAAATCGTGAGTTTTCCTCTTACCTCATCGGACACCCGATAGCAGTACTCCTGGATTACCCGATCGGTTGCAGGGGTGATGCTTGTAATATTGCCGGTCTTTGAAAATTGATCAGGATGAAATGTGAAGAAAATGGCGGGTACTTCGTTTTGTGTCGACTCTATTTTAATTACAAATGGCAGGGGGCCAACCAGGGAGATCATCCAGGCCCCGAGTTCGTCGATGGTAAATATCGCCGCCAGCTGCTCCATACAACTATACGTTTCCGGTAGAATGGTACTGGTTACAGGTGTCGTAATGGTTGCAGTTGGCCCCGGTGTCATGGTTTAAAGGTAGTGAAAGGACCTGTTGAAAAAGACAGAGAAAGATCACGGATTAGCGAAATATCGCTAATAATATTTTGATCTCTTTTTTATAAAAAGTTGAGTAATATGTTGTTATAAGTCTGGCATGGGTATTGGCTTACATAGGAGCTTTCACCACCAAAATTGATTGACTATGACAACAGCAACATCAAGGACCTATGCATCGATCAGCCCTCATTACTTTTCGCCCGAAAATGAACTCGACAAGCGTATCCGGATCCAGACACTGGAATGGTTGAAGGATAGTACCAACTGGGAAGGAGAAACCATCACCACCGTGATGTATGAATGGGTGTGGATCAAAACCGGCGGTGCCGTGATCTGGCTGGATGAAAACAAGATTGAGTTGACGGGCAACTGTATTTTCTGTATCTGCCCGGGGCATCTCCGTAGAGTGGAAGCGTCGGCCGATACAACCGGCTATCTCCTATCAGTGGCACCGGAGTTCATATCACTTTCAGATGGATACCAGCATTCCGCTTTCTTTTCCAGGCAATATCTCAATGAGCACTGCCTGACGGCCATCAGTCTCGATTCTACCCTTCAATATGAATTCGACATGGTGGTGTCAAAACTGAAATGGGAATGTCAGAACCAGTTCGACAGAAAAATCGAACTGCTCAAAGGTCTTTTGAATGTTTTCCTCATTTATTTTACCCGTCAGCTCAAAGAGTCGCTGCCTGCTGTAACACGCAATCGCGAAACGGAACTGGTGGATGGATTCATGGAATTGCTGAAGAAGGACTACATTCAGAAAAAACAGGTGAGTGATTATGCCGGGCGATTGTATGTAACACCGAACTATCTGAATCGAACGGTGAAAAAGATTACCGGGCAAACAGCCAGTTACCATATACAACAACAGATCGTTCGGGAAGCCAAGCGCAAAGCCCTGTATTCAGCTACTACCATGAAAGAAATTGCTTATTACCTGGGATTTGATAACCTGGCGCATTTCAGTAAATTCTTCAAGAACAGTTGCGGGATGAGTTTTACCGAATTCAGAAGGATTTCAGCAAGACCGCAATAATGGCAATGCCTCTTCTGGCGGCACAGGTTGCTTCGCTGGTTTCAACAAACATTTTTAATAAGGCACATGGCCATGGCGGCCTGTTGTTGGTTGGCTGTTTGTAAACCTTTACAGCCAAACCCCCGGCACAAAGAAATTTCAGGTTGCAGAAACTCGACCACCGGTCAGCAGTTGTTTGAAAAAAGGTCCTATAAAAGTTATCGGCGTCCCAAAATACTGGTAAATGCGTGGAGGCGGGGTTGATGATTCCGTGTTTTCTAAGTGAACCCACTTAGCTCACTTTGCGTTTATGCCTTCGGGTGATTATTTTTTTGCCGGAAAATCGCTTAACTTGTGGTTCGATAAAGTTAATTGCACCCAGTATGTTGATCATGGACCTCAGCGTTGATAATATTTACAAAGACCTGGAAGAATTGGCAGATCTGGAACTTCAGAAGGCCAGGTGGACAAAGGGGGGGACTTCTTCCTACGAAAGCCTGATGGAACGCCTGATTGATGAACGCAGGCTGGAAGATTTTATCAGGCTCGCAGTAGACAGCCTTCTGATCTCAAAAGACACTGCCCGCCAGCTTTCATATGTTCAATATTTGCTGGACCTCTACCAGGAAAAAGCGCACGATGCAGCCATGCTTCATGATCCGGTTTGGGTCGGTGTTACGCGGGAGGTCCGAAAAGCACTCGACAGCTGGAATCTTGATCTCAGTCGTTGACAGTCTTTACACTCATTCTCTTTCCATTTCTCTTCCCCAATCTCTTTCTCGTTCTCTCTTCCGCTCCCCAAATTCCTGGACGCAAAGGGCACCAAGAACCGCAGAGCGCGCAAAGAGTATTCGTCATCCGTCATTCGTCATTCATCATAGCATTGGCTCATTTCTTTCACTCCCGCTCCCCAAATTCCTGGACGCAAAGGGCACCAAGAACCGCAGAGTGCGCAAAGAGTATTCGTCATCCGTCATCCGTCATTCGTCATCCATCATTGCATTGGCTCATTTACAAATTGGCCCATTGGCTCATTTCTTTCACTCCCGCTCCCGCTCCTTTTCCGGATGCCAATTGTATAGTTATCTTCGCTAATATTTTTTCTTACCAATTTCATTCTTCATGACCCAGACCGACATCAGCCGTCTTCTTCTTTTATCTGGAGAAGATAAATACCGCTATGTGGCGGAACAGATCGTTGCGAACCGGGAAGTATGGATCGTTTATGATGAGGATGGCATGGTTTTGTTTGAGTCCGACCGCCAGGAAATTGTTATTCCGATTTGGCCACACCGACAGATCGCTCAGTTGTTTTGTGTGGAGGAATATGCTGATTGCAAACCGGGAACAGTAAGCCTTTCCGATTTCATGCAAAACGAACTGAAAGAGGCCGGGGAACAGGGATTTCTGATCTCGCTGATGCCGGTGCCGGGCACCCTGGCCGTACTCGCCAATCCCGCTGAACTGGAAACCAGCCTTTCCGCTTTATTGGCGTCCTGAGAGAGGAGCTTTATATGCTTTTGACAGCTTGCTTTTTCCAGTATAGAATTGTATTTTATTGGGTCAGTTAACCCCCTGGCACCGCTTCCGGATGACCCATTGCAAGCCATATTTGATGGTGACAAGCCTGTTTTTTCTATCCTTCAGTATTCCATCGAAGTATACTGACATTCCGCGCGAAAAGCAGGCAGTCAGGTCGAAAGTATTATCCAGGTGCGCCAGTAATGCCAGTTGTTCAGAATATTTAACGGATACCAGTTCGTTGGTAAACCTGGTCAAATACGAAAACCAGTGGATCAGGCAGGTATACCCGCAAAATCAGCTATACCTCGAGGGATTGCCCTATTTGATCGGAACAGACATACGGCCACTGCGTAAAAGTTATCTGAAGCAGGTTACTTTTATTCCCAATACAGTAAATGGGTATGAACTGATTGTAAAAAATAAGAAATACATCCTGCTGGCTGGCAACATGCTCAATGCCGCAACAGTGTCCGGAGGACAAACCCTCGTGATTGTATTCGATCTTCAGCAGAAATGGAAGGGCCGATACCGGGCCTATGGCTTAATGTTGAAAAATTTCTCCATTCGCCAGGTGGGTGATCATAACAAGGATGGTATCCCTGATATCATCATCGGCACGGAAAGGCAGCCGTTAATAATGCCATAGTGAATGAAGATCCATCTTATTTCTGTTCTGTTATCCTGTTGTATTTACGTAGGATGGCTTTGAGCTGGTCTGTGGGCAGCGCATGAAAAGTATTGTCATTTTTTCCCTTCATCGTTTCTGCCGCCACCAGGGTATTGATCACAGATTCTTCCGTTGCCTCTACTGTCGCTTTGAAAACACGGTCCAGGGCGTCTTTGGTCAGCACTTTCCAGGTTTCTTCGGTTCCTTTATTATTGGTTTGCGGTGAGCGTGTGCTGAAGGCAAGAAAGATATCGCCTGATCCATTATGCGCAAAACTGCCGGTACGGGCGATACCCATTGCCGCGCGGCGGGCCACCAGTTTGAGCTGGGAGGGAAGGAGCGGCGCGTCGGTAGCGATGATGATGATGACCGATCCGTCTTTTTTCTGCGGGTTATGAAGCTCGGCCTGGTATCCTTTGATTTCCCGACCCACCGGAATGCCGGCAATCAGCAGATCATTTCGCCCACCGAAATTGGCCTGTACAAATACACCAACGTTGTAGGTAGCCGTATCAATTTTTATCACCCTCGAGGAAGTACCGTTTCCTCCTTTGAATCCGTACAGCGCCATTCCGGTTCCGCCTCCCACATTGCCTTCAGGCACCGGGCCGCCAGTCGCCTTGTCGAGCGCTTCAAATACATCTTCCTTTCTAACATGCAGACCTTGTATGTCATTCAGGAGTCCATCCCAGGTTTCTGCTACAACCGGCAATCCGAAGGAAAAGTCAACAAGCCCTCCCGTGGCGAAATGTTTGATATTCCATTCTCCAATGGCGTCTCTGACAACGCCCACACTATTGGTGTTGGTGATGCCGATAGGGCCATAGTTAAAGCCGTAGTCTTCTATAGAGGGTATCCCTGTCATCTCGCCATCTCCATTCAGGCTGAACCAGGCGGCAGGAACCGGTTCATTGGTTTTTCCTTTGGGGAAGATCACCGTTACCCCTGTTCTCACCGGGCCATTGCCGGTAGAAGTGCTGTCTGTTTCCTTGATAATGGTTTTGTACCCGACCATTACGCCCGGCACGTCGGTGATCGCGTTATAGATGCCGGTCTTTCCATCGAAGGGAATACCCAGTTCGCGTGCCCTCGGCCTGGAAGGACTGTTTTGGGCCATCAAATGCAGGGAGAACAGAACCAGCGAAACAAGGGTGCAAATTTTTCTCATGAGATATGTCTGTGATAGTTGGAAGCAAATGTATCGGTTACTATCGGATATTTTTCCCCGGTTGTCCTTTTTTGGAACGCGGATTTCGGGTTTTCGCTTTGATAAGTCACCACCGGAACGAATCGGTAGCAACGGGGATATCGTTATTTTTTGCAGATCTGGTGTAAATAGTCGACAGCTTCGTGAAAATTTCAGCATGAGTGATGTTGGATTTTGTTTAAATTGAAAATCACCGCTGGTGGCGAGCGGAAGAGAGATAGAGAAAGAGATAGAGAAAGAGATAGAGAAAGAGAAAGGGAAAGAGAAATAGAAAGAGAAA
The DNA here is from genome assembly GCA_964605065.1 of uncultured Chitinophagaceae bacterium. Classification (GTDB taxonomy): domain Bacteria; phylum Bacteroidota; class Bacteroidia; order Chitinophagales; family Chitinophagaceae; genus Endoryza. Next base: position 31,968 of record CAZSAQ010000026.1, read on the forward strand.
TAGAATGAATAAAGGAGAGATGATTGGATTCCCGCTGGCGCGGGTATGGCTAACAGACATATGCATCACCGGAAATTTACAGCCTCCCCGTGCCTTAGATGACCGAAAATACCGAACGATGCCGTCAGTGTTTTGCATTCAAAATACAAGGGCTTCAGGGGAGCGGATGGGAGAAATAGAAAGGGAAACAGAATGAGAATAAGTAAAGGAGACATGATTGGATTTTCTTTGCGCACTCCGCGGTTCTTGGCGCCCTCTGCGTCCAGGAATTTAGGGAGCGGGACGGAAGTTGCTCAAAATTTTTTTCGTTTCATGAAACAGACTCCTGACGCTTCGAATTTAATTTCCGTACCATATCAGTTTAATTATTTTTTTTATGAACATCATTTATCTATTTGTTGGTCTGTTGTCGGGGGCATTGCTGGGAGGGTTACTTCTTTATTTTATTCTCCGCGCGAAAATGGTAAGCCGAAAAGAGTTCGACCAACTTTCCGGTCGGCTTACCGAAGCCCTGCTGCAAGTAAAAATGTATGAGGAAAGATCAAAATCCCTCGAGTCCCTCAACGAATCAACAACAAAGAAGTTGGAGGAAAAAGCAAAAGAGGCCGCAGCATTGCAAATGTCCGCCGCGTCGCAGGGAGCGAATCTGTTGAATGCGGAAAAAAAGGTAACCGAGCTTACTTCCCGCCTTTCACTGGAACAGGCAGAAACAAAGCGTTACCAGGAGGAACTGGGAATACTGCAACAGGCCATAGCTGAATGGAAAGCATCAAATGGTAACCAGTTGGAGCAATTGTCTGCCTCAAAAGCAACCATTGAGCAGCAAAACAAGACCTTGCAGGAGTTGAATCAGAAAGCGAACGAACAGGTGGTTGAAGTGAGCAGGCTGACCGCCAATAATAAATTTCTCAACGAGAAACTTAGCAGCCAGAAGGAAGAGATGGAGAGCCTGCAACGAACAGCCCATCTGCAATTTGAAAAGATTGCCTCGCAGTTATTGGAAGAAAAATCATCAAAATTCACCGAATCCAACAAGTCTAATTTGGAAGCGCTGTTGAATCCGCTCAAGGAAGATATTGGAAAGTTCAGGACCAAGGTGGAAGAAACCTACGATAAGGAATCCAAACAGCGGTTTTCGCTCGAAGAAAAAGTGAAAGAACTGATCGAACAAACCAATAAGGTCAGCAATGAAGCCAACAACCTGGCCGCGGCTTTGAAAGGGCAAACGAAGAAGCAGGGCAATTGGGGGGAGATGATACTCGAAAGAATACTGGAAACATCGGGGCTTACAAAAGACAGGGAGTATTTTACCCAGCAAACCATCCGGGATGAAGATGGCAAAAACCTTCGCCCGGATATCCTCGTTAAACTACCCGACAACAGGATCATCATCATCGACTCAAAAGTATCACTGATAGGGTATGATCGTTTTGCAGCCGCGGAAAGCCCGGATGAGCAAAAGCTTTTTCTACTGGAGCATTTAAAGTCGATATATGGGCATATCGATGATCTTCATGGAAAAAAATACGACAAGCTGGAAGAGTCGCTGGATTTTACGATGATGTTTGTTCCGATCGAACCGGCATACCTGGTGGCGATCCAATCAGACCCTGACTTATGGGCTTATGCCTATTCTAAACGTATTTTATTGATCAGTCCCACCAACCTCATTGCCTGTCTGAAGTTAATTTCAGATCTGTGGAACCGGGAAAAACTGAGCCGTAACGCAAACGAGATTGTGAAGCGGGGGGAATTGCTATTTGAGAAGTTTGTGAACTTCACGATTACGCTGGAAGATCTCGGAAAACATATTGGGCGAACGCAGACAGCGTATCAGACTGCGATAGATCAGTTGAAGAGTGGAAGGGGCAACCTCGTGGCACAGGCCACACAATTGCAGGCATTGGGTATCAATAAAACAAGCAAGAAGATCCCGCAAAATCTGCTTCCAATCGATTATGAGGAACAGCCGGATCAGCAGCAAAATGAAAATGATGATTAAACTTCAAGGGAGGAATGATTTTGCTGGACTAAATACTCCCTTTTAATAGATATGTTAGAACCCAGTTAGGAAGAGATACTGCGTCATTTAATACGACGTCAGTGCCATTCGTAATTTCTGCAATAAGATTGGCTTTCCGTTGTGAATTATCAAAAACATAAGTTCTATCGGTTTGCTTTACCGCTTCTTTCAGGTTTTGCAGACTTTTAAAGTATCTGTTCTTGATGACTTCGGGATTCACATCGTGACCATTTTGAGCCACCCTGACATTTACGCGATTGATGTTTATTTCAGGATCCTCAGTAGCAATATAATAGAGATAGACACGGTATCCTTGTTCCCGCGCTGCTGCCAGGAAATCGATTTTACCTGGATGACTCATCACTGTCTCGTAAGTAAACGACATCCCTCTGGTAAGTAGATTTTGTCTGATAAATTCTGCAAGGTCAGCAGCAAGGTATGAATTGATGAGAGTTTCAGAAATGAATTGGTTATCTATGACTTTTACCTTTTTATATAGATCTGGCTCATTTCGCTTAACCGGCGAAAATGTACTTCTCTGAAAAAACAGTTTAAGCTGGTCCTCTGTGATATCTAATTTAAAAGCAGAAAAATCAAGTGTTTTGTTTTGTGTGAGAATTTGTTCGATTTCATCTGCATTTACGTAAACACCGAGGTTAACGCTCTTTTCTTTCAGAATACCCTTAAAAATGGTGGTTTTGCCAGAACCATTCGGACCTGCAAATACTCTCATCCTCTTTACAGTCATCTATTTCAATTTAAAACGATCGGGCAACTTTCTACGGGATTTCCTTATTTGTTTAATCAATTGTCTATTCCCATCGGATGTGATGCTAAACAACTTTCCATCTTCTTCCACATAAACCGGCAGGTTAGAGTTTATAGCAGTTTGGCCGGCGTTCCAGGTAGCCATAATAGCCGCGCCAATTAAGGCGCCAACGACCATACCATCTTCTTTGTCTTTAGCCAGCACGGCGCCAAGTGCTGCTCCTATCAAGCCACCCTGAATTAAGGATTGCAGACTATTATTTTCTTCATTCATAATATAAATTTAAACATTTTTGATGCTTTATCAAAAGTTAGGGGTTTCGTAGAAAGCACACAAGCAAGTTACACTCATCGGGTTGGCGATGTTAGGTTTATGCAATTAGATTCATGGCGATCCGTGAAGATGTTTTATTCATACGCCAGTTATCTGCAAATAGCTGAATTTATTGTGAAAGAGTACCAGCCTGAAAATTGAAAATCGGCATCATTGAAAAACTTAAATCAATAGATTCTGCCAACACGCAGTAATGATTGGGATTGTTATAAAATAACAAAACCTCGCATACTATAAAGCTGCGAGGTTTTTGTAGCCCGTACGGGATTCGAACCCGTATCACCACCGTGAAAGGGTGGTGTCCTAGCCCTTAGACGAACGGGCCGTGTTCTTTAAGGGAGCGCAAAGATAACAGCCGCATCCATTTCTGCCAAATTGTTTTTGCCAAAAATCCACCCTCTTTCGCCCTTTTTTTTGAACCCCGCTCCAGGCTTGCGTTTTATTCCGATCTTTCTGTAATTCCATGTCACCCAATACTCATGCCATGCGCCGCCAACCACGGAAAAAAACATTCCTTCTCTATTTACCGCTCTCACTCCCGCTCTCGCTCAGGCTCCCACTCCTGGTCGCGTTCTCGCTCTCGGTCACCTTCACCGTCGCCCAATCCCGGCCGGCAATCATCTTCGACACTGACATGGGACCCGATTACGACGATGTAGGCGCCCTGGCAATGCTCCATAACCTCGCCAATAAAGGCGAATGCCGCATCCTGGCCACCATCGCGAGCGATAATCATCCGAGAGTGGCCGCCGTGCTCAGCGTTTTGAACACCTATTATAAAAGACCAACATTGCCTATAGGAGTGGTTCGGGGCGAGGCGGTCAATATACCGGCCTGGCAAAAATGGGATTCCCTGCTGCTGGAGCGCTATCCGCACGAGGTATCCTCCAACGAACAGGCCGAGGAGGCGGTATCACTCTGCCGAAGAATTTTATTGGAACAACCCGATCATTCGGTAACCATCGTAACAGTGGGTTTCCTGACCAACCTCGCCAATCTTTTGAAGTCGGAACCGGACCGCTATTCTTCGCTTTCCGGCCTGGAACTGGTACGCAAAAAAGTAAAGAAGCTGGTATCGATGGCGGCCTGCTTCAATGCGGAAATGGGCACTTTTCGGGAGTTCAATGTGAAGATGGATGCGAAGTCGTCGGTATATGCCTTCGAAAACTGGCCAACCCCGATCATCTTCAGCGGATTCGAAATTGGCGCTGCCATCCATACCGGCCTGCCCATCACCCAAAAAAATGAATTGATCAACTCGCCCGTAAAGGATGTTTTCTCGCTTTGCATCCCGATGGATCCCAACGACAAAAATGGTCGGATGAGCTGGGATGAAACGGCGGTTCTGGTGGCGGTAAGAGGTCATCGCGATTACTTCGACCTCGTTGAAGGTAAATATCTCGCCAAAGCAGATGGCAGCAATGATTGGAACTTCCGGGGTAAAGGGCACTTCTTTCTGAAAGCCAGGAAAACGCCGGCAGAAATAGCCGCGGTGATCGATCAATTGATCATCGGGCAGTAAGCAGACAACCGGTCTGATGCTAACAGCTGATAGCGGACTATGAACTAAATACGGCAAACGAATTCCCATTTATCCCTCTTTCCGTAACTTCGCCACTCATTTTTAACTTTTAAACTGATTTAAAAGATGAGCACAGTTAAAGTAGCGATCAATGGGTTCGGAAGAATCGGTCGCTTGGTATATCGCCAGATCTATAACATGAAAGGTATTGATGTAGTTGCCATAAATGATTTGACCAGTCCAAAGGTATTGGCTCACCTCCTGAAGTACGACAGCGCGCAGGGACGATTCAATGAAGACGTAAAAGCCACAGAAAACTCCATCGTCGTAAACGGCGACGAAGTAAAAATATATGCCCAGAAAGATCCTGCCCAGATTCCCTGGGGAGAGCACGGCGTGGACGTTGTACTCGAATGCACCGGTTTCTTTACTGACAAAGACAAAGCTGCCGCCCACCTGACAGCAGGAGCAAAGAGAGTCGTGATCTCCGCGCCTGCCATCGGCGATCTGAAAACAATTGTTTTCAATGTAAACCACCATACGCTCGACGGTTCTGAAACGATCATCAGCTGCGCGTCCTGCACTACCAACTGCCTGGCGCCAATGGCCGATGTACTCGACAAAACTTACGGAATCGTAAACGGCCTGATGACCACTGTTCACGCCTATACGAACGATCAGAACACACAGGACGCTCCGCACCCGAAAGGAGATCTTCGTCGCGCCAGAGCCGCCGCACACAATATCGTTCCCAACAGCACGGGTGCTGCCAAAGCCATCGGCCTGGTACTTCCCAACCTGAAAGGAAAACTCGACGGAAGCGCTCAGCGTGTTCCTACCCTCACAGGCTCGCTGACCGAACTGACCGCCATCCTCGGCAAGAAAACAACCGCCGATGAGATCAATGCAGCCATGAAAGCAGCCAGCAACGAAAGCTTCGGATACACTACAGACGAGATCGTCAGCAGCGATATCATCGGCATCACTTACGGCTCATTGTTCGATGCAACCCAGACAAAAGTGCAAACCGTAGGCGATACGCAGATCGTGAGAACAGTTTCCTGGTACGATAACGAAATGAGTTATGTAAGCCAGCTGGTTCGCACGGTGAACTATTTCGCGCAGATGATTTCAAAATAAATCGTTCTTGTCCGCTGTCGGCGGATCGGTTGCAAACCCTGTGAATCCGTTTCCCGGGGTTTGCAACTTTTCATTTTAAATAATGCCATCCATTTGGCCACTTACAATTCTACCTGGAAGCACCGATGGGCGATCGTCAAAAGAATCGCTGCCAAAAAATTCAACCGGTTATGGGGTAACCGAAACAGCAGCCGCCAGCCACACTCTTTCTTCTTTATTAAAGCCGGGTATCATCATGCCACCGGCGCCGAGCAACTCGATGCACGTCTAAGCACCGACGAGTGGCAGAAAGAAGTGTATGAACTCGCCGCCAGGCTGGCATCCGAAAATTCCTTCCATCAAATACTGGATGTGGGTTGCGGATCGGGCTATAAACTGGTTCACCAGCTGGGGCACCTGGATACTACCGGTATCGAAGTGGATCCTACTTATTCGTGGCTGAAACAAAAATACCCCGAAAAAAACTGGCTATTGTTTGATAGTGTCGTTCCCGGCGATTTGAAAACCGACCTGGTGATCTGTGCCGACGTGATTGAACACCTGCCCAATCCCGACGACCTGCTCGATTTTCTGAGTGATATCGATTTTCGCATGGCCATCATCAGCACTCCCGAAAGGGATGCAGTAGCGGGCCGAATGGATTTTGGCCCTCCCGAAAATACCGCCCACTACCGCGAATGGAATGCGGTGGAATTCAAAAACTATCTGCGCACCAGATTTGCCGTGAAAGAACAACAAATAATTCAATCGAAAAGCGTTACGCAAGTCGTAATTTGCCAAAAAAAAGAATCTTAAAATCAATTATATGAGCAAGTTCAGCCAGTACAATTTTGCAGGGCAGAAGGCATTGATCCGGGTCGATTTCAACGTGCCCCTTGATAAAAAGTCATTCGAGATCACCGACGATACCCGGATGAAAGCAGCCCTGCCAACCATAAAAAAAATCCTGGCTGATGGCGGAAGCGTCATTCTGATGAGTCACCTGGGCAGGCCCAAGGAGGGCCCTGAAGAGAAATCATCTCTCAAACACCTGGTAAAGCATCTCCATGATTTGCTCGGCGGTTCCACCAAAGTATTATTCGCCAACGATTGCATTGGTGAACAAGCCTTTCTGACAGCCAGCATGCTTCGCCCGGGTGAAGTTCTGCTGCTGGAAAACCTGAGATTTTACAAAGAAGAAGAAAAAGGCGATCAGGCGTTTGCCGAAAAACTAAGCAAGCTGGGAGAGGTATATGTAAACGATGCTTTCGGAACCGCCCACCGTGCGCATGCCTCCACAGCCGTGATCGCGCAATTCTTTGCGCCGGAAAAAAGAATGTTCGGCCTGTTGATGGAAGCAGAAGTGGCCAGCGCGGATAAAGTGCTGAACAATGCGCAGAAACCCTTTACCGCCATCATCGGTGGCGCCAAGGTGAGCGATAAAATACTGATCATCGAGAACCTCCTCGAAAGAGCCACTGATATCATCATCGGAGGCGGAATGGCCTACACTTTCTGTAAGGCGCAGGGAGGTAAAATCGGTAATTCGTTGTGCGAGGATGATCGCCTGGCAACAGCCAATGATCTATTGAAAAAGGCGGCAGAAAAGGGGGTGTGTATTCACCTGCCTTCCGATTCTATCATCGCCGATAAATTTGACGCCAACGCGCAAACATCCAACGCACCCAGTAACAATATCCCCGACGGCTGGATGGGACTGGATATCGGGCCCAATGCCTGCGAACAGTTCTCCCATGTGCTGGCTAAATCGAAGACCATCCTCTGGAATGGCCCCATGGGCGTGTTTGAAATGGAAAAATTTCAACATGGAACCAAAACCATTGCGGCTGCTACAGCCGAAGCTACCAAACAAGGAGCCTTCAGCCTGGTAGGCGGGGGCGACAGCGTAGCCGCAGTCAACGATTTCGGATACGCTGATAAGGTAAGCTACATCTCCACAGGAGGCGGTGCCATGCTCGAATATTTTGAAGGAAAAGAACTGCCCGGCATCGCGGCCGTGAAAGATTAATTATTTACCATTCAAACGCCTATTTCGCCCGAATTGACTAGTATTGTAGTGTGGTTTTCGTTTAACCCTGTACTTTAATCACCAGATATGAAAAAAATATGGATAATGGCCGTGGCAGCAATCGTATTCGCCAGTTGCCAGAAAGAAATCTCAGTAGATTCTACTTCCGGATCGGGCGGTTCAGGTGGAGGAGGGAGTACTTCCGGCAGTATAATTGGTACCTGGAAATTTGTAAATGCCGTTAATGATGCTACCGCCACAGTCATCATGGATGACGGTACGGATATCATAAAAACAGTCTCGCTGACAAAATACACGACCGAAAATAATAAGGGCACCATTACTTTCACGGCCGACAAGATGATCTACAAGGATCTCAGCTACTCCATTGCTTCCACAACAAAGGGATATTTTTATGTAAATGCAGACCTGATTGATTCTATCGAAGCTCCCTTCAATTTCTCGCTTCCAACATATAGCGCGGAGGTGCCTTATACAAAGGTCGGCGCCGATTCGCTGTATTTTCCGGGAGGGTCGATGTCCATTCCATCCGGCGGAACTGCGCAAAGTCAGCCTCAGGGAATGAAATACCGGTTCGAAGGGAACAAACTCATTGTTTATGGAATCATTAAGAATGAGTCGACCATTGACGTAGGCGGTGATCCTGCCATTCAAAGTGCTTCCGGCATATTCAGTATGAATTTGCAGAAATAACTGGTTCGGATGGTTCAAAAAATCATTTAAAAGCCCCGCCGCCGGCGGGGCTTCCTTTTGCCGTCCGGCAGCCGTCATTCACCGATAAACGACTCTGTTGCCCGATTTCTCTTCAACGGCAATTCCAATTATTCGTTCCTTTGCTCTTCCAACAAAAACCTGGTTCAAACATTGAAAAATAATCAGGTACAATTGGTAAAAGAGTTAATTTTAAATACAAATATTTAAAACATGAAAACGAAAAACCTCGGCCTTATTATTGTTCTTGGATTACTTGTCATCCTCGGATTTTGGGGATGCAACTCTTACAACGGCCTGGCCACGGCCGACAAAACTATACAGGGTAAATGGGGTGAAGTAGAAACTCAGTTTGAAAGAAAGGCAAAGTTGTACGAAAATGTGGTAAATGCTATCAAAGGAGCAGCAAAAAATGAAGATACCACACTGATTAAAATTGTTCAGATGCGTTCCCGTATTCCAGACATCAAACCGGATCCCAATAATCCTCAGCAACTAGCCGATGTTAACAAACAGTATGCTGATTTGGGTAAGACAATCCTCAACATAAATTTTGAAAACTATCCAACACTGCGTACACAAGAGATGTTTATTGGCCTTCAAGCTCAGATTGAGGGCACTGAAAACAGGATCGCTACTGCTATACGTGACTGGAATCAGGCAGTGACGGATTACAATATAAAGATTGTAAGATTTCCCAATAATCTACTTGCGGGTCTCTTTGGATTCAAAGAGAAGCCCAACTATAAAGCAACGGAAGGAGCAAAGGATACGAAGATTGATTTTAGTAAGTAATTAAATTAATTCCCTTGGGATTGTTCTCCTTTTTCAGAAACTCGGAGTTCTTCTCTGAAGATGAAAAGCAGCGTATACTCGAATCGATCCGCCAGAGCGAAAGAAATACTAGCGGGGAGATCCGGATATATGTTGAAAGCAGATGCCGCTTTGTTGACCCGCTTGATCGGGCAAGCGAGGTGTTTTGGGGTCTGAAGATGGACCACACGGAACAAAGAAATGCTGTGCTGGTGTATGTAGCCATGCGAGATCACCAGTATGCTGTGTTCGCGGATGAAGGGATCTATCAAAAAGCCGGTGAGACTTTCTGGAAAGAAAAGGTCGAAAAGATGAATCTTCGATTCAAGGAGAACCAGGTGGCAGAGGCAATCGTTGAAGTGATCAGGGATATTGGTGAAGCCCTTCATTACCATTTTCCTTATAACATCAGCACTGATAAGAACGAACTTCCGGACGAAATTGTTTTTGGCAAGTAACGCACGATTATAAAAAGAATGAGATATCTAAGACTGATATTGCCTCTTTTCCTGCTGGCTATAGCTTCATCACTGAAAGCACAACAAATACCCGACCGGCCTCAACCACCCCGTTTGGTGAATGACTATGCAGGGGTTTTGTCAAAGGAGCAGGTTCAGGAACTTGAAAACACGCTTGTTGCTTTTGATGATAGTACTTCCAATCAGATAGCCATCGTACTGATTAAATCGCTCGATAACTATCCAATTGAAGATTATTCCACGCAATTGTTTAGGAAATGGGGAATTGGCAATAAAAAGACCAATAACGGTATCCTGATACTGGCTGCCATTGATGATCGAAAAATACGAATTGAAACGGGCTACGGATTAGAAGGAGCAGTTCCTGACATTGTGGCAAACTCCATAATTCGAAACGACATCGCCCCTAATTTCCGTTCAGGGGATTATTTCGAGGGATTGAAAAGCGCGTCGGCATCGCTTATCAAAGCGGCAGCCGGCGAGTACCAGGCCCCTGAAGGATACGGAAACCGCAAAGGCAAGGATGGAAAGGGGATCGGCACGATTATTTTCGTTGCGATCATCATCATCATCATTCTGGCAAACATCAATCGGCGCGGAGGCGGAGGTTTCATGAGCCGCAGAGGTTATCGTGGCTTCGGACCAACCGTATTCTGGCCGGGCGGCTGGGGTGGAGGTGGAAGCGGAGGGGGTGGCTGGAGTGGCGGCGGTGGCGGCTTCGGTGGTTTCGGAGGCGGCAGCAGCGGAGGCGGCGGAGCTAGCGGTAGTTGGTAATTTTTTAACGCTGATTGCGCTGATAACGCTGATTACGCAGAATACTTAATTGTTACTTTATAAGAAAAGCCAACAAGTATATTACCTGTTGGCTTTTTCATTTCTTTAAATGCTTTCTGCGCAATCAGCGTTATCAGCGCAATCCGTGTAATCAGCGTTTTCAGCGTCGTTAAAAGCCCTTCTTCTCCTCTCCGATCTTCTCTTTAATATAATCGATCTGGGCCTGGATGGTGGTTTTGTCTGAAGCAGTGCTCATGGCCGATTCTTTCTTCTTGATCACCGTTTTAAGCATGTTGTTGATCACCGGTGTAATTCCATACTGTTCCGGGATCTGGTCACGGAAACTTACAATTGCATCCACCCCTTTCTTCAATTGATCGGTATTGTTGATGATACCCAGCAGCTCGGCGAAGGTAGGTGTGATGTTGAGTTTCTCCTGTGAAGTAGGCATACCTGAATATGCTTTTTCAATGGCGTCAAAAGAAGACACATCTCCGGACTTTACGAGCGTACTTACATACACATCGGCCAGTTTACCCTTGATGTTTTGTCCGGTAAGCTTTTTGGCTTCCTCCAGGCCTTTGGCCTTGTCCAGTTTGGTCAACGCTTCCAGGGCATTGCCGGCAACGGTATAGGATGAATCTCCCACTGCTTTCTGAAGCAGAGAGCTGTATTCCGGTTTGTTGTAATTGGACAAAAGGGCCAGCGCAGCGCCTCTTACGGTAGATTTGGGATCGCTCTTGGCGATATCAGCAATGATGGATTCGGCTTCGGTCTTGATATTGTCGCGCTTGAGATTCATCCTGTTCAGTGCCAGGATGCGCAAGCCGGCATATTTATCCTTCAGGGCAGCCTTGATGATTTCCCAGGCCTTGGGATTATCCTGCTGACGTGAAGCGAATTCAATGGCCTCGCGGCGGTCAAGATAATTTCCGGCGTATTTGTACTGATGGGCGAAATTATCAAGCGTCTTGTTGTCTTTCTTTTCTGCCAGCAATACTTTGTCTCCATCAAAATTCACCAGGTCGGGACGGCTGCCGTTGTAAGCGAATGTGAAAGTATCTGCGCGATTTTCAACCCAAACACGCTGACGTGTTTTATTGGCGCCATTATAGATATCGATAGCCACCGGCAGTTTAAAAATTTTATCCCCTGCCTGTGTTTGCTTCACGATCACCTGTACTTTCCCGGCATTGTCATCGTATACATAGTCGATGGTAAGTTTGGGATGGCCCGATCCGTAATACCACTGATTCCAGTACCAGTTAAGATCGCGGCCGGTTACTTCTTCAAAGGCCAGGCGCAATTGATGCGCCTCGCCGGATTTGAACCGGTTGGTGGTGAGGTAAAGATTCAGGGCCTTGAAGAAGGCGCTGTCACCTACATAATTCCGGAGCATGTGCAGGATACGGCCGCCTTTGTTGTAGCTCACCGCATCAAACATGTCCTCTTTGTCGCTATAATAAAAACGTACGAGGTCTTTTTTATCGCTGCCGCTCTGCAGGTATCCCTGCATGTCTGAATAGTTTTGGGCATCGCCGGCGTCTTTGCCGTATTTGTATTCGTCCCAAAGCGTTTCACTGTAGTTGGCAAACGATTCATTCAGCGTCAGGTTGCTCCAGCTTTCAGTGGTTACGTAATCGCCAAACCACTGGTGAAACAGTTCATGCGCAATGGTGGATTCCCATCCGTTACCGTCAATCAGCTGGCGGGCATCCTGCTGCGCGCTTTCCTGGTGCAGGGTGGCGGTAGTGTTTTCCATAGCGCCGCTCACGTAGTCTCGTCCCACGATCTGGGAATATTTTACCCAGGGGTATTCAACACCCAGGATCTTCGAATAGAAACCCATCATCTCGGGAGTGTGACCAAAAATCTTCTTGGCAACGCCGGCATATTCCTTCTCGACATAATAATTGACCTCTTTTCCTTTGTAGGTATCCTTAATAACGGCATAGTCTCCTACTCCCATAAAGAACAGATAAGGTGAGTGAGGCAGATCCATTACCCAGGTATCTGTCCGGGTGCCATCGCTGTTTTTCTTTTGAGAAGTGAGTTTTCCGTTGGAGAGCGTAACATATTTGTCGGGCACTGTCATTGAAAACTCATTGGTCGTTTTCTGATTGGGTTTGTCGATGGTGGGTACCCATACTGAAGTGGCCTCTGTTTCACCCTGTGTCCATATCTGGGTAGGTTTGTCTTTTTCCTCGCCTTTTGGGTTGATGAAATAAAGACCCTTCGCATCGGTGATCGCCTGGCTTCCTTTCGATTTGTACTCGTTGGGTTTGGCGGTATAATCGATATACACCGTGTATTTTTCACCACCCTTATACATCTTATCGAGCGTTATGCGCAGGTAGTTTCCATCATAATCGTATTTCAGCGTTTTCTTGTTATTGCCCTGCAAAACCGAAACGGAATGAATATCCATACCCTTGGCATCCAGTGTCAGGGAGTCTGTTGCATAAAAATGTGGCTTTAGCGTGATCCAAACTTTGCCGTTGGCATAAGACTTGGAATAATCGAATTTGATGTCCAGTTTGGTATGAACCAGGTCGTTGATAAGGGGATAGGATTCGCGGTAGATCTTTTTCCACGACGTATCCGGGGCTTCCTGGTCTTCAACCTGGGCCATCGTGGCGCCAGCCAGTAAGCAAGCTGAGAGAAACAGTGAAATCTTCTTCATATTTCTATTTGAATTAAAGGAGGTAAAGATAAGCGGTATGTTCTTTAATATTTGTAAAAAAAGGTATAAGTGGCTGCTGGTCCCGTGCAAATAAGTAGATTTGTAGAAATCTGAAACCCAATAGGTTCATGAAGTATCTCATCATTATTGCTTTTGTGTTTTGCAGCGTGGAGACCTTGGCGCAAAAAACGTATTCCATTACCATCGATTCAGACGATGATCAGTTCTTTTCGGTGGCAACCGGCAAGAAAAATTACCCTTCCTCTTCCATTGGTCACCTGGTCATCTCCGGGTTGAAAGACAGTATTTATAAATTACTCATCAGTTTTCCGAGGAGCAGTTTCGAAGCGGAAACATTTTCAATCGACATCAACAGCAAGGATCATGTTTACCAGCTGAAGAAAAATGCAGACAAAACCTGGAGCCTGTTCGATATACAAACAAAACTCACCCTTTCTCCGGGCAATGCCCTCAGCGCACCCAGTTTTTCCAACGATACCGAAGCCAGGAAATCACGGGAGGCTTTCGCGCAGCTGATGGCTTCCGTCGTAAATGATACATCAGTACTGAATGCCCCGGTTGAGTTCATTGCTGAAACCAGGAAACCCGACCCCAAACCCGCCGTCGTTAAAAAAGTAACTACGGATTCCTCCGCAGCGATTGTCAAAACGGAAAGGCCGGAGGCGGATTCAACCCTTAAAAAGGCTCCTCCCGTAACAATAGTGTCGAAGGATTCCCTTTCGCGAAAAAAGGATTCATCCGTACTCGCTGTAAAGAAGAAAGATTCAGCGCAGGTTCATAAGCCTCCGGTAATAACCAGGATCGACGAGCAATCAACTGATAGCAGCCGTAACCTGGTTTTTGTTGACCGCTACGAAGACAATAAAAAGGCCGACACCATCCAGGTCATTATTCCGGTAGATACTAAACCGGTACCCGTGAACAAAGACAGCGTACCGGCCACGGTTCAACAGGATATTGACAGGGATAGCGTCAGCAAAACCACCGACAGCCTGGTAAAAGCCAGCCCCAACGCGTCGTCAGAGAAAGCCAACGATACGATTACAGTTATTAAAATTGCCGACAGCCTGCCGCCGATGGCAAAGAAAGATTCACTTCCTTCCCGTTCAGACAGCGCGCTCAAAAAGGAAATAACCGTACCTCTCGCTACCGACACCACGAAGCGCCTGCAGGTCGTCAATTCAGACTGCCGCAATTTTGCCACTGAAGCAGAGGTGGACAAACTGCGGGTGAAGATGCTGGCAGAAAACAACCTTGAAGAACGCATACAGGTCGCCAAAAAGGTGTTCAGGAGCCGCTGTTTTACCACCAGGCAAATAAGGGCGCTGACCGAATTGTTCCCCTCCGACAAAACCCGGTACGAATTTTTTGATGCCGCATATCCCTTTGTGTCCGATTCTTACAATTTCCGGACCCTCTCCGACATGCTGACCGATGAATATTATCTCGGTCGTTTCCGCGCCATGGTCAGGATGTGATCGGCTCACGTTCCTTACATTCGCCGGATGAATCGTTTTTTTATCGAAGTGGCATACCTGGGAACCGCCTATGCCGGATTCCAGGTTCAGCAGAATGCCGATACTATTCAGTCTGAAGTAGAAAAAGCCCTGCAGGTCTTTTTCCGCGAAAAAATCGCGCTTACCGGCTCCTCCCGTACCGATGCCGGTGTTCATGCCCGCCAGAATTTTTTTCATTTCGATTTTGAGGGGGAGATCCAGCCCCGGGCCGTATACAATATCAACGCCATCCTGCCCGCCGATATAGTCATTCAGGACATTCGCAAAGTGAGCGAGGCGGCACATTGCCGTTTCGATGCCATTGGCCGTGAGTACAAGTATTTTATTTACGACAGAAAGAATCCCTTCCTGCAGCCTACCGCTTTCTACTATCCCTATACCCTCAACAGGGAGGCCATGAAAGAAGCCGCTGCCATCTTGTACAGGCATACAGATTTCAGGAGTTTCTCCAAGAGGAATACCCAGGTAAAGACCTTCGAGTGTTCTATCAGGCTCAGCGAGTGGAAACAGGAGGGAGAGTGCTGGGTGTATCATGTTATTGCAAACCGGTTTCTAAGGGGGATGGTGAGGGGGTTGGTAGGCACTATGCTGCAGGTCGGGCGGGGAAAGATGAATGTGGAGGAGTTTGAGCAGGTGATTCGATCCGGAGATTGCAGGGAGGCCGACTTTGCCGTGCCCGGACATGGGCTTTGTTTGATGAAAGTGATCTTCCAGCAAGAGGGAGAATAGAAGAGAGCGGGAGAGAAGGAGAAGGAGAAAGAGAAAGGGAAAGAGAAAGAGAAAGGGAAAGAGAAGGAGAAAGAGAAAGGGAAAGGGAAAGGGAAAGGGAAAGAGAAGGAGAAAGGGAATAAAAGAGAATAAGAATAAGAGAGAGCAGCGCAACCAAAGACCATAAACGCCCCCGGGTAAAAAGGGCCAAGTTGCAAGCTTAAACCTCAAACAGTAAACCGTAAACCTCAAACAGTAAACCGTAAACTCAAACAGTAATCCGTAAACCCACATTTTTTTTCTTCTCAAACCAGCCACAGCAGGGCATTTCGTGGAATTGTGGATTATTTAGAGCAAAAAAGATTTGGTAGTAATCTGTTCAGTCCTATCTTTGCGGCCCGCTTTAGAAAAAAGGGGTTAGTTCTTTCAGTGTAGGTTCAGTTTGAAGAGGTTGTGAAAAAAATACTCTCAAAAAAGTTGGGTTAATAAAGTAAAGGTTCTTATCTTTGCGGCCCGCTTTGGAAAAGGGGATTCGTTCTTACAGTGTGGATTCAGAGTGAAGAGGTTGTGAATAAGAAACACAAACAAAAAATTGGTGGTGAAGTAATACAATCGTATCTTTGCCGTCCGCTCTAAAAAAACGGAAGTTCTTCAAATAGTTTCTGGTTCGATCGAAGAAAAAAACTTCGAAAAAAATCAAGAAAATTTTTGGTGAAATAAATAAGGCTCTTACCTTTGCAACCCCAATCGAAAACAATCGAAAATGGGGCGGCAAAAAAGGCCGAAAGATCTTTGAAAGTTTGGAAGCAACAGTACGTAAACTAATCATTTACGGTAAGGTCTAGCGACATTATTAAAACGATCACAACGTTAATTTTCCGAGAGAAAATTTTCGCCAAAGATCAAAACTCATTTACAATGGAGAGTTTGATCCTGGCTCAGGATGAACGCTAGCGGCAGGCTTAATACATGCAAGTCGTGGGGCAGCGCAGTGTAGCAATACATGGGCGGCGACCGGCAAACGGGTGCGGAACACGTACGCAACCTTCCTTCAAGTGGGGAATAGCCCAGGGAAACTTGGATTAATACCCCGTAATATTATTGAATGGCATCATTTAATAATTATAGCTCCGGCGCTTGAAGATGGGCGTGCGACTGATTAGGTAGTTGGCGGGGTAACGGCCCACCAAGCCTACGATCAGTAACTGGT
>CAZSAQ010000027.1:0-39821 GCA_964605065.1 uncultured Chitinophagaceae bacterium
CGAAGAACCGCAAAGCGCGCCAAGTGCATTCGTAATTCGTCATTCGTCATTCGTAGTGGTATTGCATTGACTCATTTACTAATTGTCACATTGGCTAATTGTTTTTTCTCCCCGACCGGGGAACGCAAAGCGAACGAAGAACCGCAAAGCGCGCCAAGTGCATTCGTCATTCGTAATGGTATTGCATTAGCCCATTGACTAATTTACGAATTGACAAATTGTGTTTCATTCGTCATTCGCCATTCGTCATTCGTAATGGTATTGCATTGGCTCATTTACTAATTGGCGAATTGGCCCATTAGCTCAATGGCCAATTTGTTCGCTCTCACTTTGTATCTTTAGCCAAACCTCCTGAATGATGATTCGCACCGCAATCGTTTGCGTGTTAACGGCTATTTACAGCTTGTCCGACGCCCAGTCTTCACGTTCTGCTTTGCCCATCGCAGGTCCTGCCCAGTATTCCCAGTACCATTCCGACTGGCTCGTGAATCCTGTTCCAACAAAAGCGGAAGTGTTTAGTTCGAAAGACAAGCGGGATTTGATCATGTGGAATGGCCTGGTGAGAAGAGTTTTCAGAATCACTCCCGATATCTTCTGCACCGACTATCAAAACCTCTTGAACGGCCAGCAACTATTACGGGCGGTGAAACCCGAAGCGCGCCTTACCATCGATGGGAAGGAGTATTCTTTGGGTGGAGCAGCGGGGCAGACGGAACTGGCCTATTTGCAACCCGCCTGGATCGATCAACTGAAAAGAGCGCAATCCGATTTTACATTCTCTTCTTATGAAGTAAAGAACCTGCAACCGTTCATACATAGCCGGATAACTTTCTGGGCCGCGGCCTCCCGGCCGGCATCGGGAAAGGAGTTGCTGTTGCATTTCAAAGCTACCAATAATGTGCTGGAAGGATTGGACGTCACCATTCATTACAATATCTATGATGGTCTTCCCCTGATCGTAAAATGGATCACCATGGAGAATACGGGAAAGCGGTCTTTCCAGCTCAACAGGGTCGTAAACGAAATACTCGCTTTAACGGAAGAAGAAAGTGCAGTGGTCGGCAAGCCCGAAGAGATGAAAAAACAACATGGCATTTATGTGGAAACCAATTATGCCTTTAATAATGCCATGCGCTACGATATCAGCGATCAGACCACGCACTGGAAAACAGATTCAGCCTATACTTCGCAGGTAAATTACAATTACCAGACACCCTGCCTGCTGGAAGTATATCCGGAGAAAGCGCCGGGCATTTTTTTGCAAGCCGGCGAACATTTCCAGTCGGTAAGAACACACGAATTGCTGATGGATAGTTATGATCGCGAACGAAGAGGCCTGGCCATCCGTAAAATGTACCGGGTGGTAGCGCCATGGACCAATGAGAACCCCATTTTCATGCACCTGGTCAGCAAAAATGATGACGAGGTCAGAAACGCGATCGACCAGTGTGCCGCTACGGGTTATGAAGCACTCATCCTTAGTTTCGGCAGCCATCTCAACATGGAAGATTCTTCTTCAGCCAACCTGGCAAAGTGGAAATCCCTGGCTGCCTATGCCCATCAGAAGCATATTGCTATTGGTGGTTATTCCCTTTTCAGCAGTCGCCGCATCAGTGATGAAGAGGATGTGGTCGACCCGAAAACCGGCAAACCCGGTGGCGCCTTCTTTGGCAATGCCCCCTGCTTTGGCAGTAAATGGGGGTTGAACTACCGCGACAAGATCAAGTATTTTTTTACGCAAACCGGATTTGATATCTGGGAGAACGACGGCCCCTACCCGGGCGATGTGTGCGCCTCCACTTCTCATCCGGGGCATAAAGGGCTCGATGATTCGCAATGGACACAGATGGAAATTCAAAAGGAATTGTATCGCTGGCTGAATGAAAGAGGAGTATACATCAACGCGCCCGACTGGTATTTCCTGGATGGCACTCACAAGATCGCGATCGGGTACCGGGAAGTTAATTTTTCATTGCCCAGAGATCAGCAGAAAATCCTGAATCGCCAGAATATATTTGACGGCACCTGGGAAAAAACGCCTTCGATGGGCTGGGGCTTCGTTCCATTAACGCGTTACCAGGGCGGCGGGCCGGAAGCCGTTCTTGAACCGTTGCAAGATCATCTCAGGGACTATGAACAATTGATGTTTCAATATTATGGTTCGGGCGTCCAGGCATGCTATCGCGGTCCCAGGCTGTACGACACCGATGCCACACGGAATATGGTAGCCAGGGTGATCGGCTGGTATAAGAAATACCGGGACATCCTGAACTCCGATATTATCCACCTGAGACGGGCTGACGGGCGCGACTGGGATGGCATCATGCATGTAAACCCGGCTCTGCCCGATAAGGCAATGGTATTACTCTACAATCCATTGAATGAAAAAATAACCCGCACCATTAAAGTACCCCTGTATTATACCGGACTGACCAAACAGGCCACCGTGAGGCAACAGGAAGGAAAACTATATCAAGCCAGTCTGAACAGGAATTACGAAATTGAATTGAAATTTGAACTGGAACCCGGAAGCTATACATGGTTCCTCATAAAATAAGGAAGTCTTGTATTTCAAAAATAATGATCGGGTAATTCATTAATATAAAGCTGTATGAAAAAAACCAACTTGCTGCTATTTATTGTTTTGCTGCTGACAATGGCTGCTTGTCAACAGATACAACAGGCGCCACCCTCCGCTATCGGCCAGGCCGGATGGAAAGAGCAGTTTTCCGGACAACTCGCCCTCAATGGTCACCGCAACTGGATACTGGTAGTGGATAAGGCCTTTCCGCAACAACCAGGCATGCACATCATCAATACCGGGGAAAAATTATTGCCGGTACTCGAAACAGTCCTGAAGGAGATCAATTCTTCCACCCATGTGCGGCCCATTGTTTATAATGATGCCGAGTTGCAATTTCTGAACGACAGCCTGGCCCCGGGTGTGGAAGAGTATAAAGCCAATCTGAAAAAAACACTCGGCAGCTTAACATCTACGTCGCTCCTGCATGACACCGTATTTGTGAAGATGGATGCCGCTTCCAGACTTTTTTCCATCACCGTATTGAAGACGGAAGAAGTGATCCCTTATTCTTCCGTATTTATCCAGCTCGATTGTGCCTATTGGGGAGGGGATAAAGAAAAACAACTCAGACAAATCATGCAATCCGCCCAAAAATGATTTATATGAAAAAATGTATGCTTTTCATATTGTGCGCGATGGCGATTCACGGGAACGCCCAGTATCAACCCAGTTGGGAATCGCTCGACAAACGTCCGACACCGCAATGGTGGAAAGATGCCAAATTCGGCATCTTCATTCATTGGGGAGTCTATTCGGTACCCGGCTGGAGCACCAAAGGCAATTATGCAGAATGGTACCAGCAGGGTTTACAAACTACTGACACTGCTCGGAAAAAATTTCATCAGGCAAAATTTGGCGACCGTAGTTATTACGACCTCCAGAAAGATTTCAAAGCTGAATTATACAAGCCCGACGAATGGGCGCGGTTGTTTGAAAAATCCGGAGCGAAGTATATCGTTCTCACTTCTAAACATCATGATGGATTCGCACTATGGCCCAGCAAAGACGCCAGCAGAACCTGGGGCTTTCCCTGGAATGCCGTTGAAGCCGGACCTCATCGCGATCTATTGGGAGATCTGTTCAAGGCAGTGAGGAAGACTTCCGTCCGGGCCGGTATGTATTATTCTTTGTACGAATGGTTCAATCCGCTCTGGCTGAATAACAAGCCGGAATATGTACAAAACCATATGTGGCCCCAGATGAAAGACCTGATCAATACTTATCAACCGGATGTATTCTGGACCGATGGCGAATGGGATGCACCTGCGGAAACCTGGAAGAGCCAGGAATTTCTCAGCTGGTTGTTTAATGAAAGCCCGGTAAAGGAAAAGATCGTCGTTAATGATCGCTGGGGTTCCGGTGTCCGCTTTCATCATGCCGGATTTTATACACCCGAATACCAGCCGGACCTTGATTTCGAGAACCATGATTGGGAAGAAAGCAGGGGAATGGGTTACAGCTATGGATACAACCGCGAAGAAGATGCCTGGGATTATAACTCCACACAATCTCTGGTCATCGCGCTGATCGATAAAGTTAGCCGTGGCGGCAATTTCCTGCTCGATATCGGCCCGGATGAACACGGAAAGATTCCGCCCATCATGCAGGAAAGATTATTGGAAATGGGAGAATGGCTGAGTCTGAACGGGGAAGCCATTTATAATACACGCCGCTGGAAAGTGAGTAGTCAATGGAGCGAAGGGAAGAGAGATTATAAGATGAAAAATGAACATGGTGCCGGTGATTGGACGTCTCCTCCTGATATCATGCTGAAACTGACCGTTGATCCGGATCCGGGATATGCCGTTAAGGAAGTTTTTTATACTTACAACCCGGTCAGCAATTCTTTATATGCCATCTTCCCTGTGTATCCTTCGAATCATCAGCTTGCCCTGAAAGATATCCGGCTTCCGGCGGGAACGAGGGTCAGTTTGCTGAGCAACAGGAAGGAAGTGAGCTGGCAACAGAAAGGAAAAGATGTAGTGATTGACCTTCCGCCTTATGAACCTGCCCACGCCAAAACGCCATTTGCCTATGCGCTGAAGCTGGAAGGATTTGGGAGATATACTGAAAAGCCCATTATAGAGGCATCTTACCTTACATCTCCCCAAACGCCCACCATTTCCATCAATAGCGTTCCCGGAACAGCTATTTACTATACAACGGATGGATCCATCCCTACTCTTCAATCACCAAAATATGAGAAGCCGTTTTTGCTTCCGCAATCTGCAACCATTCGTGCCATCGCGCAGCGCGACGGCCTTATAGAGAGCGGTGTTACGGAACTGGAAGCAAAAACCTATCATTGGATGCCTGCAAAATCGGCCGGCTCTCTTTTTTCCGGATTGCAGGTCAGTGTTTTTGAATTAAAACCATCTTCTACCAGGGATATGGAAGGATTGAAGCCCGTTAAACAGGTGGTTCAATCTTCGATTGATCTGGCCCCTGTTACCCGAAAAGAAAATGTAGGCCTGATCTACCAGGGATACTTAAAGCTTAACAAAGATGATGTGTATACATTTTATCTTTCTTCGGATGATGGTAGCCGCTTGTTTATCGACGGAGAAGAGCTGATCAACCACGACGGGCTTCATGGAAATGATGAAAAGTTAGCCAAGGCTGCCCTGAAGAAGGGCTATCACGAAATTCGTGTTGAGTTTATCCAGGCAACCGGAGGCATCGATTTAAAGTTGAAGTACTCCGGTAACGGCATCAGTAAGCAGGATATTCCTTCGGGCTTTTTGTTTCATTCCCGTAAGTAATACAATCAATTCACAAACAGCGTAATCATGCATCAGCCCTTGCTATCTGGAAAATGTATTGTGATCATTGGCGGAACATCCGGCATCGGCCTTTCCGCTTCCAAAGCAATGATTGCAGAGGGCGCAAAGCTGATAGTGGTTGGCGGACTGGAAGAAACTTCCCTGCAAGCGGCGGGTCTGCTCGGCAGTCATGCGCACGTGATCACCGCCGATGCGCGCGATGCAGGCACTGCACACAAGGCCATCGGGATCTGTAAAGATCAGTTTGGTGACTTTAATGGATTGTTTCATGTAGCCGGCGGAAGTGGCAGAAGAATGGGTGATGGGCCCCTTCATGAAATATCCCTGGATGGATGGAACCAGACACTTGAACTGAATCTGACCTCATTGATGCTCTCCAACCGGGCAGCCGTACAACAGTTTCTGAAAAGTCCTAAAGGCGGATCGATCCTCAATATCGGATCGGTGTTAGGGTATGCGCCTTCCTCGAAGCATTTTGCCACACATGCTTACGCAGCAGCGAAAGCGGCGGTGATCGGCTTCAGCAAGTCTGTCGCCGCTTACTATGCAGCGGATAATATTCGTGTCAATGTGCTGGCGCCAGGTTTGTTCAATACGCCGATGGCACAAAGGGCGGCTGCTGATGAAACGATCCAGTCATTCATCAAAACCAAACAGCCACTCGACGGCGGAAGAATGGGAGATCCGAACGACCTCGACGGACTGGCGATCTATTTCATGAGCGATCAATCCCGGTTCACCACCGGTCAGGTCATTGGAGTAGACGGAGGATGGGAAGTGAGCGAAGGACAGTACGACGATTAGTGAATGAGCCAATGGGCCAATGCAATACAATTACGAATGACGAATTACGAATGCACTTTGCGCGCTTTGCGTTCCCCGGTCGGGGAGAAAAAACAATTAGCCGATGTGACAATTGGTAAATGAGCCAATACAATACAATTACGAATGACGAATGGCGAATTACGAATGCACTTTGCGCGCTTTGCGGTTCTTGGCGCGCTTTGCGTTCCCCGGTCGGGGAGAAAAAACAATTAGCCAATGTGACAATTGGTAAATGAGCCAATGCAATACCATTACGAATGACGAATGAAACACAATTTGCCAATTCGCCAATTAGTAAATGAGCCAATGCAATACCATTACGAATGACGAATTAGAAATGCAGTTCATGAATAATAAAATGTACTAAGCTAACCAACATCAAACCTCAAACATCAAACCATAATCAAACAATGTCTTTTTCAGTCGGCATAGATCTTGGGGGAACCCGCATCAAGGGAATTTTGCTGGACGGCAACAATACCATCCTTCAGCAGGTATATACGCCCACGCAGGACGGCGATGACCGCATCTGGAAAAATGCAGTAGCCGACACTGTTGCCCAATTGGGAAAATCTTCGCCCGAACCCGTAAACCTGGTTGGTATTTCCGCTCCCGGCATTCCGGACGCATCCAATACAGCTATCGCTTGCATGCCCGGTCGCCTGCAGGGACTGGAACAATTCAATTGGAGCGAATTCCTTCACAAACCCGCCTTTGTTTTGAACGATGCCATCGCGGCACTCGTTGCCGAAGCCAGAATGGGAATGGCCCTTGGAAAAAAGAACGTAGCTCTGCTGACCCTGGGTACCGGTGTGGGGGGAGCGTTGCTGATTAACGGCCAGCCTTACCAGGGCGCCTTTCAAAAGGCAGGTCATATCGGGCATATGTGCGTCGATTACCAGTCTTCTCCGGATGTTACCGGAATGCCCGGAAGCCTGGAAGATTGTATTGGCAATTGTACCATTGAAAGGCGATCGAACGGAAAATACAGCAGCACACACGAATTGCTTAACGACTATCGCAAAGGGGATACCTTTGCGGCAGAGGTCTGGTTGCTTTCGGTACGTCAGCTGGCCATTGGTGTGGCATCGGTATGTAATATTGTATCGCCCGAACTGGTAATTCTGGGTGGGGGCATTACAGAAGCGGGGGATGATCTGTTTACACCGCTGAATGAGTTCATGAAATTGTATGAATGGCGTCCCTCAGGGGCGGGTGTATCAATAGTAAAAGCTAAGTTTGGTGATTTGGCAGGTGCAATCGGAGCCGCCTGCTATGCCCGGGAGAAAGCAGCTTCCCTGGAACAAAAGTTTTAAAACGTATGAATCTTACAGAAGAATATTTACTGAAAACCGAGTCGATCCTGGAGACGATCCGTTTGCAGCAGAATCATCTGAGAAAGGCGGCAGAATGGTTCGCCGCTTCGATACTGGCGGGAAGGGTAGTGCATGTATTTGGCAGCGGCCACAGCAGGATCATGGTGGAAGAAATGTGGCCCCGCTACGGATCCTTTGCGGGCTTCAACCCCATTGTTGAGTTGTCACTAACTTATCACAACAATGTGGTAGGAGCTAACGGACAGCGACAAGCGATGTTTATTGAGAACGTCAGCGGACTGGCAGCAAGGATCCTGAGGAACTTCGGACTGGATAAAAGAGATACCGCATTCATCATCTCTTCGAGCGGTTGCAACGTGGTGCCTGTTGAGATGGCGGAATTGTTCCAGCAACAGGGTATCAAAGTGGTGGCGCTGGTAACCAGTCAGCACATGCATGGCTCGACCAGTAAAAGAAAAGATGGTAAGAAGCTGGCAGACTTTGCCGACCTGGTGCTTGATACCGGAGCGCCGCTGGGTGATTCCATGATCACTGTTGACGGGCTCGAGACTCCGGTTTCGCCCGGGTCTACAGTGGGTGGAGCCGTGATCGTGAATTGTATCAAGGCCGAGCTGGCTCGTTTGCTTACAGAGGCCGGTCAGCCGCCATTCGTTTTAACTGCGGGAGCTGTTGTTGGACAGGAAAAGGCAACCGCACTTTTTGAAGCCGCGTACGACGAACATGCGCATCGCATGGCCGATCTGTACAAAAATGCCGGCCTGTAGTTACTTTGAATTTGTTCATCACAAAAAAATATTCATGAGCGCTATTCCTATTCGTACTACGGTTGTTGGAAGTTATCCTTTTCCGGGATGGCTGGAGTTTGGTTCTTCGCATCTTTCAGAATTCGGTGCGGCCGATATTGAAGAAATGATTGAAGATGCTGTTATTGCCGCGGTTCACGATCAGGTTCGGGCAGGACTGGATGTTATCACCGACGGAGAACAAACCCGGCTCGATTTCAATCTCTCATTTTATGGATATATCGAAGGCATTCAGAACAATGCCACCGAAACCAGAAAGTTCGGTCCGCCGGCACACGACCAGCGTGGAAAAAATAATATCATCGGGGAACTGCGTGCTCCCGCAGGATTAGGCGCTGTAAAAGAATTTCAACGGCTGAAGAGGCTGGCGCCCGAAGGACCCGTTTTGAAAGCCAGTATCCCGGGCCCTTATACTCTTAGCGGCCGCCTGCTTCCCAATCAGAAATATCCCGACAGGTATGCCATTACCGAGGCGTTGCTTCCCATCATCAGCAAAGAACTGGCCGACCTGGTGGCCGCCGGATGTACAGAGATCACGGTAGATGAACCTTCCATGAGTTGCTATGCCTATAAGGAAGACACCAGAAGATTTGTCGATATTTTCAACCGCACTGTAAAACCCATCGTCGGTAAGTGCAACCTTAGCACGCACCTGTGTTTCGGAAATTTCAAAGGCAGACCGGTTGGTTACCGGAGCATCAAGCCCATGCTGCCGGATTTCCTGGACCTCGATGTAAACGAGATGCATATCGAGATGGCCAACCGCGAATTTGCCGAGATCGAACTGCTGAAGCCTTTTGCGGAAAAAATGAATGTAGCGGTGGGCATCATAGATGTAAAAAACTATTACATAGAAACCGTTGAGGATGTGGTGGAACGAATCAAAAGATGCCTGGCCTATATACCTGCGGAAAAATTATCAGTAGCCCCGGATTGCGGACTCAGCCAAACCGCCCGATGGGCGTCTCGCCAAAAACTGATCAACATGGTAAAAGGAGCCAGGCAGGTAAGAGCCACTTTGTAACAGCACTAGTATATGAGTCTCATCAAACCCATCAGGCAGGATGCGGAGCTGATAGCCGAAATAGATCAGCGCCGGAACAACGGGGATCATTTTGAAACCTGGTGGTTGGGGCAGAGCGGATTTCTCGTTCAATGGAAAGGGAAAAGAATTCTTTTCGATCCTTATCTTTCCGATTCACTCACCCGGAAATATGCGTCCACCCATAAGCCGCACGTGCGCATGAGTGAAAGAGTGGTGGCGCCTGAATTGCTGCATAACATTTCCATTGTCAGTTCGAGTCATAATCATACCGATCACCTGGATGCAGAAACGCTGCAGCCGATAATGAAAAACAACCCTTCGATTCGTTTTGTTATACCGGAAGCCAACCGCGCCTTCGTGGCCGACCGGGTTCAATGCGATCCCTCCTTTCCCGACGGACTGAATGACCGGCAGTCACTGACCATCGACGGATTTACGTTCTATGGCATACCCGCCATGCACAATACGATTGAGCGGGATAAAGACGGCAACTGTAAGTGCATGGGATATGTAGTGAGCTTTGGCAGCTGGTCTATTTATCACAGCGGAGATACCTTATGGTTCCCGGGAATGGAACAACTGCTGAAAACCCTCAAAATTGATCTGGCATTTTTACCCATCAATGGAAACGATCCTGCTCGCGAAGTAGCCGGAAATCTCGATGCCAGAGAAGCGGCCGAATTGGGAAAAGCCATCGCCGCCCGATGCGTAATTCCCTGTCATTACGATATGTTTGCCTTCAACACCGCGGACCCCGCAGACTTTGTAAAAACTGCGCAAACGATTGAGCAGCCTTATGCCGTACTCGCTCTCGGAGAAAGTTGGAGCAGCGAGTCATTATCGACGCTATAAACCAACCGGATACTCCTTCTATTTCCTTAACTTTATTGGCTACCGAAAACGAATTGCCGCCTGATGATCCGATCGAAAAAATTATGGGTGATTGTGCTGATTTGCTTACCGGCAATCCTGTATTATTCCTGTTCCTGGAATCAGCATACGATCGATTTTAATACCGAGGTAAAACCCATCTTCAACAAGAAATGCATCAGTTGTCATGGCGGCGTTAAACGCAAAGCCGGTTTCAGTTTGCTGTTCCGGCAGGATGCACTCGCTCCCACCGAATCGGGAAGGTCGGCAATCATTCCGGGTAAATCTGGTGAGAGTGAAATGATCCGGCGGTTGACACTTTCGGACCCCGAAGACCGAATGCCCTATAAACATGATCCGCTCAGTAAGGAAGAAATCACAACCCTGAAGAAATGGATCGACCAGGGCGCGGTTTGGGGCGATCACTGGGCCTATGTTCCATTGAAGAAAGTGGTAGTGCCCGCACTCAGGGATGAATGGATCACCAATGATATTGACCGGTTTATTCTGGATCGCCTCAAACAGGAAAAACTGGAACCTTCGCCAATCGCAGACAAAGCCACCCTTCTCCGCAGGGTAAGTCTTGACCTGACGGGTATTCCCGCTCCTGATTCCATTGCCAGTGCGTTTTTGAAGGATTCATCGTCCGGCGCCTATGAAAGGCTGGTCGATTCGTTGCTGGCCAGTCCTGCCTATGGGGAAAGATGGACGGCGCTGTGGCTGGATCTCGCCCGTTACGCAGATACCAAAGGATACGAAAGGGACGACAGCCGCTCTATCTGGCGATATCGCGACTGGCTGATCAGATCATTTAATAACGATTTACCCTACGATGAATTTATAGTAAGACAAATTGCCGGCGACCTGCTTCCTCATCCGACCGACAATGATTACATCGCCACCGCCTTTCACCGCAATACCATGACCAATGATGAGGGCGGCACGGACAATGAAGAATTCAGAACCGCAGCCATCATCGACCGGGTAAATACCACCTGGGAAGTAATGCTGGGCACCACCTTTGGATGTGTGCAATGCCATAGTCATCCTTATGATCCTTTCAGAAATGATGAGTATTACAAGTTCATGGCGTTTTTTAATAACAGCCGTGATGAGGACACCTACGCAGATTATCCCTTACTCCGTCATCTCAATGATTCAATGACCCGCGAGCTGGACGACGTTATTAATTGGGTACGACAACAATCAGATGAACAAAAAGCTGCGGAAATAAGGCAGTTTGTCAAAACCTGGCAACCGGCCGTCAACTCAATATTGGCAGATCAGTTCATCAACAGTGAGCTCGACGATACCAAATGGCTCACATTCAGAAATAATGCGGTTTGCAGGTTGAAATCGATTGATCTTTCCGGCAAAGACGAACTGGTATTCCGTGCCGCTGTCTACCTGCCCCATGGCAAATGGCAGATTCATCTTGACAAACCCGATGGCCCGGTGATTGCTCGTATTGATCTGCCTGCCAGTAAAGGAATGGAAATCCGCAATGTTCCGATTGTTCCTGCAGAAGGAGTACATGATTTATTTTTCACCTATCAGAACCCTTCGCTTAAACATCCTGAAGACAATGGAATTCTCTTTGACTGGTTCTGGTTCACACGTTCTTTTCCGGGCAAGGGGAAAACAGGCTATCAAAAATATGAATCCTCTTTCTGGTCATTGGTAAAAGCAGGAGTTCCTACTACTCCAGTGATGATGGACAACCCTTCCAGTATGAAGAGGCCCACCTATATTTTTGAAAGAGGGAACTGGCTGGTAAAGGGAGACCAGGTGGATGCGGATGTACCTCATTCGCTGAACCCTTTTCCTGCAAATGTTCCACGCAACAGAATGGGTTTAGCCAAGTGGATCATTGATCCGAAAAATCCATTAACTGCCAGAACGATGGTCAATCGTTTATGGGAACAGCTATTTGGATTTGGACTTGCGGAAACGCTCGAAGATCTCGGCACACAGGGATTACCGCCCACCCACCAGCAATTGCTCGACTGGTTATCGGGGCAATTCATGAACGAAAACAAGTGGAGTATAAAGAAGACGCTTAAGCAGATCGTACTATCATCCGCTTATCGGCAACAATCAATGATGCGGCCGGATCTCCTGGAAAAAGATCCCTCCAATAAATGGTATGCCCGCGGACCGAGGGTAAGACTGTCGGCCGAACAGGTTCGCGACCAGGCTTTATCGGCAAGTGGTCTTTTGAGTCACCGCCTGTACGGCCCCAGCGTGTTTCCGCATCAGCCAAAAGGCATCTGGCTCTCACCCTGGAATGGAGCGGAATGGGTATTGAGCAATGGAACGGATCGATACCGGCGCGCTCTCTATACCTACTGGAAAAGAACGGCTCCGTACCCATCGATGATGACCTTCGATGGAGCCGCCAGAGAAGTTTGTACTTCCCGAAGGATCCGGACCAATACGCCACTGCAGGCATTGGTTACACTCAACGATGAAGCCTACCTCGATATGTCGAGAGGGTTGGCATACCGGATGATGAAAGACGGTGGAAATAATATTGCGGAGAAGATCAACAGCGGATACAAGTGGATTCTGTACAAACCAATCTCTCCGCAGAAGTCGGCGATCCTGCAGCGGTTGTACAGGCAATCATTGGACACATTTAAAAAAGATGCCGAGAAGACTTGTGAAATGATAGGAGTGATGAATGAACATAACAATCCGGAAACAGCGGCGATGGTGGTAGTGGCCAACGCGATGCTGAACCTGGATGAAGTGATCGTGAAGCAATAAGCAGTTCAAGAAAAAGAATAAAGAAGATGACCCGTGATGAATTAAATAACCAGCGTTTATGGAAGGAAGCCTGTGAAAGGGCCCTCCATTATCATACCCGCAGGCATTTTCTGAAGGAATGTGCGATGGGATTTGGTGCGCTCGCGCTGGGTTCGCTGTTTTCGCAATGCGGATCATCGCCGGCCTCTTCGGCTGTTCCATTTGATGCGGCACATCCCCTGGCGCCGAAAATGCCACCACTGCCGCCCAACGTTCGTTCGGTCATTTACCTGCACATGGCAGGAGCGCCTTCACAACTCGAGCTGTTTGATTACAAACCCGAGCTGGCGAAACTGGACGGGCAGGATTGTCCGCCAAGCCTGCTGGAAGGGAAACGTTTTGCGTTTATCCGGGGAGTACCCAAGATGCTGGGCCCGCAGGCAGTTTTTCATCAGAGAGGTGAAAGTGGTTTGTGGATCAGTGATCATCTGCCGCATTTTTCCACGATCGCCGATGAAGTAACAATATTAAAAGCAGTAACTACCGATCAGTTTAATCATGCACCAGCTCAATTGCTCATGCATACAGGCACACCCCGCCTGGGCAGGCCTTCGATCGGTTCCTGGGTTACCTACGGACTGGGTACCGAAAATCAAAACCTGCCCGGGTTTGTGGTACTGACCTCGGGAGGCAGAAATCCGGATGCAGGAAAGAGTGTGTGGGGAAGCGGCTTTTTGCCCAGCGTTTACCAGGGGGTACAATGCCGCAGTGAAGGGGATCCTGTATTGTTCATCAAAGACCCCGAAGGAATGGAGCGTGATCTGCGCAGGGCATCCATCGATGCGATCAATGAAGTAAATCAGCAGGAGTACGAAGAAACTGGTGATCCGGAAATTCTTTCGAGAATGTCTCAGTATGAGATGGCCTACAAAATGCAAATCTCTGTTCCCGAAGTCATGAACATTAATGACGAACCCGATTATATTCACCAGATGTATGGCACACAGCCCGGAAAAGCCTGCTTCGCCAATAACGCACTCCTCGCCCGCAAGCTCGTAGAAAAAGGAGTCCGCTTTGTTCAGTTGTTCGATTGGGGTTGGGATGCCCATGGAACCAATGCTGAACTGGCAATCGATCTCGGGCATATCAATAAATGCCGTTCCGTAGACAAGGCCATGACAGCGCTGATCCTCGATCTCAAACAACGCGGGCTGCTCGATGAAACACTCGTGGTTTGGGGAGGTGAGTTTGGACGTACACCCATGCAGGAGAACAGGGAAGGAAAGAAGATGCCCTATAAAGGACGGGATCACCATGTAGGAGCATTCAGTATGTGGATGGCCGGAGGCGGAATAAAAAAAGGTTTCAGCTACGGCGAAACGGATGAAATTGGGTACAACGCCATCAGCGGTAAAGTGGAAGCCTTCGATATTCAGGCTACCATACTCCGGCAACTGGGTTTCGATCACGAAAAGTTTACATACCAATTCCAGGGAAGACCATTCCGGTTGACTGATGTTTCAGGGCGGATCATCCAGGAAATTATCAGCTGACAACGGGATCAAACTATTCAATCATTTTAAAATCACACTATGGCTCTCAATCGCAGAAAATTTCTCGGGCTCACCACTGCCTCCGGCTCAGCCCTGCTCCTGTCATCGCTTGACGCTTTCTCTGCCCAAACAAAACCGGCTTTTTCTGAAAACCAGGCGGGCTTTGAACTTCTGATCATGGCCACCAACTGGGGCTTTGGTGGAAACGCAGACGAGTTCTGCGCAAAAGCTAAAAAGGAAGGATACAATGGTATCGAAGTATGGATGCCGGGCGACGACAAAGGAAGGGACGAAATCACCAATGCGGCACAAAAACACGGACTGCTCCTGGGATTCCTTTACGGAGGTGGCGATAAAGATCCGCAAAAACACCTGGCTCAATTCAAAGCCGGCGTGGAAGCAGGAATTAAATACAAACCTGTTTATTTCAATTGTCATTCGGGCAAAGACTTTTTTACATATGAGCAGAACAAACCCTTTATGGATTTTACTTCCGCGCTCAGCAAGCAATCCGGCATTCCCATCTACCACGAAACACACCGGGGCCGTTCTTTATTTGCCAGTCATATCACCGCTAATTTCATTGAGAAAAATGCGGACCTCAAACTTACTCTCGATATTTCACACTGGTGTGCCGTGCACGAATCATTGCTGTGGGACCAGGACGAAACGGTTGACCTGGCGCTCAGCCGCACGCATCACATCCACGCCCGGGTAGGTCATCCCGAAGGGCCGCAGGTAAGCGACCCACGCGCTCCGGAATGGGAAGATGCCGTAAAAAAACACCTGGGCTGGTGGGATAAGGTTGTGGAGAGAAAAAAGAAAAACGGAGAACGACTCACCATTCTAACTGAATTTGGTCCTCCCGATTACATGTGGACCCTTCCTTATACCCGTCAACCGTTATCTGATCAGTGGGCGATCAATGTGCACATGATGAACCTGCTTCGGAAACGATACGCGTAATCTTTCTTCATAAAACAACCACTCCAAGCGAGACATGCAACAACTGCTGGGTCCTTTTCATCCCGTTCTGATACACCTGCCGATTGGATTGCTGTTACTGGCTGCCTTGTTTCAGTGGTTGTTGCTGAAGCCGGCCTACCAGCCGTTGCAACCGGCCATCGGCATCATTCTTTTTTGGGGAATGATCTTTGCCATACTGTCTTGCCTTACCGGATACTTTCTCAAGCAAAGCGGAGAATACGAACAGGGAATTGCGGATAGGCATCAATGGCTGGGAATCGGGGTGGCCGGCCTTGCGGTCATTCAGTATATGCTCAACCGGAAAGCGGCGGTGCGAAATATTCACCGGGGATTGGGACTTCTTTCTGTAGGATTGATAACCATCACCGGCCACCTCGGAGGAACAATTGCTCACGGAGAAGGGTACCTGACAAAAGGATTTGAACCTGCATCCGGACAAAAGGTAAATAGAGCTCCAATTGAAGATGTTCAGTCTGCCCTGGCTTACCAGCAGGTGATAGTACCGATTTTGGAAGACAAATGTTATTCCTGTCACGGCGCCTCCAAGCAGAAAGGCAAACTTAGGCTCGATCAGCCCGAAGCCATTCTTAAGGGTGGGAAAGAAGGAAAGGCGGTGATACCGGGAGATGAGACAAAAAGTGAATTGCTGAAGAGAATCGGGCTGGCCATGAACGATGAAC
Source organism: uncultured Chitinophagaceae bacterium (assembly GCA_964605065.1). GTDB lineage: Bacteria > Bacteroidota > Bacteroidia > Chitinophagales > Chitinophagaceae > Endoryza. The sequence goes on from CAZSAQ010000027.1 coordinate 16,216, forward strand.
ACCATATGCCACCGAAAGAGAAAACACAACTCTCCGAACAGGAGATCAAATTGTTGCACTGGTGGGTGAAGAATGGTGCCGATTTTACCAAACCGGTACAATCCATTCCGCAGGATGAAACAGTAAAGGCAATATTGAAAAAGCTGGAAGGGCCGGCAGAAGCAACGGCCGAAAAAATTCCTGATTATCCGGCAGCAGCGGTGAAACCGGTAGCGCCGGCGTTGATCAGTTCACTTAAAAAGAGAGGCATAGGGGTGATGCCTGTTTCTTTGGAAGTGAATTATGTCCAGGTAAACCTGATCAATGCCGATTCGCTGACAGACCAGGATCTGAAACTGCTGGAACCAATAAAGGAACAACTGGTTTGGCTGAAGGCTTCGGGGAAGAATATTACAGACAGCGGAGCGGCATTCCTGTCGCGGTTTCCTAATATTACAAGGCTGTATCTTGATGGAACGAAGATCACCAACGAAGGATTGAAGGAGCTGGCAAGTTTGAAGCATTTAAAATACCTCAATATTGTGGGCACGCAGACGGGTAAGGATGGCGTGTTGAGGTTAAAGGATTTACAGGATCTTCGGTATTTGTATGTATATAAAACGAAACTGGGTGGCTCCGACTGGCAGGACTTGAAAAAAGCGTTCCCGAAACTGTACCTCGATAGCGGTGGATACCAGGTGCCGACACTGATGAGCGATACGAGCCTGGTAAAGGAGGTGATTAAAAAGTAAAAAGTAAAATTTTTTAGAAACCTGTATTCTCGAATAACAGACTAAATGCGCGAGAATTCTTTGGAACTCAAAGATCACAAAGAACCGCTAAGTACGCAGAGGGACACTGAAAACGCTGAGAACACAGAAAGGCGCAGATTACGGAGAACTATAAACTGTGAACTTCAAACCAACAGTAAACCGTAAACAGCAAACCGTAAACAGCAAACAGTAAACCGTAAACAGCAAACAGTAAACCGTAAACAGTAAACCGTAAACAGTAAACCATACACCTCATGCCCCGGTTAAAAAAGTACATACTGGTTATATGTGTTCTCTTTATCGCCCGGCAGGGCATCGGGCAATCACCTGCTTTGTATCATTTGCGATCCGATAGTTTGGCCAGGCGTTGGGATGAAGGAGTTCCGCTGGGAAATGGATGGCTCGGTGTTCTCATCTGGCAGAAGAACGATAAACTCCGTATGTCGCTCGACCGCGTGGATCTTTGGGACGATCGTCCGATGCCGGAAATTGACCAGTTGACCTTTTCATGGGTCAGGGAAAAAGTAAAACGAAAGCAATACGATTCCGTCCAGAAGCTCGGCGATGAACCCTATGAAAAATACCCTGCTCCAACTAAGATTCCCGGTGCGGCCATAGAGTTTGATTTGAGCAGGATCGGGAAAGTAGTTTCCAGTGATCTGGATATTACCAACGGTCTCTCGGTAATCAGATTCGACAATGGGATTGTTTTCAATAATTATGTCCATGCTACCGAACAGATTGGCTTTTTCGGTTTCGAAAACACCGGAAAAGAAATGCCATTGCCTGAACTGATGATCCCGGCTTATGCGCCGCAGGAAAATGCTTTTGCCGGAAACAGTGTCGAAGGGCAAAGCCTGTCACGGCTGGGCTATGCAAAAGGCACCGTTAAGCGTACCGCGCGATCCATCCTTTACCACCAGCCCACCTGGGGCCAGCACTATTATGAAGTTCTGGTGAAGTGGCAGACAAAGGGGCCACATCATTTGATCGGCCAATGGACGATTGCCGTAGACAAGCCCGCGCAACTGGCAGACCTGGTAATGACCGCTAAAGAACCTACCCGATGGCCAACCCATATTGCCTGGTGGAAAGATTTCTGGAAGAGATCCTATGTTAACCTTCCTGATAAACAAATCGAAAGACAGTATTATCTCGACCTGTACAAGTTTGCCTGTGTGGCAAGAAGTAATACACCCCCCATTTCGCTGCAGGCCATCTGGACGGCAGATGATGGGAAACTTCCTCCCTGGAAAGGCGATTTCCATCACGACCTCAACACGCAACTCAGTTACTGGCCTGGGTATGCATCTAACCATCTTGATCTGACAGCAGGATACACCAACTGGCTGTTGAAAGTGAAAAAGGAGAACGAACGCTGGACAAAAGAGTATTTTAAACTGGGTGCTTTGAATGTGCCGGGTGTAACTACCATAACCGGCCGGCCAATGGGTGGGTGGGTTCAGTATTCGCTGAGCCCCTCTACCGCATCCTGGCTGGCGCAGCATTTTTACTGGCAGGCGATGTATTCCATGGATCCTGTGTGGGCTGCAAAGGCCGCCAGCTATTCGAGAGATGCCTACCTGTTTGCCAATGCCTATATCGGCGAGGCTTACAAGGATCAGTCAATTATCATGAGCTCCAGCCCGGAATATCACGACAACAGTCTTCAGGCCTGGTTCCAGCAATGGACCAATTACGATAAAGCTCTATTTGTGTCGCTTAAAGAACAACACAGAAAGGCCCGGGCTATTATCGAACATCGGGTGTCCAGGCTGTTCGATACGCCCGATCAAGTCGACCGGATGGGGGCGTTCGATCAGAACGAAACCGGTTTGACCATTGCCAGGGGGCAGAACCTGGACGAATCTCACCGTCATCATGCGCACCTGATGGCTATACATCCGCTGGGTTTATTGAACCCGGCCGATAGTGCGCAGCATGATTTGATCGAACGATCGCTCCGGCACCTGGAAAAGGTCGGTACACGACTCTGGTGCGGATATTCCTTCTCGTGGGCAGCCTGTATTTATGCGCGCGCCAAGGAACCGGAACAGGCAGTGAGAAACCTGCAGATATTCGCCTCCAATTTTGTATCCTCCAATAGTTTTCATCTGAATGGCGATCAGAAAGGGGGACAATATTCAAACTTTACCTATCGCCCTTTTACTTTGGAAGGCAACTTCGCCTTTGCGCAGGGCGTCCATGAATTGCTGTTGCAGAGCCACCGGGGTTATATTGAGGTGTTTCCGGCTGTTCCAAAAGAATGGAAAGAAGTATCCTTTTCAACCCTGAGAACCGAAGGCGCGTTCCTGGTCAGCAGCGCAAAGGTCGGCGGAGTGGTCGATTACATCAGCATCCAGGCAACGGTCGATAATGAACTGAATTTGCTGTTACCCTTCAAAACATGGTATTGTAAAGAAATACCACGTTCTGCTTTCCGTCAAAAGGCAAACGGAATCCTGTCTGTCAGGTTAAAGAAAGGTGAAAAAATTACTATCAGGAATGGGTACGAATGAGTGTAAGGTTTTGAGCGAGTTCAACAACCGCTTGCCTATCAAACCGAACCGTAAACTGTAAACCTCAAACGGTAAACAGCAAACACATCGCCTCCTCTTTCTTACCATAGATCAATCCGGGCCATTCAGAATCCGGTGAATTTTGTATTTCAACAACACAAATACTGGATTTTATGAAAAAGACATTTATCGCTCTTGCCTCGCTGTTGGTTACGGCGTCCGCAATGTCGCAAACCACCACCTGGAAAACCGATAATACGCATTCGGCCGTCAAGTTTTCTGTTTCACACCTCGTGGTATCGGATGTGGAAGGAACTTTTAAGGTTTTCAATGGCACAGTAGTATCAGCAAAACCTGATTTTACCGACGCGAAAATTGATTTTTCTGTCGATGTAAACTCCATCAATACCGATAATGGCGACCGCGACAAGCACCTGAAAAGTGACGATTTCTTCAATGCGGAGAAATATCCCCAGATGAGTTTTAAAAGCGTCTCTTTCAGGAAAGTGAGCGGTAACAAATACGTGCTGGAAGGTGATCTCACTATCCGTGATATCACGAAGAGAGTGAAGTTTGATGTTACTTATGGTGGGACAGTTAAAGATCCCTGGGGTAATATCAAGGCAGGATTTAAAGCCACTGGCAAGATCAATCGTTTTGATTATAATCTTAAATGGAATACACTCACGGAAGCAGGGGGAGCAGTGGTTGGAAAAGAAGTGAGCATCACTATTAATCTTGAGCTCGCGCAGCAGAAAGCATAGTGTGGTTAGGGCTAAGAAAAAAGAGGCTGTCCTGGTTTAACGGGGCAGCCTTTTTGCTATTGAATATCTTATAGCATTTCTTAAATCACGGAATTTATCTCCCTTTAAATTCCGCCTTCCTTTTTTCCAGGAAAGCGCTGGTGCCTTCTTTCATGTCTTCCGTTGCGAAACATTCGCCGAATAACCTGATTTCCGTAACGAAACCATCTTTGCGATCATCAAAGGCAGCATTAGCGGCGGTGATGCAGTTGGCTACCGCAATCGGAGCCTTGGAGTTGATGATTTCGAGGATGGATCTGGTTTTGTTCAGCAATTCTTCGGAGGAGACGACGGCATTGACGAGGCCATACTGGAGCGCTGTTGGTGCATCAATCATATTGGCGCTGATCAGCAATTCGATCGCACGTCCTTTTCCGATCAGTTGAGTTAACCGCTGCGTTCCTCCATACCCAGGTATCAGTCCGAGATTCACTTCCGGCTGCCCGAATTTGGCATTGGACGACGCGATCCTGAAATGACAGGCCATCGCCAGTTCGCAACCACCACCGAGGGCGAATCCGTTTACGGCTGCCACGATGGGCTTGGGTGAGTTTTCGATTTTGAAAAACACGTCTTGCCCTCTTTTGGCGAGATTCATGGCCTGTTCTTTATTCAGCCCATTGAATTCAGTGATATCGGCTCCTGCCACAAAGGCTTTGGCACCCGAACCTGTGATTATGACAGATTTTATTTCCGGGTTTTTATAGATCTCATCCAGAACCGCATCAAGCTCGTCAAAAACCGTCTTGTTAAGTGCATTGAGTTTATCGGGCCTATTGATGGTGATGGTAAGAATGCTATTTTCCAGGGAAGTGGCAAGGACCGTATACATGGTTTTTATTTCAAAAATAGTCAATCCCGGCAGAATGGTATCATGTCCACCCGTCAGGGGATATCAATGATACGGATGGTGACTTTATTAACAATTTTGCCTTTCCCGTATTTATCCCAGAAGGTTACCTGTACCAGGTACTTCTCTTCCCATTTCATCGGAGCGCCGGTATTGATGGTGCATTTCAGGTAAGACATGTCTTTCGGAGCCATCAAGTCCTTTCCTTTGAACAGATCGGCTGCCTCCAGCAGTTTTTTACCGGAAACATCTGTGATCAGCAGTGCGCATCCCACCGATACCTTACCGTTCTTTTCCACAAACCCTTTTGTGTTTTGATTGACCAGCATGAAACTTTCTCCGAGAGGGATGTCCGTATGGTTGAGAATTTCTTTATTCATCACCAGTAATACTTTTCCGGGTATGATGGACTGGTATTGAGCGGTAAGGCCGGTGCCTTTGTCTTTGATGGTTCCTTTAGCCGTTTGCGCGAAGCTGCCCATGCCGATTATCAGGAGCACGAGGGCGAGCAGTCCTGCTTTAACAGTCCATTTCACGGGGGATGCTATTTTTTTAATACCCAAAGTAATCTTTTCCATACAGTATAAAAGTACGATTGATGTTGCCACCACAGAAGAGATCAGAAAACTGATCAGCGAAGTGTAGGCCAGGTTCAGTAGTTCTTCGGAAAATGGATTGATGATCTCATAAAACAACAGCCGGATACTGAGGTATACCGTGGCCGCGGCGAGGAAGGTGGCTCCGTACGAAAATTTGACAATGGCACGTAGTTGATGAACCGGTAATCCGGTGAGAGAAGAGAGGCGACGCATGTGATAAGGTTTAAGGTTTAGCGATTGCGGGGCAAAGGTGAGGGTGAACAGATCGCCGGCCCAATTTAGATAAGCCAGTTGCGTGAATTAGCGGGTGAATGGTAGGCAGCAAGCCTCGAAGTGTTTTGACAAAAATGGACTTACCGGGTGTGGTATAAAAAAAGACCCGGGAAATCAATTGTTCCCCGGGTGAGATAAGCCATGAATGTAACTGTTGCAAATGAAGATGGTGAAAAACAAAATCAGTTAGGAAATATCAGGAAACCCGAAAAATTGGTGCTTGCCGTTCCGATATTGAGTTGCGCATTCGCGCTGTTTTTATTGGTATGCAACACATCAACATAAACAGCATCATTGGCCAGCAAGGGCACATCCACTGATATCTTCAACGCATGGCTTTCTGCACGGGCATCATCGGGATATGGCAGGGTGTATGAACTGCCCAGTATGATATCATTGCCGTTCCTGCGGGCTACAATGCGAATGGTAAGGCCGGTATAATAGTTCGACAGGTTTTGCGGGCCGGCAAAATCATCGATCTGAACGTTGGCATTGAGATGGTAAAAGCCGTTCACCGGGACGATAAACGAACTGGAGGGGCTGCCGTTGATGTTCTGATAGTCTGACCCGTAGTCCGCACTGATCGAGGCGAAGTGTACTTTGTTATAGATATTGGGAGCAATCACATCCGCTCCGTTGGCTACCACTCCTCTGACGGAGAAACCGATTTTCTGTTGCGCCAGCTGCCAGCTTGCATTACCACTGGCATCGCTGGTGAGTACTTTACCGGCACCAGGGCTGCCTCCGGAGAGCTGCAGGATGCCACCTACGGAGAGATTGTTTGAGACAGACAGATGACTGTTCACCGAAGTACTTCCTTCGAAAATAGCCGTTCCTGATACGTGCAGCCTGGCCGCAGGAGCCTGGTTGTTGATCCCCAAATTGCCGTTGGTTGCCAGGGTCACCTGCGGGAGCCCGTCATTGGTAGCAAAATGCAAGGGAGTATTGGTCAATGTTTCAACATAACCGGCAGCGCTGGTTGTGTAAAGGCCTAACTTAACCAATCCATTGGTCGATTCCTGTACAATGCCCGCTCCGGCGCCTTTCACATGAATCTTATATAAGGGTGTGGTCGTACCAATACCTACGTTACCATTGGTATAGTAGAGATTGGGGCTGCCCAGTTGCCATTGATCATTGGAAGACCCTATTTGCTCCCAGGCGCTTCCATTGTGCACCATTACTTTTGATAGATCAGTATCGAATACCATCAACCCTTTCGCAGGATTGCTGATGGCTGTTCTTTCTGGGCTGGTCATTCGCGGAAAAAGCACGCCCTTCGCGTTGCTGGTAATATCCAGCAATGAAGACGCATGTGGCGCGTTGGTACCGATGCCTACCGATTGGGCCAGCAATGCACCTGTAATCAAAATAAAAGCAATGGAAAGACAGTATTTTTTCATATTCGATGGTTTAATGGTTATTGATAATTGATCAGGCTGCAGCCCTTGTATTGGTGAAGCCGGACGTTAACGCCTGCATCACCTCTTTCTTTTTGCGGCGTGAGATTTCGGCGCGGGATGAATCCGACATATAAATATTTCCGGTTTTGTCGATGCGCTGGATATATTGTTTGTTCACCATGTGCGAACGGTGTGTCCGTACAAAGCCGGCTTCTTTCAGCAGGTCTTCATAAGTGCCCAGTACTTTTGAAATAAGCAGCGGCTTGCGATTGGTGAAATAGATATAGGTGTAGTTGCTGCTGGCTTCGAGGCGAATGATCTCACTGGGATAATAAAAGAACATTCCTTCAGTGGTGGTAATAGCGAGCCGAGGCTCGTTGTTTACAATGGTGGTCATGGCGATGGTTATTTTGAATGCTGTTGAATATTGTTTTTGAGCTGTTGCAGTTCCGTACGCAGTATTTCAATCTGCTGCTGCTGATCTTTGATGGATTCGATCAGGTGCGGGATCAGCCCGAGATAGTTTACACTTTTGGTACCCTGAGCGTCTTCTTTTACTAATTCCGGGAAAGTCTGTTCGATCTCCTGTGCCAGCACACCCGTTTGCCATTCGCGACCTCTGGCACTATCGTTCCAATGGTACCGGTATCCACTAACTGAAGTAATTTTTTGGAGGGAACCGGATAGAGGGGTAATGTCTTTCTTCAACCTGGCGTCGGAGTTTTGTGTTAACGTACCCGCAATCCACAGGTTTCCGGCGCCAGTAATCTGCATCACATTTCCCCCCGAGCCGCTGTTAGCCTTTATAAAGAAATTGATCATCGAACTGGAGGGCGTGTTGTAGGATACATAAGAGGCGATGTCCCAATACTGATTAGTAGAGGTAAACTGATTTGTCATCCGTAAACGGGCAAAATCTGAGGAGCTAGTGTGCTGTAACATCAGGTGAGGTCTACTACCACCGCCTGTGAAATGAGCAATGGGATTTGTTCCCGTTGAATTGTTCAGATAGGCGAAAAGCAGGGTGCCTGTTCCGTTGTGAGTCATCTCTACAGCATTGGAAGTGCTGTTAGGATTTATCACTTCAAACCTCGCTGCTTTGCTGATACTTCCGCTAATGCCACCTCGTCCGACAATGCCATATCCAGTTCCGCTGCTAAGGCCGTAAACACCCCCGCCGTCTCCCTGGGTATTACCAACCACCCCGTACGATTCAGTATCGGTTCCTGTTGTCAATCCAAAAACGCCTGTTCCAACGGAATTGTCGCCCCTGAGCGCTGCAGCGCCATAACTATTATTGACGCCATATACAGCATAGCGGAGATCCGCTAAAACCTTGATCCCACCGGTGTTTTCACTACTGTAAACCGAAATACCCCAGGCACTGCTGTTACTTTTATAATTGTTAATGGCAAGGGCGCTCCCCATCGTTCTGTTTTCAATGACCATTTTACTGGAAAAATCATACTGATTGTCTGCCGTGATCAGTAAAGTGGTATCTTTTTCCGTTGTATGCAGATGAAACTTCGCCTTCGGCAGGGTTGTACCGATACCAATGTTTTGGGCATTGACTGAGACGGTCGTAATCGAAGTAATAATTAGTAAACCAATTCTCATAATCGAATTATTGTTGGTGGGTGATTGTTGATCGATAGCCGGTGTAAAATTGTACGATTGGAATGCGGGAAGAAAATTATTCAGAGGCGGACGGAAGTTTGACTGGTTGAAATGTAGGCAGTGGAAATTAAAGTGTAGTCCACCGTCCGGCTTTCTAATCGCCTTTTTCGTGGCTGATCCAGGTTGATGGAGAGTGCCCACACTTCAATCCCGATTTCCTACACTTCAGAGGCAGATCCTCCTGGTAGACTAAACAAATTTTGAAAAGCCTTCGCCCTTCGATACTTTTAGTCCATACGGTGAAATCAATTTTAACTATACTGGTTCTTATTCCTGTGTTCCTCTTTGCGCAGCGAAGCCCGAATAATTTTCGGCATTTAACACCCAATGAAGGATTAAGTAATGAAACGATCCGGGGAATGGGCATCGATCAATACGGCTTCATTTGGTTTGGTACCAATTTCGGGCTGAATCGTTTCGATGGAATCCATGTCAAGAGCTGGTTTCACAAATTGCACGACAGCACCAGCCTCGCCAACGACTTTGTAAGATCGCTTTTGGGAGATTCAAAGGGCCGCATCTGGATCGGTGGAGATCCGGGATTTTGTCAATACGATTACAAACATGATGCCTTCATCAGGTATTCGAACAGCGAGGCCAATATCGTTGACATCGATGAGGACCGCAGTGGCAGAATATGGGTAGCCACTAACTTCGGGTTAAGAATATCGGACACGGTAAACCATAAGCTGGCAGAGGTAAGCTTTCCTGCCGATACGGTCATCAACGCACTTCTGCACAGCGCTCTTCGTGACATACATTGCGCACCGGGAGGAACCTTGCTGCTGGCCACCTGGAAAGGAGTGGTTGTTTATGATCCGGATTTGAACAAGGCCCAGTTGATTTCCGCCGATGATCCGAAAAAATTACTTCCGGATAACGATATTACCGCGATCACCACCGACCCGGAAGGCAATATATGGATAGGAAGCCGGTATATGCATGCAAACATCACCCGCGTTTCCGGCGATTTACAGTCTTCCAGGTCCTATTCCCATTTTTATCAGAAAGGGAACAAGTTCACCCCCAATACACTGCTGAAACTCTACACCGACCGCAGTGGAAAAATATGGGCCGGCTCCACCTATTCAGGACTGGCTTCCTATGACCCCGTTTTGGATCAATTCATAAATTTCGAAAACGACCCCATCCTTCCCAATAGCATCAACAGCGCCAGTGCTATATCCATAATGGAAGACCGAAGTGGAATGATCTGGGTAGGCTCCGAAGGATTCGGCGTAAACTATTTTAATCCGAAACAGGATATCTTTAGCTGGATTCGACCCAATAAATACCTGCCAGCCAGTTTGCCTGGTGATTGGTGCCGTACGGTAATTACGGATAAGTATCATCAGTTATGGATCGGAACCGGAACCGGCCTGGCAATTCTGAATCCTTCCGGGCAGGTTACCCGCCTGTTCATAAACAAAGACTCAACCAGGCCCGATCTGCATAGTTTGTCTATCCGGTGCCTGATGGAAGACAACAAAGGTAGAATCTGGATCGGAACTGCCAGCGGATTGAACCGGTATGACCCAGCGACAGGCCGTATCAGGTTTTATGATGCGTCCAACGGAATTCCTACCCGGTTTACCTGGTTTGTTCACCAGCTGACAGACAAAAGGATTGTTGTAGGTTCGAATGTGGGAGTCTTTCTTTATTCGGAAGAAGAAGACAGCTTTGTCAATGCCGGGAGCATCCAGGCATTGAAAGAAATCAATTTTTCAGTAAGGTGTTTTACTGAAGCGTCAAATGGGTATTGGTGGATCGGCACATTCAATAATGGAGTGGTAGTGTACGATCCGGTTAAAAGAGTCATTGTTCGCCATCTCGTACACAGCAATGAAAAGAATGGATTAAGCAATAATTATATTCACGATATCAGGGAAGACGGAGAAGGAAATATGTGGATTTCCACCCGTCATAAACTGAACTTCTACCAGGTTTCGAAAGATACAGTGACGGAATTTGGTACACAGGAAGGACTATCAAGTAACTGGATTGGCGCCATTCTGATAGACCCACTTACCCGTGTGTGGATCAGCACCGGTAACGGGCTGTGCGTGATGGATGCCAGAACCAGACAGGTGAAGATTTTCGGATTGCAGGATGGATTAGTCACCACGCAGTTCAACGACCAGCCCGGATATGTTAGCCCCGATGGCGCCTTTCTCTTCACCTCCATGAAAGGCCTGGCAATCGTCAATCCTCGCCAGTACAACTGGCAGGACAGTATCCCCGTTCCCTATCTCACTTCCTTCACCGTAGCCGGACATCCCTGGAAAGGAAAGGAGAACCTGGAAGCCATCACCCAAATACAACTTGGCCCCTCTCAAAATTTCTTTTCCATCGAGATGATCGGGTTGCAGTATTATACACCTGACCAGGTTTGGTATGCCTATAAACTCGAAGGACTCAACGAAGAGTGGATCTATACCCGTGAGCGGCTGGTGAACTACACCAATGTGCCAGGCGGTGATTATGTATTCCGGTACAAAGCCAGTACCCGATTCAACCAGTGGAATGTGCCCGAAAAAACCCTGATGATTCACATCGACACCATTTTTTACAGAACATGGTGGTTTAAAGCCCTGGTGGTATTGCTGTTTCTCGCCGGTCTTTTGTTATTCTACCGTTACCGCATAAGACAGAAGGAAAAGCTGATGCAGCTCGAGGGAAAGGCACAGTCGCTGGAAAAGGAAAAGGCACTGGTGATGTACGAAAACCTGAAGCAACAATTGAATCCGCATTTCCTGTTCAATTCCTTAACTTCTTTATCCGGTCTTATTGAAACAGATCAAAAGCTGGCAGGCAATTTCCTGGAGCAGATGTCTAAAATTTACCGCTATATATTGAAGAACCGGGATAGTGAGACCGTTACCTTGAAGGAGGAGATCGATTTTGTGCAGGTCTTTATCAATTTACAAAAAACAAGGTTCAAGGAAGGATTGCAGGTAGAACTGACCATTGATCCGACTTTGCTTAAAAAGAAGATTGTACCCGTGACCTTGCAGAATATGGTGGAAAATGCCATTAAGCATAACATTATCGATGCCGAGAGTCCGCTCAGGATATCGATCGCTACAGAAGGCGACCAGGTTGTTGTCAGGAATAACCTGCAACGAAAAAATAAAGTGGAAACTTCCAACCGGCAGGGCCTCGTCAGCTTGCGGTCATTGTATCATTACCTCACCGATAAACCGGTTGTGGTAAAAGAATCGGAGACGTATTTTCAGATATCGATTCCATTACTTTCCTAAACTCATTCCATGAAAGCACTTATCATTGAAGACGAAGAGATCATCGCCAGGGTGTTGCAGAACAAAATTGCAAAGGCCGACCCGGGCATTGAAGTGATTGACATTCTGCCCAGCCTTAAAGTAGCCCGGAAATGGTTTCTGAATAACGCCGAACCGGACATGATCTTTATGGATATCCAGCTTTCGGATGGAGTGAGCTTCGATCTTTTTGAACAATATACATTGACCTGCCCGATCGTATTTACAACGGCTTATGATGAATACGCCATCCGCGCGTTCAAAGTGAATGGGGTGGATTACTTATTGAAACCGGTAGATGAAGAAGAATTGAAAAGAGCAATAGAAAAATGCAAAGCCTATATCGGCGGAAGGAAAACAGCGCCTGTTGATTTCTCCGCCTTGCTTCAATCGTTAGCCAATCCCGGACAGCAGGCCGGGCGCTACAAGGAGAAGTTTATTGTAAATGTAAGAAACCAGTGGATGCCGGTAAATACCAAAGACATTGCCTGTTTTACCAAGGAAACGCTCAATTATATCTACTTATTCAACGGCGAACGGTACCTGCTGGATATGGATACGCTGGATGAGGTGGAAGAGTTGATCGATCCCCGCCAGTTTTACCGGGCCAACCGCCAGTTCGTGATCAATATCGATGCCGTACAAACAGTCAAGCCGGCGGAGAATTCCAAACTGGTGGTTCGCCTCAAAGATCCCAACCAGAAATTTGAGATTGATATGAGCAGGGAGAAAGCGCCGTTGTTCAAGAAATGGCTCGACCGCTGAGGCACCATGATTCACTGCGTAATTCCGACGGTTCGCCGGCAAATATTTTTATTTTCTTAACCCTATGAAGAGCTTTGAGGCCTTACCTGATAACAAGTAGCTAATGACAGAGAAACAAATCAGCCTGATAAAGAAAAGCTGGAAGACCTTCCGGAGCATGGATCCTGCGATAGTGGGAGACGCGTTCTATTCCAAACTTTTTCACGAGCACCCGGAACTCAGAAAGATGTTCCCGAAAAATATGGATGACCAGTATCGCAAACTCACCGATATGTTGTCGGTGCTGGTGATACGGCTGGATCAGATGGAACAATTGGAAACTGATATTGCTTCGATGGGACTGCGCCACCGGGGGTATGGGGTGAAAACATCGCACTACAAAGTGGTGGGAGACGCACTGCTGTGGACGCTCCGTCAGGGATTGGGAAAGGAGTGGACCTCTGAAATGGAAGAAGCCTGGTCTGCCTGTTACCAGGCTATTTCGGATATCATGATCCGGGCCACTGAAATAAATGGCATCCATCCATAATATCCGCAAATGTCTTTCCCCGGGTCCGCATTACCGGATGCCGAAAGAAATGTATTTTAGCGCCTTCAACGAAGGCGTCTATGAATGAAAAGAATTCCAGGCCGATAAGAGTACTTGTTGCGAAAGTGGGACTTGACGGACATGACCGTGGAGCGAAAGTAATTGCCACTGCATTGCGCGATGCGGGCATGGAAGTCATATACACCGGTCTTCGCCAAACCCCCGAAATGGTGGTCAATGCAGCCCTGCAGGAAGATGTGGACGCTATCGGGATCAGCATTCTTTCCGGAGCGCATATGACGGTATTCCCAAAGATCATTGCCCTGATGAAAGAAAAAGAAATGAATGATGTATTGCTTACCGGCGGCGGCATCATTCCTGAAGAAGATATGAATCAGTTGAATCAAATGGGTGTCGGCAAACTCTTCGCGCCGGGAACTCCTACCACCGATATCGCCCGATACATCCAGGATTGGGTGGCGGTTAACCGTAATTTCTGATAAGATTTTTTCCGGCAATCAGGATAGCAGCTCCGGTGGCGGCGTATCGCTTGGCCTCGACTTGTCTTTCGGTAGCGGTACAAATTCTTTATTATCGTTGGGAGGCAGAATAATCCTTCCCTGTTGCCAGTCTGATTTGGCCTGTTCAATCCTTTCTTTGCGCGAGGAGACAAAGTTCCACCAGATGAATCGTTCTCCCAGCGGTTCGCCACCCAATAGCATCAGCACGGTATTTTCCAACGCAAGCAATTCGGCGTCCGCATTGTTTTTGAAGGTGATCATCTGACCTGCCGAAAAAGACCGACTGGCTATTTCCAATTTCCCTCTAACAATATACACTCCTCTTTCGGAATACTCTTTGGTCAGCGGAAAACGGGTACCTGCATCCAGTGCCACATGAAAATAGAACAGGGGCGAATGAGTTTTTACTTCACTTCTCAGTCCGTATGCCGACCCGGCGATTTGCCGCATCCAGATGCCCCTGTCGGTAAAAACCGGCAGTTGTTCAGGTTGATAATTATAAAACGAAGGAGCGGACTCTTCGTCCTTCTCCGGCAGCGCCACCCAGGTTTGCAACAACTCGAGCCGGCTTTGTGCCAGGGCAGACGGGTCTTCAAATCTTTCCGAATGGGCAATGCCGCTTCCGGCCGTCATCCAGTTTACTTCACCAGGGCGGATCACCTGTTCTATTCCAAGGCTATCTCTGTGCGTAACCTGTCCGCCCAGTAAATAACTGACCGTAGACAGCCCGATATGCGGGTGAGGCAATACATCCAGGTCGTGAATATTGGCAGGCGCTTCGTTCACGGGGCCCGCATGATCCATAAAAATGAAGGGACCCACCATTCTCTTCAACCGAAAAGGAAGAATTCGCCGGACTTCGAGACCCGGTCCGATATGAGCCTGCCTGGAATCAATCACAAGTTCAATCATGCGGAATGTTTTACAGGCAAATTTATTTCAAAACCGCGAACAGGGCATCCAAACGTTAAATCCCGGGACGCCATATGAGTTCAGGGAACTATTCATTATATTGACTACTCTAAACCATCCAAATCACTGTTATGAATGTCTCACAGGAAATCGAATCATATTTACGGCACCAGGATTTTTCGCTGGTAGTAAGAAGGATGCTTGATTATAGCCTGGATATTCATGAGCCCCGGCTGATGCGCGAAGTGATCAGTTGGAGCCGGAGTTATCACGAGCACAAAAAGAAATCGCCCGGCGATGGTCCATCACCCGGTTTCCTGGACGAAGCCCGGAGACTGCTGCAAACACTCGATAAGTCGTCACAAAGGGTTGAATCACCCGTTTCTGAACTGTTATCAGTTAGGGATGTGGGCAAGAAATACCTGAAGGGGAACTTCTGGCTCAAACCGATCAGCCTCTCGATCAATACCGGCCAGATCATTGGAGTAGTGGGAGAGAACGGAAACGGAAAAACAACCTTGCTAAGGTGCCTCGCCGGTCAGTTTGCAATTGACTCAGGCAATATCCAGTATAAGCCTCTTGATAAACCCGACCATTTTGACATCCGTTCGAAAGTGGCTTTTATTCCGCAACGTATCCCACGCTGGTATGGCCAACTGAAAGACAACCTGCATTTCAGCGCAGCCATCAGCGGAGTGAAAGGAGAGGAAAACGACCTGATGGTTTCCTTCATGCTCGAACGGCTCGACCTGCACGACTATGCCGAACTCAACTGGAACCAGATCAGCAGCGGATACAGAACCCGCTTCGAGATCGCCCGTATCCTGCTGCAGAAACCCAACCTGCTCATCCTGGACGAACCTCTGGCCAATCTCGATATCAATGCGCAGCAGACCATCCTGACAGACCTGCGTTTCCTCGCCAAGTCTTCTCACAGTTCGATGGGCGTATTATTGAGTTCGCAACAGTTGCATGAAGTAGAAAAGATCGCGGATACCGTTTACCTTATCAAGCAGGGAGAGTGTACTTACCAGACCAATACTACCGCAGCAGCTTCCCTGGAAGGAATGATGTATGTGATGGAACTGGAAACTTCCGAAAACCGGGATACGGTGCTGCAGGTATTGTCCGACGGCCAGGTGCAGGTTCAATATAACGGAAATTATTATACGATTAGCTCTTCCCATTGGACCGTGCAGGACATGATCGGGCAACTGATCAGTCATAAGATGCCTGTCACTTATTTCAGAGACATCACCCATTCCACAAAACGATTCTTCTAACTACCAAGCCCTGCACATGAACAGCAACAGACCCCTGGCACCCCGTTTCCTGAACAACCTGGACGACAGGCTGCTGAGAAACCATCCGGATACCTGGTCGAGCCGTGCTCATCTGGTGATATATTATAGCTTTCTTTTCCTGGTTTTTATGGCTGTGGCAGGATTTCTGACTCCTGCCGACGCACGCCTGAACAGCAGCATCCCATTCTGGACGACAATAGTATCGATCATTGTAGTGATCGGGATAGTAGTCTGGATGATTTTCCTGTTGCGGTTTAATGTATTCAAGCGATTTGGAGTTCAATCGCCCTGGGGAGGATTAAAAACACTTGTTTTATATTTTATCTCTTTTTCAGCATTGGTGGCTCTTCCCTTCGTGCCATCATTGATTGAAATGTGCCGGGCCAGGATGGCTTATGATCAGAAGCAAGTGGTGAGGGATATCAACCAGATGAATATTGATCTCTGCCTGTTGGAAAAAGATTCGATGTTACTTGACTGGGAACCGACCTATTATCATCTCAGCCCGCTGGAGCAACCGGATACTGTAGTATATTATAAGTATCAAAGGGTGCAGTTTGTAGATAGCGCGGATTATTACAGGTTCAGGACTGTGGCAGATAGCCTGGTTGTCATCGGCGATTCGATGTTTGCGTCTTTCGAATGTCCGCAGATCACATTTGTGGAGGCCTGGCGCTCGGAAAATATCGATGAACATACGCTTTCGTCCATGGAGTTGTTTAAAAAAGTATTTCAACCTTACCGCGCCCCCGACAGAACCAAAGTGCAGGCTGAGCTCAGGGGGTTGATCAATAAGTACAAAACCGGAAGCCGGAGTGAGGATTACCTGGTTGATGAGTACAGCACTAAACCCAAATCGGAGTACCTGGCCAAGATCAGATCGCGGTACGGTATATTTAATGTTAATAATAGTCTGAAGAATATTTTATCAAAGCAGTTCAACTGGGATGAAGATTCAACACCCTGGTTGATCAGAGTTTTTTACTACCTGGTACTCGGGCTGACTCTATTGTTATTTGCTTTCCGTCATTCCACTACGAGAACGTATTTTCTGAGTTGGCTCGCCGGAGCGATCCTTTCTATACTAACTGGTACCATTATAGGAACAACAGGGGGATCTTTTACTACGTTCCTGGTAATGTTAGTTGTCTACTTTGTGTTTTTCCTGGGCATTGCAAAAGTTGTCAACAGTGAGCCGGTCAGAAATGCAGTAGGTGGAATTGCGCTGAATCTCGCATTCATCCTCACACCTTTTATGCCACTCGTTATTACGTCGATTGTTTACGAGATCATGGAGGAAAGAGCCAGATCCAATGATACTTACCTGCACGACGACTTCAGGCAAAAATACTTTCACCTCACCATTGCGGAAGTAACAGGGTTCGTGCTGCTGCTGATCCTTATCGAGCCTCTGTTTAAGAGAATGTATCGGAGATGGTATGCCCAGCCTGAAAATTAGGTTGAAAATTTTTCAAGGGCTGTTTTTATCCGCTGAATGGTCGCCTCTTTTCCGATCATCGCGGCTATTTCAAAAACCGGTGGTCCGAATTTTCCTCCTACCAGCATGATGCGCAAGGGTAGCTGAAGCTCACCCGGCTTGATATTTTTTTCCGTCGCCAATGCCTTAAAGCCGGCTTCCAGTGCGGTAGCCTGCCAGTCGGACTGCGCCAGCAACCATTCCGAATAAGCCGCAAAAAAACCGTGTTTGTCAGCATTCCATTTCGGTTTTACAGCATCAGTATCCCACTGCGTCGGCGCCGTGAAGAAGAAGGAGCATTGCTGCGGGAAGTCGGTCAGCAGCGTGCATCGGTCTTTTACCAGGTGAATGATTTTTTCAAGATAGGCATCGTTCGACACACTGATATTTTGTGCGGTCAGTAAATTTTTAACCGGTTGTGCCAATGCTTTATCATCAGATCTTTTGATCCATTCGTGGTTGAACCATTTGGCTTTTTCATAATCGAACTTTGCTCCGCCGCTGTGTACTCTTTCCATGGAGAACGCTTCGATCAGTTCTTCTATGGTGAAGAGTTCTTTTTCGGTGCCATCGTTCCAGCCCAGCAGGGCGAGCAGGTTGATGAATGCTTCCGGCAGAAAGCCTTTTTCGCGGAATCCTTCTGTAAGTTCATTGGTACGCGGATCCGTCCAGTTCATCGCGAATACCGGGAATCCGTATTTGGCTCCGTCTCGCTTACTTAATTTGCCGTTGGGACCCAGGATCAATGGAAGGTGCGCCCATTGCGGCATCTGATCCAGTCCGAACAGGTATTTCCATAGCAGGATATGTACCGGCGCGCTCGGCAGCCATTCTTCTCCCCGGAAGGCATGGGTGATCTGCATCAGATAGTCATCCACCACCACCGCCAAGTGATAGGTAGGCATGTTGTCGGCTTTCATCAACACTTTATCGTCCACCACGCTGCTGTCGAAGCTGACCTCTCCACGGATCATATCGGTAAATGTCAGTGTTTCGTGTTCCGGCATTTTGATCCGGATCACATGCGGAGTGTTTTTGGTCAGCAATTCCTGAACGCTGGCGGCATCCAGCGTGAGCGAGTTACGCATTTTCAGCCGGACCACTCGGTCATATTGCGGAGAAGGATTTTGTTCTGTCTTGAAATCCATCCTCATTTTTTCCAGTTCCTCCGGGGTATCGAAAGCGTAGTAGGCGTGGCCCGAAGCCACCAGTTTTTCAGCGTATTCGCGATAGATCGCTTTTCTTTCACTTTGGCGATAAGGGCCGAAGGCGCCAGGGTTGCGGGGGCTTTCATCAGGCACCAAACCCGCCCATTCCAGGCAGTTGAAAATATAGTCTTCCGCTCCGGGAACAAACCTCGACTGGTCCGTGTCTTCGATGCGCAGTACGAAATCGCCTCCAGCTTTTTTGGCAAACAGGTAGTTGTATAAAACAGTTCTTACTCCTCCCAGGTGCAGGCCACCCGTGGGGCTCGGTGCGAAGCGAACTCTCACTTTTTTGCTCATAGGCTGCAAAGATAAAGTCTCATTCCTTGATCCTGAGTTCGTAAGCACTATTTTATCCATATAAACGTTTTTAGAATCACGATGAGGTGGTATTTGCTGATACTTAGCTTTTTTTGCTGTTTGCAGGCCAGCAGCCAGTTGACTTACAACCAACTGTCGGTCGAATACGACAGCGCCATCGAGTTCAGAAACCTGAAAATCATCCCCATTGTGAGGAAGCCCCAGGGGGGTGGATCTCCCCGGCTACTCAGTCTGGCCGAGGCCTTGCAATCCGGGCTGGCCGTGGTGAGCGAAAGGGGAACGGCTTCCACCGAAAACGTTCACTGGCTCCGTATCAATAACCGATCGAATATTCCGTTGTTCGTTGCTTCCGGGGAGATCATACTGGGAGGACGGCAGGACCGGATGGTGCTCAGGGATACCATCCTTGCTCCGGCAGGGGGAAAAGACCAGTATGTATCCGTGATGTGCGTGGAAGAGGATCGCTGGAGCGATAAAGAGAAAAAATTCGCTTATCTCGGATTCGCCAACCCGGCTTTAAGAAAAGTGGTTGATCAGTCGCACAACCAGGTGTTGATATGGAAGGAAATATTCGAACAGTTGGATAGTAACAAGATCAAATCGCCCACCCTGGCCTATGCCAGTCAGCAGCTCGATAAAAAAGTGTCTTTGATAGAGGCCGAGTACCTGAAATATTTCAATGATCGCGTACAGCGTTCAGACAGTAATTGGGTGGGGGTGGTTTGCATGAGTGGCAACAGGATACTCGGCGCGGATGTGTTTATATCTGAAGGATTGTTTTATAGCGAATGGCAGGGATTGCTCAAGGGTTATGTTGTGGAGGCAATCCATAGAGGAAAAGCAGTGAGTGTCGACGATGAGCAGGTTAAGAAGTACCTCGACAAATTTTTAACCGATGAGAAAGCCCAGGAGGAGTATTTAAAGAAGAATGGAAAGATTTTCAGGTTCAATAAACAGGTGATACATATTACTGCGTTTGGCGAGTAATTGAAAACTGATGTTGAGGACGGCGATGGCGAATTACGAATTCCTGGAGCAGAGGGCACAAAGGAAATCAATAGGTGATCAAAAATGGACTGTCACTGTCAAAAATTTGCTGTTTGAGGTTTGAGGTTTACGGTTCTTCTCTTTCCCACCACCGCTCCCGCCCCCAAATTCCTGGACGCAGAGGGCACAAATAACCGCAATGGGCGCAAAGGAAATCAATAGGTGATCAAAAATGGACTGTCACTGTTAAAAGTTTGCTGTTTAAGGTTTGAGGTTTACGGTTCTTCTCTTGTCCCACTACCGCTCCCCAAATTCCTGGACGCAGAGGGCACAAAGAACCGCAATGGGCGCAAAGGAATCAACTCATTACTCTCTTTCCCTTTCCCTTTCCCTTTCCCTTTCTCTCTTCCACTCCCGCTCTATTCAAAGCCTGGACGCAGAGGGCGCCAAGAACCGCAATGGGCGCAAAGGAATTCAAGTCATGGATCTCACTCCATTTCTCTTTCCCTTTCTGTTTCTCTTTCTCGTTCTACCGCTGGCGCGGGTATGGCTAATGGACTGATCCGTCACCGGAAATTTTACAGCCTACCCGTGCCTTAGCTGACCGATTAAAAGGAAAGTTCTGGTCATTGCCGAACAGGATCGATGTTTTCTCCGGGCAAAGTGGAATAAACTATTAGCTTTGTTCTTTACTTCTCACATGTTCTACTTCGTCAAAACACCCTGGTGGCTGCAAAAAATTTACCATGAGGCAATCTGGAAAGCCGCGGGAAAAGAACAACAGGTTTATCTCACTTTCGATGATGGTCCACATCCTCAAATTACCCCCTATGTGCTCGACCTATTGACAAAATACCAGGCTAAGGCTACTTTCTTTTGTATTGGCAATAACGTGAGGAAATATCCGGCGATCTATCAGCGTGTGATTGAGGCAGGCCATCGAATCGGTAATCATACCGAGCATCATTTGAATGGATGGAAAGTGAGTGATGAGAAATATCTACAGGATATCACGGATGCTGCGGGAGTAATAGATTCAAATTTATTCAGACCACCTTACGGAAGAATTCGAAAATCTCAGCTAAGATGGTTAGCTGATCAAAATCCTGCCATCAGGACCATTATGTGGGATGTGTTGAGTGGTGATTTTGATGTCAGATTGAACAGCGATCAATGTATAAGAAATGTAATACGACACACACGGGCAGGATCCATCATTGTATTTCATGACAGTGAGAAAGCATTTCCACGACTGGAAAAGTCGTTGCCTGTCATCCTTGAAAATTTGTCGCAAAGAGGATTTCGATTTGACGTTTTGACCTGAAAAGTGGTATTCCCAAAATTGGAGTGTGGCCTAGAAATAAGTTGGGCCGGGGTAGACACCCTGGCCCGTTTTTAATCCGTACCCTATGAAAACTGACTTAAAGGTATAAACTTTTTCAATTAGTGCAAAGTAATTTCCCTTACCTGCCCGTTGACGGTCAGGGTCGCCTTATCGTCGCAGGTGCCGGTTCCGTAGTTAAGTTCGGCTACGGGTGAGTCAGATTTACGCATAACGATGGTTCCTTTTACGAACCAGCGGCAGGTAAAGCGCTTGATAAGAGGTTCAGAGATAATCACAGACCACTGGAAAAACTTGTTATCCCGGCTAACGGCTCCGTTGGCACTGCCTTCCAGCTTAAATACGTCGTCCAGCGGGAAAAGTGGGGTTCCAAGACCCTCAATTTGTGTGATGGTCCGGTCGCTGTTCCACTGAGAGAAGTTGCCATTGGTATGGGTCAGCTTGGCATCCACAACCTGTACATTGAAAGATCGGCTGCCCTGTGTGCTTTTGTTGGTGATTTTGTGGGTTCCCTGCACGGAAATTTCGTTTACCGAATAGCCGTCGAAGGTGGTGGTAGTGGAATTTCCGGGAACAAAAAGAGGACCCGTATAAACGATGATGATCTTTCCTTTCCGTGTTCTACCGTCGCGGCCGGTACAACCCGTTCCGAAATCGAGGACCACCTTTAGCGGGAAGCGGGCAGGGGCGCTTAGTTGGGTATAAGTGACAGTAAAACAACGATTTGAATCTACTCCATTAGTGCCGTTCAATACTTCGTCGCCCACATTTCCGGAGAAATTAGCCCCTCCGAAAACACCCGTGCCGCCTAAGCCAACCTCGGTATCCACACCGACTACGTTATCAAATACGTCATCGAAAATGGCCTCATTTTCGGCTTGTGCTTCGGAGGTCGCCGAAGCGAATTCTTCCTTCTGGGCCGGGGTATCGGTATTGCTGGATTCTTTCTTACAGGATACGATCGAAAGTGTTCCAAACAGGGTGATAGCCGTCAACAAACGCGCAAGACTGCTCATGGATTTCATACTGGTAATTTTTGTGATGTGATGGTAATTGACCTTCTTCAGACTAAAACCAATCGACAGGGTTTAAACGATTCTTAACTTTTTTTATTGAATTTTGCAGGATATGACGCCGCAATTAATTGATACCCACACTCATTTGTATGTTAAGGCCTTTAAAAATGACATTGATCCGGTCATCAGCCGGGCCAGGGAAGCGGGGGTCGGCCGATTCTACCTGCCGGCCATCGACAGTTCTGAAACCGTCAGCCTGCTGCACCTGGAAGAAAAATACCCTGGCATTTGCATAGCGATGATGGGCCTGCACCCCTGTTCGGTAAAAGAGGATATGGAGGCGGAGCTAAAAAACGTAGAGGACTGGTTATCAAAGAGAAAATTCGTAGCCGTAGGGGAGATTGGACTTGATTATTACTGGGACAAAACCTTTATCGACCAGCAGAAACAGGCATTTCACCGCCAGATCGAGTGGGCTCTACATTATGATATTCCCATCGTCATTCATAGCCGCAACTCCATCGACGATTGCCTCGAGATCGTTGGCCAGCACCAGAAAGGAAAGTTGAAGGGGATTTTTCATTGCTTCACGGAGAGCCTGGATTCGGCCCAAAAAATCATGGATCTGGGGTTTTATATGGGTATTGGCGGGGTGCTAACCTATAAAAATTCCGGCTTGGCCGAGGTGGTGAGGGATATTCCCATGGAATACCTGGTACTCGAAACCGACGCGCCCTACCTGACACCGGTACCCTTCAGGGGCAAGCGGAATGAGAGTAGTTATATAAAATATGTTGCGGAGAAGCTGGCGGATGTAAAAGGTATTTCACTGGAAGATGTGGCGAAAATAACCACCACAAATGCGGAAAAGATATTCGGAAGTTAGGGTTCGAAAGTTTATTTTTGCCGCCCGTTGAAATATTGGAGGCTTGTCCGAGTGGTTGAAGGAGTCCCGACACTTGTGTCGGGAGAAAGTGTGTAGGAGTTAGACGGATAGGATATAAAAAAATATTGGAGACTTGTCCGAGTGGTTGAAGGAGTCCCGACACTTGTGTCGGGAGAAAGTGTGTAGG
>CAZSAQ010000027.1:39921-40011 GCA_964605065.1 uncultured Chitinophagaceae bacterium
TTAGACGGATAGGATATAAAAAAATATTGGAGACTTGTCCGAGTGGTTGAAGGAGCACGCCTGGAAAGTGTGTATACGGGAAACCGTATC
>CAZSAQ010000028.1:0-24317 GCA_964605065.1 uncultured Chitinophagaceae bacterium
AAGTAAAAAGTAAAAAGTAAAAAGTAAAAAGTAAAAAGTAAAAAGTAAAAAGTACTATTTTTTAAAAACCACTTTTCTTATTTACAAATTGATTGCGCGCGATTTTTTTGGAACGCAAAGATCGCCAAGAACCGCAAAGCGCGCAAAGGAAAGAAACCATAAACTTCAAACATCAAACAGAAATTAAACCGTAAACATCAAACATCAAACAAAAATTAAACCGTAAACTTCAAACGGTAAACATCAAACGACCACGGCTTAGCCGGGGTCCTCCTTAAACATCAATCAACAGGAATTATTTCACAATCATTTCAAACGCCATCAGCAGTACATATATACTGGCAAAAACAAAACCACCCAGGAGGGCCAGTTTCATAATCGTTCCGCTGGTAGAAGGGGCGGACTCCATTTTCAAAGAGGTTCTCATAGAAAGTGATTTAGGATGAACTGATTTTTTATGGATATCTAACGCTAAAATAGCCTGAGAACTTTATAGTTGCAATCGGTTTTTTACGAATTTTTAACGCTGCCCGGGCGTATTTTCCTCACCAGTCGCGCAATTGAGAAAAGGAGAAAGTCCATTCCGGAAGCGCCAGAAATTTCGAATTAGATATTGAAAACCACGGACTTATCTTTTCGTTTTCGGGGTTTACCAGCACGTGGATATCCTGTGCGGGCATATAACTGTTGGCTAAGAGGAAAATCTTCTGGCCCAAATGATTTATGGCGACATCCACCACAATTGCCGCATGGCCTGGGTATCCCCCCTTGATAAAAACCTGGCCGCCGAGCAAGCGGGAAGGGTCTCCTACGGCATGAAGCTGCTTTTCGAGAGAGGCGGTTCCGCACCAGCTGAATACCTTTTCCAGGTATCTTTCAAAGGCTGTCCGGTTGGGGCCGGACGAAAATCCATACACTTGCCCGTTGTTATCAGCAAACGAAATCTCCTGCCATTTTTGCCGTTGGTAGAGATATTCAGCTCTGAGCCGCATAACCGCATCGGCACATTGCTGCAAATCTTTATCGCCAACGCTTATATCGACTACCGCGAACTGGGCCGATTGATTGGCTTTTTTCTTCCCGTTATACAAGTACACGGTCTTATCTTTTTTCAGGGGCAGCTCGCGCAGCCAGTCTGCAAAGGAATTTTTTTCGTTCGTAATACGATAATAACCCTCCGGCAGAGGAATTTCTGAAATCTTGGCAAAGGGATTGATAGAAGGGTTACCAACTGAAGCA
Organism: uncultured Chitinophagaceae bacterium; assembly: GCA_964605065.1. Lineage (GTDB taxonomy): Bacteria > Bacteroidota > Bacteroidia > Chitinophagales > Chitinophagaceae > Endoryza. The sequence continues at coordinate 1,240 of CAZSAQ010000028.1, forward strand.
ACCGGAGGAGGTGGGGCCGAAGTAGGAGCATCGCAGGCAGTCAGGTAAAGCCAGATAAGGAACATGAGCAGGTTCGGTTGCATAGTAGTATTTTTGCCAGACTTCATTGGAAGCGGAATCATTATAAATCCATAGCAAAAGATTGTTAAAGCATGAGTAACATCCTGATCATTGATGACGAAAAAGCGATTCGCAAAACACTGGGTGAGATCCTTTCTTATGAAGGGTATAAGATCGACGAGGCGGGAGACGGCGAAGAGGGACTGAAAAAATTCAAGGAAAAAAGCTATGATGTGGTATTATGCGACATCAAAATGCCCAAACTCGATGGGATCGAGTTTTTGGATAAATGCCGCGAAGCCAATCCCGATATCCCGGTAATCATGATCTCCGGACATGGTACCATTGAAACAGCGGTGGAAGCCGTCAAGAAAGGCGCATACGATTATATTTCCAAGCCGCCAGACCTGAACCGCCTGTTGATCACGATCCGCAATGCGATGGATAAGACCAACCTGGTGGCCGAAACCAAAGTGCTGAAAAGAAAAGTGAGCAAGGTAGATGAGATGATCGGCGAATCGGGGCCGATTGTGCGGATCAAGGAAACCATTGATAAGGTAGCGCCCACAGATGCCAGGATTCTAGTAACGGGCGAGAACGGGGTAGGAAAAGAGCTGGTGGCCCGATGGGTGCATGAAAAGAGTAACCGCGCGGGCGGCCCGCTGATTGAAGTAAACTGCGCAGCCATTCCAAGCGAACTGATCGAAAGCGAATTGTTCGGTCACGAAAAAGGATCTTTTACCTCCGCCGTAAAACAGCGGATCGGCAAGTTCGAACAGGCCCATGGCGGCACCCTCTTCCTGGATGAGATCGGCGATATGAGCCTCAATGCTCAGGCAAAAGTGCTCCGTGCCCTGCAGGAAGGAAAAATAACCCGGGTAGGTGGTGATAAAGACATTAGTGTAGATGTAAGAGTGATCGCAGCTACCAACAAAGACCTGTTGAAAGAAGTTGATGAGAAAAATTTCCGTCTTGACCTGTATCACCGCCTGAGCGTTATCATTATTCACGTGCCTTCTCTCAACGATCGCCGGGATGATATTCCGCTGCTGGTAGATAAATTTCTGACAGATATCTGCGCCGATTATGGCATCGCCCGTAAAGGTATTGATGTTGAAGCCCTGGAGGCACTCCAAAAACACAACTGGACAGGAAATATCCGCGAATTGAGAAATGTGGTGGAAAGACTGATTATCCTTTCCGGGAAGACCATCACGGCGGATGATGTTCACAGTTATGTGCTGCCCAAAAAATAAGAGGTTTAGTCTTCCATCTCGGAAAACCCGTCAATTTCCTTCTCACCACGGAGAATGATCACATTGGAGGGAGTAGCTGTTAATTCTTCCACACAGCAGCCCGAGCAGAATATCCGCTGCCGGGGAAGGGCGGCCGATAATTCAGCCAGGTAAACCGATATGTCTTTGCGTGTCAGGTTTGTGATCAGGTGAAAATAGGCCCTGGCGGGTGACTTCAGCTGGCAATATTCCTGCAGGGTGCCGATGCTGGTACTGCAACCAAAATAGGCAACGGGAATTCGGTTCTTCCTCAGCAGGTAATGCATGTAAAGGAGAGGAATTTCGTGAAGCTCACCTTCGGGATTGAAAAGTACTACTTCCTTGTTGCGATCCGGCAATGATTTGATGGGTATTTCCTGGATAGCCGTCATGATGCGCCGAATGATCAGCTCGCTGGCGAAATGTTCCTGTGCAGGAATCACATGGCCGGTGAGCCAGAATAACCCCATCTTCTCGAGGAAAGGAAAAACCAGGTGTTTGATAGCTGTCTCGAAGCCAAATTCACGGATGGAGATCTGCAAGGTGCCGGTAAAAGCCGTCTCATCGAGATCGAGGGATGCTTCAAAAAGTCTGTTAAAATAATGATCCATCCGTTTTTCGGCACTGGTCTCTCCATGGGCGATGCGCCTGATTTCTTCCGCATTGAGCGTGGCGATCTTCGAGATCTTGTGGCCGCGGTGATACAGCCAGGCGATGCGCAGCATTTGTTTAAGATCCTCAGCATCATAGTAGCGGTGACTGCTGTCCTTTCTCTTTGAAAAGCACAGCCCATATCGCTGCTCCCAGATCCGAAGAGTGTGGGCCTTAATATTCGTCAGATTCTCTATATCACTTATGCTGAAAAAGTTCATGGTGGCTGTAACAAAACATCACTAATAACGACAAATATAGGGTCAAAGAGGCTGCCGGAAAAGCTTGAAAAAAGACGGTTTGTTTTATGGCAAATAAGGCAGTTTGAGAATTATTATGGTATTTTTGGCCCACTTTAAAATGAGTTAAATGGCACAAAGCGAGTTATTTGTTATTATCCTGATATCCATTTTGCTGGTCGTTCTTCCCGCCCCCGGTTTGTATGGAATGTTCAAGAAAGCCGGAGTACCGGGATGGAAGGCTTTTGTTCCTTTTTACAACACCTGGGTGATGCAGGAAATTGCCGGCCGGCCCAAGCATTGGGTGTTCTGGCAATTGATTCCCGTGGTTGGTTGGTTTATTACGCTTGGAATTTTCATCGAGTTTGTAAAACCCTTTGGCAAATTCAAATTCTGGCAACATACGGCTGCCTCTCTGGGCGCCCCGCTTTATATGCCTTACCTGGGCTTCAATAAAACAGATAAGTTCCAGGGAACCGAAATCGTAAAAAAACACAGGAAATCAGTAGCACGCGAATGGATCGACGCGGGTGTATTTGCCATAGTAGCTGCAACGCTCATACGCACATTTGTCTTTGAAGCCTACACGATTCCCACGGGCTCAATGGAAAAAACCCTGCTGGTGAACGATTTCCTTTTTGTCAGCAAATTCAGCTATGGCCCCCGGATACCGAATACGCCGCTGGCAATCCCCTTCGTTCATCATACCATCCCATTACTGAAAACAAAGTCGTATTCCGAAATGATCCATATTCCCTATACCCGTTGGTTCGCAAGTCCTGTTAAAAGAAACGACGTAGTCGTGTTTAATTTTCCGGCGGGAGATACCCTGACAAAAGAATATGATTCCGAGGTTCCCTATTACGATATTGTGGAATCCAAAAAGCAATATTACCTGGCGCAACTGAAAGGGCAGTACCCCAATCCGAAACAATTGAACGAAATCGCCGATCAAAAAGCCAGAGCGGAAGTTTGGGATAGTCCTGACTTTACCATGATGACCAGACCGGTAGACAAGCGCGAAAACTACATCAAAAGATGCGTGGGTATTCCGGGAGACACTATCGAGATCAAGGACAGCTACCTCTTTGTAAACGGAAAACCCGCCTTTGTATCGCCCACCGCCGCCATCGACTACATAGTGCCTGCCAGCCGCGAGCTTAGCGTGGACGAACTGGAAGAGAATGGCATCAGTTTGAAAATGACAGACAAAGAACAGGAATTTGTTCCCATTTCCGGGTTTACCTACGAGATCAACCTGACTGTGGAGGAATTGGAAAAGATTAAAAAAATACAAGGCGTTAAAGCCAGCGAGATCCGGAGAGACGTCAGGTCATCATTCGATATGATGATATTCCCTCGTGACAGCTCCATAGCCAACTGGACGGTCGATAATTTTGGCCCGCTCTGGATTCCCAAAAAAGGAGTGGAGATACCGCTGACTCCCCGCAACATCGCGTTTTATAAAAGAGCGATCAGGGTTTATGAAAACAATACATGGGAAGAAAAAGACGGGAAGATATTCATCAATGGGAAAGAGGCCACAACTTATACGTTCAAAATGGACTACTACTGGATGATGGGTGATAACCGACATCGTTCACAGGACAGCCGTTTCTGGGGTTTTGTGCCGGAAGATCATATCGTAGGTGAGGCCGGAATGATCTGGCTCAGCTATGGCAAAGGCATACGCTGGAAACGCCTGTTCAGCATAATACATTAATGATTATGACCAAATGTCTTAACTTTAAATCCTTTCATAACCTGAAAGGATTTTTTATTGTGAATTGTTACAAACCAACCGTGGATGAGCAAGAAAGAGTATCATTTTTCCTACGAGGCGCATAACTCCATCGCAGAACTGGCGAAAGCCGATCAGGATTTGCTGAACCAGGCAAGGGAAATAACCCGGATCGCCTATGCGCCCTATTCAAAATTTAAAGTAGGCGCGGCAGCCCGATTGCTCAATGGTGAAACAGTGCTGGGCACGAACCAGGAAAATGCTTCCTATCCCGTTGGAATCTGTGCAGAAAGAACCCTGCTGTCATCAGCTGCCACGAATTTTCCCGAAGTGGCCATTCAAACCATGGCGATCAGTTATGAAAACGAGCAGCGCGATGGGCATTACCCTATTTCTCCCTGCGGAATGTGCCGGCAGGCGCTGCAGGAATTCGAAGAAAGAACGGGCCATCCCATCCGGCTGATCCTGGCAGGTCTGGAAGGCCCTGTGTATATCATATCCGAAGCCACTCACTTACTGCCTCTGGCATTTTCAGGAAAGGAACTGAAAAAATAAGATGTTAAGTTTCCCCCAAATCGTATCCGGACTACACCGGATGCAAAGTTGTTTTCTATCTTGACCTATAACATAGGGTTATGCGAATTCGTTCTAATGCTTTGCTGCTTATATCATTCCTGTTGGCACAGCCATTGTTATCGCAACAGGTGCTCTTATTCCCGCTGGAAGACTCAATAAGCGCCACCAATAACTATATTGTTTGCGGTACCCTGCAGCAACAACCCCTGATACTGAAAACCAACTCTGGTACCCCTTCCGAAATAATAAGGGTACACCCGGCCGATATGAGCATCCGTCGAACCCGCATCAACCCCGGTGTATATAGCCTGAACGGTGAGTCAGTCCTGAGTTACGGCAGTCACGGTAACACAGGAGTATTTGTGGTGCAGCAAACAGACGGATCAGTAGTACACCGCGGTTTCTTTACAATAAATGAAAAAGCGGAAATCGAAACACCCTTCTCTTTGCTGGATTCTTCCGAAGTATTAGGCGCAGATAACAGCGATCGGCGCGCATTCGAGGTGAGTTTTGCCGAGGGGAAAATGATCTTTTACAGGGTTTATCCGGAAACAGGAACGAGTATCCTGAATTTCGACTACTATATTATCGACAGTGTTTCAAAACGGGTCAGCCGGCAAAGTCACAAACTGATTACAGACCTTGAATATTCTTCTTTCAGTCAGCCCGTTTACTTCGGAAAAACGCTATACCTGGCAGTGGCGCGAAAAAAGCATAGCCGCAATAACAGGAACTTTATCAGGATTTACCAATTTGAAGAGGGGCAGGCAAAATATAAAAGCATCGAAAAGGATATCGATGCCTATGAGCCAGATCCATTGAGTTTTTATGTCGATTCACTCACCGGAAAACTACAGCTCTTTGGAATCCTCAAAGAAAACAATCAACCCTCTGGCCTGTACCGGCTGACTTTGCTGGATGGCCATCTTGTAAATGAGGATTCGCGGGCGATTCTGTTTCCCCCGGATATCATGAAGACCATGAAGGCGGTAGCAAAAAGAAGAGATCACGTACTGTCGCCGGAAGAATATCTTTTGCAGAAATCCATGTTCAGCAGGGAAAATGGCCTGGAACTGATTTTTGAGCGGCAACAGGCACTATGGGTAGACAGCGACCGTGCGGGACTCGGTTTCCCGCAACAACAATCAGTTTTTTCGGTAGTCAACAATCCGCAATTGCCAAATTCAACCCAATTCGATCAAATCAGGCTGAATGATGCGGTGCGTCAGAACGAGCTTAATAATGCGGGTTCGAGTTCATTGGGAAGAAATAATGTCAATCAGGGACTAAGAAATGATGGATACCGGCCACCCTCGGCTTCCGACATTCCGGCTGCTGATTCACGAAGCGAAATGAAGCTTTTCAGAGGACACATTTTTTCGCTCGCGATCAAGGACGAGAAAGTAACTATGCTCGCATCCAGCGAACTGCGGCTGTCTTATGACCAGTTACCGATTAGATCAAAATTTTCTTTCGATCAATCTCAAAAGGTCATGACTTATATTCCCTACCAGACCGATGATTGGTTCATACTTCAGTCAATCAGGGCAGCCAGGCCGGTATATAGCCAGATGATGGTACCCCAAGGTGTGCGCTTGTTTTACCAGGATTTTGTTCAGATCGTCAACTCCTGCGAACTGTTGACTATCTATACCGATCAGCAGAATCATTTGGGGCTCGCTTCCATTCGCTGGTGATCTGATCTCTTTCGAAACGGAGGAATCAACCGGGTAAGCATCACCAATATCATACTTACCAGCCAATAGGCTACGATTACCAGCATCATATTTCTCATGGCGATTGACCAACCCAGTTTCGTGACATCCACGAAATAATAGGGGTATTGATTGGTGCTGATTCCCCGAAGCAATGAATATATAACATAAATACCCGGATATATAAGCCAGTAGGTAGTATGAACATAGCGGAGTCCTTCCTTGCCGGAAAAAAAGATCCAGAAAAGAATATATACTACCGGGGTAACATAGTGAAGATTGATATCAACAACTTTTTGCCATCCCTGCGGGTGCCATACCTGGGCGAGAAAAAAATGATAAACCAGCATGACGATGAAAATATAGACCGCCACAGCGGCTTCCATTTGTGCTCGTTGCAGGAATCTGCCCAGCCGCGATTTTGGCAGGAAAAGCGGGATTGCAAAAGTGGCGGTTACAAGCATATTAGACCAGATGGTCATGAAACTCAGGTAACGGACGGTTTCCGACACAAAAAAGGAAACATCGGAAACCTGTTTGATGATCAGGTAATACTGTACCACCAGGCCAAAAAGACCCACAGCAGTTCCAAAAAAGCGATAAAGGGATTTCATAGATCAGGGAGTATGCGATTTATCGAAGCTCATGATGACCGTATCTCCCGATACCAGTTGAAGGGTAGTGTCCTGAACAATTTTATAGGACCTCACTCTTTGCATGCTGGCCACAAACACATTTTCTCCATTACCCATGCAATACATCTTAGTCATGGCCATTGGCTTGTCGAAAAGTAATTTGGCGCCTTCCAGTGTAAATTCTCCCCCAAAGGAATTGCAACCTGTGTTACCTGCCACCCGTTTATCGGCCAGTGAAAAATTCAGGAAAGGATTTTTGCCTGGAAACAGAAGACTGAAAGAGTCTTTTTTGCCCTCAATTGATCGCAGTTGCCAGGCTCCATTCAGTTTGGAAGAATCGATTACACTGACGCTGGCAGCGGCTGGTCCTGCTTCTTCGGAGGTCTTTTGTGGGGCCTGGTTGCAGGCAGCAAGAACCAGCAGAACGACGACGAAGGAAAAGGTGGGTGTTCTCATGGAATGTATGTTTTGGTAATTACTTTCAAACACGATACCAGCCCGCTTGTTCAGTCTTTCAGAATCTTTTCTATGTCTGCAAGTTCCTGGTCTCTGAATGATAAATGGTTGAGACTGTCCAGGTTGTTGTCGAGCTGGGCTACCGAACTGGCCCCGATCAATACGGTTGTGATTCTTTTGTCTTTCAGCAACCAGGCGATGGCCATTTGCGCCAGTGACTGATCGCGCGATTCGGCAATGGCGTTCAGTTTCTTTACTTTGTCGATTTTCTCCGGCGTCACTTCCTGTACTTGCAAATGACCGCTGCTTTTGGCAGCGCGAGAGTCTTCCGGAATTCCTTTCAGGTATTTATTTGTCAGCAGACCCTGGGCTAGCGGAGAGAAGGGAATACAGCCTACTCCTTCCTCCTGCAATACTTTCAAAAGGCCGTCTTCCACCCATCTTTCAAACATGGAATACTTGGGTTGATGGATGATACAGGGCGTACCCAGTTCACGCAGAATGGAGATGGCTTTTTTCGACTCATCTGCGCTGTAATTGGATATACCCGCATACAGGGCACGACCGCTTCGAACGGCGTGATCCAATGCTTGCATGGTTTCTTCTATCGGGGTATTGGGGTCAGGACGATGAGAATAGAATATGTCGACATAGTCCAGTTTCATTCTTTTGAGACTCTGGTCCAGGCTCGACAATAAATATTTTCGGGAACCCCACTCTCCGTAGGGGCCGGGCCACATCCGGTAGCCGGCCTTTGTGGATATGATCAGTTCGTCGCGAAGCGAGCCCGAAAAATCTTTCTGAAGAACAATACCGAAATTCTCTTCGGCCGATCCCGGTTCGGGCCCATAGTTATTGGCGAGATCAAAATGTGTGACGCCCCGGTCGAAGGCGCGTCGAATGATGGCCCGGCCGTTTTCAAATATATCTACCGATCCGAAATTGTGCCAGAGGCCCAGTGAAATGGCCGGTAATAAAAGCCCGGAATGACCGCAGCGGTTATACGGAATCGACTGATACCTGTTGGAAGCGGGAGTGTACATGCGAATAAAATATGATTGAATAATATCTAACCTTGTCAACCTTCGAGGTTCACTACCACACGTCCCATGGTATGACCCTGTAAGATACTGTCGATACAGGTATCGTTCAGTTCCTGCAGGCTTACTTCCTTGACGATGGCCTGAAGTTTTTCTTTTACATTCCATTCCCTGGACAGCTTATGCCAGAGTAGTTCTTTCAGATGGATCGGCATTTCCGCCGATCCGACCCCGATGAGCGTAACGCCATTAAGAATAAACGGATACACGGTGGTTTCCAGTTTGGGCGAAGAGACCAGACCAGTACTCGCCACGCATCCTTCCAACTGGCAACCTTTCAATAGGGTGGCCAGTGTGTTTCCGCCTACCGTATCAATTGCACCAGCCCACTGTGAGCGGAGGAGGGCCTTGCCCGACTGGTCATTGACCCAGCTACGCGGCTGAATTTTCCGGGCTCCCAGGTGCTGTACATATTCCAGTGCGTGCTCCTTTCCGCTTACTGCTATCACTTCGTATCCGGCCGTAGCCAGAATGGCAATAGAGAGGCTGCCGACTCCGCCCGTTGCCCCCGTTACTACTATGGGCCCTTTTTCGGGTCGCATACCCAGCAATTCCATTTTGTAAAGGGCCGCGCCCGCTGTAATACCGGCCGTTCCGATAACCATGGATTCTTTCAGGGTAAAATGATGCGGTTTGCGAACCACCCAATTGGCCGGTACCCTGATGAACTGCCCGAATCCCCCTGGCGTATTCATGCCAAGGTCGTAGCCCGTGACGATTACTTCATCACCCGCAGCCAGGTCCGGATGACGGCTGAGTTCCACTACGCCAGCCGCGTCGACGCCCGGCGTATGCGGAAATTTACGAGTGATGCCTTTGTTACCGGTAGCTGAAAGGGCGTCCTTATAATTGAGAGCCGAATATTTTACCCGGATGATCACATCACCGGCAGGAAGTTCGTCAATATGTCTTTCGACAATGGATCTTTCGAAGGTTCCGTTCTCCAGTTCTTTTACCCAAAGTGCTTTAAATACCATCAGATTGTTTTTTCAGCTCGCGCTGTTATGTCGATGACCTCGTTTACTGTAAGGCAAATTAATGAATTGGCAACTGAAAAAATGGATCTCAGAAAAGGGTTTGTACGCCGTGTGCGATCTTGTTCTCATGGTCCAGCAGCCATTTTTTACGCCATAATCCGCCGGCATATCCTACAAGGTCGTTTCGGGATCCGATCACCCGGTGACAGGGAACCACGATGGCTATCTGATTTTTTCCATTGGCCGACGCCGCGGCCCTGATGACTTTCGGATCGCCCAGTTTTTTGGCCAGGTCCAGATAGCTGATGGTTTTCCCATAGCCGATCTGGGAAAGTTCGTTCCAGACTTTTTGCTGAAAATCTGTACCATCCTGGTGTATCGGGAAATCAAATTTTCTCAGTTCCCCGTTAAAATAACGGATCAGCTGTTCAATTGCCTGGATGATGGACGGGGGAAGGGGAGCCGACTGGCTGCTGGCAGGGAGGTGTTGAACATTATCGATGAAACTCATTTCGGAAATATAATGTTCGGTTCCTGACACCCTGATAACACCAACGGGCGACTGATAATATGTATGGAAAACTTCCATCTGGGTGGGGTTAGCCGGAACTAACCGATCTTCCAGCCATTCTCCACTTTCTGATCCGGCTGCAATAAAACTACGTCTTTTTTATCAGTATAAATTCCCAGTACAAGGCACTCACTGAAAAAATTGGCGATCTGTTTGGGTGGAAAATTCACCACGGCTACCACTTGTTTGCCTATCAGGTCCGGCTTTTGATAATAGGTAGTGATCTGTGCACTCGATTGCTTAACACCCAATTCACCAAAATCAATTTTTAATTGATAGGAGGGCTTTTTTGCTTTCGGAAAATCACTAACTTCCGTGATCGTTCCGACACGTATATCAATTTTTTCAAAATCATCCCAGGTAATCGTCATTGACTTATTTTTCACAAAAATAAAATTCTATTCATGAAACGTACAGCAACTGCAATTTGGAATGGGTCAGGTAAAGAAGGAAATGGCACGCTGACCTCACAAAGCAAGGTTTTAAGCAACACCAAATACGATTTTAAATCCCGTTTTGAAGACGGTACCTATACCAACCCGGAAGAACTTATTGCCGCGGCACATGCGGGTTGTTTTGCCATGAAGTTAAGCTTCGTTCTCGGCGCGGCCGGCTTTACTCCCGAATCACTGGAAGCAACTGCTACGGTAGAACTGGATCCGGCCAAAGGAATTACCAGCTCCAATATTGTATTGAAGGCAAAGGTTCCGGGGATCGATGCGGCTAAATTCAAGGAGTGCGCGGATGAAGCAAAGGCCAACTGCCCGGTGAGCAAAGTGCTGAATTGCGCCATCGGCCTCGATGCCGTACTGGCCTGAGATCAAAATGATGAATTCCGTCAACAGAAATGATTCGTTATGCCATCTGAAAAAAAGAACCAATCATCCCGCAGAAAATTCATCCGCAATACATCTATCGCTGCCGCCGGCATTATGATCGTTCCCAGGCATGTGCTTGGTCGCGGCTTTACTGCTCCCAGCGATAAACTCAATATTGCCGGAATTGGCGTGGGGGGAAAGGCGGAGGTCAATCTGCCCTATGCTTTCAATAAAGGAGCGGAAAATATCGTGGCACTTTGCGATGTAGATGATCGCATGGCTGTAAATGCTCGCAAGAAATGGCCACAGGCTCCCTACTACCGCGATTTTCGCGAGATGCTCGAAAAGGAAAACAAGAATATCGACGCGGTGATCGTCACCACACCCGACCATATGCATGCCGTGGCCGCTCTGGCAGCTATGAAAATGGGAAAACATGTGTATGTAGAAAAGCCGCTTACGCACGACATTTTCGAAGCACGCATGCTCACCGAAGCGGCCCGCAAATACAAAGTAGTAACCCAAATGGGTAACCAGGGCAGCAGCGGAGACGATACCCGCAATGTGGAAACCTGGATACAGGATGGTCTCATAGGGGATGTTCATACCGTGCATGTATGGACCAACCGGCCCACCTGGCCGCAGGGCATTCCAACACCTGTCGGCAAGTTCGACATTCCCAAAGAACTCGATTGGGACCTCTGGCTGGGAACCGCTCCCGCGCGAGAATTCAACCCGATCTACTTGCCGGCGATCTGGCGTGGCTGGACCGATTTCGGAACCGGTTCGCTGGGCGATATGGGGTGTCATTTCATCGATGTCCCCTTCCGGGCATTGAAACTGGGATATCCTACCGCAGTCGAATGCAGCGTTACCCGCACATATACCGGCTTTTTCCAGGAGGTTATTTATACCGACAGCTATCCGCTGTCTTCAAAAATTCACATAGAGTTTCCCGCCCGTGGATCCATGGTGCCTGTTGAAATGGTATGGTACGATGGTGGCCTGTTGCCCAAGCGCCCCAAAGAACTATTACCCGACGAAAAATTCGGTGAATGGGATGGTGGTATCCTCTTCGAAGGAACAAAAGGTAAACTCATGGCCGGTCTGTTTGGCCGCAACCCAACCCTGCTTCCTACCAAACTGATGAAAGAAGTAAAACTTCCCGCCTCCAAACAACCTTATGTTGCCGGCGGATCGGAAGGTCACCAGAAGCAATGGACGGACGCCTGCAAGAAAGGATATGGGGCCTACACCAGTTCCAATTTCGACATCGCAGGCCCGCTCACAGAAACCGTATTGATGGGCAACCTCGCCGTTCGCAGTTTCTTCCATAAAGAAAAAAATGACTTTCCCGGCCGCAAGCAATTATTGTGGGACGGAAAAAACATGAAGATCACCAACTTCGAGCCAGCCAACCAGTACGTAAAAAGAAACTACCGGGAAGGATGGGGAGAGTTGAAGTTGTAAGTAATAAGAGAAAGAGTAAGAGTAAGGGAAGGAGAATGTGAGGGGAATCAGAAAGTGTGATATATGCGTAATCAGTGTAATCCGCGTAATCTGCGCAAAAACAAATAAAAACAAATGAAAAAGAACAAGCACAGCAACCGATCCAGGCGGGCATTTATTCGCAACAGCTCTTTGGCTGCCGCCGGATTCTTTATTGTACCCAGGCATGTACTGGGAGGCCCTGGTTATATCGCCCCAAGCGATAAGTTGAACATTGCCGGTATTGGTGCCGGTGGTAAAGGAGAAAGCGATCTCTTCGAGTTCTCAAAAAGTCCGAAAGCAAATATTGTTGCCCTGTGCGATGTGGATGACAGGCAGTCGAAAAAATCAAGAGAACGTTTTCCGAAGGCCCGTTACTATAAAGATTTCCGGGAGATGCTCGACAAGGAAAAGAACAATATCGATGCCTGCTCTATTTCTACACCCGACAATACGCATGCAGTAGCCACCCTGGCGGCTATGCAACTGGGCAAACACGTTTATACACAAAAGCCGCTTACCCATGATATTTATGAGGCCCGTATTCTGACGCAGGCTGCCAAAAAATACAAGGTAGTTACCCAGATGGGTAACCAGGGCGGCAGTGGTGATGGCGTAAGAAGAACGCAGGAATTGATCAATGCCGGACTGATCGGCGATGTATATAAAGTAGAGTGCTGGACAAACCGCCCGGTTTGGCCGCAAGGCATTCCTACCCCCACCGGAAAATTCGATATCCCTTCTGAACTGAACTGGGATCTGTGGATCGGACCGGCGCAGATGATAGACTTCAACCCGGCTTACCTTCCCTTTAACTGGAGAGGATGGTGGGCATTCGGCACGGGCGCCCTGGGCGATATGGCCTGCCATATCATGGACCCGGTTTTCCGCTGCCTGCCGATCGATTATCCTTCCGATGTGGAAGCCAGCGTCGCCACGATCTGGAAAGAAATGTGGAACGATTCCGCCAACCCCGACAGCTGCCCTCCTTCTTCAATAATACACCTCACTTATCCGCGTAAAGACGGAAAAGGTAACGTCAAGGTGTCCTGGCATGATGGTGGCCTGCTGCCTCAAAGACCCGACGAACTGTTGCCCGAAGAAGCGTTCGGTAACTGGGACGGGGGAGTTCTGTTCATTGGTACGAAAGGAAAACTGCTGGCAGACTGCTACGGAGCCAATCCCCGCCTGTTGCCCACAACACGCATGAAAGAAAGCCTTCCTCCGGAAACCATCAAGCGGGTACCGGAAGGTCACTACGTACAATGGGTAAACGCCTGTATAGACGGATATGGAAAAGGGGTAACCAGCTCGCCATTTGAATTCGCCGGTCCATTCACCGAAAGTATTCTGATTGGTAACCTGGCCATCCGCAGCTTCCTGATGCGCAACCCGAATGGAAAAGGATGGAATGATAAATATCTCGGACGCAAACGCCTGCTCTGGGATGCGAAGAACATGAAGATTACCAACTTCGATGAAGCCAACCAGTTTGTCAAGAGAACCTATCGCGATGGCTGGAGCCTGACCTTGTAATTTTTCAACCTCCCCATAAAAAGCCCCTCAGAAAGGGGCTTTTTTATTTGGAAACGCGCTCATTCGTCATTCATATTCTCCAAGCGGTCGAGCAGTTCGATGAATGGCTCAGGAGGAGAAATTTCAAGCTGGTCATCCCTGAGTTCGTAAGGGATCAGGGTAAGTTCTTCCTCATGGTACCAATATAATTGCGAACTGATAGAGCCCGGTCCTTCTTCGTTCATCTTGCAGGTAATAGGGATCAGGTTACGAATGGCCTCGAGTACTTCCTTGTTTTCGATCGGGTAAAATAGGATGGCATGTCGGGTAGGGATGCTGACAAGCGACCCGTAGCTTCCCTGCAGCATCGGGTAATTTTCCATAACAAAGAGCACGTTGCCAGTGTAAAAATGATCCTCATTGATGATCAGAAACCTGATGTCATCGAGCGTTTCCTCGATGATGTCAAACGGATATTTGCCAAATACATTCTTGACGCCGATCTCGAATAATTCTTCATTGGTCTTATTCCACAAAACCGCCTGCTCGGGGCGCACATTGGTGACCGATTCAGGCAAATCGAATACAAGTGCCGCATAGATATCATCGGCGATATGCTGACCGATGCCCAGATAATCCTCGATCTGCTCCATATAGGATTCGTGATAGAGGCGTACTGCCAGAAAAGCTGCGGCGTATTCGAAATCGTGCGCTTTGGAATCAAATTCTTCCTGGAAAACATTTATTCGCTGCAGCCCGTCAAAGTGATTTTTAACCATCGCAGGCCATTCTTCGGGGTCCGCCAAATGGCAGGATTGGGCGATGTTCTGCAAGCCCAGGCTGGTTGCGCCAAAACGATCGTCATCCACTTCCACAGCCGCCTCTGCGATCGCATAATCGATGTCTTCCGAAAGGAAATAGTCATCAACAATTTGCATGAATAGCCTGTAATTGTCGGAGGTTAAAAATCCGGCCCATGCCGGTGGGGGTTCGTCTTTCCTTTTTCTTGAAAACATACGGTAAATTAGAACATAATTGCCGCGGTTTAAAAGATTCTTTTAACGGCCGGAAACAGGCATCCGCTTGCCCGTATGATAATGGAAGGTGAACCGGTAAGGGAAAATTATTCTTTGATCAATTCAGCGAGCAGTTTCAACTCTTCCTGTTTGTAGCGCTGTTTGTCGTTGTCGAAGCATTTTGAAAATTCTTCCAGCAGAATCTGAATAATTCGCTTGTTGCTGATCGGTTTGAAGTAGGAGGAGATGGCGGGTACATTGATCCTTTTGAAATAATTCTCTACATCCTTATGTGTAAATACATGTCCGCTCAGAGGATCAATGAAAAATTCTGTTTTGTATAAGGGATTTTCGGTGAGCCTTTCCAGGTTGTATTCGGCTTTGAAGTAGCCCAGCACAAACTGGCGGGGAATATTCACCGCTTTCACCGGAACATCGAGAAGTTCGCTGAGGATAAGATAGAGAATGCCGTTGGCGATGCTGTTGCCGCGTTTTGTTTCGAGCTGTTTGTGAATTAGAAACTCATCTACCTGCTGGTAATTCACTTCGCCTCCACGCAGGTTGAAATAATTATAGAGGATGCTGGTGAGTACGTTGATTTGTTCGAGAGGAGTGAGGTAGCTGTTCAGTTCCAGCCAGATATTTTTGCGGAGTTTTTCCACATCCTGGTATACATCGCCTTTGTTAAGATCTGGATATTGAAACCTGGCTACCAGCAGGGCGCCTGTCAGCAGGTCCTGGTGTGAGTTTCGATTCCATTCAGACATCTCTTCGCAGAGATCGCGGAAATGCAGACGGTGAATCAGCAACTCGATCCTCTCCTGGGTTCCCTCACTGATGGTATTCTCCCAAAGATTTTCGAGGTTGGGAATGATGCCTTTCCCATAGTCTACGATCCGGCTGGATACCGCACCGAAAACTTCTTCATCAGGATCGTCGATCAGTTGAAATAAGGCAGTGATTTCTTTGTTTTCTTCCATGCATTTCGAAATTGAACCGTTGTCTGCGATACAATTTGCATCGTCAATATCGGCTATTGATTAAGAATGCGCGCCGGTTTATTTTCCACATTTCCACAACTGTTCAACCGGTACGGGTTTACAGGTCGGCATCAAGTGGCAGATGCGCATCCAGCAGGCGGTTCAGCTCCTGCTGATCGTTTTTGTCTGCCAGGCACCGCTTAGGGATAACGATGGCATGGTGAGAATTCGTATATAGAAAATGGCAGTTCACCGTCTCCGCTCTTTTCACAATGGCTTCCCATTTGTAGAATGTTTCTGACTTGTCGTCCTTGTCAAGGATGCCAGAATCCTGCAAAATCACTTCACAATCACCGATAATGTGGCTGTTTTCGGGCTGGCTTAACAGGTGTTCTGTTCTTTTGCGAACGGACCTTTTTATCAGGATGGGAATGAGAGTAAAGTAGGCGATCGCGACCACCGAAAAAACGATCATGTCGACCCAGCGGTTATGCGATTTTTTCATGGAGATATACAATACCGCCACGGCGAGGTACAGCAACAGGATCTTGAAATAATAGGAAATCCTGTACTTCCGTCGGTGAGGAGCCGACCAGATCGTGTAGTAGTTAAATTCAAAATACTCTTGCGGGCTGAGCTGGTATTTCAGATGCAGCATGCCTGGTGTTTAGATGAATTCCTGGCCTGGCCGGAACAATCATTTGCCTTTTCTGGTCGACTTTTTCGCAGCAGCAGTTTTTTTGGAGGCGGTTTTTTGGGGTGTAGCTTTCCTGGAGGCCGCTGCCTTCACTTTTTTGCTGAATGCCCCGGGTACCTGCGCTTCAATCATATTCTTGATCTCTTCCACGGGAATACTGGTCAGCTCGTCGGCGGTATACTTGCTGTCGTCGGCTTTTCTTCCCAGCTTGAGCATTTTTTTGTTGAAGCGGATAAAGGGACCCCAGCGGCCGTTCTCGATGGAGATTTTTTCTTCGGGCCATTGCTGGATGAAGCGATTGGCTTCTTTCTTGATTTTCGCTTCGATCAGCTCATCTATGTCAGACTTGCTGAGGTCGTCGAAATTATAGCGCTTGGGAACGTTAATGAACATATCGTTCCACTTGATGTAAGGTCCAAAGCGTCCTTTACCCTTGGTCACCGGTTTGCCTTCAAATTGGGCGATGGGTGAATCGGCCAGTTGTTTCTCCCTGATGAGCTCGATGGCACGATCCATATCCACTTCAAGCGGATCTTCCCCGCGAGGGATGGAGATAAACTGTTCTCCGAATTTGATATAGGGGCCAAAACGTCCGGCATTGACAGAAACATCCAGTCCCTCGTATTCGCCGAGAGCCATGGGTAATTTGAAAAGATCAAGCGCTTCTGCGAGGCTGATGGTCTCGATGCTTTGATCTCTTTTCAGGGCTGCGAAATGAGGTTTCTCCGCTTCGTTATTCGATTCGCCGATCTGCACCATCGGACCAAAACGACCCATACGCGCAATTACTCTCTTGCCCGAGGCGGGGTCGAGCCCAAGTTCCCGTTCTCCTTTTGCTCTCTCTGCGGTTTCTATGGTGTTTTCTACGTCTTTTTTAAAAGGTTTGTAGAAATCGGCGATCATCTTGTTCCACTTCATCTTTCCTTCCGCTACTTCATCAAACTCCTCTTCAATGCGGGCCGTGAAGCTGTAATCCATGATGTCATCGAAATACTGCTTCAGAAAATCGGTTACTACCAGCCCGAGGTCGGTGGGGAACAACTTTGATTTTTCGGCGCCGGTATTTTCCGATTCCGTTTGTTTGCTGATCTTATCCTGCTTCATCACGTACACCCGGTACTCTCTGCGTACACCTTCTTTATCTCTTTTCTCTACATACCCTCTCTTCAGAATAGTGGAAATAGTAGGAGCGTAGGTAGACGGGCGACCAATACCGAGCTCTTCCAGCTTTTTCACGAGGGATGCTTCGGTGTAGCGTGGTGCCGGACGGCTGAACCTTTCTACCGCCTTCATTTCATTGAGCGGAAGTTGCTGGCCAACGGTCAATGGCGGTAGCATGCCTTCCTGTCCTTCTTCGGCGAGGTCTTCCTCGTCGCGGTCTTCCCGGTATACTTTCAGAAATCCGTCAAATTTCAACACCTCACCTTGTGCCGTGAGTTCATCCTTATTGGTAGAGATCCCGATTTTAGCGGTCGTTCTTTCCAATTCGGCATCGGCCATCTGGCAGGCCATCGTTCTTTTCCAGATCAGTTCATATAGTTTCCTGCAGTCGGCATCGTCCACGGTGGTATCTTCCATATAAGTGGGGCGAATGGCCTCGTGTGCTTCCTGCGCGCTCTCATTCTTATTCTTGTATTTGCGAAACTGGTGATACTCCTCACCGTACATCGACTTTATGGTATTGGTCAGATCCGACAATGCAGTGTTGCTCAGGTTCACACTATCGGTACGCATATAAGTGATCTTACCACTCTCATACAATTTCTGCGCAAGGAGCATGGTCCGGCTTACGCCGTATCCCAGTTTTCTGGATGCTTCCTGTTGCAGGGTAGACGTGGTAAAGGGGGGAGCCGGTGATTTCTTGGCAGGCTTTACCTGGATATCATTCACCGTATACTGTGCGCCGGTACAGCTTTTCAGAAATGCTTCGGCATCCTCAGCGCTGTTTTGTTTTTTACCCTCTGCTACGAACGTAACGGGTTTGTCGCTTACGTCCCTGGCAGTGAAAAATGCCTCGATCTTGAAAGTGCTGGTGGCATTGAATGCGTTTATCTCTCTTTCTCTTTCCGCGATCAGCCGCACGGCTACACTCTGAACCCTTCCGGCACTCAGGTTGTTGCGCATACTGATTTTGCGCCATAATACCGGGCTGAGCTCAAAACCTACGATGCGGTCCAGCACACGACGGGCCTGCTGGGCCATCACCAGGTTCATATCCACTGTACGAGGGTTATCTACGGCCGACTTGATCGCCGGTTTGGTGATCTCATGAAAAACGATCCGCTTGGTATTTTTGGGATCAAGACCCAGTACTTCACACAAATGCCAGCTGATGGCTTCTCCCTCACGGTCCTCATCCGTTGCCAGCCAGACCTCATTCGACTTTCGGGCCAGATCTTTCAGTTCTCTCACCACCTTTTCCTTCCCCTCCGATACTATATATGTAGGCTCGAAATTCTTCTCCAGGTTGATGCCCATACCTGCTTTTTCGAGGTCCCGGATATGCCCAAAACAACTCTTCACCTGAAAATCCTTTCCCAGAATCTTTTCGATGGTTTTAGCTTTCGCAGGTGACTCCACAATCAGTAAATTCTTCGCCATACTCTATATATCAATGGTTTTTTACAGGCCTCTCGGCGTGCAATTTTAGTGTATAACGGCGAAAGGAACAAATTGGTACACCGGCTGGGCAGCAGAAAAAGACCGGTTTATTGCCAAATTTCCAATAATTTAACGCGTCTTTTTTGGCCTCAACGTGCTTGTTTACTCAGATCAAATCTTGCTGGAATTGAACAACTCATATTCGATTTACTCACTCGGAGATTCGGCATTGACAGTTGAATGGGGAACCTCTATTGATGCCGGGTTGAATAACCTGGTTTTATCGGTCGCCAGTCAGCTGACCAGGCAGCCTTTTGCCGGACTGAAAGATATTGTGCCGGCTTATTCCTCATTAACCGTTTATTACGATCCGATACAGGTTTTGCAGAAAAGCCACCCTGTTTCTGCCAGCCAGTGGGTGCGGGAACAGATCCGGGAGGCCTGCGCCCTGGCCCCTTCCGATTTTACTCCGGATTCACAGACGCACCGCATCCCGGTATGCTATGACCCTGAATTTGGAACAGACCTGCCATCGCTGTCAGAGCAATTGTCTATGCCCATTGAGGAAATAATCAGTCTGCATGTATCATTGCCATACCGGGTATATATGATCGGTTTCATGCCCGGCTTTCCGTACCTTGGAGAACTTCCGGCTTCCCTGGCAACGGCCAGGAAGCAAAAACCGGTTTCAGTGAAAGCAGGAAGCGTGGCCATCGCCGGAAATCAGACAGGGATTTACCCTTTTGAGAGTCCGGGTGGGTGGAATGTCATCGGGATCACTTCATTTAAATTGTTCGATGCTCATAATAGTATACCCGTTCCGATGAAAGCAGGCGACATGGTTGAATTTTATCGAATAAACCGGGATGAATACCTGGCACAGGTTACCTGACCGTTCAGGTATTGATCACCACAAACCCATCACATCAAGTAACAACTCAACCGAATGTCCATCCTTGTTTTAAAACCGGGCTTGCTGGAAACCATCCAGGATACCGGCCGCTTCGGATATAGCCAATGGGGCATCAATCCGGGTGGTGCCATGGATCGGTATGCCGCACAGGTAGCCAATATGCTTGTAGGTAATCCGCCGGAGGAAGCCGTTCTGGAAGTCCATTTTCCCGGTCCGCAACTGTTATTCGAGCAAACCTCCCTGATCAGTATATGCGGCAGCGATTTTACGCCCATGCTGGACGGAACGCCGATTCCTGTCTGGCAACCGATCGTAGTCAGAAAAAATACAGCCCTTCATTTCGACGGACTCAACTACGGTGGCAGATGTTACCTGGCGCTGCACGGAGGATTTGAAATCGATCAATGGCTCAATAGTTACAGCACACACCTGCGGGCACATGCAGGCGGTTATCAGGGCCGCAGACTCGAGAAAATGGATCGTCTTTTCCCCAGAGAATCCCGGATGTATTTCCCCGCCTGGATCCGCGAAAACCAGGACCTCACCATGCTTCACTGGCGTGCCGACGTACAGAAAGTATATGAACACCCCCATGATATATATATAACAGAGGGGCATGAATTTTCTCAATTAACAGAAGAATCTTGTCATGATCTGATCAACGAAAGTTTTATGGTTCATCCTTCGTCCGACAGAATGGGATACCAGTTAAAGGGCGAGCCTCTTCAATTGAAAGTACCCCTTGAAATGGTTTCCTCGGGCGTAAGCTTTGGCACGGTTCAGCTATTGCCCAGCGGACAACTGGTGGTACTGATGGCTGATCACCAAACCACCGGCGGATATCCGCGTATCGCCCACGTCATCTCTGCGCATTTACCCAAATTGGCTCAGTTAAGACCCAGCGACACCATACAATTCAGCCGCATATCGATCGAGTATGCTGAAGCATTGCTTCTTTCGCAGAAAAGAGATCTCACTGTTTTGCAAAGAGCCTGCATGGACCGGTTAAAACAACTGGTATGCTGACGATCGACCTTAATGCGGATATGGGAGAAGGGATGGACAACGACGCCCTGCTGATGCCCTGGATCAGTTCAGCCAATATAGCTTGCGGAGGACATGCCGGCGACAAAGACTTGATGCGAAGAACAGTGGAACTCGCCAGCCGGCATGGTGTAGCTGCCGGGGCACATCCTTCTTACCCCGACCGGAAAAATTTCGGACGAACAGACCTGCTTGGAACTGCCATCACACTGAAAGACATCAGGCCGATTGTAATAGAACAGGTGCAAAGCCTGATGGAGGTATGCCGTGAACTGTCAGTCAGACTGAAACACGTAAAGCCGCATGGTGCCCTTTATAACAGGGCCGCCCGTGACCCGGAATTGGCCACCGAGCTCGTTGGCGCCATACGAGAATGCAATCCTTCACTTATTATTTACGGACTCAGCGGAAGCATTATGGCAAAGGCAGCCTTCCATGCCGGGATGACATTTGTTCACGAGGTTTTTGCCGACAGAACCTATCAAGCCGATGGATCACTCACACCCAGAAGCCATGCCAATGCGCTTATCGCAAGCAAGGAACAGGCCGCCAGTCAGGTGTGGCAAATGCTGAACGAGCGGACCGTTTCAACGATCGGGGGAACAGCGATTCCCATCAATGCCGAATCGGTCTGTATACATGGCGACGGACCTCATGCCGTTGAGTTCGCACAAAACATTTACCAGGCGCTCGCCGCCCGCCAGGTGAAAATCAAATCTCCTGCGTAGTTCGCCTCAGCAGTTTTGAGTATCTTGTCGTGATGCCTGGAAAAAAATATGCTGCCATTGCCGGCGCCGCTTTCCTGATGGCCACTTCGGCTATCGGCCCCGGTTTCATCACCCAAACAACTGTATTTACGCAGCAATTGCTGGCCAGCTTCGGATTTGTGATCGGAATTTCCATATTGCTGGATATCGCCGCGCAGTTGAATATCTGGCGTATCGTAGCCGTCACTGAAATGCCCGCACCCGAAATTTCCAATAGACTCTTACCGGGGCTGGGTCATGTTTTATCATTGCTGATTGTATTGGGCGGATTGGCTTTCAATATTGGAAATATAGCCGGAGCAGGTCTCGGATTCAATATCCTGTTTCCGATCGATCAAACATTGAACCGGCCTGTTTATGGCGCTCTTTTCAGTGCGGGCCTGGCGATGATCATTTTTTCCATTCGCGACACCGGTAAGGCCATGGATTGGTTCGCCAGGGTATTGGGATTGGTCATGATCGTTCTTACTTTGTATGTGGCGATCAGATCCGCACCACCTTTGCAGGAAGCATTGCATGATAGCTTTTTCCCAAAAAAAATTGATTTGAATGCGATCCTTACCCTGGTGGGTGGTACCGTTGGCGGTTACATCAGTTTTGCCGGCGCGCATCGACTCCTCGACGCCGGAGTAAAGGGAAAGGATCAGTTGCCGGCAGTAACCCGCGGAAGCATACAGGCCATCCTGCTCGCTTCTCTCATGCGCATATTGCTATTCCTGGCTGCTTTCGGAGTAATCGCATCCGGCGTACTACCCGATGCAGCCAATCCTGCCGCTTCCGTATTCCGGCACGCTGCGGGTGACTGGGGATATACATTATTTGGGATCGTCCTGTGGAGCGCGGCCATTACGTCCGTAGTGGGGTCGGCCTATACTTCCGTTTCTTTTTTGCGAACCGTTCATCCCTGGTTTCAGCAAAACAACAGGGCGGTACTCTATTCATTTGTGGTGATTTCAACTTTGATATTTTGCTGGATAGGGAAGCCTGTTAAAACCTTGCTGGTTGTAGGGGCGCTGAACGGACTGATACTGCCGGTAGCGCTGGCAATGATGTTGCTGGCAACGAGAAGACAGAAAATTGCAGGAGCCTACAAGCATCCCGCCTGGATGACTATAGCCGGATGGCTGGTAGTGGCCATCATGAGCTGGATGGGAATCCAGGTTTGGATGACGGGGATCTAGGGCTTTTTGAAAAGTAAAAAGTAAAAAGTAAAAAGTAAAAAGTAAAAAGTAAAAAGTAAAAAG
>CAZSAQ010000029.1:0-24079 GCA_964605065.1 uncultured Chitinophagaceae bacterium
ACTTTTTACTTTTTACTTTTTACTTTTTACTTTTTACTTTTTACTTTTTACTTTCTTACCCTCCCTCTTCCAGTTTCGGCAACTCCACCACCACTGTTGTTCCCTCTTCCAGAATGCTGCTCAGCTTCACCTCTCCCTGCAGCAGGTTGACGTATCTTTTCACGATCGGAAGGCCCAGGCCCGTGCCCGCAATATTTACCACGTTCTTTGCCCGGAAAAATGTATCAAACAGGTATTGCTGGTCTTCTTCGGGAATGCCCACACCCTGGTCTTTCACTTTCATGGTAAGCAGGTTTTGACTGTTGGATACCAGGAGGGTGACTGTTTTCCCTTCAGCCGAAAACTTAATGGCATTGGAAAGAAGGTTCAGCAGGATATTCTTCAGCATTCTCTTATCGGTAACAAAATCAGCATCTCCTTCGCATTGAACTTCCATGTGCTGCCCGGGTTTCATATGGGCCTTCATCTCGTCTACCACCTCTTCCACAAAAAAACGGATCGGGAATGTTGAAATGGTGATACTTACTTTTCCTTCTTCCAGTTTTCCCAGCGACAGGAAGTCTTCCAGCAATTCGTTCATATGATTCACCGAATCTCTGATGCGCCGTATATGCCTCTCCCGCTTGTCGAATTCTTCCGTAGAGGGATACTTGGACACCAGGGTGGCCGAAGACAAGATCGTGCTCAGCGGTGTTCTGAATTCGTGGGAAGCCATCGACACAAACCGGCTTTTGATCTCATTCAACTGCCGCTCCTTGTCGAGCGATTCGCTTAGTTCCATCTGGGACTGCTCCAGTTTCTGCAGCGCTTCTTTCAGGATCTGGGTGCGTTCTTCCACTTTACTTTCCAGTTCGGCATTCAGCTTTCGGATGTCACGGCTGATGTTCTCCAGTTCCTGCTTCTGGCGGACCAGGTTCTGTTCAATTTCCTTTCGGGTGGTGATGTCTACGATAAAGGCGATCACAAAAACTTCATTGCCCTGCTTATAGTGGCTAAGGCTTACTTCAACCGGGAATTCAGTATCATCTTTTCTCCTGGCGAAAAGATCCCGGCCCGTTCCCATGCTCCGGTTTCCGGGGTGTTGGTAGAACCCTTCCCGCATGCCGTGGTGTTTTGGATGAAAGCGGCGGGGGATCAGCGTTTCTATCATCTGTCCGGGCAATTCGCTCACCTCGTATCCGAACATTTTCTGGGCAGCGGGGTTAACCAGTACGATCTTTCCGGAGCGGTCGGTCAGAATGATCCCTTCCGTTGCGTTCTCGAACAGGGAGGTCATGTGTGTTTTTTCATGCGCAAATGCCTGTTGCATCCGTTTCAGGTAAAAAATGATCGTAACCGTAAATATGATCAGCAGCAGTGAGTACACCTGCCCCAGCAATGCCTTAATGATATCGCTATCGGTTTCGCGGAAATAGATTACCAGCCCTGTAAGGGCCACCATGGCCAGCAAGCCCGCCGCCAGGGTCGATTTCCAGCCCGGAATAAAAGCCGTCAAAACAATGATGATCAGGAAACCACTCACCGCCAGTTCATAGGCGTGAAATACAAAAGCCAGGAGAAGACAAACGGCCATGACCAGTACAATCATGAACACGATGTTGCGGGCGCTCACTTTGGACATCAGGAAGCGGTTTAATACAAGATAGTTATAAACCGGCAAGATACAGAAACAATCAGCTATTCATCGCCAGCAGTTCCTTCTCCATGGCGATCGCCCGGGGAAAGAGAACGCTGGTTTCAAGATAGAGATGCTGAACAAGGTCTGCATCCAGTTCCTTCAGGTAGTGGAAGGTAACGACATGGCTGGTGCAGGCATTGGCAGGAGGCGTATAAGAATTGGTAAGCCGGCGAAGCCGGGAAAGAATATCTTCAAGTGTATCGTGTTCGTGATGCATCAGATCTTCGACCGGTTTGCGAAGCGTGCGTACCAGCAAGCCGGCATAAGGCTCCCGGCTTTCGTACGCATGCGCGATCTGTTGTACATAGGGAAAGATGATTTCCTCTTCCTGCTTCAGATGCGGCAACATCATCTTGCTGAGTGTACGGAACTCACTGCGCACTTCTTCCAGCGAAGGATATTTTTTCGCATGTTCCTCAATAAATTTCTCCAGCTGTTCCTCAATAACAGGAAAAGTTTTCTCGAGATAGCGATGATGTACGTTAATGATGTATTCTGTCAGAAAATCGATACGCCATTCCTGAAACCCAAGCTGGGGCGACAGGCGGATATCACGCGTGGCTTTCTGCAGATCATCCATGATCTGGTGAAGTTCGATACCACGATTCTCGCAAACGAATTTCAATGGCCACTTCACGCCACAACAAAACTCAATGCCGTAATTCTTAAAAATATTGGCAGCCCGGTAGTCGGCGCGCACGATGTCCGCTGCAGACTGACTACTATCAATGACCAACAGGCTTTGTTTTATCATGACAATTATTTCAGCCGGCAAAATAGAAGAAGGTGCAAGTAAAAAAGATGATATTAATCAGCTACCGTTTCCAATACAGGCATACGCAGGTGCGCATCGATACTGTTCAACAGGCTTTCTTTATCACCTTTCATTAAATCACCGATAGTAGTTGTTTTGTAAACAGACAAGACCATCTCTTTTTGTTCCGTCATCAGCTGGTGCATCGGGCAGGGTTTGGCGGCATCGCACTTTCCCATATTAAGCATACAGGTATTGAAGTACCCCTGACCCTCGATCATCATGATCAGGTCGGCCAGTGTAAACCGGAGCGTGCGATCGTTCAGATAAAACCCACCATGCTGGCCCCGCGTTGCTCCTACCACTCCCGATTTGACAACCTGCTTCATGATCTTCGCCAGGAAGAACTTGGGAATGGCCAGCTTGCCGGCCATCTCGTCGATGGAAATTTTTCTTTTCTCGTCGGTGGTCAGTGCGATATAGAGTATACCTCTCAAAGCATAACCAAATGATTTGGACAGAACCATATGAAAATTATTTAATCCAAATTTAAAAGGACATTCCTGCCCTGTTTCTGATAAAACTCATCTGAAAGTTTGAGACAAATCAGGCGGAGCCTTTTACGCCAACTGGCTGTTGCAAGGGCTGCCCGCCAGAACCCAGGCTGGCAAAGGGTTTCAGAAGAATGGAACAATTCCGCCAATGATGTTCCGCAAGACTTCCAAAATGACTGAAAAGTCATCCGCCAAGCCTGATCACCCGCATTCGTGACATTCATCACCGTTTTAGTTAGTATGGCTTTAGATTTTTGTTAAAACATTTCAATATGAAAAAGAATATGGGTTCCGCCGACAAAATCGTAAGAATACTCCTGGCAGTATTGTTTGCTGCCCTCTATTTCACCAAAACAGTTACCGGCGTTACCGGCATCATCCTGCTGGTACTGGGAGGTGTTTTTGTATTAACAAGCCTCGTTAGCTTTTGTCCGTTGTACACCATTTTCGGTATCAACACCTGCAAAGTGAATACCGATAAGAGACAAACATCCTGAATGCGATGAAGGGTTTGGATCACTGGCTCCTTCCTTATATTCTTTCCCAGATTGTCAGTCTGCTGTTGTTATGGCTATGCATAAAAAATAACAACTGGGGAAGAACAGCGATTTCATTGCTTTTTCTATACGCCGGGATTTATAATATGTACATTGGCTTTTCCAGGCCCGAGGAGTATTTGAACTTCGCGGAATTCGCCATTCCCCTTTACCAAAAATTTATCAGAGGGTGGTTCAGTCTTCACAACGGAACCATGATCCCTTTGATTGCCACCGGCCAGTTTCTCAGTGGGATTTTTCTCCTGCTTGGTGGAATCTGGCCCAGGCTGGGAATAATCGGTGTTATTGCCTTTTTACTGGCCATTGCGCCGCTGATGACCGGCTCTGCTTTTCCTTTTTCAATTACAGTCTCCATCGCCGCTATGATTTTATGGAGAAAAAAGAGATTTTTGCCGATCTGGCAAGAACTGGCCAGGTCACGTAAATCGAAATAACCATGAAATTCATTCTGGCGGCATTACTCTTCATCCACGGACTGGTTCATCTTATGGGCCTTTCCACAAAAGCGGTTTCGCTACCCAGTGCACAACAACTGGATCATGCCACCAACAAAGCCTGGTGGCTCGTATCGGCTGTGCTTTTCATGATTTCTATTCCGGCCGTCTTCATCATACACAATAACTGGTGGATGTTTGTATTTCCAGCCATCATTCTCTCCCAGATACTCATTATACTTTACTGGCAGAAGGCCAAATGGGGTACTGCCATGAACATTATTCTTCTCATCCCCACGATATTGAATTTTGCAGCCTGGAAATTTCACGGTGATTTTGAAATGGTACACAAACAGATCCGCGCCGCCAATTCATCTCCGGGCAAACTGGTTACCCCCGAACGACTCGATAAAGTGCCCTATCCTGTTCAGCGATGGCTAAAAAGCTCCGGTTGCCTGGGTAAACCCGCAGCCAATATTGTGAAGCTTCAACAAACGGGTCAGCTGAAAACTTCGCCCGACGGCCAATGGATAGCCTATAAGGCCAGTCAATATACAGGCATCAACCAACCCTCTTTTGCCTGGTATGCAGAGATGCAACAATCCCCTTTGCTTATATTGAAAGGGCTCGATCAATATTACAACGGAAAAGGTCAAATGACCATCAGTCTTTCCGCACTCTACCGCGTAGTCAATGCTTCCGGACCCAACATCGATCAGGGTTCCCTGGTCCGATACCTGGCGGAAATTTGCTGGTACCCTTCCGCTTCATTAAATGAATACATCAGCTGGACGGCGGTAGACTCCCTTCATGCCATCGGAAAAATTCAAATAGGTAAACAGCAGGCCGAAGGCCTTTTTACTTTTACGCAAGATGGGCGAATGACCGGCTTCGAAGCCATGCGTTACATGGATAGAAACCCCTTGCCGGCAACCCTTGAAAAATGGGTGATCCGGATCGAATCCGACTCTTATAAAAATTTCGATGGAATCCGGATCCCAGCCCGCTCGTCCGTTTCCTGGCAGCTAAAAGAGGGTGAATTTCTATGGCTGAAAATGGAAATCACTTCTTTGAGTTACAAGGATATGGACTAAAATTTTACTACATTCACCAACCGTTCCAAACTGCGAATAAACCCCATTCGCCAAAATAAATTTGGTTTTACTGAACACTGTTCATTATTTTTGACCCGAACATTCCAGGATATATGTCCATTGCAGAAAGAAAACAGAGAGAGAAAGAAGAGATGCGCCAGTTGATACTTGGCGCCGCAAGGGCTATTTTCCTGGAGAAGGGCTACGCGCAAACCAGCATCCGCAATATTGCCGACCGGATAGATTACAGTCCGGGTACCATCTATCTCTACTTCAGGGAAAAGGATGAGATCTTCCATGCCCTTCATGAAGAGGGATTTGCCAGGATGCTTGAGAAAATGCAACCCCTCCAGCATGTATCCGACCCCTTCGAAAGGCTGAAAGCCGTCGGTCTCGTCTATCTTGAATTCGCCCGCAACAATCCCGACCTCTATGATCTGATGTTCATCATCGATGCTCCTATCAAACATGAAGAAGAGCACGAGCAATGGCAGATGGGTCATCAAACCCTGGAATACCTCAAATCCGTTTTGAAACAATGCCAGGAAAAAGGATATTTCAAAGGACTTGATATCGATTACCTGTCATTTATGGTTTGGTCTACCGTGCATGGTATGGCGGCACTGCTGATAAGAGAAAGATGCAAGGCCTACCACGAACTGGAGCCTGGAGACCTGTTGCGGAAAGGCTACGACTACTTTGTGAAAATGATTGAAAAACTCTGATTTTTTTTGCCCTATCACTGAACACTGTTTATTATTTAAACATTGATTATAAATATGTAAGTATGAAAGCTTGGCTATTAAAAACAGGAATAACGGCCTGGAGTTTATCGGCGTTTTTTATCCCGGCGATCGCCCAGGAAATTCCGGAACAGTACCTGCAGGAAGCCTTCGAAAAAAACCTTGTCCTGCAGCAGAAAAAAATCAGTCTTGAAAAAAGCCTGGTAGCCTTGAAAGAAGCAAAAAGCCTCTTCTACCCCACTACCTGGTTTGAAGGACAGTATTTACTATCGCAGGGAGGGCGCTCCATTGACATACCGATTGGTGATTTGCTCAACCCGGTCTATTCCACGCTGAACCAGCTAACAGGTTCCAACAAGTTTCCCTCGGTGGGCAATGCTTCCGAGCAGCTAAACCCCAACAATTTTTACGATCTGCGTGTCCGCACCACGATGCCGATTTTTAACAATGAGATACGCATCAATAAAAAGATCAGGGAGCAACAGATCGACTGGCAGCAATCGGAGGTTGATACTTACAAGCGCGAACTGGTAAAAGAAGTGAAGACGGCATATTTCCGTTTGTTGCTGGCCAACGATGCCACGCATATATTTGAGAATGCGCTCGCACTTGTTCGCCAGAACCTGAAAGTGAACCAGTCGTTGCTGGCCAATGGCAAAGGCCTTCCTGCCTATATTTCGCGGGCGGAAAGTGAGGTCAAATCGGTAGAAACGCAATTGCAAAACGCGCTCAATGATGTTCAGAACGCGAGGGCATATTTTAATTTCCTGCTCAACCGCTCGCTCACCGATTCGGTTATACTGAAGCAGCTGGAGCCTGTTCAGCCGGCATCGCCCCTTTTACAGGAAAATAATATTTCGAACCGGGAAGAGCTGAAATCGCTGCAGATCGCCAGCCGGATCAACGATGATGTATTGAAACTAAACCGTGAATTCAGAAAACCAAAAGTGAACCTGTTTCTCGATCTGGCTGCCCAGGGTTTTGATTTCTCGGTGAATAAAAGAACACCCTTTTACCTTGGAGGTATACAAGTGCAGATACCCTTGTATGCCGGCAAAAGAAACCTTTATAAAATCGAACAAAGTCAGCTGGACGCCTCGCATCTTCGTTCGAATACCGACAACGTAACCCGGCAGCTGGAACTCTCAGCGCTGGTTAGCCGAAACAATGTAAACAACGCGGTGGCCTCCTACCAGTCTGCCCTGAAACAGGATGAATCCGCCCGCCAATATTTCAGGCTGATCGATAAAGGTTACCTCGAAGGCGTGAACAGCTATATTGAGTGGCTGGATGCCCGTACACAACTTACCAACGCCCGCATTCAGGTAAACCTCTCCCAGTTCAGGCTTCTCGCCGCGCAGGCGGACTATGAACGCCAGACGGCCTCCTTTACTTTCAAATCATAACCATCAAAAAATAATATATGCGCCTGTTTATTCTCCTGGTCTTCGTTGCAGCGTTTGCCCAATCCTGCAGCAGCAATGCCAAACAGCCGGCTTCCACAATGAACCGGGAAGTCATTCCTGTAAAACTCATTCCGGTTAACAACGATTCATCGGTCAATTCAATCATCGCCTCGGGTTTGCTGAGCACGGAGTCCGACGCGAGGCTATCCTTCAAGATAGGG
The DNA here is from genome assembly GCA_964605065.1 of uncultured Chitinophagaceae bacterium. Lineage (GTDB taxonomy): Bacteria > Bacteroidota > Bacteroidia > Chitinophagales > Chitinophagaceae > Endoryza. Next base: position 7,442 of record CAZSAQ010000029.1, read on the forward strand.
GGTGTAATTGAAGCGGTTTACGTAAAAGAAGGTGACAAAGTAAAACGCGGTCAGTTACTGGCTACGCTGAAGAATACTGAAATCGCCGCACAGGTATCGCAGGTAAAGCTGGGTCTCGAAAAAGCGGAAAGAGATCTCAGAAGGGCGGAAAATCTTTACCGCGACAGTGTAGCCACACTCGAGCAGGTACAGAATGCCCGAACCGCATACGACCTCGCCCGCCAAAACCTGCAGCAGGTAAGCTTCAACAGTGACTATTCAAGGATTCTTTCGCCCGCAGATGGCTTTGTCGTGAAAAAAATAGCGAACGCAGGAGAACTGGCCGCACCGGGGGCTCCCATTGTCCAGATCAATGGAAGTTCCTCGTCCAGCCAATGGGTGTTAAAAGTGGGATTACCGGATCATGAATGGGCCATAGCGGAAAAAGGCGACAGGGCGCTGGTTACCCTGGATGCTTTTCCCGGGAAAAAATTTCCGGCTGTCGTTAGCAAGAAAACGCTGGCTGCCGATCCCCAGAGTGGTTCGTTCACAATCGAGCTGCAGGTACAATTCAACAAGGAGCAGCCGGCATTGGGTATGTTTGGCAATGCCGTCATCACGCCTTCGCGACAAGCAGCGGGAGTCAGTATTCCCTATGAAGCTTTACTGGAAGCCAATGGCCATAAAGGCTATGTTTTTATAAGCGATGATGAAAAAACGGTTCGCAGGGTGGAAGTGCAAATCGCTTCTATCAACAACAACGTGGTCTATATCGCTTCGGGGCTGGAGGGGCATCGCTTCGTAGTAGGCGCAGGCAGCCCCTATCTTACCGACAACGCCCTGATATCGGTTACCCGGTAAACTTTTCCATTCATTTCTAACCATTCTGTAAATTATTTTATATGGGTATCACCCGGTTTTTTGTCAAGAACTACCAGTTTACGCTGGTGATGTTCCTCATGGTGATCGTGGTAAGTGCCACTACTTTACTGAACATGCCCCGCGCGGAAGATCCGGAAATCAACCCGCCGCAATTTCCGGTGGTGATCGTATATCCGGGAACCAGTCCGAAAGACATGGAAGAACTGGTCGTTAAACCGATTGAAAAGAGAGTGAGCGAGCTGGAAGACATCAAGAAAATCACCACCCGCATAGATGATGGTGTATCCGTCATTAATGTGGAATACAAATATGAAAGCAATGTAGAGTCCAAGTACCAGGAGCTGGTCAGGGAGATCAATGCCATCCGGCCTGAACTTCCTTCAGACATTTACAGCATCGAGGTCAGGAAGGTTACTCCTACCGATGTAAATGTTATGCAGGTGGCCCTGGTATCGGAAAACGCATCCGACGAACGCCTTCGGTTCTATGCGAAACAGCTAAAGGAGGAACTGGAGAAAGTGAAGAGCCTCAAGAAAGCCGACTACACCGGTGTGCCGGAACAGGTAGTGCGGATAGATCTGAAACTCGACAAGATCGCACAATTGAAAATTCCGGTGAGTTATGTAATTGGAAGCGTCCAGAGCGAAGCGGCAAATATTCCGGGCGGGAACATAAGGGCCGGTACAAAATCCTTCAACGTAAAAACCAGCGGCAAATACAAGAATATTGAAGAGATTGCCAACACCATCGTTTATTCATCTAACGGTAATATTGTTTACCTCAGGGATGTGGCAGAGGTCAGCTTCCATTATGAAGAACAAAAACACATTACCCGCCTGAACGGACATCGTTGTGTACTGGTAACTGCTGCACAAAAACCGGGTGAGAATATTGCACGCACACAAAAGGCTTATCTGCCGGTGGTAGAAAAATTTGCGAAAACACTGCCTTCCAATATTGAAATGATCCGGCATTTCGACCAGGCCGATAATGTAAGCCGCCGGCTGGGCGGACTGGGAATTGATTTTCTGATTGCCATTGGCCTGGTATTGATCACGCTCGTACCATTGGGTTGGAGAGCATCGCTGATTGTGATGGTAGCCATCCCGCTTTCGTTAGGTATCGGGGTAGTGCTCCTGAACAGCCTGGGATATTCTCTTAACCAGCTCAGCATTGTTGGCCTGGTGGTAGCCCTGGGGTTGCTGGTCGATGACAGTATTGTGGTGGTGGAAAATATCGAAAGATGGCTGAGAGAAGGAACACCCCGCCGGGTGGCAGTCATTGAAGCTACCAAACAAATCGGGCTGGCAGTGGTTGGATGTACCGCCACCCTGATCATTGCCTTCTTACCGCTGGTATTCCTGCCGGAAGGAGCCGGTGAATTCATTCGCGGCTTGCCCATGGCCGTGATCACTTCGGTGTTTGCTTCGATGCTGGTATCACTGACCATTGTACCCTTCCTGGCCAGCAAAGTGCTTAAGGCCAATCATAGTCCCGAAGGAAATATCTTCCTGAGAGGGTTAAAAAAACTGATCAGTGGAAGTTACACCCGCCTGCTGAACATTTCGCTGAAACGCCCGGTGTGGACCCTGGCGATTGCTTTTGTTTTATTCGGCGCCTCACTGGTGGTATTCAAGATTATCGGGTTCAGGCTGTTTCCCACTTCGGAAAAGCCGCAGTTCCTGGTAAACATCAACATGCCTCTGCAAAGCAATATCGCGGCCACCGATCAGATGGCGCGGCGTGTGGAGCAGGAATTGAAAAAAGAAAAAGACATCGAATATTATACCACCAATGTTGGAAAAGGCAATCCGCGCATCTATTACAACGTAATCCCCGAAAATGAAAAACCGGATTTCGCGCAGTTCTTCATTCAGTTGAAACACGACGTCAATCCAACGCAAAAAAAGAAACTGATCGACCGGTTAAGAGATCAGTTTACGCAAATTGCGGGAGCAAAGATCGAGGTAAAAGATTTTGAACAGGGACCACCCCTCGAGGCGCCGGTAGCGATCCGCATCATGGGAGATAATCTGGACAGCCTGCGTAACCTGGCCGCCCGTGCGGAAAAACTGTTGAAAGAAACACCGGGAGCTATCTACGTCAGAAATGAAGTAGATCTCCTTAAATCGGATCTGCGTATCAATATCAATACGGACAAATCGAGGAGCTTGGGAATACAAACCGCCGATATCGACCGCACCGTAAGACTATCGATCGCCGGACTGGAAGCGGGAAAATACACCAATGAAAACGGGGATGATTACAATATCATGATCAATGCGCCGCGCGATCAGTTTGCCACCCTGGATAACTTCTCGGGCATTTTTGTGAATTCGGCAACGGGTAATGCGGTGCCGCTGAACCAGGTAGCCAAACTGGAATTTGAATCATCGCCCACCACCATCAAACACCTCGACAAGAAAAGATTCGTTGTCATTACAGCCTTTACCGATAAAGGCATATTGACTGAACAGGTTACCAAAGCATTTCTGAAGAAAGTGGACGAATTGCATCTGCCTGCCGGATATGAATTGAAACTGGCCGGAGAGGCAGAGAGTGAAAAAGATGCGTTCGGAGGAAGCTTCGGAACCGTGGTGATTGCCACTGTCTTTCTTTTCATCATGGTGCTGATCCTCGAGTTCAAAACTTTCAAAAGCACTCTGATTGTACTTTCCGTAATACCACTCGGTGTGATCGGAGGAGTGCTGATGTTATGGATCACGGGCAACCCCATGTCTTTTGTGGCGATCATTGGTTTCATTGGACTCGCAGGGGTAGAAGTGAAGAATTCCATCCTGCTGGTTGATTTCACCAACCAGCTCCGCCAGGAAGGGAAATCGCTGGATGAGGCCATCCGGGAAGCCGGCGAGCTTCGGTTCCTTCCCATTGTTTTAACCAGCCTAACCGCCATCGGCGGGCTGTTACCCATTGCACTGAGCAGCAACCCGCTGATATCACCGCTGGCGCTGGTGCTGATAGGCGGCCTGATCTCTTCTACTCTCCTGTCACGCATTGTAACACCGGTTGTCTATAAACTCATCCCTCCCCGTATCGAAAAGGGGGAGGCCTGATAAGTAGCGTACAAAAATTCCCTCCTGCTCTGTCCGGGAGGGAATTTTTTTCCCAGGCCCCGACGTAACGACCTGGTAATTCCAGTAAAAAAGACGCCATGCCACGCGGTATGCAAATTGAAAGGGTATGTTAAAATACCATTTATGCAAGAAGAGCTACAATTCATCAAAGCTCGCATCAATGAAATAAAAAGCGCGCTTTTTCATAGTGAAGGAACCCCATTTGCCCGGTTTTCCACCTCCATCATCAGGTGCCTGGAAGTGGACGACCAGGGAAATATCTGGTTCTTCCTGAACGACGACGGCTACTGTTGCCCGGACGAATTCAAAAGATTTCCCGCATCCCTGTCATTCTACCGGAAGGGCAAACCGTTCTTTATACGTATACAGGGGCTGGCAGAGGTGGTTAGTAGCGAGGTGGTGGTGGAAAATTTTGTGGGCTACCCTGCCCACTACGCCCTGGCGCTGGAAAAACTGAAACTACTGAAGGTAAAAATTGAAGAAGCCGACTACCAGGAATGGGATACCGTGATGCCGATGCCTTGGTGGCAGAAATCATATCAGTACCTGCAGCAGCTCTTTGTGAAACCTTCCTTTGTAAAACAACCACACTATTCCTTTACCTAAACGCCCTGTTATGCTTGAACAGCTGAGAAATCGCTACAAAGACCTGAAAAGCGTTATTGAGCGCTCCAATTTCTCCCTGCTAAATGCTTATCCCTCCAGTAAGGTCATGCTCGCGGAAACGCATTCTGTAGACGACAACCGAAATATCTGGTGCAGGAGCGAAGAAAGCCTTTCGGGAATGGTGAACCAACACTTTCCGGTAACCCTGAAATTTATAGATCGGGCAAAAGGCAATTATATCCGCATATCAGGTACTGCTTTTGTGGAAGGAGAACGCTACCGGGAAGAAGACGACAATGGTCAATCGTTACTGCGAATAGAGATGCAGCAGGTGGTGTGGTACTTTAAAAGAACGGGGAAGATCAGGTTCTTCAGCTGCTGATGTTCGAAACTCTTCCTAAAATAGGTCGATTGTAACTTTTACAATCGACCTTTTTAGTTATTTCGTTCACTTTTTCGGATAATCAGCACCATCAGGTACAAAAAGAAACAGGCGGCCGCTATCCATACAAATGGCTGCTCATACCATTGCCGTTCCGTACGCAACGACACACCCAATTCCATTCTGTCCTGCGCGCACAACTCCAGGGTTGTTATCAGGATGGCTACCACAAACATTGTCTTTTTCATTGCCTCATTTCATTTTACAGCAGATTCTACCTATGTGAAGTCTCCTCATTGCCGGTCAGAATCAACCGGTATTTCGCGGATGATCTTATCGAACTGTTCGTCGTCATATCCTGAATACACCCCATAAGCATCCATGATGTATCCGATTTGTCCATCCCTGGCCTCTATAAGATATATAATAGAGGCATCGGAAGGATTGCTATCTCCCTCAAACCGGTAGGTGCGGATGATTCTCAGATCATTGATGGAATATAATTTTCCATTGGCAGCATTGATCAGGCCCAGTCCGCTATCCGCTAATTTAAATTCACAATCCTGACCTTTTTCACGCAGACTGTTGATGACCTGGCTGATGGTTGTCATTTCTTTCTTTTCCATATCCTGTTTTTTTTATAGAAAGTAGAAATAACATGCCAGATCATAAATGCTTCACTGTATGGCGTGTGTATTGTGATAATAACCGGATGTTGAGGAAAAAAAGCAACAAGGCGGGGAGTTAACATTTTATTAATCACCACAGTAAGTTCATTTTCCTGCTCAGCTTCCATCTACCCCGGCTATGGCCTGGAAATTGAAAAGTATGTGTGGATTATAAATAGATTACTATGGCAACAAATCTTTTGGATCAGGTTAATCAGATGATGGGACATCCGTTAACCAGGAAAGAAGAACCCAACCAGGAACAGAAACCGGTTCGGGAAAAAACTGTACAGGGCGCAGCGATTCCCTCCGCACTGGCGGGCCTTTATCAGCTGGCCTCTTCGGAGAAAGGCGCTACCCTGATACTTGATCATCTAAAAAATCATCGCCGGGATATTGAAAACCACCAGACAGGCATATGCGCCGAATTCACCTTTGGTGATGCGCTCAAGGGGGAAGTAACGAACATTGCCACTTATTCGGGCGGATCGGAAGAGGATGCCTTTGCCGTATTGAACGAAGCGGCCAGGCAGGCATATCGGCAGTTATTAACTGAATTCGATCCCGGCAAAACACGCCCGGAAGATATTACCAAATACATGGTTGCACAGCGTCACAACATACTCGCTCATCTTCCGGCGGAGTTGAAGCTGGGGCATCTGCTGGGCGATGAAACCATGGATGATGTAACCAACAAGATGGAAGGACCTGTTTCCAACCTCATGCACAACCTGGGCGAAACTTTTTCTTCCTCTCCCCGATAAAAAGGGTGCAAGCTTATTGACCATAGGTCAAAACTTGGGGGAAGGATACAGGTTGAGTCAAATCACCTGTAAGCCTGGTACCCGTTGCTTCGGCGGCGGGTATTTTTTTTATACCTCACAAAAAAAACCGCGCCATTGCTGACGCGGTATACCCTCGACCCAAAATCAACCTTAATATATGGATGTGAAGACTTATTTGTTGAACATCGTAAACATCCAGAGCCTCTTTTCCAGATCACCTGTAAATTTTGTAAGCAGATCGGCAGTGGCAATATCTTCGGCCTCATCGGCTTTGCCAGCCATTTTGCGGTGCTCGGCGATCAGCAAACCCAGGCCTTCCAGTACATGTTGCACACACGCCTTACCGTCTTTTACATTCTTGATTTCTTTATGGTCTGTATTTTTCAGAAAGTCTGAATAAGCATGCAACGGGCGGTAACCAATGGTAACGATGCGCTCAGCCAGTTCGTCTATATTCTCCGAAAGCTGGGTATACAACTCTTCAAATTTGATATGCAGGTCGAAAAAATCGCTGCCAGTAATATTCCAGTGAAAGCCTCTTACATTCTGATAAAAAATATGATAGTCGCTTAACAGGTGGTTGAGATCCGTACTGAGTTCCTGCATATCGCTGTTCTTGAGACCGAGGTGGTTGGTAAGAGATGCTTTCTCTATTCCGTTTGCTTTCGTGGGCATATTAATAAATTTGATAGTTAGTAGTTCAAGCGATCAACGGTTAAATCCAAACAAATTTGAATCCTGATTTTTCTTACCCCTTATCCTGTCCACCAGTTGCCGTGCGGCAATGATGCTGAATGTAATCCCGTTTCCTCCAAAACCCAATGCAAATAAGCTGTTTGGATGATCCGGATCCGGTCCGATGTAAGGAAGTCCATCTTTCGTTTCCCCGAAAGTTCCGGTCCACCTGAACTCTGGGATCAACTCAACGTGAGGAAATAATTTCCCAAAGTCGCGACAAAGCTGCGTGGATTTTTTCCGGATCAATCGATCGCGGTGGAGCGGGCTGTAAAACGGCTCGTCACGTCCGCCAATCATGATTCGGTTTCCATGAACGGTGGTAATATAGAGATAGGGTTGCCGGGTTTCCCATATCAGGCAATCTTCTTTCCAGAAACGGCGCTGAAGGGTTTGCTCGCTGGCAAGGGCATAGGTGGAGTGAAGTTTTACGACCGGCCTGCGCAGGTAATTGACCGATTCATAACCTGTGGCGTAAATCAGACGCCTGGCATGTATCGTACAGCCATTGGCGGTTTTCAGTTGCACCGAACGGGGCTTGTGTGTTATGGTAACAACCGGCGAGCGATCATAAACCCGAAGGCCTGCCGGCAGATGATACTGCAGCAATGCATGAGTGAGCAGATAGGAATCTGTTTGCGCACTATGATCGCTGTAAATGGCCGCGGCCGATTCAAATCCGAACTCCTGACCGATCTGCTTTTCTTCCATCAGATTTACCTTCCAGCCAAGCTGCTTATGCAATTCATATTCTTCGCGAAGCGCTTTTGCGTCTTTGCGATAGGAAGCGAAGTATAAAGTCTTTCTCCTTTCAAAATCCGTAAATCCGATCTGCCGGCAAACGTCCTCGAGTTGGTCGATTGATTCCACGCAAAGCTGGTAGGCCCTGATAGCGGACTGCTTTCCCACTTTTTCCTTCAGCCTGGTGAGCGGAACATCAATCTGGTATTGCAGCAACGCGGTGCTGGCGCAAGTGCTGCCAAGACCAATGGTGCGCGCATCAATAACAGTACATTCCAGTCCCGCCGCTACAAGGTGATGGGCGATAAGAGCGCCAGAAATCCCTCCGCCCAGCACAACCGTATCTGTCCGGATATTTCTATCAAGCTTGGGATAACTGAACGGCAAACCGGATCTAACCAGCCACAAGGGGTAGCCAGAACGCAGATCCATAAAATAGTGTTGATTATTTTAGAGGTTGTGCTGCTTCATTTTATTGAACAGCGTTTTCCTGTCGATACCCAGCTTTTGGGCAGCCTTGGTCCGATTGTATTTCACTTCTTCCAGTGTTTTCTTCAATACCTCGGCTTCCGCAAGCGCGGCTGCATCTTTGAGTGATAGGGGCATGGCTCCATTCAATCCATTATTACCCGTGCCGGTCTGTTCGGCAGCAGGCGGTGTTTCCTGCTTGTCGTTATCTGTAAAAGAAAACTTCTGATGGTATACGATCTCGGGGGGAAGCGTGGTCATAGTCACTTCCGTGTCTCCCGCCAGCAGAGCGGCTCTCCTGATCACGTTTCGCATTTCCCGCAAATTGCCCGGCCAGGGATAACGCATAAACAGTTCCTTCACTTCTTCATTGAACCCTGTCAGCGATTTGTTCAATTCATGATTGGACATATTCAGGAAATGATCGGCAAACTGAAGGATGTCTTCTCCTCTTCTCCGCAATGCAGGAACAGTAAGACTGAATTCGTTGAAACGATGATAAAGGTCTTCCCTGAATTTACCCTTCTGCGCGGCTTCCCAAAGATTTTCATTGGAAGCAACCAGTATGCGCACATCGATCTCCATGTCTTTGGTAGCCCCTATCCTTCTCAATTTTCTTTCCTGAACCAGTCTTAGCAAGCCCACCTGTACTTCATAGGAAAGGTTGGCTACTTCATCCAGGAATATCGTTCCGCCATTGGCCAGTTCAAACTGTCCAGGCTTCGCGTTTACGGCACCGGTAAAGGCGCCCTTTTCATGACCCCACAGTTCGCTGCCGGCCAGTTCTTTGGTGAGGGCTCCGCAGTCGATGGCAATAAACGGCTTGTCTTTTCTGCTGCTCAATGAATGAATGGTACGGGCGATGTTCTCCTTTCCCGATCCACTTTCTCCATATATAATGACGCTGAAATTGGTAGGCGCCACCAGGCTAACCTGCTTGTATAGTTGCTTCGATTCCGGGCAGGAACCAGTGATGTATCCATCTTCCAGCTCCATTTGTTCTCCATTGAGCTTTGCTTTCTTGGGTGCAGCAGCAGTACGCGTGGCAACCGCTGCGGGAGCAGGCGATTCCTCCCCCAACGCCCGGTTGATCAGGTTAACCAGTTCATCCGGTATAAGCGGCTTGATTACATAATCGAACGCACCTCTTTTCATGACGTCGACCGCAGTCTTGATATCGGAATAACCGGTAATGATGATCACCTTCAGGCCTGGTGCAATTTCCTGCACTTTCGATAACACATCGCGGCCTTCCATGTCGCGGAGTTTGAAATCACAGAACACCAGGTCGTATGTTTGGGCCGCAATCTTATCCAGCCCGCCCTTTCCGCTCATGGATGTTTCCACATCATGCCCCTTCCGGGTCAAAAAGCGATGAAGGAGATTGCAGATGTCAATATCGTCGTCTATTACAAGAATCTTTGCCATATATGAGTAGTTCTGATTAGGTAGAGTTTATATCAATGTTAGTTCTTTTTAATTCCATCGATCAGATCAGATACCTGCGACAGGGTGAAAGGTTTGCTCAGAAAACTGTAAGCTCCGTCATCCCTGGCTTTCTTGCGGTGCTCTTCCACATCAAAGGCGCTGATCATGATTATCTTAAGGTCCGGATAATGCTCTTTTATTTTTGAAAGTTGCTCCAGTCCGTTTCCGTCGGGCAGGTTCATATCCAGGAACAGGATATCGGGTTTTACAACACCCAGACTATCGAAGCCGTCTTTGAGGTTGTGTGCCGCGCATACCTGGTAACCCTGCCTGATCAACACCCTGGTCAGCAGGGAAACGATCTCGGATTCGTCATCGATTATCAATATTGTCTGGCTATTCATCCTTTGGGGGTTGGTATAGTAAAAATAACCACGGGCACTATTCCTCGTTCTCATTCTTGCTGCTTGTAAATTTATTAACAAGTCTGCGCACTGCAAACATTCCTATGGTCCGCAGCAGAAAGCCTCTTTTCCTGAATAAGAGTCTGTCTGCCAGGAAGCTGGCACCCATTTTCAAACCCGAGCTGATCAAATCGCCCGGAGATGATTTTACTTCGGACACAACATCTTTCACGGCAGATTTCAGCAAACGGCCGGGAGAAAGGTGATCACGGATTCCTTCGAGCTGCAATTTCATGGTTGCCTCCTGCTGAACCAGGGCCAGCTTTTTTGCTGATATCCGCTGGTGCAGTCTTTCGTATGCGTCAGTCATTGTCGATCGTATTTAAGATATTATCCACCACCCCTTTCTTTATCGAATTTCTTCCCAGGGTAAATAACAGCAAAAGAACCAGCAGCACCAGTCCGGCGGTAATGAAGTAGCCGGCATAGGCACTCCCGATCAGTTCATTCAGCCATATCGATAAACCTATACACAAAAGGAGTACCAATACAATCGCGAAGGCCAGGCTTACCAGGAAAGTGATCAGGGAAGAGGTAAATCGGGCGATCATGTCGGCCCCTTTCAGCACTTCCAGCTCCAGCCTGTCTTCCACATATTCCCGGGATGTCTGGAACAGATCCATGATCTTTTCGGGCAATCCATTGGTAGTAGATGTTTCCATAATGTAAAAAATTAAAATAAAGGCGTAACCGGATGGATTACGCCTTTACCCCATCAGATTTATTTGGTGTTACGCGCAAGGCGTTACAGACAGGGTACTTTGTGTTTTAAGAGGCCGTCAGGAAAGGGCTTTGTCTGCAACATGCTGTGCTTCTTTTCTTACTTTCGAAGCCTTGTCGCTCATAAAGCTTTCTGCTTTATCGGCCAGATCTTCTCCCAGCCCTTTGAGGCTGTCGGATATTTTCTGACGAGTAGCGCTTCCCTTATCAGGAGCAAACAGCAAGCCAATCAATGCACCTACTGCAACGCCTGCCAGCACTCCGGCAATAATTTTTCCGTTTTCCATTTCTTACACTTTTTGATGAATTAATTTTTTTTCAATTCGCGATCTGTGAAACCAACGGCAGGATCAGAGCTTGCGGCTTTTCTCTTCCACATCATCCTGCTCCAGTTCCGTCATGATCTCTTCTTTTGTTTTACCGATCTTCTGCTGTACTTTTCCCCACCATTCGTTTTCCTTTCCTTCCACGAACAACAGGTCGTCGTCAGTAAGATTGGCATAACGCTGTTTCAATTTTCCTTTCCATTCGTTCCACTTTCCTTTTAAAGTTGTAGTGTTCATAAAAACAGGTTTAACAGTTAATGAAAAATTTTAGTGTGCCTTGTACGCTTCCGTGAAGGAAGAAGATGACTGCTCATTTTTCCCCTGAAAAAATCTTTGAAGCCAGTGGCGATGATCCTTCCCGGGCGATTCTTTGTACCGGATAAGCCGGGCAAATTTTATCGCATCGAACGGATTTGCTACCGGTGTTTTGCTGTTTTCTAACGCGGAGGAGATTTCAGTTTTCATCTTTCACGAGTTTAGGCTGCTCAATAATTTTATTCAACCGGGCGGCGGCCGCTGATCAGTCGAAGAAGAATGGCGACAATGGCGATTACCAGCAATACGTGGATCAAACCAGTTGCGCTATACGCAAACACACCAATCGCCCAACCGATAACCAGGATGATGGCGATGATATAAAGTAGGCTACCCATAATCTTAATTTTTTGGTTTGTAAATGTTGACTGAATTATATTTGAAAATATTGTGCCCGCAGAAGCCAAGGAGGCTCCAATAGCCTCTGCCAGCCTGAAATCTCTTTTCAAAAAGTGGTTTTAGCCTTAAATCACCTGAACCGTGAACGTAATTCGGCCTCAGATTTGGGGAAAATATTCCCCAGGTGCTGAATAAATTCCTCCTGCTATGCCCGGAAAAAAGATCAGAAATACAAAGATCCTCTCGTTTATCACCGTGATACTTGTTTTTATCATGGGCCTGATCTCCATTTACAGCCTGAACCGCCTCGAGAAAAGCATTGTCGATTCCCTTCACACGAAAGATATCCTGCAGACGTCCGACGAATTATTCAATTCTATCATAGAAACGGAAAGCAGCCTCCGTGCCTTCCTGCTCAGCCGCAACGAATCTTACCGAAACAAATACCTTTTCCATAAGGAACGGATCCCCCGGCTGCTGGACAGTCTCAAAAGAATGACGACCGATAATCCCATGCAGCAGAAAAACCTGAAAGATCTTTCCATTACGATCAAGGAAAGGATCATCATGTTTGATGATGCCTATGATTATTCCAACCAGTTCGGAAACATATCCGGCTATATGGCCAATAACCGCATTCAGCAGGCCGTCAATATTTCCGATCGAATCAAAGCGCAGATCGCAGTTGTAAATAATGGTGAACAGGAAATCCTGAAAGACAGAACCGAAGGGCTGTTCCGGTATCTTAACCTCCTGCCGGGTTTCTTCATTTTTATTGCCCTCATCAGTTTCGGCACGGCCGGGCTGGCTTTCTACTCGATCTATCAATACAACACCGCGCAGAAAATTTCCGACCGGCAGATCGCAGCCTACCAGAATCAATTGAAAGAACAAATTCAGCGATTGAACGTATCGAATGATGAGTTGGCTCAGTTTGCCTATGTTGCTTCGCATGACCTGCAAGAGCCCCTTCGAAAGATCACCGCGTTCAGCGAGTTGCTGATCGAACAATACAAGCCGCAATTGCAGGGAGAAGGGGAATTGTACCTGCAAAGGATCAGCGGATCGGCCGGCCGCATGAGGAACCTCATCACCGACTTACTTAATTATAGCAGGGTAAGTCGCGCCAATGCAATTGAAGATATCGACCTGAACCTGGCCTATCACCAGGTAAAGGACGATCTCGAAATCCTGATCAATGAAAAGAAAGCGCAGCTGACGGCCGACACGCTTCCGACGGTTAAAGGCGATCTGTCTGAATTCAGGCAACTGTTTCAGAACCTGCTGACCAACGCACTCAAATTTTCCCGGGCCGACCGGCCTCCACTGATCAATATCAGGGCGGAGCCCGCCAATTCCGATGATCTGCGCAAATTGCCCGATCGCCGCCCGGAACTGCAATACCTGGCTATTCGTTTCGAAGACAACGGCATTGGCTTCGAACCCGAATATGCCGAAAAGATATTTGTTATTTTCCAGCGTTTACACGGCCGCGACAGCTATGAAGGAACCGGTATCGGACTCGCTATCTGTAAAAAAATTGCAGAAAAATATGGCGGCACCATCTATGCGCAATCCCATTCGGGGCAGGGTGCCGTGTTTCATGTTATCCTGCCTAAGGCATAGGAGAAACAGGCTGAAGAGAACGAAAAGTGGCCCTCCTAATTATAATGAATTAACAGGTGAGGAACCCGGAATTTTGATTCCAGCAGCCGATCATACTGCTGACGGATCAGCTTGCGGGAAGGCTCATCATCTCCTTCGATCATATTGTACACCAGTTTATACAGAATGGAAAACTGGTCTTCGATCTTATAAATAGTTCCGGCAATTTGCTGAATATCCATCTGGCCGTACTTTTCATACAACGCCTGCCAGAACTGGGGCGAAACCGTGAATGATGCCGCCTGCATCTCTTCCTTCAGCCCGCTGTCAAGCAGCGCCTCCAGTTCCCGGATATTCTGTGAACTCTGTTTCGCCATTTCCTCACATTTCTTTCGGATACCCGTATGGTGACAAACTTCAGCGAAGTCGGCATACCCCCGGTGGCGATCCTGGTTCAGGAAGATCAACCGGTTGATCAATTCCGTAAAAGGGAGATGAAACCATCGCATACAGGTTGTCTTTTATGATACTGGCTAAAATTTATGCCATCCTCTCGCCGCCGAACACCACCCATAACTGGCAACGAGACCGGGGAAATAATTCCCCGATCTGGTATATTTTATTCTTTTATCTTTATTTGAAGTATAATAAGAACGTATGATCAAATTGAAAAGGGTATTAATTGCTGAGGACGATGAAGATGACCGTCTGTTGTTGCAAAAGGCCTTTTCCCAGCGCTTTGAAGAAACCATATTGCATTGCGTGGAAGACGGGGTTGAACTGATGAAATACCTCCGTAAAGATGCCCCCTATGATGATGAAAATAAATATCCTTCCCCTCAGTTGGTACTGCTGGATCTCAATATGCCCCGTAAAGACGGGAGGCAGGTATTGAGGGAGATCAAGACCGATAAAGTGTTGTGCAAGATACCGGTGATCGTACTGACCACTTCCAGTCAGCAGGATGATATCGACAGCGCTTACCGGCTCGGAAGTAACAGTTTTATTACCAAGCCTTCCTCCTTTGAAGGGTTGATGAACATTGCCCGGCAACTGGAAAACTATTGGTTTAAAACGGTTGAACTTCCGGCATAATTTTTCGATAACTGGGATATGATGTCGCAAGAACCCATTCACATCCTTTACGTAGACGACGACGAAGACGACTTTCTGCTTGTTCATTCATTGCTGCAGAAAGTTCGCCGCGCTTCCTTCAAGCTCGACAGGGCTGCCAGCTTCGACGAGGCCCTCAGAATGATCAGCCAGCCATACGATGCTTACCTCGTCGATTACCGATTGGGTAAAGAAACAGGACTCGAACTGCTGAGAGCCATCAAGACCTATAAGAAATATGCGCCCGTCATCATGCTGACTGGTATGGAAGACCGCGAGGTGGATACGCAGGCCATGAAGGCCGGGGCCGCCGATTACCTGGTAAAAGGCGACTTCAATTCTGAAATCCTCGAACGTACGATCCGGTATGCCATTCGCGATGCGCAATCACTGCAATCGGTGGAGGTCAATGCCAACCGCTTCCGGAATATATTTGAGCGATCAGCCGATCCAATTGCCATCATCGATCGCAAGGGAACCATCACCAAAGGCAATCCTTCCTTTATCAACCGGTTCCAGTTTGATCCCGAAAACGCCGAGCAGAGTCTTTCGCTGATATCCCTGATCGCGCAACCCGAACATGCCTCACTTATTGAAAAAACCCTGGCCACCGATGGTGAGATGAACGATCTGGAAACCACCTTCTGGGCAGGCAACAACCAAACCATCGACGTACTTATCAGCATCGTCATGCACGAACCGCAGGCCGGAATGTTCCAGGTGATGATCAAAGACCTCACCTCTCTTCGCATCAAACAGGAAGAAGACCGCAATCTGAGACGCTTTTACTCAACCGGACGCATCGCCGGCATCATCGCCCATGAAGTGAAAAATCCGCTCACCAATATTACCCTCGCCGCAGACCAGTTGAAAATGGAATTGCCCGAATCGGTAATGAAAGAAAGCAGCGACCTGCTGGAGATCATCCATCGCAACAGCACACGCATCAATCAGCTTGTATCGGAGTTGCTTTATTCAACCCGGTTTACCGAGCTGAAAACAACCAAAAGATCCATCAACGAACTGGTAGAAGATGCGCTGGAACTGGCTTTGGACCGGATCAAGTTCAAGAGAATACTCATCGAAAAGAAATTCGATTTCGACATTTGCGATGTGGAAGTAGACGCTGAAAAAATAAAGATCGCCCTGCTCAACCTGATCGTAAATGCAGTCGAAGCCATGGAGTCCGACAAAGGAGTGCTATCCATTACCACCCTTGCAAAGGACCATAAGTGCATTGTGGAAATCAGCGATAACGGCTCCGGCATCTCGGCCGAACACCTTGATCACCTGTTTGAACCCTTCTTTACCAGCAAGGAAAAAGGCACCGGCCTCGGTCTCACGCATACCCAAAACATCATCCTCAGTCACAAAGGTTCTATTCGTGTAAAAAGCGAACTCGGCAAAGGAACGACGTTCATTGTGACGCTGAATTTGGGATAGGGTGGGTTTTCTGGAGGGGGTAGAGGCGGTCTGGGTTTATCGTTTCAGGTTTAACGTTTCACGTGAGTTTGCACTGTTTACGATTTACTGTTTACGATTGTGGAATGCAGTTTGGAGTTTACGATTTGCGGGCCTCACCCCCAACCCCTCCCCCGCGGGAAAGGGGAGCTTATTCCGCATCCTTCGCGCGCTTTGCGGTTCTTAGCTTTGCGTTCCAAAAAATGCGGAGAGCCCCCGGCTAAGCCGGTGGCGTTTATGGTTTATTGTTTATGGTTTATTGTTGATTTGCGGTTTACGATTTACTGTTTACTATTTTGGAATGCAGTTTGGAGTTTACTGTTTGCGGGCCTCGCCCCAACTCCTTTCCTGCGGGAATGGGGGGACTTATTCCGCATCCTTCGCGCGCTTTGCGGTTCTTAGCGATCTTTGCGTTCCTGAAAAATTTTGCCGCAAGTAGCATTTTAGTAAGAAGAGAAGTTTTTAAAAAAAATTACTTTTTACTTTTTACTTTTTACTTTTTACTTTTTACTTTTTACTTTTTACT
>CAZSAQ010000030.1:0-12631 GCA_964605065.1 uncultured Chitinophagaceae bacterium
TTTACTTTTTACTTTTTACTTTTTACTTTTTACTTTTTACTTTTTACTTTTTACCCCGCAATAGAAACTCCTATCAGCCTGCCGATTCCGAATGTGATCGCCGCCGTGATGAGACCAAAAGCAACCTGCCTTAAACCCGAGAACCAAACGCTTCTACCCGTAAATAAAGTTATCGCGCTGCCGATACCGAACAACCCCAGCGCGCTCAGGCTGGCGCTGAAAATAATCGCCTTTACTCCACCAGCGAAAAAGAATGGAAATACCGGTATGATCGCTCCCAATGCGAATAATACAAATGAACTGATCGCCGCTTCCATCGCAGATCCCGACAATTCTTCGGGATTTATCCCCAACTCCTCTTTTACCAGTATCTCGTGGGCCTGGGTTTTGTTCGACATGATTTCCTTAGCCAGTCTTCTGGCTTCATTTTCCTCGATGCCCTTGGTGATATAGATCAGTGCCAGTTCTCTCTCCTCTCCTTCCGGATGCGCTTCCAGTTCTTCCATTTCCAGTTGCATCTGGTTTTCCGATAATTCCCTGGAACTTTGAACCGATATCCATTCTCCCAGGGCCATCGACAATGCCCCTGCCAGCAATCCCGCGATCCCCGTCAGCAATACTTCCTTTTGACCGCTGCTTGCTCCGGCAATACCCATCACCAGGCTGAAATTCGACACCAGCCCATCGTTGCCACCGAGTACAGCCGCACGCAGTGCATTTCCCCCTACTGTCTTATGCTGTTTTTCGAATCTTGCCAGAGAAGGCCCTGATAACTCTTTATTGTTTGCCAGAATATTCCTGAGTATGGTTACGTGTGCCGTATCGGACAAGGAACCGGCGGTATTGGTTTTTTTCCTGGCAGAAACAATAGAGGTAGAAAGCCCTTTTTCTGTATCCAGCAAAACCCCCAGGATATACTCATTGCCAAAGATCTTACCTATCCGTTTCAATATCCGCGCTCGCCTCGATGGAGGTGGCATTTTTTCCTCGCCAAGGTTGCTCTTTTTGAGAAAAGCCACTGCATGGCTATGTTCTATCTCGCTCATCTCCGCAAAAACCTTGGCTACATGGGGGTCTTTTTCCGTTTCGGAAAGCGTTTTGTACAAAAAGCTGGCGTCAACTTCAGTCTGGATGCTGCTCAGATTGATCATGTCTGAAAAGGATTTGTCAGGGAAGGTAGCATTTATAAGCAACCAGCCGGATGGCTTTCGTCAGTTTTTTAGTTCATTCCTGCTGATTTTGATCGGTCTGCCAATAACAATGTAACTTTTGTTCACTTCAATCGTTTCAATCAAAAATTGCATTTATGAGAGCCCTTTTTCTGATTTTTTCCGTGTTGGTAGCTACGCAGAGCAGGTCCCAGCAAAATCTCCAGTTGTTTGACATATCCCAAACACAACTCCGCCTCATGAGGCAATATAAAGACGCCGATTCTCTCACACGTACAAAAGTGTTTCTGGATTCTATCTACACCCCATACCAGGAATTTTGGAACGGGTATATGGGTGATGGCGAAAACCTGACGGAATGGATGAATAAGGCCATCAAGATCCTGCCTCAGTTTGAAAAAAGAAATGCCAATGTAGACGGTGAAAGACTGATAGGTCAGTTCAGGGAAGTGGCTAAAAACATGAAGCAACTCACGGGTTATAACCCAAAAGGAAAATGGTATATCGTTTATGGACCCGGGTGGACAGATATGGGTGGACTGGGCGACTTTGCCATGCTGATCGATCTTTCTCATCGAAGCAACAGTTCCAACGATCAAATTGTGAGAACATTTCCTCATGAACTGACTCACCAGATCATGACAAACGTAAACAAGCACCACGACACCAGCGCCATTACTCCGATTATAGGAGAAGGGTTTGCAGTCTGGATGAACCAGCTCTACTGGAAAGATAAATACACCCTGGCCCAAAACCTGGGTTATACTCCTGAAGAATTGAAATTATGCGACGACAGCATCGCAACCGTCAGAAAGTATTTCTCTGTCAACAAATATTCAACCGATAAATCAGTGATCGACTTTTTCAGGAATCGCAGCGCTCATCTGAATGATAAATTTCCGGGTGCCATCGGGTACTATATCGGTTTCAAAATCGTAGATGCCTATGTAAAGAAGAATGGAAAAGACTCCTGGAAAGACATATTTAAAAAATCGCCAAAGGAGATATACGAAAAAAGTGGGTTTGAAAGCTGATCAGCAGTTTCCCGGAAAAAAGAAAAGCCCCGTTTTACGACGGGGCTTTCTTATATCGTTTCGGTTTCTTATAGTTCCCGGATGCGGATATTCCGGAATGACACCCCCTTCGACCATTCCTGCAGGGCGATCTTTCCTTTGGTATGTTTTCCGAACTCCGGAAAGGATTTGAAGCCACTGGCAGCAACAGAATCTGCCCACGCCTGTGAAGTAAGATCCTTTTCAGCCGTCAAAACACCATTGAGATAAAATTCTACTTTACCGTTCACCTGTTTGATTTCAGACTGGTTCCACTGACCGGTCGGTTTGGGATCCACCGGTGTTTTGGTGGGGCCGAATCCAAACATACACCCACTTCTTTTCCCTGCAATGGAATAGTCCTGATGTGTCACCTCCAAAAGTTGATATTCTGGGCCCGACTGCCAGGCCGTACTCAGGTCAGGTCTTTCCAGAACGTTAATAAATACCCCGCTATTTCCTTTTTCGGGGATTTTCCATTCAAATTTCAAATCGAAATTCTGAAACTCTTTGTCCGAAACCAGGTCTCCGTGTTTGAGATGAATATCATTAGGATTACAATACAATTCACCTTCTTTCACCTGCCAGGTAGATGGGGTATTTCCCTCATTATACAGGTGCCATCCCTGCGTTGTTTTCCCATCAATCAACAAAATCCATCCTTCTTTTTTCTCTTCGCCAGACAGGCGGTTTTCTCCTTTTGGTTCTGAGCAGGAAGCAAGCCACAAACAGGCAGCAAAAGCCATCGAAAGGCTTTTGAAAAATGATCTCAACATTTGGGAAAATTTATAACAGGAAGATAGGAAGAATAGTAATTACAGGGGTCAAAAGCCAGACAGTTCAATGAATCTTGTCTATTTCTATTGCCACCCTCGTTCCTTTGCCGATTTCACTATGAATAGACAACTGGCCATTTACAGAATCCGCTCTTTTTCTCATATTGTTGATGCCCGAAGATCCATCCACCTGCTCGGGATGAAACCCTTTTCCGTTGTCGGTGATATGCAAGCTGAACCTGTTCTCGGAAGATTCCAGTTTCACCCAAACGGAATCGGCCTTTGCATGATACATGACGTTGCTGAGGGATTCCTGGCAAATACGGAAAAAATCCAGTTGGATCTCGCGGGATAATTCTTCATCCGTACAGGTGCTTTCGAAATAGCAGGGAATATTATTCAATTGAAAAAATTCTTCGCATAGCCAGTTCAGCGTTTCATTCAGTCCGAGATTATCAAGCATGTCCGGGCTGATCGCAAAGGAAAGACGCCGGATGGAATCAATCAGCTTGTCAAGTATGGATAAAGTGTCATCAATCTTGGTTTCATGTTCATCTGTACCTGTTTCGCAATGTTCTTTCAGCCAGGTAAGGTTCATTTTGGCTACTGTAGCCAGTTGTGCCAATTCTTCGTGGAGTTCGGTAGCCAGGTTCCTCTTGTCATTTTCCATCTTCCCCTTGAAATGGCTGGCCAGCTTTTCGAAGCGGAGTGATTTCTCTTCGATTTCTTTCTCTTTCTTCTTTCGCAGCGTAATATCTTTTGCGATCGCGAAAACAATTTGCTTTTCGGGGATGAAAATAGACGTCCAATGCAACCAGACCGTTACTCCTGTTTTGGTTACATACCGGTTATCAAAATTGATCAGTGTCTTTCCCTGCAATAATTCTGCTCTCCGGTTACCAGTTTCTTCCTGGTCGGCCGGGTGAATAAATTGAGAAATGGGCCGGTCCATCAATTCATCCCTGGTATATCCCAGCGTATTGATGACCGCCTGGTTCACTTTTTTAAAGTACCCCTCCCGGTTAGCAATACAAACCAGGTCAGGGATCAACTCAAAAAAGCTGAACATCTCCAGTTCGGCTATTTCGCTCGGCGGCATACGGTGTTGATTTTGTTTAGGGTACTCCTTTTCTGCTTTTCAAACTTACTATACAATTGACGGTGAAAATCAGAGTGAAAGGTATTTTTTACTGTTTAAGAGTATCCCCGGAAGCAAGCCCACTTTTTAAACTTTTGCCATATATAAATACCGAAATCTTGTAGGTAAAATCCTACATATTAAAGTCTTACGCGAAAATGCCTCAAAAAAAGCGACGTTACGCATTCTTCATCCTGTCAGCCCTATAAATTCTCTAATTTCCCTTCTCAAAATCCTCCGGCCATGAACGGTAATAAACCAGCCACTGTTGATGAATATATCTCCTTATTTGATAAAGATGTTCAACAGCGGCTGCATCAGATCCGCAAGACAATCATGACCCAATTTCATGGAGTGGAAGAGAAGATCAGTTACAATATGCCCGCTTATACCTATAATGGCGCCACCGTTTATTTTTCAGCTTACAAAAACCATATCGGCCTATACCCTATTTATGGAAGCTCTTCCGAAAAGGGGGTCATTGAAAAATATCGGGGAAAGAATACGAAGGACTCCCTGCATTTTAAACATGCGGAAGCTTTGCCCATTGAACTCATTGCTGACCTGATCAATCAGAAATTCAAAAAACCGCGGCGAAAAAAATAATCTCCACTCATTTTGCCAGGCGTCTGCCTGCTGAGGCCTGTGCCTTTTGCAGATGATTTCAAGGATTTTGCCGATTAAACCGACCGGTTTGCATAGTACCGCCTGTACTTTACCCTCCTACATATACTTTTAGTCTGTAATTTCAAATCATGAAGAGATCGTTTGTGATTTTATTACATACGGGATTCTGGCTTTGTTATTTTATGTTGGTGGCCATCGTCCTCACTGTTTACTACAGAACCAATCTGAATGCAATTAACCAGGAGGCGCGGGTCATGAACGCTCTAAAAAACATCTTACTTTTTGCTTTTATCCCTTCGGTGATCTCCTACTTCACTTACTATTTTCTATTATTTCCCCGGTATCTTCAGCAGAAGAAATATGTTTTGTCGGTCATTATGGCCGTTCTGATCTCACTTTTTGCCGCCATTTTCAGCTATATCCTCCTCAGATTTTTCATAGAATCAGGTTATGTGGCAGATATGGACGAAGGTGGCCGGAAAGGAAGATCCACCGCCGCCAGGGTAATACTGGTAATGACGGTAATCGGGATGATCTGCGGATTTGTAGCCCTGGTCATCAAGGGATTCATCACCTGGTTCAATGAAATTAAACTGAAAGAAGCGCTGAGAGAAAAGAATCATGAGATGGAAATGGCTCTGGTAAAGCTGCAACTCGATCCTCACCTTCTGTTCAATACCATCAACAACATCGATGCGTTGATCCTGAAAGATACAGTAGCGGCTTCCGAGTACCTGAATAAACTATCAGACATCATGCGTTTCATCCTGTATGAAACCAAGGCCGACAAAATACCGCTTGCCCGTGAAATTGAATATATTCAGAAATACATCGACCTGCAAAAGATCAGGACGGCCAATGAAAACTATGTTCACCTTCACCTGGTGGGGGATCCGCGAAACAAATCCATCGCGCCTATGATCATGATCCCCTTCATCGAAAATGCCTTCAAACATACAACCAATAAAAAAACAGAAAACGCCATTGCTGTTAATATACAAGTGAATGAAAACAACGTAAGCCTGCGCTGCGAAAACAAATTCGATACAAAAAACAATTCCCGGCAGCAGTATGGCGGTTTGGGCAATGAACTCATAGAAAAAAGACTCCAATTAATCTATCGGGGAAGACATACATTAGAGGTTCGAAAGACAGACGATTTGTACAGCATTCATTTAATTATTCCGTATGAATAAGCTAACCTGCATTATCATCGAAGATGAACCGCTGGCATTGGAGAAAACAAGGGATTTCGTTCTGAAGGTCCCCTTTCTGCAGTTGCTGGAAACCTTCGATAATTCTCTCGCAGGGCTGGCCTATCTCAACAGTCATAAAGTGGATCTGCTCTTTCTGGACATCAATATGGATGAATTATCTGGCATAGAACTACTCGAAAGCTCGCGGATAGAGAGCCAGGTGATCATTACCACCGCCTACCAGGAGTATGCTTTAAAAGGATATGAACTGAGGATCACCGACTATCTTCTCAAGCCGTTTACCTTTAACCGCTTTCTGCAGGCTGTCAACAAGGCCCAGGAAAACATCAATCAGCGCGCGGAAGGAAAAAAGCCGGATTTCATCTTTGTGAAAACAGAAAACCGGCTGGAAAAAATAATGATCAATGAGATCGTTTACATCGAAGGCATGCGGGATTACCTGCGAATTCATACCACCGGGAAAAAAATAATGACGCTGCAAAGCTTTAGCGAACTCGAGCAATTACTCCCCTCCAGTTTGATTTGCCGCGTGCACAAATCTTATATGGTCTCCATCAACAAGATCGAGTCGATCGAACGTAACCGGATAAAGATTGCCGATCAGTTCATCCCTATCTCAGATACCTACAAAGATCAGTTCCTCCAGCACATCGGCGGAAAGGCGTAAAATCCTCTAAAATTTGGCAGATCAAAAGCGGGCATTGGCAGATAAAGCCGGTGCCTTTGCATAGTCTGGTTGCGGGAGGCTTTCAGGCCGGATAATTTTGCTTCATCAATTAATCAGAATCAAAAAACTTGATACCATGAAGCAGAAATTTTTATCATCAATTACTCCCGGCCTCCTGTTACTGGCTATCCTGATTTCTGGTAACGCGGAGGCTCAGACCGTTACCATTTCCCCTTCCTCCAAAACTGCCAAAACCTACCTCGACCTGATGGTAAACGTGGCCAGCTCCAATATTTATTATGGCGACATGAACAGTCAATTGTCGGACTACAGGAAGCAGTCGCACGGTATCCAGGCCGGATTGTCATTCCAGGCAGGGGTAACCAGGATGTTTTCACTGGTTTCGGAGCTTTATTACATGCGCAAAGGCGGAAGCTTGAAGGACAACAATTCGCTGACCACCGACCAGTCTACTCTCCGTATTCATACAATAGAGATGCCGGTAATGGCCAGGCTCCATCTTGGAAAATTTTATGTAAATGCCGGCCCTTCCATCGCCTATAACATCAGCGGCACCTGGAAAATAAACGATCACTCTACCAAACTCTCATTCGACGAGTCCACCAACGGATTCAAACGTTTCGATGCCGGTGTGCAGATGGGTGGTGGGTTTGAGTGGCCTTTCGCCAAAAGACGAATTTCCCTGGATATCCGGTACAATCATGGCCTTACCAATATCTCACAGCACAAGGAAATCTATAACAGGGCCATTATGGTTAGCGTTCATTTCTCCAAGCCCTGGAAAACAAATCCTCTTGCCCGTAATAAATAAGCTTTACCCTCAACAAAGTTTCAAAATGGAACACTTTTCCCAACAAGCGGCGATCCAATTTCCGTTACCGGCTTCTCATAGAAAAACCTCTTTAGGCGCAGGGCTCTTTTACATACTCACTTTCGTTTCCATCCCAACGCTCGCCTTATACGCACCCGCCCATGATCCGGACATCGCAATGGGACCAGCACAACAGCGAGATATTACTATCGGCGGGCTGCTTGAAATTGTGGTGGCTTTGTCAGGAATTGTAACCGCTATAGTACTGTACCCGATTCTCCGGTTACAAAGCAAAAGCCTGGCCCTTGGGCTGGTTGCTTCGAGAATAGTGGAAGCCGGTACCATGTTCGCCGGTGCAGCCTTCATTATGACAGCGGCAATGGTGAAGGAGGGAGGCGCCAACCAACTGCTTGTGGCGTTGTACGACCGGATTTTTCTGCTGGGTCAGGGCTTCATGCCGGCGATCAACGACCTGTTACTGGGTATCCTGCTTTACCGATCGCGCCTCGTTCCCAGAACTCTTTCTATGATCGGGATCCTCGGAGCTTTTCCTCTCATTGCCGGTTACCTGGCCGTTTTGTTCGGCTGGATGGAACAACGTTCTGCCATGGCCGGCCTCTCGGCAGTGATGGTAGCGATATTTGAATTTGGTTTAGGTCTTTACCTCGTTTTTAAGGGATTCAGGGTGAATAAACACTGGACGGAATAGCTCCAAAAGTCAGAAACATAGATAAACAACCGCTAACAACGGACAAATAAATCCGGCCGAGATCGAAAAATATTCGCTCTGGCCGGATATTTTTATGGTCTGTTTTTTCAATTTGGCAGGAGTCGGCAAACGATATCAGCGATAGCACCAACAAGACGGGAATAATGAACAACAAACTGCACGGTCTCGATCACTTAAGGGCATTGGCAATAGTCCTTGTTTTCTTTTTTCATTATTATATTATCAGTGGTGGCCGTCCGGAGTGGTTGCCCGCTGTGGCATCGTTTGGGTGGGTAGGTGTTGATCTCTTTTTTGTATTGAGCGGATTCCTGATTTCCTCTCAGCTTTTTCAGCAAATAAACAGTACTGATAACATTTCGCTGAGCGTGTTTTTTCTCAAACGGCTCTTCCGGATCGTTCCGGCGTTTTTATTTACGGTTGGCCTGTATTTTGCATTTCCGGTATTTCGTGAAAAAGAAGCATTGCCCCCATTATGGAAATTTCTCAGTTTCACACAAAACTTCGGGCTGAACCTGAAAGACTATGGCACTTTTTCGCATGCATGGTCTTTGTGCGTGGAAGAACACTTTTATTTATTGTTACCTCTTTTCCTCTACTTCTTGCTGCGATATAAACGATTCTCTCGTTCTTATTGGCTTCTTCTTTTATTTTTTGTTGCAGGTTTCGCAGTGAGGCAATTCAGTTTCGATCAATTGTACCTACCCCATGCTGAAGACGATAACAATTGGCTGTACTGGTATAAGTTCATCTACTATCCTACCTACAATCGATTGGATGGTTTACTGGCAGGAGTGGCAATCGCGGCGATGAGAGAGTTTCGCCCCCGGCTCTGGGATAAAATTGCAGCCTGGGGAAATTGGCATATTGTGGTGGGGCTGTTGATACTGACCGCTGCGTATTTTCTATTTCAGGATCCGCAAAATTTTCCGGCATCTGTTTTTGGCTACCCGGTCATCGCCATAGGCTTCGCATTCATGACAATGGGAGCGATCAGTCCCGGCTGCTTTCTGTATCGCTGGCATTCCAGGGCAACAGCGTGGATCGCTACGTTGTCTTATGCACTCTATCTGACTCACAAAGGGGTGATACACTTCACCCAGGTTAGCTTACGCAACTGGCCTATGAACGATCATGTAATACTCCTGCTATGCATCATCAGCAGTTCTTTATTCGCTTATCTTGTACATCTGGCCATAGAAAAGCCATTCATGAAGATGAGACGTAAACTAATTGAACCGGAAAAGTAAGGAGGGCGGCCGTTAGATGAATTTCTATCCATTCCTGGCGCGTCGTTGCTCCAGCCAATAGTCGATGCTCCATTGACCTGCTCCCTGGAAGAAAAATAGAGCGAAAAGTAATATATAGAGAAATGCCAACTCACCTTCGAAGATACTTCCATGAGCAGTGATCACGATCACGCCGATCATGACGGCAATCAGCAAGGGAGTGATGATCCGGGTGAGAAAACCGAGCGCGAGAAAAGCACCCCCTACAAGTTCTATTAATTTAGCAGCATACCCTGAAAATGCCGGGAAGGGTACTTTGGCTTCTTCCAGGAACTTGATGAGTTCGCCAATCTGGAACAACTCCAATCCATATCGGAAAATCAGGCAGCCAGTTATGATGCGGATGACAGAGGAGCCACTTTGCCAGACAGGTTGAGAAGATAAAATTTTCATCATACTTTTTTTCGCAATGATAGGATACGGTATTGCGAATGAGGTAAACCAGCTGCAAAATTCGTGTTAAGAAGTGTAAAAGTTCATTCAAGAGCTGTGTGTAGGTATTAATGTTGGTATCGCAAGCGCTAAACGCTTCGTGAGTATCAGGCACTCTTTCGTATTCCATTATTTTTGCAATTCCATCATCGTTTAAAATTTACCGAATAATGAGAATTGAACATATTGCCATTTGGGTGAGGGACCTGGAAAACAGCAGGGCTTTTTACGAGAAATATTTTAACGCCAGCTCCAACCAGAAATACTACAATCCCCGCACAGGTTTCAGTTCATATTTTCTAAGCTTCGGGGATGCTCCCCGGCTTGAAATAATGACCCGGCCAGACATCAGCCATCCTGATGCCGTCGAACCGCGGCTTGGCTATGCCCACATGGCATTTTCGGTGGGTAGCAAAGAACAGGTGATCAGCCTTACAGAACGGTTAAGGAATAACGGATACATAGTGGCAGGAGAACCGCGGACCACCGGTGATGGATATTTCGAAAGCGTGGTTAAAGACCCCGACGGTAACCTGGTAGAGATCACCATTTGAGCGTTGGGTGTTCTCTCAAATATTATTTTCAAATGAAGGACCGTATGCACGCCGACTATTGCAACCAATCACCTACACCTTTTCATTCTTCTGGGTTTCTCCTGCTGACGAGAGTATTGTCAGCGTGAATGGATTAATAGCTTGTGACAGCCATAAGTAGGGCCTGGTTCCGTCATTATGAAAGGAGCATGTCTCCTGTTTTAATTTTATTAGTCATTCAAGACTCGCTCCCCGGAAACCTGGACGCAGAGTGCACAAAGAACCGCAGAGTGCACAAAGGAATTGGCAAATCATCGATCATTTTTCATTTTCATTCGCCATTCGTCATTCGTAATTCGCCATTCACCACTCGCTCCCGCTCCCAATAAAGCCTGGACGCAGAGTGTGCCAAGAACCGCAGAGTGCACAAAGGAATTGGCAAATCAATGATCATATTTCATTTTCATTCGGAATTCGTCATTCGTAATTCGTATTTCGCCATTCTCGAGTCGCTCCCGCTCCCAATAAAGCCTGGACGCCAAGTGCGCCAAGAATCGCGGAGTTCGCAAAGGGTTTCCTGAACTTAATTCACCATTTTTTCATAATATATTCTATTTGAACACATTAAGGGTTTTATTAAACTTGGCATACATCTCCTAAAATATATAAATATTAGGAGAAATTATCCATTTTCTCCTAATTTTGGTAAATATTTGGAGAAACTATGAAGATTCCTGAAATGCCGCCCGCGATACCGGATGATTATAGTTATGGAGAGATTTTGGATGACTTACTCAAGACTGGCAAGTTTTCGAGCTTTTTTGAAATAAACAATAATCAGTTTCCTTATTGGGACAAATGGAAATACTTTGCCAAAGAATGGGGCTACGATCCCAAAAAATTATGGGCGGCCGTTCAATCCAATCGACATGGAAACAAATTTCATCTAACTGGAAGTTATTCCTTTCGCTTGAACTCGCCCAATGTAATGCAGGAGTACTTCCATGAATTTGATATGAATTTAGGTGGTTCAATACAAAGTGACGGGATCATACCCACTCAGGATAAGGACCGCTATTTATTAAGCTCATTGATGGAGGAAGCCATTGCTTCTTCACAACTGGAAGGTGCCGTTACTACCCGTAAGCTGGCGAAAGAGATGCTCGAAACCAATCGTAAACCCCGGAACGAATCCGAGCAAATGATCTTAAATAACTACGAAGGAATGCAATGGATCGTAGCCAATAAGGATAAGCCATTCACGATTGAAAACATATTAGAACTGCACGGTATTATTACAAAGAATACGCTTCCAGACAAAACAGAAGAAGGTGCATTTAGAACAGATAATAGCGTCAATGTTGTCGACGTACTGTCTGGCGAAGTTGTACATTATCCCCCTTCCCACGAACAATTGCCGGAGCTCATGAACGCTTTTTGTGATTTTGCAAACGACAAAAAAGCTGTCCGGTTCTTTATTCATCCTATTGCCAAAGGAATCACTTTGCATTTTCTGTTGGGTTTTATACACCCGTTCTCCGATGGCAACGGCAGAACTGCAAGGACAGTCTTTTATTGGTATCTTATTAAGAAAGGCTATTGGTTGATTGAATACATGTCCGTTTCCCGTGTCATTTTAAAGGCAAAAGCGCAGTATGCCCGTGCGTATTTGCACACGGAGCTTGACAATAATGATTTAACCTATTTTATCCTTTACAATCTGCAATGTATCAAATCTGCATTGGCGGAGCTAAGGCAATATATCGAACGAAAGACCCGGGAAAAGAAGCGATCAATTACTTTGTTACGCAACACCAGTTTTAATGAAAGGCAAATTTATCTATTGCAAGAGATCCTTCACGACCAAGCATCCAATTATTCAGTTGCTCAACTGGAAAAATGGTTTAAAATAAGCAATCAAACTGCACGAAATGATTTGAACGGGCTGGTAGAAGCCGGGCTAATGGAATTTCGAAAAGTGGGAAAGCAACTATTTTATTTTCCCGTAAAAGACTTTACAATAGTACTTCATAAGACAAGCAATTGATCAAAATAAAACAACAGATGTTCATTTGGGCATTTTAGAAACCTGGACGCAGAGTGCACAAAGAACCGCAGAGCGCGCAAAGGAATTGGCAAATCAATGATCATATTTCATTTTCATTCGGAATT
>CAZSAQ010000031.1:0-5564 GCA_964605065.1 uncultured Chitinophagaceae bacterium
TTTTTACTTTTTACTTTTTACTTTTTACTTTTTACTTTTTACTTTTTACTTTTTTACTTTTTACTTTTTTACTTTTTACTTTTTACTTTTTACCCCCCGCATACTTCACCCAAAAAATCAACCCTGCTACTACCGCCAGTCCTGCCGCCACGGCATATAACATCCAATCGTTGGCAGCTGCATCTTTTCCTTCACTGATATTTTTTTCCGCCTCGCGGATATGCTGATGCAGGCCGGGATAAAACGGGTTCAGGTGTTCCACTTCCCTGAAATAAACAAGCGCTTTCTTATAGTAAGATTTTTCTTCCAACCTCAGCGCCGCCGCATATTTCAGGCTGATTTCGCTCAGCGAAGCGTTGATACTGTCCGGAACAAACTCGCGGATCACCTCAAGCGGAATGGCGAAGTTAAGTCCCGGTGCCAGTCCTTTCGCGTTGTCATCCAGGGTGCCAAAGGTGGTGATCCCGATCACTTCCCCATTTTTGTTGCAAACCGGTCCGCCGGAATGACCGCGATTGATATCGGCATCCATCTGCAGTACCGGCCATCCGTGAATGGTTTTCTTTCGCGCGCTGATGATGCCCCGGGTCAAGGTTGGTTCAAGGATCGTTTCATCAGAGAGGTAGGCGTTGTTGGCAACCGGATTGGGGAACCCGTAGGCAAACACCTCCTCTCCTACTTTCACCTGGCTGTTCCTGTTCAATTGCAAAGTGGGCAGCACTTCAGCCACCCGTATCTTCAGCAAGGCCACATCTTTTCCCGGCATCGACCGCCCCTTCCTGATGATGGTGGCGAGGTATTCCCGCGACAATCCCTTGCCGGTGCTGTCTTGCCCGTTGAGTGTTACGAATATATTCTTCTCGATCTTCTCCAGCTCAATGGGAACGATCCTCGAATAGACATTCGCAAAGGTCTGGTAGAGCTGACTACGTTGCTGATCGGTAAACTTGACCACCCACGCCTGTTCGATGGCATTAATATTGGATTCCGTTACATAGTTAAATGCCGACAGAACAAATCGCCGGCTGATGAACGCGTCTCCCTCGTCTACCACATGGCAGTTGGTCAACAGGTATCCATCGCCCGAAATAATAAAACCCGTACCACGGGCAGACACTTTCTCCCGGTGCCGGAAATAAGTGAACTCGCTGACAAAATAATATTGCGGGCGGGCCTGGAATTCATTTAATACGATTTCCAGCTTTTCGGCGGGCGACAGGAAAATACTATCGGCTTCCAGCGATTGGATGGAATCCAGCAACCGGTTAAAGGAGCGGGTATTGATATTTACTTTCTGCACATTTACCTCTGCCCTGATTTCCATTCTGACCATCACCAGGGCTGCCTGGTTGATTTCATACTGCAGGCTGGCATCGCTGATCTGACCATACAGGGACAGCGGCAAGCTTCCGAGGAGATAAATGCACAGTCTGCTTATTTTTTGTACCAACGGGCTCATGGGCTGGGTGTCTGTTGTGAAACTTATTGTACTATTGCCTGTAAAATTAACGCAATGCCCACTCAAAATGCGCCTTTGGCCGAACGAATGCGGCCCAACTCCATTGATGAGCTGGCCGGTCAGGAGCATTTGACAGGGAAAGGCAGTATACTGAGAAACGCCATCGAGAAAGGAAAAGTGCCCTCCATGATCCTTTGGGGCCCACCCGGCACCGGCAAGACCACCATCGCCAACATCATCGCCCACAGCCTGCAGGTTCCCTTTTATACCCTCAGTGCCATCAGCAGCGGCGTGAAAGAGGTACGTGAAGTGATTGAACAGGCCAAACAACAGCAGGGCGCCGTGTTGTTTATCGATGAAATACACCGCTTCAATAAAGGGCAGCAGGATGCGCTGCTGGGCGCGGTGGAGAAGGGCATCGTTACGCTGATTGGCGCCACCACCGAAAATCCATCCTTCGAAGTCAACAGCGCCTTGCTGAGCAGGTGCCAGGTATATGTATTGAAATCTTTGAATGAAGAACAGCTGACCCGACTCCTGCACCATGCGATCAGCCGGGATGAGATACTGCGCCACAAAAAAATAGACCTGAAAGAAACAGCCGCGCTGATCAATATCTCCGGCGGGGATGCACGAAAATTATTAAACCTGCTGGAGATTGTTATCGAAGCTTCCGGAAACGAGGTGGTCATCACAGACAAGCTGGTAATGGACATCGCGCAGAAAAGAATTGCATTGTACGACAAAAAGGGAGAGCAGCACTACGATATCATATCCGCCTTTATCAAATCCATCAGGGGCAGCGATCCCAACGGTGCCGTGTACTGGCTGGCGCGCATGATCGAAGGCGGGGAAGAGGTGAAGTTCATCGCCCGCCGGTTGGTGATACTCGCCAGTGAAGACATCGGCAATGCCAACCCCACCGCCATGGTAATGGCCAATGCGTGTTTTGAAGCAGTCAATAAAATAGGATGGCCCGAATCATCGATCATACTGAGCCAGTGCGTTACTTACCTGGCCGCTTCTCCCAAGAGCAATGCAGCCGTGGAAGCCATTGGCGCGGCACAGGCCGCCGTAAAGCAGTGGGGCGATCTGCCCGTTCCGCTTCACCTGCGCAACGCTCCCAGCAAACTGATGAAGAACCTCGATTATGGAAAAGGATACCAGTATT
This sequence comes from uncultured Chitinophagaceae bacterium, assembly GCA_964605065.1. Lineage (GTDB taxonomy): Bacteria > Bacteroidota > Bacteroidia > Chitinophagales > Chitinophagaceae > Endoryza. Next base: position 2,631 of record CAZSAQ010000031.1, read on the forward strand.
CACACAACTATGAAAACAATTTCTCCAGCCAGGAGTATCTGCCCGACGCATTATCCGGTAAGAAATTTTATGAACCCGGCCGTAATGCCAGGGAAGAAGAACTACGCAAATTTTTAAAGAACCGCTGGGGCGATAAATACGGATACTGAGAACATCCCTGCTACGCAACAGACAACCACCTAACATACAAAAGAGCAAAATTCGATTTCACGATGACCATACACTGGACTTACAAAAAATTTGACGATCTCAGCCCGGTTGAACTATATGCCATCATGCGACTGAGAATAGAAGTATTTATAGTGGAACAGAACTGCCCTTTCCAGGATGCAGACAACAAAGATCTGAAAGCCGTTCACCTGATGGGATGGTATAACAACGAACTGGTGGCATATACCCGCCTGTTCGACAAAGCGGCCAGTTATGCCGAAGCATCGATCGGAAGAGTGGTAACTTCCCATATTGCGAGAGGTTCCGGAATTGGGAAACAATTGATGCAAAAAAGCATCTCTTTATTATATACATTATATGGTTCGCAGCCGATTCGCATAGGAGCCCAGCTTTATCTGAAAGGTTTTTATGAATCACTTGGTTTTCAGCAAACAAGCGATATATACCTGGAAGATAATATCGAACACATAGAGATGTTGCTGATGAATCAGTAAGTAGTTACACCGTCTTATATCAATCAGTTAAAAAAAATATCCACCCCACACACAAAAAAATAACTTTTGGGCGTTTCTTGTAAGTATGTTTTGCGCATATTAATTTAGGCGCAGAATCCATTGACCATCTGAAAACTAAATCTAATATCTCATGAAACAAAAGCTACACTCTTTTGTGTGGAAGTGTATGGGAGCGACACTTCTAATCTTATCCGGCTATTCTTCTTACAGCCAGTATTCAGAATCTTCTTCTTTTTGGGAAGCTGGTATTACAGCAGGTCCCTCCAACTTCCTCGGTGACTTAGGAGGTAATTTAGGAAGAGGAACCACTTTTCTGAAAGATAATAATATACAAACAACCAAATTGATGGTAGGCGCTTACCTCGCTTATCAGCCAACTGAACTGTTTGGATTTCGTTTGGCTGCCAACTTCGGCAGCATCGAAGGCGATGACGCCATCATCAAAGGAAAAGGTGGTCTGGAAGAAGCCCGCAAAACAAGAAACTCAAACTTCAAATCAAAAATACAGGAAGCATTCCTCGTTGCAGAAGTATATCCTACTGTTCTGTTCGAATACGAACCCAGCGATGTATGGCATAAGTTTCGTCCTTACGGCCTGATCGGTGTAGGATTGTTTCACTTCAACCCGATGGGAACAGATCCCGTCAGCAATCAGTGGGTGGCCCTTAAACCGCTGCACACCGAAGGACAGGGTTTTCCTGAATATCCTGATCGCAAAGAATACAAGCTGACACAGATGAACATTCCGATGGGTGTTGGTATCAAATACTTCGTCAATGAATCTGTGAGCCTCAGCCTGGAAATCGTTCACCGCAAAACATTCACCGACTATATCGATGACGTAAGCACTACTTACGTAAACCCGGCTGTTTTCTACAATCACCTGCCCGCTTCTCTGGCACCTCTGGCAGAGCGCATGGCTAACAAGACCAACCTGGGCGCAGGAAGTGGTCAGTACTTCCCTGGTGATAAAAGAGGAACCGCCACCAATAACGATGCCTATTATTCAGTTGGCTTCAAGCTCGGTTTCCGCCTCGGAAACAATAGCGACAAGCGCTGGAGAAACAGCACCCGTTGCCCGGTAAGATTCTGATAAATCCGTAAGATATTTTCAGCCATGGCCCATGCATGCCTGATAGTCCGTACCCTGTGAAAACTAATTTGATTCTTTAACGAAAAAGGATCGCATGAAAAAAAATGTACCCGTAAGAAAACATCCGTCTATTACCATGCCCGTGCTGGTATTGGCCGGTCTGATGGCCACCACACAGTTGATGGCCGGGGTCTCCACCCCTCCGACCGGGTATCCACCATCCTCCAGCGATACCATACTCGTACAAAAACAGATTACGAGTAAAAAGAACAAAATCAAACTTTATCCAAACGCCAATCACCAGGTGCTGTTCTTCAGCGTCGCGGGTGAAAATGGCAAGGTGTATCAACTCTACCTGTTCGATCTTGACGGAAAACTCGTAAAGCAGGCAAACATCCGCAATAAACAAACGACCATCCTCAACAAGATCGATAAGGGAAATTACATCTATGAAGTGTTCAGTGATGATGAACGCATCGAAAACGGTCAGGTCATCGTGCGCTGAACCTCACCACAAGCTCTTTATCGAATTGAAAGATAAAACCAATAAGCAGCAGGGAAATTAGTAAAATCTAATATCCGGTTGAGTCAAACCTGATCCGTTCCCTATTATTTAGTACCCAAAAAATGATTTTATTAATCACTCCCTGCACCCGCTTATTGGATAGAACGATTTATTAGATTTAGATTTTTCTGGTCACCCAGTATCCTCAGCAGCCAACGATGAATAATTGTTGGCTGTTTGCTTTTGAAACCATGACGAATGAGGAATGCGGAATTACAGATGGCGAATTACGAATGACGAATTACGAATGATAGTTGAAGATTATTTAGAGAACGCCCGGATTGGAGAATCCTTGGTTACAAAACTACCCAATATACAATATGCAAACTTGATTTACATTCGTCATTCGTAATTCGTCATTGCATCGGCTCATTGACCAATTAACACATTGCTAATTGTTTTCTCTCCCCGACCAAGGAACGCAAAGCCCGCCAAGAACCGCAGAGGACGCGAAGAGTGAGTTCGAGTTGATTTGAGATCTCAGATTCATTCGCCATTCGTCATTCGTCATTGCATTGGCCCATTGGCAAATTGCACTCGCCATTCGTCATTGCATCGGCTCATTAACCAACTAACACATTGCTAATGGT
>CAZSAQ010000032.1:0-2091 GCA_964605065.1 uncultured Chitinophagaceae bacterium
AATCCGCAACGGCCGGTTGGTCCGGGGACGCCAGCGGGGGGCTCCAGCTCGGTCATGGCCGAAGCGGTGCAAACCTTTGGCCGGATGTTCAGTCTCAAGCCCGCCCCGATCACCCGCGACTCAGCGCCCGATCAAATCCGCAAATCATGAATCCCGACCGCGACCAATTCATTGCAGCGCCCCATCCGGCTTCGCCCGACGAATCAGGAATGGATTTGAGCGGCATGGTCGCCCGGACCTTCATGGCGGCGCGTTCCGCCCAATCGCTTTGGCAGCGCACCTCGCGGCCCGATCGGTTGAAGTTCGTTCGGCGGTTGCGTGCGCTCATCGCCGAACATGCGGTCGAGCTCGCAGAAAGTTCCGCCGCCGCCCGCCGCCGCCCGCTCAGCGAAACGTTGGTGGCGGAAGTCACCCCGTTGGCCGAAGCCTGCCGCTTCTTGGAACGGAACGCGGAAAAGCTGCTCGCGCCACAGCGCTTCGGCCGGCGGGGCCGCCCGCTCTGGCTCTCGGGCATCGCGGCCGAAATTCATCGCGAGCCGTGGGGCACGGTGCTGGTCATCGGCCCGGGGAATTATCCGCTGCTTTTGCCGGGCGTGCAGATCGTGCAGGCGCTTGTCGCGGGCAATGCCGTGGTGCTCAAACCGGGGGTGGGGGGGACAGCGGCCGCCCGCGCTTAGCAGCGCCTGATCGAACAGGCGGGCCTGGATCCGCGCCTGTTGGGAATTCTGCCCGAAGCCACCGAAGCGGCCCGGATGGCGATTGCCGCGCGACCGGACAAAGTCTTGTTCACCGGTTCGGCGACCGTGGGCGAACGCATCCTGTTCCAACTCGCGCCTCACCTGATCCCGGCCACGATGGAGTTGAGCGGCTGCGACGCGGTGATCGTCCGCGCTGATGCAGATCTGGCGCTGGTGGCGCAAGCATTGAAGTTTTCGCTCGCGCTCAATGGTGGCGCGACTTGTATGGCGCCAAAGCGGGTGTGCGTTGCCGCCGCCCGCGCCACGGAATTGGAGGGGCGGCTCGCCGAGGCGTTCCGACCGACCACCGCGACGCTGCCGTTGAGTCCGGCGTTAAAAGCGACCTTCGATGATTTGTTGGCCCATGGCGCGCATTTCATCGCCGGCAGTCTGGTAGGCGACCACACGGTGCGGGTGCCCGCAGTGTTGGGCGGCGTTTCGCCCGCGGCAAAATTTTTGCGGGAAGACATCTTTGCGCCGATCCTCGCAGTGGTCACCGTGGCCGACGATCACGAAGCGGTGTTGCGCACGAATGATTGTCCCTTTGCGCTGGGAGTCAGCGTTTTTTCTCAAGATGAAACGGCCGCCCGCGATTTGGCGGCGCGTGTCGCGGCGGGCGTGGTGACCATCAACGATTTGCTGCTGCCGACCGCTGATGCGCGCCTGCCGTTCGGGGGGCGGCACCAAAGTGGATTTGGCAGCACGCGCGGCGCGGAAGGTTTGTTGGAATTGACCGTGCCGAAAGTTGTCACCATCAGTCGGAGCAAGGTGCGGTTCGCGTTTGCGCCCGCGCATCCGGACGACGCGGCGCTCTTTCAGGCGTACCTCCAAGCCGCTCATCAACGTGGTTTCGTGGGCCGGATCAAGGCCGCCGCTCGGGTTTTGAAAAATCTTTCTCAACGGACTCGGCAAAAATCCCTCAAGGAAAATTTATGAAAAAGAACCAGAAAGAACAGGTCGGAGTCATCGGTGCCGGACTGGGCGGTCTCGCCGCGGCGTGCACCCTGGCGGCGCGTGGCTATGCGGTCACCGTGTTTGAACGCAATGCCTGGCTCGGCGGCAAGGCGGCGCAACTCGAAAGCAGCGGCTTCCGTTTCGACATGGGGCCGACCATCGTGACCATTCCGTCGGTGTTGCGCCGCATCTTCACCGAAGCGGGGCGGCGCATGGAGGATTATCTCGAACTGGTGCGGCTCGATCCGCAGTGGCGGTGCTTCTTCGAGGATGGGTCCGTGCTGAACCTGCATCAAGACCCGGCGGTCATGGCCAAAACGCTTGATGAGTTTTCGCCCGGGACCAACTCCGGCGCGCATTATCGCAAGTTTCTCAAATTGAGTGAACGGTTGAATGACAT
>CAZSAQ010000033.1:0-1558 GCA_964605065.1 uncultured Chitinophagaceae bacterium
ACGCCACCCATCAGCAGGATGGGAATGAATACCGCGACCAGCGACAGGCTGATTGCCACCACCGTGAAGCCGACCTCGCGCACGCCGGCTACCGCTGCCTCGAAGGGCTTCAGCCCGCGCTCGATGTGGCGGGCGATGTGCGTCAGGAATGCACCGGCCTGGCTCTGCAGCACCGGCCAGTCGGCACGGCGCGCCGCGTCGGCGGCGCGCTCGAACGCAGCGTCGCATGCCACGTGGTCTTTCATCATGTAGTCGTTGATCGATTCCATAGGGGGCCCTTCTCGGTGGACGGTTGTGCATCCCGTTCGCCGAACCGTTGGTCGGGGATGTCCTTGTGCACTACACCGAGACAACCGCCGGTGTCGGCTTCTTCACGATCTTGATCGCCACCACCGGGCATTCGCCGGACTCCGCGGTGTCGCTTCCGCACGGTTCGAAGCGCTTGCGCGTGGCCGCCATCGCCGACCAGCGGCGCACCGGCGGCTGCGGATTGCCCTCGTCTTGTTGGCCGGCGGTGGGCGGGATCGGCTTGCCTTCGGCCAGCAGCTTCTCCACCCGGCGCAAGCCCATGAAGGCCGCACCGTAGGCACCGTTCAACTGGCCCAGGCCGCCCGGCGCGACGTGGAACGGCTCGCCGAGCGACTGCTCGAGCGCCTTGACCATCGCCTCGTTGCGCGTCATGCCGCCGGTGAGCATGTAGCCCGCTTCCAGCCCGACGCGGCGCATCAGCTGGATCGCGCGCCCGCCGAGCGAGACCATCGCGCCCATCATGATGTCCTCGGCCGGAATGCCGTTGGACAAGTGGTTGATGACCTCGGACTCGGCGAACACCGCACACACGCTGCTGATCGCCTTCGGCGCCGTCGAGCGCATTGCGTACGGGCCGATGTCTTCGGTCGTCAGCCCCAGATAGCGCGCCGTCTTCTCGAGGAAGGCGCCGGTTCCGGCGGCGCACTTGTCGTTCAGGCGGAAAGCCGTGACGCGGCCGTCGCCGTCGACCCGGATCGCCTTGATGTCCTGGCCGCCGATGTCGAGGATGGTGCGCGTGTCGGGGAACAGGTGCACGGCGGCCTGCGCGTGTGCCGTCAGTTCGGTGATCTGCGCATGGCGAAACGGCACCGTGTAGCGCCCGTAGCCGGTGGCGGCCACGTACATGACGTCCTCACGTGCCAGGCCGCTGCTGCCGAGCAGGTCCTCGAACACCTTCTCGGCGGCGACCGCGAGCTTGAAGCCGGTGCGCCGGACCGCGGTGCCGACGACTTCGCGCTTGGCGTTGAGCGCAATCGCCTTCGTATAGGTGGACCCGATGTCGATGCCAACGACGTTGTGCATGTCCTTCTCCTAGGCCGCCACGGCGACCGGTTGAAATGCGTGTTCATGCGCCAACAGCGCCGCGCCGAGCGCACCGCAGAAGTGCGCATCCGGGCTGACGTTGATCTTCATCTTCACGGCCTTCTCGATCAGCTGCACCATCGCGACGTTGCGACTCACGCCGCCGGTGAAGGTCACCTCGTCGTGGATGCCGCCGCGCCGTGCGAGCGCGACGCAGCGGCTGGTG